>CAVUAI010000031.1:0-99074 GCA_963739385.1 uncultured Alphaproteobacteria bacterium
AGGTCTGGCCCAAGGACCGATTGACCCGTCCCTGCGGCACGCTCCTGATGCGTCAGACCGCCTGCGCGCGGCGGTCCGCAGCTGGTATGATCGGCGGCGGCACCCGTGGGAGGGAGCCCCATGTTCGGCATGAGACGGCGCGAGTTCATTACGCTGCTCGGTGGCGCGGCGATTGCAGGTGCGCTCCCGGCTGCTGCGCAGAAGGGAACGGCGCTCATCGGTTTGCTCGGCAGCGGTTCCGCTCATTCCAGCGGCATTTTCGTGGACAGTCTCAAAGAGGGGCTTTCGGACGGCGGCCTGCGCGAGGGTCGAGACTATGTGCTGGACCTGCGTTGGGCCGAGGGGAACTACGAACGCTTTCCGGACCTTGCCCGCGAACTGGTCGAACGCAAAGCCGACGTCATCTTAGCGACCACCATCAGCGCCGTTCGGGCAGCGCAGCGCGCCACGGCGGCGATACCGATCGTCATGACGTCGATCACCAACGCTGTCGGCGCCGGCCTGGTCGCAAGTCTGGCGCGCCCCGGCGGTAACACGACCGGGATATCGAACCTGAACGAAGACCTGACGCCCAAGCTCTTGGACTACTTTCGCGAGATCATGCCGCGGGCTCGCGTGATCGCTAGCCTCGGCAATCCTGCCAATCCGTCGACCCGCGGGCTGATCGAGGTCATGCGTGGCCATACGGCGGCTTTCGGGGCGACGGTCAACCCGTTCGAAGCCAAGGCGGCGGGCGAGCTCGACGCCGCATTCGATGGCATCGCCAAGAGCAATTCGGATGCCTTGCTCATCGTGCCCGATAACTTGCTGATCGATCTGCGCGAGCCAATCGCGTCGCTGGCCCTCAAGCATCGCATCCCGACGCTGTCGACCATCCCGGAGCTCACCGACGCCGGCGGCCTCCTAGGCTACGGCCCGCCGCGGCGAGACCTCTATCGCCGCTCCGGCTATTTCGTGAAAAGGATTTTGGACGGCGCCAATCCGGGCGACATGCCGGTCGAACAACCCACACGCGTTCAACTCTCCATCAACGCCAAGACCGCGGCCGTGCTCGGCATCAGCATTCCGGATGCGCTGCTCGGACGCGCAGACAAGGTGATCGAATGAAGCGGCGCGAGTTCATCACGCTGCTCGGCGGCGCGGCGGCGGCTTGGCCGCTGGTGGCGGGAGCGCAGCAAGCGGCGAGACCGCCGCGGATGGCGATGTTCCATCCGGCAATCCCGCCCGCTCTCCTGACTGAAACGGGCGGGGGCAGCGCGTGGCGCGCCTTTTTCGGCGAGTTGCGCCGTTTGGGTTACGTGGAAGGACAAAGTCTGATCATCGAACGCTACTGGGCCGAGGGACGTCACGACCGTTATGCCGAAGTGGCCCGTGAAATCGTGACCCGCAACCCGGATGTGATCGTCACCGGAACAAATCCCGTCGTGACCGTGTTCAAGGCGGCAACCGGTACGATACCGATTGTTGCTTTCATGCTGGATCCGCTGCAGGCGGGGCTGATGACCAACCTGCACCGGCCCGGCGGCAACCTCACCGGCATCACGCTTGATGCCGGCATCGAGATCTGGGGCAAGCGGCTGGAGTTCTTGAAAGAAGCCATTCCTTCGATGCAGAAGGCCGTATTCCTGGGGATGCGCGGCGGATGGGAAGGGTCTGTGGGGCAAGTCTTGCGGGATGCCGCCGCGCGTTTGGGAATTTCGCTGGCTTTTGTCTTCCCGCAGGAGGGGAAACCCTCGGAGATTGAGCGCGTCTTCGATGCGTTAGCGGAGCAACGGCCGGACGCGGTGCTGGTGAGCGGAGAGGGCGACCTTTACGCCAATCGCCAGCTCATCGCCGAGCTCGCCGTGAAAAAACGCTTGCCGACGATATGTCCGTACCGCGATTACGTCGAAGCCGGCGCGCTGATGGGTTATGCCCTCGATCTCTCGGAGCTGTTCAGGCGGTTGGCCGATGACGTGCACAAAATCTTGAAAGGTGCCAAACCGGGTGACATTCCGATTTATCAGGCGACCAAATTTGAACTCCTGATCAACCTGAAGACGGCAAAAGCATTCGCCCTGACCCTGCCCCCGTCGCTGCTCGCCCGCGCCGACGAGGTGATCGAGTGACGTGAAGCGAGAGGGAGGTGCAAAATGAAACTTCCTCGCCGTCGATTTCTGTATATGGCGGCAGGTGCCGCTGCGCTGCACGCAGTTTCTCGCACCGCGAGTGCACAGGCCTATCCGACCAAACCGATCCGCTGGATCATCGGCTTTCCAGCAGGCGGCGGTGCCGACACGGTTGCCCGTATCATGGAGCCGTGGCTGTCGAGGCAGCTGGGTCAACCCGTCATCATCGAAAACCGGTCGGGCGCTTCGACCAACATTGCGGTCCAGGCCGTGGTCAATTCGCCGCCTGACGGCTACACGTTGCTGTGGCACGGCCTTTCCTCGGTGGTGAACGCCAGCCTCTTTACCGACCTGCCATTCGACATCCAGCGCGACATCGATCCAGCAGCCGGCGTCGTCAGCTATCCGATGATCATGGTCGCGCACCCCGCAGTGCCGGCGAAGTCGGTGGCCGAGCTGATTGCGCACGCCAAGGCCAATCCCGGCAAGGTCACTATGGCGTCGTTCGGCACAGGCTCGGCGTCGCATCTGGCCGGCGAACTGTTCAAGTTCATGGCCGGCATCGACATGGTGCACATCCCATATCGCGGCGGCGCACCTATGACGACGGACCTGATCGGCGGTCAGGTTCAGGTCGGGTTTGACGTAATGGTGACGGCGCTACCGCAAGTCCGCAGCGGCAAGCTCCGCGCGCTGGGCGTCTTGGGCGCCAAAAGATTTGACCTATTGCCGGACGTGCAGACCGTCGCCGAAACAGTGCCCGGATACGAGGCGAGCACCTGGGCCGGGGTTGGCGTGCCGCTAGGGACACCGCCGGAGATCATCGAGCGGCTTAATCGCGAGGTGAATGCCGGACTGGCGCAGCCGGACATCAGGGCGCGGCTCGCCGATGTCGGCACGGTTCCGATGGTACTGAGCGCCGCCGCGTTCAAAGCCTACATCGCCGCCGAGGCGGCGAAGTGGGACAAGGTTGTAAAGATCGCGGGCATCAAGCCGCAGTGAGGCAGCTTCAGAGGGCCGGATATTCCGTAGCGTCCATTCGGCGAAATCGGGGTGCTTGGCTGCGCGCGTGCAATGTCCGCTTTTGCAGCCGGTCTTGGAGCATAACCGGTCGTAGCTGGGACATCGCGAACCGACGCGATTGCCCCCAACTCGGACGTCGTCCTCGCTCGCGCGCCAACAGCGCAGCCGTCTCAATTCAGAACAATTCAGGTCTGCCCCAAGGACCAGCTGACCCTTCCCCCGGCAGGCTCCTGATGCGTCAGACCGCCTGCGCCCGGCGGTCCCTAGCTGGTATGATCGGCGGCGGCACCCATGGGAGGGAGCCCCATGTTCGGCATGAGGCGGCGGGACTTTGTGGCGCTGCTCGGCGGCGCGGCGGCAGGCGTGGCCGCTCGCGGCGAGCGCGCAGCAGCATGCCAGATTTCCGCGGATCGGATTCCTGGGCCTTGCCCCTGAATTTAGTGGCGTCGAGGCGCTTCGGGCGGGCCTGCGAGACCTCGGCTATATCGAGGGCACCAACATTGTCATCGAGTGGCGATGGGCGGAAAAGGTCGACCAGCTACCCGGGCTCGCGGCCGATCTGGCCCGCATGAACGTCAATGTCATCGTCGCGCCTTCCTCGACCTTCGTTGAAGCGGCCCGACAGGCGACCACGTCAATTCCCATCGTGTTCACAGTCCATGCCGATCCTGTGGGCCTCGGCCACGTAGCGAGTCTCGCACGGCCTGGTGGGAACATCACGGGCTTGTCGATGCTTCTCACCGAACTAGCCGCCAAGGAACTGGAGATGATGAAGGAGGCCGTGCCGTCCGCCGACGCGGATCGGCGTCCTCTGGAATCCCACGACGCCATCACACCAGCCTGCCTTGAAGTCGATCGAGGCTGCGGGTGAAAAACTGAGGGTCGAACTCCGCATGGTTGCCGCGCGAACTCTCGATGATTTTGAGGTCGCGTTTTCGACAATGACGCGAGAGTCCGTGGACGCTTTTCTCGTCGTGGCATCGCCCCTTTTTGTCGCCCAGCAAGCCCTATTGGCGCGGCTCGCACTGAGGCACCAGCTACCGGGCATGTTTCCCTTCAAAGAAAATGTGGAGGCGGGAGGTCTCATGAGCTACGGCGCGGACCGCGACGATCTCTATCGGCGGTCCGCGGCCTACATTGACAAAATTCTCAAGGGCGTCAAGCCAGCCGACTTGCCGGTTGAGCAGGCATCCAAATATCAACTGGTAATCAACCTAACCACCGCCAAGGCAGTCGGTCTCGAAATCCCGCCGACGCTGCTCGCCCGCGCCGACGAGGTCATCGAATGAGACGGCGCGAGTTCATCACGCTGCTTGGTGGCGTGGCGGCGAGCGCAACGTGGCCGCGCGGCACGCCTGCTCAACGCGCTGCAAGAGTTCCCACGGTCGGTGTGCTCTGGCACGCGGCAAGCGCGGAGGAAGAAGGGCCGTATTTTACGGCCCTAATCGAAGGTTTCAGAGCCCTTGGCTACGTTGATGGGCGCAACATCAAATTTGAACACCGTTTTCCAAACGAAGTGCCCGAGCGTTTTACGAGCATGGCGGCCGAACTTGTATCGTTGAATGTCGATGTTTTGGTCAGCGTCGGTAACGCTGCTGCTCCTTATGCAAAAAATGCGACCGCGACGATCCCGATCGTTTTTACGCTCGTTGCCGATCCAGTTGAGAGCAAATTGGTGGCTAGCTTCTCGCGGCCCGGCGGGAACGTAACCGGGTTGTCGACGTTTGCAGCCGATCTGGTCGGACGACGCCTGCAAGCCCTGAAAGAGATGATCCCGGGGCGGTCGCGCATTGCGCAACTCGTCAATCCAAATGCTCAAGCCTCGTGCATGAACATCGAGGTGAGCGGGGCTGCAGCAGCACAACTGGGATTGACTGTTCAGACGTTCGAAGCGCGCTCGCTTGACCAACTCGAGTCCGCATTCGGCGCAATCGCGCGGGCTGGCATGCAAGCGGTGACCGTTAGCCAAGGCGAGGGATTGCCTTTTCAGGGACGGCACATAATCGCGAAATTGGCAATTGCGCACCGCTTGGCGCTCTGCGCCTTCTCACGAGAGACTTTCGAGCCCGGCGCGCTGATGGCCTATGGAACGGACCACATTGCAGTCATTCGCCGTGTCGGTGTTTATGTCGACAAGATATTGAAAGGTGCCAACCCCAGCGAACTTCCTGTCGAGGGGCCAACCAAGTTCGAATTGCTGGTCAATCTGAAGACCGCAAAAGCAATCGGTATTGAGCTGTCACCGAGCATGCTCGCGCGCGCCGACGAGGTGATCGAATGAAGCGGCGGGAGTTCGTCAGCCTGCTCGGCGGGGCGGCGGCTTGGCCGATGTCGGCACGCGCGCAGCAGGCAGCGATGCCGGTGATCGGGTTTCTTAGTGGCAGGTCGTTTGATGACAGCATGGAAATGATGACCGCACTCGGACAGGGGCTGAATGAGCAAGGCTTCGCCGAGCATCAGAACTTGAAAATCGAATACCGCTGGGGAGACGGACACTACGACCAACTCCCTGCGCTCGCAGCCGATTTAGTTCGCAGCCAAGTCGCGGTGATCCTCGCGGTCGGTAGCGTCCCGTCACCACTGGCCGCTAAGGCTGCGACCTCAACAATTCCCATCGTCTTCGTCGTTGGCGGTGATCCGGTCAGGTTCGGCCTTGTTGCTACCCTCAACCGGCCGGGCGGAAACGTTACTGGTGTGAGCGTGCTCTCGGGTCCGTTGAGCGCCAAGCGACTGGAACTGTTGCGCGAGCTAGTTCCCCGTGCGGGTGTTATTGCTTGTCTTGTGAATCCGAATAATCCGGAAGCCGAGGGTCAATTGACCGACATCCAGGCCGCCGCTCGGACGTTCGGGCAGGAACTCCTCGTTCTCAATGCCAGCACCGACGACGAACTCCACACCGCCTTTGCAACGCTTGCGCGGGAGCGTGCCACCGGTCTCTTTCTTGGCAACGACGCCTTTTTTGTGCTCCGTCGTGACCAACTGGCCGCGCTCGCGGCTCGCCACGCCATTCCGGCGGTCTATTTCCTGCGCGAGTTCGCTCTAGCCGGGGGCTTGATGAGTTACGGCGATAGTCTCAACGAAGCGTATCGCCTGGTTGGCGTTTACATCGGGCGAATTCTTAAGGGAGCGAAACCAGCCGACCTGCCGGTTCAGCAGTCAACCAAGGTCGAGCTGGTGATCAACCTCAAGACAGCCAAGGCGCTCGGCCTCGAAGTTCCGCCGACGCTGCTCGCTCGCGCCAACGAGGTAATCGAATAGACAGACCAGAGAGGGAGGATTCCGCGATGAAACTTCCCCACCGAAGACGATTTCTGCATCTGGCAGCGGGCGCTGCCGCACTCCCGGCCGTCTCAAGCTTCGCTTGGGCGCAGACCTATCCGTCGCGCCCGGTCACAATCGTCGTGCCCTATCCTGCCGGCGGCTTGTTTGATGCGATCGCGCGCGTCCTGGCCGAGCACATGCGGGGGACGCTCTCCCAAACGGTGGTGATTGAAAACGTCGGTGGGGCGGGGGGCAGCATCGCCGTCGGACGTGTCGCGCGTGCCGCGCCGGACGGCTACACGCTCAGCATCGGCTCCGGCGATCAATTCGTCGTCAATGCCGCCATCTACCCACTGCAATACGACGTGGTGAAGGACTTCGACCCGGTCGCGCTGCTCGTCAGCGGTCCCGCTCTGATCGTCAGCAAGACCGCCGTCCCGGCAAGCACGCTGAAAGAATTGATCGCGTGGCTGAAGGCAAACCATGAGAAGGTTGTGCAGGGGCACAATGGTTCAGGCGGCGCGCAGCACCTCTGCGGCATCGAATTGCAACGCGCTGCCGGCGCAACGTGGCCGTTCGTACCCTATCGCGGGGCTGCCCTGGCGCTGCAAGACATGATCGGCGGGCGGCTCGACGTGATGTGCCCGTCGCCCGCAAGCTCACTCGCCATGGTGAGCGGCAGTCTCCTGCGGGCCTACGCTGTCACGGGTGGCAGTCGTCTTGCCTCCGCGCCAGACGTCCCGACGGTCGACGAGGCGGGATTCCCGGAGATGCACATTTCAATCTGGGGCGGGCTGTTCGCGCCCAAGGGGACGCCCAGGACCGTGATCGCCAAGCTCAATTCCGCCGCGATGCGCGCATTGGCCGATCCGGCCGTGGGTCGGGAGCTCGCAAGGCTCGGGCAAGAGATCGTGCCGCGCGAGCAACAGACGCCCGAAGCCCTCGGCGCGCTGCAAAGAACCGAGATCGAGAAGTGGTGGCCGATCATCAAGGCGGCGGCCATCAAAGGCGAGTGACCCAGCGCCGATTTTCCATAAGTCCCGTTCAGCGAACGGCGGCAATCACCGGGGTTGTACTTTTCAGACAGTCTACCGATGTCCCCTAGAGACGGCCGCTCCGCATCTGCCGTTTGCCTGTGCCTACCGCTGAATGCATTCTGGTAAGGAGAACTCGCATGTATCGGCATATCCTCATCCCAACCGATGGCTCAAAGCTGGCCCACAAAGGAGTTGCGCATGGTTTGTCTCTCGCAAAAGCGGTGGGAGCCCGAGTTACTGTCCTCACGGTTGAACCAATATTCTTCACTAAGAAATTCGCGGATTTCAAAAAAGAGTGGAGTGCGCAAGCCGCGTCAGTTCTGAAGGGGATAGCTGATGAAGCAAAAGCTGCCGGTGTGCAATGCGAGACCATACAAACGGCTCACGGGAGCCCCGACGAAGCGATACTCGCAATGGCCAAGGACAAGGGCTGCGACCTTATTGTGATGGCTTCGCATGGCGAGCGCGGGATTGCAGGCGTAATACTTGGTAGCGTTACCGCAAAAGTGCTGGCGCAGGCGCACGTCCCGGTTACTGTCTATCGTTGAAAGTAGTGAAGACGATTGAAATCGTCATGGTGCGGTGTTGCGGTGCATGAAGTCCGAAACTGGCACTTCTCGGTCTTCGGGAAATGTCCGACTTGAGTCCGCAAAGCGGGCCAAAGCGGACATTGATTAGCTTGCTCTCATCTAGCGATCTATGAGTGCTCGGCCTGCATCCCTGACATGTCACGCGAGGATTCCGAGCGAGCGCGTCATCGTCAGCGTCAGGCCCGCTACGAGGCCCGCCAGCGCGCTGGCGTGCTCCGACCCGCATTCAGTTCTGTCAATTTCTCTGCTTGTCCAGATCATTTCTCTGTAGTGGGTCGGTTGAGTTCGCGTAGTTCAATGAACCGATGAGCGGTCTGTCGCGAAATCGCGTTTCAAGCATTCGTCGCAGACGAAAAGTTTCGTTCCCAATTCCAAGCAGATTTGATGCGTCGCCGGAAGCGGGATTTTTTGCTCCTTCCTTTTCACTGCGGCCATACAGGCCATGCATTTCTGCTGAGTGATCATCATTTCTTTGTTCATTCATCACACCGCTTGCTAAGACTTCGAACCGAAAGGTCGAGTGACCCGTCCACAAGTCGCCGTCCCCGTTCTGGCGGGTCCGCTTCTTAGTCGCCTTGCCCGCGTCCGTAGACTTGTTACTCCGCGCCAAACATTTGCTCTCTGAGGACATGATCACCGCCCAACTGAAGAGCGGGGGGAATTGAAAATTGAAAGTTCCAAGGATCGGAGGCGCTTCGGCGGGGCAAACGTCCTTTCCTTCGCAATTTTGCGAAATCGGCCCCCCCGAATCCTGACGCTTGAACATCAGGAATCGGCCCCTGATCTTGCTCCGTCCCCGAAAACAGGACCAATATCCCGGTCGCTGGTACGAGGCTGGTAAGTCGGCCGCCTACGCTTGCCAATGCGCCGCGCGGCGGCCCAAGCCCTGGCAGCCGGTTCCTGCCAACGAATAAGTCGCGGTTACCGATGACGACCGCGAGTATGGGCCGGTGATGGGACGCGCGGCCGCGGCTGAGCTGCTACGGCGTCTGAAAGCGGCCGGGCTGTCACGCTTCGAGCCCGATCCCTTGGGCGCGCTCGCGCGGGTCCAGGCCGAGCACGCAAGCGTCAACTGAAAAAGAAAGCGGCCCCGCATGAGGACGGAGCCGCGAGAGCACGGTGTGTTGAAACCCAACGCGTATGGTCCGCCACACACTGAGGCCCATCGTTCATGTCCCGGGCACGGTCTACACGAAAAAGAACTGCTTAATCATGCTTGGCCGTATCGCTTGGGACAACGAGCGAGAGTGTTACGGCAATGGGGCATTCACCGGCTGGCCATCATCCGGGAAATGAAAGAATGATGGAAAAATTTTCAGCCACGAAGCCGTGCCCGATCTGCAACGGCGAGGGTTCTCTGCCACGCACGGCATGGACCAATGCGCGATCCTATTCGAGCAAGCACAGCAAGCGCGTGAAGTGCTGGAATTGCAGAGACGGCTTCGTACCCTCAAACATGGCTTACAAGATCGTGCGCAAAGCTGCCGAGTACCCCGCGGTCGCGGACACCTTCACCGTCATCGACGTCGCGAGCTGCGACAGCCTAAGCCATCACGAGAGCGAAGCCGAGGCACGCGCCGCCGTCCGGCACTATGAGCAGGCCGACACGCGCCGTAAGTGGGGGCAAGTGTGAGCAACGTCTTTCGTACGATCATGCGCGTGCAGAAACTCTGTTTCGACTCGCCTGATCTCGACGGGCGAATGCCGCGCGTCAGCAAGTGGGAGCGGTGATCAGGCCGTGGGCCGGGCATTCCAGTCAGGAGGGTTTCTTGGTAGCGCCTTGCTACGGAAGTGCAGCGTGACGCGGCTCCGAAAAGCCGTGCTGCGCTAGGCTCAACGCCGCTTTTGGTTACAGAATTGGCACTGGGTTGTTTCTTGAGCGATGCCAAGAGATCGCACCTGTTGCCGGGTTCCGTTGCGATGGCTCGTCATCGGTTGTCCGCGAACGTAGCTGGGATCGACGAGGATAATTCTTGCTCCCGTCTCCCAACAACCACGCCGCTCATCGCATATGATTTCGGCCTGGGCAACAGCAGTGGCGGCCAGAAGCAATACCCCGGCAATCGCAATTAACAATCGCATATTCTCAATCATGTCGCGCTCTCTATCTCCCTGTGCTGCGGAGGTGCAGCGTGACAGGCATCCGCAGATGCTCGCTTCGCTGGACTCCTTTCACTTGCCGAACAGAAGTTTGTTCAAGTCTGACTTGGCGGCAGGCTGTTCTGTGCAGTATTTCTTCAACCCGCATGCCTTCGAGACCTCCTCGATGTGCTTCCAATATTTCTCCGATGCAGTTTCCTCCGGCTTGAACAATTTTCCGTTGCGCAATTGTCCGCCGGGATGGTCACCGGGCCATCCGTTGCAGTGCGCGAGTTCGTGGCGCATTATTTCCGCCTTGGTGTAGTCCAGCCCTTTGAAAGCTTTATCTGGCACGATCAGGATTTCGCATTTGTCCTTCCATGGTGATGGAAATGCACAGCCGAGCCTTCGAGCCTGGGTGCCGCCGCAACGGCGGCCGACATCCTCCTGAGTGGGAACCACGGTGATGATTAGTTCTCCTTTGTAGGGGCCATCAAATTCCGGTGGCGGAATGATGGGAAACTTGCTCTGTGCCTGTGCCGCAGTGCTGGTCAGAACGAACAAGCTGGCAATAATCGCAACCGATTTCACCTCACTCCTTCTTTCTCCCCTCTTTACTGCGGAAGTGCAGCGTGACACGGCTCCGAAGAGCATTTTTTATGACCAGAACAACATGAAAATGGCGACACCAAAAGGCGCCGTGAATGCGATAGTGATCAATGTTTCAACGAATTTCTCTGTCCTCATGACAGTCCTTCTCTCTCCCCCTTTCCCCCATTTTCGAATCGTCGGTTACGTCGTCGTCGGTCGATCCATTCAAGCGTGAGCGCGACTATCGCCAGAATGCCAACGATGATTACGCCATCGTACAAAGCCAAGGCTTGCATAAGGAATCCCCCAAATGAGGGGATAATTAAATAATCTAGGCCGATAGAGCCCGGCGACGGCGTGTTGCATCGTACGCATCGTACGCATCCAGAAGCTGTACTTCGACGGCCGGACGTCGCCAGCCGCATGCCGCGCGTCAGCAAGTGGGGAGCGGTAGCGGTGGGGACACTTGTCCTGAAAAAGCCTTTGCTTTCCAACTGTGTGTCCCGGAGATGCCTATTGGGGACACTTCGCGGCAAAAAGCGCTGAGACATCAACGAACGGCTTGGACTGTTCTGAATCGGGCACGGCCTTCGGCGCTCCTGAATGGCCGCGCCATGACTCTGAGACTTTTCATTGAGAGTGTGTCTTAGCTCACACTCTTCCGGCAGGTATCGAACTAACGTTGGGTTCTGTTTTGTCGGTCGCAGGGAGGGGTCGTCGTGGGAAGAACAATGCGGCGCGACTACCAGAGGAATCCACGCGAATTCGACGGGTGGCTCAAGGCAAATGCCGTCTTCGGGTTGATCCTCACCATCGGTGTGCTGGCGATGGCTCTGGCGGGTTTCTATTCCGCTGGGCAACCGGACTCGGCAACAGAATTTTCGAGTGTCAGCAGAGTCGCCGCTCCGACAACTGCTGAAACGGTGCCTATTAAGAACCTTCCGGTGCAAAAAATCCACGACATGTCGTTCGTGTTTCCGCACGATGATTGATTTCGCAGTGAGTCTCTACAAACCGGGGCTTTCCCCCAGGCATTTGGCCTGGGCCAGATGGCCGCTTGGCGCAGCCCTGTCTCTTTGACGGCGGGGTTTTTTTACGCAGCCCGTAAGTTGGAGAGCAGGATGGAAGCGCTGCTGACCGCAATCGTTCTATGGCTTTCGATCAATTTCCCCCTGCCAGCAAACCTGAACCATCCTGGCATCAAATTCGTGTCCGCAGCGGAAATGATCGCACCGCTTAAGAAAAACCAGCTGCAGAGGACCGACATCGCAGCGTCTGAAATCAGTTCGGATATCGTGTCTTTATACAGCAATGAATCAAAAACGATCTACCTGATGGATGGATGGACAGGCAAGACACCTGCTGAGCTATCCATTCTTGTGCATGAAATGGTCCACCATCTGCAAAACGTCGGGCAATTGAAATTTGCTTGCCCGGAGGAACGCGAAGAACTTGCGTACAAGGCACAGGATAGCTGGTTACGTTTATTTGGCCGCGATTTGGAGCGCGACTTTCAGATGGACTCTTTCACCATCCTTGTGAAGTCGAAATGCTCTTGAAGCTTGTCATCATGCCCCGCCTACTATCTCTGAGCGCGTGCCTTGTTGTGAGTTCGATGCTCGCGTGGGACGCCGCAGCGCAGGGGCTTAGGCCGCAGCTCACGCCGAAGCCAGGATTTACGGAGAAGCGTGAGCGTGTCTTATGCGGTCGTATGGGCTGTGAGGCCAAAACTTTCTACGCCCGACCGGGCTGTCGAAGGGTGCAGACTGGGGGCTTCGTCGGCCTGCCGGGTGCCTTCAAGCTCGTTTGCGGCGGGCAGTAGGTAAGCCGCCGTTGGCTTCTTCTTCGACCTGATGCGTGGATTACGCTGGCGGGGCTCTCTCAGCCCGCCGCTCATTTCGACATAGCGCGGGATGCGCGCATCGGTCCCAGGGTAACCCTCCCTCAAGCGGCCGAGTGCCACCCCGCTGGTGGCCCGGCGGGGTCTTTCAAGGAGAGCCCGCACGCGCCAGCGTCGGGCTCTTCTTCGTGAAATGACGCTCCTGAATTCGGCACCTAATGACTAGATGCCGCCCTTCGGGCGCACGAAGCATTGGATCGTGCCCGCCAACATAAAAAGATGGGCCTGATCATCTGGCGCGTGGTCTTTGACGATCTTCTCCGCCGGAATCTTAGTCCAGGTATCATTGAGCCACGCGTACCAGACATCTTCGGGGTATCGGCCGTCCCCGTGCTCGACCTTGAACTTAGTTTTAACAACGTCAGCAGCGCCACAGCAGAACAGAGATTTGTGATCTAACTTCCGAGACGGATGCGCGTCATTATCTGGGCGCTGGAGATTTTGAAACCATTCTTTGTCCGCCCCATCTGGCCAGTCCCCGTGCGCAAGACCTGTCGTTGGAAACGCAAGAGAGATTGTTGCCACCAGGAACGCTGATCGGGTCGTGCGCGCCCAGACTTTTCGCATGTTCGCCTCCAGCCCAATGGCTCAGGATAGGAGGAGGCTATGGCCCTAAGTGTAATCTACCTCACACTTGGCATTATTACTTCGCTGGGGCGTGAGGTCGGGTCTCGGAGGCCAAGCGGGGAAACGAGACAACCCGCTGTCCGACGGATGTACTCACCAGCAACGTGGCCGCGCTGGTGCTCCTGGCACTGCCGCGGCCTCTCCGTTCAATTTGGGCGGCCCCCGACCCTCACCAGAGAGGAATGTCGAGCCGGGGGCCTACGGCCTGAGGAAGGCTGACATTCACCGCTCCCCAAGCCGCTCGCCATCCTGCGCCGGGCGGGACCTTTCAGGGGGTGCTACTTTTTGGACGGGGCGGAGTAGCGCAAAGGGCGCCTTGTGGCGTGGCCAACCAGTCCGCCTTTACTTGCTTTCAAGGATTCCGTGTGATGCTCACCTATCGGCTCTGGTCGATAGGATCACGCGAAAAATGCTCACCGAACTTACAAAGCTCGCGGTTGCCAGCACAGCCGCGACGGTACTCGTTTGGCTACTTTCACTTATGGCACCACGCTGCCTGCCTGAGCATGTCGGGGACCTGATTAGATTTGCGGCCTGCTAATCGGGCTCACGGCCGTACTCAATCACCCCGCGGCCAAGAGGGATACGTCAACCGATCTGCGCCGAACCGAGACGGAAAGCATCGGCGTCCGCTGGATCCGCAAACCAAAATCGGACGTAGAACTGCCCATCGGCGTAGCTGCCTCGACCGCGACGGTGCTCGATACTGCGCTCTCGGTGGAAAGCAAGCAGCTTGTCGAACTTGGATCGGAAGCCTCCGGAGGGGAGGAGCAGCTCCACTTTGTGCGGGTAATCCCGCTCATCATCCTCGCGGTGACTTCGCCCTTGCGCTGGGTCATGGGTGGCGCCCCGCCGATGGCGCTTTAGTTTGGTTGGTCTTTACCTCTCTCACAGATTTCCTGACTCCAGCCTTCTCGGATGCAGGAATTGTAGGGGTTGAAATACATCAACATCCAGACAGCGATGGCGATCACTACGCCAAGTAAGAGTACGAGTTTGATTATTCTAATGCGCAGGCAGCCAGACTATTCCCGTTCCCAGAACCGAATGACGGGCGACATAGGTCAAGTGGCTTGGCGTTTCCGTACGCGCGGTGACTTTGGCCGGGAGAGACCGACCAAGGTCGCGTGTACCGCATGAAGCGCGAGCCCCTTACTGGCCACCGGGGCTCGGGACTTGAGACCGAAGCGGATGTGGATTCGACCACCAGCCCGCCGATCATGGGTTGCCGGCTCGCGAGCGTCCCATTCTATTTGCGGATGACGCCATGCTATTTCTACCAGTACGCGTTGCCAACGCACGACCCTCACGCGCCAACCGCTCCAGTTCGGCCTGCTCCTCGGCGATCTGCCTATGGAGATACCGGCGCTCAAGATCGGTCAGTTTAGTCGCGAGCAGCCGGCCATAGCGTTGAATATTGCGCCGATGGGTTGGCATTCTGGCAGTTCGATAGTCGGCCTTCATTGATCCGCCCCCATTGAAGTGGTCCGACTTGAGGTATGTCTTTGACATCAAGGAGGACTGTAATGGCAAGGAAGCGCTACAAGCCTGAAGAGATCGTCGCGAAGTTGCGGCAGGTGGATGTCCTGGTCTCGCAGGGCCAGAACATGGTGGACGCAATCCGCCAGATCGGCGTGAGCGAGGTGACGTATTATCGGTGGCGCCAGGAGTTTGGTGGGCTGAAGACCGAGCAGGTGAAACGCCTGAAGGACCTTGAGCTCGAGAACAGCCGGCTGCGCAAGGCGGTTTCCGATCTGACGCTGGATAAGCTCATTCTGCAGGAGGCTGCTCGGGGAAACTTCTAAGCCCCGCGCGTCGCCGTGCCTGCATTGAGCAGGTCCGAGCGCAGCTGCATGTTTCCGAGCGTCGCGCCTGTGCGGCGCTCGGGCAGCATCGCTCGACGCAACGCAAGGTCCCGCGCGGTCGTGACGACGAGCAGCGTCTCACAGCCGATATTATCGAGCTTGCCCGGCAATACGGCCGCTATGGCTATCGCAAGGTCGCCGAGCTCCTGCGCCAGGCGGGCTGGATAATCAACGACAAACGGGTCGAGCGTATCTTGGCAACGTGAGGGGCTGAAGGTTCCCCATAAGCAGCCCAAGCGCGGCAGGCTCTGGCTGGCCGACGGATCGTGCATTCGGCTACGGCCGGAGCACCGCAATCATGTCTGGTCCTACGACTAGATCTTCTACGCTTTGCGGGAGGCCCAGATCGTCATCGAGAGCTGGCGACGCCACTACAACACGATCAGGCCTCACGCCTCCATCGGATACAAGCAACCAGCACCAGAGGTGTTCCTGCCTGCATTCGCAGCGTGGCCGGCTGCGCTACGCCGACCGGCTCCGCCGGCCACGCTGGCGCAACGGCCAACCTTAAACTAACATTCCACCCGGACCATTCAGCGGGGGCTGATCACCCAATAAACTCGACAACAAGGTCGCAAATTCCCCTGGCTCCTAAAGAGCGATCGAAAAAAGAAAGCCCGCCCGGCGAGCAGGGCTAGAGGGGTCACCTTAGGGTCCTGCACCTATGGTCGTGCTGGATGACGACGCCGTGACGTGCGTGGGACAATCCACAGGAAAGCACGGCATCGGAAGAACGGCGGGCCTCCCGTGGAAGCCTGAAAGGAAGCCCGCCGCCCTGCTGGTAGTTACGCGGGCTGGCTGCCCGCGCAAACGCAGGCAATGCGGCAAACGCGGCGAAAGTCAGTCCTATCCACGCTTGCCCACAGTGTGGGCCGTGCAGCAAAAGCAGAACCCCGCCTTGAGGGTGCGGGGCTCTGCCGATCGACCATCAAGCATCGTCAGAACCCAGGGAGGGTACGCGCCATAATGCATTAAGGTCGGGAGTGTTCGGCGGATAAATTTGCGTTGGGGGGTACATCGCGCAGCCCCGCGCCTAGAGTAGGTGTAGCGCCACGGTGTTTCCACCGGCGGTGCTCCCAAACTGTAAGGGGCCGCCCATTCTGTCTCCTCCTCGGGCGGCCTTTTTTCTATGACCCTCCCTCGGCTATGTCGGGGACACTGACACTATGAGCGACATTGCCTTTGAAGTTCTGGAAGGTGCCATCAAGGAGATGGAGCGCGCCCATTTGGGGATTGACGCCATTGTTCATGCGCTGGTCGCGGAGGCACTGCATTTCGCCTACTGCCATGTCGGCGAAGATACCGCGAAAGCGATGGTCCAGACGCGGTAGAGGAGGCAATCTCCGCCATAGAGGAACTCGACAGTCGGCCTCACTAAGCAATTTCGCGGCAGCGTTCCCAGTTCGACATAGGTGTGGGAGGCTTGGGAATCGCATCTCCGAGTTCGCTGGGGGTCCTCGGTGCTGCATGGCCGCAATCACCGGGGACCTCCTCTCACTCACCAGCCGCCCAAGGCTAATGTAAAGTCGGACTCGTTAGCGGCTCCAGTAGAGGCCTTCGTCTCCTGCGCTTGTTTTTTGGACGGACGGTCTCAACATACCCGTTCACCGGCAAAATTAGTTAAGCGGTAGTTACGCACGACCGCGGGGACGATCTTCCATGCACAATAGCAGTCGAGCGCTCGGCCCCCCTCCTCACACTCCTGAGTAGACTGGCCGCCCGCTTAACCCCGCCTAAGCAGCCCTTGGCGGGGTTCCCCTATGTGGCGTACGCAAAGTGCTGAGGCTAATCGCGCTCCTGCCACCACGAGCCGCTTCCGTTGCTCATCGCTCAGATTGAATTCGGTGACCGCCGCGGTTTCGGGTGCCTGGACCAGATGCTGGGCGAGTTTGTGGGCCGGTCCGGGACCTCAACTGGTCTGAAGCTGGCTCATTAAGAGCCGCTCCTCCGTAAAGGCAGGCCGTACCAGCGGCGGATTTGGTCTCGGCCAAGCGCAAGTTCACGAAGGTACGCGCCTTTGCACGTCCTCTTGCAGAACTTGGCGCGCAACCAACGATGCGTCACCAAGCCAAAACGTCCTCCACACTGGTCGCAGCGTTGAGGCTTCCTCACTCTACCCTCGCGCACTACAGTTTGGGGGATCGTGCCTGCGAGCTTGGGCAATCCATAATTTTTCAAGCGCAAGGAAATCGGACCGCGTTTGCGGGCAGCCTGACCGTTCGGCGCAATCTCTGGCCACAAGTGCTCGCCAGTAGTACTCGCGCGCTACGTCTTTCAACAGTCGGTCCATGACGAACTCCTCCATGCACAAGTGAGGGTTAGTCGAGTGGCCGAAAAAATTGGTTCGGGATTTGCGGGTTACAACTTCGCAAGAAACATGACGTTTGAGTGATGTTGGCGCGCAAGCGTCGCCGACAGACTAACGAAATCGTCTCCGGCATGCGCCGGGCCGATCCCGCCACTTTGCAGGCGGGCGAGTAGCTCCTGGCTGTACGTCGACCTATCGGCGAATCGCCTTGTCCGGTTGACGCGCGGCTTGCAGCCTGCCTGTTCAATGTGGGCGGGCCGCCCCTACTCCAGAGGATTGCGGCAAGCTGGGCCCCTACGGCCTCGGATGTCTGTGTGGCCTCATCCATCCCCTCGCCGCTCGCCATCATGGGCCCGGTGAGGTCCTTTCAGATGGTGTTACTTTTTGGACGGAGCGGCTACTCTTCGCGCACGCCAGGCCGAGGCGCTAATCTTCGGATCAGGTCGAATACGCCCCCGTCCTTGTTTGCCTTGTGATCAAACCACCGCCCCATTAACAAGTCGATCGCTAGCGATCCGCGGCTGACTGGTTTTGCAAACCGGCCGTAACCCATTGACACCTATAGGGCGGTTTTCGCCCAGTTTTGCAGCTATCCGCCGGATATGTTTAGGAAACATCTAGCTTCCCAAGCTGCATACGAGGGTTCGATTCCCTTCGCCCGCTCCATGACTTGGCGTTTTTGGCCCGACGATTTTTAGCCGATGCCGTGGCAGTAGAGTTGCCTCACGAGGCTTCACGGCCATCGATAGCTACCAAGGTTCGTCCTCTTGGTCGGGCGGATCATACTTGGCGACAACCGCATCGGCGCGTTCGCGCCATGGCCCCGCTTGCGGGAACGATCTTCCCAGGAACTCGACATCCAGAAGCAGGTAACGGAGGAGTTCGGACCTGGTCTTGCACGCGAGGCTTCCCATTCTTCGATGCCGCAGCCTCGGCCATGTAGGCAAGCCGCAGGTCGATCAGCTCGGCCTCCAGCGGCGATACCCGAACATGGATGCTGACCGCAGGGTGCTCGGGGCTTGCTCGGACTCTCTTGGCCTCGCTCATGCGGGTCTACTCCAGTCCCAGACAATCAGGGGTTCAGGAGCCACAGTCGAGTGAGGGGAACCCCGCCGGAGGGGACCCGGCGGGGTTCAGAACCTCGGTACGGGGGATTGTCGGGGAGGACCGAGGTTCACTAGGGAACTCAATAGGTTGATCCCGCCTTTTCGAACTGGCCCCACATCAAGGGGACGACGAACGGCGTCGCAAGCCCAACCGCAACAACCACGAAAGCCAAGAGACTGAGCATCGGGGCCTCCCTAGGCTGAGGAAACTCTTGATGGTTAAGGATGCCCGCTGGACGGCGTGACTGACTGTGATCGCTGTCACAAGTTGTCGCTTCTTGGTTCGTCGGCAGCCCCGATTCAACTCGTCGGCGCGGGCTGCGTGTCTGCCCGGGATGCCGGCGCCTACCCAGCGAAGGGCGGGGGAATAATGCTCAAGGGATTCCCCATTGGGGCGGCACCTTGGCAGGCTGCAGGATCCAAACGGTCAGCAGGTAACCGACACCCGTGATCAGCAGCGTCAGCAAGGCTGGGATCCATGCGGTCGGGATGACGTAGGTGCAGATCAGGAAGCCGACCGCCGTCCAGGCAACCGCGATCGGATTGAAGCCGGCCCAGTAGCGGTAGCGGCCTTTGGGGTCGTAAAGCGCGACGACGTCGATCTGCATGCGCCGCACGAACAGGTAATCAAACACAAGCACGCCTGCGACCGGCGAAAACACGTTCCCGAACCAGGTGACGTATTCAAAGAAGTTCAACACATCCGGCACGCCAGACAGCGCAACCCCGAACACGCTGGCGATCAGCGTGGTCCAGAACCGCCCGAGCCGTTCGAACATGTTGGAAAGCGACAGTCCTCCCGAATAGAGATTGAGCACGTTAATGGTCCAGTCGTCGACGCAGAGGAATACCAGCACAGCCAGGAAGGCGACCCAGCTGGTTTCGATTTGCGCGGTCAGCACGAAGGGGTTGGTGACCTTGCCCAGGGTTGCGGCGGCCCCGTACGCGCCGAGCGCAGTGGACAGCAAGGCTCCGAGCGCGCCGGCGGCGATGGTGCCCACCCACATATCGGTGCGCGAGCGCGTGTAACGGGCGAAATCCGCCGCATCGGTGATGTTGGTCAGCCAGCCGGCAAGCGTGACGTTCAGCCAGGCAGCCAGCAAAACCCAGGTCCAGCCGCTGGCGCCCGGATACGACAGCACCTTGGCAGGCTCGAAATTCGGATCGTCATGATGCGCGAACAGAACGAACAGATAGGCCAGCACCATGACCTTGATCGGCAATGCGACTCGCGCCAGCACCTTGAGCGATCCGAAGCCGATCACCGCGACGCACGCCTGGATCAATGCAAAGATCACGCTGACCCAGACCAGCGGATAGGTGACGCCGGTGATTTTCGCGAGCACCGCGACGATGGCCGATGCGCCGACAAGGGTCTGGAACGAGAACCAGTAGATCGTCACGATGACTCGCAACAGCGAGGGGATCAGCTTTGCCCCCCGCAGCCCATAGACGGCGCGGGTCGCGACCTGACCAGGAATCCCGTAGTCGACCCCCAGCGTCGCCATGATCAGGTAGAAGACGAGCGCAATGATGGTCCCGAAAAATCCGGCCGCCAGCGCGCCCTGGAACGACAGCCCGGCCGCCACCATCAAGCCCCCGCTCAGCATCATGCCGGGGTTGATCAGGAAGTTGAACATGATGCTGAAGAGGTCGAACCAGCCGGTCGTCTTGCGCTCTTCCGGAACGGGCTCGATGCCGAACTGCTCGACGCCGGCGGGCTGGCGGTAGTGCGCGCGCAGGCGGCGCTCGATGTCGACTGCGGACGTCATAGGCAATTCTCGCGCCTCGACCAAAATCGACGGGATGGCTAGATTGGCACAGATGCCGGTCAAGCGGACATGATCGATTGCCACCCGGCGCTGATTTTACGTCCATGCCAGGCGGTCCCCGTCCCATCCTCACCGGGTTCCTGATGCTCGCGGCCTGCGCATGCCTCGCAGCAGTCATTGCGATTGCCGCGCCGGCGCAGAGCTGCGCGCCGAAGGCGACCGGCGCGAAGATCCTGCGGTCGCCGAACCTCAATGACGTCGATCCGAGCTGGGCGCCGCCGGCGTTCATCGGGACGTCATGGTCGCTGGTCGAGATCAGGCGCGACGGGGCGTTTCTCAGCGGCCGGCTGGCGAACCCGCGCGGAGGCATTCAGGCCGGGCGGGTCTTTGTCCTCGCGAGCGAATGGGATTGCGGCTGAGGGCCACGAGATCACGCCGCGGGTGACTTGCACCGGTCATATTCGCACTGTACGAGGCGCCACGCCGGAGAGGGGGCGATGTGCAAGGGTCCGCGCCGCTGGCCGATCCCCGAATGCAGATAGCGGCTACCGAAAGGAATCAAAATGAAGTCCATGCTCGTCGCTGCCGTGATCGCCGGATTTTCCGTTGTGCAGGCCGCCGCCGGGGTCATCGACCTCTCCACCCGAACCTGCAAGCAGTTCCAGGAAAGCGGTGACGACGAAATCAAGATCGTGCTGGCGTGGCTCGACGGCTATTACCGGGATGAAAAAGATCCGCCGATCATCGATACCGACCGGTTTATCGCCAACAGCAAGAAGCTCGGGGAATTCTGCTCGGCCAACCCGAACGTCGGGCTGATTACGGCAACGGACAAGGTGTTCGGCGACGGCAAATAAGTTGCCTTAGCGCGGCGTCCAAGCGCGTGTCCCGGGGGCAGCGCAGCACGACGTGGTGCGCTGCAGACCCGGGACCGTTCCAGTCCGTGACCACGCATCTCACGGAGTCATCGGTCACGGAGTCATCTGTATCTCGGTGCCGTCGAGACGGCAAAGCGTAACGATCCCGGGTCTGCAGCGCATCATTCCGCTGTCGCGTCATGCTGCGCTGCGCCCGGGACACGCAGGCCATCTGGTTGCCACCCGGGCCGCGAGCCGCGGCATCAAGGGCGGCGGCCGGATCTCAGACCTCGGCCCATTGCCGCAGCAGGTTGTGATAGATCGAGGTCAGCGACACCACGCTCGGATGGCCGGGATGATCGGCGCCGAGCCGTCGGATCGACAGGTCAAGGTCGAACAGCAGCGAGCGCCTGCCGTCGTCGCGGATGAGGCTCTGCGTCCAGAAGAACGAGGCGATGCGCGAGCCGCGCGTGATCGGCGTGACGTTGTGCAGGCTGGTGCCGGGATAGACGATCATGTCGCCGGCCGGCAGCTTCACGCTGTGGCTGCCGTAGGTGTCCTCGACCACGAGCTCGCCGCCGTCGTAGTCCTCGGGCGCCGAGATGAAGAGCGTCGCCGAGACGTCGGTGCGCACCTTAAGGCCGGTGTCGAGATAGCCGCGGATGGCGTTGTCGACATGCGCGCCGAAGGTCATCCCGGCGTCGTAGCGGTTGAACAGCGGCGGGAACACCTGCTTGGGCAGCACGGCGGAGACGAACAGCGGATTGCGGCCGAGCGCCTGCATCACCATGTCGCCGAGCTCGCGCGCCTCGGGCGCGGTCTCTGGCAGCTGCAGATTGTGCTTGACCTGCGCCGACTGGTGTCCGGCGGTGACGCGGCCGTCGACCCACGCCGCCTGCTGCATCACCGCGCGGCAGCGCGCGACCTGCTCCGCCGTGAGCACCTGGGGTATATGGACCATCATGACGCGCGGTTCCGCGCGCGATGGCGGCCCATCACCGGAACTGCGCAGGCGACGGGCCGACCAGGGGGCATCCCGGCTGTCACCAGCGGGTCCTGTAGGTCAGTGACGCCCACCGTCCGGACGCCGGCACCACGTTGGCGCCGAAGTATTGCGAGTAGTAGAGCGTGTCCGTGAGGTTGTAGATGTTGATCTGCACCGTCGACTTGTCGTCGACCTTGTAGCTGATCATGGCGTCGAACTTCCAGAACTCCGGCACATAGGCGAGGTTCGAGTTGTTGGCCCAGCCCAGCGACTGGTAGATGGCGCCGCCGCCGATGGTCCAGCGCGAGGTGATGTCGTAGGTGGTCCACATCGTGAAATTATGCCGCGGCGTGTTCTGCAGGTGCTTGTTGAGGATGCTCTTGTCGCGGGTGTCGAGGATGATCGATTCGAGATAGCTGTAGCCGGTGAACACGCTCCAGCGATCGGTGACTTGGCCGGTGGCGCCGACTTCGATGCCGTCGACGCGGGCGATGCCGTCCAGCACCTGAACGGTGTTGTCGAACGGGTTGTTGATGCGCAGGTTGGTCTTCTCGATGCGGAACACCGCGCTCGCGAGGCTGATCTTGCCGTCGTTCACGTCGGCCTTGGCGCCGACCTCGATGGTGCGGGTCTGCTCGGGCGCGAGCGCCGCGCTGCTCGCGCTCGCCAAGGTTCCGAGCTCGGCCGACGGGTTGTAGGAGTTGCCGTAGGCGGCGTAGAGGGTCGACTTCTCGGTCGGGTGAACGACCGCACCGAAGCGATAGCTGAACAGGTCGTCGGTGCGCTCGAGATTGCGGTTGAACACCAGCGCCTGGTTCGGATCGGCGTAGGTGGTGCTGAAGCGATCGAAGCGCAGCGACCCGAGCAGCTCGAAATACTTGGTGATCTTGACCTGGTCCGACACGTAGGCGGCGATGTCCGTCGCATTGGTGTCGATCGGCAGGAAGTTGATGATCGGACTGGCGATCGGCGAGCTGTTGGGGTTGGGATAGAACGCGCTGGTGCGGCATATGGGGTTGACCGAGTCGCACAGATCGCGCCGGTCCTGGTGCCGCGTCTCATAGGACGCCTCGAAGCCCGCCGCCATCTGGTGCTCGGCGATGCCGGTGATGAACTTGCCGATGAGATCGGTCTGGTTGATGAGATAGGTGTTGTCGGTCTCGCGCTCGCGGCGCTCGCGGCCATAGGTGAGCAGATCGACCGGATAATTGTACGGAAAGGCCGGCGGACCCCAGACGGCAGGTGCGACCGGGAAGGTATTGTTGGCGAGCCCGACGTTGCGCGGCGCCGTCACGCGCGCGAAGCGCTCATTGTCGATGTAGCGCGTCGCATTGATGAGCTTCACGTCCTTGTCGAATTCATGCTCGATCTTTTGCGTGATGATGTGGGTCCCGGTCTCGGTGATATCGCCGAGCGGTCCGCCGGCAAGGCCCAGGAAGTTGGTGCGGGGAACCGGCAATGGAGTGGTCGGGCTGCCATTGCCGAAGTAGCCGAGACCGGTCATCAGCCCGGTCTGGGCATTGACGGTCGGCTGCGGCAGATAGGTGAAGCCGTAATCGGACACGCCCTCCTCGCCCTGGTAGATATAGTACAGCGTCGCCTTGGTGCCCTGCTGAAAGTCGTAGGTCATCGACGGCGCGATGCCCCAGCGCTTGGTCCAGATGTTGTCGCGCGTGGGCGTGTTCACGTCCTGCCAGAGCCCGACGACCCGGCCGGAGACGTTGTCCTTCCTTCCGCTTGCGTCGACGACCTCGCGATAGCCGTTCCCGGTGGCGACGGTCGAGGTCGACTCCAGGTAATTCGCGCCGGTCGGCAGCCGGGTGACGTAGTTGATGGCGCCGCCGGTGGCGCCGCGGCCGAACGCGAACGCGGACGGTCCCTTGTAGACCTCGATGCGGTCGATGGAGAACGCGTCGCGCGTGTACCAGCCGGGATCGCGGATGCCGTCGCGAAACAGGTCGCCGCGCGCGACGAAGCCGCGGATGATCGGACCGTCGCCTTGCTGGCCGCCTTCGCCGGCGCTGAAGGTGATGCCGGGAACGTATTGCAGGGCCTGCTCGATGGTGGTGGCGTTCTGCTCCTGGATTATCGCCTGCGGAATGACGTTGACCGTCTGCGGCATGTTGAGGATCGGCACCGGCAGGCGCGCGATGCCGGTATTGGTGACCTGATAGGGTGTCGGGCCCAGCGCCGGGGCTCCGCTCGTGGACGATTGGCCCGCGGCGGCCACTGGTGCGTGCCGGCGGCGGCGCCGTCGTCGTGCGCGGCGCAGGCGCTGCCTGCACGACCGCGGGCCGGCGCGGCCGGTTGGCCTCCACCGATACGGTCGGAAGCGGCTGCGAAGACGTGCCACCCGAGGGGGCCGGCTGCGCGGCGGGTTGCTGGTCGGTGGTCGATGGTTGCGGCGCTGATGGCTGCGGCGCCGGTGCCGGCGTCTCGGGGGTGTCCTGATCGCTGGCCGCCGGTTCCGCTTCGGTGTCGATCGCACTGCTGAGATAGAACAGCGCCGCAGCGGTCATAAATCCGGCCCTGGACCGCACCGAATGGTGGTTCTCACGTCCCCCTGCCCACGACATCGCACACCCCCATCGACTTACTTTAGAACGGTTAAATACTACGGTTCATCTTCGTATTACTTGCTACACGTCCGGTGGGGAGCCAACAATAACAATTATGCAACAGCAGTCAGCATTCGATATCCGTCGCTTTATTTTCTTTATAACAATTCAAAACTACTAGAGGCCCAAAGACTGTATTGATCAACCTTGGGAATACCTGTATCGAGCAATAATCCTCGAGGCCGCACAAGTTGAATCGCACGCATTGGGAGCCGGTCTCGTGGCGGGGAAATTCGCATGTCCAATCCGGCGCGATTGCGGACGATCTGGTGGACGCTTCACCGCTGGATCGGCATCGCCCTTATGGTCCTGCTGGTCCCGATTGCGGTGTCGGGCGCGCTGCTGGTGTGGCACGACCACCTCGATGCAGTGATCAATCCGGCCCGTTATGCGGTAACCGGAACGCAGGTGGGGCAACCATCGGCGTATCTCGCGAGCGCCACAGCGGTGCTCGCAGGCCGCGGGCAGGCCTTTGCGGTGAGATTTCCCGCTGACGAGGGCTGGCCGGTGATCGTCTCGGCGCGCGGCGCCCCGCGCAGCGAAGGCGGGCCGCCGCAATTTCTCAATGTCTATCTCGATCCACCGACCGCGCGGGTGCTCGAAGTGGTGGACTTTCGTTCCTCGCTCTTCGGCTGGCTCCATCGCTTCCACGAGAACCTCACGATCCCCGAATACAACGGCCGCGCCATCGTCGGCTGGGCCGGCGTGGGCATGCTGATCCTCTCGCTCACCGGCATCTGGCTGTGGTGGCCGCGCAACGGCGCATTTCTGCCCGGCCTGCGCTGGCGCCGCGCGCCCTATACCACGAGCAATCTGCATCATCTGCTCGGGTTCTGGATCGCGATCCCGCTGGCCGTGGTGTCGTTCACCGGAATCTATCTGGGCTTCCCGCAGACCGGCCGCCAAGTCATGTCGTCGCTCGCGCCGATGACTCCGCAAGGGCCGCGACCGTTCGCGGGCGCGATCGCGCGCGATGCACGGCTCTCGCCGGAGGCGGCTCTTGCGGCCGCGCTCGCGGCGCAGCCGGGCGCGCGTCCTGCGGTCATATTCCTGCCGATGGCGACTGCGAATAGTGCAGAGCGCGATCGCGCGGGGGGCGCGGAACAACAAGGGGGAGGCGAAGGCGCGAGACCGCCCGGTCCGGTGTGGCGCATACAACTGCGTCTCGGGGACAGCGACACCGTCACGGCCAGGATCGACGATCGCAGCGGCGCGGTCGCGCTTCTGCGGCCACTCAGCGGCGATAGCGCCGCGCAGTGGATCCGGTGGATCCACGAGGGCAGCCACAGCGGCCCGGTCTGGCAGACCATCGTGTTCCTGACCGGCGTGTTTCCGCTGATCTTCGCCGTGACCGGCCTTATCATGTGGTGGCGGGGCAGGCGTCAGCGCGCCGCTGCAAGGCTCGCCGCCGGCGGAAACGAACTGCAGGCCGCGGAGTGAATGCCGCATGGCAAGTATGCCGATGATGCAGGACGGCGAGCAATTTGAGTTCAGCGGTCGCGGCGCCGGTATCGGTGCGCGGCGAGCACGTGCGGGTTCGGGGCGGAACCCAGAGACGTTACACTGTAACATCACGTTGCCGCGTGCTAGTGGTGGCGTCGAGTAAGGTGAGGCCAGTGGGAATGCAGTCTTGGAAAGCTGACAGGCGACGGGTAAGCGTTGGGCGCTTGATTGCGGGATCGAGCGCTGCAGCCTTGGCAGACGGTCGTCGCACCGGCCGGGGCGGCTCGCGCAGGACACCGTCATCGCCACCGCGACCTTGCCGCGCGATCTCAGCCCGTGGGGCATGTTCATCAATGCCGACCCCGTGGTGCAGGGGGTCCTGATCGGGCTTGTCTTTGCCTCGGTCGTCACCTGGACGGTATGGCTTGCCAAGACCGTCGAGATCGTGCTCGCCAAGCGACGCGTGGGTGCGGCGATGAAGATTCTGGCGAGCGTGCGCTCCACGCCGGAAGGCGTGGAGCGGTTCGCCGACCAGCGGGGCGAGGTCAGGCAGTTTCTCGATGCCGCAGTGGCCGAATTGAAAATGTCTGCCGGTTCCATGGAACGCGACGGCATCAAGGAGCGCATCGCCTCGCGGCTGGAGCGCATCGAGGCCGGTTACGCGCGGCGAATCCTGCGCGGCACCGGCGTGCTTGCCACGATCGGAGCCACCGCCCCGTTCGTCGGCCTGTTCGGCACCGTCTGGGGGATCATGAACAGCTTCATCGGCATCTCGAAGTCGCAAACCACCAATCTCGCGGTGGTGGCGCCCGGCATCGCCGAGGCGCTGCTGGCGACCGCGCTCGGGCTTGCCGCCGCCATCCCCGCTGTGGTGATCTACAACGTGTTCTCGCGGGCGATTGCCGGTTATCGGGCGCTGCTCGGGGATGCCGCCGCGGAGGTCCTGCGGCTTGTGAGCCGCGATCTCGAGCGTCCCGCCGCCGCCACCCCGCCCGCACGCCGGGCGGCGCCGATGTCGACCGCCGCCGAGTGAGCCTAAAAGCGTAGTCAGTCAGTCGGGTATTCAAGAGTGTCGCCATGAGCGTCCGTCTCGATCACGGCGAGGACAAGCTCGACGAGGTCCACGAGATCAACGTCACGCCGTTCATCGACGTGATGCTGGTGCTGCTCATCATCTTCATGGTGGCAGCGCCCCTCGCCACCGTCGACATCCAGGTCAACCTGCCGGCATCGTCGGCGGAGCCGCGGCAGCGGCCGGACAAGCCGCTGTACCTGACGGTGAAGTCGGATCTCACCGTCGCGATCGGCAACGATCCGGTCGCGCGCGAATACCTGCACCGAAGCATCGACGCCGCCGCCAAGGGCGAGAAGGAAACGATCATCTTCCTGCGCGCCGACAAGAGCGTGCCGTACGGCGAGTTGATGGAGATCATGAACACCCTGCGCACGGCGGGATACCTGAAGGTTGCGCTGGTGGGACTGGAGAAAGTGTCCACGCCATGATGCTGCTGGGCGCCGAAGACATCGCCGACCTGCGGCGCTGGTCTATTTGCGCCGCGATCATCGTGCTGGCGCACGGCGGAATTGCCGCGGCGATGGTGAATTGGCGGGATGCGGATGATGCGGCCGAGCCGGCCGCTGCCATCGTGATCGAGTTCGCTCCGGTGCCGGTGGCGCCTCCGATGCAGCAGACCGACCTTCCACCGGGCCCCGAGCAGGTGATGTCGGAGGCCGCGCCCAACGTTCCGACCGAGACGGTCAAGGAAACCATCGAGGAGAAGATCGAGCAGAAGGTCGAGGCCAAGCTCGAGCAGAAGGTCGAAGAGAAGGTCGACGCGAAGCCGCTCGAAGAGCCGCCGCCGGAGGTCAAGCCCGCGCTCAATCCGGAAGTGGCGATCGAGCCGCCGCCGCCGCAGGAGGTGAAGCAGGAAACCCCGCAGCGCCAGGTGCCGCGTCCGCCGGCGCCCACCACCTCAGCGCCGCAGGCGATTCCCGACCAGACGGCGGCGGTGGCCGCCGCGCCGGTTCAGGGCCAGCCCGTCCCCAACACCTCGAATGCGATACCGACCTGGAAGACGCAGATCGTGGCGCTGCTCGAGCGCAACAAGCGCTATCCGGAGGCGTCCCAGTCCAAGCGTGAGCAGGGCGTTGCCCAGGTCTTCTTCAGCCTCGACCGGCGCGGGCGTGTGCTCGAAAGCCGCGTGGTGCGCTCGTCCGGTGCATCCGCGCTCGATGACGAGGCGTTGGCCCTGCTGCGGCGTGCCCAGCCGTTCCCTGCGCCGCCGAGCGAACTGCCGGGCGATCACGTGGATCTGACTGTGCCGATCCGCTTCAATCTCAAGTGACCCCCTCCTGACGTCGAGCGATGCCCGTCGCGCTTGCCCGTAAGCTGTTTGGCTCTTCGAACGAGCGGCGGATCAAGAATTATCTGCCGCGGGTTGCGGCGATCAACGCGCTGGAGAAGGAGCTGGAAGGACTTTCGGACGAGGTGCTGCGGGCGCGCACGGACGCCTTCCGGCAGCGGATCGCCGGCGGCGAGAGCCTCGACGACCTCCTGGTGGAAGCGTTTGCCACCTGCCGCGAGGCCGCCAAGCGCACGCTCGGGCAGCGGCACTTCGACGTTCAGCTCATCGGCGGCATGATCCTGCACGAGGGGCGGATCTCGGAGATGAAGACCGGCGAAGGCAAGACGCTGGTGGCGACCCTGCCGGTCTATCTCAATGCGCTCGCCGGGCGCGGGGTGCACGTGGTGACGGTGAACGACTACCTCGCCAAGCGCGACGCGGAATGGATGGGGCAGATCTACAATTTCCTCGGGCTCAAGGTCGGGGTGATCGTGCATGGGCTCGACGACGAGCAGCGCAAGGCCGCCTACGACGCCGACGTGACCTACGGCACCAACAACGAGCTCGGCTTCGACTACCTGCGCGACAACATGAAGTACCGGCTCGAGGACATGGTGCAGCGCGGGCACATCTACGCCATCGTGGACGAGGTCGACTCGATCCTGGTCGACGAGGCGAGGACCCCGCTGATCATCTCGGGGCCACCGGCGCGCAATCAGGCTGAGTGGGAACCGGTCAGCCGCCCGGATTGCGCGCCTACTCTAAACGCGAGCGCGCGTAACGCAGATAAGTCTACGCAATCTGCGCAGGCGAGATTGCTTTGGGCAAAACCGGTCCCCACTTTTGCTGGCCGCGCGCTGGATGACCGCTCGGATTTCTACAACACGATCGACGCGTATATCCCGCGGCTGATCAAGTCGGACTACGAGGTTGACGAGAAGCAGCGCACGGTGACGCTGACCGAAGCGGGCATGGAGAAGATGGAGCAGATGCTGCGCGGCGACGGCCTGCTCAAGGGGGATTCGCTCTACGACGTGGAGAACGTCTCGACGGTGCACCACGTGAACCAGGCGCTGCGTGCGCACAAGCTGTTCCAGCGCGACAAGGACTACATCGTGCGCAACGGCGAGGTGGTGATCATCGACGAGTTCACGGGGCGGATGATGCCTGGGCGGCGCTATTCGGAGGGGCTGCACCAGGCGCTGGAGGCGAAGGAGCGCCAGCCGATCCAGCCCGAGAACCAGACGCTGGCCTCGATCACGTTCCAGAACTACTTCCGCATGTACGAGAAGCTTGCGGGCATGACCGGGACGGCGATGACGGAGGCGGACGAGTTCCTCGACATCTACAACCTGGAAGTGATCGAGGTGCCAACCAACCAGGCGATGGTGCGCATCGACGACGACGACGAGGTGTACCGGACGGCGGGGGAGAAATACCGCTCGATCCTGACGCTGATCGACGACTGCAAGGCGCGCGGTCAGCCGGTGCTGGTGGGAACGACCTCGATCGAGAAGTCCGAGCAGCTGGCGGAGATGCTGCGCCAGCAGGGCTGGGAGCAGCACGACTTCTCCGACCCGAACGCGTTTGCGGCGCTCTATTCGGGCGACGACGGGGCGTCGCGGGCGAAGGTATTTGCCATCCTCAATGCGCGCTACCACGAGCAGGAGGCCTACATCATCGGGCAGGCGGGGGTGCCGGGTGCGGTGACGATCGCGACCAACATGGCGGGGCGTGGGACCGACATCCAGCTTGGCGGCAATGCCGACATGCGCATCCGCCAGGAGCTCAAGGATGTGAGCCACGAGGGCGGCGAGCACGAGCGGCGGGCGGCCGACATCCGGGCGCAGGTTGCGCGGCTGAAGGAGAAGGCGCTGGGAGCCGGCGGGCTGTTCGTGCTGGGGACGGAGCGGCACGAGAGCCGGCGGATCGACAACCAGCTGCGCGGGCGGTCGGGGCGGCAGGGGGACCCCGGGCACTCGAAGTTCTTCCTGTCGCTGGAAGACGACCTGATGCGGATTTTCGGGACCGACAAGCTCGACAGCATGCTGCAGCGGCTGGGGCTGAAGGAGAACGAGGCGATCGTCCATTCCTGGATCAACAAGGCCCTGGAGAAGGCGCAGCAGAAGGTCGAGGCGCGCAACTTCGACATCCGCAAGAACCTGCTGAAGTTCGACAACGTGATGAACGACCAGCGCAAGGTGATCTTCGACCAGCGCGTGGAATGGATGAAGGACGAGGCGATCAGCGCGACCCTGGCCGACATGCGCCACGCCACGATCGCGGCGTTGGTCGCCAGCTACGCGCCGCGCAACGCTCATCCGGAATGCTGGAACCTCAAGGAGCTCGACCGCGAGGTGCGCGACGTACTGACGCTGGCGCTGCCGCTCGGCGACTGGGCGAAAGAGGACGGCATCACCGCCGCCGCGATGCGCGATCGCATCGCCGAGGTCGCCGACCGCTGGATGGCTGCCAAGGACGAAAGGTTCGGCGCGGCGGCCATCCGGCGCATGCAGAAGCTGATCGTGCTGCATGCGCTCGACCAGCTCTGGCGCGAGCACCTCGCGCGGCTCAACGATCTGCGCCGGGCGGTGCGCTGGCGCAGTTATGCGCGCCGCCAGCCGCTCACCGAATACAAGACCGAGGCCTTTCACCTGTTCGAGACCATGCTGGGCCGTCTCGACAAGGCCGTCACCGCGCTCGCGATGCGGGTGGGGATCGTCTCGACCTAGGGTCCCGTGCCTCGCGCCGGGCGCGCGAGCCGGGCTATTGTCGACCGCCGCGATCGGGCCTATTTGGTAGGCAGAGCAAACCTCGAGGTCGAGCGCCCATGCCCGACGTGGTTTCCGAAGCGACCCCCCTGTTCTCACGCCCGCTCCTGCTCATCGCGGCGGCGGTGGGCATCCTGGTCGCCGGCACGGTGGCGCTGTGGGCGCACTACGGCACCGCGGTCTTCTACGAGATGATCGTCGCAGGGATCGCCGCCTGCTTGTAAACGCCCGCGTGTCGCGGCAGAGGAATCCATCATGACCGCGCGCAGCGTTCGCGTTCTCCTGATGACCGCGGCATTTTTCGCCGGGCTCGTGCTGTGCTTCGCGGTCGTCCTGATCGTGACCGGCCGCCTGTCGACACCCGTGGCGCAGCAGGTCGCCGCGATCGGAGGGCCGTTCAAGCTGGTCGATCAGAACGGCCGCGCCGTCACCGACCAGGATCTCAAGGGCCGTCCGTTCCTGGTGTTCTTCGGCTTTACCCATTGCCCGGACGTGTGTCCCACCACGCTGTTTGAGGTATCGGAGATTTTGCGCGCGCTCGGCCCCGACGCCGACCGCATGCGGGCGCTGTTCATCACCGTCGACCCGGAGCGCGACACGCCGGCGGTGATCAAGGACTATCTGTCGAGCTTCGACCCGCATCTCTCGGGTCTCACCGGCGATCCCGACGCGGTCGCCGCGGTCGCAAAGGCCTATCGCGTCTATTTCAAGAAGGTCCCGCTCGACCAGGGCGGCTACACCATGGATCACACCGCCATCGTCTATCTGATGGACAAGGCGGGCCGCTTCGTGTCGCCGTTCAGCCTCAAGCGGACTACCGATGCCGCCGCTGCCGATCTGCGCCGTTATCTGTGATCGCGGCGGCTGAGCCATGAATCGAAGAGATCGTCGCGCGGCCGGCAGGCGCTCCGGCTCGCCGCCCTCCGGCGGTGCGTCGCTGTTCGCGCTCGCCGTGCAGCATCATCAAGCCGGACGCCTGTTCGAGGCCGAGAACCTCTACCGGCAGATGCTTGCGACCGACCGCAGGCATGTTCCGAGCCTGCATCATCTCGGCATCATCGCCCTGCAACGCGGCCAGCCGCAGGCCGCGGTCGAGACGATCGGCCAGGCGATCGCGGTCGACGACCGCATCCCGGACTGCCATTACAACATGGCGTTTGCCTTGCATGCGCTCGGCCGCTCGCGCGAGGCGGTGGGCCATTACCAACGCGCCGTCAAGCTCAAGCCCGACTACGTCGAGGCGCTTACCAACCTCGGCAATGTCCTCCGGGAACTCGGCAGCTTCCACGACGCCGCTGCCAGCTACGAGCGCGTGATCGCGCTCAAGCCGAGCGCCGAGGCTCACTACAATCTCGCCAATGTGCTGTCGCAGCTCGGCCGTCTGGACGAGGCGACGAGAGCCTACCGGCGGGCGCTCGAGCTCAATCCCGATCTGGTCGGAGCGCACAACAATCTCGCCAACGCCCTGGTTGCACGAGGCCAGGCGGACGAGGCGCTGATCCATTTTCAGCGTGCGCTCGCGCTCAACCCGAATCTGGTCGAGGCGCGCGTCAACCTCGGCACCACGCTCCTGCAGCAGGAAAAATCCGATGCCGCCGCCGCCGAGTTCGAACGCGCGCTGAGCATCGATCCGAATTTCGCCGATGCCCATGCCAATCTCGGCAATGTGCATCTGATGCTGGGCCGCCTCGAGGAGGCGGCGCAATGCTATCAGCGTGCCCTCACGCTCAAGCCCGAGCTCGCCGAGACCCACAACAATCTCGGCATCGTGCTGGCGGCACGCGGCGAGTTCGAGGAGGCCGGCCGGCGGTTCGAATGGGCACTGGCGCGCAAGCCAGATTTCATCGACGCCTACAACAATCTCGCACGTGCCTTTGTCTCCATCGGGCAGCCCGACAATGCGCTCGGCGCGCTCCGGCGCGCGCTTGCCATCGCCGAGAACCCGGAAACCAAGTCACTGTTCGTACAATGCGCGCGAGTTCTGTCCGCGCCGCCCGATGTGGAGGATTTTCGCGCCCTGCTGATACGCGCGCTGTCGGAACCCTGGGGGCGAGCCAACGATCTCGCCGCGGTCGCCGCGCGGTCCGTCAAGCAGGACGGCGGCATCGCCGCATGCCTCGGCCGCGCCGTGGAGGCCTGGCCGCGCCGTCTGCCGGCGCATGATCTCCTGGGACAGACTGGTCTGGCGGCGATTTGCGGCCATCGGCTGCTGCGCTGTCTCATGGAGTCGGCCACCATCGGCGATGTCGAGCTGGAGCGGCTCTTGACCGCGCTGCGATGCGCGATGCTCGAACTTGCGTCCGCAGCCGACGAAACGTCGGCCGCCGCGGACGGGACGTTGGAATTCTGTTGCGCCCTGGCGCGGCAATGTTTCCTCAACGAGCAGGTTTTCGCGCATACCGAGGCGGAATTCGAAGCGGCGCAGCGACTGCGGGATCGCGTGAGCGCAGAGCTCGCCGCCGGCGGCACGATTCGCGCATGGGATCTGGCCGTGGTCGCGGCCTATTTCCCGCTGCACTCATTGCCCGGCGCCGCCGCGCTCCTCGAGCGAAATTGGCCCGATGCGATCATGCCCGTTCTCACGCAGCAGGTGCGCGAGCCCGCCGAAGAACGCCAATTGCGCAGTTCGATACCGGCGCTCACGGTGATCGGAGAAGGCGTATCGCGCGAGGTGCGGCAGCAATATGAGGAGAATCCCTACCCGCGCTGGGTGAAGGCGGAGCCGCCCGCCCAGCCGATCTTGTTCGATCGATACCTGCGCAGGAAGCTGCCTGCCGCCAGCTTCGAGAATCTCAACAAGCCTGACATCGACATCCTGATCGCTGGGAGCGGCACCGGACAGCATGTCGTCGAGACAGCCCAGCGCTTCTCGGGTGCTGCGGTGCTCGCGATCGATCTAAGTCTGACCAGTCTCGCCTATGCCAAGCGCAAGACGCGCGAACTCAATCGCGCCAACGTCGAGTATTGTCAGGCCGACATCCTCCAGCTCGGTTCGCTCGGACGCAGCTTCGACCTCATCGAGTCGGCGGGCGTGCTGCATCATCTCGGTGATCCCTTTGCCGGCTGGCGCGTGCTGCTCTCGCTCCTGCGGCCGGGCGGCTTCATGACGCTTGGTCTCTACAGCGAGCTGGCGCGCGCGAACATCGTCGCCGCTCGCGCCTTCATCGCCCAGCAAGGCTATCACGCGACCGCCGAGGGTATCAGACAATGCCGCCAGGACCTCATGGATGATATGCGCTTCGAGGCCGTCACCGCGTCGGGGGATTTCTTCAGCACGAGCGGGTGCCGCGACCTCCTCTTCCATGTGCAGGAACACCGGCTGACGATTCCGCAGATCGCGGGCTTCATCGCCGAAAACGACCTGGCGTTTGTCGGCTTCGATCTCGATCACTTCACGCCGCAGCGATATCGGGCGAGATTTCCTGAGGACAAGGCGATGACGGATCTCGCATCGTGGGACGTCTTCGAGCACGAGCACCCGATGACGTTTATCGGCATGTACCAATTCTGGGTGCAGAAGCGGTCATGATGGGGCGGGGAGAGAGAGCCGGCAGCCGTGCGGCCACGAGAGCCACCGATCTGCCTTAACTCATCTGTAAGCGGGCTTGGTGACTTGTCCGGGCCGTCATTAGGTAACACAACCAGAGATTGCGATGACGCTCCGTGTCCTGCAACGCTTGGTGATGCAGCTCTGCCAATTGGTCGTGCTGACCGCCTGCCTCGCCCCCGTCGCGTCGTTTGTCGGCGTCGGTCAGGCGACAGGGGAGCCTGCAGCTGGTGACCCGAGCGTCCGGGTGCCCGGTTTTTGGGACCCGCGGCGGCGGCCGGAAAAGCCGGATCTTACCCGCATCAGCGTCATCCGGTTCCTCACCGAAACCGACTATCCGCCGTTCAATTTCGCCGGGGCGGACGGCAATCCGCAAGGTTTCAACGTCGACCTCGCCCGCATGCTGTGCGAGGAGCTCAAGGTCGCCTGCACCGTCCAGATGCGTCGCTTCGAGACGCTGATTCCGGCGCTCAACGCCAACCAGGGCGATGCCGTCATCGCCTCGATCGCCGCGACCGTGGACTTGCGCACCAAGGCCGATTTCACCGATTCCTACTACCGCACGCCGGCGCGTTTTGTGGCGCGACGCGATTCCCCGATCGATGCCCCGCTGCCAGAGCGCCTCGAGGGCAAGAAGGTCGCCGTTGTCGCCGGCACCGCGCACGAGGCTTATCTTAAGGCGCTGTTTACCGAAGCCGAACTTCGCGCATTTCCGACCGCCGATGCGGCGCGGCTGGCATTGCGCCGCGGAGAGGTCGATCTGCTGTTCGGCGATGCCATCTCGCTCGCTTTCTGGCTCAACGGCACCGATTCCGAGAATTGTTGCGCGTTCCGCGGCGGTCCCTACGTCGACAACCGGTATTTCGGCGAAGGCATCGGCATCGCGGTCAGAAAAGGCAATGAACTCATCCGCCTCGCGCTCAACTGGGCACTGTTCCGGGTATGGGAACAGGGCCGTTTTACCGATTTGTGGCTGCGATATTTCCCCATCAGCCCGTTTTGAGGGCCCGTCCCTCCTCCGAAACCACGACCTCTCTAAGCTGGCCGGCCGCTCGAAGCCGCGAAAAACCGGATTACGCGCAATTTTAGCGAACCGTGCAACGATATCGAAGCGCGGCGATGATTGACTTCATGGGTGGCTGAGTTGGCCGATGGAGTCCGGATCATGCGAACGCTGGTTGCCCAATTCGCACGTGACGAACGCGGCGCGGCCACGGCCGTATACGGCCTGATCGCGGCGGCGATGTCGGCTGCGATCCTCACCGTCATCTCGGGCCTCGGCCCGAAGCTCCACATGGCGTTCGCATCGCTGCAATCCGTACTGCAGTGAGCTGTCCCGGTCGTGGTGATGACGGCGGCGACCTGCCGGCTGGAACTTCCCTCTCTGCGTGGCGCGTCAATGCAGTGAATGCGGTATCGGAACCCAGGCAGCGCGCGTGCCTGCGTTTTGATTGACGTGGGAGGGCGCGGTTTTTAGTGTCCGCGCCGGAGTGCAGCGGATGCCTACGGTCGAAGCCCCGGTCCAAGCCTTGCGTGAGATCGCCGAAAACTCGAATGCCTGGCCGTTCGAGGAGGCGCGCAAGATCGTCGCGCGGTTGCGCAAGCATCCGAAGGACGAAGTGATCTTCGAGACCGGCTATGGTCCCTCCGGACTGCCGCACATCGGGACCTTCGGCGAGGTCGCCCGCACCACGATGGTGCGGCATGCCTTTCGCGTGCTGACTGACGACAAGATCAGGACGCGCTTGATCGCCTTCTCCGACGACATGGACGGATTGCGCAAGGTGCCGGACAATGTCCCGAACCGGGACATGATGGCGGCGCATCTCGGCAAGCCGCTGTCGCGCGTGCCGGATCCATTTTCGAACGAGTATCCCTCGTTCGGCGCCGCCAACAATGCACGGCTGCGCGCCTTCCTCGACCAGTTCGGCTTTCAATACGAGTTTCTGTCCTCGACCGATTGCTACATGTCGGGCCGATTCGACGCCGCACTGCTGCAGGTGCTCGAACGCTTCGATGCAATCATGAACATCATGCTGCCCTCGCTGCGCGAGGAGCGCGCGCAGACCTATTCACCATTCCTGCCAATCTCACCGCGTACCGGCATCGTGTTGCAGGTGCCGATTCTCGCGCATGACGCCAAGGCGGGAACGATCACCTATGAAGACCCCGACAGCAAGGAGCCGGTGACGACGCTCGTCACCGGCGGACGCACGAAGCTGCAATGGAAACCCGACTGGGCGATGCGCTGGGTCGCGCTGGGAGTCGACTATGAGATGGCCGGCAAGGATCTGATCGATTCGGTCAAGTTGTCCGGCGAGATCTGCCGTGCGCTCGGTGGCGCGCCGCCGGAAGGGTTCAACTATGAGCTCTTTCTCGACGAGAACGGCCAGAAGATTTCCAAGTCCAGGGGCAACGGACTGACGATCGAGGAATGGCTGCGCTACGCGTCGCAGGAATCACTATCCCTGTTCATGTATCGCGAGCCGAAGGCGGCCAAGCGGCTTTACTTCGACGTCATCCCGCGTCACGTCGACGAATACCAGCAGTTTCTGGACGCCTACGAGCGGCAGGACCGCAGGCAGCAGCTTTCCAATCCGGTGTGGCATATCCATTCCGGCGATCCGCCAAAGTCCGACATGCCGATATCGTTCTCGATGCTGCTCACACTGGTGGCGTCCTCGAATGCGGAGAACGCCGAGACGCTGTGGGGTTTCATCGGCCGTTATCGTCCAGGCGTCACGCCACGAACGCATCCGAAGCTCGCCGCGCTCGTCGGCTACGCCATCCATTACTTCCGCGACTTCGTGCTGCCGCACAAGAGATTCCGCGAACCCGGCGAGCGAGAGCGTGCGGCGCTCCTCGACCTGCGCGATGCGCTGTCGCAACTGCCCGCGGACGCCAGCGCGGAGCAGATCACGGACGTCGTGTATGAGATCGGAAGGCGGGAGCCGTTCCTCGACAAGACCGGCAAGATCAAGACCAAGGATGGCAAGCCCGGCGTCACGCTCGACTGGTTCAACATGCTCTACCAGGTGCTGCTCGGCCAGGAGAAGGGGCCGCGCTTCGGCTCGTTCGTCGCGGTCTACGGGCTCAAGAACACGGTCGATATGATCGACGGCGCGCTCGCAAGATCGGCGTAGTCATCCAGCCCAAGGCAGATGTGCCTGTCGCGATCAGCGCAGGACGCGCCGCATTCATGCGATGGCTGCGGGATCCCTGCTTGCGGGCCCTCGACAAGTGGGGAACATTGCGCCGTCGGCGCAAACCCAGCAGCAAATGACCCCCGCAACCCTTGCCGTCATCGGCGTCACCATCGTCTTTTCCTCGTTCCTTTCGGGCGTCTTCGGCATGGCCGGAGGGATGGTGCTGCTCGGCGTGCTGTTGAACTATTTCGACGTCCCCACCGGAATGATTTTCTTCTCGGTCATCCAGCTGTTCGCCAACGGCTGGCGGGTGGTGCAATGGCGGCAATACGTGCTCTGGTCGATTTTCGGCTGGTACCTGGTCGGCGCCCTCATTGCATTCGTCTGCATGTGGACGATCGCATTCGTGCCGGACAAGGCGACGGTCTACCTCGGGCTCGGATTGATCCCGTTCGTGGTGGAGGCGCTGCCCGCCACGCTCCGCCCGAATATCGAGTGGCGCGGCGTGCCGTTCTTCACCGGCATCGCAACGACGATCATTCAGATCCTGGCCGGTGTCGGTGGCCTGTTTCTCGATATCTTCTTTCAGAAAAGCATGCTCGACCGCAAGACGACCAATGCCACCAAGGCCGTCGCCCAGACCTTCAGTCACATCGTGCGCGCACTCTATTTCGGCTCGCTCTCGGGCGTCGGCGATCTGCCGTTGTGGGCGACCGGCCCCGCGATCCTGCTTGCGATCGGCGGCACCTCGCTTGCGCCCTTCGTGATCGAACGCATGACCGATCACGGCTTCCGGCAATGGACCCGGGCCATCATCTTCGCCATCAGCATCGTCTATCTTGGCCGCGCTGCCGTGCTGTTCTGGCGCGGATGAGACGCAGAGCCCGTCCGGCCCGGCGGGCGGCGAAGTCAGATTCCCGGCCGCAGCCGGTTCTCGCTCACTGGCTTGCCCAGACGATGCGCGCGATCCACGACACCTCGCGCACGGGCAGCGTGCGCTCGCTCTGGCCCGACCCGATCGACTGCAGCTCGATGGTTTTTGCCGTGCGCCGCCTGAGCTCCTTCACCATAATTTCCTCGTCGGTGGTTTTCACCACGACGCGGTCACCGCGCCGAATCGAAGCGGCAGGCGAAACGATGATCAAGGTCCCTTCGTGATAGATCGGCGCCATCGAATCTCCGGAGATCTCCAGGGCGTAGGCGTGGTCGTCGTTGACGGCGGGAAAGCGAATTTCCTCCCAGCTCTGGCCGGTCGGGAAGCCCGACGGATCGAACGTGCCGGCCTTGCCGGCCTGCGCCAAGCCGAGCAACGGCACTGTCTGCTTGACGGCGGAGCCCTCAGCCTCCTCGATCAGTTGCACGAAGGTGTCGATGGTCGCGCCGGTTGCGGCCAGCGCCTTGGCCACTGACTCCGTCGACGGCCAGCGAGCGCGGCCGTCGGGTGTGATGCGCTTGGATTTGTTGAATGTGGTCGGGTCGAGCCCCGACCTCTTGGCGAGCCCCGATGGGGTCAGGCCGGCATGGGCTGCGAGACGGTCGAGGGCCGTCCAGACCTGGGCGTGAGTCAGCATGTCATATGCCAAGACCGAGCAGCGAGGGAATTTTGTCAAACTCTAGGAATTATAGCCTCTCGTCGTCCAGCAACGTATGATTTCAAGCCATTAATAGATACTATCAGTGATAGTAGGCGCCGGCGACAGGTGCTGTGCTATTTGGAAAGGCTACATAGTCGTTTGCGGGTGTCACTTCAGGGGGCGGACAATCACCAGGACCGAATCTGGCGGCCATGAGCGGCGGAGCGGGCCGACCACGATCTACAAGATCTGCGAGAATACGCTTTGGCGCGAGGCGGAGCGCGTGGGCATGTTCCACGGCGCTGAGTATCGACGCGCGTGACGGGTTCATCCACTTCTCCACCGCCGACCAGGTGCAAGAGACCGCGGCGAAGCATTTCGCGGGAATTGGCGATCTGATGTTGATCGCGGTCGCCACTGCCGCGATCGAGGATGCGCTGAAATGGGAGGCTTCGCGCGGCGGCGACCTGTTTCCGCATCTCTACGACGCATTGCCACTCACAGCCGTCCTTTGGGCCAAGCCGCTGCCGCTGGGGGGCGACCGACGGCACGTGTTTCCGGAGCTGGCGGCGTGATCGGCCTCGTCGAGTCGCTCGCGCGTCCATTGCTCCGCATGCTCGAGCCCGAGGACGCTCACCGGCTCGCCATCGGGGCGCTCAAGTTTCCGCCTTTCGTGAAACTGGTCGCCGACGACCGGCGACTTGCCGTGCGAGCGTTCGGACTCAATTTTCCCAATCCAGTCGGCATGGCGGCGGGTTTCGACAAGCATGCCGAGGTGCCCGACGCCCTTCTGCGGCTTGGCTTCGGCTTCGTCGAGGTTGGCACCGTCACGCCCGTGCCACAGGTGGGTAATCCGCGCCCGCGTCTGTTCAGGCTTTATCGCGACGAGGCCGTCATCAATCGCCTGGGTTTCAACAGCGAGGGCGCGGATGCGGTATTGCGCCGCCTCGCAGCGCGGGCGAACGAAGGTGGCATCGTCGGCGTCAATATCGGCGCCAACAAGGAGAGCCCCGACCGGATCGCGGATTATGTGCGCCTGATCGAGACGTTTGCGCCGGTGGTGAGCTACTTCGCCGTCAACATTTCGTCGCCCAACACGCCGGGCCTTCGTGAGCTGCAACAGGCGAAGGTGCTCGACAGCCTTTTGGAGCGTGTGGTGGCGGCGCGGGCTCGCATGAGCCGGGAGGCCGGGACGACCCCTGTCCTGGTCAAGATCGCGCCCGATCTCGCGCTCGGCGAGCTCGATGACATTGTCGGCGCTGCGCGCAAGCACCGTGTCGATGGCATGATCATCGGCAATACCACCGTCTCCCGGCCGCCGACGCTGCGCGATCAGGCAACGGCCAGAGAGGGGGGCGGGTTATCAGGGCGCCCGCTCTTTCCACTGGCGACACGGATGCTGGCCGAGACCTATGTACGGGTCGAGGGCGCGTTCCCGCTGGTCGGCGTCGGCGGGATCGACTCGGGCGACGCCGCCGTTGCCAAGATCAGGGCGGGTGCCTCCCTGATCCAGCTTTACAGCGCGCTCGTGTTCCATGGGCTTCAGCTCGTCGCCGCCATCAAGTCGGATCTGTCGAACGCGCTGCGTCGGGACCGTCACGCCGGCCTGGAGGAGCTGGTCGGCGCAGACGCTGCCGCCATGACCGCGGAGAAGTGGCCGACCTGACGTCGAGCGACCTTATGCGGTCCGCGTCCAGGCGATCTCGCCCAGATCCTCGCGGAACGCAAAGCGCTTGATGTGATCGACGACGACGCGCTGCAGCCGCTCGAGCGTTTCGGCATCCGGTGCTTCCGCCTGCAGAGTGAGCAGATCGCCAGTCGCCTCCAGATTGCAGACGCGGCCGTCGGCGAAGGGGATGTGACCCCTCTCGGGGGTAAACTCCACGGCGAACTTGTGGCTCCAATGCTTGCAGACCTGTTGCAAGTAGCGGCTGGCCGAGGCGGTGGGGACGTGCGCTTGCGACGCAGGCATGAACTCTCCCATTGGGTTGAAGCGTATTTGTCGGATCACATCTAGGTCGGCTTCGCGCTCCACTCCAGTCGTGGCACGCCGCTGACGGTTAGAATTGGTCTATGGAACTAGCGTTCTTTGGCCACGCGCATCAGCCGGACGATCAGCCAGATCGGGAGCACCACCGCGGCGCCCAGGAGAAGGTAGCGCCACACCCAACGCACCGCGTCAAAGCCCATGTCCCAGACCCGCACGACAAGCGTTCTCAGACTGTCAAGAATATTCCACGGATCGAGCCCGAGCACCTCGAGGATGACGCCGATCAGGATCGACAACAGGATCAGCCGGAAGATCACCGACAAGGGCGGCCCGCCAAAAAAGCGGGTCACGTAGCTGTCAGAGGTCGGCTTCTGGGTCGGCATGCTCATGCGATCATCGTATCACGTTGTGCGAGTTGCGGCTCCCGCGCGACCGGTCTCGATCTTGTCCAGCATCTGTTCGAGTGTTTCCAGCCGATCGGCCTCGCGCGGCGGCTTGTCCCATCGCAAACGGCTGATGCGGGGAAACCGCATGGCGACGCCCGATTTATGCCGCGTCGAGCGTTGCAAGCCCTCGAAGGCCACCTCGAGCACCAGTCCCTGCTCGGCCGCATGCACCACCTCGCGCACGGGCCCGAATCGTTCCACGGTATTGCGGCGGACGAAGCGGTCGATCTGGACGAGCTCCTCGTCGGTGAAACCGAAATAGGCCTTGCCCACCGGAACCAGCATGTCGCCATCCTCGCCTTTGGTCCACACACCGAAAGTGTAGTCGGAATAGTAGGACGAGCGTTTGCCGTGCCCGCGCTGCGCGTACATCAGCACCGCATCGACGATGAACGGATCGCGCTTCCACTTCCACCACGGCCCCCTGGGCCGTCCCGGAAGGTACGGCGCGTCGCGGCGCTTGAGCATGATCCCTTCAACGGCTTCCGCATCGGCGCCCGCACCGGCGGCGGCCGGATTCTTGCGAGCGGCCGCGAGCTCGTCCCAGGTCTCGAACGGGACCAGCGGCGACAGATCGATGCGCGGCGTCTGCAAGCGCGCGATGAACTGTTGCAACCGCACGCGGCGCTCGGCAAACGGCCGGTCGCGCAAATCCTCGTTCCCGTCGACCAGCAGATCGTAGGCGCGCAGATGTGCAGGAAATTCCGCGAGCAGTCCGGCGTTCACGGTCTTTCGATTGAGTCGCTGCTGCAGCACGTTGAAACTCTGTACCCGGCCATCGCGGACGATCAGCAGCTCGCCGTCGATCGCACCCGCCGCCTGCAGGGCTTCTATCAGGTCGGGGAAGCTGCGCGAAATGTCCTCGCCGGTGCGCGAATAAAGCCGTGTCACCAGCCCACCGGCTTCGTCCGTGCCCGCGACGGCCTGCACGCGAATGCCATCCCATTTCCATTCACCCAGGAACTGCGCCGGATCGAGCGCACTCAGATCGCCGTCCTCGATGGCGTGGGCCAGCATCGCCGGTCGAAACGGCGCGGGATCGCGGCTCGCTGGCCTGTCGCCGCGGCCCTCCAGCCAGGCAAACAGCTCGACATAGGGCGGCCGCAGGCTCGGCCAAATCAGCTCGATGTCGTGGGGGTCCTTGTCGCCGAGAGCAGCGGCGGCGGTTTTCGCAAGCCGCGCCGAGACGCCAATTCGCAGTCCGCCGGTCACCAGTTTTAGCAACGCCCAGCGGCCGGTCTCGTCGAGCTGATCGAGCCAGCGCGCGAGCTGCGCCGGTAATTCCGCTTTGCCGAGGGAGGAGAGGGCGGTGACGACCGAGGACAACGTCAACTCGCCCTTCGCTCGCGAGTCGTCGCGGTTCCCTTGCTGCGAGCCTGCCCCGTCGGGCCCCGAGGGCGCATCTTGCAACCGGGTCTGGTCGCCCGCCTTCCACATCAGCGCCACGGTCTCGGAGAGATCACCCACGTAGTCATGCGACAATGCGAACAATACCGGATCGGTGCGCTCGGCGATCAGGGCGCGGATCACGCCCGGCTTGGCATGTTGAAAGGACAGCGCGCCGGTAAGCGCCGCAAGCGCGAAGCCGCGCTCGGGATCAGGCGTGTTGCGGAAATAGTCCGTCATCAGCCGCAGCTTGTTGTTACGGCCGGGTTCATAGGCGAGGCGATCGAGCAATTCGGCGAAACGGTTCATTTCGGCGCGGCGGTTCATGGCGCCTCGCCGATGCCGGCACCGTCGGTCGCGCCTTCGGCCTCGTCCTCATCGCCGTAGCCTACGATATCCAATGGCCGCGCCTGCAAGCCATGCGTCAGGCTCCAGTGCACGAGCGCGTCCTCTTGGCCATGGGTGACCCAGACTTCCGATGCGCCGGTCGCCGCGATGGTCGTCGTGAGACCGTTCCAATCGGCGTGATCGGAAATTACCAACGGCAATTCGACCAGATGCTGGCGCGCTCGTGCCCGCACGCGCATCCATCCGGATGCAAAGCAGGTCACCGGGTCGGGAAAACGCCGCGACCACACCTCCTTGAGGGCGGAGGGCGGGCAGAGCGTGATCGCGCCGGCAAGCTCCGTCTTCTGCGCCGTGCGCGCAGGCTCGACCCGGCCGAGATCGATGCCGCGGCTCGCGTAATAGCGCGTGATCTTCTCCATCGCGCCGTGGAGATAGACAGGCTTGTCATATCCGGCCTTGCGGACCAGCGCGATCACGCGTTGCGCCTTGCCAAGCGAGTAGGCGCCGACGAGATGGGCACGCTCGGGAAACAGCGCGGCCGAGCGCAGGAGCCTTGCGATCTCGGCATCCGGGTCGCCGTGGCGGAAAACCGGCAGGCCGAACGTGGCCTCGGTGATGAAGACGTCGCACGTGACCAGCTCGAACGCTGCACAGGTGGGATCGGCGACATCCTTGTAATCGCCCGAGGCGACGATGCGCAGGCCGTTCGCCGCGACCGCGACTTGCGCCGAGCCGAGCACATGGCCGGCCGGATGGAAGGTCACGCGCGTGCCGCCCAGAACGACGGTCTCGCCGTAGCGGATCGCCTGGGTCGAACCGGCAAAGCCATCGCCGTAGCGCAGTCGCATCAGGTCGAGAGTTTCCTGTGTGGCAAGCACGGAACCGTGACCCGCACGGGCATGGTCGGAATGACCGTGGGTGATCACGGCCTTGTCCACCGGCCGGGTGGGGTCGATATGAAAGCCTCCGGCTTTGCAGCAGACGCCGGCGGGCGTCGGGACGAGAATGTCTGTGGGGCGCATAGCCTTGAGATATGATGTGAATGGCGTGATGACAGATGGGCCGCTCTTCGTCTCCTCCGGTGACATGATCACCGACCGAAACTACCGGGCCGCGCTCCAGCGCGCCTCGCGTGGCGACCTCGAAGGCGCGGCGCAAATCCTGCGGCAGACAGTGGAACTTGCGCCCACCTTCGCCACCGCGTGGTTCGCCCTCGGCGCGATTCGCGACAATCTTGGCGATTTTGAAGGGGCGATCGCCGCCTGGGGCAGGGCCCGCGATCTCGATCCCGACGATTATCACGGAGCGCGGCTGCAATTGGCGCGGCTGGGCGCCGGCGAACAAACGCCGGCTATGACGACGGCCTATCTCCGCCGACTTTTTGACCAGCAGGCGCTGCGCTTTGACGATACCTTAATGGAGCGGCTCGACTATCGCGGTCCGACGGTGCTGTTGGAGGCGGTGCTGCGCGTCCTTCCGCACTCGCGCCTCGGCTCGATGCTCGACCTTGGTTGCGGCACCGGCCTTGCCGGCGCGGCCTTCCGACCGCACGTGGACGTGCTCGTAGGAGTGGACGTGGCACCGCGCATGATTGCGCAGGCGCGTGCGAAAGGCTTGTACGATCGGCTGGCGGTAGGGGACCTGCAATCCTTCCTCGCGACGGAGGCCAACGCACGAGCGCGGTATCATCTGATCGTGGCAGCCGACGTGTTCGTCTATGTCAGCGATCTTGGCCCGGCCATCGGCGCGGCCGCTCGCGTATTGGCACCGGGCGGGCTGTTGACGTTCACGGTGGAAACCCACGCCGGTGACGGTCCCGTGCTGCAGCAGACCCTGCGCTACGCCCATGGCGCGGCCCACGTCAGAATGGCCGTTGCCAAGGCAAAGCTCGATTTGCTTCAGCTGAACCACGCTGAGACGCGCACCGAGATGGGCACGCCGGTTGCGTCTCTTGCGGCGGTGGCCTCGAACCCGGCCTTGCGGAGGTCAACGTCCGATCCTGGTAGCGAGTTGGGGAGGGAGGAAGAAGTATGAAACAGGTCTTGCCGCTCGTCATCGCGGTCGCCACGTTCACGCTGCCGATTGCTGCGGAAGCGTACGGCCAGCCGGAAATGCCGAGGGTGCGACTGGCGGTCGGCGGCAAATCGGCGATCTTCTATTTGCCGCTCTCCGTGACCGAACGGCTCGGCTACTTCAGGGACGCAGGTCTCGACGTGGAGATCGCGGATGTGCAAAGCGGCGCCCGCGCGCTGCAGTCGCTGGTCGGCGGTAGTGCCGAGGTCGCCGTCGGCACGTTCGACCACACCATTCAGATGCAGGCCAAAGGCCAGCCGGTCATTGCCGTCACCCAATATGGCCGCTATCCGGGCTTTGTGCTCGGCACCATCGTGTCGAAATCGATCCCCTATAGGGGGCCGCACAGCCTCAAGGGATTGAAAATCGGGGTCACGTCACCCGGCTCCAGCACCCATTTCATGGCGGCCTATATGCTGGTGCGCAGCGGCCTCAAGGCCGAAGATGCCTCATTCGTGGGTACCGGCGTGACCTCGACCGCGGTGGCGGCGGCACGCCGCGGGGAGATCGACGCGATCGTGAGCTCCGATCCCATGATGAGCCTGATGCAGAGCGATGGTCTGGTGAGCGTGGTGGCAGACACGCGCACGCCCGAGGGCACCCAGGCCGTCTATGGCGGGCCCTATCCCGGCGGCGTCGTCTACACGACGCCGGCCTTCATCGAGAAGAATCCGCGCACCACGCAAGCGATCGTCAGTGCCTTCGTGCGCGCACTGAGCTGGATGTCGTCGCGCTCGGCCGCGGACGTCGCCGCGGCGATGCCGGAGGAATACGCGCTCGGCAATCGCGGGATCTATGTTCGGGCCTTGACTGCCAGCCACGCAATGTACTCGCCGGATGGCCGGTTCGTGCCCGGCGCGGTCGAGACGGCCTATCAGGTGCTCAAGGTCTTCGATCCAGTGGTTGCGGGCGCAACGCTCGATCTGTCGAAGACCTACACCGGCGCCTTCGTGGAGAAGGCCCTTGCAATCAAATAACGTTCAGCGAAGGCGAGCAGATCGTGCGCATGAATTGAGCGCCCCGGCGCCGCCAAACGCCGCCTCGCTTCTGCCCGACCCGTTCTTACGATGGTTCGCCAGCCGCGGCTGGGCCCCGCGTGCGCATCAGCTCGAACTATTGGCGAAGGCGCGTGCCGGGCGCTCGGTCCTGTTGGTCGCCCCCACGGGAGGGGGCAAGACGCTCGCAGGTTTCCTGCCCAGTCTGGTGGAATTGAGCGCGCCCGCGCGTGAACAACCGCTTGCACCGAGATCACGCAAGCTCGTCTCCACCGGCAACGCCGTTCGCCGCGACGGCGGCCTGCACACGCTGTACATCTCTCCGCTCAAGGCGCTCGCCGTCGACATCGCGCGCAACCTCGAGCGTCCGGTCGCGGAGATGGGATTGCCAATCCGCGTCGAGACGCGCACCGGCGACACGCCGTCCTCGAAGCGCCAGCGCCAGCGGCGCGACCCACCCGATATCCTGCTCACCACGCCCGAGCAGCTCGCACTGGTCCTGGCCTCGCCCGATGCCCCCTATCTGTTCGGATCCCTCAAACGGATCGTGCTCGACGAACTGCATGCCCTCGTGACGTCGAAGCGCGGCGATCTGCTTTCGCTCGGCCTGGCGCGGCTGTTCATGTTGGCACCCGATCTCACCAGCGTCGGCCTTTCGGCGACTGTCGCCGACCCTGACGATCTACGGAAATTTCTCGTGCCGCAGCCTGCGCACGACGCTGCGCTGGCCGACCTGGTCATATCGGAGGGCGGCGCGGTGCCCGAGGTCGCCATGCTCGATACCGCCGAGCATCTGCCTTGGGCGGGACATTCGGCCCGTCACGCGCTCCGCGAGATTTACGCGTTGATCAAGCGCCATCGAACGAGTCTCGTCTTCGTCAATACTCGCAGCCAGGCCGAAAGCATCTTTCAGGATCTATGGCGCATCAACGACGATGGGCTCGCGATTGCGCTTCACCATGGCTCTCTCGACGTGGCGCAGCGCCGCAAGGTTGAGGCGGCGATGGTCGACGGGCGGCTGCGCGCGGTGGTCGCCACCTCTTCGCTTGATCTCGGCATCGACTGGGGCGATGTGGACCTCGTCGTCAATGTCGGGGCGCCCAAGGGCGCCTCGCGGCTTCTGCAGCGCATCGGCCGCGCCAATCACCGCATGGACGAGCCGTCGAAAGGGGTGCTGATCCCTGCGAACCGCTTCGAGGTGCTCGAATGCACCGCTGCGCTCGGAGCCATTGCCGAGAACGCCCAGGACGGGCCGACGGCGCGCGTCGGCGCGCTCGACGTGCTCGCGCAGCACGTAGTCGGCTCGGCCTGCGGCGCACCCTTTCTCGCCGATGAACTCTATGCCGAGGTGAAAAGCGCCAAGCCCTACGCCGGCCTGGCGCGCGCCGACTTCGATGCCGTGCTCGATTTCGTCGCCAGCGGAGGTTATGCCCTGAAAGCGTACGAGCGTTTTGCCAGGGTCAGGCAGGACAAGGACGGGCGCTGGCGCGTCAGCCACCCCGCGGTCGCGCAGCGCTATCGCATGAACGTCGGCACCATCGTCGAGGCCGACATGCTCAAAGTCCGGCTCGTACGTTCACGGGTCTCAAAAATGATTCCGCGCGGGGGGCGGATTCTCGGCGAAGTGGAGGAGTATTTCATCGAAACGCTGGTGCCCGGCGACACCTTCGTCTTTGCCGGCGAGATCCTGAAATACGAGGCGCTGGTGGAGGACGAGGTCTATGTCTCCCGCGCCGCCGCGGAAGATCCCAAGGTGCCGTCCTACGAGGGAGGAAAGTTTCCGCTCTCCACCTATCTCGCCGATCGGGTGAGAAATATCATCTCGCAACGGCAGGAATGGCAGCCGCTGCCGGATCAGGTGCGCGACTGGCTGCAGATTCAGGAGCGGCGCTCACGGCTGCCGGAGCCGCGCCAGCTCCTGGTCGAGACGTTTCCGCGCGCCGGCCGGCACTTTCTCATCTGCTATCCGTTTGAGGGCCGGCTCGCGCACCAGACGCTCGGCATGTTGCTCACGCGCAGGCTCGAGCGGGCGCAGCTTCGTCCGCTAGGCTTCGTGGCCAACGAATATGCGCTTGCGGTGTGGGGGATGCGTGACATCGCGCGAGAAATCGGGCGCGGCGAGGTATCGCTTTCGGCGTTGTTCGACGAGGACATGCTGGGTGACGACCTGGAAGCCTGGCTCGCCGAGTCGGCGCTGATGAAACGCACGTTCCGTACGTGCGCCATCATAGCAGGTTTGATCGAGCGCCGCTTTCCCGGCAAGGAGAAATCGCGCCGCGAGCTCACGATCTCGACCGATCTGGTCTATGACGTGCTTCGCCGCCATCAACCCGACCACATCCTGCTGCGCGCCGCCCGTGCGGACGCCGCCGCCGGCCTGCTCGACATCCGCCGGCTGGGCGATATGCTCGCTCGCATCAAGGGTCGAATCATCCATAAGGCACTCGATCATGTCTCGCCGCTGGCGGTGCCGGTGATGCTCGAAATCGGGCGCGAGCTGGTTTCAGGCGAGGCGTCGGAAGAACTCTTGGCGGAGGCCGAGGCATTGCTCGTGAAGGAGGCAATGGAGTGACGGGGGCGGCGCCGAAGGTCGACCCGCTCGCAAGACATGAGCGCTCCCCGCATACCGGGCGAGCGGACGTTGCCATTGCCGGCACGGTTGTTGCTGCCGATTGCGACGGCGCGCTTTATTGGCGCGATGAAGGCCTCCTCGTCGTGGCGGACCTGCATCTTGAGAAGGGCTCAAGCTTTGCCGCGCGTGGCGTGCTGCTCCCGCCCTATGACACTGCAGCGACGCTGGGGCGACTTGCGTCCCTCATCGCTCGCCATGCCCCGCGCGTGGTGGTGGCGCTGGGCGACAGCTTTCACGACGGCGATGGCTTTCGCCGGATCGCGACGGCCGATCGCGCGACGCTCAGCGCCCTCCAGCGTGGGCGCGATTGGATCTGGATCGCCGGCAACCACGATCCGGATCCGGCCGATGGCGTAGGTGGCAGCTTCGGCGCTGCGCTCGCAATCGGGCCGCTGACCTTCCGGCACGCGCCGACCGGCGCCGACGGAGAAATTGCCGGCCACCTTCACCCGGTCGCGCGGGTGAGCGTACGTGGGCGGACCGTGAGCCGACGCTGTTTTGCCAGTGACGGCAGATGCATGGTGATGCCGGCTTTCGGCGCCTTTGCCGGCGGTCTCAATGTCCGCCACCGAGCGTTCGTCGATATTTTCGGTACGTCGGCCTTCACGGCGCACGTGCTGGGCGACCGGCGGCTCTATTCCTTCACTGCCGATCGTTGCGTCGCGGACTGAGCGATCATGCCGCAGCGCGCGGGTCGGCCGCGTTGCAGAAATCGGCAAGCAGATCGGCGAGCCGGCGCGTTGCCGGGCTCGCGTCGGGGCCCAGCATCAGCGCGAGCTCGGTGTTGCTGACCGGGGGAAAGCCGTCCTGCTGCCGCAGCACGCGATGATCCGCCAGGATCGCGGTCTCGGGAAGGATGCTCAGACCGAGCCCGGCTGAAACCGCAGCCTGGATGCCGGCGAAGTTGGGGCTCGTATAGGCGATATGCCAGGCCCGCCCGGACGCTTCGAGCGCGTGAATGGCGCGATTGCGATAGAGACAGCCATGCGGAAATACGGCGAGCGGTACCGGTTCGCGACGCGGATCAATCGGGTGGCTGCGGCTGGTGACCCAACTGAGATTCTCCGGCCAGGCGGCGACGGCGCCGGTACCGCCGGCATCGCGCTTCACGAGCGCAAGATCGAGGTCGCCGCGGTCGAGATCGCTGCGCAACTTGACGCTCAGGTCGCAGCGCACGTCCAGCCTGAGTCCGGGGCGCGACCGCGCGAACTTGGACAGCACCTTGGTCAGACGGTTGGCCGCGAAGTCCTCGGGGATCCCCAGACGCACGATACCGTCCGCTGCCGGCCGCGCGACCGCATCGCGCGCTTCCTCGGCGAGCGAAACGATTCGGCGCGCATACGACAGCAACCGCTCGCCCTCGTCGGTCGGCGTCACGCGTTTCCCGTTTCGATGCAGCAGCGGGCGGCCGAGCGTTTCCTCAAGGCGCCGGATTTGCTGGCTCACGGTCGACTGCGTGCGGTGGACGCGCTCGCCCGCCCGCGTGAAGCCGCCGGCATCGACGACCGAAATGAAGCTGCGCAGAAGGTCGAGATCGAGCATGACCGCACCATTTGTATTATCACTGATTCTAATTCTAACATTTAATTTCCAAATGGAAAGGGGAAGGCCTAGGTCTTTTTCCAAGGAGACCTGCCATGCGCCTCGCCATCCCGCTCCCAGCACCCCATGTCGTCAGCCCGCTGGCGCTGCGCATCGCCGCGTTCTGCCTGCTGTGGAGCTCGGCATTCGCGGTAGCAAAGCTTGCGCTCACGGATTGCCCCCCGCTGCTGCTGCTGACCGCGCGCTTCCTGCTCGCCGGCGGAATCCTGCTCGGCGCCGCCGCCGTGTCCGGCGCGCCCTGGCGGATTTCACGGCGTGACCTGATCGTTCTTGCGCTTCTCGGCGTTGCGAACAATGCGGTCTATCTTGGCCTCAACTACATCGGCATGCGGAGCATCTCGGCCGGTCTGTCGGCGCTCATCGTCAGCGCCAATCCGGTGCTGACGGCAGTGCTTGCCGCCGTGTTCCTCGAGGAAAAGATGACCTGGCGGAAGGCGGCTGGCCTCCTGCTTGGTCTCGGCGGCGTCGCCTTCATCGTAGAAAGCCGGATCACCAATGGGCTCGACAGCCCGACCGGCATCGCTTTCACAGTGGCGGCGCTGGTCTCGCTCGTCGGCGGAACGATACTGTTCAAACGGCTTGCGCCGAAAGGCGCGCTGTGGATCGGCAACGGCGTGCAGAACCTGGCTGGCGGGCTGGCACTCATGCCCTTTGCGCTCAGCCTCGAATCGATGGCGGACGTCGTGCCAAGCTGGCGGCTGCTCATCGCAATCGCCTATCTCGGGCTGCTGGTTTCGGTGGTGGGCTTCCTGATCTGGTTTCAGCTGCTGACGGCGATCGGGGCGACCGCGGCGAGCGCCTATCACTTCCTGATGCCGCCGCTCGGCATGCTGTTCGGCTGGCTGCTGCTCAACGAGCACGTTGCCTGGCCGGATCTCGTCGGGGTCCTGCCGGTCGCGCTCGGTATCTATCTGGTAACACGTACGGGGCGGCCCCCCTCCAGGACGGCGACCGTCGTTATTGCACAGAAGCCGGCGAACGGAGTGGCCACCCCCCCGCTCGTCGTTTCAATCCCGCCTGAACACCACCGAAGCGAACCAGCCGGTGGCGATCGCCATCATTGCGGTCGCCACGCCATAGAGCAGGCCGTGGTCGCGCGCGGCGGCAGTGACGACCTGCTCGAACCCGGATTTGTAGACCTCGAAGGGGGCCGGAGCGCGCGCGATCTGGGCGCCATCGGCGAACAGCCTGACGTCCACCTCATAGGTTCCGACCGGCACCTCGGCCGGCAACGGGATCGATGCGCGGAACAGCGCCGGCGTCAGGAAGGTGACCCCGTTCGAAACCTCACGGTAGAGTCCCTGATCGCTCTTGATCTTGATGAAGGCGAGGCGAAACGGATCGTCGCTTGAGGCATCGGCGATATTGACGCTGGCGCGCTGCGGCAAGGGTGTGTTGTCGAGGCCGAGCTGCAGGCGCCGCAGGGTCTCGCCGTCGGCGATGGCGTCGAGCGGCCGGTTCGCGAGCACGGCGAGATAAGCGGGAGCGTTCTCGAGCACGCGCGAGTCGGCGTTGACCCAGATGCCGAGCACACGTGCCTTGCGGAAGGTCACCACGGTCTGGCGCGGACCGATGACAGTGACGACGATATCGTAGCCGCCACGTCGCGGCCGTGAAGCCGCGTCCTGCTCGATCCCGCCGAACAGCACGAGCTCGTCGCCGGTGAAGTTCGACGTGACCATCACCCGGTGATTGGACAGCGAGGCGACCAGCCGCTCGCCTGCGGCCGGAGCGACCGAAGCGATGAGCGTGCCAAGGACCGCGATGAATGCAGAGCACCTTGTCATGTGCCGGCATCCAGCGTGCGGATCGAGTAGAGATTGTCCGGCTGCACGACAAGATCGAGGGCGAAGCGAATTCCCACCGCCAGCACCAGCAGCCCAAGGAGGAGTCGCAGCCGCTCGCCGCTCATCTTCTGACCGGCGCGCGCGCCGAACTGCGCTCCGGTCACGCCGCCGACCATCAGAAAGAGCGCCAGCAGCGCGTCGACGAGGTGATTGGTGGCCGCATGCATTACCGTGGCCGACGCCATCGTAACGAGAGTGAGCACCATGGACGTTCCGATCACCGTCGCTGTCGGAACCCGCAGCATATAGATCAGCAAGGGAACCAGCAGAAACCCGCCGCCGATACCCATCACCGCGCCGATGAATCCGATGAAGAAGCCGATGCCCCACACCGGAATCGCCGAGACATAGATGCGCGAGCGCTTGAAACGCAGCTTGAAAGGCAGGCCATGGATCCAGGTGTGACTGCCCGGCCGGCGCAGCTCGACCGGCTTGCCTTGCCGGGCGCGGATGATCGCACCGACGCTCTCGGCCACCATCAGCGCGCCGATGATACCGAGCAGAAGCACGTAGGACACCCCGATGGTGATGTCGAGCTGGCCGATAGCGCGCAGCATCGTGAACAGCCAGACGCCGAAGGCCGTGCCGATGATGCCGCCGGCGAGCAGCATGAAAGCAAGCGCGAGATCGATCGTCTTGCGGCGCCAGTAGCTGATCGCGCCGGACATCGAGGACGCGGCGATGTGGCTTGCGACCGTCGCCACCGCGACTGCCGGGGTGATGCCGAGAAAGATCAGCAGCGGCGTCATCAGGAAACCGCCGCCGATACCGAACATGCCGGAGATGAACCCGACGGCGAGCCCCATGGCCAGAATGACGAAGACGTTGACCGGAAGATCCGCGATCGGGAGATAGATCTGCAAGCGCGGGATCCTCGGTTCGAGGCTCGGGATTCGCAGCGCCGGGCACACCGTCTGCTGCGAAAAGTTGGACGCGTCTCGACCCGAATTCGCGGCGACCTGCAAACGGCCGTCTGACGAAATCGCGACAGAAGCCAGCGAAGCCGACTTGCACTTATCGTGGCGAGAGGGCGTCGCCGGCACGACGCCCCGCGAATGGCTCGGACTCCGCGGGCAGGCGCGCGCGTATCCTACCGATGTTCGCGGCGCATGCCACGCCTTCGTTGATTTTTATTGTGCGCAGCACGGCATGGCAAGGTCGGGAAGGCGACGCCTGAGCTGCCGCTTGGCCCAGCGTCCAGCCGCGACCGCAGCGTCGACGATCGTGCCCGCGATGGTGGCCTGGAGGTCGAGCAGCCAAAGGGCTCGATGGGTGGATTTGCCAGCCGGGCCACTAGCTCGCGGTAGTTCCCACGATCAGAGCGCGTAGCCGGCCTACGACACGGGTCATGGGCTTGACCGCCGAAGGGGCGATTTGGTCCTGCGCCGATGTTGGGCCACTTGCGAGAGCCTCCTGATCGGCGGCCCGCGCGGCCCGGCGCGCGGCGGCGATGAAATCCGGGGTGCTGCTGCGATTGGGATTGCCCGACGGATTGCGCGGCGCCGCTTCCCCTTCGATGCGTGCGACGCGATCTGCGAGCGAGGCCGCCCCGGGACTGCCCGTCCCGCCCGAAACGGACTCCAGCGCCTGATCGAACGGGCCCTCTGCCACCGGCTGCTCGACTGCCGCAGTTGCGGCGGGCTTGGGCGCGTCCGGGGTAGTCGCCGCCGCGGACACCGAAGATGCGTGCTCGTCGGATTGGGCAGGGGTCTTCGCGATTGTCACCGCCGTTGGCGCCGTCTGCGGCAAAGGCGGCGCGTCGGGGCCCCGTCCGCGGCGGAGGTCGGTCTCGATCATGGCCAGTCGATCGACCACGTGTCCAAGAGTGCCGTGCACGACTTCGAGCGAGTTCTTGGGTCTTTTTTTCGGTTCGCCGCAGGTCGGCGAGGTTCCGCGCGAGCGCCTCCAGTTCGGGTGGCGCCGTTGACGCGGAACGCGCCAAGTCAGCGAGGCGTGAGGATTCAAGCTGAACAAGCAGGTCCCGCAGCCCGCGCTCAATCGCTTCGAGATGGCCAAGACGGACGTCGGACGCGTTGAGCTTCTCGATGAGTTTGGCGATGCGTTCCTCGAGCACCGCCTGATGTGCTCGCGCTGGTTGCGCCTGCTCGACCCTGTCGATCAACCTCCTGATCAGGACTTCCAGCTCGGCAGGCACATTCTGTCGACTGTGATTATGTGCTTCGAGAGCGTCGGCGAGGACTGCAATCCGGCCCTCGAGCGCGGACAGAATGCTGGTGCCGGCGTTGTCGGCGACCTGATCGATCTTGCCCGCCAGGGCGCGCACTTCTTCCGACAACTTCGTCAATGCGTCGTTCGAAGCCACGTGGGAGAAGATGCCGCGCATTGCGGCGATGGCGCCTTCGAGCTGCTTGAGAGCGGCGGGGTTGGCCTCGCGCCCGATCTGATCCACCTTTTGGGCGAGTTGCTGCACCACCCGGGCGACCCCAAGAAGGCCTTCGGCCGGGGTCAAGCCGCGCAGCGCATCACGCATTTCAGCGAGCCCGCGCTCGACCGATGCAAGTGCGGCTTCGTCGGCGCCGGCGTGGCGGGAGTGATCAACGCGGTCGGCCAGTTTGCGCACCTCGTGCTGGAGCGCTTCGACCGCTGTGCGCGGCATCGCCTCCCGCAGCGCCAGCCCGATTTCGGCGAGTTCGCTGCGCAACGCGTCGATCGTCTTGTCGAAGCAGCTCGGTGGCCGCAACGAATCAATCTTCCAATTGATCTCGCGCAACCGCTGCTCGAGCGCGGACCGGTCCTGCGCGCCGGCGGGCCGGTCGGTTGACATCGGCGCATCTGCCCCGCCATCGCCGAAAGCTGCGAGGGTGGCGCAGAGGCGACCGCGCGTGACGTGCTGCCCGGCGCGGTGGGGAGCCGCTTGATGATGGCTGTCGTCGCGGGCGCCAGGGTCAGCGGCCGCTTCATCCGCCCAGCGGTTCCGGGAGCCGGACTGTCCCGACGCGACGCCATCCCGCAACACGCAATCGAGGATGACAGCGTCGAGCCACTCGCCCACCGAAATGCCGGAGCGGCGCGCGGCGTCACGGGCCGCGTCGCGCGCCCGGCGCCTGACCCCTGTGACCTGCCACGGAATGCCTGATGTCATGCCCCTATCCACTCGTGGGCGGGTGCAGCGCGAGCCGGAGGTCCTTATGGAGCCGGCGCCGGCAGGCAGTGGTAGCGGCCCTGATCCCCGCGCGGCGCAGTTTTTGTCGTTCGGGTAAACATGCGGTTAAGGCCCGCGCGCGACGGCGCCCGCAGGTTGGGCGCCAAGCCCGCAGATCGTTCACGGCAGCATGACCAAGCCGGCCGTTACCACGACCAGAATGACAACCGTCGTACCGGTCACGGTCATGACATGTCGCCAACCCAGGGCGGCGATGGCAGTCAACGACGTGCCAAGCCCGAGTGCCGCAATTGCGATCAGGAGGCCCCACGTCGACGCCTCGATCAGAGGCGCCTTGATGCGCGCGAATATCGCGCCGAGGCCGGGGCATAGCTGCCGCGACGCTGTTGAGAACACATAAGGCCACGAAAACGAGCGCAAAGACCGGAACCGGAACCTTGGCGGCACTGGTTTTGACTGCCCGCTGCGCGAACATCCAACCGATCAGGAGGACGAGTGGCAGCATCAGCAGGACCCGGAACAACTTGACGATCACCGCAGTATTGCCGGTGGTCTCCGACACTGCGTATCCGGCGCCGACCACCTGAGCGACGTCGTGGATGGTGGCACCCAGCATCACGCCTGTCGTCGTCGGATCAAAACCGAGATAAGCGCAGATAAGGGGATAGAGCACCATCGCGAACGTCGATAGTGCGTTGACCGCAACGACGACGAATGCGACGTCGGCGTCCTTGCCTTTATAGTCAGGCAAGACGATAGAGGTCGCCAGCGTTGCGGAGGCGCCACACACCGCGGTCCCGGCGCCCGCCAGAGTCCCGTAAGCCCGCTCCAAGCCGAAGACACGCGCAAGCAGGATCCCGGCGGCCAAGGTGACGGCCATCGATACGATGACGAGGACCGCAGTGGCCGCCCCCAGCGCCGCAATCTCGCCCAGCGCAATGCGCAGGCCGAGCAGGGCTACCGCCCATCGCAGGATCGTCTTCAGGCAGAACACGATGCCGGGCTGGAACGATCCGCGCTGCGCCAGTGGATTGAGCGCGATACCGATGAGGAGCGCGATCACCATCGCGGGGATAGGCAAGAGAACGCCGACCAAAGGGGCGGCGGTTACCGCGACCACCGCAACCAACGCGGACAGCAGCAAGCCGGGCAGGACGCGGCGACCGTCCGCCAGACTCCGCTCCCATGTCCCGGAAGCGGTCAATGCCGGATCATGGCAGGGCGCGCGAAGGCCACTGTCCTTGTGAACGACGGATGGTCTTCAGGCGCGAGCGAGGTCTGCGACGATTCCTGTGCCGGGGCGGGGCCTTCGGCCTCGAAGGCATGACATAGCTGTCGCAGACCCATGGCGCGCTACCGACCCGGCCGGGACGTCGCCCGGAACCGCCCGGCGGACCAGACGCCATGCCGCGAATCGCTCAATCGCATGAAGAATGACCCGTTCGTCCCGACTGGCCGGTTGTGAAAAAGTGGGGGCGGCTTGTCAACGGCCACCTCGTATTGCAACACGCTGCCCTGTAACTTGCGTGACGGGCAGGATTTGGTGATGGACGTCCTCAACCTTCCACGTCCGGGCTGGATGACCGAGGATCTCGTGCTGCTCGAAGAGCAGGCGCGGCGCTTCATTGCGGCCGAATATGCGCCGCACCTCGAGAGCTGGAACGAGAATGGCATGTACGACCGCGAGGTCTGGACGAAGGCCGGCGCGGCGGGCCTTCTTTGTCCGGCGATTCCCGAGGAATACGGCGGGGCTGGGGGCACCTTCGCGCACGAGGCAATCATCAGTCGGGAATTGAGCCTGGCCGGGTTTGACTCCTTCGGAGCGCCGCTGCACTCCGGCATTGTCGCGCCCTATGTCCTGCACTACGGGACGAGCGAGCAGAAGCGGCGATGGCTGCCCAAACTGGTCACCGGCGAGCTCGTCGGTGCGATCGCGATGAGCGAGCCCGGAACCGGCTCCGACCTGCAGGGCGTGCGCACGACCGCAAAAAAATCCGGCAACGGCTATGTGCTCAACGGGTCGAAAACCTTCATCACCAACGGCCAGCACGCCAACCTGATCATCGTCGTTGCCAGAACCGACGTGAATGCCGGCGCCAAAGGCGTCTCGCTGATGGTCGTGGAAGCCGACAACGCGCCGGGATTCCGCCGTGGCCGTAAACTCAAGAAGCTCGGTCTCGATGCTGCCGACACCTCCGAACTGTTCTTCGAGGATGTAAGGCTGCCGCCGGAGAATCTGCTCGGTGCCGAGGAAGGCCAGGGATTTGCGCAGCTCATGACCGATCTTCCGCGCGAACGCCTCATTGTCGCGGTGCATGCCCAGGCGATGATGGAGCGCGCACTCGCCCTCGCTATCGACTATGTGAAGGAGCGGCAGGCCTTCGGCAAGAAGATCATCGAGTTCCAGAACACCCAATTCGTGCTCGCCGAGTGCAAATCCGAGGCTACGGTCGCGCGCGTGTTCCACGACCATTGCATAGAACGCTATCTGTCCGGTGGACTCGATACCGTCACCGCTTCCATGGCCAAATATTGGAGCACCGACATGCAGGGGAAGATCATCGATCGCTGCCTGCAACTGTTCGGGGGCTACGGCTACATGGAGGAATTCCCGATCTCGCGGATGTATCGCGACGCGCGGGTCATGCGCATCTACGGGGGCACCAACGAAATCATGAAGCTTCTGATCGCGAGGAGCCTGTAACCGGCGGGGCCGCTACCGGTCTTCGAATTGTCAAGGGGTCCGAGCACGACGCGACCTGCGTGGACATGCTGTTCCGAAGATTGACCTGGCGCCGCCCCGATCGTGTAAAGAGAAGACGAAGCGAGGAAACGTTTCAATGAAGCTCTACATGCATCCGATATCGATGACGTCCAGGCCGGTACGTCTGTTCCTGGCCGACAACAAGATCGACTGCGAGGAGGAGGTGGTCGACCTTATGACGGGCGCGCATCATCAGGAGCCCTACGCCTCGCTCAATCCGAACCGCTTGGTGCCGATGCTGGTCGATGGCGATCTCAAGCTGACCGAGAGTTCGGCGATCCTGAAATACCTCGCCGACAAGATCGGTTCGCCGGCCTATCCGAAGGACCTCAAGCAGCGCGCCAAGGTCAACGAAGCGATGGATTGGGTCAACACGAACTTCTATCGCGACTGGGGGTATGGTCTGGCCTATCCCCAGCTCTTCCCGCACCATCGGCGGCGAAGCGACGAGGCCCATGCGGGAGCGATCGAGTGGGGACGGACGAATTCGCAGAATTGGCTCAAGCTGCTGAACGACCACTGGATCGGCCCAAAACAATACCTTTGCGGAGATCAGATCACGATCGCGGACTATTTTGCCGCCGGTATCGTATCGCTCGGAGAACTCATCGGCTGCGATTTTGCAGCCTATCCCAATATCCGGCGCTGGCTTGTCGCGATGAAGGCGCTGCCGAACTGGTCGCGCGTCAATCAGGAATTCTACCGACTGCGCGACGCGGTCAAGGCGCAGGATTTCGTACGGATCTAATCCGCACGCAAGGCGTCCGCGGACCAGAGACGCGATCGCAGTGGGACGTTCACAACCACGCTTCAGGAGCGTGCAAGCGCGATCGGAAGTGAGCCCGGACTCCTGCTCAGTCTGGGGCGAGCGATGGCAGCGTGCGCGCCGGTTGCCGAGGTCGGCGCACCGGGCATGATCGCGCGCCTCCGACGATCCCAATTGCGTTGCCTTGCAGCAGCCGTGTAAGGTCGCGGCCCTTTCTGCCGGAACTCCCGCATGGCTCGCGACCAAGTCGACATGACGCCGATCGAAACGCGCGAAGAGCTCGTCGCGTGGTTCGAAGCCGGCAGCAAGTCAAAGGCGCAGTTTCGTATCGGCACCGAGCACGAGAAGTTCGTATTCACGATCGAAGGCCATGATCCCGTTCCCTATCAGGGCCGGCGCAGCATCCGCGCCTTGCTCGAAGGCATGCAGCACCTGCTCGGTTGGGAGCCCATCGTCGAGAACGGCAACATCATCGGCCTGTTCGACGTGACCGGCGGCGGCGCGATCTCGCTCGAGCCCGGCGGCCAATTCGAGCTCTCCGGAGCTCCGGTCGAGACCGTGCATCAGACGTGCTCGGAGCTGATGGCGCATCTCGCCCAGGTCAAGGAGGTCGCGCGTCCGCTCGGTGTCGGCTTTCTGGGCCTCGGCATGACGCCGAACTGGAGCCGCGCCGAGATCCCGATGATGCCCAAGGGGCGCTACCGCATCATGACGGCTTACATGCCGAAGGTAGGCAATCACGGTCTCGACATGATGTACCGCACCTGCACCGTGCAGACCAATCTCGACTACTCCTCGGAAGCCGACATGGTGAAGAAGCTGCGGGTATCGCTTGCGCTGCAGCCGGTGGCGACGGCGATGTTCGCCAATTCGCCCTTTACCGAGGGCAAGCCCAACGGCTTTCTGTCATTCCGCTCGGAGATCTGGCGCGACACCGATCCCGACCGCTCCGGGATGCTGCCGTGGGCGTTCGAGCCCGGCATGGGGTTCGAGCGCTACGTCGACTACGCGCTCGACGTGCCGATGTACTTCGTCAAGCGCGGGGATCGCTATATCGACGTCGCCGGTCAATCGTTCCGGGATCTGATGCGGGGAAGACTTCCGGGCTTGCCCGGGGAGCGCGCGACGATTTCCGATTGGGCGAATCACGTCTCCACCATCTTTCCGGAGGTGGAGACTCAAGCGTTACCTCGAAATGCGCGGGGCCGATGGTGGTCCGTGGCGGCGTCTGCCGGCATTGCCGGCTTATTGGGTCGGGCTTCTCTATGATGACGACTCGCTCGCCGCCGCCTGGGAGCTGGTCAAGAACTGGACGGCCGCGCAACGGCAGCGACTGCGCGACGAGGTGCCCAGGCGCGGTTTTGCCGCCACGATCGCGGGGCAGAGCGTTTTAGACCTCGCCAAGGCCACGCTTGCGCTCGCGCAGAAGGGGCTTGCGCGCCGTCGGCGGCTCGATGCCGGCGGCCTTGATGAGACGCGCTACCTGCAGCCGATCCAGGATTTTGTCGCGCGCGGCATTACCCCTGCCGACGAACTGCTGCAAAAATTTCACGGTCCCTGGGGCGGCAGCGTCGAGCCTGTGTTCAAAGAATATGCCTACTAGTCGTCGGCGATCCCTGCAGGCCTGTATCGCTCGCCCCCGCAATGCCATGCAGATAGACAATCCGGCAATCCCGGATAGCATTCCATGGGGCAATACCGCGAGGTGAGGATGCGTCGGCGTGAATTTGTGGCGGGCGGGGTTGCGTTGACTGCGGGCAAAGTCGCATTTCCGACATTGACCCTTGCGCAACCCGCGCCGGCTTCGAAAATCGAGCGCATCATCGACGCTCACTGCCACGTCTTCAACGCCGCCGATCTGCCGATCGAGGGCTTCGCCAGACGAATCATGATTCCAAAGACCGCCCATACGAGCGATCTGGTCGCGCGCTTTGCGGAATATCCGGGTGCGCTCGAGGCATTGGTGCATGCCGTCACTGTGCAGGTGAAACGCGGTGCGCCCAATAGCGGTGAGGAAATCGAGGCCATCGACCAGTTCGAAAGGAATCCTCACAGCAAGCCGACGAACGAATGGCGCAGAAGCAAGGACCTGGAGACGCTGAGAAGCGCGTTCAGGCTGGTCTGGTTCAACGGAGACATCTTCGGAAGCCGCGACCTTTCCTTGCCCGATGGGATCGCGCTGGAGATTGCGCTCGAGCACGTCCAGCTGTTCCTGTATCAGCAGCTTCACGAGGATTTCGGCAAGCCGGAGCTGACGCCGGAAGAACGAGACGTGTTGCGGAATCTGGAGCCCTTCCAGATCGATACAATCGCCGACGAGCTCTATTCCCGCGACGATCTGCTCGGCCGTTACATCCGATGGGCCCTGCTTTACACGCGCTATCGCTACGAGCTGGCGGAAGTGCTCGATCAGGTTCACGGCAACACCGCGACGCAGAAGTCGCGGGTCGTGCTGATGACCCCCGCGATTATCGATTTCTCCAAATGGGTGGAGGATGACGATCACCTGACCATCGAGGATCAGGTCGAGGTCATGGCGCGGATCGCGTGCCGCAAGTCCGGCCCGCGCGTGCACGGGTTCGTGGGCTTCGACCCGCTGCGGCAGGCGCTGTATGAGCATGGCCGGCGTCGACCCGGAGACAAGGAGCCGATGGCCATGGTGCGACGCGCCATCGAGGTCGAGCCCCTCGGGTCCGGCCAAGCCGGGCAGACGACCGGAGGGTTGGTCGGCGTCAAGCTTTACCCCCCAATGGGGTTTCAACCCATCGACAACGGGAAGATCCCGGACGCCCGGTTCAACGATCCGGCCTATCTGAATTCACCCGACTTTGGCCTGGCGCCGCAGATCGGGAGAAAACTCGATGCCGCGCTCTCGCGGCTCTACACTTGGTGCAGCGCCAGCAATGTGCCGGTGATGGCTCATACCAGCCACAGCTACGGACCCAGCGCCGAGTACGAAGACCGCGCCGACCCGGCATTCTGGGCGCAGGCGCTTAAGCACGATGCGTTCCCGCATCTGCGCGTCAATATGGCTCATTTCGGTCACTTCCACAAAGCCGTGCCGTACAAGGACGTGGCAAACCACGTTGACGCGTGCTGGGAATGGACGGTCGGAAAGATCATCACGAATTCACCCAATGCATACGCCTATGCCGACATCAGCTCGCTCAGCGAAATCCTCAAGACCGGCGCGAGCAAGAAGATCGTCGAATGCATGAGAGCCTTCAAAGATCATTTTCCCAACAGCGACGAGCGGCTCATGTACGGAACGGATTGGTCGATGATCGCGCAGGAGGAGCGTTTCCCGAAGCTCCTCTCCTCGAAGCCATTTCCGGACATCATGATCCTGTTCCTGCGCGCGGTGGGATACGACGACGCGCAGATCGAGGCCATCATGTTCCGCAATGCAACGCGCTTTCTCGGCCTCGGCAAATCCGAATATCAGAAATTCGGCGACAACAGCACGCGCGGGCGGCTGGAGAAATTCTACCGGGCGCACGGCCTCTCCAGCGCGTGGATGGCGGCGTTCGACTGACCCGCCCGCCGCCGTCGGTCAGGGAACGTTGCATGATTGATTCCGAGATGATGCTGGTGCGCGCGCTGTACCGGGCCGCTGGAAACGCGGGTCACGCACACGGCACTCGCCTGTCCTCGCGCGCTTCTCTAACATGGACCCGACGGCGGCGCGGCGCGAGCAAGAGGCTGGGATGAGGCGCAATTGGCTCGGGCTTGGTTTCGGCTTGTGGCTTGCGCTCGCGGCGTCGAGCGTAGCCGCGCTGGCTCAGGTCGGCTATGACCGTCCGGGCGGAGACTATTCCAGTGCTCCCTTGCGGTCGGGCGATCCAGCCCAGTGCGCCGCCCGTTGTGAGCGCGATCCGCGCTGTCGGGCCTGGGCGTTCTCCTATCCCGTCACCGAGAACGCCAGTGCCGTTTGTTGGCTCAAGTCCCGCGTCATGCCACGGCTGGCGGCCTCATGCTGCGTCTCCGGCGTGCGAGGCACCGGCGTGATCGAGCCGCGCGGCGGCTCGACCGAATTCGGCGTCGATCGCAACGGCGGCGACTACCGGCATTTCGAGCTGCCGGCGGACGCCACCGGCAAGAGCTGCGGGGCGGCTTGCGAAGCCGAGGAGGGCTGCCGCGCCTGGACCTACGTGCGGCCCGGATATGTGGGGTCTGCGGCGGTTTGCTATCTCAAGAATCACCTGACCCGTCCGGTGCGTAAACCGTGTTGCATCTCCGGGGTGGTAAGGTAGCCGGCCTGGGACGGATGGCCGCCGCACAGGCCGGGGATGGGCAGCTCCCGCCGGGCACGGCTCTGCCCGCGCGGCCAATGATCGTCGGCCTGCACTTGCTATCTGGCGAGAATCATCCGGTCCCGCCCACAGTGATGCGATCCATGCGCAGCGTCGGCTGGCCGACGCCGACCGGCACACCCTGGCCATTCTTGCCGCAGGTTCCAATGCCGGGGTCGAGCTGGAGATCATTGCCGACCATACCGATACGGTTGAGATCGGTCGGACCGTTGCCGATCAGCATGGCGCCCTTGAGAGGCTGTGCAACCTTGCCGTCCGCGATCTTGTACGCCTCCGTGACCTGAAACACGTACTTGCCCGACGTGATGTCGACTTGGCCGCCGCCGAAATTCACGGCGTAGATGCCGTCCTTGACCGAGGCGATGATCTCGGCCGGATCGCGCCCGCCGGCGAGCATATAGGTGTTGGTCATGCGCGGCATGGGAACGTGGGCGTAGCTTTGCCGACGGCCATTGCCGGTCGGCTTCATGCCCATGAGACGGGCGTTCTGGCGGTCCTGCATGTAACCGACGAGGATTCCATCCTCGATCAGCACGGTGCGATTGGTCGGGGTGCCCTCGTCGTCGATCGAGAGCGAGCCGCGGCGCTGGGCGATGGTGCCGTCGTCGACGACGGTAACTCCCTTCGATGCCACGCGCTGTCCCATGAGGCCCGCGAAAGCCGAGGTGCGCTTGCGGTTAAAGTCGCCTTCGAGCCCGTGGCCGACCGCTTCGTGCAGCATGACGCCGGGCCAGCCGGGGCCGAGCACCACGTCCATCTCGCCCGCGGGCGCCGGCATTGCGTCGAGATTGACCAGGGCCTGGCGCACGGCATCGTCGGCGGCGCCTTGCCACGCCTGGGTCTCGAGGAAACGCGCGAATCCCTCGCGCCCGCCATATCCGTGGCTGCCGCTTTCCTGGCGATCGCCATCGCCCGCAACGACCGAGATGTTGACGCGCACCAGCGGACGCACGTCGCGGTAGCTTTCGCCGTCTCCACGCAGAATCTCAATGACCTGCCAGGTTGCACCCAGCGACACCGAGACCTGCCGCACACGCGGGTCCTTCGCCCGTGCATAGGCGTCGATGGCTTCCAACAGGCGTACCTTGGTGTCGAAGGCCGGCGCACCGAGGGGATTGTCGTCACCGTACAGACGGACATTGGTGCGGCCGGGCGGCTCGGCGTAACGGCCGGAATAGCCGCCCTTGACCGCGCGCACCGCGTCCGCCGCGCGCGCCAGCGCGGCATCCGAGAGGTCGGAGGAATGGGCATAGCCCACCGCTTCGTCCTTGACCGCGCGCAGCCCAAAACCCTGGTCTGTATTGTAGTTCGCCTGTTTGAGGCGGCCGTTGTCGAAAACGAGCATCTCGGACTGCGCATATTCGAGATAAAGCTCGCCGTCGTCCGCACCTTCCAGCCCGTGGGCCAGATGGCGGCGCGCGTCCTGGCGGTCGAGGCCGGCGCGGTCGAGAAGCGACGTGGTCGGTGAGGTCATGATGAGGTCCGGGGTTGGCCTTCCGCCAAAGATAGTCGCCCTCGCCGCAAGTTGCGAGGGTGGCCCGGAACCGGAAAGCTGAAGAAACGCCGACCGCGTCGCCCTACGGCAGCTTGTCGTAGCCCTCGCCGAAGCCTTTGAGGCTCATCGGGAAGCCGATGCCTTCCTCGGGCGTCTGGAAGATGATGAAAGTCGCGGTCTGGCCGGTGCGGAGCTGCTTGACCAGGTTGTCGTCCATCACGACTTCGGCAACGCAGCCATTGGGCAGGCAGCGGACGAAACCGGCACGGCCGACGTCGGCCTGATCGATCTTCAGCCCAAGGCCCGACGGCAGCAGCACGCCGACCGGAGCGACCACCCGCATGAGCCGGCTCTTCTGATCGGCGGTTTTCAGCACGATCACGGTGAGCCCCACATTGGCGCGATCTTCCGCGGTGACGCTCTGGATGAGCGCGCACTGTTCGCCTTGCGCGCCCGGCGGCGTATCGCAGCGGACCTGCCAGTCGTTGTGGACCGATTTGACCGCACCCTGCGCCAAGGCGCGCCCGGATGTCCCGGTCGAGGCTGCTAGCGCCAAGGCGGCAGCCATGAGCAGCGCTGTCTTCGCGTGCAAGAGCAGTCCCGGGCTGAATGAACCCATCGTATCCGCCTCAATCCTTTGCCGCGCCCCGCTGTCCCCGACTCAGCCGAATCAAGCCCCTCGGACCATGGTCGGACCGGCGTGTCAAGGATTAGTAAAACAGGCCATTGTGGCCGAGAAAGGGTCGAAAAAGCGGCCCTCGCCGGGGATGGGCTGTCGGCTTTTCGTCGCATGGGGGAGATATCATGGGGTGCATTGCGAGAGGGCCGGAATTGTGGTTTGAGAAGCCAGGATTTCCCTCAGGTCCCGCCGCCCGCGCGCCGAGGAGCCCGCCACCGAAACATGTCCCGGCGGATGCCGTGAGCTCAATGCGGGTGGAGGGAACGGCTCAGGCCGGCGGAACGCTGTGCGGCGGGCGCCTCAGAGCCTCATTCGAAGGAGCAATGCCGACGATGCTGGTGGTCAAGCGGTTGTCCGTATTGGCAGTGGCCATTCTCCTCGTTGTGATGGCGGGCGGGGCAGCTCTCGCCGGGCTCGGACAACCTTCAGAGTGGCAGCTCGGTTTTCAGCAGTCGGCCACTCCGGTGATGGATACCATCACCTGGTTTCACGATTTCCTGCTCTACATCATCACTGCGATCGTGGCGTTCGTGCTCGTGCTGCTCGTCATCGTGATGACGCGCTTCAATGCACGCAGCAATCCGATGCCATCGCGCACCACCCACAATACCTTGATCGAGGTCTTGTGGACCCTCGTCCCGATCGTGATCCTTCTGGTCATCGCAGTTCCCTCGTTCAAGCTCCTGTTCTTCCAGCTCAACATTCCGGCCGCCGACGTCACCGTGAAAGCCACCGGCAAGCAGTGGTACTGGACCTACACCTATCCCGACAACGGCCCAATCGAGTTCGACTCTCTGATGGTCAAGGAGCACGAGCGCAAGGAAGGCCAGCCGCGGCTGCTCGCGGTCGACAACGAGATGGTCGTTCCGGTGAACAAGACGGTGCACGTGATCACCACCGGCGCCGACGTGATCCATTCGTTCGCGGTGCCCTCGTTCGGCATCAAGATCGACGCCATTCCCGGGCGCATCAACGAAACCTGGTTCAAGGCGACGCGGGAAGGCGTCTACTACGGCCAGTGCTCGGAGCTGTGCGGCAAGGATCACGCCTTCATGCCGATTTCGGTCCGGGTGGTGAGCGAGCAGGCTTTCGCCTCCTGGCTCGAGGAGGCAAAGAAGAAGTATGCACAGGACGAATTGCCGGCGGCGACGAATCTCGCGGCGGCAGGATCGACCGCGCGATGAGGCCGCGCGTGAACGGCGAGCGGACGACAACTCGAAGGACTTGAGTCATGGCTACGACGGCGAACGCTCTCGGCGAAGAGCACCACGATCACCCACATGGGTGGCGGCGCTACGTCTATTCGACCAACCACAAGGACATCGGCACGATGTACCTCGTGTTCGCGCTGGTCGGCGGACTGGTGGGCGGCGTGCTGTCGATCGGTATGCGGCTCGAGCTGATGCATCCGGGACTGCAGTTTTTTCACGACGCGCACATGTTCAACGTGTTCACGACGGCGCACGGCCTGATCATGATCTTCTTCATGGTCATGCCGGCAATGATCGGCGGGTTCGGCAACTGGATGGTGCCGCTGATGATCGGAGCGCCGGACATGGCGTTCCCGCGCATGAACAACATCTCGTTCTGGCTGCTGCCGGCGTCCTTCACGCTGTTGATCATTTCGCTGTTCGTGGAGGGCGAGCCGGGCGCCCCCGGCGTCGCCGCGGGCTGGACGATCTACGCGCCGCTCTCGACCACCGGCCATCCGGGTCCGGCCGTCGACTTCGCCATCCTCTCCCTGCATTTGGCGGGCGCCTCATCGATCCTGGGTGCGATCAACTTCATCACGACCATCTTCAACATGCGCGCGCCCGGCATGACGATGCACAAGATGCCGCTGTTCGTGTGGTCGCAGCTGGTGACCGTGTTCCTGCTGCTGCTCGCGCTGCCGGTGCTGGCCGGCGCCATCACGATGCTGCTCACCGACCGCAATTTCGGCACCACCTTCTTCACCCCGCAGGGGGGCGGTGACCCGGTCCTGTTCCAGCACCTGTTCTGGTTCTTCGGGCATCCCGAGGTTTACATCCTGATCGTGCCCGGGTTCGGCATCATCAGTCAGGTCGTCGCGACCTTCTCCAGAAAGCCGGTCTTCGGCTATCTCGGCATGGCCTACGCCATGGTTGCGATCGGCGGCATCGGGTTCGTGGTGTGGGCGCACCACATGTACACGGTAGGAATGTCGAGTGCCGCGCAGGCCTATTTCGTGGTCGCGACCATGGTGATCGCGGTGCCGACCGGAGTGAAGATTTTCTCCTGGATCGCCACGATGTGGGGCGGGTCGATCGAGTTCAAGACGCCGATGTTGTGGGCGATCGGTTTCATTTTCCTCTTTACGATCGGCGGCGTGACGGGTGTGGTGCTCGCCAATGCCGGTGTCGATCGCTCGCTGCAAGATACCTATTACGTGGTGGCGCACTTCCACTACGTGCTTTCGCTCGGCGCGGTCTTCACCATCTTCGCCGGCTGGTACTACTGGTTCCCCAAGATGACCGGGTACATGTACTCGGAGGCGATCGGCAAGCTGCATTTCTGGCTGACCTTCATCGGCGTGAACATCGTCTTCTTCCCGCAGCACTTTCTCGGGCTCGCCGGAATGCCGCGGCGCATCGCCGACTATCCCGACGCTTTCGCCGGCTGGAATCTGGTCTCTTCGCTCGGCTCCTACATTTCCGGCGTCGGCGCGCTGGTTTTCTTCTTCGGCGTTGCCTATGCCTTCACGCGCAAGGAGAGGGCGGCGGACAATCCCTGGGGTCCGGGCGCCACCACGCTGGAATGGACGCTGCCGTCGCCGCCGCCGTTCCACCAATACAACGAACTGCCGTTGATCAAGTGATCGCGGCCATGCCGATAAACAGGTCATCCGACAGCTGAGCGCAGAATCGATGTCACTCGTCAGCGAAGGCGCAGAGTTCGCGGCAGCCGGCGCGGTTTCGGCGGGTCATCAGCCGAGCGTTGCGAGCGTCGGCGACTATGCGGCGCTGATGAAGCCGCGCGTCATGTCGCTCGTGGTGTTCACGGCGCTGGTCGGTCTCATGGTGGCCCCGGGACATGTCCATCCGGTGATCGGCTTCACCGCGCTTCTGTGCATCGCGGTCGGCGCCGGTGCCGCAGGCGCGCTCAACATGTGGTACGACGCCGACATCGACGCCGTCATGACCCGCACCTCGCGCCGTCCGATCCCGCGCGGGCGGGTCGCGCCCGGCGAGGCGCTCGCCTTCGGCATGGTGCTCGCCGCGTTCTCAGTGGGGGTGCTCGGCCTGCTGGTGAGCTGGTCGGCCGCCGCGCTGCTGGCCTTCACCATCTTCTTCTACGTTGCGGTCTATACGATTTGGCTCAAGCGATCGACGCCGCAGAACATCGTCATCGGCGGGGCGGCGGGGGCGTTTCCTCCGGTGATCGGCTGGATGGCGGCCGGCGGCGGCATTTCGCTCGAGCCGTGGCTGCTGTTTCTGATCATCTTCGTCTGGACTCCGCCGCATTTCTGGGCCTTGTCGCTCGTTCGCACCGACGACTACGCGCGCGCCAGGGTGCCGATGTTGCCGGTTGTTGCCGGCGCGCAGGCGACGCGGCGACAGATCCTCTACTATTCCATCGCCCTTGTTCCGGTTGGGATGGCGCCGTGGCTTTTCGGTTATGCCCACGCCATCTACGGGGCGACCGCGATCCTGGCTGGCGCGCTGATGGTGGCATTCGCCTGGCGCGTGCACAGCGAGCGTGCGAGCGAGAGCGCCGACCGCGCGGCGCTGCGCCTCTTCGCTTTCTCGATCCTTTACCTGTTCATCCTGTTCGCGGTGTTGCTGGTCGGGGGTGAACTGGGAGCCGTCGCCGGCCGGGCGACGTGAGCACTCTGGTGATGGCATGGGTGAGAAGCCCAGGAGAATCGTTCTCACCGAAGAGCAGAAGCGCAGCCGGCGGGCGCGCTCGATCGCAATTGCGCTGGCGCTCGCTGCCCTCGTCGTCCTGTTCTACGTGGTCACGCTGGTGAAGGGGCCGGCCGTGTTGAACCGTCCGTTGTGATCGCCATGAGCAACCCGAACAACCGCTCGCAGCGCCGCCGCGATGTTATGGTCGCCGGTGCCTGCGGTGTGTTCGTCGCCGCCATGGTGGGTGCCGCCTATGCCGCCGTGCCGCTCTATAACTGGTTCTGCCGGACCACCGGTTTCGGCGGCACGACCCAGGTTGCGACGGCCGCGCCGGCCCTCATCCTCGATCGCACGCTCAAGGTGCGCTTCGACGCCAACGTCGCGGGCGGATTGCCTTGGCGTCTTGAACCGGAGCGGAGCTCGATCGAGGTCAGGGTGGGCGAGGTCGTGACCGTCAACTACCGGGTGGTCAACGAGTTGGCGCGTGAAACCGTGGGCATCGCGTCCTATAACGTTTCGCCGCCCACCGCGGGCGCGTATTTCTCCAAGATCAACTGTTTCTGCTTCACCGATCAGCGGCTCAAGGGAGGCGAGAAGCGCGACATGGCGGTCGTGTTCTTCGTGGATCCGAAGCTGGCGGAGGATTGGGAGCAGAACGGGCTCGACACGATTACGTTGTCCTACACCATGTATCCGGTCCGCCAGCCCGAGACGCCGCGGGCGGAGAGCGGCGCGTTGCCTGCACCCGGACGAAGTTGAGACGAAAAGAGGCGAGCGCCATCGGGCGCCTCGCCGAGAGATGGAGAAGCTTGAGATGGCCGACGCTCACGCCAAGCCGCATCATGACTACCACCTGGTCCAGCCGAGCCCGTGGCCGGCGCTGGGCGCGGTGTCGGCGTTCGTGATGGCGCTCGGCGGCATTGCGTGGATGCACCACATGTTCGCAGCCGCGCCGTACGTCTTCGGCATCGGTGTGCTAGGCACGGCCTACACCATGATCGGCTGGTGGACCGACGTCGCGCGTGAGGCCACGTATGAAGGCTACCATACTCAGGTCGTGCAGATCTCCCATCGCTACGGAATGATCCTGTTCATCGCCTCCGAGGTGATGTTTTTCGTGGCGTGGTTCTGGGCGTATTTCAACAGCGCGTTGTTTCCGGCCGATGCGCAGCAGGCCATGCGTGAGCAGTTGTTCGGCGGCGTTTGGCCCCCGCATGGGACCGAGACGTTCGACCCGTGGCACCTGCCGCTGCTGAACACGCTGATCCTGCTCACCTCCGGTACGACCGTGACCTGGGCGCACCACGCGCTTCTGGAGAACGATCGCCAGGGCCTCAAATGGGGTCTGATCCTGACGATCGCGCTTGGGCTGGCGTTCACCTGCGTGCAGGCGTTCGAATACATGCACGCCGGGTTCAATTTCAGCGGCAATATCTATGGCGCCACGTTTTTCATGGCGACCGGCTTCCACGGCGCTCACGTGATCATCGGGACAACGTTCCTGATCGTGTGCCTGATCCGCGCCTATCTCGGCCATTTCACCCCGACGCAGCATCTCGGCTTCGAGTTCGCCGCCTGGTACTGGCATTTCGTCGACGTAGTCTGGATCTTCCTGTTCGCTTGCATTTATGTCTGGGGGTCCGGCGGAGCGGTGCACGCCGCCCACTAGGATCGGGCACGTGAGACGCGACTTCGCACCGGCCGATCGGCTTGCGCGGACGATGAGCTTGATCTGCGATCAACCGCACGGTCGCAACGATTGAGATACGTGCTCTGGCGTGGCGGCGCGTGTGTGCGCTGGCGGTCCTACTACTGGTGCTCGATCTCGGATTTCTTCGCCAGCTCCGCCGGTCTCGCTGAGGGCGCGGCGGGTCGCGCGTCGCCCGACGTTGTGCCCGGGTGGGACATTGGAGGGGCGACATGACGGAGTACGACGCGATCATCATCGGCACCGGGCAGGCCGGCCCCCCCTTGGCGCGGCGGCTGGCGGCGGCAGGCTGGAAGATCGCTGTTATCGAGCGCGCGCTGTTCGGCGGCACCTGCGTCAATACCGGTTGCACTCCGACCAAGACCCTGGTCGCCAGCGCCTATGCCGCCCATCTGGCGCGGCGCGCGGGCGAATATGGCGTGACCATCAGCGGCGCGGTCGGGGTCGACATGAAGGCGGTGAAGGCGCGCAAGGATGCCATCGTGGGCGCGTCGCGTAGTGCCGTCGAGCGGTCGCTGAGGACGCTGAAGGGGTGCACGGTCTATCAGGACCACGCCCGGTTCGTTGGACCAAAGGAGGTCAAGGTCGGCACCGCGCTGCTCCGGGCCGACAACATCTTCATCAATGTCGGAGGGCGTGCGCTGGTGCCGCCCATCCCGGGGCTCGACCAGGTGCCCTATCTGACCAACAGCTCGATGGTCGATGTTGACTTCTTGCCCCCGCATCTGGTCGTGCTCGGCGGCAGCTATGTCGGCCTCGAATTCGCGCAAGTCTATCGTCGCTTCGGAAGCGAAGTCACGGTCATCGAGCTCGGATCGCGCCTGGTCACGCGCGAGGACGAAGACGTCTCGCTGGCCATCGCCGATATCCTCAGGGATGAAGGCATCGACGTCCGCGTCGACAGCAAGGTCGTCGGCGTAGCGAAGCGAGACACGGCGATTGCCGTGACCGTCGAAACGGCCGGGGCAAGATCGGAGGTTGTCGGCTCCCATGTCTTGATGGCGATCGGACGGCGGCCGAATACCGACGATCTCGGCCTCGACCAGGCCGGGATCGCGACCGACCCCCGCGGCTACATTCAGGTCGATGACGAGCTGCGCACCAGCGTTCCCGGGGTGTGGGCGTTGGGCGACTGCAACGGCCGCGGCGCATTTACCCACACCTCCTACAACGACTTCGAAATCGTGGCGGCCAATCTGCTCGACCACGAGCAGCGGCGCGTCACCGACCGCATCACCGCCTATGCGCTCTACACCGATCCGCCGCTCGGACGCGCCGGCATCACGGCGACCGAGGTCCGCAAGTCCGGCCGCCCCGCGCTGGTCGCGACCATGTCCATGGAGGACGTGAGTTCGAGCGTACGAGAAGGGAGAGACCAAGGGTTTCATGAAGATCCTGGTCGACGCGGAAACCAGGCAGATCCTCGGTGCTTCGCTGCTTGGACTTTCGGGTGACGAGGTTATTCATTGCATCCTGGATGTCATGTACGCCAAGGCACCTTCCACGCTGCTGCAGCGGGCGGTGCACATTCACCCCACGGTTTCGGAGTTTGTTCCGACCATGCTGAGCGGCCTGGTGCCGTTGCGATAGCGAGCAAGTGCGCGGCGATATTGCCGCGGATGGCCTTGAGAATAACCGTCGAGGACGCCATCTCGCGGGTATGTTTTGCAGACAGGATTAAGTGGTGACCCAACAGGCCGATAGACCTCCTTCGCCGATCGTGGCCGGCCTCGCGGGACGCTGCCCGCAGTGCGGCAAGGGTCGCCTCTTCCAGGGGTTCCTCAAGCTGCGTCCGCGCTGCGAGTACTGCGGTCTCGACTTTTCGTTCGTCGATTCCGCCGACGGTCCAGCCTTTTTCGTGATGTTTCTTTCCGGGTTCATCGTCGCCGGCTCTGCCTTGGCAGTCGAGGTGCTGTACGCACCGCCATACTGGGTCCACGCCGTGCTGTGGCTGCCGCTGATCCTGATCACGACGCTGCTGCCTTTGCGTCCGATCAAGGGGTTGCTGATCGCGCTGCAGTATCATCACAAGGCTGAAGAGAGCCGCTTCACCGGCGGCGGAACGCCATGATGATGGAGCAGGGGCGGGGGCCGCGTGCGGGCCTCGCCATTCCGGCGCTGTTCGCGCTCACGCTATTCACCGTCTTCGTCGCACTCGGAACCTGGCAGATCCAACGTAAGGCGTGGAAAGAAGCGCTGATCGCAACCCTTCAGCACCGGCTGTCCGCGCCTGCTGCCGGTCTGCCGGCGCGCGAGCGCTGGGCGCAGCTTGATCCGGCGGATGACGAGTTCCGTCGCGTGAGATTCTCCGCCGCCTTCGTTCCCGGCGCCGAGGCGCTGGTCTATGCCACAGCCTCGACGTTGCGCAGCGATGTATCCGGATCCGGCTATTGGGTTTTTGCAGCGGCCCGGCTCGCCTCGGGCGGCGTGGTGGTCATCAATCGCGGCTTCGTCCCGGAGGGACGGCAGGCTCCGGCGGCACGAGCCGACAGCCAGATCGTCGGCGATGCCGAATTGGTCGGCGTGTTGCGTTGGCCGGAGGCGCGCGGCGCCTTCGCGCCCGCTGATGACCCCGGACGCAATCTGTGGTTTGTGCGCGACCCCGTCGCGATCGCGTCCGCCAAGGGCTGGGGGGACGTTGCGCCATTCTTCGTCGAATTGGAGAGCCCGGTGCCGCCCGGCGGTCTGCCGCACCCGGCCGCGCTCAAGGCGAATTTGCGCAACGAACATTTCCAGTATGCCGTCACCTGGTATGGGCTGGCTTTGGTCGTCGTGGTGATGTTCGCGTGGTGGTTTGCCGGTCGCCGCAAAGGTGCGCGCACGGCGTGAGGCGGACCCGAGCCTTCCTTGTGAAAGGCGCGCCTTCACACTATGTTCACGCCGATGCCTCCCGGCGGCTTGCCGGGAATCGCGAGTTAATTCAGCAGGTTATCCGGTTCGGTCGCGGGGCCAGCAGGCCCGGCGGGGTGCCGGTGCAGCCCCAGTCGGAGCCCAAGGTCCGTGCGCTATGTGTCCACCCGGGGCGACGCCCCGCCGCTCGGTTTCATCGAGGCGACGCTGGCAGGACTTGCGCGCGATGGTGGGCTCTACGTGCCCACGACCTGGCCCCGCCTCAACCCGGAAACAATCGCCGGTTTCGCAGGGCGGCCCTATGCGGAGGTCGCGGTGGACGTGCTGCGTCCCTTTGTCGGTGACGCCATTGCGGACCACGACCTCGCCCGGATGACGCGCGAGGCCTATGGCACGTTCCGCCATCCCGCGGTTGCGCCGCTGACACAATTTGGGACCAGCGACTTTCTGCTCGAGCTGTTTCATGGCCCTACGCTCGCGTTCAAGGATGTGGCGATGCAGCTCCTTGCTCGAACTCATCGACCAGGCGCTGGCCACACGCGGAGAACGCACCACCATTGTGGTCGCGACCTCGGGCGATACCGGCGGTGCTGCGGTAGAAGCCTTCCGCGGCCGCGCGCGCGCCGATGTGTTCGTGCTGTTTCCGCAGGGTCGCGTCTCCGACGTGCAGCGCAAGATGATGACGACGGTCGAGGATGACAATGTGCATGCGCTGGCGATTGCGGGCACGTTCGACGATTGTCAGGCCATCGTGAAGGGCATGTTCAATCATCACGCTTTTCGCGACCAGGTACGGCTGTCCGGCGTGAATTCCATTAACTGGGCGCGCATCGTTGCGCAGACTGTCTACTATTTCACCGCCGCGGTCGCACTCGGTTCGCCTCACCGCAAGGTCGCCTTCACCGTTCCGACCGGAAATTTCGGCGATGTCTACGCCGGCTATGTCGCGCGCTCTATGGGCTTGCCCGTGGACCGCCTGGTGATCGCTACCAACGTGAACGACATTCTCCCCCGCACGATCGCGACCGGAACCTACGATCTCCGCGACGTGGTCGCCACGTCCTCGCCGTCGATGGACATTCAGGTGGCGTCGAATTTCGAGCGTCTGTTGTTCGATGCCCATGCGTGCGATGGCCGCGCAGTCGGCGCGTTGATGGACTCGCTCGCCCAGTCGCGCCAGTTTGCACTCTCGACGCCGCCCCTGTCGCGGATACGGGCCGTGTTTTCTGCCGACCGCGCCGACGAGCACGAAACTGCGGCGACGATCCGCACGATGCTGCGGGAGACCGGGCATTTCATCGATCCCCATACCGCAGTGGGCGTCGCAGTCGCCGAGAAGGAGACCCGCGACCCGTCGATCCCGATGGTGGTGCTGGCGACCGCGCACGCCGCGAAATTCCCTGATGCGGTGGAGGCAGCTTGTGGCGTAAGGCCGCCGCTGCCGGACTGGCTCGGCGATCTCGTTCAACGTCCGGAGCGCGTCATCGAGCTTCCGGTCGATCAAATGGCGGTCGAGCGCCATATTCTCTCTGTTAGTCGCGCTGCACATGAAGGAGCCGCCGCATGAGCGTCGAAGTCACGCGCCTACCCACCGGCCTTGTTGTCGTGACCGACGCGATGCCCCATTTGGAAACCGCCTCGCTCGGGGTCTGGGTCGGTTCCGGCAGCCGCGACGAACAGCCGGATGAGCATGGCATCTCTCACCTTCTCGAGCACATGGCGTTCAAAGGCACATCACGCCGCACGGCTCGTCAGATCGCGGAGGAAATCGAGGCTGTTGGCGGTGATCTCAACGCGGCAACTTCGATCGAGACGACCGCCTATTACGCCCGCGTCCTGCGACGCGACGTCGCGCTCGCGCTCGACGTTCTTTCCGACATTCTCGCTCACCCATCGTTCGATCCCGAGGAACTCCGGCGCGAACAGAACGTCATCGTGCAGGAGATCGGCGCGGTCGAGGACACTCCGGATGATCTGATCTGGGACAGGTTGCAGGAGACCGCCTTCGCCGGCCAGCCCATGGGCCGCTCCATCCTCGGCACACCGGCGACCGTGCGCTCATTCGACCGCACTCGCCTCGCGGCCTACCTCACGCGCAATTATCGCGCCCCCGAAATGGTGATCGCAGCGGCAGGCGCGATCGAGCACGATGCCGTGGTGGCGGAAGTCGAACACCGGTTTGCAAGCTTTAACGGGCCGCGCGCGCCGACGCCCGAGGCTGCGCGCTTCGTCGGCGGAGCCCGCATCGAGACGCGCGATCTCGAGCAGGCGCATATCGCCTTGGCCATGCACGGATTGCCGCAGCGAGATCCGAACCTCTACAGCCTGCAGGTGTTCACGAATGTGCTCGGCGGCGGCATGTCCTCGCGCCTGTTTCAGGAGATCCGCGAGCAGCGCGGCCTCTGCTACGCGATCTACGCCTTCCACGCGCCGTATTCGGACACCGGGATGTTCGGCCTCTATGCCGGCACCGATGCTGCCGATATCGACGAATTGATGCGCGTTGTCGTCGGCGAGATCAACGCGGCGGCCGAGACCATCAACGAAGCAGAAGTCGCACGGGCGAAGGCGCAGATGAAGGCCGGCTTGTTAATGGCGCTGGAAAGCTCGAGCGCGCGCGCCGAGCAGCTTGCGCGCCAGATCCTCAACTGGGGCCGCCCCATTCCACTCGACGAGCTTGTTGGCAAAATCGAAGCCGTGACGGTCGAGAGCACTCGCGCCGCCGGCCGTGCATTGATCGCCCGCGGGCGGCCGGCCATCGCCGCGCTTGGTCCCGGCGGTCTTGAAAGTGCCGTCACAATCGCCGACAGTCTCGCCCGCCGGGCCGCGTAAGACCGGATGACGTACGACGGCGGCGAATATGGGAACATGGTTCTGTTCCTGCTCGCCTGTCTTCCGTCGTCTGTTGGCTGATCACCATGGCATTCTTCCGCACCGTCAGCTTGTCCGATGTGATGCCGGCGATTGCGGGCGACGGGGTTGTGTTGCGGCCCCCGCAGATGTCTGACTGTGCCGAATGGGCGGCGCTGCGTGAAACGAGCCGGGATTTCCTCACGCCCTGGGAGCCGACCTGGCCCGCCGACGACCTGACCCGATCGTCCTTTCGTCGTCGCATCAAGCGCTATTCGGAAGACCAGCGTAGCGATCTTGCCTATGCATTTTTCATTTTCCGCAAGCACGACGACGTTCTCGTTGGCGGTCTGACTCTCGCCAACATTCGTCGCGGTTGCGCCCAGGCGGGTAGCCTGGGCTACTGGATGGGCGCCCCGTATGCACGCCGGGGTCACATGACGGCCGCAGTGAAAGCCGTCATTCCGTTCGCGTTCGGGACGCTGAAGCTTCACCGCGTCGAGGCGGCCTGCATCCCTGCCAACATCGCTTCCGTTCGTCTGCTGGAGAAGACAGGCTTCAAACGCGAGGGCTTTGCCCGCCAATATCTCTGCATCGACGGGATTTGGCAGGACCATCTGCTCTACGCCCTGCTGCGGCACGACCTGTCTCTATGATCCCCCGGGGCGCGGGCCGGCCTTGGGGTCGCCACGGTTTAGTGCCTAAACGTCCTTGAAAGCTGGTGACGGGGAAAAAAGTCGAGTAATTCCAATGCGTCCGGGGCATGACGAGGGGCGGGAGCGCGTCCGCGCGTTTGCGGGCGTTGCGGCTGCCATGGTGCTGTCGGGCTGCTCGCTGGCCTCCAGCATCGGATCATCCGATACCTCGCCGTCCTGGAGCAGCCGGATATCCGGCTTCTTTTCCGGCGCAAAGCCGGGTGTCAGCCAACCGGCATCTCCGACCCCTTCGGCGCCGGACATTGAATGTCCGGGCGTGGACATTCGCACCGGGGCTTCGACCTTGGAGATCGCCGCGAAGACGGCGCAACCAACCGCCGGCGACCTGCGCTACCAGCTCTCCTTCGGCCAGACCGCCCGCGAATGCACGGTGCAAGCCGGCGTCATGTCCATCAAGGTCGGTGTCCAAGGCCGCATCATACTCGGGCCCATGGGAGGGCCGGGCAATGTCGGCGTCCCTCTGCGCTATGCCGTCGTGCGCGAGGGCGCCGAGCCCAGGACCATCGTAACCAAATTCAAGCGCATCCCTGTGACGGTGGGGCAGGATCAAACCCACGTGCAATTCGTCGACATCGAGGAGGGTCTGACCTTCCCGGTGCCAAAGGCCAGCGACCTGGATGCCTACGTTATTTACGTTGGGTTCGACGAGATCGGCGACAAAAACGAGAAGAAGCCGGGGACGAGCGCAAGGAAGGTCTCGCCGCGGCAGCAATAGAGCTGCTCCGTCCGAGTCCGATGTCGCTACCATCCGCGAAGTGCGACCACCGTGCCCTTCAGATGCCGCAGGTCAGCTACGATGGCGCGTGCACCTGCCAGTATCAACTGCTCGCCGAGACGGGCGTCGGCATGGCTGCCGCCGACGAACCCGATCGCCATCATGCCAGCGGCGGTGGCGGCGCTGACCCCCGCCGGAGAATCCTCGACCACGATGCAGTCGGATGGCGGAACACGCATCCGCGAGGCGGCATGCAGGAACAGGTCGGGTGCGGGCTTGCCGACCGGCACGTCGCTGGCTGAAAACAGAAAGTCGAAGAAGCGCACGAGGTCGGTGGCCTCCAGGCTTGCCCGGATCCGGTCGCTGCCGGACGAGGATGCCACGCATTTCGGCCCGCGCAACCACGTCAACGCGCGGACCGCATGCGGCATGGCGCGCAATTCTGCGCGCAAGCGCTGCAATGTGGCCGACGCCAAGGTGGCCTCGAAATGGGGGGGCAGCTTGCGGCGGCTCGCGGTTTCGATAGCGGCGCACATGTCGGCAGGGCGGCGCCCAAAGAAATATCGGGTCACGAGCTCGGGGGTGATGGGAATTCCGGCGCGGGTAAATTCGTCAGCGGCAACCGCGGCAGCGATTTGCTCGCTTTCCACCAGCACGCCGTTGCAATCGAAGATGATCACGGAGCCCGCCCCCGCGCGCCCATGGGCGCTGCCACCTACGCGATCGACAAATCATCGCGCCTATCTAGCGGATCGCGAGCGGGTGGCAAAAGTCGGGCGCCTCCGCTTTTTTGCACAGGTTCTTGAGCGTCTGAGCAAACACACGGGAATGACGGCTCCCGGGCGGCCGAACAAAGGCGGGAAGGTGACTAGTTCAACTTGGTCTTGAGGTCCGCAATGCCCTTGGCAATGAGATTATCGGCGACCTTGTTCTTGACGGTACGGGCGAGGATTCTTTCAGCCGCAGCGACGGACGCATCGGCGGCAACCGAGCGCACGTCGGCAAGCGCCTGCGCCTCAGCTTGAGCAATCTTGCTTTCAGCCATCTTGGTGCGCCGCTCGACGAACTCCTTGATCCTGGTCTCGGCCTCGGTCGCCAGCCGCTCCGCCTCGGCCTTGGCGTTGTCGACGATCGCCTGCGCCTCGCGTTCGGCTTCCTGCTGCTTGTGTTGATAGGTGGCGAACAGCGCCTCGGCTTCGGCCTTCAGCCGCCGCGCCTCTTCGAGTTCCGCTTTGATACGCCCCCGGCGTTCGTCGATGCTTTTCAGAAAGAGCTTGTGGACCCCGAAATAGCCGAGGACGGCCACGAAAATGACGAACGCGACGGCGACCCAGAATTCAGCCTCGAACATCGGAGTCCCCGGTTTTGAGCACGGAGCTCACGGCTTCAGCGACATCGTCACTCGCCGGCGCGACGCCGGTCAGCCGTTCGACGATGACGGGCGTGGTTTCGCGCGCGATGGCGTTGACGTTCGCCATCGCCGCCGTCCGTTTTGCGGCAATGAGCTTCTCGGCTTCAGCGATCTGGGCATGCACCTTCGCGTCGACGTCTTTGCGGCGAGCCTCGGCTTCCGCCGCAGCCTTTTCGCGTGTTTCGTTTGCCAGTGCTTGCGCCCGGTTCCGGGCCTCGGCCAATGCCTTTTCGTGCGCCGCGATGGCCGCGTCGGAGGCATCCTTGAGCCGCTGTGCCTCCGCAAGGTCGTCGTCGACGCGCTGTCGCCGCGCTTCGAGGATTCCCGCAACCCGCGGCAAAGCAAGCCGCGACATCAACAGATAAAGCGCGATAAAGCTCAGCCCGAGCCAGAACAGCTGAGAGCCAAAGGTCTGGGCGTCGAACGGCGGAAAACCGCGGCCGTGCTCGGCTGACGGAATATGCTCCACCGATCCAACGGGCTGCGCGCTTCTCTGAGCCATCGCGACAACTCCAAATCACGCGCGGCGGCACGCAGCCGTCCGCGCATGGGTCACTGGATTCAGAGCGCGAACAGCAGCAGCAACGCGATCAGGAGTGAAAAGATGCCGAGCGCTTCCGTGACCGCGAACCCGAAGATCAGATTGCCGAACTGACCTTGGGCGGCCGAAGGGTTGCGCAGCGCCGCCGCGAGATAGTGGCCGAAGATGGTGCCGACGCCTACGCCTGCACCGCCCATTCCAATACAGGCAATGCCGGCGCCGATCATCTTTGCGGCTTGAGGATCCATAAGAAGCTCCTTTTCGAGGTTGGACAGGGGGCGGGCTAGTGACCCGGGTGAATCGCATCGTTGAGATAGATGCAGGTGAGAATCGCAAAGACATAGGCCTGCAGGAATGCCACCAGCAGCTCGAGCGCCGTGAGCGCGACGGTGAGCCCGAGGGGAAGGATTGCGCCGAGCCAGCCCAAAAATCCGAGCGCGCCCAGCATCGTTACAAAGCCGCCAAAAACCTTCAGCGTGATGTGACCGGCCAGCATGTTGGCGAACAACCGCACGCTGTGAGAGACCGGCCGCGAAAGGAATGACAGCACTTCAATAAAGGTCACCAATGGCAGGATGTAGATCGGAATCCCGCTCGGCACGAACAGCCTGAGGAAGCGCAGTCCGTGCTTCCAAAAGCCGTAGATCAACACCGTGAAAAAAACCAGCAGCGCCAGCGCAACCGTAACGATGATATGGCTGGTGACCGTGAAGGTGTAGGGGATGATCCCCATCACGTTCAACACCAGGATGAACATGAAGAGCGAGAACACCAGCGGGAAGAAGCGCATGCCTTCGGGGCCGGCGGTATTTCGCAGGGTCGTGGAGATGAATTCGTAGGACATCTCGGCCATGGACTGGAGCCGTCCGGGCACCAGGGCGCGCTCGCGGGTGGCTCCGACCATCAGCAGGAGGATCAAGAGCAGTCCGATCAGCATGAACAGCGCGGAGTTCGTGAAGGCGATCTCAACCCCCCCGACGCGGAAAATGGGAAAGAAGTTCTTGATCTCAAACTGGTGAATGGGATCCATGAGCGGATCAGGTCCTTATCGCGACCGGGCTGCGCCTTTTCATTCGCGCGCGGTCCCCTTCATTGCTTCGAACCGGGTGGATCCAACGTTTTGGTCGGAACTACCCCTGCCGCCCGCATCACGTTGAGAACACCCGCCGTGAAGCCAAGCAGCACCAGCACGATCATCCCCCACGGCGAGATTCCCAACCAGCGATCGATCAGCCAGCCGATCGCCGCGCCGACCAAAACCCCGGCGACGAGCTCGGTCGAAAGCCGAAAGCCGCGGGCAATCGCCGAGGGGTCGGCGCGCGGACCACGGTCCGGGCTACTATCGGGGGGACGGTCGGGATGAACGTGGCCGAGCCGTTCGCCGAGACGCTTGAACCTCGCGGAGAGCGCAGCCTCGTCGGCCGACGGTTGTTTGCGATCACCCTTTCCGCGTGCGTCGTCAGCCATGCTTTCGACACCCGCGACGGTTCAGGCAAGATTGCAACGGTTCCGCCGCCCCAAGGCCGCGCGGACCATACTGACTGGGTCCAGTCGAGTCAAGAATCGGTGCGCTTGCGGTAAGATATTGAAAACAGTGACGTAATGGCTGTCTCGGAGGAGCTGCGACAAGCGCGTCTCGGGTGCTCCCGACGAGGGTCAGGAGGCCTTTTGGCCGCCCATCTGCCGGGCGAGGCCAGTGCTCGCTTCGAGGAGTGTGGAGGCGGCCTTGCGACCGGGCCCACGGTCGCCCGCGCACAGCGCAAGCCATCGCACCGCCGCAGAGCTACGCTATGTACGGCCCGGAAAAGGAGCACTGGCATGATCCGCATTGCCCTGCCTGCCGTCGTCGCGCTCACCCTCGCAGGGTCGGCGACCTGGGCGCAAACTCCCCCGGACAGCGATGACGCGCGCTACAGCTTCAGCCGTGTCGATGACGGTTATTTGCGGCTCGATGGCCGCACCGGCCAAGTGTCGATCTGCACCCGCCGGTCGGCTGGGTGGGCCTGCCAAGTCGTTCCGGACGAACGCGGCACGCTTGAGGCCGAGATCGCGCGCCTGCAGGGCGAGAACGCCACGCTCAAAAGGGAGCTCATCGCTCGCAATCTGCCGCTGCCGGGCACCGTCAAGCCGGAACCGCCGTCCGCCAAGCGGGAAGAGCCGCGCCTGCAATTGCCCGACGATGCCGAGCTCAACAAGGTCATGACGTTCATGGAAAAGGTCTGGCGTCGGTTGGTCGAGATGATCGTCACGCTGCAGAGGGACATTCGGAACAAGACGTGACGACGGCGTCCGGTCGATGAGGTAACCGTGCTCTCGCTGTCTTCCATCGTCGGTGTTGCGCCCGAGACCATTGCGACCGCGACGCTCGTGGTCGAGACCGACGGAATGGGCTTCACCGAGATCACGCGTGAGGCGGCGACATTCATCGCCCGGGCCGCGGCCAAGGACGGCACCCTGTTCATCTTCATCCGGCACACTTCGGCGTCTCTGATCATTCAGGAGAACGCCGATCCCGACGTGCGCACGGATCTTGCGACTGCACTCGATCGGTTCGCGCCCGCGGATGCGGCTTGGGTCCACAATGTTGAGGGCCCTGATGACATGCCGGCGCACGCGAAGACCATGCTCACCGGCGTGTCGCTGCACATCCCCGTGATCGAGGGAGCCCTTGGTCTTGGTACCTGGCAGGGCATCTACCTCGTCGAGCATCGCGCCCGGCCGCACCGGCGCGAAATCGTGCTGCAATTCATCGGCAGCAGACGCTGATCGCGAACTCAATGCGCGGCAAAGGTTCGCGCTCGGACAGTCCACCAGCCCCGAAGTTGTGCTAGGCTGCGGGGCGTCGGCCAGTCGGCCCAAGAAAGACGGTGAGGGAGATGAAGCGCGTGGGCGAATCGGCACGGTTGGTCATTGCGGACGACCATCCGCTGTTTCGGGGGGCATTGCGCGAGGCGGTGACGGGTCTGTTTGAGGATGTCGAGATCGCCGAGGCGGGGTCTTTCGATGACGTAGCGGCGCTGCTCGATCGCGGAGGGGAGGTCGATCTCATCCTGCTCGATCTCACGATGCCGGGCGTTCGCGGCTTCTCCGGCCTCATGTATCTGCGCGCGCAATATCCCAGCGTGCCGATCGTCGTGGTATCGGCCAACGACGATCCGGGGGTGATCCGCCGGTGCATGGATTTTGGAGCCTTGGGTTTCATTCCCAAGACGCTCGGTATCGAGGCGATGCGCGGGGCGATCGCTCGCGTGTTCGAAGGTGGCGTCTGGACGCCGCCAGACGTCGACCTGGGGGCCGGATCGGATGCCGGGACTGCCGACCTGATGACACGGCTGGCGTCGTTGACGCCACAACAGGTGCGCGTGCTGATGATGCTGTCGGAGGGTTTGCTCAACAAGCAGATTGCCTACGAACTCGGCGTCTCGGAGGCGACGGTCAAGGCGCACGTCTCGGCAATCCTGCAAAAGCTCGGAGTCGAGAGCCGCACCCAGGCGGTGATCGCCGCCTCGAAGATCGAACTCGGCCAGTGGCCGCAGACGGCGAGCGTCGGGCATTGAGAAGCGGTCTCACACCCAGTCGAAGAACCAGACCTCGTCGAACCGAAACCGCTTTCGCAGCCCGCGTTTGCCTCTAAGAGACTGGGGCGCAATCGACGACAGCGATTCGCCCGATATGGCTGAAGTCGAGAAACATTCGGCGTCTCTTCGGCATATTTGCAGATGCCAGTCCGCAATTATTCCGCGGCCGCGACCCGCTGCATGCGGCATTGCGTCAGCAGTGCGCGCAGTGCCGCCGGTCTGACCGGCTTGTTGAGCAGCTGGATGTTGTTCCTGCGCGCTTCTTCTCGCACATGCGGGCTGCGATCCGCGGTGATCAGGATCGCCGTGAGGTCGGCGCCGAAGCGCCGCCGCAACTCGGTGATCGCTGCGATACCGTTGCCCTCATCCAGGTGGTAGTCGACCAGCAGACCATCCGGAGACGCCTTCGCCTGGGCTATGACCCTGGTGGCGTCCTCGAGATCCGGCGCCTTGAATACACGGCAGCCCCATCCGCCCAGCAGCGTTTCCATGCCGTCGAGAATCGCCAGATCATTGTCGATACACAGAACGGTGATGCCGGCGAGCTGCGCGCGGTCGACGTCCCGCGGCAAGCGTTGATGCGGGCTCGCGGGAATGGCTGCGGCGAGCGGCACCTCGACCGAGAACTGCGATCCGCGACCGAGCGCGGAGTTGACGGTAATCTTGTGGTTGAGGACGCGGGCGATCCGCTCGACGATCGACAGGCCAAGTCCCAACCCGCGCGCGACCCTGGCGCCCTGGTCGAGCCGGCGGAATTCCTGAAAGATCGTCCGTTTCTTCGAAATGGGAATCCCCAGCCCGGTGTCGTGGACTTCGATCCGCAACCGTCCGCGGCGACGCCGGCAGCCGACCAGGACGCGCCCTTTGGGCGTGTATTTGATCGCGTTGGAGACCAGATTCTGCAACAGGCGCCGTAACAGGCGCCGATCGGATTGCACGGCGAGCGAGCAGGGCACGAACTCGAGCTTCAGACCCTTTTCCTGCGCCAGCGGGGTGAACTCGACCTCGAGCTGACGCAAGAGCTCGTCGATGCGAAAGCCGACGATCTCGGGCTTCATCGCGCCGGTATCGAGGCGGGAAATGTCGAGCAGAGCGCCGAATATCTCTTCGACAGCGTCGAGCGAGGCGTCGATGTTGCCGACGAGCTGGGCGTCCTCGCCGCTACCTTGCCGCTCGACCAGACTGGTGACGTAGAGACGCGCGGCGTTGAGCGGCTGCAGGATGTCGTGGCTGGCGGCGGCGAGAAAGCGCGTCTTGGAAATATTCGCCTGCTCGGCCTCGGCTTTGGCGCGCCCGAGCTCGGTATTGAGGCGGGTCAATTCCTCGGTGCGTTCCCGCACGCGTCGCTCCAGCGACTCGTTGGCGCGCTCGAGCTCCTCCGCAGCCTTCACGCTCGGGGTGATATCGGTGAAGGTGGTGACGATGCCGCCGTCCGGCATCGGGTTCGCTCGCACCTCCATGATCAGGTCGCGTTCGGCGAAGCGCTGCAGGAACCGCTCACTGCTGGCGACGTAGCGCGCCAGCCGCTCGCGCACCAGTGCGTCGGCTTCGTCTCTGTTCGTCGTGCTGCGCTCGGCGTGGAAGCGCAAGATGTGGTCAAGCCCGGTTCCGACGCGAGTGAGTTGCGGCGGCAGTGCGAGAATCTCGCCGAATTGGCGATTCCAGCAGACCAGGCTCAAGTTCTTGTCGAACACGGCGATGCCCTGCCGCACATGGTCGAGCGCCGTCTGGAGAATCTCGCGGTTGTAGTGGATGGCGGCATTGGCGTCGTCGAGCAGCTTGAGCGCGGCCTTGGTGGATACCGTACGCTTGCGCAGCAGGAGCGACAGCACGAGACGCGACGATGCCGCTCCGATCGCCGAGGCAAGCAGATGCTCGGCGTAGCGCAAGAGCTCGAAATCGGCCTCGGCCTTGGGATCGACGTTGATGCCGCGCGTCAGCCCGTAGCTGTCGAAGGAGCTGCGCGTGCGCTCCTCGCCAAGATAGCGGGCGACGGTCGTCGTGAGCTCTTCGACCGTCACTGAGGAGCGCCACAGCCGGAAGCTCGGCGGAATCGGCGTGAGGTGGGAGGGGACGAACAGGTCGGCCTGCAGCCGTTCGATCGCGGCCGGCGCACGCCCGAACGAAAAGGCCACATAGGCAAGGACGTTGAGTGAAAGGCTCCAGATCACGCCATGGGCGAGCGGCGGCAGATCGAGCCCGAAGAGGGCCTGCGGGCGCAGCAGCGCGTTTCCCCATGGGCCCTCGGACAGCAAGGTCGGCCCGACGATACCCGCGTCCGCCAAACTCGGCAGCAACAGGGTATAGGCCCAGGCCAGTATGCCGACCGTCATTCCTGCCAACGCGCCGCGTGCGGTTGCCCGGCGCCAGATCAGACCACCGAAAAAGGCCGGTGCGAGCTGCGCCACTGCAGCGAACGACAGCAAGCCGATCGAGGCCAGCTGCGCGTCGCCGGCCAGCCGGTAGTACACGTAGGCGAGGAGGAGGATCACGAAGATCGCTGCTCGCCGCACAATCAGCAGCAGACGCCCGACATTGTCGCGCCCGGTTATCAGGGTCTCACGTCGCTGCAGCACCAGCGGCATGAGGATGTCGTTGGATATCATGATGGCGAGCGCGACTGATTCCACGATCACCATCGCGGTCGCCGCCGAAAGACCACCAATGAACGCGGCGACTGTGAACAGGTCGGAATGCGCGGCGAGCGGCAGGGCAAGCACGAACATGTCGCTGTCGACCTGCCCGGGGGAGAACGTGAGCAGGCCGGCCAAGGCGATGGGAACGACGAACAGATTGATCAGCACGAGATAGAGCGGGAACAGCCAGGCGGCACGTCTGATCTCGTCCTCGCTGTTGTTCTCCACCACCGTGACGTGGAATTGGCGCGGCAGCAGCACGATTGCGAACAGCGACAGCAGGGTCATCGCCACCAGCGTCCCGACCACGGGCTCGCGGGTCAGGACCGCCGCGGTATCGGGTCGCTCCAAGGCCTGGGCAAACAGCGCCAGCGGTCCGTCGAACATCCAGAACGTGACGAATATGCCAACGCCGACGAAAGCCACGAGCTTGACGATGGATTCGGTCGCGATCGCCAGCATCAGTCCGTCCTGGTGCTCGGTGGCGTCGATATGGCGCGTGCCGAACAGCACCGCGAAGATCGCCATCGCCATCGCCACGTAGAGTGCGATGTCGCCCAAGACCGGCTGCATCGCGCCGCTCGCGGGTCCGATATGGACGAGGATGGTAGTGAGCGAGGAGGATACGGCTTTGAGCTGAAGGGCGATGTAGGGAATGGTACCAACGATGGCGATGAGCGCCACCGTGCCAGCGACGGTCTGAGCCTTGCCGTAACGGGCGGCGATGAAATCGGCGATCGACGTGATGTTCTGCGCCTTGGCCAAGCGTACGATGCGCATGATGAGCGGTGAACAGAGCCCAATCACCAGTATCGGCCCGACGTAGATCGTCAGAAAGTCGTAGCCCGTACGCGAAGCGAGTCCGACCGAGCCGAAGAAGGTCCAGGACGTGCAGTAGATCGCGAGCGAAAGGGGATAGATGAAGAGCCGCGCCCGGCCTTCGCGGCCGAAGCGCCGCGTCCGGTCCCCGTAGCTTGCGATTACGAACAAAAGGCCGATATAGCCGAGCGCGCAGGCTATAACGATCCAGCCTTGCAGCATGAGCATCCTCGGGGCGCGAGACCCAGTAAAGTCATCCTACCGCACGAAACGACGGGCGAGAATATCGCCGCCCGAGGCGCTGGCGCCGTCGGCGAACCGGAAGTTCGCAGGCGGGTCGAAGCCGGGTCAGCGGATGCGCATTCTGCGCGACGTGTCTCAAGGCAAGCGTCGACCGAGGCCGGCAATCGGCCGCCGCGGTTTGCTCCCGGGGCGCTATCCGTTTTTGCGGCGTCGGCATTTGACGCGGCATATCACAGGCGGCATTGATGATCGACCGGAGCGGACCGCGGGACGCGCCTCGCTCGCGTGACCCGAGGGACCGTCGATGGCGCCTCTCCTCCCCCCACAACGCGATGTTCTGCACGTTGCGGAGACCCTGCTCATTGCTGCCGCAGGCGGCGTTGGCTTCAATGTCATCGGCTTTCCAGGCGGCTTGGTTGCCGGCTCGATGTTGACGGTTGCAATCGCCGCTCTCGCGGGACGCCCCATGAGGATACCGCCGTCGCTGGCACGGCTGTGCTTCATCCTCGTCGGCATCCTGCTGGGAGCGGTGGTCACGCCGGAGACGCTCAAGGGGGTCGCCACCTGGCCCTTGAGCGTGGCGTTGCTCGTCGTCGCGGCGATCTGCATGATGACTGCCACCGCCTGGTATCTCCGACTGGTCCACGGTTGGGATCCACTGTCGGCATTGCTCGGTGCCAGCCCCGGTTCGATGGCACAGGTCATGGCGCTATCGGCCGAGTTCAACGCCGATGTGCGCGGCATCGCGATCGTTCACGTGATGCGCGTCCTGCTGATTGTGCTCGGCCTGCCTGCCGGGCTTGCGCTGTTTGGCTCTACGGTGGAGCCGGTCGTATCGACGCGAGGCGTGACGGAGGCGTCGTTTGGGGAGCTTGCGCTGCTCCTGACGTTATCGACGGTGACGGCGCTGATAATGCTGCGCATCAGGTTTCCGGGCGGGCTGATGTTCGGCGCCATGGCCGGTTCGGGAACGTTGCATGGAGCAGACCTGGTCCACGTCTCGCTGCCGTGGTGGGCGGGGAGCGCCGCGGTGCTCACGCTGGGCGCGGTTGCGGGTGCCAGATTTGCCAACACAAGTCCGCGCATTCTGCTGAGCTATCTCGCCGCTGCCTTCGGTTCCTTTGCGGTCGCCATCGCGGTCGCCGCCGCATTCGCCCTCATTGTCGTGGCGGTGCTTCCGTTTCGTATCGCCGATGTAATCGTCGCCTTCGCACCTGGAGCGCAGGATACCATGATGGTGCTCGCCCTCGCACTGCACCTCGACCCGGTCTATGTCGGGGCGCACCATCTTGCGCGGTTCCTGGCCGTCAGTTTTTCGGTGGCCGTTGTGGCGCGACGCCTCGTGCGGCGTCTGCCCGCGCGGCCACGCGACTACTGGAAACGGCCGGGACAAGGAACATTCGACGATTGAAAGGGCGCAGCAAGCCTCCGAGCCCGAGCCGGGCAAAGCCGGAGTGCGGGCCTCACTCTGCGGCCAGCGCGCGCGCCCTGAGCGGCAGGTCGAGCCGCTCCCACACATCCACCAACGCCTCGGCAAGGGCGTCAATCAACGCATCCGCGTGATATGGCGTCGGCGTGATCCGCAGTCGCTCAGTCCCCTTGGGAACGGTTGGATAGTTGATCGGTTGAATGTAAATGCCGTATTCGGCGAGCAGAATATCGGTCGCCTGTTTGCATTTCTCCGGCTCTCCCACGTAGACAGGGACGATGTGGGTGTCGTTCGGCATCACCGGCAGGCCGGCCGCGTTGAGCACTGCCTTGACGCGTGCAGCGCGCTCCTGGTGGAGGTCGCGTTCGAAGCTCGAGGCCTTCAGGTGGCGGATCGCCGACGTCGCTGCGGCGCAGATCGGAGGCGGCAGCGCGGTCGTGAAGATAAAGCCAGGCGCATAGCTGCGCACCGCGTCGCACAGTGCCGCGCTGGCGGCGATGTAGCCCCCGAGACATCCAAAGGCCTTGGCGAGCGTGCCCTCGATCACATCGATCCGGGTCATGACGCCCTGGAATTCCGCCTGTCCGCCGCCGCGCGGACCGTACATGCCGACCGCATGGACCTCGTCGGCGTAGGTCATCGCGCCGAAGCGCTCGGCGAGATCGCAGATTTGCCGCATCGGCGCGACGTCGCCGTCCATGGAATAAAGGGTCTCAAACACGATGAGCTTCGGCCGGCGCCGATCGGCGGCTTGCAACAGCTCCTCGAGATGCGCCATGTCGTTATGGCGGAAGATCAGCTTCTCGCACTTCGACTGGCGCACGCCCTCGATCATGGAATTGTGGTTCGATTCATCCGACAGGATCAGGCAATTCGGCAGCAGTTTGGCGATGGTCGCAATACCGGTCTCATTGGAAACGTAACCGGAGGTGAAGACGAGCGCTGCTTCCTTGCGATGGAGGTCGGCGAGCTCGCGCTCGAGGTCGACCAGCGGGTGATTGGTGCCCGCGATGTTGCGGGTGCCGCCGGCGCCGGTGCCCATGCGCGTTGCGGTTTCGACCATCGCGCCGATGACCTTGGGGTGTTGACCCATTCCGAGGTAATCGTTGGAACACCAGACGATCACATCGCGAGGCCCGTCGGCGGAATGCCAGATCGCGTGCGGGAAGCGCCCAGCGAGCCGCTCAAGGTCGGCAAAAACCCGGTAGCGGCGCTCATCCCTGAGCCGGGCCAGGGCATCGACAAAATACGCGTCGTATTTCATGGACTGGCTTTCCCCCAGCAAGGAGGACCTCTTTGGAACGCTCCCAAGGCTTCTTTTTAGAGGCGTTCCAGGGGCGTTGTCGAGGCGGTAGTCCGCAGGATCTTGCGCAATTGACTGCGATTTTGCGCAATGTGGTCATGCAGGCCGGAGGGAGGGATAGGTGGCCCGACCGCCTCATTCCAAGGTTTTCGGCAGTTTGCCTCGATGGATTTGATCTCCCGAGAGGCTCGTGCATCCGAGGCCTCCTTCTGGATCTGCGACGTTGTGGCCGCCAGGCGAGCTTGGCGGAGCTGCCGAGGCCGCCCATCGATTGATTTTCCTGGCGACGGCTTCGCGGATTTCTTGGCTATGGTAGCAGTATGGACGACCCGACCATGAGACCTTCACGGCCATGACTGAAACCGCGCACGGCCTCGAGCATGGCCTCACCAACTATGGCGACCGCGACTTCTCGCTCTACCTGCGGCGTTCATTCGCGCAGTCCATGGGCTATTCGCGGGCGATGCTGGCAAAGCCCGTGATCGGCATCGCGTACACACCCTCGGGCTTCAACAACTGCCACCGTCATTTTCCCGAATTGCTGGAGGCGGTCAAACGAGGGGTCCTTGCCGCCGGTGCGCTGCCGATCGAATTCCCGACCATCTCGCTGGGCGAGGTGTTTCTCAGCCCGACCAGTCTGAAGTACCGCAACCTGATGTCGATCGATACCGAGGAGATGATCCGGGCGCAGCCCATGGATGCGGTGGTGCTCATGGGTGGTTGCGACAAGACGGTCCCGGCGCAGCTCATGGGCGCTGTATCCGCTGGGCGTCCTGCGGTCATGTTGGTGGCGGGCCCCATGATGACAGGTCGTCACCGCGGCGAGCGCCTTGGCGCATGTACCGACTGTCGCCGCTTCTGGGCGCGCTATCGCGCGGGCGAGGTCGGGAATGACGAGATCTTGGAGGTCGAAGGCCAACTCGCGGTCACCGCGGGCACCTGCGCAGTGATGGGTACGGCGTCTACCATGGCCTGTATCGCCGAGGCGCTCGGCCTAATGGTGCCGGGCACCGCCGCGATACCTGCGGTCCACGCTAACCGGCTACGAGCCGCCGAGGCCACCGGCGCCGCCGCGGTGCGGCTGATCGGCTCGGCGCTGACGCCCGAGCGGATCCTCACCGCAAAATCGGTGGACAATGCCTTGCGCACGCTGCTGGCGCTCGGCGGCTCGACCAATGCCGTGATCCATCTCACCGCGATCGCCGGCCGGGCCGGGGTGAAAGTCTCGCTCAAGCATCTCAATGAGCTTTCCGATACGACTCCAGTCTTGGTCAATCTCAAGCCGGTGGGCAACGGCTACATGGAGGATTTCTTCGCATCCGGCGGCATGGGTGCGCTTCTGCGCGAGCTCGCGCCATTGCTCCATCTCGACTGCATGACCGTGACCGGCGAGACATTGGGCGAGCGGCTCGCGTCCGATGGCGCCCCGCACGTCGACCGGTCGATCATTGCCAGCCGCGACCAGCCGTTTGAACCGCGCGGCGGTCTCGTTGCCCTGTTCGGCAACCTCGCTCCGGGGGGCGCAATCCTCAAGCGCTCTGCGGCCGATGCCAGGCTGTTCGAGCACGAGGGCAGGGCGGTGGTGTTCTCGTCGCTCGCCGACCTTGCCGCGCGCATCGACAATCCCGGACTCGCGGTTACTCCGCAGGACGTGCTGGTTCTGCAGAATGCCGGCCCGCACGCGCCCGAATGCATGCCAGAAGCCGGCTATCTCCCGATTCCGAAGAAGCTTGCGCAAAGCGGCGTCAAGGACATGATTCGTGTCTCCGACGCGCGCATGAGCGGCACTGCCTTCGGCACCATCGTGCTGCACGTGACTCCGGATTCGGTTTCCGGCGGCCCGCTCGGCCTTGTGCGCGACGGGGACCGCATCCGGCTTTCCGTAAAGGAGCGGCGTATCGATCTAATGGTGGAAGAGGCCGACCTGAAACGGCGCGCGGCCGCGGCGCGGCCCGTCGAAATGAAACCCGAGCGCGGCTACGCCAAGCTCTACGCGAGCGAGATTCTCGGTGCCGATGACGGTTGCGACTTTGCGTTCCTGCGGCCCGCAGCGGCCGCGCGGTGACGGGGGCTGCTCGCTCGATTGATGTCTGCATGCCACAGGGGAGAAAGCCGATGGCGGTCGAAAGTATCTTCTATTCAGTGTCTGGGATCAGTTGCCGGGGCGCATTGGTCTGGGACGAGAGCGTCAGGGCGCCTCGCCCGCTCCTGCTGATGGCCCCCAACTGGAGGGGCGTGATCAAGCCCGCGATCGAAACCGCGCAGATGCTCGCGGGCGAGGGTTATGTCGTCTTCGTCGCAGACATGTTTGGGGAGGGAAACGGGCCGGTCGGCACCGAGAACCCCATGGAGTTCCTGCAGCCTTTCATGTCCGACGTGGCGGGACGGCGCCGGCGCATCGCCGCCGCGCTCGACACATTAACGCGCGAAGCCGACCGGCGCGCCATCGGCGACATCAGCCGGCGTGCCGCGATCGGCTATTGCTTCGGCGGTCTCAATGTCATCGAGCTCGCCCGCACCGGCGCGGATGTGCAGGCGGTGGTCTCCATGCACGGAACCTTGACCACTTCGCAACCCGCCAAGCCCGGCGAGGTCAAAGCCGCCGTCCTCGCCGTGCACGGTGCCGACGACCCGATCGCACCCAAGGCCGAGCGCGACGCATTCGAAGCCGAGATGACCGCCGCCGGGGCGCGCTGGGCGCTGCTGACATTCGGCGGCGTGGTACATGCCTTCACCGACCCGCAGGAGAACAATCCGGGCGTGGCCGTGTATGACGAGTCCGCGACCCGCCATGGTTACGCCCTGGCGCACGCCTTTATCGCGGACGCTTTCGCCCGCAAGCCGTGAGCTTGCCTGCGGCGGCGCCCGGCGCAATAGTCTCCTCGTGCACACCATACGGAGGGCGTCGATGCATACCTTGTCCATCCCGCAATCGGTCGTTGACCGTGTCATCGCCCGGCGCGGACGGGAGCATGTCTACGAGGATCTGGTGCCGAGCAAGACCGCACTCGTCGTGGTCGACATGCAGAACGCCTTCATGCTGCCCGGTGTCGCGCATGCGCTTTGCCCGATGGCCGAAAAGATCGTGCCCAACATCAATCGCCTCGCCGCAGCGGTGCGCGAGAGCGGAGGCGCCGTCATCTGGATCAAGACCACCTTCAAGGAGGACGCGCTGAAAAACTGGTCGACCTATTTTGAGATGGTGACCCCGCAGCAGGGCGCCAAGCGGGTTGCAGCTTTGACCTCGGGCAGCAGGGGACACGAGCTGTGGGCAACCCTCGACGTGCAGCCGGACGATATCATCGTCGAAAAGAATCGTTTCAGCGCCTTCATTCAGGGCTCGTCGAACCTTGCGGACGTTCTGCGCGAACGTGGTCTCGATACCGTGCTCGTGACCGGCACCGTCACCAATGTTTGCTGTGAATCGACGGCACGCGACGCCATGATGCTCAATTTCAAGACCATTATGGTAGCCGACGGGAATGCCGCCGTGACTGATGAAGACCACAATGCCTCGCTCTGCGCGTTCTATCTGACCTTCGGCGATGTCATGTCTACCGAGATGCTGATCGCCTGCCTGCGGCGCAATCGCGGAAATCTGGCGGCGGCGGAGTAGGTCGCATTGGACAGGTCGAGAGCTGACACTGCGGCGGCAGCGAAACTCGTCCCGAGTGAGACGCCGAATCCGACGGAAATCATCGCCCGCGCCCGCGCGATGATCCCCGCCCTCGCGCAACGCTCGATCGAAGGCAGGCGCCAGCGCCGAATCCCGGACGACACAATCGCCGACATGCAGCGCGCCGGTTTCTTCCGCGTGCTGCAGCCCAGGCGCTGGGGCGGGTACGAAATGGACCTCAGCACCTTCTACGAGGTTCAGCTTGCATTGGCCGAAGGCGATATGTCGACAGCATGGATTTACGGCGTGTCGGGTGTTCACCCCTGGTTTATGGCGCTGTTGGATGACCGCGCGGCGCAGGAGGTCTGGCGCGACAACTCTTCCACGCTCATCTGCTCATCGCTTATGCCCGCGGGACAGGCGACGGCGGTCGAGGGAGGCTTTCGCCTGAGCGGACGCTGGAAGTACGCGAGCTGCTGCGACCACTGCGATTGGGCGTTGCTCGGCGCCCTGGTTTCCGCCGCCGACGGAGGGCCGCCGGACGGGCGCATATTTCTGCTGCCGCGCGAGCACTATAAGTCAGTCGATACCTGGCAGGTGGCTGGATTGCAGGGAACCGGAAGCTGGGATGTGATGGTGGACGACGCGTTCGTGCCGGCCTACCGGTCCCAGCGGATGGTCGACAATTTCGATCTCAAGGGTCCCGGACAGGCGATCAATACGTCAAGCCTCTACCGCTTGCCCTTCGGCCAGATTTTCGTGCGGGGCATTTCCACCGCTGCGCTGGGCGCGCTGCAGGGCATGCTCCATGCGCTCCTGCGGTACGGCAGGACGCGCGTGACGCGGGCGGGCGGACGGGCGGCCGAGAATCCCTTCGTACAACTGCTCTGTGCGGAAACGGCGGCGGCCATTGACGAGATGACGAACACACTCCATCGCAACTTTCGAAATCTGCACGCGTATGCCGAGCGCGGCGAGACGCCGCCGCTCGAGGAGCGCCTGCGGTACAAGTTCCAATCGACGGCCGTCACCGAGCGCTGCACGCTTCTAGCCGCGCGCATCTTCAAGGCCACCGGGGCGGCGGGCCTGTCCGACGATCTGCCGTTCGGAGGAATTCTGGCCGACCTCATGGCCGGGCGTCAGCACATCTCAAATCAATACGAATATGTCGGCAGCAGCTGGGGTGGCGTCATGTACGGCCTCGAGAACAAGGATTTGATGCTCTAGGAAACCGGACCACCGGCAGGGCGGGCGCCTCTCTGCTGCGGTGACAGAAGATCAGCGGGCTTCGCGCTTGCCGTTTCAAACGCGGCTTCGACCCGCGCGAGAGCCGCACCGAGCTCATCTGCCTCTCGTTTCAATGTTGCGAATATCTTCCAGGCCTCCTCCCTCGTGGTGCTCCCTGAAGATACAGGAGATGAGCCTGCCCGATGATCGCGGGGCAACACTGGTCGGCGGCGACCAGAAGGGAGAGGACCGTTCTGCCGAAAGACTTTTGGTCGTTGGGGTTAGGCATGTGTTCTCGCATGTTCGTCCAGCGCCACGCGCCGCGCTGCGAGGCCGGTAATGGTGAGCAGAAAATCGGCTGCCAGCGGCGGGTCGCCCGGAGCGGCTACCGGCTCGGATTGACCCTCGGTTGCGATGAAGCGGGCGTAGCGGCGTTCCCATCCCTCGAGTTGCCGGTCGAGGAAGGCCCGGCGCGCTCCGTCGTCCGCCAGCGTGGGCAGGTGACTATCCACGCGTGCGATAAAACGATGGACGCGGTCTTGCCTGCGGCCAATCGTCCTCGCATTGTCCGGAAGATCGGGCACGGTCCGCATGGCAATAGTAGCTACACTATGTAGCAAAATATGTCAACTACATAATGTAGCAAAAAGGTAGGCGTCCGCGCCGCGCCGGCGCGAGGCCTCAGCCCTGGCCCGCGTTCTCGGTCACGGGTGACTCGGAATCAGGAAATCAGGTCAACTTCGGCTGCGGCGGGAAATGCCGTTGACCCTCGCGGCCCATGCGACGGCGACGTCCAAAATGGGCTTCTCGGTGGACGACAGGAGGTTAAACAGTCCCTCGGCGCGGCCACGCTGCACCTGCTTGACCAGTATCCGTCCATCCTCGAGGCCGACCACGCACAGTTCGCCGATGAGGTCGGGCGTCACGGCCTGCCGCACGTCGTCATAGAACACCAGCCAGCGGTTGAAGAACGACCCCAGGCTGTCGCCGCGGATCTCCACGGCCACGGTGCGATCGCTCGCGTCGCGGGGCGGGTCGACCTCATCGAGATCGCCTTGGGCTACTTCGTACAGATGCGCCTCGGCGCCGGCACCAACATAGCCGACCACGCGCACCCTGAAGGGGAGTGGTTCGTACGGTTCGCCGGGCGGCGGGGGTCCGCGGCCGGTCAACAGCCATTCGGGCGCGACTCTGAACCAGCGCCCGTAACGCTTGGCCTCGTTGGGACCATAGTCGCGTCCACCGGGCGCTTCCGCGCGCTCGTGTGCGCCGTAGGTCGAAATCGCAACGCCGAGCGCCTTGGCGGCGAGACGCGCCGACTTGAAGCGCTTCTCACGCGCGCTTCGTAGCCGTTCTCCGCGGGTGGTTGCCATGTTGCTACAGTACAGCAAGTATAGCTACATTTGGTGGTTGACTTTTCGGATGCATAATGTAGCTATCTCCTTCGGGCTAGGCCGAGCAGCCACGTTCCGAACCGATAAGGCGCCCGGCGGCGGCGGTCGTGCCGCCGGGCAATGAGACTCGATATCGAAAGGCCACCCATTGGCGGCGAAGCCGCCACCGAACGTCAATCCGAGGAGACGGTGAGATGAGCGACCGAGCCCCCGAGGCCAAAATGTTCGCGCGAATGGCGCTCAAGCGCAGAAAGGGCGTCCCGCTGGTCGAGTACCGCGCGCTGCCGACGACAGAGCGTCTGCGGCGCGCAGGAAGGGATATCGAACGCGGCGATACCGGCCAGATTACCATGCGGGACAGCCCGCTGGAGCGCGCCTTGGCACGGAGCGTCATCACCCAAGAGCAGTACCTGGCGGGGCAAAAGTATCGCCATCATTGGTACCACGCCGGCCTGTCCGATCGCTTGGGATCGGTCGATCTCACCCGGGTGTTCGCCCCCGTCGCCGGGGATTTCACCACGATGGCGAAGACCGAGGCGCAGGTTTTCCATCGTCAGCGATATCGAGAAGCGACACAGGCGGCCGGCAAGATCGGATCGTATGTACTCGACTGGACAATATGTCGGGAGGTTTCGCTCGAGCAGGTCGGCTACGCGTTGGGGTGGAGCAGTCGACCGCAGGCCTATGCCGCGGCAGGGGAGCGTTTGAAGTCGGCTTTGGACGAGGTATGCAAGCTATGGGGCATTGGCAGTGAGACCAAATAGGTCGTTACCGCCATTCGGCCCGGTCCAATCGATGACGGACCTGCGGTTGCGGCAGAGTAGCAAGAAGCCGCTCCGACCCAACCGCCAGTCCGCCGTCAGGACTCGCTGCGTTGTTCCGGCAACCGCCGCCGGGCGGCCGCGTGCCGCTCCAGGACCGTCCTGAACTCCACCTCGAGCGCGGCCAAGGTCTCCAACCACGCATCCCCATTGAGCGGGCGTGCCGCTCCGGGGCCGCGCGTGCGCTCGCTCGCGGCATCGTCAGTAGGCGTATAGCTCTTTCCGTTTGGCATTTGCGCTGCTCCCCTGGTGCCGGAACGTCTCACCCGGATTCGCGTGAATCCCCCGGCGGCTTGCGCTGTCACGTTTTATCGCTCTGGTATGGTTAAGGCGCAGTTAACTCAGGCACGGCAGGGCAAGGTCATCTTCGTGTGCGGCTTGTCGACCACAAAAATGTGTGGCGTCGCACGGCCTGAACTTCGAGCCGCGAGTCAGGCGCCAATGGTTTTCGGCCTGCGGCCAGGTCTGCTTCCGACGACGACGGCTGCCGGATGATGAGGGGCGGGCATCGGTCCGGGGAAATGCGTCGATTTCACCCCCTGCAAGCGCGACCTGGACGCGCTTGAGAAAACGGCGCGGGAAATTACCTGGCCCATCAACACCGCCCCACTGCGTCCGGCCGGCCCAAATTGCACGCGGCCGACCGGGAACGGGCAGGACTCGACCGCGCGCAACGATTTTTGGCCGCTTTTGATGCTGTGGACGGCTCCTCCACCGGCACGTGAGTGCCACGGATGACCTGATCCGCGGAGGGCATTATGGCCAGCGGTCATGTGAACCGCACTAACAGGCCGAACACATGGCTGCACCGACTAGCGACGCGCCGTGAAGATTCTCCTTGCCAACTCGGAGCCGTCCACACATGGCAGATAGCAGATGCAGCGGACGGGCTTGCGGTTGGCGGCTTCGACGCCAGCCGGGTGTGCGCGAGGGCGTGTATTTGGTACCTCGACGCACCCGGCTTGCCGGCCGCAAGCCCACCTTCAAGTTTAGCCCTCCGAGCGAATGGACGCCATTGATCCGGTCATGCATGGCAGCGAACTACCGTCCGCTCCCGCAGGTTCCACACCGATGTATTGGATCGCTAATGCCGGCCCGGACCAGCCGCACGGCTTACGGTTCGTACTAGTCGCGGTCCATCTCTCCGCTCGATGAACCGGTGCGCCCGACAGACCAAGGGGAGAACTCCTCACCGTCGTCGTCCAACTGGTCGGCCTTGGTGCGAAACTCCGCCGCGAGGGCGCGCAACCGCCCCGCGACAGCGAGATCGATCGTCGCTCTCGAAAGGGCAAGTAGGACCTCAGCCTGCCGCCGGAAATACATTGCCGTTGCCATATC
>CAVUAI010000032.1:0-58724 GCA_963739385.1 uncultured Alphaproteobacteria bacterium
ACAGTTTCGAGTTCGCCAAGCGCATGCTGGCGGAAACCCACGTGGCGGCGACGCCCGGCGTCGATTTCGATCCGCTCGCGGGCAGGCACTTCATGCGCTTCTGCTACGCGGGCGCGGCAGTGCAGATGCGGGAGGCGGTCGAGCGCATCGGAGCATGGCTCAGGCGTTGACCGCGGGGCAGGGAATCGATGACGCAGATGTGCCTCGTTGCCACGCCAACGGGCTCCGCCGGCATTGGTTCCTCCGCTCCTGAGCTTCGCGGCCGGCTTCATCGACCGCCTATACCGCGCTCGCGCTGTTCGGCCTGTTCGTGGCGCAGGTCACCGGCAGCTTCGTGCTGGCGGCTGTCGCCTTCGTCACCAACGAGCAGGGCGCGGTGACCAAGGTGCTGGCGATTCCGGTGTTCCTGCTGGCGGCGGCGGTGACCACGGTGTCCGCGGTCACGGTTGAGCGCCGCGGCCGCGCGCCGATCGCCGGGGCGCTGGGCCTCGAATGCGCCGTGCTGACCGCCTTCCTGCTGGCGGTGTTGGCGAGCGCGAGCGCCGACGGCCCCAATGCCGCCGAGGTGGTGGTGGTGAGCCTGCTCGGTTTTTTCGCCATCGGCACGCAGAGCGCCGCGGTGCGGTTGATGATGCGCAGCGTCGCGTCCACTAACGTGATGATACGAACACCACGCAATTCGCGATCGATGCGACTGAGCTGGCGCTTGCGTGGCAGGCGCGGCGCGCGCGCCCGCCGATGCAGCCGTCGCGGTGGCCTACGACGCGGCCCGCGGCCGGGTCGCGCGCCTGTTCCCGATCATGTTCGGATTCTGCTTGGGACGGCGGCCGGCACGCTCACTTACGTCGCGACCGGCGTGTGGGGCCTGCTGCTGCCGCTTGCAATCATGTACGGCATTTTCGCCTGGGCGAGCCTGCGGCGGCCTAGCGGCGGATCGGAACGCTAGCGCAGCGCCGCGGCGATGTTGCCGCCGTCCACCGTGGTGACGTCGCCCGTGGTCTTGAGCTCGAGTGCCTGATAGAGAAACGCCTGCGCCACGTCCTCGGCGGTGACTTCGCGACCGAGCAGGTTGCCGCTGAGATAGTCCCTCTCGCTCACGCCGCGCGCTTTCGAGCGCTCGGCAATGAACGCGTCGGTGAGCAGCCCCGAGCGGATGCGATCGGCATTGACCGCATTGGCGCGGATGCCGTCGGCGCCGTAATCGAGCGCGTATTGCCGCACCAGCAACAGCGTTGCCGCCTTGGGCAACCCATAGGGACCGAAGTTCGGTCCCGGGTTACCGCCTGCTTCGAGACGTTGAACAGCAGGCAGCCGCCGGTGCCCTGCGCCAACATGATCTTCACTGCCGCCTGCGCGACACGCTGATGACCGTAGAAGTTCAACTCGAAGCTCTTGCGCAGCACCTCTTCGTCGACCTCGCCGATGCGGCCCTGCCAGGCCGCGCCGGCGTTCGACACCGCGATGTCGACGCCGCCGAAGGCCTCGACGACTCCGGCGAACGCCCCGCGCAACGACGCGGCATCGGTGACGTCGCACCGCAGCGCGAGCGCGGCCGGGCCGATGGCCTCGGCCTTGTCCCGGGCTGCGTGCTCGTCGAGATCGAGCAGGGCGACCTCGGCGCCCGCCGCGGCAAACGCAGCGCGGTCGCCGCCCCGATCGTGCCGCCGGCACCGGTGATGACGGCGACCTGGCCGGCGAGCGGCTTCTCGGCGGCGCGGCCGAGCTTGGCCTGTTCGAGCGACCAGTATTCCATGTCGAACATCTGCGCTTCCGAAATCGATTTGAAGCGGCCGATCGCCTCGGCGTCCGTGATGGCCGCGACCGCGCACTCCGCGAGATCGGCGGCGATGCCGGCCTCTCTCTTGAGCGGCCGAGGCCGAACAGACCAAGGCCGGGAACGAGTGCGACGCGGGGCAGGGATCGAGCGGTGCTTGATGCCGCCGACGCGCGCGTTCTGACGCGCGAAGTAGGCCTGATAGCGTTCGATGAAGGCCCTCGCCGCCGCGTGCGCGGCGCGTTGAAATCGTCTTCCTTGCCGGCCTCGGCGCGGCAACGACCAGCGGCCAGTTCTTGGTGCGAATGGTGTGGTCGGGCGTCACCACGCCGGCCTGGCTGTAACGCGTAAGCTCGACGCCGTTGACGTAGTGAGGATCGCGGGCCGGTGCGGAAGTCGAGGATCAGGCGGCGCCAAGCGCCTCGATCGCTTCGTCCTTGCCGCTGCAGGCGCCACGCAGGATCGGGGCCACAGCACTCGACGGCGCGATCGCCTGCGGCAATTGTGCGGTCGCGAATACCGCCTTGCGGCTCTTCTTCAGCCGCTCCTCGGCCAACGTGACCAGAGCGATCATGCGTTCATAGGCTTCGCGCGCACTGTTGCCGAACGTGACGATGCCGTGCTTGTGCAGGATCAGCCCCTCGACCTCGGGCTTGGTGTCGTAAATGTCCGCGGCCGTCTTCGCGAGCGCCAATCCCGACATCACGTAGGGCACACGCTCGCACGCCCGTCGTAGACCTGCGCGCAGATGCTCTCGCCGTCGGGCTGGTCGACGAGGCTCAGGACCGCGTTGGCGTGGGTATGGTCGACGTATGTGTGCGGCAAAAAGACATGCAGCAGGGTCTCGACTGAGGGATTGGGCGCCATCGGCTCCAGCAGGTTTTCACGCTGCACGCGCACCAGATCCTCGTCGGTCAGTGCCGTGCGGCGCGCAGCTTGCGCAGGCGCTCGAGCCGCATGGCCGGAAGTCCCGCCGGCTCGATGCCGCCATCTCGGCGCCCGAGCCTTTCACGCACAGCACCGCGACCTCCTCGCCGAGGAGATCGGGCAGCGTGGTTTTCACTGACGTATTGCCGCCGCCATGGAGCACGAGTGTTGGATCGCGGCCGAGCAAGCGCGTCGTATAGACGCGCAAGGCCAGATCGCGGCCGACGCCCTGCGCGGCGTAGTGGTCGATCGTCGCTTGCGCGTCGCGGTCGACCCAGCCGCTTCTCATGGCGACCCCCGTCACGACCGGGAGCGCCAGCGGACGCATGCCGGCAGGGAAGGCCGCGCCGGCGCGATGCAGGCACGGCGGTGGTCAGCCCTTGCCGAACACACGCTTGCTCCACCACCCGGAACGACGCGGACGATCGCCGCCCTCGCTCTCCGCCGGGCTCGATATCACCGGCTCCGCCGTGGAATGGGCGGCGTGAAGGACGGCGCGGGAAGATCTCCGTCGTCTCGTCCCGCGCCTGCGGTGCGGGCTCGCGCACGGTTGAGCGACGGCGTGGCGGCTCGGAGATCGCCGGTTCGGCCGCAACGGGTACTTCGGGAAACGAGCGGTGGCTCGGGAGCCGCGCTGAGCGTCACGTGCGGTGTCGGCGGTTCGGATTCAATGTGCGCGCGCCCGTGGTCCGGACTGGCGTCCGGCGCGTGCATCCCGGTGATGCAGGCTCGGACGGCGCGCCGCCGTTGAATTCGACGGCTTCCGCGCCATCGCTGCCGTCGGCGGCCTCGCCGCCGCCGTTCTCCGCCACCAAGCCTTCGCCCTCGCGGCCGCGACGATTGCGGCGGCCGCCGCGGCGTCCACGCCGGCGGCGGCGGCGTTCGCCCTCGCCGTTCGGCCTGCCGTCATCTCGGAACTGCCTGCGCCGTTGGCGCCCTCGTGCGCCTCGGCCGGGTGGTCGGCGTGGTCTTCGTGCGGTGCCGCAGCGAATTCCGCGGGCGCGTCCTGCGCACCCGCGTCGCCGTCGTGGTCCGCCTGCACTCCCTCGCGCCTTTCGCCGCCGCGGCGGCCGCGCCGTCGCCGCCGTCGCCGCCGCCCCGCCCTGCTCGTGATCCTCCTCTTGGCCATGCTCGCCGTCGGCTCGGGCGTCCTCCTGCAAGCCGGGGTGGCCGCCTCCTCGGTCTCGGAAGCCTCCTCCTCCTCGACGAGAGGCTCCTCGTCCTCCTCCACGATCGCGACCGCAGTCGCCGGCTGCAGCGCGAGCGCCTTGGCCTGTTCCAGGCTGTGCACCTGCTCGCCCTTTTCGATCACGAACGACGACTGTCCGCCGATGGCGGGATCGGCATCGATCATGATGGCGATCCGGAAGCGCTCCTCGAGCGCACGCAGATGCGCGCGCTTGTGATTGAGCAGATAGAGTGCAATGTCTGATCGCGTCCGCACTGCGAGGTTGTGGGTGGCGCCCTTGAGCAGCATTTCCTCGAGCGAACGCAGCAGCTGCAGCGCAACTGACGAAACCGAGCGCACATGGCCGGTGCCCCCGCAATTCGGGCATTTCTCGGTCGAGCTCTCCAGCACGCTCGAGCGGATGCGCTGACGCGACATTTCGAGCAGGCCGAAGTGCGAGATGTGTCCGACCTGGATGCGCGCGCGGTCGTGCCGCAGGCATTCCTTCAACCGGCGCTCGACCGCGCGGTTGTTGCGCTTCTCGTCCATGTCGATGAAATCGATGACGACCAGGCCCGCGAGATCGCGCAAGCGCAATTGTCGCGCGATTTCATCGGCAGCTTCGAGATTGGTCTTGAGCGCGGTGTCCTCGATGTGGTGCTCGCGGGTGGCGCGACCCGAATTGACGTCGATTGCGACCAGCGCCTCGGCCTGGTTGAGCACGATGTAGCCGCCCGAGCGCAGCTGCATCACCGGCGTGAACATGGCATCGAGCTGACTCTCGATGCCGTGGCGGGTGAAGATCGGCAGCGTGTCGCGGTAGGCTTTCACGTTCTTGGCATGGCTCGGCATGAGCATGCGCATGAACTCTTTCGCTTCCTTGTAGGCATCGTCGCCGGACACCAGGATCTCGTCGATGTCCTTGTTGTAGAGGTCGCGGATCGAGCGCTTGACCAGCGAGCCTTCCTCGTAGACCAGCGTGGGCGCCGTCGACTTGAGCGTGAGGTCGCGCACGGTCTCCCACAGCCGAAGCAGGTATTCGAAGTCGCGCTTGACCTCGGTCTTGGTGCGGCTCGCGCCGGCGGTGCGCAGGATCACGCCCATGCCTTCCGGGACTTCGAGCTCCTGGGCGATTTCCTTCAACCGGCGGCGATCATCGGCGCTCGTAATCTTCCGGCTGATGCCGCCGCCGCGCGCGGTGTTGGGCATCAGCACGGAATAGCGGCCGGCGAGCGAAAGATAGGTGGTGAGGGCCGCGCCTTTGGTGCCGCGCTCCTCCTTGACCACCTGCACCAGCATCACCTGACGGCGCTTGATGACCTCTTGAATCTTGTACTGCCGGCGCGGACGCTGCGTGCGCTCCGGCACCTCTTCCATCGCATCGGCGCCGCCCACCGACTCCACGATCTCTTCTTCGCCTTCGGCGTGGCCGTTGATTTCGGTGATGTTGCTGCCGGTCTCGCCGGCTTCGGCGGTCTCGCCCTCGCCGCGCTCGGCCGGGGCGGTGATCTCGGGCGCCGCCGTAACCGGGCCCTCGTCGGGGAGGGGCTCGCCGGCAACGCTCGGAACCGGTTCGGCCGCGGTGCTCGACTCGAGCTGAGCGAGCGCGATCGGCGCTTCGGTTGCGACGGCGGCGGGTGAACTGTCTGCATCGGCAGCGTCAGCCGTGAGCGGCTCGGCTGCAACCTCGCCCGCGGCGGGCGCCGTATCCGGCGTCAGCGCCTCGATCGTCTCGGCTTGCGGAGCCATCGCTTCGGAGCCCGCCGCCATGGCCTCGGCTTCGATCTCGACCGGCTCGCTTTTGATCTCCTCCGACCGCCGGCGGCTTCCGCGTTCGCGGTGCCGACGCCCGGCGCGGTGATCGGCTTCGGCATCGGCGGCGCGTTGGGCGCGCTCGTCCTCGGCAATCAGCGCCTGCCGGTCGGCGACCGGGATTTGATAATAGTCGGGATGGATTTCGCTGAAGGCGAGGAAGCCGTGCCGGTTGCCGCCGTAGTCGACGAACGCGGCCTGGAGCGACGGCTCGACGCGCGTGACCTTGGCCAGATAGATGTTGCCGCGAAGCTGTTTACGGTTGGCCGACTCGAAGTCGAATTCCTCGACTCGATGGCCGCGCAGGACAACCACCCGGGTTTCTTCCGGATGGGTCGCATCGATGAGCATTTTGTTGGGCATTGACCAGTCTCTTGATGACCGGTTGGCACGCGGCCACCGCTCGCCGCCACAAAGGCGGCGCAAGGCGGCGCGACCGGCAACCGGTCTGATGGTGGTGGTTGAAAGGATGGGCCCCGTGCGCCGAGTTCGACGCCCGGCACGCGGCCGGGCTTGATGCAGCTGCCGACAAGGCGGCGGCGTCGCCTTGCGACGCGATCGTGCCGTGGCAGCAATTGGCTAAAGTCTCGGTGCGCGGCCGTAACATGACCTTTTGGCCCGTGATGGGGGCGGCAACGCTTGGCAGGCGCCGCCGCGGTTTCTTTTGGCTGACGATCCTCGACTCGAAGCGGCCTTGAAGCATATGCCGGCGCGCCGTCGCGGGAGGCGTGTGCCGCACGCAACACCGGTTGCCGTCCACAAGAACATCAGCCTGATGGCCCGTGAGCGTCGCCCCTTGGGGACGCCGCCAGCCGATCTCCCCGCGAACTCCCCTCTCGTCGCCTGTCGCGGCGTGGAGCTTCGGCGGACCTGCCGGATGTCCGAACGTGACACAACCGGAACTGCAAATCGTCAGTACCCCCTTATTAGGGCTGGCGGCGGGGGATGGCAAGGGAGGTAGCCGGGACGGGCAGGCAGGTCCGCTCGCTCCGGGGACGTTGAGCAGCGGCCGCGGCGAGGTTAGGTCCGGGTTAACCGCGCCCCCATAATGGAGTAAAAACAGGCTCGAAGGGGCTGGAAACAACCCATGTCTGTCCGCGCGACGAGCTTGGCTCTGTTCCTGTGCGCGACGCTCCTGAGCGCCGCGGTGCTCGGTGCCGGCGCGGCCGAGCGCGACGGCGTCCCGTCCGCGGGCGACTTTCCGGTGGCGACCGAGGTGCGGCTCGCCGGCGACGACGCGCTCACCCGCCTGGTGCTCGATCTCAGCCACAAGGTCGATATCCGCGCCTTCACCCTGGCCAATCCCAACCGGGTCGTAATCGACATGCCCCAGGTCGCCTTCCAGCTCCCGACCAAGGCGGGCGAGAGCGGCCGCGGCCTGATCAAGGCGTTCCGTTTCGGCCTCGTCATGCAGGGCGGCTCGCGCATCGTGATCGACCTGGCGCGGCCGGCGCGGGTCGACAAGGCGTTCGTGATCAACGCCGCCAACGATCAGCCGGCCCGCCTCGTGCTCGATCTCGTGCCGACCGATCGCGAGGCGTTCCTGCGCACGATCGCGCTCGAGAACCGGCCGCCGGAGGCCCGCAAGGCGGAGGCCCCGCCTGACGCCAAGGGCGATACGCGGCCGCTGGTGGTCATCGATCCCGGCCATGGCGGCATCGATAACGGCACCCGGGCGGCGAGCGGGGAGATGGAGAAGACCATCGTCCTCGAATTCTCCCTGATGCTGAAGGACAAGATCGAAAAGACCGGCAAATACCGCGTCGCCCTGACCCGCGCCGACGACACCTTCGTGGCGCTCGGCGAGCGGGTGCGGTTCGCGCGCGCGCGCCAGGCCGCGCTCTTTATCTCGATTCACGCCGATGCGTTGCGGCGCCGGGAAGGCAACGCGCAGGGGGCGACCGTCTACACGCTGTCGGAGCGCCCCTCCGATGCCCGCGCCGCGCGCCTGGCCGCGGCCGAGAACCAGGCCGATACCATCGCCGGCATCGACCTCTCGTTCGAGGAAAAGGACGTCGCCGGGATCCTGATCGATCTCGCGCGCCGGGAAACCAAGACGTTTTCCCTCCAGTTTGCCCAGACGATGGTCGGCCAGCTCAGGAATGCCGCCGCCCGGCTCCACCAGAACCCCTTGAAATCCGCGAGCTTTGTCGTTCTCAAGGCGCCCGACGTGCCCTCCGTCCTGGTCGAGCTCGGCTATGTGTCGAACCGCGCCGACCTCAAATCGCTGATCTCGGCCGAATGGCGGGACCGCACCGCGGATTCCATCGTGCAGGCGGTCAATACGTTCTTCACGACCCGCCTGGCGGGAACCGGCCAGAATTGAAGGACTGTGGCCATTTAGCCTCAGTTTCAACATAAAACAGCGCGACCTAGGCAACGGATCGACCGACGCGTGGGGGGTGGCGGTGCCACGGGGAAATCCGCCCGATTGCATCTTATCCGTCCGCTTTGACGTGACCACCCGACATCGTGACCCGACCGCGTCGGCGCAGGGGGGACTGCGGGCATGAGATTGTTGCTGCGCTTCATCGGCTTGCTGTTCGCCGCGGGGACGATCGTCTTCGTTGTCGCGATCACGGCTGCCGCCGGCCTGCTCTGGCACTACTCGAAGGAGCTCCCCGACTACTCGCAGCTTCAGGACTACGAGCCCGCGGTGATGACGCGGGTGCACGCCTCCGACGGCTCGCTGCTCGCGGAATACGCGCGCGAGCGGCGGCTCTATCTGCCGATTCAGGCGGTGCCCAAGCTCGTGATCAATGCCTTCATCGCCGCCGAGGACAAGAATTACTACGAGCACGGCGGCATCGACTTCTCCGGCATCGCCCGCGCCGCGGTGCTGTACGTGCAGCAATACGGCAGCGGCCGCCGCCCGCAGGGCGCGTCCACCATCACCCAACAGGTCGCCAAGAACTTCCTGCTCACCAACGAGGTGTCGTTCTCGCGCAAGATCAAGGAAGCGCTGCTGGCGATGAAGATCGAGCGCACCTTCTCGAAGGAGCGCATCCTCGAGCTCTATCTCAACGAGATCTATCTCGGCATGGGCGCCTACGGCGTCGCCGCCGCATCGCTGCTCTATTTCGACAAGTCGGTGCACGAGCTGTCGGTCGCGGAAGCGGCCTATCTCGCGGCGCTGCCCAAAGCGCCGAACAACTACCATCCGTTCCGGCAGCGTGAGCGCGCGGTCGAGCGGCGCAACTACGTCATCGACCGCATGGTCGAGGACCACTACGTCCTCGCGCAGGACGGCGAGAAGGCCAAGAAGGAGCCGCTCAAGATCACGCCGCGGCCGACCGGCGCCCACATCTTCGCGGCGGAATATTTCGCCGAGGAGGTCCGCCGCTACATCCACGACAATTACACCGAGAAGAAGCTCTACGAGGGCGGCCTCTCGGTGCGCACAACGCTCGATCCCAAGATGCAGGTGCTGGCGCGCAAGGTGCTGGTCGACGGGTTCGTGAACTTCGACGAGCAGCAGGGCTATCGCGGCCCCACCACCAAGCTCGACCTCGCGGCCGGCGCCGAGTGGGGCGCCAAGCTCGCCGACGTCAGGGCGCTGTCCGATATCGCGCCCTGGCGGCTCGCCGTGGTGCTCGAGAGCGATGACGCTTCCGCGCGTATCGGCTTCCAGCCCGGCCGCCAGCCGGGCGGCGCGCTCTCCGCCGAGCGCGAGACCGCCACCGTGCCGCTCGAAGGCGTGAAATGGGCGAAGGCCACGAGCGGCGCGCTGCGGGGCAAAACGCCGGCCAAGGTCTCGCAGGTGCTCACGCCCGGCGACGTCGTCTATGTCGAGCCGCTCGCCGGCAAGGACGGCCAGTACCGCCTGCGCCAGGTGCCCGAGGTTTCCGGCGGCATCGTCGCGATGGACCCGCAGACCGGGCGGGTGCTGGCGATGGTCGGCGGCTTCTCCTACGACCAGAGCCAGTTCAACCGCGCAACCCAGGCGCTGCGCCAGCCGGGCTCCTCGTTCAAGCCGCTGGTCTATGCCACCGCCCTCGACAACGGCTACACGCCTTCGACCGTGGTGCTGGATGCCCCGCTCGAGATCGACACCGGCAGCGGCATCTGGGCGCCGGAGAACTACACCAAGAAATTCTACGGGCCGTCGACCCTGCGCTTCGGCATCGAGCAGTCGCGCAACGTCATGACCGTGCGGCTCGCACAGGATATCGGCATGCCGCTGATCGGCGAATATGCCAAGCGCTTCGGCGTCTACGACAACCTGCCGCCTTATCTCTCGTTCTCGCTCGGCGCGGGCGAAACCACGCTGCTGCGCATGGTCGGTGCCTATGCCATGTTCGACAACGGCGGCCGCAAGATCCAGCCGACGCTGATCGACCGCATCCAGGACCGCTACGGACGCACCGTCTACAAGCACGACTTGCGCGAATGCCGTGGCTGCGACGCCGACAAATGGGCGAACCAGAACGAGCCGACGCTGATCGACAAGCGCGAGCGCATCCTCGACCCGATGACCGCCTACCAGATCACCTCGATCATGGAGGGCGTCGTGCAGCGCGGCACGGCCACCGTCGTCAGGGAGGTCGGCAAGCCGATCGCCGGCAAGACCGGCACCACCAACGACGAGAAGGATGCCTGGTTCATCGGCTTCTCGCCCGACCTCGTGGTCGGCGTCTATCTCGGCTACGACAAGCCCCGTCACCTCGGCCGCGGCGCGACCGGCGGCGTGCTGGCGGCGCCGATCGTGCGCGATTTCATGAAGGTTGCGCTCGCCGACAAGCCGGCGGTGCCGTTCCGCGTGCCGCCCGGCATCAAGCTGGTGCGCGTCGACGCCAAGAGCGGCATGCGCGCGGGACCCGGCGACCAGCGCGTCATCCTCGAAGCCTTCAAGCCCGGCACCGCCCCGCCCGACAATTACTCGGTGGTGGGCGTGACCGACGCCGACGGCCGGCCGATGGGCGTATCGCCCGAGGCGGACCGCGCGGTGCGCACCGGAACCGGCGGGCTCTACTGACACTGACGCAACGGGCGCTTGTCGTGATGCGGCGGCCGCGCTCGCGGCGAGCCGGCTGCTGACGGCGGTTTCCTGCAAACAATAGGAAAAATACAGGAGCGCGGGTTTGAGCGACCCGCGCAGAATAACGAGAGCATGTCCCGGATGCGGTGCAGCGCAAGCGTATGCGTAGCGGTGCACCGCTGATCCGGGACCGTTCCAACGGCGGTGCGCTTTACGATCCCGGGTCTGCAGCGCATCTTTGCGCCATAGCCCGCGAAGACGGGCGTAAACGCCCTTGAAGCTTGCGTGCTGCGCTGCGCCGGGGACACGAAAGATGCAAGCACCCGGCGTGCAGCGACAGCGCTGCGTTCGCGAGCTCGATCTCACCATCTCAAACAGCCCCGTCTCGGCGCCGGTTTCCGGCACCTTGTTTTCATCAGCACCTCTTCCTTCCCGCGCCGCATCGGCGTCGCGGGTTCTGCAGCTTCCATTTTTTGATCAGCCGCCCCGAGGGGTGGCGGAGCGCCGCGAGGCGCCAGCCTTGAAACATGTCGCGCTCGTAGGGCGCGACGCCACGCTTGCGAGGCATGGGCCGTCCCGCGCAACCGGGACGCCGCCTCGCGGCGCTCCACCGTGGCGTTGTCGGCCCAGGGTCCGCTCCCGTCTCCGGCATTGCCGGATCCGGTGCGAAGGCTCCACGCCGCCGGGCGCTCGTGTGCCCGGCGCGGCCCCGGGCGTCCCGTATCCGCGGTTACGAGCCGCGGTCGACGCCACATCTTGCTCCGCCGTCAGGGTCGTCTCCGGAGGACGCCCCTCGCCAAGCGGGATCCATGCCTTGTATATTAAACGCTATATGTAGTCAACAACTATCTTCGAATTGTGATGAAAAAAATGTACGTGGCTGCCTCAGCGTGTCTGCCTGAGTTGGAATATGTTTCCTTCGGGATCATGGCCATCACAAACCTTGACGCCTTCGAATTCCCACTCGCGTTCGTTCATGGCGCCACCTAGCTCTGCCGCACGGTTTCGCGCATGTGCGATGTCTTCGACACCGAACACGAGCTTAATCGGGGTATCTTCGCGAGGTTCCGGGGGCGTACCGATTTCAATCGTCTCTGCGATGCGCTTTGGCATGCGCATGATGACGAATTGTGACGGTTTGGGCCCGAGGACGGCGAACCCTCTTCAAGCACCTGCGGCTTGATGCCTGCGACCGAAGAGTAGAATTCCACGAGACGGCCAAGGTCCTTGGCGTAGAGGACGGCACCAATCAATGAGGCGCCAGGGCCAGGCAGAAAGCCCGCAGGCGCGTTACGCGACGCAGGCACGAAGCCCGGCCCTCGGGCCGGGCTTGTGCGCAGTGCAGACTGTTCAGTCAAAACGTCCCGAATTGTACTCACGCAGCATCTGATCTCGAATGAACGGATCTGGGTCGCGGCCAATCTGCCGGTTACCCGAGATCACGTCACCGGGCTGCGCCGTGACACGCGGACCGAACCCGTATCTGGGATTCGCCTGCGTGTCATAAACTTCGGGACCTGCGTGATACCTAGGGGGCTGCGCATAGGCGGCCCCGGCGGCTACCAGCGTGCCGAGCGCAACCGAAGTCGCGAACACGATCTTGGTCACGAGCGTCTTCATATCACTACTCCATGTACGGTTGGTTTATGTTTGCGGCCCACGGGTAACAACTGGATGGAAGAGCGCTTGACCGTCGTTGTGGCCTCTTGGACGAAATTGCCGTGATCGCGCGCGCTCACGAAAGCGTGCGCTAAGCGTTACAACATCGTCGAGCATGTGGCCTGGCGGAGCTAGCGCGGGGCCGTAGGCAAAAGAAAAGCCCCGCCAGAGCAGGGCTTAAGTGTAAGAAAAGGACCACCAAGAGGTGGACCACACGAGCCTCTAGTTGTTTCAAGGTGGGAAACCGCAATGCCGGCCTCTGCAGGACCTCGACGTTCCAGTAGGACGATGACGTCCCGGCCGGTAGGAGCTACTTTGTCCACCCACATCACCGAGTCCATCCCAACCACTGTGTGCCGTGGCGAGCGCAATCGCGTCAGCGGTTGGTCCCCCAGTGAGAGCCGCAGCCGTAGCCAAAACAATCATGGTCTTACGTAACGTTAGACTGCTCTTTCGGCGCGCATTCCTGGCGCTGCTCTGTTCCCCGTCATGCTCGAATTTAATCGTCAAGCCGGAAGCGACTTTATGGGTATTGCTTCGAATGGGTGCACGACCGACGTCTGGCAATGGCGCAGAGCGCTCCACCCCGCCCGAGCGAATCGCGGGCGAGGTGGTGGCTGGATGCGCTCAGCGAACTTGTTCGGCCGCCCCTCCGCGCGAGTTCGCCGCCATGTGCCGGCGCGCGGCGAATCGCACAGCCATGTCGAAACGCCGCTTCTGCGCCTCGTCGAGGCTCTGGTACAACGGCTTCTCAGCGTCGGCCAAGCGTCGCAGCGCCGCCGCTCGGGTGGTCAAGGCATCCGCGCGATCGCGCAGGCGCTCGATCGCATCGGTACGCTGCCCGGCAGTGCCTCGCGCTTCGCGCCGCGCGATCCGCTCTTTGCTGATGTCACGGAGCGCCTGCTCGACCGCGGGCCAGTCCTTCTCCTGGGCGGGCGCCAGCTTCAGGACAGCCTTGAATGCCGCGATGCGAGCATCGGTAAACGCCGCGATGTCCTCGGCCGTCAGCCGCACGCGGTGCGACTGCTCGGCTGGAACCGGTTGCTGGGCGGACGCGAGTGTCGAGCCGGCGATCGTCAGCAAAGTGGTGCCGGCAACAAGTGCTTTCCACATGGGAATTCTCCATGAATTTCGTCGCCGTGCGAAGTAAAAGGTGAACCAATCGCGCACACAAATTAAGCTTTGGTCATACGGGAGCAACAATTCACAAGACAGCGCAACCGTGCACAAGTGCCGGCAGCCGCGCGCTGATTTCGCAATTCACTTAGTTGCGATCACGCTGACACGTCCAAGCGCTCCTGTTAGCGCTGCCTCATTCGATCACCTCGTCGTCACGGGCGAGCAGGATCGGCGGCACTTCGAGGCCGAGCCCTTTAGCGGTCTTGTGGTTGATCACCAACTCATACTTGGTCGGGCCTGCACCGGCCGTTGACTAGGGCGTGTACTCATAAATCGGGATTAATAGGCAATCGCTGGCTGATGTCCGCTTTGCCCCCGCAAGCAGCCAAATAGCAGGCATCTCGGTAGGTCCGCTTAGTGCAATAGCGGACATCGGGCCAGCGTTTTGATGCTGCCCGAAGGTCTCAGAACCTCGGTTGCTGAGTGTCGAGAACCGAGCGCCCAGTGGCTCCGTTCGCCAGTTGTTGGTTTGGTGGTGTGGGGTTATGCTCGGTGCAGCCATCGGCCACACGGTCGACGGCTGGAGCCTCAGGGAGGCGATCATGAAAAAGCAAATCATGCTTGGGATCATCGTCGGAGTGGCGGTGATTGCCACACCCGTTTCGTTCAATGCACCCCGCGAAGACCAGGCAATCGTGACCCTCAACAGTGCTGAAGCCAAAGTAGGACAGCCATTGTCGGCGACCAGCGTTGCTGGCGTTAACCGGAGGCAAGGACGCCGCGAGAAGCGGAAGAGCAACTAACTGGATAAGTTCCTGCTCCATCGGCTTTCGCTGGTTCGTTGTCGGTATTTTATGGACAGCCATTGGCCCTGCCCGCACACAGTTGGGCCAATGGTGAGGACGGATGTGCCCTCTTTCTCCGCATCTCAGCCGTTCAGAGCCTAGAAATCATTGAATGGCTCACCCCATAAGACCGGCCAATATCAGCCAGCATACGACGCGGTGGCCGACAATTTCTCACAACTGGATTACTCTGATTTGCGGCAGCCCGATACGCCCGACCGTTGGGCATATCGGCTAATGGGATGGTCCTATCGGACCGTCGGGCGCAGCCAGCTTCTGTCGAATACTTTTTTTGCACGGCCACGGTCGACATGCGGGCCGATCAGTTTTTCGTACGCATAGGCAGCCTGCCGGTATTCGTTTTCGCAGTCCTCGGCCCGTTCCTTCGGCAAATATCCCTTCTCGACGATGTCGTCGCCGAGCAGGTGCTTATCAGCGCCGTAGGCCATGCACACCACATTATAGAAGCGTTGCGCGGGCGTGCCGTGCACATCGGCGAAATGCGTCATCGCGGGCGGCGCAGTTGCCGCGTCTGCCTCGGTCTTGTAGGCGTAGGCGACGCCTCTGATCAGCCTGCGCGCCTCGACCTTGCCGAGCTGCAACATGATGTAGGCCGATACCTGATCGGCGGCGTCTTCCTCACGCCCCAACACCGGCAGCCGCAGCATCTCGAACAGGGCGTGGCCGAATTCATGCAGGCTGGTGTCGAACAAGGGGCCCACGAGGGCGTCGATCGGCGCGACACCGGCAGCCGTCGTTTCCGCGGGCATGGTTTTTCTGAGTAGCTCTATATATTCGTAACAAATCGTAATGACGTTGTTTTCATAGAAGGCATTGGCATCACCGTCGCATCCCTCCACCTTCACCAGCAACGCCCGCGGCAGTCGGAACGGAGTGAGAAATCGTTGCAACTTCTCGAGGAAGCTGACTTCCTTTAGTTGATCGTAGATCGGCTGATGTGCAGGATTCTTGGGCGGCACATAGCTCACGCTCACCCGGTTGGCCCGCGCGGGCGCGGCCTGCGTTGTCGTCACGATCTCCGGCGACAGGACCATCCAGGTGATGACCAGCATCAAGACCGCTCTCATCACATTCTCCTTGACGTGTGATGGCAATCGCCAACCGCCGCGCACCCCTGCGCAGTGGCCGACCTTCCACGTTGCCTGACCGAGCGGTCATTACGAGGTTTTGAGCGCCCCCATAGCCAGAGCGCGATTACGACGAGCAGCGATCCGAGGACGGCGGCCACGCGCATCGCCGCAGATTGAGGCACGCGGTGCGCGGATGTCCATACTGCGGACGGCAAAATTTATCGCCAGGAGATCGTGCGTTGCGAGATCTCAGTCCCTCTACGTCCGTTCCGGGTCATTTTCGACCAAGTTAAGCGGGGTTTGCCTACGGCCCTTCCGCTTAACCCCAAGAGCGGACATTCCGCCAGCGCCCGCTTTATGAGTACACGCCCTAAGACACTACGTAACCTCTGACGGCCCGATGACCTGGGCATAGTAGACTGGCCGCAGCCCGCGTCGCCGCGACCTAATGCGTCCGTGGGCCGAAATAGGTCGGGCCGCAGAGCGCAATCGCCCAGAGTATCGCCAGCACACGATCGCCAGCACCAGCACCATGATCCCGTTGATCATGCGTTCCCACGGAAGTGCCTCGTTGGTATTGTGCCAGACGCAGGCCTCGAACTATTTCAGACTCTGCGATGGCGCAGGAGCAGCCACGGAGGCGTGCGCATGTTCGATGTCACGGTGACGTTCGACAATGGGCCGGAGCCGTCCGTCACGCCTCAGGTGCTCGACGTGCTGGCGCGCCACAGCGTGCGCACCACCTTCTTCGTGATTGGCAACAAGCTCCTGAGCCGTGACGCGCGCGCTTGCGCAGAGCGGGCACACGCAGAAGGCCACTGGATCGGCAACCACACCTGGACCCACGGTCGCCCGCTGGGCGGGAGGCCGGGCGCCGCGGCGGCCGATCTGGAGATCGGGCGCACGCAGGCCGAGATCGGCGTTCTGTCGCACTCAGACCGGCTGTTCCGACCCAACGGTGGCGGCGGCCACCTGGACCGCCGGCTGCTGAGTCCGGACGCGGCGGCGCTGCTCAAGGCCGGTGGCTACACCTGCGTGCTGTGGAACGCGATCCCGCGCGACTGGGCGGACCCGGAGGGCTGGGTCGAGACCGCGCTTGCGCAGCTCGTGCATCAGCACTGGACGCTGATGGTGCTGCACGATGTGAGGAGTGGCGCCATGCGCCACCTCGACCGCTTCCTGGCCGAGGTGAAAGAGCGCGGCGGCCGCTTGCGGCAGGAATTCCCGGGTTCTTGCCTGCCCATTACCTGCGGACGGATTACCGGGCCGTTGGCGGATTTCGTCAGCTGAGCACCGGAACGGGAGCGCCGGATGTAGGACCGGCGCCAGACGAACAGATCTTCAATGCCATGCTCGCCTCCTGAGTTACGCATCAGTCTGCCAGAAGCGAACGTCCTCTTACACGTTACGAGTTCACGCCCTAAGACGCCGTTCCCACCGCCCGTGAGAACGATCCGCTCTCGCCGCCCTTGCCGGCGTCGATCCCGCTAACCGCCGAGGCTGTCCGGCTCGATCGTTTGGCGAGGGTTGCCCAATGGGTCCGAGGTGCGCGAATGCTTCTCGTGCAGGAACACCGCAAGCTGCGATCTTATGGATTCGCCTTGAGACGTGACCGCCGCCTGGAAGAGATGATTTTGCACGTCTTGCGGCAAGTTGCTCCATATCCGAATGACAGCCTCGCCTAACGCGCGCGTAATCTGATCTCTCGTGGTTGGATCAATGAGTGGCATCTAGGCAATTCCCCGCTCGGCCGGACAGCGGCGGTATGCCGGCATTAACAGCCGACCGTACCCCGTTCGAACTACAATGTCCCGAGTTCAAACGGCCGGATAGTTATGGTCTGGCGGAAAACTCAAGGAAGCGATGCTGGTATCTACCGTATTGCTCGAGCCCCGGGGTTCAATTTCTTGGGCAACGTGAATGTCGGTCGTCACGTTTCCGGCGTTGGTGCGGCGCCGGAACTCCGGATGTGGCTGCAACGGATTGGGATTTGTCCAAGCGATTCAGCGTGAACGTCGGAAGGCGTTCTAGAATCGCTATTGACCGGTCAGGTCGTGTGTTCATTCAAGGGCGTCGCCGTAGACGCCAATGATCGACCCGTCGTTCTTGACGCAGGTGAGCGCTACGAACAGTGAGCGGGCCCAGTACCCTCGCGTCGTGTTCCATGGTACATTCGCCCGCGATACGCACCGGGGGAGTCCATGAGCGCAACTGCATCGGAAGTACGCATCGCATCGGCAGGCGAGCCCCGGCCAGTCATCCCGCCGCTTGCTTCTTTCTATGTCCATGCCCGTGACCTCTCATGGCTCGTCGTCCGCCTCACGGCGGGTGGGATGCTACTTGTTCACGGCATCACGAAAGTGCTGCCGATGGCCGAGAAGGGCTTTGGCGCGACCATCGAGGCGTTTGCTGCGGGCAGTATGGCTAGGCGTGGCATCGAGCCCGCGCTCTATGCCGCCTATGCAGTCTTCTTCCTTGAGACCATCGGCGCCGTGATGATCATGCTCGGTCTGTTCACCCGTTTCATTGCTGCTGCAGCCGCCATCCAGTTTGCAGTGATCACGTTCGTTGCGCACTGGCCGCAAGGGTTCACCTGGAGCAGGGGCGGATGGGAGTATCCGCTGTTCTGGGGTCTGATTCTGTTCGCCATCGCCCTGCGCGGCGGCGGTCCGTACTCGGTCGACCGTAAACTCGGTTGGGAGTTGTAGGCTGGGGTAATGCGCCAACCACCGCGGCGGCTGTATGTCCGATTCTGAGGGACAAGGCATGCCGTCGACGCTTGGCCTGACCGTGGCGCCGACGCTGCATGCCCGCGCCGACGAGGTCATCGAATGAGATGGCGAATGTAGTATGAGGCCATGAACTACGAGGGCATTGACTACGTTGTTCGTCCAAGTCTAGGTCGCGATCAATGGACGCTGCTCATCTACTTTTCCGATAATGCCGCTGTGGCCAAATTCAATGGAACGCGAGACGAGGCATGTGCGGCGGCGCGTCGACGGATCGATAGCTGGGTGAAGCGGCAGCGGCAAAAGCGGCGAGACGCTTCATCGCAGGCTTGATTTTGTGCCCTTTTAAAATGGAGTGCGGGTCCGTTGACGCCTACCGGTTCCCGAGTTGGACGCCTAAGCGCCAGCTAGCGCGGGCTGAGCGGCGAGGACTAGTCAGGATCGGTATTGTGTTCCTGAAGGGACAGCGTCGGCTGGCATCGTAACATCATGCTGCGCCTGCATGCCCTCGAGATTCCGGCGCTCACATTGTCAATGGGCTAATATCGGTTAGGCTGCCATGCCCGCGTCGATCGGCGGGACGCAGTACCGGGAGGAAGACATGCTGCGGCTTGCTGTACAAGTGCTCGCAGTAGCAATGACGTTGGCTTTGCAAGCTGTCGGTGCGCGCGCCCAAGACGTCACTCTCAAGTTCAGCCATTTCTTGGGACCGACCAGCTTCTTCCAAGTCGACGTGGCGGAGCCCTGGGCCAAGGAGCTCGAGGTCAAGACGAAAGGGCGGGTCAAGGTGGAGATCCATAACGCGACATCGCCCCTGGGTAAGATTTTCGAGCAGGCAAATCAGGTCAAAGCCGGCACGGTCGACATTGCGCTTGGGCTGCGGGGTGCCGAGGGGGACCGCTTTCCCGGAAGTTCGATGATCGAGCTGCCGTTCGTCGTCAAGGACGCTGCCAGCGGGTCGCGCGCGTTGTGGGATCTCCTGCAGGATGGAACGCTTGCGAACGAATACAAGGACTACCGAGTTCTGGCTCTTTTCGTTCACAATCCTGGACTCATTCACACCATGACGAAGCGAGTCGTGAGTCCATCCGATCTCAAGGGACTGCGCCTGCGCTCGCCAAACAAGACCGTGGCGGCCGCGCTGGAGCATCTCGGTGCCACGCCCGTCATCCTGCAGGTCCATGAAGTGATGGATGCGGTGAGGGCCAACCGTATTGACGGGATCGTCACGAATTGGGGAAATCCGCTGCAGGGCTTCAATGACCATATGAAGCTCCATACCGACACGCAGTTCTACTCGGCGGCCTTTTTCATCGTTATGAATCCGGCGAAATACGCGAGCTTTCCGCCGGACGTTAAGGCAGCGATTGACGAATTATCGGGCCTGGCATGGGTCGCGAAGTTCGGGCCGCTCTGGGACAAGTGGGACCGGCCGGTCCGGCAGGGTGCGGCGGCGCCGGGACACGAGATCATCGTGCCGGACAGGGAGGCGATGGCGGAGTGGCGCCGGGAATTGCAGCCGGTGACCGATCGCTATCTCGACGAGCTAACGCGCAGCTTCCCGAACGCGCGGGTGGCCTATGACAAGCTGCTCGCGATGGTGCGCCGCTGAGACAACCCGCGCCGACGAGGTGATCGAATGAGATGGCGCGGTCATCCCGCCGTGCTCAAGGTGACCGCTCGCTTGAAAGTCCTCAACCGCTCGGTTGTGACCGGATATGGAGCTTGAGCGCCGCCAGCCGGCCGTCTCGCCAGCGCATGCGCGCGGCGATCTGCTCGGGCCTCGGGGTTTCTCCCCATTGCGCCAGAATGCGATTAAGCTTCTCGCCGTCATAGATCGAGGAATCGGCCGCGCTCAAGCGGCTCAAGCTCGGACCGTAGCGCCGGCAGTAGTCCGCGATACCACCCGGCGCATTGAGTTCGATCGTTTCAAATGGCCCCATGAATGACCACCGCAACCCTAATCCGTCCTTCAACGTCTTGTCGAGATCTTGTGGCGTGACATAGCCATCTTCGACCAACCGAAACGCCTCCGACAACAACACGGCCTGCAAACGGTTTAGAATGAAGCCCTCGATCTCGTGCTTGACGACGATCGGCACCTGGCCGAGGGATTGGTAGATTGTTTTGGTCTTGGTGATGGTCTCGGGCGCTGTCCATGGCGCGCCAACGATTTCCACGAGCGGCACTAAATGGGGAGGGTTGACCGGATGCGCCACGAGGCAGCGATGGCGTCCCTCGAGGCTCTCAGTGAAGAGGCTCGCGACGATGGTGGAGGTGGAGGAGGCCAGGATCGCATCGGGTGCCGCCAGTCGATCGAGATCCGCGAATACCGCGCGTTTGCAGTCCATCGTTTCAGCAGTGTTCTCCTGGACGAAGCCTGCCCCGTCGAGAGCATCGGCAAGTGAAGAGGAAATCCGTACGCGCTTCGCCACAGCTTTCGCATCATCGATAAGGCCGCGCTCCTTGAGTTCTGCAAGACCGCGGGCTACCATGGCGCACGCTGACTCAATCGCATCGGCCACAGAGTCGAAGAGCGCCACGTCCCAGCCCGCCCGCGCGAATACGATCGACCAGGAACGGCCGATCAAGCCTGCTCCGATCACGGCGACCCGTGGCATCGTTGCGTCTCCCTTGATTTGCCTGTCACAGCCACAGCACTTTGCGGCGCAATGCGAGATCGTCCCGCAACTCATTGGAGGCGCCGCGCCAGCTCACCGCGCCCCGTTCCAAAACCACCGTGCGGTCGGACAACGCCAAGGCGAGGTCGAGATGATGATCGACGATCACCACCGCGATCTCGGCGCGAAGCTTGTCGAAGGCCTCGAATAGCTCCTCGGTGACTGCCGGCGAGAGCCCCTCGAACGGTTCGTCCAGTAAAAGCAACCGCACGTCGCCGACGAGCGCGCGCGCAACGGCAGCCATCTGCTGCTCGCCGCCCGACAAGAAATCGGCGGATGTGCGCCAGCGCTGCCCCAGTCGCGGAAAAAACTGGATGACTCTCTCCTCGTCCCAGTGGACCCCGGCGCCGGTCAGCCGCCTGAGGCGTCCAAGCTCGAGATTTTGCGCAACCGTCATCCCCGCGAACAGGCCGCGGCCCTGCGGAACATAGCCGACGCCGTTTCGCGCAATCACGTCGGAGGGCCGCCCGGCCATGTCTTTGCCGGCGAGCCTGATCGCGCCCGCCGCCGGCGGCGTGATACCTATGAGGGTCTTCAGCAAAGTCGATTTGCCAGCGCCGTTGCGACCGAGCAAGGCAACGATCTCGCGTTCACGCACGTCAAGCGACACGGCATTGAGAATGTGACTCTTGCCATAGAAAGTATCCACTCTGTCCACCACGAGCAGCGATTGAACGCTTGCGGCGGACCGGCGGGTTTTTGCAGCGACAGCGGAAGCGCCGGAGCCGATATAGACCTCTCGCACCGTTTCGTTGTTGCGCGCGTCGTCGACGCTGCCGTCGACCAGAATTGCGCCGTCGTTCATGACGGTCACGTGATCGGCAATGCGGAAGACGCGATCGATGTCGTGTTCGACCAGCAGTACCGGCATCTCCGATGAGATCGTTTTGACCAGATTTGCGATCCGCTCGCGCTCGGCGGCCGCAAGCCCGGCCAGCGGTTCATCGAGAAGAAGTATTTTCGGGCGCGACGCCAAGGCAAGCCCCATATCGAGCAGGCGCTGACCACCGTAAGAAAGCGAAGCGGCCTGGGCGCGCTCGATACCGGCAAGACCGAGATAGCGGAGGAGTTCCACGGTCTCCGTATTGATATCAGCGATCGCTGCGGTCGAACGCCACATCGCGTAACGCAGCGGCGAGCGCGCTTGAACGCCAAGGCGGATATTTTCCTCGACGCTCAAGCCTGCGAACAGGTTGGTAATCTGAAACGAGCGGCCGACCCCTGCCGCGGTGATGTCCTCGGGTTTCAGCCCCGCGATCGATTTGCCCTCGAGCTCGACCGTCCCGCGCTCCGGCCGATAGAGGCCAGATAACACATTGAACGCGGTCGTCTTGCCCGCACCGTTCGGACCGATCAAAGCGTGCAAGGTGCGGTCGCGCACCGAAAGATCAAAGCCCCGCACCGCATGAATGCCGCCGAAGCTCTTGTCCAGATCGCGCGCTGCGAGCACCAGGCGGCCGCCATCAATCGCTCGCACCAATGCCCGCGGCAGCGGCAAAACCTCGGTGGTCCGACGGCCGGCCATCGCAGCCGGTTCGATCGCGGGCGCCCGGAACGGGGCCAACAGCCGCCCCGCAACGCCGACGAGCCCGGTTGGCGAAAACACAATGAAGCTGATGAACAGCAGCCCGAAATAGAACAGCCAATGCGGCGTCCAGATCGACAAAAACTCGCGGAACAGGATGAAGAAAAGGGCGCCGAGCGCCGGCCCCAGGAAGCTTCGCATCCCGCCGATCACTACCATCGCGATGAGCTCGCCCGAGAACGCGATGGCCAACGGCTCGGCTGAGGCAAAGCGGTGATTGAACACCGAAAGCGTACCTGCGATCGCAACCACCATCGCCGAGAACACGAAGCCGATCAGTTTGTAGCGGTTGGTTGGATAGCCGATGAAGCGTGCGCGCTGTTCGTTTTCACGGATCGCCACGAGCACACTGCCAACCGGCGAATGATGAAAGCGCCAGAGCAAGATGCAGACCGCCATTCCGATCGCTGCAACCACCCAATAATAGTTGGCGTCACGCTCGAGATCGACGTTGAACACGGTCGCTCGCGTGACGCCGCCAAGTCCGCTCTCGCCACCCGTGAACTCGGTCCAACGGTAGGCAATAGCAAACAGAAGCGCGGTCAAAGCCAGCGTCAGCAACGAAAAATAGACGCCGCGGCGGCGCAGGATCAGCGCGCCCGAGAGAGCGGCGGAGACCGCCACAAATGCTATCGCAAATAGCGCGGGCAGCGTGATAGCGCCGGGAAACCAGTAACGCTGACTCAAAGCAGCGGCGTAGGCAGCGAGCCCGAACCAGGCTCCGTGGCCGAAGGAAACGAGACCAGTATGGCCGACGAGGATGTTGAGGCCCATGCAGGCAATTGCGAACACCACCACGTCGATCGAAGAGCGCAGCGGAAGGCCAGCGAAATCGAGCGCGAACGGAAGGATAATTAGTGCTAAAGCGGCGACGATGAGAGACACATGACTCTCGCGCATCGCCGCTACTCGAACTTCTCGATGCGTTCGCCAAGTAGCCCGCGCGGCCGCAGCAGCAGGACAAGCGCCATGACGAAATACATCGAAGCTTCACCCCAAGACGGATTGAAGTAGATCGTGACCCCACGCACGACGCCTACGAGCATGGCGGCCATGATGACGCCCCAAAACGAACCCAAGCCCCCGATGACGACCACGACGAAAGCGGCGGTGAGGATCTCCGCGCCCATCGCCGGGTGGACGCCGGAGATCGGCGCAAGCAGCACGCCGGCAAGGCCGGCAAGCCCCACGCCGAGCGCGGCGATTGCCGTCATATAGGGCGCAAGCGAGATGCCGAGGGCACCGACGACATCGGGGTTCTGCACGCCCGCACGGACCACGCGACCGAATGCGGTGCGATACACGATGAACCACGTCGCGACCACGGCTCCGACCGCTACGCCGAGGATAATGAGGCGATAGCGCGGGTAGATGAAGTCGCCGACGAATACCTGGCCGCGCAGCTCGGGGGGGATCGAGAATGGCAGCGGCGAGGCGCCGAACACGATCCGCAGCCCCTGCTCGATCACCATCGCCAGCCCAAAGGTCAGCAGCAAACTCAAGATTGGGTCCGAGCGGTAAAAGCGGCGAAACAGGAGCCGCTCGATGATGATGCCGAAGCAGCCGACGACCACCGGCGAAGCGACCAATGCGCCTGCGAAGCCGATGCGGTTCGCCAGGATCACCGCCAGATAAGCGCCGATGGCATAGAAACCGCCATGCGCGAGATTGACAATGCCGCCGAGCGCGAAGATCAGGGAAAGGCCGAGCGCGATGAGCAGGTAATAAGCACCAACCAACAGTCCATTGAGAACCTGCTCGAGGATGAAGACGAATTGCACGCGGATGACTCGGCGCTGAAGAATTGGGGCGTCAGTGCAGACGCCGCAAAGCCGTCCGCAATGACGCAATCGAGTTCAATGGATTAGCCGATCTTGCAGGCGCCGTCTTTCGGCGGGGCGATCGTTTCCATGTCCTCGTTCGGACCGGGTACGGCTCCCAGCGCATCGTAAATGTCCCATTGGTCCTTCATTTGGGCTGGATCTTTCGCCCGCACCGCGTACATTTCCATGATCATCTGGTTATCATAAGCGCGGAAATACGCCTCCCGCCCCTTCATCACGTCGAATTTCGGACCTTTGCGCAGATGCTCGGCGAGCTTTTGCGGATCCGTCGACTTCATGTCGGTCATCGCCTGTGCGACGATCTTGAGCGAGTTGTAATCGCCCCACGATTGGTTGTCGGGCAGCTTGCCATATTTTTTCTGGAACGCATCGACGTATTTTTTGGAGCTCGGCGTATCGACGAGGTGGTGCCAGACCAGCGGCCAGATGCCGGAGAAATTGCCCTTGCCGGCGCCCCACGCGACCACTGTATCGAAGCCGAAGCCGGCGACGGGGAATTTCAGCCCGTATTCGGAATATTGCTTGATGAAATTCGTGATCTGATTGCCGGCGAGATTCGACACCACGAGGTCGGGCTGCGACTGCCTGATCTTCAAGAGATAAGGGCTAAAGTCAGTCGCCTCGCTCGGCACCAGCTCATCGGCCGCGAATTGACCGCCGTTCGACCCCATGAATTTCTTGGCAACGCGCAGAAGGTCGTGACCGAAGGCGTAGTCCGCAGTCAGCGAGTACCATTTCTTTCCCTGCACCATGTTCTCGCGCAGCAGGTATTGTCCAACTGCCATCACGTACATCGAGTTTGCGCCCTCGATGTGGAACATGTACGGATTGCAGCTCGCGCCGCGTAGCGCATCCGAATTGCAGCCGGTATTGATGAACACGGTCTTCATCCGGTTCGCTACCTGACCGATCGCGAGGCCCGAGGCCGAAGATATCTCGCCAATGATCATCGCGACCTTGTCGCGCTCGATCAGACGCTCGGCTTTAGCGGAAGCGGTTTGCGGATTGACCGAGTCCTCCATGACGAGCTCGATCTTGCGGCCCATCACGCCCCCCGAATTGTTGATTTCCTCCGCGGCTAGCTTCACGCCCATCACCGCGTATTCGCCGAGTGGCCCCAGAAATCCAGTCAGTGGCGTCAGATGCCCAATTCGGATGGCGTCAGCCTGCGCCTTCACGATCGCTGGCATGCCGACGCCGGCGAGCAGCACTGAACCGGTGGCGCCCTTAATGAGTGTGCGGCGTGAAAGACTGGAAGTCATGAGCATTCCTCCCTTGGGAACATTTGGGCGGATACGTGCGGCCGAAGACGCGGTTTCACTGTCGACTGAGCGCACACTTGCCGCCATTTTTGCAAGTAACTATGTCGCGCGGCCTATTGGCGTTGTCCAGCGCATTTTCCAACCGACCGCATGTTCCGTGCTGGGATTCCTGGGAGCTCCGCCAGGCGATGAAAGCGAGAGGACGCCATCCGCTGCACATAGCTTTCGATCATGCAATTATTCGATTGATTTCAATGTCTATCCTCCAACTTCACCCAAAGGGCTAATCCTCGTCTTTCATTTTCACCGCCGCGGGTCACCGTTTCGGTCGAAACCATCTGCCGGACGTTGGATTATCGTGTTGCGCCACCCGGCAGGCGCACCGTAAACACCGAGCCCTTGCCCGGCTCGCTTGTCGTAGTCACGTCGCCCCCATCGTACGGCTCCCCACACCTACTGTTCATGGTTCGGCACAGCGATTCAGAACAATTCAGGTCTGCCCCAAGGACCGGCTGACCTTCCCCCGGCAGTCTCATGCGTCAGACCGCCTGCGCCCGGCGGGTCCCTGGCTGGTATGATCGGCGGCGGCACCTGGGAGGGAGCCCCCATGCCCGGCATGAGGCGGCGGGACTTTGTAGCGCTGCTCGGCGGCGCGGCGACGGCGTGGCCGCTCGTGGCGCGCGCGCAGCAGTCGACATCCGCTCCGCGAATTGGGTGGCTGGCCTTCGATGTTCCCGAAAATCATACATATTTCGAAGCCCTTCGGCAGGGGCTGCGCGATCTCGGCCATGCTGAAGGCCAAGCTCTCATCATCGAGCCGCGCTGGGTCAGCGGCCGCGATCGGGTGCCCGAGCTCGCGCGGGAGCTCGCCGCTCTCAAGGTACGGGCGATTGTCGTACAGGGCGGAATTACGACGTTCTTGCGGGGTGTAATCGAGTCTACACCAATCGTTTTTGTTACGAGCGGTGATCCTGTCATCGGCGGCTATGTGAAAAGCTTCAACCGGCCAGGCGGCAATTTCACGGGCGCAACGATGATGTCGTACGAAATCAACGGCAAGCGACTGGAGCTGTTGCGCGAGGTGTTTCCGCACGTCACGCATGTGGGGGTGCTTTCCAACCCGATGCACCCGGGTGAATACGGCGAGCTGAAGGTCACTGAGGCAACTGCCGAGAAGTTAGGCCTCAAGCTATCCTACGGCCGCATTGTATCCGCTGCCGACGTCGAGGTGGCGTTTGACCTTGTTTGCTCGAAGGGGGCCGATGCGATCAACGTTCTGCCGGATGGCGGAATGATGCAACACCGGGAGCGGCTTGCAGCGCTCGCAGCACGGCAGCGGGTTCCTGTAATCTCCGGCTGGCAGGAATTCGCGCGTGCAGGCGGGGTCATGTCTTACGGACCAAACGTTGCGCAGACCTATCGGCGGATCGCTTCCTATGTCGACAAGATTTTGAAAGGGAGTCATCCCGCCGAACTACCGGTCGAGCAACCCACCAAGTTCGAGCTGGTGGTGAACCTCAAGGCGGCCAAGGCCATCGGCCTCACTGTTCCGCCGACGGTGCTTGCCCGTGCCGACGAGGTGATCGAGTGAGAAGGCGCGACCTCATCGCGCTGCTCGGCGGGGCGGCGGCTGGCTGGCCGCTCGCGGCGTGGGCGCAGCAGGCACCAAAGTCGCCGATCATCGGCTACTTGGGCCAGAGCACAGCTGCCGCGGAGACACAACGGCTGGCCGCCTTTGTGCAACGGCTGCGCGAGCTCGGCTGGATTGATGGTCGCAATGTCGCGATCGAAATTCGCTGGACAGAGGGACGCGCCGACCGTGCCGCAGAGATAGCGGCCGACTTTGTGCGACTCAAGGTCGATGCCATTGTTACTTCGGGAACGCCACAAACCGCGACAGCGAAGCAAGCAACTTCATTCATCCCGATTGTCTTCGCGACGGCGGGAGATCCAGTTGGCATGGGCTTGGTCGCTAGCTTGGCAAGACCAGGCGGCAACGTAACCGGCCTCTCGGTTCTGTCGACCGATCTCCCTGGTAAGAGGATCGAGCTTTTGCGGGAGGCCATCCCCGGTCTGCGCCGGTTGGCGATCCTAGGCAATGCTGGAAACCCCGTCGTTGCACAGGAAATGAGCGAGTTTCTGGCAGCGGCGAACAAGCTCGGGCTCAAGGCCGTACCACTTGAGATCCGGCGAGCCGAGGATATTGCGCCCGTCTTTGAGGTACACAAGGGTGGCGCCGAAGCCCTGTTTGTGTGTCAAGACCTGCTGACGCTTACTAACCGGACCCGTATAACACCTTGGCATTTGGGGCACGTCTGCCGGCGATGTTCGCCTCCCGAGAGTATGTCGAAGCGGGAAGCCTCATGTCCTATGGGCCAAACTTCCTCGATCTGTACCGGCGCGCCGCTGACTATGTCGACAAGATTCTACGCGGCGCGAAGCCGAGTGACCTCCCTGTCGAGCAGCCGACTAAATTCGACCTGGTCATCAATCTCACGACGGCGAAGGCGCTCGGCGTCGACATCCCACCAACGCTTCTCGCCCGCGCCGACGAGGTGATCGAGTGAGACGGCGCGATCTCATCACGCTGCTCGGCGGCGCGGCGGCGTGGCCGCGCTTGGTTGAGGCACAATCGGGAATGCCGGTGATCGGCTTTTTCCACCCTGGTTCGCGCGAGGCCTTCGCGCTCCTGGTGACCGCGTTTCGGCAAGGCCTTGGTGAGACTGGTTTCGTCGAAGGCCGGAACGTGACGATCGAGTATCGATGGGCGGATGGAAAAAACGACCTACTGCCAACGCTAGCAGACGAGTTGGTCCGCATTCCGGTGGCAGTGATCGCAGGACCGACTAGCACCGCTGCCGCACGTGCCGCGAAAGCGGCCACCACAGCGATTCCGATCGTGTTCGCGATCGGCGCTGATCCGGTTAAGGTTGGCCTCGTCAGCACCTTCAACCGGCCAGGCGGTAACGTCACAGGGCGGAGCTACATGGCCAATCTCCTGATAGCAAAGCGGCTCGAACTCCTGAAGGAGTTAGTGCCCCGGACTACAACTGTCGGCAATGTTGATGAATCCCAACAACCCGAATGCTGAATCCGACAGGACCGATGCAAAAGGGGCGGCGGGCGCTCTTGGGCTTACCTTGCACGTTGCCGAAGCCCGCACCGTAGGCGATTTCGAGCCCGCCTTTGCCACGTTCGCTCGCCAGCAAGTCGCCGTGCTCTTCGTGAATGCGGATCCACTCTTCACCACCCGCCGCGATCAGCTGGTGGCGCTGGCGGCGCGCCATGCCATGCCCGCGATTTACGATCGGCGCGAGTTCGTCGCCCTCGGAGGGCTGATCAGCTATGGCGCCAACCAGATTGAAGAGTATCGTCAGATGGGCATTTACACCGGTCGGATTCTCAAGGGCGAAAAGCCAGGCGACCTTCCGATCCAACAGTCGACCAAATTCGACCTCACGATTCATCTAGAGACCGCCAAGGCGCTCGGCATCACGGTGCCGTCGACGCTGCTCGCCCGCGCTGACGAGGTGATCGAATAGAGATGCTGTTTGCTGCGTTGCATGAGTCCGGTTTTGGCACAACTCCGACGAGCTGATCACTGCCGGATATGTCCGTTCATTGGGGTGAAGCAGTCATGCCGACTTCGCGCTCGAAATGACGCGATTGACCCGGAACGGACATCACGCGGCTTTGCAGGTCCACCCAAAAATATGGTCCACGCCCCCCGCGCAGCAGCAGAGTTGAGTGGCGCGCGGCTTGGAGAACTATGGCCGGAGCTGGTGCACAAGCTGCCGCCGTAAGGAGAGCTAACGAGTAGAAAGTTACGCGCGACGATTATTTCAACTTGCAGCCAAAGAGCGCCATCGCGATATCCTCATCTGAAATGTTGTCACTGCTTAACGTTTGTCGTCTCATTGTCTGATAGACTGCAAGACCGGTCCGGGTTGGAGCGCACTCTTGGTTGTGATTTTCCTGAACGAATGCCGCGAATGCTTTGACCACCTCACTCGGGCTGAAAATTACAATCCGAAAGGCAGCGTCCTGGATTTTGAGCTGAGCATCCAGTATTGCTGTTCCTATGCGGCCAACATGCGAGAATTGATTTGCGAAGCGTCATGCAAGTCTATCACACGAGGCGCACCGTCACTGTGCTGAGGCTTGAGCCGAAACCTTAGTGTCACCGTTAGTCGCTTTCTTCAGCGTGATCTCTCAGCCCCGTGCGGCACTGTTCGACCAACGTCCTAATCCCGCTCCTGCACCACAACACGCTTGCGCTGATCGTCGCTCAGATTGAACTCGACAACCGCGGCGGCCTGGGAGCGCATCTTTTTCGACGTAGCGGGCACGTCGGATAGCTGCGCCAAGGGCATAAAAAAGAGCCGCCCGCAAGGAGACACCATGGTGGGGGCGGCTCTGGAAGTATGGGAGCACCGCCGGCGATTAAACCGAGGCGCCACGTTACACCTAGCTGCGTGGAACTCTTATGCAACCCAAAGATTGGTGATGCGACGCCGCGCCTCACCCGGTCCCCGGCCAACCACGGCGGCCTGGTCGCCAGTCTCGCGCGGCCGGGCGGCAATGCCACGGGCCTGACGAACCAAACAGTCGATCTCGCTGGCAAGCGAATCGAACTTCTGCGCGAAATCGTTCCCGGACTTCGCCAGTTGGCGGTCATGGCCAACGTCGACAATCCCAGTGTCGCGCTGGACATACGTGAAGTAGAGGCAACCGCCCGGGCGCTTGGCCTCGAAGTCGCTAAATCGGAAATCCGGCGAGCCGACGACATCGCGCCCGCCATCGAGGCGCTTCGCGGCAAGGCAGAAGCACTTTATGTGGCCGGCGATCCGCTCGTAACCACCAACCGGACTCGGATCGCAATCCTGGCGCAGGGCGCGCGCCTACCGACGATTCACGCCAATCGCGAGAACGTCGATGCGGGCGGGCTGGCGTCCTATGGACCGAACCTGCCCGACCTGCATCGACGAGCGGGCGACTTTGTCGACAAGATTTTGAAAGGCTCGAAGGGCCGCCGATCTTCCCGTCGAGCAGCCGACCAAATTCGATCTTGTCATCAACCTAATCACCGCCCGAGCGCTCGGGTTGATCGTGCCGCCGACCCTTCTCGCCCGCGCCGACGAGGTGATCGAATGAGGCCGCGGGAGTTCATATCGCTAATCGGTGCCGCGGCTGCGTGGCCGCTGGGGCGGCGATTTCTGCCCGTGCTGCGGGAGGGGCCTTGCTCTCCCTGCTGGTAAATTGATGAGCCGCGCGGTGACTCGGTTGCGATTTTTCAAAATGAAAACGAAGTCACTCGCATCGATCGACGCGGTGAGTCGTGTCGATAGATGTTCAAGGTGATGATGCTCGCGGTCGCGGCGATCCTGTGGGTCGACCGGCGCCTTGGTCGAACGACTACGACTGATTCCAGAGGTTCCTGCCCATTGGCCAAACAATAGGAGACCCGGCTATGCTTTGTAACCTTGCATAGGGGGACAATGACAACAACGCAGGCATTACCCGTCGGCCGCATTCCCGCGCTAGATGGCGTTCGTGGTGTGGCGGTACTCCTGGTCGTGGCATCGCATTCGATCCCGCTCATGCACGGCGGGGTCATCGGCGTTGATCTATTTTTCGTGTTGAGCGGGTTTCTCATCACTTCGATCCTGCTACAGGAACATAGGGCGACCGGATCGATTGACATTGGCAGATTTTATCTGCGCCGGGCGCTGCGATTGTTGCCGGCCATGTTTCCCGTGTTGCTGCTGGTGACCGGATATGCCGCGATCAGGCAATCGCCAGAGACGTTTGCGGCGACGGTCAGCGACGCCAAGAGCATCTTATTCTATTACTTCAACTGGGAATTGGCGCTCTCACACGAGAATTATTATGCGCACCACCAGCCACTGTTCATGCACTTTTGGTCGCTATCGGTCGAGGAACAGTTTTATCTTGTTTGGCCAGTCTTGCTCATCGGTCTGCTATGGCTGAAAGCGCCGCGGGCGATGCTGCTCATTCTCTTTGTCGGCGGGATTGTCATACCAGCTTGTGCGCGCTTGGTGTTCTATGAACCCGGAAGATACTGGCTCAATTTTCGCACCGATCTAAGAGTTGACGATTTGGTGTGGGGCGCCTTCACCGCGTGGGCCATATACGCTGGATGGTTTGCGCCGCGCGGGCAGGCCGCGCGGCTGCTCTCATGGGCTGGACTTGCCGCAGGCGTCGCATTGCTGCTGATTGCCACCCAGGAAATTTTCCATAATGGCTATCTGATGCGCGGATTGATGAGCGTTGTTGGCTTCTTGTCTGCTCTGCTCATCATGGTGGCCGCGTATTACCCGCCAGCTCTATTGCGTCACGCCCTAGAGATTACCCCACTGTGTTTTACTGGACGGATTTCCTACGCTCTGTACCTTTGGCACATGCCGGTACTCATCATCGCGCACGATGAACTCCCAGCAAGTGGATGGTATACCTTTGGCGCTGTTGCGGTGTCATTTGCCGCAGCAACGATCTCGTACTACGCCCTTGAGCGGCCCTTCCTGCGTTTGAAGGATCGCATCGGCCATGCGCGTCCTTTTAGAGAAGTCCGGCCAATGGGACGCACAGTTTAGTTGCCGCATCTACCATCGATCATCTATGTCACGACCCGAGACCGGCAGGCTAACGGAGTTGCGGGCTTCGTCATTGAGCAGCAGAAGGCAACCGATCCAGTACGCGGAGAACGTGTAAAATTGCCTTTGTGGCGTTCAGGACTGCCGGGGCCGCCGTTTGTTCGGTTGTATCCCAACCGGGACGCTGTCGCCTGCAATACCAAGCGTCGGGAAATGAGCGCGGATCGTGTCGGCGACATAGCTGGGCGCAAGGTGCGCGTAGTGCTTCTCCATCATCGCGTGTCGGCGTGGCCGAGCTGCTCGGCAATAACACTTATTGGCACACCGCGCATGGCGAGCATCGAGCCATGAGCGTGCCGAAGAACATGGAATGAAATCGCTGGCTTGATCTTCGCCCGCGTGCGCGCCTCCAGCAGGGGCCGCAATTGGCGATGCCAGTTCTGGGCGGACTTCACCACCAATACTTCAGAGCATAGGTTTCCGACAGGGACACCGGGGGCACTTTTGCTTGTGGGGGCTCGAATCAAAGGCTTTTTCGGGCCGCACAACGACGGTTGTTTTCGGCGGGGCTTCCTCGCAATATTTTTTGTGCGAATCTTTTATAGTGCATAGCGACGGAATACATCCGCGCCCGCCTGTGCTAATATTTCAGTGCAGAGTTTGGAGGCGCGGCAAATGCCAGACGTCGCGCATGACGCATCCGGTCCGGCTTCACCGAAGCCTGGTGATACAGCTTTGCAGCAAGCGAGCCGGCCCAACTCGCCGGACAGAGGCAAGCTTCGCGTCTTCATCTCTTATAGCCGGGACGACCTGGACTTCGCCGACCAGCTCGATGCGGCGCTCGATGCTTGCGGCTTTGCGTGCGTCCTCGACCGTCACGGCATCTCCGGTGGCGAGGACTGGAAGCTACGCCTCGGCAACCTGATCAGCGAGGCCGACACCGTGGTTTTCGTGCTTTCGCCGACCTCGGCGCGCTCCGAAATCTGCGCCTGGGAGGTGGAGGAGGCGGCAAAACTCGGCAAGCGCATCCTCCCTGTTAATTGCCGATCGCTGGAAGGCGAGAGCCCGCCGCCGCGCCTGCGTGACCTCAACTACATTTTTTTCCACGAGGACCCCAAGGCACCGGGTTCCGGCTTCGGCACCGGCCTCGCGAGCCTGGTCGCCGCTCTCAACACCGACTTCGATTGGCTCCGCGAGCACACCCGCTACCTTCAGCGCGCGACCGAGTGGGACAGGGGCGGCCGGCCGGCGAACCGGCTGCTGTCAGGCGACGATATTGCCGAGGCAAAGGCTTGGGCGGCGCGCCGGCCCAAGAGTGCGCCCGAGCCCACAGCCCTACACCTCGACTTCATCCGCGCGAGCGAAGAGGAGGCGCAGGCGCGATCGAACGCGCAGCGCCAGCAACTCGAGGCGGTGGCGGCGGCTCAGGCCGAGCGCGGGAAGGCGCTGCACGAAGCCGAAGAGGCGCTGAAGCAGGCCGCCGATGCGCAGCGCAAACGGGCGCGGATCAGGAATATTGCGTTCGTCGTGGTGAGCATTTTGGCAGTGCTTGCAGGCTTGCTCTACCTGCGCGCCGATAGATTACGTCAGGAAGCGGAAAAGCAGCGAGCAATGGCTGACGAACAGAGAGCAGTGGCGGAAGCGCAGAGAGCACAAGCAGATCAGATTCTCACGGATGCCACGAACATCATTGCAGAATTACAGGATCAAACGGATGTCAAAACCAAGAAACAAGTTTTCGAGATTTTCCGGACGGGCGCAGAGCGCGGCGATGCGACTTCGATGTCCAACCTCGGCCGCCTTTACAAAGACGGTTCTGGTATGCCGCAGGACTACGTCAAGGCACGAGAGTGGTTCGAGAAAGCCGCTGAAAAGGGCGACACGAGCGCCATGGGCAATCTCGGCAGGCTTTACCACAGCGGTCAGGGCGTGGCGCAAGACTACGCCAAGGCGCGCGAGTGGTTCGAGAAGGCTGCTGAAAAGGGCGACACGAACGGCATGGGCATGATCGGCTGGCTTTACCAGCACGGTCAGGGCGTGGCGCGGGACTACGCCAAGGCGCGCGAGTGGTACGAGAAAGCCGCCGCCGAGGGTAACGAGATTGCCATGGGCCACCTAGGCCTCCTCTACGAAAGAGGTTTTGGAGTGGCTCAGGACTTCGACAAGGCGCGCGAGTGGTACGAGAAGGCCGCTGAGAAGGGCGACACGGGCGCCAAGGCACGCCTAGAGCAACTGCGGGCGAGGAGACGGCGCTGATTCTGGGCGCAATGACCGCTGTTGACCCCCAAGAACCGTTGGACGTGCTCGCCTACGCCTGGCGGGTTGTAAACCGTTCGACTATCCAGCCGCTTGGACAGCAGGCGCCGTGCGTCAGTTTCTGCGCACGATGCCGTCCAATTGCCCCAAGACGCGGCCAAGAAATTCCTTGTTCATTGGTGCCGTAACCGAACAAAATGAAGTCAAACAGTCCTCGAAGTTGTTCTTCGCCAGCTCCAGCTCCTGATCGTCGGCTGCGCGAAGTACCTTACGGGTGCTAGCCTCCAAATCGGACTTAACCTTTTCCCATTCTTTAAGCCTTCCCTCCAGTTCACCTCTCTGCTGGGGAGGCCAAATAATCTGTATGTTTTTCGGTTTGGCCAATTCAGCCTCCGTGCTCTGCCATAAGACATATTCAAGTTCCTGTAACAGCTCCGACGCTGCCGCCGGTAGATCGCGCGGAAGTGTCGCCCGAATTGCTTCCGGCGAGAAATCACTCGACTTTCCTTCCAGGAAGAGGGAGCGGTACATCAGCCCGACATTTATTGCCTTCAGCAACATGGTGGTGGTCTCGTCGCCGTAGTCGCGAGCCTTGACCTCTACGACATCAATTTGAAGCTCGGTAACTCCGTTGTAGAGAAGAGCGCTCCGCGAAATAAACATCCGGAAAAAGCGCGCCCTGTCCGAAGAAGCGAGCACACGTCGATTCTCCCCGAACTCGCCACGTTGCGCCATGACGGCCTGGGATTTGATGATGTCGGTCCACGCCGTCGTGGTGTCGCCGCGCGAGACTTGCTGAATGAAATCAGCCCAGGAAATTCGCCCTGGCGGCGGATTGATATTGAATATCGCGAAGTCTCGACCAATGAATTCGAGCTGCGTTTCCGGGGGCAGCTCACCCATGGGCTCAATGCGGGCATTGGCGGGCAGACGAACGACTATTTTTCGTTCAGGGAAGGTTTCCGTATAGACGCGGTTCTGAAATCCTTCAAAAAAAATCGTGTACAGCCGAATTGCGCTCTCCTTCGCCTTGCTCAGGAGAATTTCCATTTCGGTTTCATCGAACTCATGAATCCTTTGCACGAGCCCCTTCAGCCGCACGAACAACTTCATAAAGGGATTTCTAGCGGTGTCACTCTGGAGACTTTGCAGAAACTTTTGCCTGTCGGAATCCATCAAGAAAGGTCGCATGTCCGCTGCCAGGTTCAAACCTTCAATATCGGACACGGTGTCGGGTATCTTCTCCACACCGATCGGTATGATCAGCCGCTGCTCCCTATCGATATGCGTCATTGTTGGTTTGGCCAGCATCGACGCCCTGAAGAAGCCCACCTCGAACCCAGTATACGAATGGCTGGGCTTCGCGCGGCCACTGGAAATAATCAGAAGAACGTCGGCACGGCTGAGCGCCTCTTCGAGCTCGGGAGGCCACTTCGCTCCGAGTTTGATATTGCTGTCTAAAGTCGTTTTGATGAGTTGAGTGAATACGGTCTTCAGCTCCAAATTGATGGCCTGCGCGAGGTTCGCGTCTTCGGTCGCATAGCTGATGAAGACATGGAGTGTCGGCGTCGCGCTGCTTGGTGCGGAGCTTCGACGTGCGAGTGCCATCGTTTCTCTCCCCAGCTGAGCCATACGTCAAAATCTACCCACAACTAATCGCGAGTTAGTTCAGAAAATCTGAGCCGTTCCTGAGCCCGGCCGCATTTCAACGGTAGCCAGGATTTTATTTGCGAACTGTGAGGTAGTTCACAATCGAATGCCTGATTTGAGGTGCGAGAAGCCCTCTCAGTCTGCGTCTCGGCACAGTCGGCGAAAGATCGAACAGTCGCGGCAGTTCGACGACAGTCGGCCCTTCGGAGGTAGGCAACAGAGGAGGAAGCCACACGAACCGGCTTTTGCGCCTTCTCGGAGCAGCTATGGCTTGCACCGTTCTGCGGCGGCGGTTTTTGAATGTCCGCTTTTCGCCGCTTCTGGGGGCGAGCGGAGCCGGTCGCTTCCAATCGATTTGTGAGAACATCTGCACGCAGTTGCAAACACGATGCCTTGAGCCATTAGCATCGGAGCTCGACCCCACGTCGCCTTACGCATACCCGCACCGTTTGCGCGGATTTCGCAAGGGCCTGAACGACACCGGTATGTCGGGGGCGAGGCGCATCCGCCCTAGGCTGAGGCGCCGCCACCGCCGCGCCGCCATATTTCAGCGGGGGCCGATTCGCTGTTGTCATAAAAGAAAGAACCCGTCACCGTTCAAGTCTTGGTGGAAAATGGGCTCGAACGATTCCAACGCAGAGCTCGCTCCCGACACAGTGCCGACGAGATTTGTGATGTAGTTGCCGCTGCTGTCGGTGGCCCAGACGGTATACGCATCGGCGCCCGCGAGCTTCCAAGCAACGTCATACCCGCCGCCTGCGACCTGCTCCGCCCCGATCGGCACCCAGCCGTCGAACTGACCCGCCACCGCGTCTACGCCGCCCTGTTTCAGCGAGGGGCCCGAACCGCTGCTGTCATAAAGGAAAAAACGATTTGCACCCTCGGCGAGGCGGGTCGATCCATCGGACTCGATCGCCGCCGGGAGCAAATTGCCGGAGGTGGCCGTCAGGTCGGCAAACTGAAAAAGTTCAACATTGCTGACATCGTCGGTGCCGTCGGGTGCGCCGGCGCGCAGGTCGACGATATGGAAAGAGCCATTCGAATTCTGGGTGACCTGATACTGGGAGTACCTGCCGGTGTAGACGACTGTGTCCGTCCCTAGCCCCCCATCGATGGGGTCGTTGCCGCCGCGGCCGACCAGGGTGTCGGCACCGGGACCGCCGGCCAGTGTGTTGGCACCGCTGTCGCCTGTGAGCGTGTCGTTGAACGCGCTGCCGATCATGTTTTCGATGCCGCTGAGAATGTCGCCCTGCGCATCGCCGCCGGAACCCAGCCCGGTCTGGAGGTTCATGTTGATCGCCGCAGGGGACGACGAGTAATCCGCCGTATCAATTCCTGGGTCCGCCTTTGAGCACGTCGGCGCCGGGACCGCCATCGAGCGTGTCGTTACCAGCCCCGCCAAACAGCATGTCGTCCCCGCCCAACCCGCGAAGGACGTCCCCCTGGTCGGCGGAAGCTGCTGCGGTGGGCGTCAGCTTAAAAATGTCACCGTCGACATCGACCAGATAGAGATTGCCGCGCGCGTCCTCGCCGAAGGATGACGGATTGTTGATCGCGCCAAAATCGGTCGTGATCTGGGCGGTTCGGTCGGTCGCGGTCCACGTGCTGCCATCGAAGCGCAGAGTGAAGACGTTCCCTTGAACGAAGTCGGCGAAGAAATACTGCCCCTGCAGCGCTTCTGCGTCTCCCCGGTAGACGTAGCCACCGGTGATCGATTGCCCGACGCTGTGGTCGTAATAGTAGACCGGCGGGACGGCCGATCCGCCGGTGGGCGTGCCTCCCAGGAGTACCGCGGGACCCTCGAAAACGGGCCAGCCGTAGTTTGCGCCCTTCTGGCCGATATTGACTTCTTCGTATGCGCCCTGGCCGACGTCGGCGATGTAGAAGTCGCCGAGCCCGCGGTCGAAGCTCGGCCGCCACGGATTACGCAAGCCAAGCGCGAATATCTCGTCGGCTCCATTCGTTGCACCCGCGAAGGGATTATCGAAAGGAATGTGATAGTTGCGCGTCGGATCGGCGGGAAAGTCATCGATACCATGCACGTCGATGCGCAGGATCTTGCCGAGCAGGCTGTTGGGGTCCTGCGCGCTGCTCGGGAAAAGGGCGCCATCGCCGGTCGAGATGTAAAGATCCCCGTCGCGTCCGAAACCGATCCAGCCGGCCTTGTGGTTGAAGCTGCCGGCGGGCTGGGGAACGGTGATGATCGGCGTGCCGCTCGTGAGGTCGGCGACATTCGGGTTCGACGACACGTGATAGCGGCGGACCTCGGTGTCGCCGTTGGGGTTGATCAAATCGAGGTAGAAAAAGCCGTTGCTCGAGAACAGCGGGTCGAAGGCGAGGCCGAGAAGACCGCGCTCCCCTTGCGCGTCGATCTGGCCGGACACATCGAGGAACGGCGTCGCAAGAACCTGGCCCGAGGCAAGATCGAGGATTTTGATCAGTCCGGGTTTCTCGACGATGAACAGTCGGCCGGTGTCCCCCAGCGGCGCGGCTGCGAACAGCGGCTGGCTCAAACCCGTTGCAACCCAAGTCGCGGCGATCGTGCTGGCCTGGCTCTGCGAGCCGTTCGGGTCGTACCCATAGATGAGGTCGGGGCCGGCCGTGCCTTGAAGCACGTTGCTGCCGTCGTTGCCGACAATGCGGTTGACGCTCGGAGGACCAATCTGCCCGTCGTTGTTCAAGTCCTGCTGGAAGAAGGGTTCGAACGTTTCGAATTCATTGCTGCTGCCCGACAGGCCGCCGACGATGTTAGTGATGTAGTTGCCGTTGGTGTCCGTGGCCCAGATTGTATAGACATCGGCCCCGTTAAGCTTCCAGGCCACCTCGTACCCGTTTCCCGTCCGCTCCGCGCCGATCGGCGCCCAGCCGCCAAGCTGACCGGCCACAAAATCTGCCCCCAAATATTTCAGGGAGGGCCCCGATCCGCTGCTGTCGTAAAGGAAAAAATGGCTGCCAACATCGGTGAGACGGATCGATCCATTGGCCTCGATCACCGTGGTGGGAAGTCCGATGGAACCGTCGCCGTTCAAATCCTGATGGAAAATGGGTTCAAACGATTGCAGCGTAAAGCTGGCGCCCGACACAGAGCCGATGAGATTGGTGATGTAGTTGCCGCTGCTGTCGGTGGACCAGACGGTGTACCCATCGGCGCCCGACTTCCAGGCAACGTCGTAGCCGGTGGCGGTGCGTTCCGCGCCGATCGGGACCCAGCCGCCGAACTGACCCGCCAGCGCGTCCATGCCAAACTGTTTGAGCGATGGGCCCGATCCGCTGCTGTCGTAAAGAAAAAAATGATTGCCAACCTGGGTGAGGCGGGTCGATCCATTGGCCTCGATCACCGTCGTCGGAGGACCGATGAGCCCGTCGCCGTTCAAGTCTTGGCTGAAAATGGGTTCAAAAGATTGCAACGTGAAACTGGCGCCCGACACGGAGCCGATGAGATTGGTGATGTAGTTGCCGCTGCTGTCGGTGGACCAGACGGTGTACGAATCGGCGCCCGACTTCCACGCAACGTCATATCCGGCTGCCGTCCGCTCCGCGCCGATCGGGGCCCAGCCGCCGAACTGACCCGCCAGCGCATCCATGCCGAACTGTTTGAGCGATGGGCCCGATCCGCTGCTGTCGTAAAGGAAAAAATGATTGCTAGCCTGGGTCAGGCGGGTCGACCCATTGACCTCGATCACCGTGGTGGGAGGACCGATGAGCCCGTCACTGTTCAAGTCTTGGCTGAAAATGGGTTCAAACGATTGCAACGTAAAACTGGCGCCCGACGCAGCGCCGATGAGATTGGTGATGTAGCTGCCGCTGCTGTCGGTCGACCAGACGGTGTAGGAATCGGCCCCCGACTTCCAGGCAACATCGTAGCCGGCGCCGGTGCGTTCCGCGCCGATCGGGGCCCAGCCGCCGAAGTGACCCGCCAGTGCATCCATGCCGAACTGTTTGAGCGAGGGGCCTGATCCGCTGCTGTCGTAAAGGAAAAAATGATCCCCCACTTGGGTCAGGCGGGTCGATCCATTCGCTTCGATCACCGTGGTGGGAGGACCGATGAGCCCGTCGCCGTTCAGGTCTTGATGGAAAATGGGTTCGAACGACTGCAACGTAAAACTAGCGCCCGACACACCGCCGATGAGATTCGTGATGTAGTTGCCGCTGCTGTCGGTTGCCCAGACGGTGTACGAATCGGCCCCAGACTTCCAGGCAACGTCATATCCGGTTGCGGTCCGCTCCGCGCCGATCGGCGCCCAGGGGCCAAACTGACCCGACAGCGCATCCATGCCAAACTGTTTGAGTGAAGGGCCGGATCCGGTGCTGTCGTACAGGAAAAAATGATCCCCAATTCCGGTGAGGTCCCCAACCACGGTGAGACGGGTCGATCCGGCGACTTCGACCGGGAACTGGAAACGTTCGACATTGCTGACGTCATCGGCGCCGTCCGGCGCTCCGGGGCGCAAATCGGCGATATGCAGCGAGCCGTCTGAATTTGTCGTTATCTGGTACTGTGATCGCACGCCGCTGTAGACGACCGTATCGGTCCCGCCACCGCCATTGAGCGTGTCGGCCCCTTGTCCTCCGCTCAAGGCATCGTTGCCGCTGCCGCCGATCAGCGTGTCGGCGTCCGCACCTCCGATCAAGGTGTCGTTGCCGCCGCCGCCATCGAGCGTGTCACCCGCATCGTTGCCGATGATCGTGTCGCCCCCGCTGCCGCCGATCGCGTGCTCGATGATGGTGTCCATCGCAATGCCGATGTTGTTCACCTCGCCGTTCGCGCTGCTGAACGTCCCGGGATTGAGATTTATTGTGGCAGGCGTGGACCATCCGGATACGTCCAACGTGTTGTTCAGCCCTCCGTCCCAAATGGTAATGACCGGATTCATGTTCTGCGTGAAATCGAAGAAGAGCCCGAGCGAGCCGGTGATGGTGGTGTTGAAGCCGAATACCTGGCCGCCGCTGGCGAGCGGACCCGACGTCGCCGCGCCGTAGAGCCGCTGCGCCGCCAGTATGTCCGCGATCATCGGGGTGGTGGGCACGTAAGAAAAGTTGTCCGGGCTCGTGCCCCAATCCGTCCCTGTCACCGGATAACTGCTGAAGAATTTCCCTGTGTCGTCCCACGGATCGATGTAGGACATCAACGACCACAGCAGGGTGTCGTAGGCGCTGTACTGCTGAGTTTCGGATTCTTGTTGCCGTTGTAGGGGCCGGAGTGCCCCAGCCCGAGCAGGTGGCCCTCCTCGTGCACCACGGTGGAGTACGGATAGCCGCCGGCCGTGTCGAAGGAGCCGTTGAGCGGCCCGAAGCCCGGTACGTTGGTATCGATCGCGATATAGTTTCCGGTGCTGGCGTGGCTCGCGAGCGTTCCGGTGGCGATGGTCGGTCGGAAATCGGATGCGTACGCGTCCAACTCGTACGCCGTGCCCGTTTTCGCGTCGGGGTCGTCCGGCTCGGGCTCATCCGGATCCGCGGGCGGATCGGGCTGATTCGGTTCACGGTAGAAGATGACGTTTGCGCTTGCCGCGCTCGCGGCGGGCGAAAACGTGATGTCTACTTCGGCCGACCACAAATCGAGCCCGGAGGTGAAGGCGGACTGTTCGGTGGGGTTCCAGGCCGAGGTCGTGTCGAACCAGTAGGTGACATTGCCACCCGGAGTGCCGGGCGTCGGATCGCCCCACTTGATGGCTGTGGATGTCTCGTTGTAGCCGGCAGGGATTTGTCCGTTCCAGTTCAAAAAACTCTCGGCCGCCACGAGATTTGTCGATGTGACACCCGAAAGGAACGTGACTTCGTCGTCGAGGGTGGGCGGAGGAGTTGGCAAGGCGGACCTCCCTATGCTGCAAAGGCGCGTGTCTTTCGGCTTTCGAACGAGACGGCAGGGCCGGACCCGGCGTCGTGATCAGGGCGCGCGTTGTCAGCTGCGACTGCTTCGGCAAGCCCCGTCCGCGCGTCAGAAAAGCCGGACGCGTCGAACGTGCCGCACGAGAGACGAAGGCGAGATTTGGCCACGGCGCTGGGTCACTAGCTGGTCGAGCGTCTTCCGCATCCGAATTCACAGCGGCCAGCGCACCGCGCTGCCCACCCAGCCCACGAGCGTCATTTTATAGCAAACCTGCGGTTCAAAAAGCTGTTTTTCGCATTCCATGCGCGCGCGCCTATACGGACGCCGGCAATCGCGTAGCGCAGCGGCCAGATCCGGATTGGGCGTATTCAGTCCAAGCATTTTGGATGGGCAAGTCACCCGAGTTGATGCCAGAGCCCGTCGGGCGCCGGTGGCGCGTGGGGCGGGCCATTGATGGTCAGCGTAGACCATCCGCTGAAGGAGTGGCCATCGTTCGCGCCGATCCCCAGGCTGTCGGAGCCGTTCGCGCCGGCAACGAATGTCAGGTTGCGGAGATCGGATGCGCTGACGGCGAAGGTTTTGTCGTCACCGTCGTGCTGCACCACGCCGTTGAGGGCGAAATGGCCGTTGCCCGGAGTGGAGTTGTAGAACATGAACGTCAACGTGTCGTTATCGGCATCGCTGGCGCTGAACAGACTGGATACTTGAAAGACCTGGCCGGCCGTCGCCGGCACGCTCGAATTCGGCACGGTCACGGCTGGCGGAAGATCGACCTCGCCGATCTTGCTTGCGCCAGGAGGCCCGATCAGCCCGTCCCCGTTCAAGTCCTGGTGGAAAACGGGTTCGAACGATTGCAACGCAAAGCTGGCGCCCGACACAGCGCCGATGAGATTGGTGATGTAGTTGCCGATGCTGTCGGTGGACCAGACCGTGTACGAATCGGCGCCCGGGATCTTCCAGGCAACGTCGTAGCCGGTGGCGGTGCGTTCCGCGCCGATCGGGGCCCAGCCGCTGAACTGACCCGCCAGCGCATCCATGCCAAACTGTTTGAGCGATGGGCCCAATCCGCTGCTGTCGTAAAGAAAAAAATGATTGCCAACCTGCGTCAGGCGGGTCGATCCATTGGCCTCCATCACCGTGGTGGGAGAACCGATGAGCCCGTCGCCGTTCAAGTCTTGGTTGAAAATGGGTTCAAACGACTGCAACGTAAAACTGGCGCCCGGCACAGCGCCGATGAGATTGGCGATGTAGTTGCCGCTGCTGTCGGTGGACCAGACGGTGTACGAATCGGCCCCCGACTTCCAGGCGACGTCGTAGCCGCTGGCGGTGCGTTCCGCGCCGATGGGGGCCCAGCCGCCGAACTGACCCGCCGGCGCATCCATGCCGAATTGCTTGAGCGAGGGGCCCGATCCACTGCTGTCATAAAGAAAAAAATGATTGCCAACCTGGGTCAGGCGGGTCGATCCACTGGCTTCGATCACCGTGGTGGGAGGACCGATGGAGCCGTTGCCGTTCAAGTCTTGGTTGAAAATGGGTTCGAACGATTGCAACGCAAAGCTGGCGCCCGACACAGCGCCGATGAGATTGGTGATGTAGTTGCCGCTGCTGTCGGTCGACCAGACCGTGTAGGAATTGGCGCCCGACTTCCACGCAACGTCGTAGCCGCTGGCGGTGCGTTCCGCACCGATCGGGGCCCAGCCGCCGAACTGACCCGCCAGCGCATCGATGCCGAATTGCTTCAGCGAAGGGCCCGATCCACTGCTGTCGTAGAGGAAAAAATGAACCCCCACCTGGGTCAGGCGCGTCGATCCATTGGCTTCGATCACCGTGGTGGGAAGACCGATGAGCCCGTCGCCGTTCAGGTCTTGGTTGAGAATGGGTTCGAACGACTGCAACGTAAAGCTAGCACCCGACACAGCGCCGATGAGATTGGTGATGTAGTTGCCGCTGCTGTCGGTCGACCAGATGGTGTACGCATCGGCCCCAGACTTCCAGGCAACGTCATATCCGGTTGCCGTCTGCTCCGCGCCGATCGGCGCCCAACCGCCGAACTGACCCGACAGCGCATCCATGCCAAAATATTTCAGCGACGGGCCCGATCCGTTTCTGTCGTAAAGGAAAAAACGACTCCCAATTCCGCTGAGATCCCCAACCACGGTGAGACGGGTCGATCCGTCGACCTCGACCGCGAACTGAAAACGTTCGACATTTCTGACGTCATCGGCGCCGTCCGGCGGTCCGGGGCGCAAATCGACGATATGAAACCCGTCTGAATTTGTCGTTATCTGGTACTGCGATCGCAAGCCGCTGTAGACGGCTGTATCCGTACCAGGCCCGCCATCGATCGTGTCGTTGCCGCCCCCGCCGGTAATGGTGTCGTTACCAGCACCGCCGGTGAGCGTATTGCCCGAACTATTTCCGATAATCGTATCGTTGCCGCTGCCACCGATCGCCGTCTCGATGGTAACTCCAAGCGCAATTGACACATTCGCGATCTGGCCGCCGATGTTCGAAAAGGTTCCTTGGTTGAGATTGATAACCTCGCTCTGGCCGTACCCGGAGCAATCCAGCCTATCGGCGCCGCCGGCATCCCAGATGCAAAGCTGAGGAGCCGTGTTGACCGAAAAACTGTAGATGGATCCCGCGTTGCTGCCGAACCCGTACACCGTGTCACCGGTCCGCGTGTTGTTGTTGGCGCCGTACAGTTTTTGCAGTTCATAGATGTCGAACATCATGGGCGTTTCGGCCGTGGCGAATAAGCCGGGACTTTCGCCGGTAGCGGACCCGCCGAAATAGCTCATCACCGAGTATTGTTGGGAATCCTGAACAAATTGAGCAAATTGGGCGTATGTAATCGTGACCCCGGGAGTTGCGTTATAATCGCCGGGATGAGAAAGACCCAGCGCATGCCCCAGCTCATGTATGATCGTGAAGAAGCTATAACTGCCGAACGGAAGAGAAGACGTCGAGACGCCCCCACTCAAATTCAGCCAGACGTCGCCGGCAGCAGAAGTGCTGGCGGTTGAACCGGGATAAAACGCAAACGCACCGGCGCCATCGGTGGCGTCCGAATAATTGCCGATCAGAATGGTCGCGTTGTTGGTGTATCCACCGGGATTGATTGGCACGAACGTAACGTTGGCGACATCGGACCACAGCTGCAGGATCGATTGAACCGCCGTCACCTGGGCGGAGCTGAGCTGCGTGAAAGTCGCGATGTTGCTGCCCGCCACCGTGTAAGTAGCTGGCGATTGGCGGAAGCCAGCCCTGAGCGGTCTGGCCGATGCCCAGGTCGTAGGAGGTCGAAATGTTCGCGCTGGCGTCCGTCGACTTAATGAAATTGGGAAGAACATACGACATTGTCGATCGCTCCTCCGGGACCAACCTCTCGGAAAGTTATGCCCGCCAGGGATCAACCTTCACTACCTATTCGCAGCAAAGTGTGCGGGTCAAGGGCCTTGCAAGTGTAACGTGTAGTCCGATTCCGCGTTTGTGCGGGCGCACTCCCCCCGGTGCGCGGCGGGGCTTTCGTTGTCCGGCTTGGTGGGAAGTTCCGGCGTTTCCGCCGAGATCCGAGGCCAGGCTCGCTCCCGCAAAATCCCCAAAAGAGCCGGTAGCATGGATTCCTTGCCTTAAAGGCCGCAGCCGTTTCCTGGCACCTTAAGGTGAGAGGATACGGCCATGGATCACGACGCTCTGGTACGCAGGGCCAGCGATGGCGATGTACGGGCCTTCGTGGAACTCACGCAGCGCTTTCAGCACTTCGCCTTCGGTTCGGCGCTCACGCTGCTCCAAGACTTCCAGCGGGCCGAGGACGTAGTGCAAGAAGCCTTTGTGGCAGCCTGGTCGGCGCTGCCGACCCTGGACGATCCAGCTGCATTTCCTGGTTGGCTGCGAACCATCGTGCGGCACCACGCCTTCCGTGTGTTGCGTCGAAAGCAGCTGGAGGCGGTTCCCCTGACAGCGGCGGATGACGTGCCGAGCGACGATGCGTTGCCCGACCACCGCCTTGAGCAACGCCAGCAGGCCGCTGCCGCGCTCCTCGCAATCGCCGAGCTGCCGGATGAACTACGCGAACCGGCGACGCTGTTCTTCGTGCACGAATGCTCGCACCAGGACATTGCCACGTTCCTCGATTTATCTCTGATGACAGTCAACAACCGCCTTCACGCGGCTCGTACCCAATTGAAAAAGAGGATGCTCACCATGGTCAGCGACACGCTTCAAGCGCACGCATTGCCCGATGATTTTGCCAACCGGATTGGCCGTCTCATCGAGGCGCGCGGCAATGTGGTGGAGGCCCTGTTCGACCCTACATCGCTGCCCGACCTTCTGAGCGAGATTGCGGTCAGCGACGAGGCGCAGCGTCGCGCCGTCATCGTGCAGGTGGTGCAGCGTCCAGGCGGCGGCATCGTGCGTGGCATCGCCGTCGCGCCGCTCGATTCCGTGCCGCGCGGCGCAACCGTACTAAGTTCGAGCGGCCAGACCAAGACGCCCGTGAACCTTGACAAGATCGGACCGATCGTGACGTCGCTCGCCGGCCAATCGCGAACGGCAGCCGCCGCAGGCAAGCTTCTGGAAACCGGCATCAAGGTGATCGATGTGATGTGCCCGCTCATCGCCGGCGGCACCGTAGCCATTGCAGGCGAATATCGCGCGGGGACCGTGGTGGTCACCGAGGAGATCGTGCGGCGCCTGAGCGGTGGCACCGAAGCTGTCTCGCTGTTCGTTCTTGCGCCGCCACCTTCTCCGGACTACCCGCCCGGAATGACGTTTGCCGAGGATTTGAAGAGGGAGGGATACAGCGAGGGAAATGTCGGAGCGGTGCAAACCTTTTTCCTGCGGTCGGGCACCGCACCGTGGACCTACAATCAGCTGTCGGCTCTCGCCCCCCTGGACACGGTCATCCACCTGTCGCACGTGCGGTCGATGGCCAAGATTTACCCGACGGTCGATGTACTGACTTCGCGTTCGCGCTTGCTCGATGAGAATTTGGTCAGCGACGATCACGCGACGATTGCAAGTCAGGTTCGGCAGGTTCTCGCCATGCTGTGGGCGGTTGAACGCCCCTGCGAGACCGCTTCCGACAAGCTGACGCTGGAACGCGCCCGTAAGCTTCAGTACTTCTTCACGCAGCCATTCTTCGTCGCGGAGCCCTACACAAAACGGCCGGGAGCGACGGTCAGTCTGGCGGAGGCGCTCGGCACATGCCGTGGGATTCTCGACGGCAAGTATGACGATCTACCTACCGACGCGTTCTACTTCAGCAGCGGCATCGCGGAAATCCGAACGAAATCCGGGCATTCCGTTCCTTCCGGTCCCCTTGCATCTTAACTGCAAGCACACTTGCCTCGACCACAAGGGGCAACGACTTAAAGTTCGGCGAGTTGAACGCCAGATGTTGCGGATGAAGTGTCACCTTTATCACCGGCTTCGATGTCGGCTCATGACCCATCGGGTCAATTCGCGGCAACGCAGCATTTCGTTCGCTTTCGGAGCATGCACAATCTTCGCGCCAGATCGAAGCGTTCAACCGATGGCTCAAGGAGGATCAAGCCGAGACTGAAGCCATGCCGTCTCGCCGCTGAGATTCGATCATGCTGCCATCCTCCCTTTGCCGCCATCAGCGCCTATTCCGTAGCCGATCCACCCATGACAAGCGACCCCATTTAACAATCCCGGTTGTCGAAAAGGTGCCGGGGTTGACAGCCAGCACCTTCCTGATAAATAGTTTCCTAGATGGTGAACTATAACGAACGGCTCGACCGAACATTTGCGGCGCTCGTCGACCCGACTCGGAGGGCGATTCTCGCTCGGCTCGAACGCGAAGGCGGCGCATCCATCAGCGCGCTCGCGCAGCCCTTCGTGATCAAGTTGCCGGCGGTGATGAAGCATCTCGACGTGCTTGACGATGCCGGCCTCATCACCCGGTCGAAAGTCGGGCGCACCGTGACGGTAAGGCTGCGGCCCGAGCCCATGCGGGAAGCGATGGATTGGCTGCGCCGCTACGAACGCTTCTGGTCGAAGAGCCTCGATCGGCTCGCGGCCTATGCTGAAAGCAAGGAAGCGGAAGCAAGAAAGAAAAGACGATGACCAGTCTAACCCTCGTGCGCCGTATCAGGGCGCGGCCATCGATCGTCTTCGATGCGCTCACCACACCGGAAGGCATCGCCAGCTGGTGGGGTCCCGACAGCGGCCCCGTGCTTGTGGCCGAGGTCGACCCGCAGGTTGGCGGCCGCTTCCGTGTGCGCTTCCGCATGCTCGACGGAAGCGAGCATGAGAGCAGCGGGGAATATCTCGAGCTCGTGAAGCCCGAGCGGCTGAGCATGAGTTGGCGCTGGGCGGGTGGCGCCGAAAATCCCGGCGAGTTGCTTCTCGAGATCAGGCTTCGCGCCGTTGCCGAGGGGGACCGAGCTCACATTGACGCACTCGGGCCTGCACGACGAGGAGAGTCGCCGCAGCCACGAGGAAGGCTGGACCGGAGCGCTCGACAAGCTGGAACGCCATTTTGTAATCGAACGGAGTTCTCCGTGACTAAGCATCCGCCGCGCAGAGCCGAACGTGGCGACAGCCTTGTGGTGGGCTGGAGCGAAGCCTTTCGACGAGCTTCAGCCGACGCCATGAAAATCGCAAAAGAGGACACCGCATGATCACGATATCCGCTTTCAAATGGGTTCCAGAGTTTGCTCAGGGCCAAGTTCGCGATCTGCGCGCGCGCTGGGCGCTGGAGGAGGCCGGTCTGCCGTACAAGACGCGCCTTCTCGAACTGGGTGACCAGGACAAACCCGACTATCGCGCTCTGCAGCCTTTCGGGCAGGTGCCGATCCTCGAGGAAGACGGCCTCGTGCTCTTTGAATCCGGGGCGATCGTGCTGCATATCGGCGAACGGAGCGAGATACTCCTGCCGAAGGACGCGAGCGAACGCGCACGCGCGACGCAATGGCTTTTCGCGGCGCTCAATAGCATCGAGCCCTTCATCATGAATGTCGCTTTGATAGATCTCTTCTACGCGAACGAGGAATGGGCGAAGCTGCGCCGCCCGGGGGCGGTGGAATTCGTGCAGAGGCGCCTGTCGGCCCTCTCCAAGTCGCTCGGCGACAAGCCCTATCTCGATGGCGACCGCTTCACGGCTGGGGATCTGATGATGACGACCGTGCTGCGAATCCTGAAGCACACCGACATCGTCACAAGCGAGAAGCGCCTCGCCGCCTATGTCGAACGCTGCACCGCGCGGCCTGCCTTCAAACGGGCGTTCGATGCGCAGATTGGCGATTTCAGGAAGGCTGCGTAGCCCGAGGCCGGGCCGCCGTCGTGATCCGGTGGTCTTGGCCGGTTTGCCACTCCGAAGATGCGAGCGCAACGAGCTTCGGGCTCGGGACAGTACACGTTCCTATACAGGAATCCCTCATGGCCTGTTGTTGGCAGGCACGTTGTACCCACGCGCATGAAGCGGCCAACGACAGGTGCCGCAAACTGCTTCTTTGTCAACGAGAAGGGTCTCGACGCCATTGGGTTTACGTCACAGTATTACGCTGAACGTACATTCCGTTGTGCCAGAAGAGAGAGATTGTCATGTCGAAGGCAATTCGAGCTCGCCGGATGGCGTTGTGGGGCATCGTAGTGCTGCTTGCTACGAATGCGATCTGCTTGGCCCAAGGACCTACTGACAATCCGTACCGCCCGGTGCGGGGGTTGGCGGATGGAGGTGGCGCGAGCATTCCGGGAGGCGAATGGGCAAGACTTCCGGGCGGGCGGGAGATGGGACCGCCGGCTTCGGTGCATGTCGACATTGACGGAGAAAGTATCTGGGCCTTCATCCGATGTGATGAGACGAGCCCGGTGCCGGTCGCAAGGGGAGGCCGCTTCGGTGTCGACTGTATGAATCCCGACGGTACGCTCAAGTCTCACGACACGATCTACAAGTTCGACCCAAAGGGCAACGTCGTCAAAAGTTTTGGCGCCGGCATGTTCATATGGCCGCACGGGATGCATGTGGACCGTGAGGGCAATGTGTGGGTGACCAACTCGGGCGCCGAAGCCGCCGTCGCAACAGCGGCCAAAGCAGGGATCAAAGCCGGGCACATCGTCCGCAAGTTCAGCCCGGATGGCCAGGTGCTGATGACACTCGGCGAGCCTGGGGTGGCCGGAGACGACGAGTACCATTTCAGGTCGCCAGCTGGTGTCGTAACCGCGCCCAGTGGGGAAATCTTCGTCGCCGACGGTCATTTCACGAACAACCGAATCGTCAAGTACTCGAAGGATGGGCAGTTCATCAAGGCATGGGGAAAAACCGGATACGCACCGGGCGAGTTCCAGGTCCCGCACTGTATCGCCATGGACAAAAGAGGCCGGCTATTCGTGTGCGATCGGTCAAACGCCCGGATCCAGATCTTCGACCAGGACGGAAAGTTCCTGGCAAGGTGGTACCAGTTCGGGATGCCGAGCGGGATCGCCTTCTCGGTAAATGATGAAGACCTGATCTATGTCTTCAACTCGGAGTTCGACAATGTCGAAAATCCGGGCTTCGAACAGGGAATCAGGATCGGCGACGCGCTGAACGGCTGGGTGAAGCACTTCGTGTTGGATCAGGGTGGCAACCCCAGTTCGCGAACCGGAAGCGGGCCCGAGTTCGGTACGGTCGATAAATTCGGCAATGTGTTCGCCGGAGAGCCCCGGCCGCGCGTTCTACGAAAATACGTCAAGGTCAGGTAGCTCTGGCGCGTTTCAGGGAGGCTCCTTCGGCGGCAGCTTGTGCACCAGCACCGGCCGGGCGTATACGGCGCCGATGACCGAGCAACCATCCGCCGGGGCGCCGGAAGCGTCCCCGGGCGATCCGAACGCCGAATGCCCGCACTGCCTTAAGCCGCAGGCGCTGTGCGTGTGCGAGGGAATCACGCGCATCAACAACGAGGTGTCGCTGCTTATCCTGCAGCATCCGCAGGAGCAGGATCGCGAGCTCGGCACCGCACAGCTCACGGCGCTGCACTTCAGGGACGCGCTGCTCAAGATCGGCCTGTCCTGGCCGAGCCTCACCAAGATCCTCGGCCGCACGACAGATCCGCGGCGCTGGGCGGTCCTCTATCTCGGTTCAGTCAAAGCCAAGGCGGTCCTGCCCGATCGCGATATCGTGGTTGTGAACAAGAACGGCAACGCAGTCGATCACCAGGACTCGGCGTTGCGCGAGATCGAGGGCATCATTCTGCTCGACGGCACCTGGAGCCAAGCCAAGACGCTGTGGTGGCGCAATGCCTGGATGCTCAAGTGCAAGCGCGTCGTGCTCGCACCGAAGCGCGCGTCGCGTTACGGCAAGTTGCGGCGCGAACCCCGCAGCGACGGGCTTTCGACCATCGAAGCAGCGGCCATGCTGCTGGCGCGGCTCGAACGCCGGCCGGAGATCGAGACCGCGCTGCACGCGAGCTTCGAACGCCTGCTCACTCGTTATCGCGAGACGGGCCATATTTCGGGAGCGAGGCGTGGGCGATGATCAGGTCCCGGCCGCTGAAATCGCGGCCGGGGTCAACAGCGTAGCTTAATCCCAATCGCGGCCACGCTTACGGTAAGAACGACGCTGGTAGACATCCGGGGGGCCGTAGTAGCGTCTGCCGGAGTACACGGTGGGTCCGCTGTAGTTATAGTCGTAATAGCCTGGATAGTAGCGCTCCCGGTACGCAGGGCGGCCAATTCCGACATCGAACCCGGGGCCTTGGAAGTAGATTCCCTGCGCGGTACCGGTCGTCGCGGTGGCGCCTGCCATTGTACCGATGAAACTGAGCGCGACCGCCGCTCTTGTGATCATCCGCATCGTCAGATCCTTTCGGGTTCCACGGCCTCTCTGTCTTCCTACGAGGACAAACACGCAGGCTCGCTCGCAGTTCCGATGGGAACTCAGTGGATTGCCCGACAGCTTGCGAAAATGTCAGGGGTTCTCGCCTCGTGCGACGCAGTTTGACCGCGCGAATGGGCGGGCGCGTGGGGCAGGGGGTCCAATGACTCGATGCACTCCAAAGCCGCTGTTCGAGAAGGACAAGGCGAAGCGAGACACGGCCCCACCAGGGGGGTTGGGAGGGTCTTCACGCGAACGGCGACCAACGCGATTCAGAACGATTCAGGTCTGCCCCAAGGACCAGCTGCCCGTGCACCGGCAGGTTCCTGATGCGTCAAACCGCCTGCGGCCGGCGGTCCCTGGCTGGTATGATAAGCGGCGGCACCCGTGGGAGGGAGCCCCATGTTCGGCATGAGGCGGCGCGAGTTCGTCAGCCTTCTCGGCGGCGCGGTCGCGTGGCCGCTGGCGGCGCGCGCGCAGCAGCCGGAGCAAGTTCGGCGCATTGGCGTTCTTATGGCCCAGGCCGCCGACGACCCGGACGGGCGGGCCCGTGTCGCGGCATTCCTGCAAAGCCTGCACGAATTGGAGTGGATCGAAGGCCGCAACGTTCGGCTCGATTACCGTTGGGGCGGAGGGGACGTCGACCGCATTCGCAGAGACGCAGCGGAATTGGTCGCACTCCGGCCGGATGTCATCCTGGCCGGCGGTGGCCAAGTCATGGGGCCGTTGCGAGAGGCTACCCGGACTGTGCCCATTGTGTTCACGCAGACGGCTGATCCGGTTGGCGCCGGCTTTGTCGCCACCCTGCCGCGGCCGGGTGGCAACGCCACTGGTTTTACCAACTTCGAATACGGCGTCAGCGGGAAGTGGCTCGAGGTATTAAGGGAGGTCGTGCCCGGCATGAACTCGGGCAGCGGTCCTTCGGGATCCCACCAACCCCGCGGGAACCGGCCAGTGGGGCGCCATCCAAGCTGTGGCATCGCCATTGGGAGTGGAGATAAGCCCCATTGATGTACGCGAGCGCGGCGAGATCGAGCGCGGGGTCACAGCCTTCGCGGCCGGATCAAATGGCGGCCTGATTGTCTCATCGAGCGGGTTTGCGATCCTTCAGCGCGAACTGATCATCGCGCTTGCGGCACGACACCGATTGCCCGCGGTCTACCCGTTCCGCCTTTACGCCGTAGATGGCGGCTTGATCTCCTACGGGCCCGATCCGATCGACCCACACCGACGCGCGGCCAGGTACGTCGATCGCATCCTCAAGGGCGAGAAGCCCGCCGACCTGCCGGTGCAGGCGCCGACCAAGTATGAGACGGTCATCAATCTCAAAACAGCCAAGGCACTCGGCCTGGAAGTCCCGGCGATGCTGCTCGCCCGCGCCGACGAGGTGATCGAGTGAGGCGGCGCGGGTTCATCACGCTGGTCGGCGGCGCGGTGGCATGGCCAATCGCGGCGCGCGCGCAGCAGCCAGCGATGCCGGTGGTTGGTTTCATGAGTGGCAGGTCGCAGGAAGAAGCGCGCGACGACACCGCGGCATTCAATCAAGGCCTGAATGAGTTTGGCTATATCGACGGCCGGAATGTTGCGGTCGAATACCGCTGGGCGGAGGGGCGGAACGAACTGCTACCCAAACTCGCGGCCGATCTGATCCGACGGCAGGTCGCGGTGATCGCTGCCGTCGGCGGGAATAACTCGGCGTTGGCGGCCAAGACAGCGACCGCAACCATTCCGATTGTCTTCACGAGCGGTGCGGACCCCGTCAAGGTTCGTCTCGTTGCCAGCCTCAACCGCCCCGGCGGAAACGTGACAGGAGTGAGCTGGTTCTCCGCTGAATTGGGACCCAAACGACTGGCGTTGCTGGCCGAACTGGTGCCCAACATCGCCGCTGCTGCACTGATGGTCAACCAGCAAAGCTTGGAATTCGCCGGCCAGCCGGAGACTGCTCAGCAGGCGGCGCGGGACCTCGGGTGGCAGCTGCAAGTCATCGCAGCCGACAGCGCGAGTGGAATCGACGCAGCTTTCGCCGCGGTCAAGCGGCAAGGGGTGAATGCCCTCATGATGGGGGCCGATCCATTCTTTCGCAGCCGCCTCAAGCAAATCGTCGCACAGGCGGCCCATCACGCGATTCCGACGATTTACGTTACTCGTGAGTTCGTCGTAGGTGGTGGACTGGTCAGCTATGGGAACAGCATCTGGGACGCCTATCGTCGCGCAGGTTTGCAGACCGGTCGCCTCCTTAGAGGCGCCATACCGGCGGAACTGCCGGTAGACCGATCAACCAAGTTCGAACTGGTGATCAACCTCAAGACCGCCAAGGCGCTAGGCCTCGACGTTTCACCCACGCTCCTTGCCCGCGCCGACGAGGTGATCGAATGAGGCGCCGCGAGTTCATCACGCTGCTCGGCAGCGGAGCGGTCGCGTGGCCGTTTGTGGCGAGCGCGCAGCAGGACGGCCGCATCCGCCACGTCGTGGTCTGGATCGGTGGGAGCGGCGACGATCCCACAAGCCAACAACGCGGTGCGACCTTTCGCGATGCCATGCGCGGGCTCGGCTGGACGGAAGGCCGCAACGTCAAGATCGATGTCCGTTTCCCCACCACCAACGCTGCTGAAGAAACCCGCGCGGCCGCCGCCGAACTCGCCGCGCTCAATCCGGACGTGATCGTGACCACAGGCGCGCCCATTTTGGGAGCGTTGCATCGCGTGACCAAGACCGTGCCGATCGTGTTCACGCTGGTCACTGATCCGGTTACCGACGGCTTTGTTGCAAGCCTCGCGCGTCCGGGCGGCAACATCACCGGCTTCACTATCTTTGAGCACTCGTTCGCCGGAAAGTGGCTGGAGATGCTCAAGGAGGTCGTGCCGGGCATTACACGGGTGGCTGTACTGCAGAACCCCGATCATCCCGCCTGGAACGCCTACCTGCGCGTCGTCGGCGCGGTCGCGTCAGGTATGCGCGTCGAGGTCACGGCAGCGCCGGTAAACACTGCGGCCGAGATTCAAGCCGCAATCGATGCCTTTGCTCGCGTCCCGAACGGCGGCCTCGTCCTCCTGCCGAGCCCGGTCGCCACCGCGCATCGCGAGATGATTGCCCGCGCCGCACTGCGCCATGGCCTCCCTTCGATCTATCTGGCGCGCATTTATCCGGTGAGTGGCGGCCTGATGTCCTATGGCATCGATCTAAACGAGCCCTACCGCCAAGCTGCGGCCTACGTCGACCGCATTCTCAAAGGGGCCAAGCCCGGAGAACTGCCGGTGCAGGCGGCGAGCAAATTCGAGATGGTGATCAACCTGAAGACTGCGAAAGCGCTCGGTATCACCGTGCCGCCGACCGTGCTTGGCCGCGCCGACGAGGTGATCGAATGAGGCGTCGCGAGTTCATCACGGTGCTCGGCGGCGCGGCGGCGGCGTGGCCGTTCGCGGCGCGGGGGCAGAACCGGGTTTGGCGCCTCGGTGCGTTGGAGACGACATCCAAGGCGTTGAATTTCGCCAATTACAATGTCTTTCGCGAATCACTGCGCGACCTCGGCTATGTCGAGGGACGGAACCTCGTGATCGAGTATCGCTCGGCCGATTGTCGCGACGAACGTTTTCCCCAGCTGGCCGCGGAGCTGGTCGGCATGAAAGTCGATCTAATCCTGGCAAGAGGAACCCCAGCGGCGGTCGCGGCAAAGAACGCGAGTGCGACCATTCCTGTCGTGATGACGGCAACTGCCGATCCGTTTGCCATCGTCGGCAATATTGCGCGGCCCGGTGGGAACGTCACCGGGCTGGCCAGTCTTGTCACAGATCTTGTGTCGAAGCGGCTCGCGTTGCTTGCAGAGATCGTGCCCGGTCTCGCGCGCGTCGGAATCCTGATCAACCCCAATAACCCCACCTATGCGCGCACCCGCAGCAACTACGAGGCGTCGGCGCAGACGCTCGGCCTGCAAACGATACTGCTCAATGTCAGGACACCGGAAGACATCGCGGCTGCATTTGCTGCCGCCAGCAGCCAGCGACTACAGGCTCTCAGCGTCGCGACGGAAACGGTCACCCAGGCAAATCGAGGTCTCATCGCGGGCCTAGCTCTCGAGCACCGCCTGCCGGCGATTTACGGCTCCAGGGAGTTCGTCGAGGCCGGGGGGTTGATCGCATACGGCGTCACCTATCCCGATCTCTATCGCCGCGCGGCGACCTTCGTCGACAAAATTCTCAGAGGCGCGAACCCGGCCGACCTGCCAATCGAACAGCCGACGAAGTTCGAGCTGATCGTCAATCTCAAAGCTGCCAAGGGAACCGACTTGACCATCCCCGAGACGTTCTTGGCCCGCGCCGACGAGGTGATTGAATGAGGCGGCGCGAGTTCGTCACGCTGCTGGGCGGCGCGGCGGCGTGGCCGCTCGCGGCGCGCGCGCAGCAGCCAGCGCTGCCGGTGGTCGGGTTCATGCATGGCGGCGCAGAACAGGGGCAGGAATACGCCGTCGCGGCGTTTGAGCAAGGACTGGCCGAGACCGGCTATGTCGCCGGCAAGAACGTGACGGTCGAATACCGCTGGGCAGAGGGTCAATACGATCGGCTGCCGGAGCTGGCGGCAGGCTTCATTCGCCGGCCGGTTGCCGTGATCGCCGCAGGCACCCCGGTCGCGGCGCTCGCCGCCAAGCAGGCGACGACGTCGATCCCTATAGTCTTCGCTCTCGGCAGTGACCCCGTCAGAGACGAACTCGTCGCCAGGCTGAACCGACCCGGCAGAAACATAACAGGCGCGACTTTTTTCAATAATCTGCTTGTTGCAAAAAGAATGGAGCTGCTGCACGAGCTTGTTCCCAATGCCAAGATCGTCGCCGTGCTTTTGAACCCGAAGAACGCAAACGTCGAGTTTGAGACCATCGATTCGCAAATGGCCGCACGCGCGCTTGGGCTGGAGCTGGTCTTGCTTCAAGCCAGCAATGAAACCGAGATCGTCAAGTCCTTCGCAAACCTCGTCGAACGGCGCGCCGCCGCGCTGCTTGTCAGTGGCGATGTCCTCTTCACGAGTCGACGCGAGCAAATTGCCGAGCTGGCAATGCATCATGCGGTTCCCACGTCTTGCCCAAGTCGCCAGCAGGTCGTGGCAGGCGGCCTCATGAGCTATGGTGCCAGCATCAGCGACACTTTCCGTCAGAGCGGAAACTACGTTGGACGTATCCTCAAAGGCGAGAAGCCAGCTGACCTGCCGGTTCAGCAACCGACAAAGTTCGAGTTCGTCCTCAATCTGAAGACGGCCAAAATACTCGGCCTCATCGTCCCCAATTCGATGCAATTGCTCGCCGACGAGGTGATCGAATGAGGCGGCGCGAGTTCATCACGCTGCTCGGCGGCGCGGCGGTAACGTGGTCACTTGCGGTGCGCGCGCAGCAGACCCAGTCGATGCGACGCGTCGGGGTGCTGGCTGGGAGCGCGGACAGTCCCGAAGTACGGTCCCGCATCGCGGCGTTCCTCAAGACCATGCAAAATCTAGGCTGGCGCGAGGATCAAAATATTCGCATCGACATCCGCTGGTTGGGCTCCGACCCGCAGCGCATCCAAAACGAGACGGAGGATTTGCTCGCAAGAGGGCCCGAGGTGATCGTCTCTGGCACGTCCGCGGCTATTGGCCAGGTCTTGCGAACGTCATCCACAGCTATCGTCTTCGCGGGGATCACCGACCCCGTCAGCCAGGGCTTCGCCAAGAGCTTGGCGCGCCCAGACAGCAATGCCACCGGCTTCTCCGCCTATGAAGTGTCGCTTGGCGGCAAATGGATCGAGACACTCAAGGAGCTTTGGCCGAGCCTCCGGCGCGCCGCGGTAGTGTACGAGCCGACGACAGCGCCATACATGGCGGGCATTTTCAGTTACATTGTCGCCGCAGCTCCCACTTACGACGTCGAAGTCACCGACGTGCAGGTTCGCAACATAAGCGACTTGGACAGCGCGCTGGCAACGCTGGGCCAGCAGCCGAACACTGGTGTGATCGTGCCGCCCGCGGCCTTCACCAACACTCACTCCGCTTTGTTGATCGCGCTTGCAGCCAAGTATCGCTTGCCATCGATCTATGCCTTCCGCATTTACGTCGCTGCTGGCGGCCTGATTTCCTATGGGGTCGATGGCAGCGATCTATGGACCAAGGCCGCTGGCTACGTGGATCGCATCCTGCGTGGCGCCAAACCGGGCGACTTGCCGGTCCAGGCTCCGACCAAATTCGAGCTTGTGATCAATCTCAAGACGGCCAAGGCGCTCGGCATCGACATCCCGCCCTCGCTGCTCGCCCGCGCCGATGAGGTGATCGAGTGAGGCGGCGCGAGTTCATCACGCTGGTCGGCGGTGCAGCCGCGTGGCCGTTTTCGGTGCGCGCGCAACAGCCGTCTATGCCGGTGATCGGGTTCCTCAGCAGCGCAACAGCCAAACAGTGGGCGCTTCTCGTGGGCGCATTCCTCGAGGGCTTGAGCGAAACCGACATTGTCGTTGGCCGGAATGTGACAATCGAATACCGTTGGGCCGAGGGTCAATACGATCGACTGCCCGCCCTGGCAGCCAGCCTGGTTCAGCGCCAAGTCTCCGTCATCGCCGCCCTGACCACTCCTGCTGCGGTCGCGGCAAAGGCTGCCACCGGGACGATACCAATCGTCTTTTCTACCATCGGCGATCCGGTGCAGATTGGCCTCGTCGCCAGCCTGCGCCGCCCAGGGGCCAATATCACTGGTACGACCTATCTAAACGTGGAGGTCGGGCCGAAGCTGTTGGAGCTGCTGCACGAAGTGGTCCCGAGAGCGACGACGGTGGCTGCTCTCGTCAATCCAGCCAATCCCAATGCCGAAATTCTGTCCAACAGCCTGCAGGTCGCCGCGGGCACGCTCGGGCTCGAACTCCACGTCCTGAAAGCGAGCACCGAGCGCGATATCAACACCGCGTTCGAAACTCTAATCCAACAGCGGGTCGGTGGGCTTGTAGTCCCCGCCGATGTTTTCCTCATTACACGGGAGGAACAGGTCGCCGCGCTGGCGCTTCGCCACAAGGTGCCCGCGATCTCGCAAACACGCGCCTTCGCCGCAGCTGGCGGTCTGATGAGCTACGCGGGCAG
>CAVUAI010000033.1:0-95952 GCA_963739385.1 uncultured Alphaproteobacteria bacterium
TAAGACTCGATGCTGCTCGACTCAGCTCGTATTGCTAAGTTTCTTTACCGCGACAAGCATTCGCTCTCCTGCTGCGACGCTGGCGACACGGTCAAAACCAAATTCAAAGTCGAAGGCGACGGAAAGCATCCAGAGGATCGCTGGTATGCTTGGCTTGACGATAAATGGGTGATCGTGCCGCCGGACAAGATCGTTCCCGACTACGCGCCCGACGGGCAAGCCTATCTGTTCATGCTGGCTGGCACGATCCAATGCTTCGTGCGCCCGAAGGGTGGGCTATGACGATGCGCGCGACGGCTCTGCTTGCCGCCCTCCTCTCGCCTGCCGTCGCTCTTGCGGGCGGCGGATGGCCGGACAGCCCGAACAGCCGCTATTTTGAGAACTTGCAGCGGCCCGACAATCACAAGCGCCCTCATCAAGACAAGCACACTAAATCGTGCTGCGGCCCGGGCGATATAGTGAAGACTCAGTTCCGGGTTGTTCCTGCAGACGGCTCTGATTAGCCCCCGCTGAATGGTCCGGGTGGAATGTTAGTTTAAGGTTGGCCGTTGCGCCAGCGTGGCCGGCGGAGCCGGTCGGCGTAGCGCAGCCGGCCACGCGGCGAATGCAGACAGGAACACCTCTGGTGCTGGTGGCTTGTATCCGATGGAGGCGTGAGGCCTGATCGTGTTGTAGTGGCGTCGCCAGCTCTCGATGATGATCTGGGCCTCGCGCAAAGTGTAGAAGATCTCGCCGTTGAGCAGCTCATCGCGAAGGCGGGCGTTGAAGCTCTCGATGTAGCCGTTCTCCCAAGGGCTACCCCGCTCGATGTAGGCGGTCTTGGCACCGACAGCTGCGATCCATTCCCGCACGGCCTTGGCGACGAACTCGGGTCCGTTGTCGGATCGGATGTGAGCGGGAACGCCCCGTAGGATGAAGAGGTCGGACAGAACGTCGATCACATCGATCGCCTTGAGCTTGCGGGCAACACGGATCGCCAAGCATTCATGGGTGAACTCGTCGAGCACGTTGAGCATCCGATACTTGCGTTTATTGTGGGTGCGGTCCTCGACAAAGTCGTAGGACCAGACATGATTGCGGTGCTCCGGCCGCAGCCGAATGCACGATCCGTCGGCCAGCCAGAGCCTGCCGCGCTTGGGCTGCTTATGGGGAACCTTCAGCCCCTCACGTTGCCAGATACGCTCGACCCGCTTGTCGTTGATTATCCAGCCCGCCTGGCGCAGGAGCTCTGCGACCTTGCGATAGCCATAGCGGCCGTATTGCCGGGCAAGCTCGATAATATCGGCTGTGAGACGCTGCTCGTCGTCACGACCGCGCGGGACCTTGCGTTGCGTCGAGCGATGCTGCCCGAGCGCCGCACAGGCGCGACGCTCGGAAACATGCAGCTGCGCTCGGACCTGCTCAATGCAGGCACGGCGACGCGCGGGGCTTAGAAGTTTCCCCGAGCAGCCTCCTGCAGAATGAGCTTATCCAGCGTCAGATCGGAAACCGCCTTGCGCAGCCGGCTGTTCTCGAGCTCAAGGTCCTTCAGGCGTTTAACCTGCTCGGTCTTTAGCCCACCAAACTCCTGGCGCCACCGATAATACGTCACCTCGCTCACGCCGATCTGGCGGATTGCGTCCACCATGTTCTGGCCCTGCGAGACCAGGACATCCACCTGCCGCAACTTCGCGACGATCTCTTCAGGCTTGTATCGCTTCCTTGCCATTACAGTCCTCCTTGATGTCAAAGACATACCTCAAGTCGGACCACTTCAATGGGGGTGGATCAGCGACATGCGCCTTGCCTTCTCCAGATAGCTAAAATATTCGCGCTTGATCCGCTCGTTCTGGGCGTGGTGCTTACGCATGGGTTGCCGGCTCCCTAACCAAGTGATCATTGAGAGAGGGCTTGGCGGTATCTATTAATCCGCTCGTTCTGGGCGTGGTGCTTACGCATGGGTTTCCGGCTCCCTAACCAAGTGATCATTGAGAGAGGGCTTGGCGGTATCTATTATGCCTCAGCGACCTCGTCAGGATGGACGTACCGGCGCGCCCGCGGGGGGCGGCACGCCTTCGGCCTCACCGCAAATTGGGCGATGGCAGCCGCAGCCTGATCTACGCTACTCTGCGACATGCGCCTTGCCTTCTCCAGATAGCTAAAATATTCGCGCTTGATCCGCTCGTTCTGGGCGTGGTGCTTACGCATGGGTTTCCGGCTCCCTAACCAAGTGATCATTGAGAGAGGGCTTGGCGGTATCTATTATGCCTCAGCGACCTCGTCAGGATGGACGTACCGGCGCGCCCGCGGGGGGGGGCACGCCTTCGGCCTCACCGCTAGGTTCAGGCTTAGCGCGGTGCCGCCTTGAACAACATTGTGCCATCTGCAACGACACGCCCAACCGGACAGCCACCCGAGGCTTCAATCATTTGCTGAACTGTCTCCCGCGCTATTTGCACTCAGAAGCTCCGTTTGCGCCGCGCGAAAGACCACGTCCCCTCGTGTTCAATAATGTACAGCCGGAACTCTCCGGCGACGCCATCCTTCTGAATGGATTTTCCAGGAGGATGACCCAATGCAAGGCGATTTAACAGAATGCCGCATACAAGCGAGCCGCTGCACCGAATGGGCAGCAGAGACCAATGATCCGATCCTCAGCAAGAAATTCGCCGACTTAGCCGGTCAGTGGACCAAGATGGCGGATGACATCGAGGGGCTGACCGACTTCAACGCCCCACTCATGATGCAGGGCTGTGCCGTCGCCACCGCCGAGAACTGCTTGTGTGATTGGGCTCAGCGTCGAGCTTGCCGTCCATGAACAGTGATAGGTGAACCTGCCGGGTCAACGCCGACGCATCGGCTTCTTGCACGAGAAGCCGACTGGTGTGCTGCCAATGGACGCGCAGTTTCCGGGCCTTCGGCAACGTCAGCATGTAGGTGCGGGCATCGCCGACCGTGCGGAGCAGGCCACTGTCTTTTGTCGGGAGTGGATACGGCGTCAGCCGGCGGGTGAGATACTCATCGCTTGCCGGCGGTCGTCGGGTGAGATGCTCATCGCTCGCCGGCATTCGTCGCCCTCCGGTTGGAGCCGCCTCCATCATGACATGGTTGACAAGGTAGGCGGTGGTAGGAGGAAACCCGTTAGAACTGATCGACCCCGAGACCCGACAACGGTGATTGCGCGGGTGATGCTCAGCATCAGTCTTGGCGCCCATGTCGCCATTTTTTCTTCCTTGCCGTCTCTGCCGCCCGACGTGCCGCGCACACCGGGCATAAGGCAGACGGAAATACAGCCGGCGCTGTCCCGTCACTCGGCCGCCGGAATGCCGGGATTGTCCCGTGGACATCCGTCCCGTGTACATACTCGCACAGCATCAAAACATCCGGGTCGCGCGTCCTTCGCTTAAGGCGATCGACCAGGAGCAAAGCCTCGCGACGTTCCATCATTGGGCGTTCCGACTATGGCCGGATTTCCCGCCGCTTCTGGCACCCCAAGAGTCGGAACAACCGTTGATATCGTTAGGCTTACGGCTGGCCTGTCACGCCGAAGGTCGCGGGTTCGAGCCCCGTCGCTCCCGCCATTTTTCAAGGACTTGGCTCGCGTTCTAGCCGCCGTACCGACTTTTCTAGCCGTCGCGTTCCGACTTTTGTTCGGTCTCCCTGCTCTCATCGCAGCTTGCTTCGGCCGCGCCGCCGAGCCTCCATCACGTCACGCAATGGCGCCGGCCGGCGCGCCCGTTAAACCGGTGAGCAACGCGGCAGCCAGCAGCTCAAACGGAGTCGAAATGCGGCATCGCTTTGCGGATTTCGCCCTCACCAAACGTGCTCACGTCATTGAAAACCCTGTTCTCATGAATGAGCGGCCGATCCTTAGTCAAGCGCGAGGACGACATCCTGCACCAGCGTGGCGGCAGATCGACTCGTGTCGAAGACCGAACGGCAGCGTGCAAGCAATCCGTCCGCGTCGACCGCAAGGATTCGCGTCAAAATCCGGCGGAACTTGTTTTCCACCTGCCGGTCGTCGAATGGCTTCTGCGGATCGCCCGGCACATGGATCACCAGCCGTTCCTTTGGTCCGCTGGTCGTATGAACGATCGTGCGCGCCGCCCACGCCTTCGGATAGGACCCGAGCAGCGTGGGGTCGGCCGAAACCGTTATTTTTTGCATGAAGGCCTGGACGTCGCCGGCAATTCGCGCGGGCGAATGTCCGACGTCGTACAGCCCGGACCTGTCCCAGGCGGCCAGCGCGAGGTGATAGTGAACGCTGGTGAGATGCGAGGCGCGATTGCCCGCGGTCACCCCGTGATCGATCATCTTGAGAGTGGGCGGCGGGACATGGACCTCGACCGATTGGATCGTCTCGGGTCCAACACCGTCATCGATCGTCTCGAGCAGACTCTGCGTCGCTGCGATCGTCTGGCGCGCGGCGCACCAGGGTTTGAATGAGGTGTCATCGAGCGCGCAGCGCTGGCCGAGGTTGTCGGTGAAGGCGCCGATGCTCGGCGCGATGCCGTAGACACCGTTGAGGAAACTGCCGTCGAGCAGGTTCAGGTCCGAGGTGAAGCCGGCCTGCGCCGCTTGCGCGGCCACCAAACCGTTGCGCGCGGCATGTCCGATGGCGAACCAGCGCGACGTAGTCTCGGCATTGTGGTGACCGACGCCCGGCGACGCGAACGTCAGCGCCAGCGCCAGCGCGTGGGCGGTACGCTCGGCGTCGAGGCCGTAAAGGCGCGCCGCCGCCGCGGCCACGCCGAACGGGGTCGCAAAATAGGTCGGCCAGATGCCGCGGTAGAGCACGGTCGGCCCGCCGATCGCAGCGCCGAGCCGGACCATCGCTTCGATCCCGCCGACGATCGCCTCCAGCAGCGCTTCGGGGCTGGTATCGGGACGCGCCGCGGCGATGGTCAGCGCCGCCGGGATGACGATGCCGCCCGGGGTCGTCGTCGACGCGAGATGGATATTGTCAACCTCGCTCAGCCGAGCGAGCGCGCAGTGGATGCCGAGCTTACGCGCCGGCTCGCCGTCATTCGGCGCATCGGCGGATGTTGCGGCGGGCGCCTGCCGCTTGATCAGCGCCCGGCCTTCCGCCGTATGCGCTCCGGCGATCCAGGCGCCGACCGTATCGATCACGTGCAACTTTGCCGTGGCGCGTGTCGCCTCCGATACCCGGCCGCGAACACCCTCCGCGACAAATGTACCCATCATCTCCAGTGCGGTCATGGCGCCAAAGCCGCTGCTACTCCATCCGCCAGCGCGCGAAATGCACCTCCGCACGCCGCACGATCTCGTTGAGCACGATGGCCATCGCCGCTAGCACCGAAATGAGGCCGAGCAGTTTGGTCGGATCGAATTCCTGGGTGAACATCTGCGTGAAATGGCCGATCCCGGCAGCGGAAACGTAGAGTTCGGCGAGCAGCACGCCGAGCAATACCGCCGTCATGCCGAGCCGCATGCCGGCAAAGAAGCTGGGCACCATGTGCGGGAAGATGACCCAGCGAAACATCTGCCAGCGGCTCGCGCCCATGGAACGCGCCGCGACCGTCAGGATCGGCTTGATGCCCTGAACGCCCGCCACCACGGTCACAATGATCGGGAACATGCCGTGGCTGACGCCGAAGGCGATCTTGGACGCCGGGCCGATGCCGAAATAAAGGATGAACAGCGGCAGGATGGTGACTTGCGGCGTTCCATAGAGCAGGAGGATGATCGGCATGAAGCTGCGCTGCGAAAAGCGCGACAGGCCGACCGCGAGTCCGACGACGAGTCCGATCGCGACCGAAATCGCAAAGGCAATCGCGAGCTCCCAGAATGTAATGCGCAGCGCCGCCGGCACGCCGTCGGTCTCGAACACGCTGTCGAGCGAGAGCAGCACTCGCGACGGTGGGCTCAGGAACATCGGATCGATCCACCAGCGCGCCGCGATCTCCCAAAGCAGGAGCGCGGCAGCGACGATCAGGAGCCGTGTCAGCCAGAGACGGCGGATCAGCGTGCGTTGCATGGCGCGAATCGGGCTCGTTGCATTCATTGTCGCTTGGCCCGGGACTCGAGCGACGTCGTGATCGTGTTGAGCGCCGCGGCGATGGCCACGACGAAGGCGATGTAGGCGAACATCCGCGCCGTCTCCATGGCCTCGGCGAGATGCACGATCCTGTGGCCGAGCCCCGCAAGCGACGCGATCGTCTCGCTGCCGAGGATGGCAAGGAGCGAAATGGTGAAACCGATGCGAAGGCCGGTCAGGATCACCGGCAGCGCGGCCGGAAGCAGCACATAGCGAAACATCTGCAAGTCGGAGGCGCCCATCGCGTAGGCGGCCCTGATGAAGATACGGTCCACGTAGCCGAAGCCCGCAATCGTGCTGAGCACGATCGGGAAGAAGCTAATGGTGGCGCCGAGCGTGATTTTGGACCAGATGCCGAGACCGAAGAGCAGAACGTAAAGCGGCAGGAACAGGATGATCGGCACCGAATAGACGCCGGCGAGCAGCGGCTCGAATACCCGGATCATGTAGGACGAACGGCTGATCAGATAGCCGAGCGTGATTCCGGAGGTGGAGGAAATCGCAAATGCGATCGCAAGCTCGGTCAGCGTCACCCGCAGGTCGGGCAGATACTCGCCGCTGCCCAGAATGTCCTTGAGCTCGTCCCACACCTTCACCGGATTGGGCAGCAGCAGATGGCTGACGCCCCAGTACATGGTTGCGAGGTACCAAAGCAGGACGATCCCGAGCAGAAAGCCGATCTGCACGCCACGGCTGAGCCACCTGTCTCGCCGCTCCCGCCGCGCGCTCATGATGCCGGCCCCGCGACCGCCGACTGTTCCACGGCCTTGCGAATCTCGTCGTGCAGCAGCTCATAAAGCGTGTTGCGAAGCCGGCTGAATTTCTCCGTGGTGACGAAGTTCGGCTTGCGCGGGTACGGCTCGTCGATGTCGATTACTGCCTTGATCGCGCCCGGCCGCGCCGAGAAAACCGCGACGCGGTCGGCCAGGAACACCGCCTCGCCCAGCGAGTGGGTGACGAACACGATGGTCTTGCCCGCGCGCGCCAGCAGCGCGGACAGGTCCTCCCCGAGGATCATCCGGGTCTGCTCGTCGAGCGCGCCGAACGGCTCGTCCATCAGCAGAATGTCGGTCTCGAGACTCAAGGCGCGGGCGAGCGCCGCCCGCTGGCGCATGCCGCCGGAGAGCTGCGCCGGATAGTGATTGACAAAATCCTTGAGTCCGACAGCCTCCAGCGATTTGCGCGCGCGCTGCTCCTGCTCGGCTTTGGCTACGCCCTGAAACAGCATGCCGAGCTTGACGTTCTCGATCACCGAGCACCACGGGAACAGCGCGTTCTCCTGGAACACGAAGGCGATCTCGCGCGGCAGCGGCGCGCGCACGGGCTTGCCGCCGACCTCGACCATCCCGGCGGTCGGCTGCAGCAATCCACCGATCATGTTGAGCAGCGTGCTCTTGCCGCAGCCGCTCGGCCCGATCAGGCACAGCAGCTCTCCGCGCATGATGTCGAGAGAGGTGTCGAGCAGCGCGCGGACGTGAAATGGCTCGCCAGGCTCGCCGAACTCGTGCGAGACGCCCTTGATCCTGATCGCGACGTCGCGGGCTGTCATTTCGGCCGGAACGATTTGCTGCTCCGCGTCACCACGGGCGCCCAGGCGGCAAGCGTCCACGCCGATGTCCGGGTCACCGCCGCTTCGTCCCGTTGGCCAGGCTCGGCCGCTTTTGCTGATTGGCCCGTTTCGCGGGCCTCCCCTTGCGCCGCGACCTTAGCCGGTCTCGCAGCCGCCGGGTTGCGCTTTCGTCGAGCGACAGGTTGGCGCGGAGCACGACGCCGTAGAGCTCGCGCGCCGCCTGTCGGGAAATCAGCCCCTCGGCAGCATCCGCGGCGACCAGCGCGGCGGCGCGCGCGAGCGGATCGCCCCAGCCGCCTCCGCCGCCGGTGCGCACGATCGCCTGTGAGTTGAGCGGGACTGGGATATTGGCGCCCGTAATCCACTTGAACGCCTTTTCGCCCGGCAGCTTGAGCAGATTGCCGCCCGGCTCGCCCGCGGTGCCGCCCGCGATCCCCCAGGGCGGGCGCTTGCTGCGCCTGGTCCGCTCGAAATTCCACTTGCCCTCGACTAGGTTGCGCACCTTCATGTCGAGCCCGAGCCCGCCCCGGTACTGTCCGGCGCCGCAGGAATCCGGCCGCAACGCCCGGCTTTCCACCAGTACCGGGCACTTGAGCTCGATACCCTCGATCGAGCCGTTGCGCACGTCGCCCTGGCACACCGAGACGGTCGCGGACTCGCCGTCCTCGAACGGCCGGCCGCCCCAGCCGCCGCCTTCGATGCTCTGCACGATAAAGCGGCGCTTGGTCTTGGGGTGCAGTCCAAAAAACACGACGGATCCGCCGAGCAGGCCATGATGGCCGGCCGGGACGCGGTCCGGCATCGCCTTCGCGAGCGCCACCACGATCGTGTCCACCACGGTCGGCACGATGGCGCTCCAGCCCGACATCGGCGCAGGAAACTTGGCCATCATGATGTTGCCTTCCGGAATGATGACCTTGAGCGCGCGGAACGAGCCCTCGTTGACCGGATCGAGTGGGCCCGTGAGCGCCTTGTAGGCGACGCGCGCGCCGGCATAGGTACGCGAATTGATCGCGGCCTTGCGCTCGGCCGAGCAGCCGGACAGGTCGATTGTCATGTCGCTGCCCTTGATCGTGATCTTGACTCGGATCGGGACTTCCTCGTCGCGGATCAGGCCGTCGTCATCGATCGAAGCCTCGGCCGCGTAGATGCCGTCGGGAAGTTGCGCCACCACGTTGCGGCATTTCTGCTCGGTCTCGTCGAAGATTTTCGCAATGGCGGCGAGGATCGTGTCTTTGCCGTACTTGTCGAACAGCTCGTCCATGCGGCGCGCGGCAAGGCGACAGGCGGCCATCTGCGATTTCATGTCGCCGAGCGACGACTCCGGAAACCGGATGTTGTCCTTGATCACACGGTAGAGCGTGTCGTTGAGCTTGCCTTGCTCGTAGATCTTGAGCTGGTCGAGCTGGAGCCCTTCGAACCAGGGATCCGCCACCGTCGCCCCGGCCCCAAATCCGGTGCTCTGCCCGCCGACGTCGATCCAGTGCGCCCGCACCATGCAGAACATCAGGAGCTCGCCCTGGTAGAAATAGGGCATGTAGATGACGACGTTGTTGAGATGCTGTCCGGCCACCGCCTGGTGGTTGGTGATGACGACGTCGCCCGGCTTGAATCCGTCGCGGCCGTAGCGCTTCATGCCGTCGACGACGAGGACGCCGAGATCGGCGACGAAGTGGGAGACGCCGCCGACATTCTGCGAAATCAGCTCGCCGTTGGTGTCGAGCAGCGCGGTGCAGTAGTCGCGGACCTCGTAGATCATCATGTTGTAGGAGGTCCGCTGCAGGTCGGCCGCCATCTCGTTGGCGACGGCCGGCAGCGCGTTGCGGAGCACCTCGAGCGTGACGGCATCGAGCTTCATCGTCTGCCTCCGACCGCGATGATCAACTCGCCGGACGCGGCAACCTTGCAGGCGTCGTTCTCGAACAGCACGGTGGTCGTGCCGTGCTCCTGGACAAGCGCGGGCCCGGCGATGTGCACGCCGGCGCCCAGACGGTCACGCTGATAGACTTTGGCGGTGAGCGGCTTGCCGGCGGTGCTGAAATAGGCACAACGCTCGCCCGACGGCGCAGCCGCGCCGGCCGCCGCGAGGCCCGGGAATGCGAGCTTCGGCCGCTTGCCGATGGCGGCAAGCCGGATATTGACCATTTCCACTGGCTCCTCGGGCGAGTAATGCGCGTAGCGCTGTTCGTAAAGCCGGTCGAAGGCGGTCCGGATGGCGCCACGATCGCCCCGCTTGAGCTGGGCAAGGTCGACCGGCACCGACAGGGTAAACTCCTGTCCGACATATCGTATGTCGAGATGAATTTGATATTGCGCGTCTTTGCCGTGACGCAGACTGGCCTTGGCCTTCGCGACCATCTCGTCATGCACCGACACGAGCTTGGTGAAATCCACGCTTGCAAGGTCCGAATAGACCGTGCGGATGAAATCGTGCCGTTCGTCGGCGAGCAGCATGCCGAGCGCCGAGAAGTGCGAGGGAAACAACGGTACGATCACGCTCGGGATGAAAAGCTCGCGCGCGATTGCGCAGACATGAAGCGGCCCGGCCCCGCCGGAGGCGACCAACGCGAAGTCGCGCGGGTCGTAGCCTTTGGCGACGGACACTTCGCGCACCGCGAGCGACATCTTGTGGATCGAGATATCGACGATGGCTTGCGCCGCCGCCACGGTATTGAGCTTGAGCGGGTCGGCGATTTTGTCCTTGATGCCGCGCCGCGCACCCTCGGCATCGAGCTTCATCGTGCCGCCGAGGAAATTGTCCGGATCGATCCGGCCGAGCACCACATTGGCGTCGGTAACGGTGGGTTCGGCGCCGCCGGCGCGGTAGCAGATCGGTCCGGGATCGGCGCCGGAGCTTTGTGGCCCGACTTTGAGCGCGCCGACGTCGTCGAGCCAGGCGATGCTGCCGCCGCCGGCGCCGACCTCGACCACGTCGATCATGGGCAGCATGACCGGATGGCCGCTGGCATAGCCGCCGACGTAATAGCCCGGCGCCAGCATCGGCTCGCCCGCGCGAATGAGGCTTGCCTTGGCGGTGGTGCCGCCCATGTCGAAGGAGATGACGTTCGGGAAGCCAAGCTGCTGCCCGACGCGCGCCGAGGCGATGATGCCGCCGACCGGCCCGGATTCCATCATGGCGACCGGGCGCTCGGTCGCGACGTCGGGCGTCATCACGCCGCCGTTCGAGCGCATGATCGAGAGATCGCCCGCAAACCCGATGCCGCCGAGGCTCGATTTCAGGCTCTTTACATAGCCGCCGACCTTCGGCCCGATATAGGCATTCACGACCGTCGTGGACATGCGCTCGAACTCGCGGTACTCGCGCAGGATGTCGTGCGACAGCGAAAGGTAGACGTCCGGCATCGCCTTGCGGATCATCGCGCCCGCGATGCGCTCGTGCTTCGGATTCGCGTAGGAGTGCAGGAAACAGACTGCGACCGCTTCGACGCCGGCCGCCTTGAGCGCCTTGCAGGCTTCGACGACGCTTGCTTTCTGCAGCGGCTCTTCCACGTCGCCGGAGCTGAGAAGGCGCTCCTCCACCTCGCGCGTGAGCTGCCGCGAAACCAGCGGGCGATGGCGATGGAAGAACAGGTTGTAGGATTCCGGGCGGTTGCCGCGGCCGATGATGTAGACGTCGCGCGTGCCGCGCGTGACCACCAGCCCGGTCCTGGCGCCCTTGCGCTCGATCAAGGTGTTGATGGCGATGGTGGAGCCGTGGATCAGCTCGATGATCGCGGCGGGCCGCACGCCGCTCTGTCGGATGCAGTCGATGACGCCTTGCCCCAGCTCGGCCGGCGTGGTCAGGCTCTTGGCCTGGAGGAACGCGCCAGCCTCGTCGTCGAAGCCGATCAGATCGGTGAATGTGCCGCCGATATCAACCGCCAGAAAGATCACGCAACAAACTCCTGGTCTTCTGGCGCTAGCGCATGTTCCGGAAAAGTGGGCACCGGTTTTCCGAATAGAACATGCGCAAACAGAAGAATCTAGAGCGCATCACGATTTAACCCAATCGGGATGCGGCTCTAGTGTTGACTGAAGAACTGCGCTTGAATTCGGCGAGGTGGGATTTTGCCCCGTCGACCATATCGACAATTCCGGAGCCGCTCAATGCAGTCCAGTTTTCGGCAGATCATCGACAAGGCCGTGAAAGACAGGCGGCTTCTGGTTGTCCCGGGCGCGCACGATGCGCTGAGCGCGCGGCTGATCCAGAAGATCGGGTTCGAGACCTATTTCATCGGCGGCTTTCCGGCGGTCGGCGCGCGCTACGGCGTGCCGGACATCGGCTTGAAGGGCTTTGGCGAGATCTCCGCCGCCGTGCGCGACATCATGGCGGCTTGCGACCTGCCGGTGTTCGTGGACGGCGACGACGGCTATGGCGACGTCAAGAACGTGGTGCATACGGTGCAAAGCTACGAGCGCATGGGCGTGAGCGCGATCCTGATCGAGGATCAGCAATGGCCCAAGCGCTGCGGCCACATGGCCGGCAAGAAGGTGGTGCCGGTGGAATTGGCGGAGGCAAAAATCCGTGCCGCCTGCTCGGAGCGGCTGAACGCGGAGACATGGATTCTGGCGCGCACCGACGCGCGCCAGGTCTACGATCTCGACGAGGCCATGCGCCGCGCCGAGCGCTACATCCGGGCCGGAGCCGACGGCATCTTCATCGAGGCGCCGCGCAGCGTACAGGAGCTGGAGCGGATCGGCCGCGCCTTCGACGTGCCGCAGGTTTGCAACCCGCTGATGGGCGGCCACACCCCAATTCTGACCATGCGCGAGCTCGGCGACCTCGGATTCAACTGCGCCGTGCTCGGCCTCGACACGCTGATGCACGCCGCGAAGGCGATCGAAACCGTGCTGCTCGACATGAAATCGGGCAAATTCGCGCGTCGCAACGACGGCATGGACTTCGAAGACTACAAGCGGGTCGTCGGATACGACCGATGGGAGAACGTGGACGACCGGTTTACGCCACGGCAGTAGCGCCACTGCTCGTTGTCGTGCCCGCGCTCCCGCGCGTGCTCATTCTAGAGCGCATTCCGTTGGGCTCGACGCACACGAGCCGCGTACTCAAGCACTGCTTGGTTGATTCCGCGCCTTGGGTGTGCGCGCTCGCCGCTTGCTCGGTCTGCTCTCTCCCCACAAGGGGGAGGGGAGCTGTTGCTCGCGCTGATGCGACCCCGATCACGCGCGCGTCCGGCGCGTTACGCTAGCGCCGGCTCGCGCGCTTTCACCGTCGGCGCGTCCTTGAGGCCGAAGATGCGGCGGGCGTTGTCGTAGAACAGCTTCTGCTTTTCGGCGGCCGTCAGCGTCACGTCTTCGAGCAGCTTGAGGCATGCCGCCGGATCCCAGCACGGATAGTCGGTGCCGTAAATGACGTGGTCGATGCCGTAATAGTCGATCGCGAACCGCATGCCGGCGGAGTGCGGAGACACCGTGTCCGTAAACATGCGCTTCATGTAGTCCTGCACCGGACGCGGCAGCTTGGCGGCCTTGGAGTTCTTGTCCATGCGGCCGGCCTGGTAGGGCAGCGATCCGCCGGTGTGCGACATCACGATCTTGAGCCCGGGATGGCGCTCCATCACGCCGGAGAGGATGAGCCGCATGGCCGCGACGCTCACCTCGATGACGCGGCCAAGGCTGAGATGGAGCGCGCCGTCATAGCCGTCGAGCATGTCCTGGAAGATCACGTCGGTCGGATGCAGGAACAGCGGCAGTCCGAGCTTCTCCACGTGCGCGTAGAACGGCTCGAGCCGTTCCGCGTCGATGCGCGCATCCGCGCCGACGCTGCCGGGAAGGTTCACCCCCATCAGACCGAGCCGGTTGACCGCATCGTCGACCGTTTCGATCGCCGCGCGCGTATCCTGCAGCGGCACCGCCGCGCTGGCCCAGATCCGCCCGGGATATTTCTTCTGCGCGTCCGCCATCGCCTCGTTCCACATGAGGGCGTAGTCGCGTCCCTCCGCCAGCGGCATGTCGGAGAAGGCGACCGAAAACGGGCCGATCGACAGGATGACGTCGAACTGGTGGCCGAGACGGTCCAGATACTCGAGCTGCTTGTCGAGATCGAACCACTCCGCCCAGCTGTTGAGATGCTGACCGCTGCCGGCGCGGCGCATGTAGTCGTAACCGCCCTGCGCATTCACGCGGGCCTTGGGAAAACTTCCGCGTTTGCAGAGCTTTTCGAAAATCGGGCGGGGCCACCAGTGAAAATGCGAGTTGATGATGCGCATGGAAAGCTGTCCCGTTGGCTGCCGACTTGCGGAGTTTGTCGCCTGCCGACCTGACGAGTTTAGTGCGTAACCCGTTCAAATGGAACCGGCGGGAGCCGCAAGCTCGTCTGCTTCCCTGCCCAGCCGAAGTCGCTACCAGGGCTGACCCTCACCGCTTGCTCCGGTCTGCTCCCCCCAGTTCGCCCCATAAAGTAGCCGAAGTCAGATAAATCCGACTTCTGCTGGCGAGGGGAGTTCACCGAGTCCGCGGCTCGTCTGCCATCGAGCCCGACGGGATTCGCTCTCGTGCGAGGCTCATTCCCGTCAACGCGACGCACCCGCGGTGCCATGGCGAAAACTGTCGAATTCTGCAATGATTCCGGCCAAGGCCGCGTATGTCGGCCAAGGAGGATGCCATGCCCAAAGTTTCCCGTGCGTTGCTTTGCTTGCTGGTCATGCTGCTGGCCTTGCCGGCAAACGCCGCGGAAAAGCTTCGCGTCGGCAAGGCGGTGGCCTTCGCCTGGACCTTCACTCCGCTGGACGTTGGTATCCAGACCGGCATCTTCGCCAGGCACGGCCTGGAGATCGAAGCCTCGGCCGCGGCCGGGGATGCCAAGCTGCAGCAGGCGTTGACGGCCGACAGCCTCGACGTCGGCATCGGCAGCGGCCCCGGAATGGCGTTCATGGCCAAGGGCGTGCCGGCGAAGGCGGTCGCGGCGATGGCGGGCGTGCCGCGTAACATGGCGGTCATGGTTGGCTACAATTCGCCGGCCAAAACCGTCGATGATCTCAAGGGTCGGAAGCTCGGCGTCACCACCGTGGGCTCCTTGACCGACTGGATCGGCAAACGCATCAACGTGCTCAAGGGCTGGGGCGCGGACGGCATCTCCACGGTGCCGATTGGCGGCATGCCGCCCGCGCGCGCGGCGATCAAGACCGGCCAGATCGACGGCTACATCGGCGCGCTTGAAACCGGCTACTCGCTGGAGGAGGCCAAGGAATGGCGCGTCATTACGACAGCCACGCCGTTTGTCGATGACTTCATCACCCACGTCTTCTTCGTGCGAGATGACGTGATCGCCAAACGTCCGGAGGCGGTGCGTGCCTTTCTCAGGGGCTGGTTCGAGACCATAGCCTTCATGAAGGCGAACAAGGACAAGACCGTCGAGATCACCTCCAAGGTGCTCAACCTCAGTCCGGCGGTCATCGGCCGCGCCTATGACGAGCAGATCGGCATCTTCAGCATGGACGGCACCTTCGACCCCAAGGCAGTAGCTGTGCTCAAGCAGTCCTTCATCGAGATGGGCCTGCTGAAGGAAATTCCCGACGACAAGGTCATGTTCACCACGCAGTTCGTGCCGGTAAAGGCCGGCATGTAGCAGCGGGCGCCGGCAGGTGGGTCGATGCTCCTCGCGGCACCGTTCTGGGATCGCACAACCATTCCCGTCCCATCAGCGAATGTGATACCCGATACTACGACGAGCGATCCGTCACCATCACCGGGGCGGTGCCGATCCAGTGACCCCCGTGCAGCGATAATTCGATCGTCAGCACGAAAAATCCGGCCGCGATCGGCGCGTCGCGTCCGGGCAGGCGCGACGAGGCGATCACCGACAGCGGATAGCTGCCGACGCAGCTCTCGACCATCCAGCGCTCGAGCGTGGCATCCGCCAGCGCTTCGACGCAGGCCGCGAGTTGCCCGGCGATCGGCTTGCCCGCGTCGATCCCGCGGATGACACCGTCGAACCAGGCATCGGCACGGGCAACCGCATGGTCGCTTGCGAACGTGCGCGTGCGCCGCAGCCAGGCTCCTTTATAGGCGACGGACGCACGCACGGCGAAGCGATCCGCCAGCGGCACCGGCTTCGATATTCGGGTGAGCCTGCGGTCGGCGGCGAGATCGGGCGCGACGGCGACATGGATCTCCTCGGCGCCGGCAAGACGCGCATGCTTTTCGATCAGTCCGGCCAGCGTGCCCGCGTCGCAGGTCGTGTCCGCTTGATCGAGCGCTGCCACCGCGATTGCATCGCTGCGCGCCAGCAGCCGTTGTTCGGCAGCATCGATGTCGCGGCGGACCCTGGCGAACTGGGCGCTTGCGTCGATCCATCCGACCGCCGGCGCAGCAGCGGAAAGATTATCGGCGAGCTCCGACGGCAGGGCATCCAGCTCCAGAATACCGACCCGCTTCACCGAATCATCCTTGGCCAGCCGTTCGCCCAGCAGCACCCCCGGCCGGGGCGTGCTGATGACATCGCTGACCGGATTGGTGGCGCGGATCCAGTCGGCCACCCGGTTCGACAACGCGGTGGCGAATGCCAGCCGGCCGCTCATCGGCACGAGCAGCAATCCTTCCGACCAGTAGGGGGTGAAGCCGGTCAGCCAGGTCACCGCGCTCGGCCGTACCAGATTGGTGTAGATGATGACGGCGTCGAGGCCGACACTGTTCATGTCGGCGCGCAGCCGGGCGATTCTCGCATCGAGCGCCGCGAGGGGCAGTTCCTCCGGGTTCCGTTGCATCAAGCCGCGGCGCATCATCTGGCCCGGTCAGCCCGCAACGCCGAAAAGCTCGCGCGGGGTCTTGGTTAGGACCTCGCAGCCGTCACGGGTGACGACGACGGCGTCGCCGAGGACGAGATAGCCCACGGCCGGGTGGTAGGTGTTGGGATGCACGATCAGCGTCATGCCGGCATCGATCCGCGTCGTGACGTCTTCCAGCAGATGCGGCTTGCTGTCGGCAAACAGTCCCATACCGTGCCCGCGCACGCGCGTAAATTTATTGGTGGTGTATTCGCCTAGTCCGTATTTGCGGAAGACGTCATTCTCCGCGCGCGCGATGTCGGCGGCGGCAATGCCGTCGCGCACGACGGCGATTCCCGCTTCCATCGCCTCGCGAAAGAGCGTGTGCGCACTGCGCTGCTCGACGCTGGGTTCGCCGACGACCAGCGTGCGGCATATCTGGGCATAATAGCCGTCGACGCAGGGGGTCAGCTCGGTCGTGACCAGATCTCCACGCTTGAGCCGTTTGCCGCTCGGCGGCGTCATGCCGCGGACTTCGACGCCGCCGACGCCGATGATCTGGAAATTGTCGTCGACGCCGTTGGCGCGGAAGAAGGCTTCCGATTCGGCGATCAGCTCGTAGTCCGCCCGGCCGGGGCGCGCCGCGTTCATGAACACCCGATAGCCTTCGTCGGCAAGGCGTGCCGCGCGGCGGACGGCAGCGATTTCGGACTCCATCTTGCTCATCAGCAGCCGATCGAGAAGGGCGGTCTGGTCGCTGATGTCGAGCTCTTTGGAGCGGGCGGCGATCCGGCGCGGCAGCAGGCGCTGCGGCGCGGCCCCGATCCGATGATTGCGCAACCGGTCCAGCGCGGCATGGACCTCGGCGATCAGCTCGGGTGCATGGATCACCTCGACCGCGGGGCAATCGAGTTCGGCACGGTCGACCTCGAGCGGGCTGTCAAGATAGAGGGTGACATGGCCGTCATTGCCAATGAGTGCCAGCGCCTGTCCTTCGACGATCCCGAAGTCCGTGACGTAACGCAGATAATCGCCCTGCCAGGCATTGCCATAGACCAGCAGCAGGTCGAGGCCCGCGTCCGCCATCGCCGCGGTGAGACGGGCGCTACGATCGTCTGCGATCATGATTTATTCCGATGCAGCAGTTTCGCAAATGGCATCGGCGTTGTCGGATATTCCGAGCGGAAGGGGTCGCCGGATGCGCAACATTTGCTCCCCAGCCTTCAGGCTGCAAGTTTGCAGGTCTCTGGTGATATCAGCAAGAGCATGGCCGATGACCTTTTGCCATGCTGGCACATGCCATCGTGGGGGATGGCGAAGGTTGCCCATGCGCCGGCGCTGCGGCGCCGGCCGCTCCGGTACGAGCCGGAAGTCGCACCCATGTTGTTCTGCCAGCCGGGGGCGCCGCCGCAATCTACACCCCGCTCCAGAAGAAAAAGGCGGTCAGGCCGGCGCCGAGCACGATGATCAACGCCTTGACCAGGCGCTGGTCGATCCGCTGCGCCCCGTGTGCCGCGGCGTAGCCGCCGGCCACCGAGCCCGCCACCATCGGCAGCGCTTCCGCCCAGCGCACGACGTCGGCAACGACGAAGGCCACGATCGCCGTCGCCGTCATTACGCCCACCAGCACCAGCTTGAGGCCGTTCATCGCGTTAATGTCGCGCATCCCGAACATGGTCAGCGCCGCCAGCATGAGAAACCCGATGCCGCCTCCGAAGTAGCCGCCGTAAATCGAGATGAGGAAATGCACCAGCAGCGCGCTGCGCGGACCGAGCGCGAGGCGTTGCATCACCGAGAGCGGCGCGAAGTTGCCGGCCGCGAACACGACCGTCGCGAACAGGACCAGCCATGGCACCAGCCCCGCGAAGATGGCGGTCGGCGTCCACAGCAGAAGCAGCGCCCCGAGCAAGCCGCCGATCAGGCTCACGACGAGAAAGGAGCGCACGTCGATTTCGGTGACCTTCACGATGCTGCGGCGATAGGCCCAGACGGTTGAGAACGTGGCGGGGAAAAGCGCGACGACGCTCGACGCATTCGCATCGATCGGGTTGAGCCCGGCGAATAGGAGCGCCGGAAACGTCACCAGGCTGCCGCCGCCGGCGAGCGCATTGAGGGCGCCGCCGAGGAACGCCGCGGCTGTCAGGATGATGGTCGTAATCACGGAGACCTTATAGGCGGCGCCTCAGGGTGCGCGATAGGTATCGCGTGTCCCGGATGCGGTGCGGCGCGGCGCGCATGCACAGTGGCAACACAGTCTCCGCCGGTGAGCGCACGAAGCGGTGCACCACTGATCCGGGACCGCCAAAGGGCTCGGTACTAACGGTGCCTGCAGCGCACCGCGGATTGATCTCCACCGCGACGCCACCAGCGTGGTCTTGGGCCGCTCGCTGCTCAAGCCCAAAACGCTTTGATCCGATCGGCCTGGCGGACGGCGCGATCGCGCCCTGCTTTCAGCGCCGGTTCGATCTCGGCCGGAGACAGCAGATGGACCTTGCCGGGGTCGGCGGCGATCAGGAGTGTCTTGGTTCCCGCGGCTTCGACGTACTTCAGTTCCTGCTCGATATCGTTCGGAATGTTGGAGAACCGCAGACCTTCGTCGGTGAGCGCGACCACCAACGCACGCTTGGCGCCGGCGATGAGATCGACGTGGGTGCTGGTCGAACACATGGCGCCGTCCATGCACAGCCGATCGCCGATCCAGGTCGGCCCGAAGACACCCGGCAACGACGCGCTTGCGCAGACCGCATCCGAGATCGGAATGTTGCTCGATCGCGAGAGAACGAGGCGCTCGCCGGTGTAGCAATCCGTCGTCGTCGCGTAGAACCGCGGACTCGGCCAGGAGCGTCCGAGATTGAGGACATCGATCATAAGCCGGAAGTTGCGAACCGGTGGGTTGCGTGCAGCCATGGCGCCGCGGCCGATGGTTTGGATCGTGGCAATGCCGCCATCGCGAGCGGCTTGGGCGAGATCACGCGCGCGCACCTGACTGGGGTTGGACGCGCTCGTCGGTATCAAATCCGCCAGCAGTTTTGGAAACTGTCCGGAAAAATCGATGTCGTCGCGCAATAGCCCGAGACGATCGGCCGCGGCCGCACTCCCGACGAGCGCTCCGGCCGAGGTGCCGACAATGACATCGGCCAAGTCGTAGGATACGCCCGCACTGCGGAGCCCGTGAGCGAACCCGAGCAGCCAGGCAATGAAGTATTCGCCGCCTCCGCCGAGCACGAGAGCGCGGTCCTTGCCGGTCCCGAGCGACGCAGCAGCGGGAATCGGTACCGCTGGATCAGCATTGATGCGGGCGTCAGTCTGCGCGTTGCGCGACCCGCTTTCGCCGGATGCGCCATGGACCGGGAAGAAAGTGGCAGCAGTCGCGAGCACCATCTCCCGCCGGTGAAGCGCGAAACTGGTATTAGCGTCTTTGTCGCATTTCTTCACGGGTATTTCCGCTGCAGGCAACGAGCCGATCCTTCGGCAAACTTTCTAAGTGAGTTGAGCCTCTAGCGCAGAATATTCCACCCCTCGTATCACGACGGCTACTCCCGCTTCCATCGGCTCGCGAAAGAACGCCTGGGCGTTGCAGTGCTCAGCGCTGGGCTCGCCGACAACTATCGTCCGCGATCATGGTTTATTCCGCTGTAGAGGTCACAATGGCATCGGCTTTGTCGGATATTCCGGGCGGGAGGGGTCGCCGGATTTTTCGCCTGGAGGCGATAGCGCCGTTCCTCACGGCCAGAGGCGGCGGTCTACTCTGCCTTGATGTTGGCGTCATGAATGGCGCGCCCATATTCGTCATATCGTCTGCGCAGCAACGCGCTGAAGTCCGCGCCGCATGTCCCCACGGTGTAGAGGCCTTGCGCGGCGAGCTTCTCCTGCACCTCCGATCCTTTGAGCGCCGCCGCGAACCAGCTGGTGAGCTGGGTGAGGATCTCCGGCGGTGTCTTCGCCGGCGCGATCACTCCGAACCAGTTGTCCACCTCCAAGTCCTTGACGCCGAACTCATCGAAGGTCGGCACGTCCGGCAGCGGCGCAATCCGCTTCAATGTTGCGACGGCCAGCGCGCGGAGCTTGCCGGCCTTCACCTGCTCCGCCACCACGGCGTAGCCGGCGAACACCGACGTGACGTGTTCGCCCAGCACCGCGTTCAGCGCGGGTGCGCTCCCGGCATAGGGAACGTAGATCATGTTCACGTTGGCCATGCGCGTGAACGCCGCGAAGCCGATATGGAAAGACGTCCCGGGGCCGACGCTTGCCATCGTCAGGACGCCGGGCTTGGCGCGTGCTGCATCCAGGAGGTCCGTGAGCGTACGATAGGGAGATGCGCTGTTGACCACCAACACCGCCGGCGATTCCACCAGGAAGCAGATGGGCTCGAAGCTGGTCACCGGATGGTAGCTGGCTTTCCGTACCTGGGCATCGATCAGGTAGGTATTCGCCGTCATCAACAGCGTGGCACCGTCGGGCGCGGCGCGCGACACGGCCTCGGTTCCGATCATTCCGCTCGCGCCCGGGCGGTTTTCGACCACCATTGTCACGCCCTGCATCCGGCCGATCTGCTCGGCCATCAGCCGGGCGACGAAGTCGGTGCTGGCGCCTGGCGGAACCGGAACGACGAGCTTGATCGTCCGTGGCGACTGCGACCAGGCTCCGTGGCCAGGCCAGGCGATCGCGAGCGCGCAGGCTAAGGGAACAAGGACAGTCGCCACCTTGAGGTCGAAGCCATTGCGGGCGCGAAATTTCCATGGTGCCGGTCCCCTGCATGTACGCTCTACGTCGCGGCCACAATAGCAATGCGTTCCCAGCACCGCGAGGGGCTCGCACTCCATCGCTTACGCCGGCGTAGCCGAGCCGACATGCGATCTGGCGTCGCCCGACGCGGCGCAATTTACTTATTGCGCCCGCAACAGTTCGGCCACGCGCCTGCTCTGGGGCGCCGTCTCCAGAGCCAGGACGGCATCGACGAGCGCTTCCTGTCGCGCTTCGGTCATCGCGTCGCGCGTGAGCTTGCGGAACTTTTCGACGATCTCACCCCGGGTCGCAAACGACTGCTCGCTGCCGCGCGGAGCCTCCCGCGTCTCGGTCTCGACCATGCCGTCGCAAAAATGAATGTCGACCTGAACTTTATGCCGGAACGCCGAGCCCAATGCGGTGATGGCGGGGTCGTGCACGACCTCGACCTTGCGCGCAAGCTCGATACGCGCGCGATCGCCGACCGAAGCGGGGTTGAACTGATCGACGAAGACGTCGCCCTCGATGAGGAGCGTCGCCACGCAGAACGGCAGATTGAGCTGCGCCGCAGTCAAACCTTCCGGCCGGTACGGCCAGCCGACGTGGTCGACCGTCACCTGCGAGCCACGCACCACGATCTTGACGATCTCCGCGAGGGTGAAGGGGCGCCGTCGCGCGATGTCCCGGATGGCGTCAAGCGCCGTGTGGTTGCTCCCAACGCAGGAATAGAACTTGAGCGAAATCCGCATGGTCTCGAACCGCTCGCCGAGCCCCGCGCTGAGCTCATCGAGATCGAAGCGGTCCTGCGACCGGGAAAAGGTCGTGCAAAAGCCGCCATAGGGCGCCTCGAACACATCGGTGATGCCGGTGAAGCCCCGTTGCGCCAGCAGCGCTCCGTAGAGCCCGCTCTGCGACGCTCGGCCGGCATGCATGCGCTTCACCATGGAGCCGTATTGCGCCGCCATCAAGCCTGCCGATTGCGTGCCGGCAATGCCGAGCGCGTGCACCGTCTCGTCGGCGGAAAGTCGCAAGCCGCGTGCAGCGGCGGCGGCAGCGGAGTAGACGCCGACGGTTGCGCCGGAATGCCAGCCCTGGCCGATATGCTCCTGTCCCATGCATCGCCCGACGCGCGGGCCGATCTCGTAGCCGGCGACCGCGGCGGCGAGAAACTCCTGGCCCGTGAGATCCGCATGGCTCTCCGCCACCGCGATCAGGGCAGGCAGCGTGACGGCACCCACGTGCAGAACGCCTTGACGGTGAACGTCGTCGAGCTCGAATCCCTGCACCTGCGTGCCGTTGACCAATGCGGCATGGGGAGAGGAGAGGCGGAGCGGCGTGCCCCAAACCGAGGTGTTCCGTGTCGTGTCCACTTTCGTGAGCGCGTCCTGCAGGATGCGGCACCATTCGAGCTGGGCGCCATAAATGGCGCAACCGAGCGCGTCGAGGATCAAGAGCTTGATACGCTCGCGAACCTCAGTGGGAATCTGTTCGTAGGTCAGGCCCGCGACGAATTCGGCAATCCTGCGCGTGTGAACGTTGGACCTGCCGGAATCCATTACGCCGTTTCCGTCCTCATTGTACCTAACTCGCACGAACGCCGATCCAGTCGAGATCGGATTCGTGCTCGAGGTTCTGCAGGCGATCGAACATTGCGTTCATATCGTCGGCGGTGCAATGCCGGGTAAGGGTCAGAAATTTCGCCCGCAGCTCCTCCCTGTCGAGGGGCTCTTCCGGCGTGCCCTTGAAGCCCGCCACGGTGCGGGCGAGGACGCGCCCGTCCTTTAATGTGACGGTGACGACGGCGGCGAGGGGGGTGGGACGATTTTCGGCGATCGTGATCGTCACGCGCTGGCTGAGCGAGCGGATCTGCGGATCCCGCAACGCACCGTCGTCGAACGAACGCGGATCGTGCGGATCGCGAACGTGTGCGAGGGCCACGCAGAAGGGGATGCTGTACTGAGCCATCATGATGTCGGCGGGGAGGGGGATGTTGTTGACCTTTGCCATCTTGTCGTTGCCGGCGATGTGGATCGAGGCAACGTCGGCGCTGGTGAAGCCGTGGGCGGCGCGCAAGTCCACGATCGCCTGAACCGAGGTGTGCGCAGTGATGTGGCAGGGAAAGCGCTTGAGCATGATCGAGCGGGTCGCGTAGCTCTCGCCGAGTCCGCGGGTGAGTTCGTCCGGATCGAAATCGCTGCCGCAGAATACGCGCAGAAACCCAAACTCGCCTTCGAGCACGCTCGCCGGGCCGGTAAAGCCGCCGTCCGCGAGGCTCGCAGCGAGGACGCCGCTTTCGGCCGCACGTCCGAGATGGAGGCGCTTGACCATGGCGCCGCTGCCGGAGCGAGCGAATTCCATCAGCCCGCAAGACAACGAGCCGGCCACTCCCAATGCGTTTTGCATCTTAGCCGCATCGAAGCCCATGAGCTTCCCGCAGGCAATGCCGGCACCAAAGGGTCCGGTGGTCCCGGGAGCATGGAAGCCGCGGCCCTCGTTGCTATGGTGGGTGGCGCGCCCGATACGGATCATGACTTCGGCACCGGCCACGAAGGCAGTGATCAACTCGCGTCCGCTGCTGCCGCGCTCCTGCGCGACGGCAAGGCCCGGAACGAGGAGAGTTGCGCCGGGATGCACACCGGTGCTCGGCCAGGTCAAATTGTCCATTTCGAAGGCGTGCGCGAGGGCGCCGTTGGCCAGCGCGGCCGCCGGGGGATGCACGCGGGCGCCCCCGGGGCCCAAAATCCGGCTCTTCCCACCCACGCCATTCTTCTCTGCGAACGCTACCACGATCCGGCTCCAGGGCAGTTCGTAGCCGTAGATGACGGTGGCGATGGTGTCCGCGATGCATTGCTTGGCGCGTTCGATCACGTCGTCCGGGATGTCGTCGTAACGGCAGGACGCCGCGTAATCGGCTACTAGCGCCGTCTCTCTCGCCATTTTTGCGAACCTGCCTGATAGTGAGAGGGGAGTGGATCAGCTGTTTGACGCAAGCTAGGATGAGCGCGTTCGTGCCTCGGCTGTCGTGCCAAGCTTTCGCGCCGGGCACGCCAATAACACCAGAATATTCCTCGCCCAAGGAGAAACGTCCGTGAAACGCCCCACGCTTGCGTTGGCGCTGCTGGCGGGCATGCTCACCTCCGCTTCAGGCCAGGTGCCGCCGGGCTACCCCTCCGAGTACCGGACGATTGTTTCGGCCGCCGAGCAGGAGGGCAGCGTCGTCGTCTACTCCGCGACGGATTCCGCCAGCGCCGATGCCGTACTGAAGGACTTTCGCGCGCTCTATCCCAGGATCGAGATCAAATATCATGATCTCAATTCGACGGAGATCTACAACCGCTACCTGAGCGAGACGGCCGCCCAGGCCGAGACCGCCGACGTGCTGTGGAGCGGATCGATGGATCTCCAGCTCAAGCTGGTGGCCGATGGGTACGCATTGACGCATCGCTCGCCCGAGGCTGCGAAGATGCCGACGTGGGCGGTCTATGAGGATCGCGCCTGGGGCACCACGTTCGAGCCCCTGGTGATCGCATATAACAAGCGCTTGCTCCCGACCGACGCCGTCCCGAGCTCGCACGCCGATCTCCTGCGCCTGCTCAAGGAGCGACCGCAACTTTTCGCCGGCGGCAAGCTCACCACCTATGATCCCGAGAAGAGCGGCTTTGGCTTCCTTCTCATGACCCAGGACGAGAAATACTTTCCTCGGTTTTGGGAGCTTGCTGCAGCCTTTGGGCGCGGCACCGGCCGCTTCTACCCTTCGAGCGGTACGATGATCGAACGGATTACGTCGGGAGAGCATCTGCTGGGCTTCAATGTGATCGGATCCTATGTCGTGCTGCGGCAGAAGAAGGATGCCGACCTCGGCCTCGTCTATCCGAACGACTATGTATTGGTAATGTCGCGCGTTGCATTCATAGCCAAGAACGCGAAGCGTCCGAACGCTGCCAAGTTGTTCATGGACTATCTCCTCTCCGCGCGCGCCCAGACGATCATGGCGAACCAGGCGACACTGTTCGCGCTACGCGATGATGTGGAGGGGCCGTACTCTGCGGCCGCGCTTTCCCGGGAGCTGGGAAGCCGGCTCAAGCCGATTCCCGTTGACATGAGTCTCCTCGCCGCACTCGCGCCCGCGAAGCGTCTCGCCATGCTCCGCAAATGGCAGGAAACCGCACGCGCACCGTAGCACCGAGCCTGACGCATGATCTGGTTCCGGCTGCCGACGGTCGTCATACTGGCGGTGCTGGTCCTGCTGCCGGTCGGGGTAGTGATCTACCAGAGCTTTCTTGACGAGCCGTTCTTTGCCCCCGCGGCGCGGCTGACCCTGGCATCCTACGAGTTCATTCTCGGCGAGCCGGACTTCAGGCGTGCGTTCCTGAGTTCACTTGGGCTGGCCGCCGGAATGACCGCCATCGCGGTCCCCCTCGGCGGCGTGCTGGCCTTTCTCGTCGTGCGCACGGATCTGCCGTGGAAATCCGTAATTGAGCCGGCGCTCCTCGTTCCGATCGTGTTATCCCCGATCGTGATCGCATTCGGCTATGTCGTTGCGATCGGTCCGGTCGGCTTCGCGTCGCTGGCGCTCAGGAATCTCATCGGCTTCGTGCCGTGGAACCTCTATTCCATGACCAGCCTGATCGTCATCGCGGGCCTGACCCATGTACCGCATGTGTACCTTTTTTCGGCGGCCTCGTTGCGCAGGCTCAATCCCGAGCTCGAAGACCAGGCTCGTATAACAGGTGCCCGGCCGTGGCAGGTTGCGCTGACGATCAGCCTTCCGCTCATCTGGCCAGCACTCGTTTACAGCGGCGTTCTGATCTTCTTCCTGGGCTTCGAGCTGTTCGGCCTGCCCCTGATCATCGGGGATCCGGCCAATGTGCTTGTGCTGACGACCTATGTGTTCAAGCTGACGAATCTCCTGGGCACCCCTTCGTATCAGCTGATGGCGGTGGTGGTCGTCGCCATCATTCTGGTGACGCTGCCGCTCGTGTATCTGCAGCGCCACCTGCTGCGCACGGCCGAGCGATACGTCTCGATCGGCGGCAGGGGCGTTCAGTCCCGGCCGCTACGGCTCGGGTATTGGCGCTGGGCGGCGCTCGCCGGCATCATGGCCTGGTTCCTGGTCGCGACCGGCCTCCCGCTGGCGGGCGTGGTTCTGCGCGCATTCGTCAGCCGCTGGGGCGAGGGCATCAATCCGTTCGAGACGCTGACGCTGCAGAATTTCCGCGATCTCGCCCAATACCCGAACCTCATCGGCAGCATCGTCAATACCGCCCTGCTGGCGACACTCGGCGCCGGCCTGTCGGTTGCTTTTTACGCCTTGATCGCGCTCGCCGCCCATCGTTGGCGCGCGCGCTCGGTCGCGGCAATCGATTATCTCGTATTGTTGCCGCGATCGCTGCCTGGGCTCGTGGCCGGGCTCGCTTTCCTCTGGGTGTTTCTGTTCGTACCTTATCTCGGAATATTGCGTAGTTCGCTCGTCGGGATGTGGCTTGCCTACACCATCGTGTGGCTCGCCTTTGGGCTGCGGCCGATCACGGCGACGCTGTCGCAGATTTCGCCGGAACTCGAAGAGGCCGCACGCATCACCGGGGCATCGCCGCACAAGACGTTGCGCGACGTCACGCTGCCGCTGATCCGGTTCGGACTGGTGAGCTCGTGGCTGCTGTGCTTCATGATTTTCGCACGCGAATATTCGACCGGGGTCTATCTGCAGGGGCCGGGCACCGAAGTGCTGGGAGCGGTCATCGTTTCGCTCTTCGGTGGCGGGTCGCTCGAACTCGTAGCCGCGCTTTCGGTGGTGAATGTCATGCTGGTTGCCGTCGGCCTGGCGTTGGCATTGCGGCTGGGGGTGCGGACCTGACGCCCGTCCCGGATTTCTTCTGCTCCGCCTTGCTGGGGTATCTCGGCGGGTCTACGCTTGCCGCGAAGGTGGAGTTCGCGTTAAGCGACGGGTTGCCGACCGGGCAACCGAACCGCGAGGAGACGCCGATGCGATCGCGACATGTCGTGCTTGCCCTGACTGCTTGCGCCATCACCCTTGCTCTTGGTGTCTCGACCGCGCGCACACAGGCTCCGCTCGGGTTGACGGGCGAGGTCAGTTCGGCCTCGGAAGGAAAAATGGAGGGAGTGCTGGTCAGCGCCAAGCGCGAAGACTCGGCTGTGACCATCACGGTAGCCACCGACGGCGCAGGCCGGTTCAGCTTCCCGGCGTCGAAGCTCGAACCTGGCCGCTATTCGCTCGCCATTCGCGCCGTCGGCTATGAGCTCGAAGGCCCGAAAACGGCTCAGGTCGCGGCAGGGATCACCACGGCGGCCGATATCAAGCTGCGTCCGACCAAAAATCTGGCGAAGCAGCTTACCAACGCGGAGTGGCTCGCGAGCTTTCCCGGATCCGATGCTCAAAAAAAGGCGCTGCTCAATTGCATCAGCTGTCACAATCTCGATCGCATCGTGAACTCCGCCTACAATGCGGAAGAGTTCATGCAGGTGTTCGACCGCATGACCGGTTACTATCCGGGCAGCACGCCGCAGCATCCGCAGCGGCTGATCGGCGAGGCGCGGCGCAACCTCGGCCAGGCGGCTGGCGTGAAGGCGATGGCGGAATATCTCGCCTCCGTCAATCTGAGCAAGGATGAGACCTGGGAGTACCCACTCAAGACATTGCCGCGTCCGAAAGGCCGAGCAACTCGCGTCGTGATTACGGAATACGATCTGCCGCGGAAGCAGATCCAGCCGCATGACGCCATCGTCAATTCCGACGGAATGGTGTGGTTCACGCATTTCGGCGAGCAGTTCCTCGGCAAGCTCGATCCGAAGACCGGCAAGGTCGCCGAATATCCGTTGCCGGTGCTCAAACCGGGCTATCCGATCGGCACCCTCGACCTCGAGACCGACAAGGCCGGCAATCTCTGGGTCGCCATGATGTATCAGGGGGGCGTCGCCAGGTTCGACAAGAGCACCGAAAAATTCCAGACCTGGAAGGTGCCGCAGCAATGGCAGACCGACGCCACCCAGCAGGCATTCCTCTCGCCCGCGTATTCCGACGTCGACGGCAAGGTTTGGGTGAAGAATTCGGATCGGGCGCAAATTTTGCGACTCGATCCGGCCACCGGCGAATGGGAGAACCTCGGCTCGTTCAAGGACCCGAGCAACGATCGGACCATCACCTCCTATGGCATCCCCGCCGACCACGACAACAATCTCTACCTGCTCGATTTTTCCTCCTCGAACATCGGTAAGCTCGACGCCAAGACCGGCAAGCTGAGCGTCTATCGCTCTCCAATCCCCAACTCGCGGCCGCGGCGTGGCCGCGTCGACGAGCACAACCGCCTCTGGTTCGCCGAATATGCCGGCAATGCCATCGGCATGTTCGACCCGCGGACGGAAAAGATCCAGGAATGGGTGCTGCCCACGCCTTGGGGCCAGCCCTACGACGTCGTCACGGACAAGAACGGAGAAGCATGGACCGGCTCGATGCTGAGTGATCGGGTGTCGCGACTTGATCCCAAGAGCGGCGAGTTTGTCGAATACCTGTTACCGAAGACGACGAATATCCGCCGCGTGTTCGTGGACAATTCGACCACCCCGGTAAGCTTCTGGGTCGGCAGCAATCACGGCGCCTCGATTGTAAAAGTCGAGCCGATGGATTGATCGGTGCGACCTTACGTGAGTTCTCCCCCGAGTCCGTGAAACCGATTCCTCCTGCCAGTGCGGGGCTATGAGACCGTCGCCCGAGCATCGGACGACATGAATCCTATGGCGGCGAGCCCATGACCCCGCAAGAGATGCCTGCCCCGCAAGCGGCAGCGCCTGGCAAGACCGTCCAGGACTACATCGACGAAACGCCGGTCTGGGCCGACGCGACACCCGTGCGGCACTCCCCCATGACCTCGATGCAGTGGCTCATCTGGGGGCTGGCGGCCGCCGGGAAGTTCTTCGAGGGCATGGTGGTCTTCACCACCGGCGTCGCGCTCCCGCTCATGGCGGCGGAGTTCGGATTGGGCGCGACCCAAACGGGGGTGATCGCAGCGGCCTCGCTGTTCGGCATTCTGATCGGCGCCACGGCGCTCGGCGGCCTGGCCGATCGATATGGCCGCAAGGAGTTGTTCATCGTCGAGATGGTGCTCTTCGCCGGCTTTGTGGTGTTGCTGACATTCAGCTCGTCCTACCTCGTAGTAGTGATCGCGCTGGTGGGCATCGGGCTTGCACTGGGGTGCGACTATCCTGTCGCACATCTGATGATTTCGGAGAGCGTTCCCAGCCGTATTCGCGGGAGAATGGTGCTGAGCGCGTTCGGCTTTCAGGCCGTGGGAGGGCTTGCCGGCACGGCCATCGGCTTTTTGATCCTGTTCGAGAACCCCGACATCGGGGCGTGGCGCTGGATGTATGCGAGCACGCTCTTGCTGGTGGTACCGGTCATCGTCGGCCGCTTCTTCATCGTTCAAAGCCCCTCGTGGCTCGTTGTCCGAGGACGGCTTGCAGAGGCCGAGGAGGCGACCGAACAGCTTCTGCTGCGCGATCCTCCCTATCCGAAGGACGTTATCCTGCATCGTTTGCCAGAACGCGACCGAAGGCGCGAGCAGTCCCACCAACACTGGTCCGTCCTTTTCAAGGGGGACCACCTGCGCCGCAACATCTTGGCCTCCGTGCCCTGGTTCCTGCAGGATCTCGGTACGTACGGCATCGGAATTTTCACGCCCACGATCCTGGCGACCGTGATCGGTGCCCGCATCGAGCACCCGCGCAATGTCGCCGATCTGATTCAAGGCGACATTCTGGCCGCCAGGGGGGCGGCCTTCATCGACGTCCTGCTGATCGTGGGCATCGTATTCGCCGTGGCCCTCGCGGACCGTGTGGGCCGTATCCGCCTTCAAATTTTCGGTTTCATTGGCTGTGCGGTAGGGTTGCTGCTGGCGACGCTCTCGCTGCACGTCGCCGGAGTTGTTTCCAGCGTTCTGCTGTTTGCCGGCTTCATGCTGTTCAGCTTCATGACCAATGTGGGCCCCAATGCAATGACCTATCTCATCGCGGGGGAAGTGTTCCCGACGTCAATCCGGGGCACGGGAGCGGGTTTCGCCGCTTCGTTCGCGAAGATCGGCGCCGTTCTCACCGCGTTCCTGTTTCCGATCCTGCTCAAAGACGTTGGCACCGATCTCGTGCTGCTCATTCTCGTCGGGACCAGCCTTGCAGGCGCCTTCGTCACCTGGCGCTATGCCGTTGAAACCAAGGGCGCAAACCTGGAGCGGGTAGGCGAGAAGGAGGTCGCGCCGACCGCCTGACGCCGCTAGTGGACCGCCGCGCGCAGGCCGAGGATTTGCCGGGCATCGGCGGGGGTCGCGACATGGTCGCCCAGAATCTCGATGATCTTGGCAGCCTTCTCCACCAGTGCCGCATTGCTCGGTGCGAGCTTGCCCTTCTCGAGATAAAGGTTGTCTTCGAGCCCGACCCGCGGGTGACCACCGAGCAGCACGGCCTGCGCCACCATTGGGAACTGGTGCATCGACACGCCGAACGCGAACCAGGGTGATCCCGCTGGCAGCAACCCACGCATGTAGCTCATTGCCTCAGGGGTGGCCGGCTGTGCCCAGGCAACTCCGAGGCAGATCTGGAACATCCCGGGCGGCTTGATGTGGCCGGTCTCGATCAATCGCTTGGCAAGCAGGAGGTGGCCGGCCTCGAAAACCTCAAGCTCCGGGAGCACGCCAGCATCGCGGATCGCGATCGCCATGGCTTCGAGATAGCCCGGCGTGTTGACGAACACATAGGGGCCCATGTTCATGCTGCCCATGTCGAGGCTGCAAATCTCCGGCTTGAGTTCGACGATGTGCGCTACGCGCTCCGCCGCCGATTTCATGGTGGTGCCGGGACCGGGCTTGAGCGGGTCCTCGGCGCCGGGCGCGAAGCGCGCCCCGGGGCCGGTCGTCAGGTTGATGACGACGTCCTGGCCGCTTGCACGAATGCGATCCACCGCTTCGCGGTAATGTGCGATGTTCATGCTGGGACGGGTGGTCTCAGGATTGCGCACATGGATGTGAACGATTGCCGCGCCGGCCTTGGCGGCGTCGATCGCGGATTGGGCGATCTGCTCGGGCGTGACTGGCACCGCGGGGTTGCGGCCCGGAGTGTCCGCCGATCCCGTAACCGCGCATGAGATCATGACCTTGCGTTGCATGTGCCCTCCCGACCCGGCGACCTCGCTTGAACCCTACAGCCAGGACGGGGCGGAAGCCCAGAGGCTCGCGCGGCGGAGAATCTGCAACAGGAATGCCGTAGCCGCGGATGGGGACGCCGGGCTCGCGAATTGTCCGCAATGCGGAACAAGGTTTCACGGCCGGCCGTCTTGCCTCTCATTGTGCACTGCGCTAAGCCTCCCGTGGGCTCGTCCTTGGAACGAATCCGATCTGTGACAGGGGCGATTTCGCGAGTGCCTGCAGCACGTTGACTGCGCGGGCCGGGGACGGGCTTTCCCTGCGGGGCCGGGACGTCGGAGGTGAGGTCGCCGATGAACGAGCTATTGCTGGATTACCTTCCCCTCGTGATCTTCATCGCGGTTGCGCTCGTCATCGGCTGTGTGCTGCTGGTCGTACCGTTCCTGGTGGCTTACCAGGCTCCTGATCCCGAGAAGCTTTCCGCCTACGAGTGCGGTTTCAACGCCTTCGACGATGCGCGCATGCGCTTCGACGTGCGCTTCTACCTCGTCGCTATCCTGTTCATCATCTTCGATCTCGAAATGAGCTTCTTGTTTCCTTGGGCGATTGCCCTGGGTGACCTCGGACTTTACGGCTACTGGTCGATGATGGTGTTTCTTGGCGTCCTGACCGTCGGGTTCATATATGAGTGGCGGAAAGGAGCGCTTGAATGGGATTAGAGCGCACGGCCGCGGTCGTACCGCCGGCCAGAGGCATTATCGATCCGCGTACAGGCAAGCCTGCAGGCAGCGACGACCGGTTCTTTTCCGGTTTGAACAGCCAGCTGGCGGACAAAGGCTTTCTCGTCACGGCGAGCGACGATCTCATCATCTGGGCGCGCACCGGCTCCTTGATGTGGATGACGTTCGGACTTGCGTGCTGCGCGGTCGAGATGATGCAGATGTCGATGCCGCGCTACGATGCCGAGCGCTTCGGCTTCGCACCGCGGGCGTCGCCGCGGCAATCGGACGTGATGATCGTCGCGGGCACGCTGACCAACAAGATGGCGCCGGCGCTGCGCAAGGTTTATGACCAGATGCCGGAGCCGCGCTACGTGATCTCCATGGGGTCGTGCGCGAACGGCGGCGGCTATTATCATTATTCCTACTCGGTCGTGCGCGGCTGCGATCGGATCGTCCCGGTCGACATCTACGTACCGGGATGCCCGCCGACGGCCGAGGCGTTGCTCTACGGCGTGCTGCTGCTGCAGAAGAAGATCCGCCGCACCGGAACGATCGAGCGGTGATGGGTTTCGGGCAATGGATGACACGCTCGACAAACTCGGCGGGATCATCGCCGGCGCGCTGCCGGGTTCGGTCGTGGGCCATACGGTTGCGAACGGTGAATTGACGGTGAGCGCGCTCGCGCGCGACATCGTCAAGGTCGCAAGCTTCCTGCGTGACGACGAGCGCTGCCAGTTCTGGAGCTTCATCGACGTCACCGCGGTCGACTGGCCGGGGCGCGAGCGACGCTTCGACGTCGTATATCATTTGCTCTCGCCCAAGCAGAACTTGCGGGTCCGGGTCAAGATCGAGGTCGACGAAAGGACGCCGGTCCCTTCGATCAGCGCGGTCTTTCCCGGCGCCAACTGGTTCGAGCGCGAGGCGTACGACCTCTATGGCGTTGTGTTCACCGGCCACCCCGACATGCGCCGGCTGCTGACCGACTATGGGTTTGAGGGTCACCCCCTGCGCAAGGACTTTCCGCTCACCGGGTTCGTCGAGGTTCGATACGACGACGAGCAGAAGCGCGTCGTTTACGAGCCGGTGCGGCTAACCCAGGAATTCCGCAATTTCGATTTTCTGTCGCCGTGGGAAGGTCCGGGCTATCTCCTGCCGGGGGACGAAAAGGCCACCAACGGAAAAAGCTCCTGAAATGAAACCTACCCTCGAGCCGGGCCTGATGCACCGTTTCACCTACCAGGTGCCGGCCAACAAGACCGTGCCCCATCTCTACCCTGAGGTGGCGGAATTCCAGGACATGCCGGCGGTCTTTGCCACCGGTTTCATGGTGGGCCTGATGGAATGGACCTGCATGCAGCTCATGGCGTCGCATCTCGATCCCGGCGAGGGCAGCGTTGGTGTGCACGTGGATGTCAGTCATACCGCGGCGACGCCCCCGGGGCTGCGGGTAACGGTCGAGGCCGAATGCGTGGCGGTCGACGGCGCTCGCGTCACCTTCAAGGTCAAGGCGCATGACGGCGTGGATCCGATCGGCGAGGGGCGTCATCAGCGCTACGTAGTGCAGTGGGACAAGTTCAAGGCACGGGTCGCTGAGAAGGCGAAGACATTGGAAATGGCGAGTTGATGCCATGGCCGAGACCGAGCTGCGCAATTTCACTCTGAACTTCGGGCCGCAGCATCCGGCTGCGCACGGGGTGCTGCGCCTCGTGCTGGAACTCGATGGCGAGGTCATCGAGCGAGTCGATCCGCATATCGGGCTCCTTCATCGCGGCACCGAGAAACTGATCGAGGCCAAGACCTACCTTCAGGCAATCCCGTATTTCGACCGGCTCGACTATGTCGCGCCGATGAACCAGGAACATGCCTTCTGCCTGGCGGCGGAAAAGCTCATGCAGCTCGCCGTGCCTCGGCGCGCCCAGCTCATCCGCGTGCTCTATTGCGAAATCGGGCGTCTGCTCTCGCATCTCCTCAACGTCACCACACAGGCCATGGACGTCGGCGCCCTGACGCCGCCGCTGTGGGGGTTCGAAGAGCGGGAAAAGCTCATGGTCTTCTACGAGCGCGCCTCCGGCAGCCGCATGCACGCGGCTTACTTCCGGGTCGGCGGCGTGCACCAGGATTTGCCGCCCAAGCTCCTGGACGACATCTGGGCATTTTGCGACCCCTTCCTCAAGGTTTGCGACGATCTCGAAGACCTGCTGACCGGCAACCGCATATTCAAGCAGCGCAACGTCGATATCGGTGTGGTCACGCTGGCCGACGCCTGGGCATGGGGATTTTCCGGCGTGATGGTGCGCGGATCGGGTGCAGCGTGGGATCTGCGCAAGGCGCAGCCCTACGAGTGCTACTCGGAGCTCGACTTCGACATTCCGGTCGGCAAGAACGGCGACAATTACGATCGTTACTGCATTCGCATGGAGGAGATGCGCCAGTCGACGCACATCATGAAGCAGTGCCTGGAGAAGCTGCGGTCGGCCGAGGGGCAGGGGCCGGTTTCGGTCCTCGACCACAAGATCGTGCCCCCCAAGCGCCACGAAATGAAGCGCTCCATGGAGGCGCTCATCCACCACTTCAAGCTCTACACCGAAGGTTTCCATGTTCCCGCCGGTGAGGTCTATGCTGCGGTCGAGGCTCCCAAAGGCGAGTTTGGCGTCTATCTGATCGCCGATGGCAGCAACAAACCCTACAAGTGCAAGATCCGGGCGCCCGGGTTCGCGCATCTGCAGGCCATGGATTTTCTCTGCAGGGGCTACATGCTGGCCGACGTGTCGGCGATCCTCGGCTCGCTCGACATCGTCTTCGGAGAGGTTGACCGCTGATGGCTGTCCGCCGCCTCGCCGAACCCGCACTTCAGCCCAAAAGCTTCGCCTTCACGGGCGAGAATCTCGACTGGGTCAAGGGCCAGATCGCCAAATATCCGGAAGGCCGGCAGGCCTCCGCAATCCTGCCGGTGTTGTGGCGGGCGCAGGAGCAGGCCGGCGGCTGGCTGCCACAGAAGGCGATCGAACACGTCGCCGAATTGCTCGGAATGCCTAAGATCCGTGCGCTTGAAGTCGCGACCTTCTACACTATGTTCAACCTGGAGCCGGTCGGGAAATTCCACGTCCAGCTCTGCGGCACCACGCCCTGCGTGTTGCGCGGCGCAGACAAGCTGCTCAAGCTCTGCCACGAGAAGATCGGGGAGCAGCAGCACGTCACCGCCGACGGCAAGTTCTCCTGGATCGAGGTCGAGTGCCTGGGCGCCTGCGTGAACGCACCCGTGGCACAAATCAACTACGATTATTACGAGGACCTCTCGCCGGAAAGCTTCGCAGGACTTCTCGCCGACCTTGCCGCAGGCAAGGAGGTCAAGCCCGGCCCGCAGGTGGACCGCCAATTTTCCGCGCCGCTCGGCGGCCCGCGCAGCCTGACTGATCCGAGCCTCTACGCGCGGAGCAATGGCGGCCGGACGCAGCAAGCGGCCCTGTCCGATGCGGATGCCAAGAAGCCGGGCGCGGCGGCCAATGTGCATGAAGCCGCGGTGCCGAAGCCTCCAATCCGCAATTCATCGGCAGACAGGCAGTCGTGATGCTCGAGGACAAGGACCGTATCTTCACCAATCTCTACGGCCTGCACGACTGGGGCCTCGAAGGTGCACGGGCGCGCGGCGCCTGGGACGGCACAAAGGCGCTCCTGGAGAAAGGCCGCGACTGGATCATCAATGAGGTGAAGGCATCCGGACTGCGCGGGCGCGGCGGCGCGGGCTTCCCGACCGGAATCAAGTGGTCGTTCATGCCCAAGCAATCGGATGGCCGGCCGCATTATCTCGTGGTCAATGCCGACGAATCCGAGCCCGGGACCTGCAAGGATCGCGAGATCATGCGGCACGATCCGCATCTCCTCGTTGAAGGCTGTCTGATCGCCGGCTTCGCCATGGGCGCCCATACCGGCTACATCTACATCCGCGGCGAATTCATCCGCGAGCGCGAGCGCCTGCAGGCGGCGGTGGACCAGGCCTACGAGGCCCGTCTCATCGGCAAGGACAATATTCACGGCTTTCCGTTCGATCTCGTCGTTCATCACGGCGCCGGCGCCTACATCTGCGGCGAAGAGACCGCGCTGCTTGAGAGTCTCGAAGGCAAGAAGGGCGAGCCGCGCCTGAAACCGCCGTTCCCGGCCAATGTCGGTCTCTACGGTTGTCCCACTACCGTGAACAACGTGGAATCGATAGCGGTCGTTCCGGACATTCTGCGGCGCGGCGCCGCCTGGTTCGCCAGCATCGGCCGACCGAACAATACCGGCACCAAGCTGTTCTGCCTTTCCGGTCACGTGCAGAAGCCGTGCACGGTCGAGGAAGCCATGGGCATTCCGCTGCGCGAGTTGCTCGACAGCCATGCCGGCGGCGTGCTGGGCGGGTGGGACAACCTGCTTGCCGTCATTCCCGGCGGCTCGTCGATGCCGCTCATCCCGGCCGGCGAGTGCGACCAGTTGCTGATGGACTTCGATGGCTGCCGCGAGCACAAATCCGCGCTCGGCACAGCGGCCGTCATCGTCATGGACAAGTCGACCGACATCATCCGCGCCATGGCCCGCATCTCGTATTTCTACAAGCACGAGAGCTGCGGCCAATGCACTCCGTGCCGGGAAGGCATGGGATGGATGTGGCGCGTGCTCATGCGCATGGCGGAAGGCCGCGCCCACAAGCGCGAGATCGACATGCTGATGGAGGTCACGACCCAGATCGAGGGTCACACCATCTGCGCCTTCGGCGACGGGGCGGCCTGGCCTGTGCAGGGCCTGCTTCGTCACTTCCGCCACGAGATCGAGCGACGCATCGACGACTATGCGGCCAATCCACATCCGGACCCCGTCCGGATAGCGGCGGAGTGACGACAATGAACCTGCGCCAGGTCAAGGAACGTCTCGAGGTCAACAATTCGGATTTGTCGGGCTCGGTGTTCGACGACGTTAACATGTCGGGTTGCACGTTCCACAACGTCAACCTCGCCGGCGCTTCGCTCGACGACATCAACATGTCTGGCTGGCGGGTGACCACCGTAAATCTCTCGGGCTTGCGCCTGAGCAAGGCCAACCTTGCCGGGGCCTCGATCAGCGAATGTCGCTACGACGGCATGACGATCGACGGCATTCCGGTCACCGCCATGATCGCCGCCTACAAGGCTGCGCAACTATCCGGAATCGACGCATGACCAAGCTCGTCGTCGACGGCAAGGAGATCGACGTCCCGCCTGAGTACACGTTGCTGCAGGCCTGCGAAGCCGCTGGCGCCGAAATTCCGCGCTTCTGCTTTCACGAGCGCCTGTCGATCGCCGGCAATTGCCGCATGTGCCTGGTCGAGCTCAAAGGTTCGCCGAAGCCGGTGGCCTCGTGCGCGTGGGGGGTACGCGACTGCCGCCCCGGCCCGAAAGGCGAGCCCCCTGAGATCAGCACCAAGACGCCGATGGTGCGCAAGGCGCGCGAAGGCGTGATGGAGTTCCTGCTGATCAATCATCCGCTCGACTGCCCGATCTGCGACCAGGGCGGGGAGTGCGACCTGCAGGACCAGGCCATGGCCTACGGCGTCGATTCCAGCCGTTTCAAGGAGAACAAGCGCGCGGTCGAAGACAAGTATGTGGGGGCCCTGGTCAAGACGATCATGAACCGCTGCATCCATTGCACGCGCTGCGTCCGGTTCATGACCGAGGTCGCCGGCGTGCCGGAGCTCGGCGCCATTGGCCGCGGCGAGGACATGGAGATCACAACCTATCTCGAGCAGGCGATGACCTCCGAGCTGCAGGGCAACGTGGTCGACCTCTGTCCGGTCGGCGCGCTCACCTCCAAGCCCTACGCCTTTGCCGCGCGGCCGTGGGAGCTCAACAAGACCGAGTCGGTGGACGTCATGGATGCGGTGGGCTCGGCCATTCGCGTCGACACCCGCGGACGGGAGGTGATGCGCATCCTTCCGCGCATCAACGACGACGTCAACGAGGAATGGATTTCCGACAAGACGCGGCATGTGGTGGATGGTCTGCGCACCCAGCGTCTCGACCAGCCCTACATTCGCGAGCACGGACAGCTTTATCCCGCCTCCTGGCGGGACGCATTCGACGCCGTCGCGGCCAAGGTCGGGCAGACCCAGGCGGCGCGCATGGGCGCGATCGTCGGCGACCTTGCAGCCGTTGAAGAAATCTTCGCGCTCAAGGACCTGATGACGCGTCTGGGCGTCGCCAATCTCGACTGTCGGCAGGACGGCGCGGCGCTCGACCCGAGCTGGGGCAGGGCGACCTATCTGTTCAACGCCACGATAGCCGGAATCGAGAAGGCCGATGCATTGCTGCTGGTCGGCTCGAATCCGCGGCGTGAAGCCGCCGTGCTCAACGCGCGCATCCGCAAACGCTGGCGCATGGGCGCTTTTCCCGTCGGTCTTATCGGTGAGCGGGCCGATCTGACCTATCCATACAGCTACCTCGGGGCCGGGCCGCAGACGCTGGCGAGCGTTGCGTCCGGCCAGCATGAGTTCGGCGCGGTGCTGGCGAAAGCCGAGCATCCTCTGGTGATCGTCGGCATGGCCGCGCTGGCGCGGCCGGACGGCGGGACGGTCGCTGCGCTCGCCGCGCAAGCCGCCAAAGGCACCGGCTCCCCCGGCTGGAACGGCTACTCGGTGCTGCACACGGCGGCCGCGCGGGTCGGCGCGCTCGACCTGGGCTTCGTGCCCGGGCCCGGCGGTCGCAACGCGCAAGGAATGACGGAACCGGGCGCGCTCGATGTAATCTTCCTGCTCGGGGCCGACGAGATCGATGTCGCGCCCGGCGCGTTCGTCGTCTACATCGGCACTCACGGCGATCAGGGCGCGCACCGCGCCGACGTCATCCTTCCGGGCGCCGCCTATCCCGAGAAATCCGGCATTCACGTCAACACCGAAGGCCGCGTGCAGATGGCCTCGCGTGCGTCGTTCCCGCCCGGCGAAGCACGCGAGGACTGGGCGATCCTGCGCGCGCTGTCGGAGGCGCTCGGCCGCAGGCTTCCCTACGATTCGCTTGCCCAGTTGCGGCAGGCCCTGTTCACCGCCCATCCTCATCTGCAGCGGATCAATCAGATTGCGCCGGGCGAGCCGGCGGATATCGCGCGGCTGGCGACGCGCGGCGGGACCCTGGAGAAGGCTGCGTTCGGCTCCGCCATCGACGATTTCTATCTCGCCAATCCCATCGCGCGGGCGTCTGCAGTCATGGCGGAGTGCTCGGTGATTGCCGAGGGTCACGCCGCGCTCACGGCGGCGGAGTAGCCGATGGCGGAAATGTGGACCAACTACATCTGGCCGCTGGTCATCATAGTCGCGCAGAGCGTCCTCCTGCTGGTGCTGCTCCTGCTGATCACCGCCTACGTGCTCTATGCCGACCGCAAGATCTGGGCGGCGGTGCAGATCAGGCGCGGACCGAACGTGGTCGGGCCGTGGGGCTTGCTGCAGTCCTTCGCCGACCTGTTGAAGTTCATCGTCAAGGAACCGGTGATTCCGGCCGGTGCCAACAAGGGCGTGTTTCTGCTGGCGCCGCTCGTTACCGCCGTGCTCGCGCTGTCGGCCTGGGCAGTGATCCCGGTCAGTGCCGAGTGGGCGATCGCCGATATCAATGTCGGCATCCTGTATATCTTTGCGATCTCCTCGCTCATGGTCTACGGCGTCATCATGGCGGGGTGGTCATCGAATTCCAAATATCCGTTTCTCGCGTCGTTGCGCTCCGCCGCGCAGATGGTGTCCTACGAGGTCTCGATCGGCTTCGTCATCATCACCGTTCTGCTCTGTGCCGGCTCACTCAATCTCTCGGCCATCGTCGAGGCGCAGGAGGGCGACTGGGGGATGTTCAACTGGTACTGGCTGCCGCTGTTTCCGATGTTCGTGGTGTTCTTCGTGTCCGCCCTGGCGGAGACGAACCGGCCGCCGTTCGACCTGGTGGAAGCCGAATCCGAACTTGTCGCAGGCTATGCGGTCGAGTACTCGGCAACGCCGTTTCTGCTGTTCTTTCTGGGCGAGTACATCGCCATCCTCACCATGTGCGCGATGTCGACCATCCTGTTCCTGGGCGGCTGGCTGCCGCCGTTTCCGGTAGCGCCGTTCACATGGATCCCGGGCGTGATCTGGTTCGTGCTCAAGTGCCTGTTCATGTTCTTCCTGTTCGCGATGGTGAAGGCGATCGTTCCGCGCTATCGCTACGACCAGCTCATGCGGTTGGGCTGGAAGGTTTTCCTTCCGCTGTCGCTTGCCATGGTGGCGATCGTGGCGGGCGTCTTGCAATATGCGGGGCTGACACCGAGATGACGAGGACACGCAATGATGGACCTTTCGCCCACCGGGCTTCTCGGAGCGGTGGCGGGCACGGTCATTGCGGCGCTGATCTACGGTCCGCTCGTCGTGTTCATCGAGCGCGCGTTCAGGTCGCGCGCGCCGTCGGCGAGCGCCGGGGAACGCAGGACACTCGAGCAGGAGATGTCGATGTTGCGCAGAGCGGTGCTCGCGGTCGATATCCTCGTGCTCGCCGGACTTGGCTATTGGCTCGGGGGGATGATCGGCGGCTGACCACAGGGCTCCGGCAGACCCTATTGCCCGAAAGGATCGCGCCATGAAGTTGGACCGGGCGGCCCGATCGTTATTTCTCGTGGAGTTCGTATCGGCGTTCGTGCTCGCCATGCGCTACTTCTTCAAGCCGAAGCCCACGCTCAACTATCCTTTCGAGAAGGGCATGCTCTCGCCGCGCTTTCGCGGGGAGCACGCTCTGCGCCGCTATCCCAACGGCGAGGAGCGCTGCATCGCCTGCAAACTCTGCGAGGCAATCTGTCCGGCGCAAGCCATCACCATCGAAGCCGGGCCGCGCCGCAACGACGGCACTCGCCGAACCACGCGCTACGACATCGACATGGTCAAATGCATCTACTGCGGATTGTGCCAGGAAGCCTGCCCGGTGGACGCGATCGTTGAAGGGCCGAACTTCGAGTTCGCGGCCGAGACCCGCGAGGAGCTCTACTTCGACAAGGAGCGTCTGCTGGCGAATGGTGATCGCTGGGAGCGCGAGATCGCCAAGAACATCGCACTCGATGCGCCCTATCGGTGAGGCCGAGGAATGAATCTGCCCGCGGTCTTCTTCTACCTCTTCGGCGGCATATGCATCGCCTCGGCCTTCATGGTGATCGCGGCCAGGAACCCCGTGCATTCCGTGCTGTTTCTCATTCTCGCCTTCGTCAACGCCGCGGGTCTATTCATCCTGCTGGGCGCCGAGTTTCTGGCGATGATCCTCGTCATCGTCTATGTGGGCGCGGTTCTGGTGTTGTTCTTGTTCGTTGTGATGATGCTCGACGTCGACTTCGCCGAGCTGCGTCAGGGCTTCTTGCAGTATCTGCCGATCGGCGCCTTTCTCGGCATTATCCTTCTCACCGAGCTCGTGCTGGTGCTGGGCGCCTGGGTGATCGGTCCCGACGTGGAGCATGCGATCACCACGCCGATCCCGCCGATCGCGAGGATGCTCAATGCCGAAGCGCTCGGCCACGTGCTTTACACGCGTTACATCTATTTCTTTCAGGCTGCCGGAATCGTGCTGCTGGTCGCCATGATCGGGGCGATCGTGTTGACCCTGCAGCACAAGCCGAACGTCAAGCGCCAGAACGTCGCCGATCAGATTGCCCGCACCAAGGCGACAGCGATCGACATCGTCAAGGTGCGGCCGGGTCAGGGGCTGTAAGGGGGGCGCCATGATCGTCGGTCTCGGCCACTACCTCACGGTCGCCGCCATCCTCTTCACGATCGGCATTTTCGGGATTTTCCTGAACCGCAAGAACGTGATCGTCATTCTGATGTCGATCGAGGTGATCCTCCTCGCGGTCAACATCAACCTCGTCGCGTTCTCGTCCTTTCTCGGGGATCTGGTCGGGCAGGTGTTCGCGATGCTGGTGCTCACCGTGGCCGCGGCGGAAGCCGCCATCGGTCTCGCCATTCTTGTCGCCTTCTACCGCAATCGCGGCTCGATCGCGGTCGAGGACATCAATCTGATGAAGGGCTGAGAGCGAGGCATGTACTACGCGATCGTCTTCCTGCCGCTTCTCGGCGCGATCATCGCCGCGTTGATTACGCTCGCCGGAGCGCGGGCGCGCCATCCGGGCGGGCCGCCGGCCCACGGCATAGAGGATCACGCATCCGCCGCGGTCGACGAGAGCCATGCGCGCGCAGCCCCTTCCCCGCACGGCGCTCACGCGGTGCTCGATGCGTCGCACAGCGAGCCGGAACCGCAGGAGCCGCCGGCCGCCGGCTCGCGTGCCGCCGAACTCGTGACCACGGTGTTCCTGTTCGCTGCGATGCTGCTGTCGTGGTTCGCGTTCGCCGACGTCGGATTTGGCCATCACGACGTCCGCGAGACGCTTTTTCCCTGGATCATCTCGGGTGATCTGAAGGTCGACTGGGCACTGCGCGTCGACACGCTGACCGCTGTCATGCTCGTCGTCGTGACCACCATCTCGGCCTTCGTCCACCTCTATTCCGTCGGATACATGGCGGATGATCCCTATCGGCCGCGCTTCTTCTGCTATCTCTCCCTGTTTACCTTCGCCATGCTGATGCTGGTGACGTCGGACAATCTCGTGCAGCTGTTCTTCGGCTGGGAGGGCGTCGGGCTGATGAGCTATCTTCTCATCGGCTTCTGGTATCACAAGCCGGAGGCGAACGCCGCCGCGATCAAGGCTTTCATCGTCAACCGCGTGGGCGATTTCGGCTTCTCATTGGGCATTTTCGCCGTCTTCCTGATGACCGGCGCCCTCGACTTCGACACCGTGTTCGCGCAGGCGCCGTCGCTCACCGGCAAGACAATCCACTTTCTCTCCTGGAACGTGGACGCGCTCACGCTGATCTGCCTGCTGCTGTTCATGGGAGCCATGGGCAAATCTGCCCAGTTCCTGCTGCACACCTGGCTGCCGGACGCCATGGAAGGGCCGACGCCGGTGTCAGCCCTGATCCATGCCGCCACCATGGTGACGGCGGGCGTCTTCATGGTGGCAAGGCTTTCGCCGCTGTTCGAGCTCGCGCCGCATGCGCAGACTTTCGTCACCTTCATCGGCGCGACGACCGCCTTCTTCGCCGCCACCATCGGCCTGGTGCAGAACGACATCAAACGCATCATCGCCTATTCGACCTGTTCGCAGCTCGGTTACATGTTCGTCGCCATGGGGACGGGAGCCTATTCGGTCGGCATGTTTCATCTCTTCACCCACGCCTTCTTCAAGGCGCTGCTGTTCCTGGGGTCGGGATCGGTAATCCTGGCGATGCACCACGAGCAGGACATCCGCCGCATGGGCGGCCTCAAGGACAAGATCCCGTTCACCTACTGGACCATGGTGATCGGCACCCTTGCGCTCACCGGGTTTCCGCTCACCGCCGGTTATTTCTCCAAGGATGCCATCATCGAGGCGGCCTATGTGAGCACGAACCCGATGGCGATCTACGGGTACGGCACGACCGTTATCGCGGCAGCGCTGACCGCCTTCTATTCCTGGCGCCTCATCTTCCTGACCTTCCACGGCGCCCCGCACGACCACCATCACTATGACCAGGCGCGCGAGAGCCCCATGGTCATGCTTGTTCCGCTCGGCTTCCTTGCGGCCGGCTCGATCTTCGCGGGCTACCCGTTCAAGGAGCTGTTCGTCGGGCATGAGGTGAGCGAGTTTTTCCGCGATTCACTCAAGTTCGGATCGAACAATCATATCCTCGAGGACATGCACCACGTCCCCTACCTGGTATCGCTGGTCCCCACGGTGATGATGGCGATCGGGTTCGTCATCGCCTGGGAGTTCTATATCCGGCGGCCGGAACTGCCGGTGGAGCTCGCACGCCAGCAACGGCCGCTTTACGAGTTCCTGCTCAACAAGTGGTACTTCGACGAACTCTACGATTTCCTTTTCGTCCGACCGACCCTGTGGCTCGGCCGCGTGCTGTGGAAATACGGGGACGGTCGGCTGATTGACGGTTTCGGCCCCGACGGCATCTCCGCACGCGTTCTGGACGTCACGCGCGGCGTAGTACGGCTGCAGACCGGCTATCTCTACCACTACGCCTTTGCCATGCTGATCGGCGTCGCCGCGCTCATTACCTGGTTCATGTTCGGTGGACGGGCGGGCTGAACCATGAGCTGGCCCATTCTGTCGGTAATGACTTTCCTGCCTCTCGTTGGGGCGTTGTTCATCATGATGATGCGCAGCGATGGCGAGGCGGAGAAGCGCAACGCCCGCTGGATCGCGCTGTGGACCACGCTGATCACCTTCGCGATCTCTCTCATCGTGCTCTACCGCTTCGACCCTTCTTCACCTGAATTCCAGTTCGTAGAGAAGCAACCGTGGCTCGCGGGCGCAATCAGCTACCACATGGGGGTGGACGGGATCTCTCTGCCATTCGTCATCCTGACCACCGCCCTGATGCCGGTCTGTATCATCGCCAGCTGGCTGCCGATCCAGCAGCGCGTGAAGGAATACATGATCGCGTTCCTGGTGCTTGAAACGCTGATGGTCGGTACCTTCGCGGCGCTCGACCTCGTGGTGTTCTACCTGTTCTTCGAGGGCGGCCTGATACCGATGTTCCTGATCATCGGAGTGTGGGGAGGACCGCGCCGCGTCTACGCCAGCTTCAAGTTCTTCCTCTACACGTTGCTGGGGTCGGTGCTGATGCTCCTCGCCATCATGGCGATGTACTGGGATGCCGGCACGACCGATATCCCTGCGCTGCTGCGTCATGGCTTTCCGCACGGCCTGCAGACCTGGGCCTGGCTGGCGTTCTTCGCCTCGTTTGCGGTCAAGCTGCCGATGTGGCCGGTACACACGTGGCTGCCGGACGCGCATGTGGAGGCCCCGACCGCGGGATCGGTGATCCTGGCGGCCATTCTGCTGAAAATGGGCGGCTACGGCTTTCTGCGCTTCTCGCTGCCGATGTTTCCGGAAGCATCCCACGATCTGGCGCCGCTCGTGTTCGCGCTCTCGGTCGTGGCGGTGATTTACACCTCGCTGGTGGCGTTGGTGCAGGAGGATATGAAGAAGCTCATCGCTTATTCATCGGTCGCCCATATGGGCTTCGTTACGATGGGCATTTTCGCGGCCACCGCACAGGGCGTTGCCGGCGGCATCTTCCAGATGATCTCCCACGGCATCGTGTCGGCCGCCTTGTTTCTGTGCGTCGGCGTCGTCTATGACCGCATGCACACGCGTGAGATCGCGGCCTATGGCGGCCTCGTCAACCGCATGCCGCTCTACGCCGCCGCCTTCATGGTGTTCACGCTGGCCAACGTCGCGCTGCCCGGGACGTCGGGCTTCATCGGCGAGTTCCTCGCGCTGCTGGGCACGTTCCGGGTGAACACCTGGGTCGCGACACTGGCGACTCTCGGCACCATCCTGTCAACCGCGTACGCCCTGTGGCTGTATCGCAAGGTCGTTTTCGGCGCGCTGACCAAGCCGAGCCTGGCGGCGATCAGGGATCTGGATTACCGCGAGGTCATCACGCTAGGTCCGCTCGTGATCCTGACCATCCTGTTCGGCATCTATCCCAAGCCCGTGCTCGACATGTCGGCGGCTTCGGTCGCGCAATTGCTGGAAAATTACGACCGCGCGGTGGGCGCCGCCAAGGCCGCCGCCCTGCTGATGCATTGATCCGAGGCCGAACCCCGCCAATGATCGAAACCAATGAAGTCCCCGCGCTGCTGCCGGCCCTGCCGGAGATCGTGCTCGCGCTCGGCGCCATGCTATTGCTGATGGTCGGTGCGTTCCGCGGCGAACGGACGACCAAGATGATCGACGCCGCGGCGATCGCGCTGCTGGTCCTCGCCGGGCTGATCATCGTCTGGCTGCCGGCGGGCAAGCTCGTCACCTTCGGCGGAAGCTTCGTGGTCGACGGCTTCGCCCGCTTTCTCAAGCTGCTGGCGCTGACGGGCTCCGCCGCGGCCATCCTGATGTCGACCAACTATTTCGCCGCCGAGAAGCGGCAGAAGTTCGAGTACTCGATCCTGATCCTGCTGTCGGCCACCGGCATGATGATGCTGATCTCGGCCTCCGATCTGATCGCGCTCTATCTCGGACTCGAGCTGATGAGTCTTGCGCTCTACGTGGTCGCGGCCATCGATCGCGATTCCCTACGTTCGACCGAGGCCGGGCTCAAATATTTCGTCCTCGGCGCTTTGTCCTCCGGCATGCTGTTGTACGGAGCCTCCCTGGTCTACGGCTTTACCGGCACCGTGAGCTTTGCCGGCATTGCCAAGGCGGCGAGCGAGGGCGGCCCAAGCCACAGTAGCCTCGGCCTGATCTTCGGGCTGGTGTTCGTCTTCGCCGGCTTCTGCTTCAAGGTTTCGGCAGTGCCGTTTCATATGTGGACGCCCGACGTCTACGAGGGGGCGCCGACGCCGATCACTGCCTTCTTTGCGGCGGCGCCAAAGGTGGCCGCGATCGCCATGTTCGTGCGCACGAGCATCGTGGCGTTTCCCGGTATTCTCAGCCAATGGCAGCAGATCGTGGTTTTCGTGGCGATCGCCTCGATGGCGCTCGGTGCTTTCGCCGCCATCGGACAGCGCAACATCAAGCGCCTGATGGCTTACTCGTCCATCGGCCATATGGGGTTCGCCCTCGTCGGGCTCGCCGCCGGCACGCAGGAGGGCGTGCAAGGCGTGCTGGTCTACATGGCGATCTATGTCGCGATGACGCTCGGTACGTTCGCCTGCATTCTGTCGATGCGGCGCGACGGCCAAATGGTGGAGGAAATCGCCGATCTCGCCGGTCTTGCGCGCACCAAGCCGGCAATGGCGTTCTTCCTCGCGATGCTGCTGTTCTCGCTCGCCGGCATTCCGCCGCTTGCCGGATTCTTCGCCAAGTTCTACGTATTCCTGGCCGCAATCAAAGCCGGGTTGTTCGCGCTCGCCGTCATCGGCGTCGTGACCAGCGTCGTGGGGGCGTACTATTATCTCGCCATCGTGAAGATCATGTACTTCGATGAACCGGCCAAGCCATTCGAGCCGATGCCATCCGAGCTCAAGGCCGTCCTCGCGGTCACCGGCCTGTTCAACCTGTTGTTCTTCGTCTATCCCGGTCCGCTGGTCGATGCTGCCAACGCGGCGGCAAAGTCACTGTTCTGAGTGTAGCTATCCTGAATGACAACCGAGCCCCATGCGACCGCAGCGGGCGTGCGGGTCATTGCGCACGAGGTATTGGGCTCGACCAACGCCGAGGCCTTGAAGCTCGCGCGGGAAGGCGAGCGCGGCCCGTTCTGGGTGACGGCAGAACGTCAGACCGCCGGCCGCGGCCGGCGGGGCCGCACGTGGATATCGAACGCAGGCAATCTCTATGCGACGCTTCTCCTTCCGGACCCGGCGCCCGTGCGGCATTGGCCGCAGCTTTCATTCGTCGCGGCGCTGGCGGCGCATGATGCCATCGCGGATCTGGCCGCCCAGCTCAAGCCGAAACTGGCGATCAAATGGCCGAACGATCTCCTGCTCGGCGGCAGGAAGTTCGCAGGCATTTTGATCGAGGGCGACACTAGCAAAGTACCTGCGGTGGCTGTCGGCATCGGAATCAATTGTGCGAGCCACCCCGCGAACACCGATCATCCCGCGACCGACCTTGCCACGGTCGGTGTGGCGACCTCGCCCACGGCCGTGTTTCGGGCAATCGCGGCCCGAATGCCTGGGCGCCTGGGACAGTGGAACCGGGGGCAGGGGTTTGCGGCCATTCGGTCCGATTGGCTCGCGCGAGCCGCGGGTATCGGCCAGAAGGTGTGCGTACGTCTCGCGGATCACGATGTGTGGGGCCGATTTGAAGGGATCGATGAAGCTGGCGGCCTGCTATTGCGCTTGCCGGACGGGACTGTGAAGACGGTTGCGGCCGGCGATGTGGTCGCAGCGACAAGCGTCGTTTCCCAGCCTGACGAATTGACCGGATAGGCGATGGTGCGCCCCACCGACGAACTGGTTTTTGCGCCCCTCGGCGGGGTCGGCGAGATCGGCATGAATCTCGCCATCTATGGTTTCGGCGACGAGCAGCGTCGTCAATGGATCGCGGTCGACCTCGGGGTCGCCTTCGCCGACGACGCACTGCCCGGCGTCGACCTCATCCTGCCGGACATTCGCTACCTGGCGGAAGAGCGGCGCAACCTGCTCGGGCTCGTTCTTACCCATGCCCATGAGGATCATTTTGGTGCGCTGATCGACCTGTGGCCGCGGCTGAAGCTTCCGGTCTATGCCACACCCTTTACCGCGGCGCTCTTGCAGGCCAAGCGGGAAAGCGAGCCGGGCGCCCCGGAGATTCCGGTGACCATCGTGCCGCTCGGCGGGCGGTTCACGCTCGGACCGTTCGATATCGAGTTTGTTTCGATGGCGCATTCGATCCCGGAATCAAACGGCCTCATCATCCGCACGCCCGTCGGTGCGGTTCTTCACACCGGAGACTGGAAGATCGATCCGACGCCGCTCATCGGCCCGCCGACTGACCAAGCGAAGTTGTGCGCGCTCGGAGAGGAGGGCTGCCTCGCGCTCATCGGAGATTCCACGAATGCGTACCGTGAGGGGCGGTCTCCTTCCGAAGCCGATGTCGCCAAGGCGCTCTTCGACCTCATCCGCACCGCGCCGGCGCGAGTGGCGGTGACGACTTTCGCTTCCAATGTGGCGCGCCTGCGCGCCGTCGCGCAAGCAGCAGCGGCCTGTGAGCGCGAAGTCGTGGTGGTCGGTCGCGCCATGGAACGCATTGGGCAAGTTGCGCGTGAGACCGGCTATCTCGACGGCATCCAGGAGTTTCGGTCAGTCGATATTTACGGGCATTTGCCCCCAGACAAGGTGGTGGCGCTCTGCACGGGCAGCCAGGGCGAGCCGCGCGCGGCGCTGTCCCGGATCGCGCAGGACGATCATCCCGACGTCGCGCTCTCGCGAGGCGACCGCGTGATCTTTTCCTCCCGCGCCATTCCCGGCAACGAGAAGGCGGTGATGCGCGTGATCAACGGCTTGGTCGACCAGGGGGTCGAGGTCATTACCGACCGCACCCACCTCGTGCACGTCTCCGGCCATCCCAGGGTGGAAGAGCTCAAAGACATGATCGGATGGGTGCGGCCTCAGATTCTGATCCCGGTCCATGGCGAAGCCCTCCATATGGCCGAGCATGCCGCGCTGGCGCGCCGCGCCGGTGTCGGGAAAGTGGTTCGCTGCCGCGACGGGGAGCTGGTGCGGCTTGCGCCGGGCACACCCGGGAAGGTCGACGAGGTGCCGGCGGGACGGCTCTACAAGGACGGCTCGCTGCTGGTGAGTGCCGAGGACCGCACCGTCGCCGACCGCCGTCGCCTGGGATTTGCCGGAGTGGTTTCGGTCGCGCTGGCGGTGACCGCGCGCGGCGAACTCATCGGCGACCCGGCGGTTACGCTGACCGGAGTCCCCGAGGACGACCGGTATGGGCAAAAGATGGAAGGTATTGCCTTTGACGCCGTGATCGAAGCATTCGAGTCGATACCGCGTGCTCGCCGGCGCGACCCCGAAGCGGTTGCCGAGTCGGTGCGGCGTGCGATACGCGCCGCGCTGAGCAACGCGTGGAACAAGAAACCAACATGCCATGTGCACGTGCTCGAGGTGTAGTCTCGCGGCCCGCTACACAAGACGACAGCCAGGGAGGTTCGAGGTGATCAGAGCATCGCTCCGTGTCGCGGCGACAACATTGGTTTGGGTGGTGCTCAATTCGTCGTGTCCTGCGCTTGCTCAGGACTATCCGACGCGATTCATAACCATCGTGGCGCCGTTCCAGGCCGGCGGGCCGTCCGACACGGTTGCACGTCTCATCGCCGGGCCCATGTCAAAGGCGCTCGGGCAGCAGGTTGTGGTGGAGAACGTGAGCGGCGCGGGCGGTACGATCGGGTCAGGCCGCGTAGCCAAGGCAGCGCCCGACGGTTACATGTTGGTGATCTCGGGCTCCGGCACCCATGCCGCGGTGGAGCAGCTGTACGCCAATCCGCCCTATCGCGCGCTCGACTTCGAGTCTGTCGGGCTCGTCAACACGACACCGGTCGTGGTGGTGGGCAAGCGTCAGCTTCCGCCCAACACCCTGCAGGAACTCGTGGCTTATCTGCGCGCCAATGAAAAGACCGTGACCGAAGCGGACGCCGGCGTGGGCTCGGTGTCTCACTTGGCCTGCTCGGTGTTGCATTCGCTCATCGGGATCAAGCCCACGGTCGTGTCGTATCGGGGCACGCCGCAGGCGACACAGGATCTGCTGGCCGGAAACGTCGATTTCCTGTGCAACCAGATCGTCAACATCGTGGAGCATGTCAAAGTCGGTTCGCTCAAGGCCTACGCCGTCACGGGCGAGCGCCGCTCTCCCATGTTGCCGAACGTCCCAACCACGGCCGAAGCCGGACTGCCGGATTTCAAACTCACCGTCTGGTACGGCCTCTCCGCGCCCAAGGGTACCCCGGCGCCGATCGTCGCGAAGCTCAATCAGGCCCTGTCGACGGCCATGGATGACCCGACCGTTGTCGGGCGGTTTGCGGAGCTTGGATACGACGTCGTTGCCCCGCAGCAGCGTTCGCCGGCCGCTTTCGAAGGCTTCATGCGGCGGGAGGTCGATCTCTGGGCCACGGTGCTCGGGTCGATGAAGCCGGCAAATTCTCCATGACCTGGAGGCCGGAGCGCGACATCGAGATCGTTGCGGGCACGCCGCCCGGCGGCGGCCTCGATCGTTCTGCGCGCGCGCTCCTGAGATCGATCACCGCCAGTGGACTGGTGGATGTTGGCGTCCGGGTGGTCAACGTCGGAGGCGACGGCGGACGCAATGCCTGGCGCTACATGGAGCGCCATGCCGGCGACGGCCATGTCATCGGCATCAGCTCCCCTAACATGGCGGCCGACTACCTGACCGGCGCGACCAAATCCGATCCCGGCCGGTTTACGCCGCTCGCGATCCTCTATTCCGAGTATATCGCATTCGTGGTTCGCAACAATTCCGCGATCCGCGACGGCACCGAGGTGATCCGCCGGTTCGCCCGGAACGCGGTGAGCGTTGCGCTCTCCACCTCTCTCGGCAATTCCAATCATGTCGCGGCCGCCAAGATTATCCGCCATGCCGGTGGGGATGTCCGCGGCGCCCAGATCCGCGTGTTCGACACCGCGCCCGATGCGGTCGCCGATGTGGTCGCGGGCAACGCCGATGTCGGCGCCATTACGGCGGCGAGCGTCGTCAACGAACTCGAAGTCGGACAACTCTGCGCCATCGGCGTCTCGGCGCCGGCACGCTTGCCCGGGCCCTACCGGGCCACGCCGACCTGGAGCGAACACGGAGTAGATTGCGTCGTCGCGTCCTGGCGGGGAGCGAGCGGACCTCCGGCGCTTGCCGCCCCCCAGATCGCCTTCTGGCAGAGCACGCTCGCCGCTGCCACCCGCGCTGCCGAGTGGAAAGACGACCTTGAACGACATTTCTGGACCGCGATGCATCTCGACGGAGCTGCGCTGCACGACTACCTCAACCACGAGCGCACCGACATGCGCGCCATTCTCGGCGAGCTTGGGCTGCTCTCGGCTGGCGTGGGGTGAGCCGGCGGGATATGGATGGTGCCACCCGGGCCCGCAGGAGAGTACGCATGATTGGACGGCTCAACCACGTGGCGATCGCGGTTCGCGACATCGCCAAGGCCTCGGATGTCTATCGCCAGACGCTCGGTGCACAGGTTTCCGAGCCGATGGCGCAGCCAGCCCACGGCGTGACCACGGTTTTCATCACGCTGCCCAACACCAAGATCGAGCTGCTCGAGCCGCTCGGTGAAGGCTCTCCGATCGCGAAATTTCTCGATCGCAACCCGGACGGCGGCATCCACCACGTCTGTTATGAGGTCGACGATATTCGTGCCGCATGCGACAAGCTCAAGGCGCAGGGCGCGCGCCTTCTCGGCGAGGCCAAAATCGGAGCGCACGGCAAGCCGGTGCTGTTCTTGCATCCCAAGGACTTTTGCGGGACGCTCGTCGAGCTTGAGCAGGCGTGACGGCGCGACGAAACGAGCCTCCGGTCGCGGCAGGCCGGATCTCGCCGTTGTCGCAGCGCTAGCGAAACCGATTGATGTCGCTGCCGACCGCCATCGCGATCTACTTCATCATCTGGTGGGTGGTGCTCTTCGCCGTCCTTCCTTGGGGCGTGCGCAGCCAGCATGAAGAGGGAGCGATCGCGCCGGGTAGCGACCCGGGCGCTCCGGTAATCCCCAGACTGAGGTGGAAGCTGATCTGGACCACGATCGTTGCGGGTGTCGTGTTCGCGGCCTGGTATGCCGTTTATGTGTACCGCTTGATCGCGCTCGATGACCTCGCGGCAATTCTGGGCGTGCCGCTGCGATAGCGTCCGAGCGCGCGGCGCGCGCCTCCGGCCCCGAGGCGGCCAAGACTATGTGACCGCTTCCAGGTCAGCCAGTCTAGTACTGGCCGTCGCGTGAACGACGGCGAGCGTCACGGGTGGAATTTGGATCGGCGCGGTTATTGCTCTGGAAGAACGGATTGGGTGAACACGATCCGCCGATTCCGGTAATGTCGGCTTGGCATTGCGCAAAGCTGTGAAAGCCGCAATTGGTGCCGCCCTTGCTGTCGCGGGCGCACCACGCTCCGTCGGCGCGCGTATCGACGCTGGTAAAGGACAATGCCGCCAGCGCGGTCGCGGCCAGAACGATGCTTCGCATGAAAACCTCCTCGGCAGTGAAATATCCACCTGCTGCACTATAGCAGGGGTGGCTGCGTGTGTTGGCCACGGCCGAACACGTTTGCGCGATCTGAAATCTTGCGCGCCGATAGTCCTTGGATATGCCCCGCGCCTCACAACATCGCGCTTTGGTGCAACACGGTCGATGCGCCCAAGCCGCAAAAAAATCGAGCAGGGCCCACGGACCCTGCTCCCGAAGACGCAAACCAATTGAACGCTACGTCACGCCTCGAATTGCTCCGTTTTGGATCGAGACGTCCCACGGCTTTTTCGCCGGCTTGTCCTCCCAAGACTTGGACCGCGTGGCCGGACGCAGTGGATTGCCCCGCGCCCTTGACCTCGCCAGCCGTCAAACTATCCGATCTGCCTTGCGTTGTCACGAAAAGTAGTGCGTCAGCGGAACCGAAAAAGCGATACTTTCTGGCTCTTTGGATGCCATAGCACTCAAGAGGGATGCCCAAACCAGGCGTAATGCTGCCCGGAAGGCCTTGATAGCTCTTGTGTTTTTTGCGTCGATCCGGTTTCACTGGGGTGAAACCGAAGTCAGCAATTCTCGTATAGCCGCATGCGCCTCTCCCGCTACTTTCTGCCGATCCTGCGCGAGACGCCGAAAGAGGCGGAGATCGTCTCGCACCGGCTCATGCTACGTGCGGGTCTCATCCGCCAGGAGGCTGCCGGTATCTACGCCTTCCTCCCGCTGGGGCACCGCGTGTTGCAGAAGGTCTGCAAGATCGTGCGCGAGGAGCAGGATCGCGCCGGCGCGATCGAGATGCTGATGCCGACCATCCAGCCGGCGGAGCTTTGGCGCGAGAGCGGGCGCTACGACGTCTACGGCAAGGAGATGTTGCGGATCCAAGACCGCCACGAGCGCGATATGCTCTACGGTCCGACCAACGAGGAAATGATCACCGAGATCTTCCGTGCCTATGTGCGCTCGTACAAGGACCTTCCGCTCAATCTCTATCACATCCAGTGGAAGTTCCGTGACGAGGTGCGTCCGCGCTTCGGCCTGATGCGCGGGCGCGAATTCTTGATGAAGGATGCCTATTCCTTCGATCTCGACCTCGCCGGTGCACGGCATGCCTACAACAAGATGTTCGTAGCCTATTTGCGCACGTTCGCCCGGCTCGGACTGAGGTCGATTCCAATGGTGGCGGAGAGCGGCCCGATCGGCGGCAATCTGTCACACGAGTTCATCATCCTTGCCTCGACCGGTGAGAGCGAGGTGTATTGCCATCGAGACTATCTCGATTTTCCGGTGCCGGCCGAAGACGTCGACTTCGACGACGTCGCGGGTTTGCAGGGGATCGTGGACAGGTGGACCTCGCTCTATGCGGCGACATCCGAGAAGCACGACGCGGCGGCATTTGCCAAATTGCCTGCCGACAAGCAGGTGTCCGCGCGCGGCATCGAGGTCGGCCACATCTTCTATTTCGGTACCAAATATTCCGAGCCAATGAAGGCGGTGGTGGCGGGACCCGACGGCGTCGAGCGCCCGGTCCACATGGGATCCTACGGCATCGGGCCAAGCCGCCTCGTTGCCGCCATCATAGAGGCCTCCCACGACGAGGCCGGGATCAAATGGCCTGAGGCTGTGGCGCCGTTCAAGGTCGCGATCCTCAACCTCAAGCAGGGCGCGGCCGATACCGATGCCGCCTGCGAGCAGCTCTACCGCGAGCTTACCGCCAAGGGGGTCGAGGTGCTGTACGACGATCTCGAGCAGCGGCCGGGAGCGAAATTCGCCACGGCCGATCTCATCGGCATTCCCTGGCAGATACTGGTCGGGCCAAAGGGGCTCGCCGAGGGCAAGGTCGAAGTCAAGCAGCGTGCCGACGGCAGCCGCGAATTGATGAGTTCGGCCGATGCGGTCGAGCGACTGGCAACGTGAGAGCGGGGCTTTCTTCCCGTCATGTCGGCCCCTGAGCGGGCCTGAAACGGCCAGAATCGTGTGAAATCGGGGGGGCGGGGAGCACATCAATGATCGAGCCACGCAGCAACCACCCTTTCGCTCCGTTCGAATGGATGCTCTCGCTGCGCTATTTGCGCGCGCGGCGGCAGGAAGGATTCATCTCGGTCAATGCCGCATTTTCCTTCCTTGGCATCATGCTCGGGGTTGCCACTCTCATCATCGTGATGGCGGTGATGAATGGCTTCCGCAAGGAACTGTTGGACAAGATTTTGGGGCTTAACGGCCACCTTCTGATCCAGCCGCTGGAATCGCCGTTGACCGACTGGGAGGCGGTGGCCGGGCGGATTTCCAAGGTTCCCGGAGTGATACTGGCCGCGCCGATCGTCGAGGGCCAGGCGCTGGCTTCCTCGCCCTTCAACGCGTCGGGCGTGCTGGTGCGGGGCGTGCGCGCAGCCGACCTCGCCAAGCTTCCGTCCGTGGCCAGCAATATCCGACAGGGCACGCTTGAGGGTTTCGATGCAGGACAGGGCGTGGCAGTCGGCAAGCGGCTGGCGGATCAATTGTCGCTCCGCGCAGGCGACAGCGTGACGCTGGTTGCGCCGCGCGGGGCGGTCACTCCGATGGGCACGACGCCGCGCATCAAGCCGTACAAGATCGCTGCGATTTTCGAGGTCGGCATGTCGGAATACGATTCCGCCTTCGTTTTCATGCCGCTGCCCGAAGCGCAAGCCTATTTCAACCGTGCCGGCGACGTCACCGCGATCGAGGTCTACGTCGACAGACCGGACGAGATCGATCGCTTCCGCAAGCTCATCACCGAGGCTGCCGGCCGGCCGATCTTCATGATCGACTGGCGCCAGCGCAATTCGACTTTCTTCAATGCGCTGCAGGTCGAGCGCAATGTGATGTTCCTGATCCTGACGATCATCGTGATCGTCGCGGCGTTCAACATCACCTCCGGGCTGATCATGCTGGTGAAGGACAAGGGGCGCGACATCGGCATCCTGCGCACCATGGGAGTGACCCAGGGCGCGATCATGCGAGTATTCATGATGACCGGGGCTTCGGTCGGCGTCGTGGGCACGCTCGTGGGTTTTCTTCTTGCGCTGCTGGTTTGCCTCAACATCGAATCGATCCGCCGCTTTCTATCCTGGATGACCAACACCGAGCTGTTCTCGCCCGAACTCTATTTCCTGTCGAAGCTGCCCGCCGACCTCGACGCCGGCGAGACCACCGCGGTGGTGATCATGGCGCTGGCATTGTCCCTGTTGGCGACGCTCTATCCGGCGTGGCGCGCCGCGCGCCTCGATCCGGTCGAGGCATTGCGCTATGAGTGACACCGCCATCAATGGCGATACGATGACCCAGATCGGCGTCGAGCCGAGCGCGGAAGAAGGTCCGATCCTCTTTCTGCAGGGGATCGACCGGCATTACCGCCAGGGCGACGTCATGCTGGAGATCCTCAAGGGCGCCGAGCTTGCGGTATGGCCGGGGCAGTCGATCGCGCTGGTCGCGCCTTCCGGTGCCGGAAAGTCGACGCTCCTCCACATCGCCGGCTTGCTCGAGCACCCGGACGCAGGCGAGGTCTATGTGGACCAGATCGCCACGTCCCGGCTCTCCGACGCCGAGCGCACCCGCATCCGCCGCAGCGACATCGGCTTCGTCTACCAGTTCCACCACTTGCTGATGGAGTTCTCCGCGATCGAGAATGTAATGATGCCGCAGATGATCCGCGGCCTGCCGCGCCCGGAGGCCGTCCGCCGGGCCGCCGACCTGCTCGGCTATCTCGGTCTCAAGGAGCGTCTGACGCACCGTCCGGCGGAGCTTTCCGGAGGCGAGCAGCAACGTGTCGCGATCGCACGCGCGGTTGCCAACGCGCCGCGCATTCTGCTCGCCGACGAGCCGACGGGAAATCTCGACCCGCGCACCTCCGAGCACGTCTTCTCCGCGCTCACCCAGTTGGTGCAGGCCTCCGGCTTGGCTGTCGTCGTTGCCACCCACAACATGGACATCGCTGCGCGCATGGACCGGCGCGTGACGTTGCGGGAGGGGCTGGTGGTGGAGCTGCAGTGAGGCAGCGTCGGCAGGGTCGTCAATCGCGGTATGCGCACCAGGTCGAGCACGCGACCGCGCGGGAGTCGCCAAGCGCGACTGCCGCAGCGGTCATACGACTCCCGGTGAGGCTCCCGTCACGCGACCGCACCGGCGAAAAGACTCTTCTTGATGACCGCGTGGACGCCCCAGTTTCCGTCGACGACCTGCGTGATACCGAAATCGACGGCGATTGACATCAGCGAAATGGCTTCATCCTCGCTGAGACCCTTTGTGTTCATCAGGAATGCGCGCATCTTGCGGAATGCATCCTTGAGCGCGAGATCGACCGATGATTTCTCGTAGATCGTCGACTGCGCCTTATCGCCGAGCTCCTGCAGGTAATTGGCGTAGCTGAACCCGTGCATCAGCCATTCATCCTGGGTCTCGAGCAGGGGGTAGTCCAGACCCGCGAGCGAGGTTCCTTCCAAGGTTTGCTTCTTATGGAGGACGATCTGGAACGTTCCCGTCAGCGAGCATTCGATTGCGGTGCCGCATAGCTCCGAATCCCCCTGGGAGGCGTGCGGATCGCCCGCCGACAACAGGGCTCCAGCGACGGCGACCGGGTAGTACATCGTCGCGCCCTTGCCGATGCGCCAGTTGTCGATGTTGCCACCGAAATAGCCGGGCGGGATGGAGTCGACGACATCCGCCTCCTTGGGCGCGAGTTCGATCACGCCGAAATGCGGCCGGATCGGAATTCGCACGTTCTTGAGGATGCCGTGGTTCTCCTTGACGGTGCTGTGATCGACCGGGACTCCGGGATAGTCGATGGTCTTGTGAACCACGCCGAAGGGATCCGTCTGCGGCGTCCATTGAAAATTGTAGACCGCCTGCGCCCAGTTGCGTTGTCCCGTCGCATCGATCTCATAGATCGTGATCACTTCGCGCGGCTTGGGATCAGTGATCAGCTCCTTGTAATGGAAGCCCCACCACGCGGCGGCGTTGCTGCCGAATGCCTTCCCGGCATGGGCCGGGTTTGCGCACGGTCGCGGCTTCACGTCCATGATCCGTAATTCGATGACGTCGCCGGGCTCCGCGTTGCGCACATAGACCGGGCCGGTGCAGATGTGCACGCCGAAGCCTTCGCCCGCGCCCCGCCCCAACAGTTTGCCGTCAATTGGTCCTGCCCCGCGCCGGTTCACGCCCTTCTTGTCCTTGGTCCACAAGTAGACGCTCTCGGCGCCCGGATCGCCCTTGACCATGCGCTCGGCGTCATCGTTGGCATGATGGGTCAACGTCTCGATGGTCACGTAGTCGCCGGAATCGATCTCGACGACAGGTTTAAGCAGCTTGCTGAAATAGCCCCAGTGGACGGTGTCGGCGGTTGCCGGCACATAGTGGTGGCCGGGCTTGCCCTGCCGCGCTGCGACCGTCTGGGCGGCGGCCGGCGAGACCAGCGCCATGCCTCCAGCGGTGAGCGCTGCAGCTCCTCCGGTCGCTGCGAATGCGCTCTTCAGGAAGCTGCGCCGTTCGGCGTCGAGATCGTCGAGCAGCTTGTGGCGATGGATCTCGAAATCTGGACAATTGCGATCGTCACCTGCGCACATTGGATAGTCCTCTCGTCGTGGTCCGGAACGTGGACCTTGACCGTCTGGAAATGAGATTTCCGACCGGTTTCATGCAGAACTCGTGCCAATCGCCGGTCCGGCGTTTGCCGTTCCGGGGGGCGCGTTGACGCGACTGCTTGTTCGGACGACCGGCGCTGCCCGCGGCAGAACCCAGGACGGCGCGAAGTGCCGTTCGTACGGGATGGCATCCTCGCTGAGGCTTGCCGGCATCCCGCAGACGTGATGTTACGCCGATTTTCGCACGATGGCGATGAGAGTTCTGGGCCGCAGAGCGTTGGAGCAGCCCAAGGCAACTGCCAGAACCGTCTCGCGCGGACAGGTTTGGCGAGCCGACCGTGCCCCGCCTTTATTGCGGCGCGGACGTTGCCAGGATCACCGTGGCACCTGCACGAGGCTGGCGAGTTGCTCACGCGTGAGCGGGGAGGGGATATATTTGAACTTCACCGCGTCCGCCATCATGTCCTCGAGGCCGACGATGCGAATCGGATCGATGCTGTCCTTGGTAATATAGTCCGGCGCCTGCCTGGCGAGGCGCTCAGGAAGGCCGGACCACGCGGCATAGGCCTTGGCGGCGTCGGGGCTTGAATAGAGCCAGTCGAGGGTTTCCCGGTAGGCCGTCACGTACCGTTTCAATGCATCCCGGCGGCGCTCGAGCGTGCTCGCGTGCGTGATCCACGCGCGGATCGATTGATTCTGGACCTCCGGAATGTCGGCGCCCTTGGCCACCAGGCGGATGCGCCCATCTTCCACCGCGTCCAGAGCGAACGGAGCTTGTGCAAAGCCGATATCCACCTGCTTGGTCATCACCTGCGTAAGGGTCGCGGAATAGTTCCCGGTCGCCTGCGGCACCAGGTTGACGCCGGAATGCTTGGCGAGCGCCAGGGCCAGCATGTGCGAGCTCGATCCGCTGGTCGAAATGCCGATGCTCTTACCGTCGGCATCCTTCATGCTGCGGATCGGCGAGTCGGCCCGCACGTAGTAGAGCTGGTCTCGGGCGCCGGTGAACGATGCGCCGGTCATGCGGATCGGCGCGCCTTTGGAGAAGGCGCCGAACACCGCGTGCGTGCCGGGACCAATGCCCACATCGACGCTGCCGGAGAGGACGATCTGGATCGTTTCGCCGCTTCCCTGCGTGTAGAGTACGTCCAGCGTGAGGCCGTGCTTCTTGAAGATACCCGCGCTCTGGCCGAGCTCAGAGACACATTGCTCCCAGCCTCCGCGCTGTCCAACGGCGATCTTGAGTGCGTCCTCGGCGGCCGCGGCAGAGTTGACCAGCACGAGCGACAGAGCGGCGGCGAAGGCCCGGCCCAGACAAGATGACGACATTGTTTTCCTCCGGCGTCGGTCCACCTCCCTATCACACGGCAGAGCCTGGTTCAGGCCGTTTGACTGTGTGGCAGGTCCCAGATCGACGCGGAACAATGGGCTCCGCGCCGGGGTTCAATCGTGCGGGCGCGCGATGCCGGAGGATACGGTCCATGATCATGACCCGCACCGCTTCTGTTTTGCTCCTGGCCGCAGCGGCTGCCACGATCAGCGCCGGGCCGGCAGGGGCCGAAATCTATCGGCCCTGGTGCGTGCAATACAGCGGAGCCGACGGTAACAATGGCACGACCTGCGCCTTCACCTCCTTCGAGCAATGCATGATGACGGCGCGCGGCTCGGGCGGCTCCTGCGTGCAGAACCCGTGGTATCTGCAATATGGCAGCGGCCAGAAGGCCTCCGACACTAACGGAGAGCGGCCACGGCGGCGCTGAGCGGGTGCCGAGGGGCCCCGGCTGATGAAGCCGGCGGCACAAGCCCAGCACACTTGGTGCCGACCCTTTGGCAATTTTTGTCAGTTAGTTGGCCGCCACTCTTCGAGAAAAAGATAAGCTGGCTGCCTTCACCATCCGTGACAACCGCTTTAACGGGTCGATAGGGCTCGATCATCTCCCCAGAAACGGTGAACTTGACATGGGAACATAACATGAACTATGTTCATCTCCTGTTCTGGTGAGTAGGGAGTAGGGGACATGGTCCGCGCCGTCGTTGAAGAAGCCACCACGCTTGCCTCGCTCGCACTGTTTCTGGCCATGATCGCGATATGGGCGCAGGTCATCGCGACCCTCTGACGTTGGCAACTGGTGGACGAATTCAGCGCGTGCGGCCAAGTCCCCGGCGACAACTCCTGGGGATACCGGCGTCATACCGGTTGCGGGGAGCGTCGCGGACCTGCTCTCACAGTCGCGGTCCCTTGAGAATCGCGAGACCGGCATGCCTGGTTTTGTGCACCTGCACGTGCACTCGTCCTACTCCTTGCTCGAAGGCGCATTGACTATCGCGCGGCTGGCCGAGCTCGCTAAGGCCGACCGCCAGCCCGCGCTGGCGCTGACCGACACCGACAACATGTTCGGGGCACTCGAGTTCTCGGACAAGATGGCGGCGGCGGGCATCCAACCCATCATCGGCTGTGCGATCGCGGTCGATTTCGGCGATCAGGAAGCGGGTCCGCGCGCCGCAAATGGACCCGCCGTCGAGTGGCCACGCATCGTGCTCCTGGCCGCGCGCGAGCACGGCTACCGCAGTCTGATGCGGTTGAACTCGCGCGCGTTTCTCGACACGCCGACGAATGAGCGCCCGCATCTCAAGCTCGCTTGGCTCGACGGCGAAACCGACGGATTGATCGCGTTGACGGGTGGGCCGGGTGGACCGCTCGACGCCGCGATCGTCGCCGGCCAGGGCCAACTCGCTGAGGGGCGCTGCGAGGCCCTGGGGCGGCTTTTCGGCGATCGGCTCTACATCGAGCTGCAACGGCACGGCACCACCGCTGAACGCACCGCCGAGCCTGCTCTTGTCGCTCTGGCCTATGCGCGCGGGATTCCGCTCGTCGCCGCCAATGAGCCGCTGTTTGCGCGCCGGGAAGACTACGAGGCGCATGACGCCCTCATTTGCATCGCCGAGGGGCGGCTGGTGGTCGAGACCGACCGGCGCCAGCTCACGCCCGAGCACCGGTTCAAGACGCGCACGGAAATGGCCGAATTGTTTGCGGATCTCCCCGAGGCGGTCGGCTCTACGATCGAGGTTGCGCAGCGTTGCGCCTTCCGGCCACGGGTGCAGGCGCCGATCCTGCCGCGCTTCTCGGTTGGTGCGCGGGGCGCTGCCGTCGACGAGGCGGCGGAACTGCGCGCGCGCGCCGAGGCGGGGCTCGAACGCCGGATCACGACCCTTGGGATTGCCCCCGGCCGCACCGTCGAGGAATACCGCGAACGGTTGGCATTCGAGCTCAACGTTATCGAGGGCATGAAATATCCGGGTTACTTTCTTATCGTTTCCGACTTCATCCAGTGGGCGAAGGCGCACGACATTCCGGTCGGGCCGGGGCGCGGCTCCGGCGCAGGCTCGCTCGTGTCCTACGCGCTCACGATCACCGATCTCGATCCGATGCGGTTCGGTCTCCTGTTCGAGCGCTTCCTCAATCCCGAGCGGGTGTCGATGCCGGATTTCGACATCGATTTCTGTCAGGATCGGCGCGACGAGGTCATCGGTTACGTGCAGGAGCGTTACGGCCGCGACCGGGTGGCCCAAATCATCACGTTCGGCACCTTGCAGGCGCGCGGCGTGTTGCGCGACGTTGGCCGTGTGCTGCAGATGCCGTACGGCCAGGTCGACAAATTCTGCAAGCTGGTGCCGCAAAACCCGCTCAATCCGGTCACGCTCGGCCGGGCAATCGACGACGAGCCGCGCCTGCAGGCTGCCCGCGATGGTGACCCGGTCGTGCGGCGTGCCTTCGACATCGCGCAAAAGCTCGAAGGTCTGCACCGCCACGCATCGACCCATGCGGCGGGCATCGTGATAGGCGAGCGCGCGCTCACGGAGATGGTGCCGCTCTATCGTGACCCCAAGTCCAACATGCCGGTAACCCAGTTCAACATGAAGTGGGTCGAGCAGGCGGGCCTAGTGAAATTCGACTTTCTTGGCCTCAAGACCCTCACGGTGCTGCAAACGGCAGTGGCGCTGCTGCATAAGCGCGGTGTCGAGATCGATCTCGCAGCGGTTCCGCTCGACGACGAGAAAAGCTACGCCATGCTTGCCCGCGCCGAAGCCGTGGGCATCTTCCAGCTGGAAAGCCAGGGCATGCGGCGGGCGTTGCTCGACATGCGGCCGGATCGTTTCGAGGACGTGATTGCGCTGGTCGCGCTTTACCGGCCGGGCCCGATGGCGAATATCCCCACGTATTGCGCGCGCAAGCACCGTATGGAGGAGCCCGACTACATTCACCCCAAGCTGGAGCCGATTCTGCGCGAGACTTTTGGCGTCATTGTCTACCAGGAGCAGGTGATGCAGGCCGCGCAGATCCTCGCCGGCTATTCGCTCGGCGAAGCCGACCTGCTGCGGCGGGCGATGGGAAAGAAGATTCGCAGCGAGATGCAGAAGCAGCGGAGCCGTTTCGTCTCCGGTTGCATTGAGCGTGGCATCGAACGTCAGCACGCAGAGACGATCTTCGAATTGCTCGAGCGCTTCGCCGACTACGGCTTCAACAAGAGTCACGCCGCTGCCTACGCTCTCGTGGCCTATCAAACGGCCTACATGAAGGCGAACTATCCGGTCGAATTTCTCGCTGCCTCCATGACCCTCGACATGGGCAATACCGACAAGCTCTCCGAGTTCCGGGCGGAGGCCGAGCGCCTCGGCGTGAAGGTCGAGCCGCCATCAGTCAATCGCTCGGGCGTGGCCTTCGAGGTCGAGGGCAATACCATCCGCTACGCGCTCGCGGCCCTCAAGGGCGTCGGCCGGCAAGCGGTGCAGGCGATCGTGGAAGCCCGCAGCGAGCGGCCATTCGCCGATCTTTCCGATTTCGCGAGCCGCATCAATCCGCGTGCGGTGAACAAGCGCGTGCTTGAAAGCCTTGCCGCCGCCGGTGCTTTTGACGCGCTTGAAAGCAACCGTGCACGAGTGTTTGCAGCCGTCGATGCCATGCTCGCGGACGCGCAACGCGCCCACGACGACGTGACGGTAGGGCAATCGGAATTGTTCGGCGGGGGCGGAGCGCGCACGCCGCTTGCCCTCGGCAATACCGAGCCGTGGCTTCCCGCCGAACGGTTGCAAAAGGAATTCGATGCCATCGGCTTCTTCCTCACCGGCCATCCGCTCGACGACTATGCCGCGACCCTCAAACGCATGCGTGTGCAGTCGTGGGCGGAATTTGCGCGCGCCGTGCGCGCGGGCGCAACGGCAGGCCGCGTCGCCGGCACCGTCGTCGCGCGAACCGAGCGGCGCACCCGGACCGGCAGCAAGATGGGCATCATCGGGCTCTCCGATCCGACCGGGCACTACGAGGCGGTCGTTTTCTCCGAAGGGTTGGCTCAATTTCGGGATCTCCTGGAGCCCGGCGCCGCAGTGCTGCTGATGCTGTCCGCGGAACTGCAGGGCGACGACGTGCGGGCCCGCATTCAGATGGTCGAGCCGCTGGAACAGGCCGCGGCCAAGCTTTCGAAGGGGCTGCGCGTCTTTCTGCGCGGCGAGGCGCCGATCGAGAGCGTCGCCAAGCGGCTGGAAGGGCCGGGTTCGGGGCGCTCCCCGCAGGACAATGGTGAGGTCGCTCTCGTGTTGATCCTGGGTGAGGGCACCGAGGTCGAGGTCAAGCTGCCCGGGCGCTTCAAGGTCTCGCCGCAGGTCGCCGGCGCCATCAAGGCGGTGCCGGGCGTGGTGGCGGTCGAGCCGGTGTAATCCGTCCGCGAACCACGTTACTCTCCCGGCCCGGGCGCCGAGGCAACGACCTCGCGCGGGCACGGGAGGAGACCATGAAAACCCTCATCGCAGCGCTCGCTATCGCGTTGGCGGTCGGCGCCGGGCCGGTGTCGGCCGAAAACACCGCGCCGGCGTTCCAGGTCGATCCGTTCTGGCCGAAGCCGCTGCCGAACAATTGGATCCTGGGGCAAGTCTCCGGCATCGCCACGGATCGATACGATCGTATCTGGGTCGTGCATCGCCCCGGCTCACTCACGCCGCGCGAGCGCGCGGCCGAGCAAAGCCCTCCGGAAGCCAGATGCTGCGCCGCCGCTCCGCCGGTGCTGATGTTCGACCAGTCAGGCAATCTGCTGCGCCACTGGGGCGGGCGCGGACAGGGCTATCAATGGCCCGAAAGCGAGCACGGCATTTTCATCGACGACAGCGATTTCGTCTGGCTGGCGGGCAATGGCAAGAAGGACGGACAACTCCTCAAATTCACCATGGACGGCAATTTCGTGCTGCAGATTGGCCGGCAAGGGGAGGGCAACGACAGCAGTTCGACCGAACGGCTCGGTTCGCCGGCGGACGTCGCTGTCGACGTCGCGGCGAAGGAGGTTTTCGCCGCCGACGGCTACGGAAATCGCCGCATCGTCGTGTTCGATTCCGAGACCGGCGCGTACAAGCGCCATTGGGGCGCCTACGGCAAGACTCCGAGCGACGAGAAGACGTCGGGCTACGATCCGGGCAAGCCGCCGTCGCCGCAGTTCGGCAATCCTGTGCACTGCATCCGCATCGACAGGGACGGTCTCGTTTACGTCTGCGACCGCACCAACAACCGCTTGCAAGTGTTCCGCAAGGACGGCTCATTCGTCGCCGAGCACATCTACGAAAAGGGCACCCGCGGCACGGGATCGGTCTACGACCTCGTCTTCTCCCCCGATCGCGATCAGAAATGGATCTACATGATCGACGGGATGAATGGCGAGGTGCGCATCGTCGATCGCGCCTCGAAGGAGACGCTCAGCCGCTTCGGACGGCCTGGACGACAGGTCGGCCAGTTCACAGCCCTGCACAACATCGCCGTCGATCGGCAAGGAAACATCTTCACGTCGGAGGTGAACACCGGACAGCGCGTGCAAAAATTCCGTCGCGTCGATTTGCAAAACTAGACGTAGCAAGACTGAGGGGATCGTCCGTGGTCTCAGCGGCGCCGAGTCGGATAGGATCGGCCGGCCCGAGGGAGGATACCATGCGCTGGCTCATGCGGCTTGTTGCGGCGTCGTTGTCTGCATTGGGCCCGATGCCGGCGTTGGGTGCCGACTTTGATTGTGCGCGTGCAACCGTCGTGGTGCCGTATCCGGCCGGCGGCGCGGCCGACGTCGCCGCCCGCCTCATCGCGGAGCGTCTCGAGGCGCTGACGAAGAAGAGCTTTGTCGTCGAGAATCGGCCAGGGGCGACGGGCAATATCGGGACGGCCGCGGTCGCCAATGCCAAGCCGGATGGCTGCACCTTGCTGGTCAACGCGGCGGTTATCGCAACCTTTCCCGCGAGCTTCACCAAGCTCGCGTTCGACCCGATCGGCGATTTGGTGCCGGTTGGGGGCATCGGTATTACGCCGACACTGCTCGTGGCCGCGAAATCGGTGCCGGCAGAGGATCTCAAGGGCCTCGTGCAGTTGAGCAAGCAGCGGCCCGATGGGCTGAGCTTCAGCACCGCGGGCTACGGGCTGCTGCAGCATCTCGCGGTCGAGGAAATGGCGCAGCGATTGGGCGCTAGGTTCGTGCACGTCGTCTACAAGGGCGGCGCGCAAGCCGCGACCGATCTCATCGCCGCGCGGGTGGATTTCGGCAGTTTCGCCGCCGGCTCCGTGATCCAATTCGTGAAGGACGGGCAGCTCAAGCCGTTGGGGGTAATTCAGGAGACACGCTCCGCCCTGGTGCCCGATGTCGCGACCACCGCCGAGCAGGGCCTGCCGGGCCTGGAGGCCGGCGTCCATTTCATGCTGTACGCGCCGGCGGCAACGCCGAAGGCGGTTGTCGCGGCGCTCAACACCGAGCTCAACCGGATCGTCGGCGATCCGGCGTTGAAGCAGCGTTTTGCCAATATCGGCTTCGACCCGACCGCCATCAGCCCGGAGCAGGCAGCGGCAATCATGCGCCGGACCGGTGAAGCCTGGGCCCCCGTGATCAGGCGGTTGAACATCAAGCTGGATTGATGCCGGTCACCGGGCCGTCTGCCGCGACGCCCTGGAGGGCCGGCTGCCAGCGTCGGGCCTTGTCGCTCCGGAAAAACGCGGGAAAACGAGAACCCGCAGAGCACCGGTTGCCCCGGGTACCCGGCAGCAATCCCGGCCCAGGGCCTTCGCCCCTGCTCGCAACCGTCGACGCCCGGTCTGGCGCCTTGCGTCCTTTCAGCCAGATCGCTATATGCACGCCATCTCACACGCGGACCTTGGCCTCACAGCCGTCCGGTGGCTCCGTCTGGTCGCAAGACCACAAAGAGCTCACGGGTCCGCGGCGGCTCAACCGGAGAACAGATATGTCGCTTCCTGACTTTTCCATGCGCCAGCTATTGGAGGCTGGCGTACATTTTGGCCATCAGGCCCACCGTTGGAATCCGAAGATGGCTGAGTACATCTTCGGCGCCCGCAACAACATCCACATCATCGACCTGGCCCAGTCCGTACCGTTGATGCATCGCGCGTTGCAGGCGGTGAGCGACACCGTCGCGAACGGGGGACGTATCTTGTTCGTCGGCACCAAACGCCAGGCGCAGGATGCGATCGCCGAGGCGGCCAAGAAATCGGCGCAGTATTATGTCAACTCGCGCTGGCTCGGGGGGACCCTGACCAACTGGAAGACCATCTCCCAGTCGATCTCGCGCCTGCGCAAGCTCGACGAGATGCTCTCCTCGGGCGAGGCCAAGGGGTACACCAAGAAGGAACGGCTTACGCTCCAGCGCGAGCGCGACAAGCTCGATCGCGCGCTAGGCGGCATCAAGGATATGGGCGGTCTGCCCGACCTGCTGTTCGTAATCGACACGAACAAGGAGGACATCGCCATTAAGGAGGCGCGCCGTCTCGGCGTGCCGGTTGCCGCCGTCGTCGACACCAATTGCGATCCCGACGGCATCACCTTTGTCGTACCCGGCAATGACGACGCGAGCCGCGCCATCACGCTCTACTGCGATCTCGTTGCTAAAGCCGCGATCGATGGCATCTCGCGGGCGCAGGGCGAGCTTGGCGTCGATACCGGGGCCGCCGCCGAGCCGGTTGCCGAAGAACTGCCGGCCGCCGTCGAAGGGCCGGGCTATGAGGTGCTGTCCGGCCCGCGCGGTGTGGCCGACGACCTCAAGAAGCTCCACCATGTCTCGCCTGCGATCGAGAAGAAGCTCAACGATCTCGGCATTTTCCATTACTGGCAGATTGCCGGGCTGGGACCCGATGCCGCTCACACGATCGGCGAAGAGGTGGGATTGCCTGGTCGGGTGGAAGGCTGGATCGCACAATCGAAAGAGTTGACGGCAGAGTAAGAGCGTCGTCGTGCCCGGCTCGCGCCGCCTCCGTCTCGCCGTAGAACGAAAGACGCGCATGGGCCGACGAGCTCGGCCATGACGCACAGAGGGATCACACGCATGGCCAAGGTCAGCGCGGCAATGGTGAAGGAACTCCGCGAGCGCACCGGCGCGGGGATGATGGACTGCAAGGCGGCGCTCGAGGAAACCGGTGGCGACATGGAGCAGGCCGTCGATCTGTTGCGCAAGCGCGGGCTCGCCAAGGCCGCCAAGAAAGCTGGTCGCATCGCCGCCGAAGGTCTCATCGGCCTCGCCGTGGAAGGGTCCAAAGGCGTCCTCGTGGAGGTCAATTCCGAGACCGATTTCGTCGCCCGCAATGATCTGTTCCAGGGCCTCGTGAAGATGATCGCCAATGTTGCGCTCACGGCCGGCAACGACGTCGAGAAGATCAAGGCGACGAAGGTGGGCGGCATCACGATCGGCGATGCCATCGCTGATACCATCGCCAAGATCGGCGAGAACATGTCGTTGCGGAGGGCGTCGTCATTGTCGGTGAGCACCGGCGTGATCGGGACCTACACGCACAATTCCGTCGAGGAGGGTCTCGGCAAGATCGGCGTCCTGGTCGGGCTCGAGTTCGAACGGGAAGGCGGACGAACTCAAGCGTTTCGGCCGGATGCTTGCAATGCATATCGCTGCCTCCAATCCCCAGGCGGTCGATCCTGCCGGCCTTCATCCGGATGTCGTGAGGCGCGAGAAGGAAGTCTTCGCCGACAAGTTCAAATCGGAAGGCAAACCTGCGAATATCATCGACAAGATCGTCGAATCGGCGCTCAGGACCTTCTACAAAGAGGTATGCCTGCTCGAACAACCCTTCATCCACGAGCCGGACAAAAGCGTCTCGCAGGCGATCAAGGACGCCGCGGGTCAGGTCGGAGGTCCGATCAAGGTGACCGGTTTTGTGCGCTATGCGCTCGGCGAAGGCATCGAGCGTCCCGACAGCGATTTCGGCAGCGAAGTCGCGGCCCTGGTGAAGTCGAATTGAGCGTCGTTTCAGCCGCAATGCGCGTTCCATCCCGGCGGTAGGCGTCGCGCCGCACCGCCGCGGCAAATCGCAGGAGCTGCCATGACAGAACCCGTCTACCGGCGCGTCGTGGTGAAGCTCTCTGGCGAGGCGCTCATCGGCGCCCACGCCTTCGGCATCCATCAACCGACGCTCGAACAAATCGCCGCCGACCTCATCGCCACCCAGAAACTGGGCGTGTCCGTCGCCGTCGTGGTCGGTGGGGGCAACATCTTCCGCGGCGTTAAGGTATCCGAGCAGGGCATCCCGCGAGTGACCGGCGACATGATGGGAATTCTTGCGACCGTCATGAACGCGCTCGCGCTCGAGAGCGTGATCGAGCGCGCAGGGACGCCGGCTCGCACGATGTCGGCGCTCGCGATGCCTGGCGTGTGCGAGACCTACGAGCGGCCGCGAGCGTTGCGCCACCTCGAGGAGGGACGGCTTCTTCTGTTCGCAGGTGGCACGGGCAATCCGTTCTTCACCACGGATACCGCCGCCGTGCTCCGGGCGGCGGAGATCGGCGCCGAGGCCGTGCTCAAGGCAACTGATGTCGACGGGGTCTACGACGCCGATCCCAAGCGCGACAAGAGCGCCAAACGCTACGATTTCTTGACCCATCAGGAGGCGATCGAGCGCAGCCTCAAAGTGATGGATACGACTGCCTTCGCGCTTGCTCAGGAGAACCGTATGCCTATCATCGTGTTCTCGATCCGCGAAGAGGGAGCGATCACGGCCGTCCTGCGCGGAGCCGGGCGTTCGACCGTCGTGGGCAATTGAGGCGCTGGCGCACGTCGCTTCCCGCAGCACACACGAAGCGACACGCTCGCAGCATCGACCAACGTATTCGAGGGTCGCCATGGCAAACCCAACGCATGACATCAACGAGCTCAAGCGACGTATGCACGGCGCAATTCAGTTGTTGAAGCAGGAATTGGGCGGCCTCCGCACCGGCCGCGCCTCGGCGGGCTTGCTCGAGCCGGTGCAAGTTGAGGCCTACGGCACCCACATGCCGCTCAACCAGGTTGCCACCGTCAGCGTGCCCGAACCTCGGCTCATTTCCGTGCAGGTCTGGGACAAGGCGATGGTGCATGCGGTGGAAAAGGCGATCGCCGCCTCCAACCTCGGCCTCACGCCTTCGACCGAGGGTCAGGTTTTGCGATTGCGTATCCCCGAGCTCAACGAGGAGCGGCGCAGGGATTTGGTCAAAGTTGCGCACAAATACGCCGAGGCAGCACGCGTTGCCGTCCGGCACGTGCGGCGTGACGGCCTTGACGTGCTCAAGAAGCTCGAAAAGGATCACAAGATCAGCGAAGACGATGGCAAGCGTTCGTCGGAGCAGGTGCAGAAAGTGACCGACGACGCGATCGCGGAGGTCGACAAGATGCTGACGATGAAAGAAAAGGAAATCCTCACGGTGTGAGGTTGGAGCGCAATGTTGAAGAGCGAGCCGCTGCGCACCGCCGAGATCGGCCATTTGGTCGTTCCACGGCACGTCGCCATCATCATGGATGGCAACGGGCGTTGGGCGGCGACGCGCGGACTCCCGCGTGGAGAAGGGCATCGCCGCGGCGTCGAGGCGCTCCGTCGAACGGTGCGTGCCGCGGGCGATCTCGGTATCGCTTTTCTAACCATCTTCTCGTTCAGCGCGGAGAACTGGTCGCGACCGGCCGCTGAGATCCGCGAACTGATGGCGCTGCTTCGTCGTTTCATTCGCAATGATCTCGCGGATCTTCACCGCAAGGGCGTCCGCGTTCGCGTCATCGGCGAGCGTGAGAGCCTCGACGCGGAAATCCGCCGGCTGCTCGATGAGGCGGAGGAACTGACCAAGGATAACAGCAAGCTTGTTCTGGTGGTTGCCTTCAATTACGGCGCACGCCAGGAAATCGCTCGCGCGGCCCGACGCATCGCGGCTGCCGTCGCGGCCGGCGATTTGGCCGTTGGCGCGGTCACGGCCGACAACCTCGCCAGCTATCTTGATGCGCCCGATTTGCCCGATCCGGACCTCATCATTCGCACCAGCGGCGAGCAGCGGCTGTCGAATTTCCTGCTGTGGCAGGCGGCCTATAGCGAACTCGTGTTCGTGCCGACCTATTGGCCGGACTTCGACCGCGCAGCGCTCGAAGGGGCGATCGCGGAGTATCATAGGCGCGAACGCCGATTTGGCGGCCTCATCGTGCGCACCGGATCATGATCGATGGCCGGCGCGGACCATCTCATGCGCGCCTTCGGTTCCCGCGGCAGCGAACTCGCGCTGCGCATATGCTCGGCGCTGGTGCTCGTGCCGCTCGCGATCGGAACGGCTTACATCGGTGGCTGGCTGTTTGCGCTTTTCTGGGGCATCGCCGCGATGGGCGTGCTCTGGGAGTGGACCTCGCTGGTCGCTGGGCCTGACCACCGGTCCGCGCTGATGACCGGTGGAGCGTCGCTTGTCTTGGCGCTCGCGCTTGCAGGTACCGGGCACGGTCTCGCGGCGGTCATCGTACTTGGCATCAGCACACTTGGCGCGAGCGCTCTGGCACCCGCCGCGCGCCGCGCGTGGGTCGCCGGCGGGATTCCCTATGCGGGTGCGCTCGGAGTGGCGCCGATCGTTCTGCGCTCCGACCCCGAGCACGGTTTTCTGGCGGTGATCTTCCTGTTCGCGGTGGTGTGGACGACCGACATTGCCGCCTACTTCGCGGGACGCCTGATTGGCGGGCCCAGGCTCATGCCGCATGTGAGTCCGAAAAAGACATGGTCTGGAGCGATCGCCGGAACGCTGGGCGCGGTCATCACCGCCCTCGCCATAGCCGTGGCGGCCGGCCTTACAGGATTGTTCGCCATTTCCATGCTCGCGGTCATATTGTCGGTACTGGCGCAGACTGGAGACCTGTTCGAGTCGTTTCTCAAGCGCAGGTTTGGCGCCAAGGATTCAAGCCAACTCATTCCCGGCCATGGCGGATTGATGGATCGCCTCGACGGTTTCGTCGCCGCCAGTGTCGCAGCGGCCCTGATTGGATTGGCACGCGGCGGCTTCGAGGCGCCGGGACGCGGTCTGCTGGTTTGGTGATGCAATGAAATCCGATACGTCGCCCGTTGTGGCCGACCGCTCAATTGCTGCATCCGCCGAACGTACGGTGACGCTGCTTGGCGCCACCGGCTCGATTGGCGCAAGCACGATCGACCTGCTCAGGCGAGAGCGCGACCGCTTTCGGGTCGAGGCGGTGAGTGCCAACCGGAGCGCGGCCGCGCTCGCGGCCCTCGCGCGCGAACTTGGCGCGCGCTTTGCGGTAGTCGGCGATATCTCCGCCTACGGCGATCTCAAGGCGGCCCTTTCCGGAACCGGGATCGAGGCTGGCGCGGGCGAGAGCGCGCTGGTCGAGGCGGCTGAGCGGCCGGCCGAATGGGTGATCGGAGCCATTACCGGCGCCGCCGGGCTCAAGCCGACGCTTGCCGCCGCCGAACGCGGGGCCATCGTTGCGCTCGCCAACAAGGAAACGCTGGTCTGCGCCGGCGGGCTGTTCATGCGCCGCGCCGCAGCGGCCGGCGCCACGGTGCTGCCCGTGGATTCCGAGCACAACGCCCTGTTCCAGGCCATGAGCGGAAGCCGGCGTGAGGACGTGCGCCGCGTCATTCTAACCGCGTCCGGAGGTCCCTTCCGGACCGCGAGCGCAGAGGCGGTCAGGACCGCGACCGTCGAGCAGGCTCTCAAGCATCCGAACTGGTCGATGGGGGCGAAGGTCACCGTCGATTCCGCCACCCTGATGAATAAAGGGCTGGAACTCATCGAAGCCCATCATCTCTTCGCCCTGCCGTCCGACCAGATCGACGTCCTGGTCCATCCCCAATCGATCGTGCACAGCCTGGTCGAATTCTGCGACGGCTCGCTGCTTGCCCAGTTGGGGAGCCCGGACATGCGAATTCCTATTGCCTATTGCCTCGCGTGGCCCGGACGGATCGCGGGACCGGCGCCCCGGCTCGACCTGGCGCGGACGGCGACCCTGACCTTCGAGGAGCCCGACCTCGGACAATTCCCGGCCTTGAGGCTCGCTCAACTCGCGCTCGAGGCGGGAGGGGCGGCGCCCACCGTGCTCAATGCGGCCAATGAGGTGGCAGTCTCTGAATTTCTCGCGCGTAGGCTGAATTTTGGCGGAATATCGGCCCTGGTAGAGGCCACCCTGGACGCCGCGCTGTCCCGAAATTGGACGGCCGAGCCTGAAAGCGTCGAGGAAGCACTATCTATTGACCATAATACAAGATTGCTCGCCCGCGATCTTCTGCCCGAAATTGCCGCAAAGGCATCTTAGTGGAACGGGTTCGGACGATCGCGGGGACCGGCCGGGGATAACGACTCATGTCTTTCGACTTCCTATCCGGAATCAACACGCTGGGCGGCGGCGTGCTTGGTTACCTCATACCGTTCCTGTTCGTCTTGACGGTCGTGGTGTTCTTCCACGAGCTTGGTCATTTCCTGATCGCGCGCTGGTGCGGCGTTCGGGTGCTTGTGTTCTCGATCGGGTTCGGCCCGGAGCTTTTCGGCTTCAACGACCGCCATGGCACCCGCTGGAAGCTTTCAGCCATTCCCCTCGGCGGGTACGTCAAGTTCTTCGGAGACGACAACGCAGCCAGCGTGCCCGACCAGGCGGCGCTTGCGGCGATGAGCGAGGAGGAGCGCCAGCACAGCTTCGTGCATCAACCCGTGGGGCGAAGGGCTGCCATCGTAGTGGCTGGGCCGCTGGCGAATTTCCTGCTCGCCATAGCGATTTTCGCCGCTCTCTTCATGGTCTTTGGCAAGCCCAGCACCTCGCCGCGGGTCGATGCGATCCAGCCCGGCAGCGCTGCCGAGGCGGCCGGCTTTCAGCCCGGCGACGTGGTGCTGACGATCAACGGCCGACCGGTCGAGAGCTTCTCCGACATGCAGCAGATCGTGAGCACCAGTGCGGGGGATACGCTGGTGTTCGAGCTCGACCGGGGCGGCGCGCACATCACGCTCAAGGCGGTGCCGGCGCTCAAGGAGACCAAGGACCGCTTCGGCAATGTGCATCGCATTGGAGTCCTTGGCATCACGCGATTGCCTTCGGCCGAGGACGCGCACTTCCAGCCGGTCGGCCCGCTCAAAGCGGTCGAACTCGGCGTGCAACGGACGTGGTTCGTAGTCGAGCGCACGCTTTCGTATATCGGGGGCGTCATATCCGGCCGCGAGGCGGCGGATCAACTCGGAGGTCCGATTCGAATCGCGCAAGTATCGGGGCAGGTGGCGACCGAGGGGCTATCGTCGCTATTCAGTCTCACAGCGGTGCTATCGGTATCGATCGGTCTGCTCAATCTGTTTCCGGTGCCGCTGCTCGATGGCGGGCACCTGCTGTTCTATGCGATCGAGGCAATACGGGGGAAGCCGCTGTCGGAGCGCGCACAGGAGGTGGGCTTCCGGATCGGGCTGGCGATAGTCGTGATGTTAATGATCTTTGCAACCTATAACGACATCCTGCATCTCGCCGCCCAGTGGACGGCGTCGTAGCAAGGTTGCAACGGTTGGGGTGTTAAGGGGTGAGTCGGGGGAAGGACTTGCTTGCACGGCGGGAGAAAACCTGTACAGGCATCGTCCTGGGGACAGCGACGACCTTTCTCGTGGGCGCCCGAGTCTCGGGGGTGCCCAATGGGGACGATAAAGGGCGCGAGGGGAATGAAACTTTGTAGGTGGCTGGTTCGAGGTGTTGGCGTTGCCTATCTCGTTCTGGGGGCAATTCTCCTGAGTGGGGCCGTCGTGTCGCTTACGGCACGCGTTGCCTATGCCCAAACCGTCAACTCGATCATGGTCCAAGGTAACCAGCGGGTCGAAGCCGATACCATCCGCTCGTACTTCAAGCCGGGGCCGAACGGTCGCCTCGACGCGTTTCAAATCGACGAGGGCGTGAAGGCGCTGTTTGCCACCGGCCTGTTTCAGGATGTTCGTCCAACCATGCAGGGCGCGCGGCTGCTCCTCACCGTGGTCGAAAATCCCGTCATCAACCGCATCGCCTTCGAGGGAAACAAGAAGGTCAAGGACGAGCAGCTCAAGGCTGAAATTCAATCGCGCGAACGCGGCACGCTTTCGCGTCCGGTCGTGCAAGCGGACACGGCACGCCTGGTGGAGGTGTACCGTCGCAGCGGTCGTTTCGATATTCGCATCGAGCCTAAGATCATCGAGCTTCCGAACAATCGCGTCGACCTCGTCTTCGAAATCACGGAGGGCGCGAAGACCGGCGTCAGGCGCATCGACTTCGTCGGCAACCGTGCCTATTCGGCATATCGGCTCAAGGACGTGATCAAGACGTCCGTGACCGGGCTGCTGGCATTCCTGCAGACCGGCGACATCTACGACCCCGATCGGGTCGAGGCCGATCGCGAACTGTTGCGCCGGTTTTATCTCAAACACGGCTACATCGATGTGCGTGTCGTCTCGGCGGTCGGAGAATACGATCCGACGCTGCGGGGCTTCGTGATCACCTTCACCATCGAGGAGGGGGATCAGTATCGGATCGGAACGGTTGACGTTCAGTCCTCGATCCGCTCCCTCGATCCGTCGCGGCTGCGCTGGCGGCTGCGCACATATCCCGGCGACGTCTACAACGCCGAGGCGGTCGAAAAGACCGTCGAGGACATGACCATCGAGGCAGCGAAGCTCGGGTTTGCATTCGCGACGGTGCGGCCGCGCGCGACCCGCGATCCGCAGACGCGGACGGTCAACCTTGTCTTTGCCGTTGACGAGGGACAGCGCGCCTACATCGAACGTATCAATGTCCGCGGCAACACCCGCACGCGCGACTACGTGATCCGGCGGGAATTCGACCTGGTGGAAGGCGACGCCTACAATCGTGCCCTGGTCAACCGGGCCGAGCGGCGCCTGAAGAACCTGTCATATTTCAAGACCGTGAAGATATCGACCGAGCCCGGCTCCGCTCCCGATCGCGTCATCCTCAACGTCGACGTGGAGGAGCAGTCGACCGGCGAATTTTCGGTTTCGGGCGGCTATTCGACCGCAGACGGATTTCTCGGTGAAGTCAGCGTCGCGGAGCGCAATCTGCTCGGGCGCGGCCTGTTCGGAAAGGTGGCGGTCCAGTACGGCCAATACACGCAGGGCGCCCAGGTGTCGTTCGTGGATCCTTACTTCCTGGGCTATCGGGTGGCGCTTGGTATAGATCTCTTCTACAAGCAACAAAATGCTACCAGTTACGTGTCTTATCAGACGCAAACACTCGGCTTCGGCACTCGGCTCGGCTTCCAACTGCGTGAAGATCTGGGCCTGCAACTGCGGTATTCGCTCTACCAGCAGAAGATCTCCCTGCCGTCCAATTTGATGAACTGCAACAACATCAACCCGGATTTCGTGAACACATTCCCGACCGCGACCGCGATCAACACCACTCCTGCGCTCACGCCGCCGATTGGATTTACCGGCATCGCGAACTGCTATGTGGACGGCGAGGCGTCGCTGGCGGTGAAGCGCGAACTGGCGCAGGGGCCGATTCTGACTTCGCTGATCGGCTACACGCTGTCGTACAACACTCTCGACAATAACCGGAACCCGACCTCCGGTGTGCTGACCGAGTTCAGGCAGGACTTTGCCGGCGTTGGCGGCGACGTCAAGTTCTTCCGTAGCACCGCGGACGTCTGGGCCTACAACGAAGTGGTGGCCGATGTCGTCGGCATCGTGCATCTGCAGGGCGGGCAGATCGGCGGCTGGGACGGAGGCCTGCGAATGCTCGATCACTTCCAGATGGGTGCGAACTTGGTGCGCGGGTTTCAGCCGGCCGGCATCGGGCCACGCGACCTCACGATCGGTACCACCAACGACGCGCTGGGCGGCACGTATTATTGGGGCGCCAGCCTCGAGTTCCAGACGCCGCTGTATTTCCTGCCCAAGGACACGGGAATCAAGGTTGCGGCCTTCGCCGATGCCGGCTCGCTCTGGAACTATGTCGGTCCAACCACGTTCCCGGCGACCGGCGAGGTGCTGTCCGGCTCGATCTGCTCGACGCCGCCGTGTCCCGTGGACAATGCCATGCATATCCGATCGTCGGTCGGCGTCGGATTGATCTGGGATTCGCCCTTCGGTCCGCTCCGCTTCGATTATTCATTCCCGCTCTCGAAGGAGCCCTACGACCGGGTGCAACAGTTCCGCTTCGGTGGCGGGACGAAGTTCTAGACCCCGCCTGCGGGCCACGGTTCAACGGCATGACCGAGCCCTTTTTCTTCGACCGGGGACCGGGGCTCACCGTCCGGGAGATCGCCGCCCTTGCCGGTGCCGACCTGGAGCCGGGCGCGAACCTCGACCGACGCATTACCGGCGTTGCGGCGCTCGATCGCGCCGCCCCGGACGATTTGGCCTTCCTCGACAAGCCGAAATACGCGGCGCAGTTGGCTGCCACCAGCGCCGGCGCCTGCTTGACCACGGCACGCTACGCCAAGCACGCACCCGGTCATGTCAGCGTGCTGCGCGTGGCCGAGCCTTACCGGGCCTTTGTCGACGTCACGCGGGCATTGTTTCCTGACGCATCGCGGCCCTCCTCGTTGTTCGCGGCCCGGGGCGCGGCGGAAGGCGCTTTCGTTCATCCAAGCGCGCGCCTGGAAAGCGGCGTGATCGTGGACCCAGGGGTTGTGATCGGGCCGCGCGCCGAAATCGGGACGGGCACCGTGATCAATGCCGGTGCAGTCATCGGGCCTGGCGTGCGGATCGGCCGTCAATGCGCAATCGGAGCGAACGCGTCGATCACCAACAGTCTGATCGGCGATCGCGTTGTCGTGCATCCCGGCTGCGCGATCGGACAGGATGGCTTCGGCTACGTGATGGGGGCCGGCGGCCACCGCAAAGTCCTGCAGCTGGGGCGGGTCATCTTGCAGGACGACGTCGAGATCGGCGCCGGATCGACCATCGACCGTGGCGCCAACCGTGATACCGTCATCGGCGAAGGCACCAAGATCGACAACTTGGTGCAGATCGGCCACAATGTTTCGATCGGCCGCCACTGCATCATCGTCGCACAATGCGGCATCTCTGGCAGTGTCGTCATCGAGGATCACGTGATCTTGGCCGGCCAGGTCGGGCTTCCGGACAATGTGACGATCGGCGAAAGGGCGATCATCGGGGCGAGGAGCGGAGTCATGTCCGACATACCGGCGGGCGAAAAATGGCTCGGCTACCCGGCTATGCGCGGCCGCGAGTTTCTTCGCAGCATGATGACGCTGCGCCAGTGGGTGCGAGAGGATACACCGGACGGCGATGAGAGCGCCGGCGATGATGGCGACGGGCAAGGCTGATGAACGAGGCAACGACCCTGCAGGCGGCCGATATAGCGGCGATCCTCAAGGCGTTGCCGCATCGCTTTCCGTTTCTGATGGTCGATCGTATCGTCAATATTCACGGTGACGAATCTGCCATCGGCATCAAGAATGTGACTGTCAACGAGCCGCAATTCCTCGGGCATTTCCCGGGCAACCCGGTGTTTCCCGGGGTGCTGCTGATCGAGGGCATGGCACAGACAGCCGGCGCGGTCTGCGTACTGTCGCAGATGGGCGGCGATCAACCGAAGCACGTCTATTTCCTCACCATCGACAAGGCGAAGTTTCGCAAGCCGGTCGTGCCCGGGGATACGATCGAGTACCACGTAAGAAAGATTGCTCGGAAAAAGAACATGTGGTGGTTCCGCGGCGAAGCCAAAGTTGCCGGACAGATGGTCGCCGAAGCCGAAGTCGGCGCCATGGTGGCGTGAGGTCGGCGATGGCCGCGATCGATCCGACCGCGCGGGTCGAGCCCGGCGCGGAGATCGGGCAGGGGGCGTTCGTCGGGCCCTACTGCATCATCGGACCCCACGCGGTGATCGGCGCGGACTGCCGGCTCGTGGCTCATGTTCATGTCGCGGGTCACACCACGATAGGTCCGCGCACCGTGCTTTACCCGTTTGTCTCGTTGGGAACGCCGCCGCAGTCCTTCAAGTACCGGGGTGGCCCGACGCGGCTCGTGGTCGGTGCCGACTGCGACATCCGCGAAGGCGTCACAATGAATACCGGAACAGAGGACGACCTCGGCGTGACTGAAGTGGGAGATCGCTGCCTGTTGATGGTCGGATCCCATGTGGGCCACGATTGCAAGGTGGGTAGCGACGTGGTCTTTGCCAACAACGTGGTGCTCGGCGGCCATGTGACGATCGGCGATTTCGTCGTGTTCGGCGGCCAGGCGGCGGTGCGTCAGTTCGTGCGCATTGGCGAGGGCGCAATGGTGGTGGGACTGAGCGGAGTGCGCGCTGACGTGATCCCGTTCGGCCTGGTGCAGGGCCCGCTTGCGGACCTGATCGGCCTCAACATCGTGGGCATGCGTCGGCGCGGGTCCAGCAAGGCTGATATTCATCGGCTTCGGCAGGCCTATGAGGCGATGTTCTTCGGCGCCGGTACGTTTCGCGAGCGTCTCGATCAGGTGGAAGCACAAAGCGGTAGCGATCCACTGATCTCAAAGGTTATCGCCTTCATCCGTTCAGGTTCACGCCCGCTGACCATGGCGACCCGCCGTGCGTCGGCCGGGCAAGCGTCGTGACGGCGCCATGAACACCGGGTTACGACATGAGCGCATCATGAGCGAAGCTGGTGCCGCAGGGGCGACCGACGACGGTCCGCTGGCGATCATCTGTGGCGGCGGGAGCCTGCCGTTTGCAGTCGCCGACGCCATGGCCAAACGTGGACGCCGGACCGTGCTGTTCGCTATTCGCGGTTGGGCCGATCCACAACGAGTCGTGGCTTACCCGCATCATTGGGCGGCCTTTGGCCAATTCGGATGGTTCTGCCGCGTCGCGCGCCGGGAGGGCTGCAGAGATGTGGTTCTCATCGGCTCGGTGGTGCGTCCGGCGATCTGGCGCATTAGGCCGGACGCCAGGACGCTGCTGCTGTTGCCGCGGCTCTTCCGCCTCTTCCGCGGTGGCGACAATCATCTGCTCAAGGGCCTCGCCGCAATTTTCGAAGAGCATGGCTTCCGCCTCGTGGGTGCGCACCAGCTCGTGCCGGAAATCCTGATGCCGGAAGGGCCGCTGGGCAGCAAACGTCCGAACGAGCGAGACCGTGTCGACATCACGACCGGGCTTGCCTTGCTCGACGCCACCAGTCCGTTCGACGTGGGACAGGCGGTGGTCGTTGCAGACGCACGGGTGCTGGCGGTCGAGGCAGCTGAGGGCACAGACCGGATGCTGGCGCGCATCGCGGAGTTGCGCCGAAACGGGCGGATAGGGGCACCCGCGGGCCGCGGCGTATTGGTCAAGGCCGCGAAGCGTGGCCAGGATCGGCGGGTCGACTTGCCGTCTATCGGGCCCCGCACGGTCGAGGGCGCCGCGCTCGCCGGGCTCGCAGGCATCGCCGTCGTTGCCGGCAGCACGATCATCGCCGAGCCGGAGCAGATCGGCCTCGTCGCCGATCGCGAGCGGCTATTCGTCGTCGGTGTGCGCGACCAGACGGTCGAGCGATGAGGGCGCCTGCGCGGCCCCAGCTTCCGGCCAGCGTGCTCGATGTCTTTCTCGTGGCGGGCGAGGAATCAGGCGATCGAACTCGGCGCGGCGCTGATGCGGGCGCTGCGGGAGCGGACAAACGGGCAGGTTCGGTTTGCGGGAGTGGGCGGCCGCGAGATGGCCATGGAGGGGGTGGCAAGCCTCTACTCGATCGACGATCTCCCGATCATCGGATTCAGTGCGATCCCGCGGCGCATCCCGAGGATCCTGCGACTGATGCGCTTCACCGCCAGGGAAGTGGTGGCAAGGCGACCCCATGTGCTCGTTGTCATCGACAGTCCGGGCTTCACCCGGGGGATTGCCCGCCGTGTGCGGGCTGCCGATCCAGCCATCGCCATCGTCGAGTATGTGTCGCCGTCGGTCTGGGCTTGGCGGCCCGGGCGGGCGCGGGTGATGCGGGCCTATATCGACCATATCCTGGCGCTGTTGCCGTTCGAGCCCGAGGTTCACCGGCGCCTTGGCGGTCCGCCATGCACCTATGTGGGCCATCCGCTCGCGGGGGAGGTGCACCATCTGCGCCCCAGCGCGCAGGAGGCCCGACGACGTCTCGACGCGCCGCCGCTGTTGCTGGTGTTGCCGGGAAGCCGGCTTGGTGAGATCGAACGACTGCTGGCCGTTTTCGCCGACACGGTTGCGCTGGTCGGGCAGCGCGTCGGTTCGCTCGAGGTTGTCGTGCCGACAGTTCCACATCTCGCAGAGCCGATCCGCGCGGCCACGCAGTCATGGCTCTTCCGGCCGCGCGTCGTGGTCGAGGCCGCGGAGAAGCAGGCGATGTTCCGCGTCGCCCGGGCGGCGCTCGCGAAGTCCGGCACAGTGACGCTGGAGCTTGCGATCGCAGGGGTGCCCACTGTCGGCGCCTACCGGGTATCCTGGCTGGAAGCGGTGGTGGGGCGTCGGCTGATCAAGGTCCCGTCCGTGATCTTGGCTAACCTGGTGCTGGGCGAGAACGTGGTGCCGGAATTCATCCAGGAGGCTTGCACCGCGGAGAACCTGGCTGCCGCTTTGCTCCCGCTGTTCGGCGACACGCCACAACGGAGGCGTCAAATCGAGGCGTTTTCCCGGCTCGACGGGATCATGGAGATCGGATCGAGCGCGCCCGCCTTGCGTGCCGCCGACATCGTGCTCGACGCCGCCCGCCGCGCTCCGCCGTCACGATGAGTAACGGAGTCATCCTTCGCTCACGCGCAGGGCGATCAGGTGGCGCGCCCGCTCATGGAGTCTGCGAATGCCGGCGGGTGATCATCTCCGGCGCGAGATCGGCACGTAGTCACGCTGCGTGGCGCCGGTATAGAGCTGGCGCGGGCGTCCGATCTTCTGGTGCGGATCCTCGATCATTTCCTTCCATTGGGAAATCCAGCCGACCGTGCGCGCGACGGCGAATAGCACGGTGAACATCGTGGTCGGGAAACCCATCGCCTTGAGCGTGATGCCCGAATAGAAGTCGATGTTGGGATAGAGCTTTTTCTCGATGAAATATTCGTCGTGCAGTGCGATCCGCTCGAGCTCGAGCGCAACGTCGAGCAACGGATCGTCCTTGATTCCCATCTCGCTCAGCACTTCGTGGCAGGTCTTCTGCATGATCTTCGCGCGCGGATCGTAGTTCTTGTAGACCCGGTGACCGAAACCCATCAGGCGGAAGCTGTCGTTCTTGTCCTTGGCGCGTCGGATATATTCCGGGATGCGTTCGGGCTTGCCGATCTCGCGCAGCATGTTGAGCGCGGCCTCGTTGGCGCCGCCATGGGCGGGACCCCAGAGGCAGGCGCATCCGGCGGCGATGCAGGCGAAAGGATTGGCGCCGGAGGAGCCCGCGAGCCTCACCGTCGAGGTCGAAGCATTCTGCTCGTGGTCGGCGTGCAGGATGAAAATGCGATCCATCGCGCGCGCGAGCACCGCGTTGGGCTTGAACTCCTCGCACGGCACGGCAAAGCACATGCGCAGGAAGTTGGTGGCGTAGTCGAGCTCGTTCTTGGGGTAGATGAACGGCTGTCCAATCGAATACTTGTAGGCCATCGCCGCGATGGTCGGCATTTTGGCGATCATGCGGATTGAGGCAATCATCCGCTGGGTCGGATCGGAGATATCGGTGGAGTCGTGATAGAACGCCGAGAGCGCTCCCACGCAGCCGGTCATCACGGCCATCGGATGCGCGTCGCGCCGGAAGCCCTGGTAGAACCGGCTCATCTGCTCGTGCACCATGGTGTGATGGGTGACACGGTTGTCGAAGTCGGCCTTCTGGGCGGCGGTGGGCAGCTCGCCGTAGAGCAGCAGGTAGCAGGTCTCAAGGAAGTCGCCATGCTCCGCGAGCTGCTCGATCGGGTAGCCGCGATAAAGCAGGATGCCCTCGTCGCCGTCGATATAGGTGATCTTGGACTCGCAGCTTCCGGTCGAGGTGTAGCCGGGGTCGTAGGTGAACATCCCGGTCTCGGCGTAGAACTTGCCGATGTCGATGACGGAAGGCCCGATGGTTCCCTCGTAGATCGGGAATGCGTTCTCCCTGTCACCGACGACAAACTTGCCGGATTTGATGTTGGCGCCGGTCTTCGCATCCATGGTTTAGCCCTCGGTTGTGTCGCCCGGGTAGACCGCGCTCCAGGCTGGAGCCGGACTTGTGTCGCTGCTTCATACGCCCGCGGGAGAGGCCGCTTTTTGCGTAGCCCATCCAAGTGTGCACTGCAAGATGGCGCACACTGGCGACGTCGCCGTGCCCGATTACCTAATCATCACCACGCCCGGCGGCCAGAGCGCCCCGGTCAGCAGGGCACGTAACCGGAGGTGGTTCCGGCAGCGAAAGGGTCTAGGCTTTGGCGCCGTCCGACGCGACCACGTCGCGCAGTCGGCCCAGACTTTCGTTCTTTCCCAACACGGCGAGCACGTCGAAAATCGGAGGCGAGGTGGTGCGTCCGGTCAGCGCGGCGCGCAGGGGCTGGGCTACGGTTCCGAGCTTGATCCCCATGCGCTCGGCGAAGGCACGCACCGCCTGCTCGGTCGCATCGGCGCTCCACTCCTCGACGGCGTCGAGCTCCTGCGACAGACCGTTCAGTAGCAGGCGGGCTTCAGTCGTGAGCAGGCCTGTCGCCTTGTCGTCGAGCGTGATCGGCCGGTCGGCGACGATGAAGCGCGCGCCGTCCACCAGCTCGACCAGGGTCTTCGCGCGTTCCTTCAGGCCGCCCATGGCGGCCAACAGCTTCGTGCGTGCGTCAGGCGTAAGCTTGGCGGCGAGTTCGCTTCCGCCGGCGATATGCGGAAGCACCCTCTCGACTTGCGCCAGGAGGTCGGCATCCGTCGTGTTGCGCATATAGTGGCCGTTGAGGCTTTCAAGCTTTGCAAAATCGAAGCGCGCGGGCGAACGCCCAATCTGCGGCAGATCAAACGCCGAGATCATCTCAGCTGAGGAGAAGAGTTCCTGGTCGCCGTGGCTCCATCCCAGCCTCACCAGATAATTACGCATGGCCGCGGGCAGATAGCCCATTGCCCGATACGCATCGACGCCGAGGGCACCATGCCGCTTGGAGAGCTTGGAGCCGTCGGGCCCATGAATGAGCGGAATATGCGCCATGACCGGCACCCGCCAATCGAGGGCATCATAGATCTGGCTCTGGCGGGCAGCGTTGGTGAGGTGGTCGTCACCGCGAATGACGTGGGTCACCTCCATATCGTGGTCGTCGACCACAACCGCGAGCATGTAGGTCGGCGTCCCGTCCGAGCGCAATAGAACGAGATCATCGAGATTCTCGTTCTGCCATACTACCCGTCCCTGGACCTGATCCTCGATCACGGTCTCGCCGGTCAGGGGTGCCTTGAGCCGGATGACGGGCTTGACCCCGGGCGGAGCTTCGGAGGGATCGCGGTTGCGCCAGCGCCCGTCGTAGAGCTTCGCGCGTCCTTCGCTCCGTGCTTTCTCACGCATCCCGGTCAGCTCCTCGGGCGACGCATAGCAGTGATACGCGCGTCCCGCCGCCAGCAGTGCTTCGGCGACTTGGCGATGCCGCTGTGAGCGCGAGAACTGGTAGACGGTCTCACCGTCCCAATCCAGACCGAGCCAGGAGAGCCCATCGAGGATGGCGTCGATCGCCGCTTGCGTCGAGCGCTCGCGGTCGGTGTCTTCGATCCGCAACAGCATCTTGCCGCCTCGCCCGCGGGCGTAGAGCCAGTTGAACAGCGCAGTTCGCGCCCCGCCAATGTGAAGGAAGCCCGTGGGGGAAGGCGCAAAACGCGTGACGACGGTCTCGGTCATGTCGGGTGAAGGTTGCAGCCGGTGGTCGAAGTGCGTGTATCACAGAATGAGGGAAAGCGATCAAAGGTTTCACGCCAGCCGCTCGCTCCGGGGCCCTGGCGGGCGCAGGCCGCTCGCGCTCCTGCCCGGCGAGGCGTCGGGCGGCCAGCGCCCTTGGCGCACCGCCGCAGATTTGGTAGGCCCCGCCATCGCGTGAGCACAGCACTCGACGCCGCCGGTCGCCGCTTTCGGCGGTCAAGCGTCGCGCGCGACGGACATCGATGGCGGATATGGAAACATGACAGTGAGCGAAGCAGCGGTCGCGGAGGGGGGACGCGATTTCATCCGCGAGATCATCCGGGCTGACCTCGACGCCAGGCGGCACGCGACGGTGGTGACACGCTTTCCGCCGGAGCCGAACGGTTACCTGCATATCGGCCACGCCAAAGCGATCTGTCTCAATTTCGGCGTGGCGCAGGAATTCGGCGGGCGCTGCCACCTGCGTTTCGACGATACCAATCCGGCAAAAGAAGAGCAGGAATACATCGACGCCATCAAGCGCGATGTGCACTGGCTTGGCTTCGACTGGGGGAGCCACCTTTATCACGCCTCCGATTACTTCGAGCAGCTCTACCTTTGGGCGGAAGATCTGATCCGTGCCGGCAAGGCCTATGTCGACGACCAGTCGCAGGACGAGATCCGGGCGAGCCGGGGCACGCTGACCGAGCCGGGACGCAACAGTCCGTGGCGCGATCGGACTGCGGAGGAAAACCTCGATCTCTTCCGGCGCATGCGGGCAGGCGAATTCCCCAACGGAGCGCGGGTGCTGCGGGCGAAGATCGATATGGCCTCAGGCAACATCAATATGCGTGATCCGGTCCTCTACCGCATCCTGAATGCGCCGCATCCGCGGACCGGCACGGCCTGGAAAATCTACCCGAGCTATGACTTCGCTCATGGCCAGTCCGACGCCATCGAACACATCAGCCATTCCCTCTGCACGCTCGAATTCGAGGACCATCGACCCTTGTACGACTGGTTTCTCGAAAACCTTCCGGTGCCGTCCAGGCCACGGCAATACGAGTTCGCTCGCCTCAACATCTCCTATACCGTGCTGTCCAAGCGTGTCCTGACCGAGCTGGTGCGCGGCGGCCATGTGGAAGGCTGGGACGACCCGCGCATGCCCACGCTCGCCGGCCTGCGCCGGCGCGGAGTTCCGCCCGTCGCGATCCGCGACTTCGTCAAGCGGATCGGCGTGGCCAAGGCCAACAGCATCGTCGATGTCGCCATGCTCGACTTTTCAGTGCGCGAGGCCCTGAACAAAACGGCGCTGCGGCGTATGGCGGTGCTGCGACCGCTGAAGGTCGTCATCGAGAACTATCCCGAAGGCCGGTTCGAGGAACTGGAAGCCGTCAATCATCCCGACGACCCGACCGCGGGCACGCGGCGCATCCGCTTCGGACGCGAGCTCTATGTGGAACGTGACGACTTCATGGAGAGCCCGCCGAAGAAATTCTACCGGCTGTCGCCCGGACGCGAGGTGCGGCTGCGCTATGCCTACTTCATCACCTGCCGCGAGGTGGTGAAGGATGCCGGCGGAGAGGTCGTCGAACTGCGTTGCACATACGATCCACAGACGCGCGGCGGCAACGCCCCGGACGGTCGCAAGGTGCAGGCCACGCTGCACTGGGTCGGCGCTGCCGACGCGGTCTCGGCCGAGGTTCGGCTCTACAATCAGCTCTTTCTGCGGCCCGATCCGAACGCCGGCGATTTTGCGGGGGATCTCAATCCCAATTCGCTCGAGGTCCTCACCGACTGCAAGTTCGAGCCCGCGGTCGTCGCCGCCAATGCCGAGGATGCCGTCCAGTTCGAGCGCCAGGGTTATTTTTTCCGCGATCCGGATTCGACGCCGGGACGCCTCGTGTTCAATCGCACCGTCGGCCTGCGCGACACCTGGGCCAAGATTTCGGGCGAGGGGATGAAGCGCTGAGCCGGCGGATTGTGGACGCCGGCCGCCGGGGCGGTGTCTGCGGTCGGCCGCTCGTGTAATATGGCTTGAGGCGTCATGGGCGCGCCTGCGCTCTGACGCCGATGGGCATCGGATTCCGGCCCGCGCTGAACGCGCTCTGGGGGCTGCGCGATGGTCGAGCAGGGCAGGTCGCGCGGACGAGCTGAAACCTGGCGCCCTCGGGCTGTCGCCGGCAGGCCTGTTGTAGCGTGGCCCGATGCACTTGCCGGGCTTTCACGTCGCTTCGCGCAGCGGCTTCGCCAGTGGGTAACAGCCGAGGTCAGTCCCGGTCGCCTGGTACCCTGGCTCGCAATCGCATTCGGCGCCGGGATCGTCGTTTTATTTCGCGGTCGACCGGGAGCCGGAGCTGTGGGCGGCGTTGCTCGTGCCGGTCGCGGGGCTTGTCGCGGCCATTCTGGCACGTCACCGGCCCGTTGCTTTCCCCGTCGCCCTGGGCTGCGCCACCATGGCGGCTGGATTTGCGACCGCCACCATCAAAACGGCCATCATCGCCCACCCGGTGCTGTCCACGACGGTATGGAACGTCGACATCGCGGGTTTTGTGGAGAAGCGGGAAGAGCGCGAGCGCTCCGACCGCATCGTGGTGCGGGTTGAACGCATTGCCGGTCCGCGCCTCAACGAGACGCTTGAACGCGTGCGGGTATCGGTGCGCAAAGGCACCGCGCCGGCGGTCGGCAGTTTCGTTGAATTCAAGGCGCGGCTTTCTCCGCCGCCCGAACCCTTGCGCCCGGGCGGCTATGACTTCGCGCGCGACATGTACTTCCAGGGGCTGGGCGCATCAGGATTTGTGCTCGGGCGCATCAGAACCGCCGAGCCGCCGCACGCGCCAAGCTTAAGGCTGCGCTACGCCGTGGTGGTCGACGGCATCCGCGAGGCGATCGACGGACGCATCCGCGCGATCCTGCCCGGCGATCAAGGCGCCATTGCATCTGCGCTGATCACGGGCAAGCGGGATGCCATTTCGACACCAGTGAACGAGGCAATGTACGTCTCAGGCCTTGCGCATGTGCTCTCGATCTCCGGCTAGCATATCAGCTCACGTGCGCTTCCCGCATGAAAACGCAAGAGACCGCAATAGGCCTTGTTTTTCTGCCAGATAACTCGTGGACAGCACGTGTACGATTAGGGCAGGAGAGGGCATCGAAGGAGCACGGAGGTGCTTCCCATATGCTTCCCGATACAGCACGTGCAAAGATGGGAAGCAGGCGAGGGGCCATGAAACTCACGAAGGACACGGTGGCTGCGCTGGCCCTCCCGGCCGGCAAGGCCGACCACATCGAATGGGATGACATGCTGCCTGGATTTGGCGTTCGCCTGCGCGGCAACGGTAAGAGCTGGGTGGTGCCAATATCGGGCACGGCACCCAACAGCGACGCGAGAGCCTGGGAGACGTCCGTAAGGTCGCTCTGGAGGATGCCCGCAAGATCGCCCGCCAGCGCTTCGCCCAGGTTGAACTGGGTGTCGATCCCGCCGCAGAACGGGAGCGAGCCAACGCCGCCGCATTGACCCTCGGGGTAGTCATCCCTCGCTACCTGGCGGCCAAGCAGGACCTGCTCCGGCCGAACTCCTACAATGCCGCCAAGCGATATCTGGAACAGCACTGGAAGCCGCTGCACGGCCGCCCGCTCGAAGCCATCAAGCGCGCCGATGTGGCGGCCCGGCTGCAGGAGACGACCAAGGCATATGGGCGGACGTCGGCAGCCCGCGGGCGCGATAACCTATCCGCCCTGTATTCGTGGGCGATGAAAGAGGGGCTATGCGAAGCCAACCCGGTCCTCGCCACCAACGATCCGACCGAGGGAATGCAGGCTCGCGATCGCGTCCTTAACGATGACGAGATACGCGCCATCTGGAATGCATGCGAGGACGACGATTCCGGTCGCATCGTCAAGCTGCTGCTGCTGACCGGCTGCCGGCGCGAGGAAATCGGCGCGCTCAAATGGAGCGAGGTCGATCTCGACACCAGCCTGATGACAATCCCCGGCACGCGCACGAAGAACCACCGGACGCTAGAGCTGACATTGCCCGAGGTCGCGATCGATATCCTGCGATCGGTGCCGCGCCAGGACGATCGGGACTTTGTTTTCGGCCGTTTTGGCGGAGCTTTCAGCGGGTGGTCCGCCCTCAAGCTTCGCCTCGACAGTCGGATCGTCATGGCCACCGGCAAGCCGCTCGCACCATGGCGCCTGCATGATCTGCGGCGCACCATGCGCACGGGACTTAGCAAGATCGGCGTGCGGCCGCACATCGCCGAGCTGGTCATCAATCACGTCAAAGGTGGCGTCGAGGCGATCTACGATCGCCACAGTATCAGCGCGAAATCAAGGCCGCGCTCGCACTGTGGGCGAGCACGTGCTGGCGCTGTCGAGGGGGGCGAAAGCAAGCTCGTGTCCCGGCACGCCTGACAATGAAACGGCCGGAGCAGCGGTGCCACGCCCTGACCACGAACGCGGTGAGGCGTCGCGATGGCTAAGCTTACCCCGAAAACATATCCGAGCGCGACTCGACCGGCCAATCGAGGCCAGCGGGCTGCGGATATGAAGCGGCGGCAGAGGCGGACCGTCCTGGCTATGTGCTGTCCGCACTCACCTGCTGCGCAACGCGGCCGTCCCCGCGACGAAGATATTCCGCCGGACGATGCGTTGGCTTCCATGGTGGCGAAGATCGGGCCGCGGATTGCGAACGCGCCGTCATAAACGTTCAGGTTCGCGCCGAAGGCCGGCGATGAGCTCACGGCAGTTGAGCACTTTGTTGATAGGAGGACGAACGACCGGGCATCATCCAAATGCGAAGTGGCCGCCAAACTTGCCGGTTCGTGCGGACTGCGCCGGAGCGAAATCGACCGCGAGCGGAGCAGTGGACGATACCTCCCAACGCGAACGAAGAACCATCGTCGACACTTTCTGCCGTCACCACCAGCAGCGATGCGCATTATCGGCGATGCGCCGCAGCGCCTCGATCGGGCCAGCTATTCGGCGATCGGGCGGCGCCGGGCTTCACCATGTGGGGACGAGCGAAGAACGAGCTGGAGCGCGACTCGCCGAAAGGTTAGGCCGTGGACGTATCACGATTTGCGGCGGGCGGCGGCAACCAAAATGGGGGACGTCGGGATCGAGCCGACATTGGTCGAGCAGGCGCTCAACCACATCAGCGGATCACAAGGGCGATGTCGCCGGCATCTACAATCGCTACGCCATGAGCGTGAGGCAAGCGCCGCGTTGACGCTGTAGGTCGGATCACCTCATGTCGATCGTTTTGTAGAAACCATCAACAGTAATCCCACATCAACACCAGATAGGTTTCTACAAGCAGTCTATTTAGCAGTTTCTTTACTCGACCCTTACTAAGCCTTGACGAACCGCGATCGACATGTATTCTCACATCTGATTTGTTCTACTCGCCGCACATCGCAGCAACATTATCAAAGGGAACGACGACAATGGATACTCCTCCCCATTCCACTGATCACGAGCTCAACCGCGTCCTCACGTTAAGCCAGGCGGCGCACCTGTGCTCGTTGTCGATCGATACGCTTCGCCGCCGCTACAAGGACAAGATTCTGCGGCTTTCGCCTCGCCGAAGCGGCATTAGGGTTCGCGACGTACTGGCCATCGGCACGCCGGGGGAGGTGGCATGATGAATCATCTCGCAAGATGCGACGGCGCGGTATCTGACGGTGCGTCTCGGCTGATCCTGTCGGAGCTTCTGGCGCGCGGGGCTTTGATTTTTTATAACTCAATGAAGAAATCCCGACCGCATCGCGCAAATGAACGATACAGCCTCAGAGGTCGACGGCCGCGATAGCGTTATCGAACGCGCCTTCGATTTACCCTTCGGTTACCGTGCAGCATTCATTTGGTCCCGGCCCGACGGGCCTATTGAAGTCCACTGGTCGCCTCACCTGCCATGCATTCGGAAGCCGCGCCCGCAACGAAAATTCCTTGCCGTCTACCAGGCCTTTAGGCGCGAGTTCTTCGAAGAGGTCGCCGCGGTCCTCGGCGAAAGTTGTTAATACTCGACACTGATCTGAAAACCCTGTGCGGACACGAGGTCATTGTGTCGCCGACGCAGCATTAGTTGATGAGGGCGATTTTCCATGTCGGACCTTAACCAAGCGCAGCGGCAAAACTTAAATTTTATTGCAGACACCCCGCCGACGCAGCCGCAAGACTTGCCGGAAGCGCCAACGCTGCAACAAGTGCGATGTGAGGCCGAATTTCTTCCGCTAATCGCCGATGATCAAGCCGTCAACGAACTCTATGCGTACTTTAACGTAAAGTCCGCAGAGGATTTGGCCGAGACCGACTGGCGTGAGTTTATTCGCCTGGCCAAGATGAGTTGCGAGGACCGCGCCGAGGTTGTCGGCAGCAAGCGAACAGTGCAGCGCGGCCCACGCGATGTGCGATTCCGGCTACTCAACAACGGCTTTTCGCCGCTGCCTGCGGCGGGGAAGGCGATTTACTTAGAGGGCTGGCAGACCGTGACCATTGCGACTGAAGCCATCGACAGTTGGGAGCGCGGGAGGCACCAATCCCACCGCAATACCGGCATCCGAACGAAGCACACACCCGCGTTCGATATCGACATTAAGCATCAGGCCGCGGCCGAGGCGGTCGAGGCGATGGTGCGAGAGCGATTCGGCGGGCAGGGGAAGCTTCTTGTGCGCATTGGCATGGCCCCCAAGCGCGCGTTGCTGTTCCACACCGAGACCCCGTTTAAGAAGATCAGTAGAAATCTCATCGCGGCCGACGGTAGCGCAGGGCAGAAGTTTGAGTTTTTAGGCGACGGACAGCAGATTGTTGCCGACGGAATTCATCCTGACACCAAGCGCCCGTATACGTGGTACGGCGGCACGCCTTGGGAGATTCCGGCATCGGCGCTTCCGCTAATTACAGAAGAGGAGGCACGCGCGTTGGTCGACGATGCGGCGGCGCTGCTGGTCGAACGCTTCGGCTACAGACACGCGAACCCGGACTGCGGAACAGCCAGCCGGGGCAAGAACGCGTTCGATTTGGATGCGCTCGAAGCCAACATTCTCGATGGCGTTGAGCTTCACGACAGTTTGCGAAACCTAGCCTGGTCCTTGGTCTTGGCCGGCACGCCGCGCGATGTGGCCATGCGCCTTCTCCGTACGCTAATGAACGCTTCGGTGGCGCCGCGCGATGATCGCTGGCAGGACCGCTATGACAGTATTCCTCGATTGGTCGACAGCGCGAAAAAAAAGGGCGGCCGCCCGGATGCACAGTCGCAATTCGGACCAGTTGAGATAGGTGTCGAGCGGGGAGCGCTCCGATGCGCGGGATAATGAGCCTAAATCACCGTCGCCCCGTGAATGGGGGGAGCCGACTGATTTGTGGGCGGAGAATGAGGATACCGAGGTCCCGGCATTGCCGCCGGGTGTCGTTCCTAAATACATCGCGGACTTCGCAAACGATCGCGGGCGCCGCCTTGGTCTCGAGGCAGGCGCAATCGCGGCGGCGACGATCTCGGCACTCGGTTCGCTAATCTCGGCCGAGAATATCTTGCAAATGCGCCAGCGTGATCCGCATTGGAAAGTAAGGCCGATCTATTGGTGCGCCGTGATCGGTCCTCCGGGCTCGCGGAAGACACCGATGCTAGCCGAAGCGATGCAGCCGGTGCGAGAATTCGAGAAACAGCTTGCGCGCGAGCAGGCCGCGCGGGATGAGTTTGGCGAATGCCCGAACCCTGCACATGGCACCGCGGTAGTGCCAACGGAGCCCAAACGCCGGCGCAAGGAAATCAAGGATGCAACCGTTGAGAAGATCGTGGAAATAGCAGCGGATAACCCGTGGGGCTTATTTTGCTACCGCGACGAGCTAACCGGGTTAATCGGCGCGATGGATGCCTACCGCGCGAGAGGTGGCAAGGATCGGCCGTTCTGGCTTGAAGCGAAAGAGGGACATGGCTGGTCGATCGATCGAAAGACGAGCGGAAGTGTGCACGCCGCGGTTTGCGCCGTTTCGGTCTTGGGCGGAATTCAAGATGAAAAGCTCAAGGAACTTGTCTGCAAAGAGGGACTTACTAACGACGGCTTTTTGCAGCGATTTATCCCTATCTATTTGAAACGAACCGGCCGTGGTGAAGACATCCCGCCGGATGAATCCCTCGATGCTATAACGGCTAATATTGGCCCCCGCATCGGCAAAGCGCCGCCGCAGGTGTTCAAATTCGCGCCTGACGCGGACGAGGAACTGAGGATCGTGGAGCGTTTCGTCGAGACTGAGAGCGAGCGGCCGGATGTTTCAGACCACATGCGCGAGTGGCTCGGCAAGCTCCCTGGCGAGTTCGGGCGTATCGCGCTCGCGTTCCATTTCATTGGCTGGGTTGTGGTCTTGCAGCCTCTAATCGGTGACGAACAGCCAGACGCGATGATCTCGAAATCTACGGCCAAGCTCGCCCGGCGCTATCTGACCGAGTTCGTCTTCGGCCATGCCCGCGTGCTGTACAACCGACTGGGCGGTAGCGCGGATTATAGGCAGGCCCGGAACGTGGCGGGTCTCATCTTGGCCAGGGACCTGACCAGCATTGCGGATCGGGATTTGCAACGAGCCAGCAAACAGTTCAGGGGGCCAAAAAAGGAAAATGTCCGCCAGGAGGTCATGGCTGAGCTCAATTCCTGGAATTGGGTGCGCCCCGACGGGGTCCCGAGCGGGCGCTGCAGCCGGTGGGAGGTCAACCCCGCGGTCCACGACGGTCGCTTCGCTGAAATCGCGGCCGAGGAGCGAGCGCGGCGGGAGGAAATGCGCGACCGGTTTCGCTAGCCTTCTGTCGCCTTTTGTGCCTTTGTCGCCTTGTCGCCCTACCTAATAGAGGAATACATATTACTACTTAATGTAGTCATTTTTCCTATATACATCCGCGCCGGTGTGGTGATCCCTCCGATGGCATCGCCCACGATATCTATAGAGGGCGACAAGGCGACAAAGGCGACAAAAGGCGACAGCCGCCAAGAAATTTGCAAAGGCGCGCCTATAGATCAAAAATTGCAAGTTAAAAAGGGCGCTCCGGGAATTAAAGCGAAAAAGAAAAGACTCCATTACTCCGCAAAGCCGATATTCGGGCCCCCTCAATCGATTTCCGCTTTTGTAGGGTCTGCCAGACATCGAGAAGTCGAAAGCCCTGGTGGGAACCTGGGCGCACGGCATTTCGAGACTTAATTCTGCACATACTATGTCAACCGGTTAAGCGGAATGTTACCACTGCCTGCGACCTGGAAAATCTCGTGCGTGGTGCGCACCTATGTCTTCTACGCGCGCACGGGGGGCTTGTTTCACCAGGCTCCGTCACCAGCAACGCCTCGCCGAGCGTCCCTTGAGGGCGGAGGCTAACCGCGAAGGCAGATGTCGAGACGAACTGGCGCAAATGGCTGGCGTGGCGAGCTGAGCGAGAACGACCTAGGGGCGGCGCCTCACACGACGAGTTCGCCCGTCTCGAAAGCGCGGCTGATGCGCTGCACGGTGCCGGGATCAACCCCAAACTGCTCAGCGATCTTGCGCACGCCCGGCCTTCCGGGAGTCGCCAGAGCGTTCCTAATGCGCTCTTCTAACGCTGGAGCTATCGGAGGCCGACCTAGACGTTTCCCCTCGCTCTTGGCCCGTGCTAGGCCAGCACGGACGCGTTCCTGGATCATCGCGCGCTCGAATTCGGCAAATACGCCCATCATCTGAAACATAGCCTTGCCGGCTGGCGTCGTGGTGTCGAGGCCCTGCTGATGCAAGAACAGGTCGATCCTTAGCGCGTGCAGTTCGGAAAGGAACCCCACCAGGTGCTGCAGGCTGCGGCCCAACCGATCCACCGACCACGCCATGATCACGTCGAACTGTCGCATGGTGGCGTCTCGGCAGAGCGCATCAAAGCCAGGGCGCTTGTCTCGGCCCTTGGCGCCGCTGATGCCGTGATCCTTGTAGACCTTGGTGATCTCGCAGCCCATGCGGGCGGCGATCTCGCGCAGCTCCCGTTCTTGGTTGGCGGTCGTTTGATCGATGGTCGAGACGCGAAGGTACAGAACAGCGCGCTTCATGGCCGAGCTCCCTCTTCGTCTCCTAGCGAAGAATGCCGTGCATCGTATGAACAATCAAACTATTTTACACACTCGAAAATGACCTATTAGAAGTGGCCGTTTTTATTGATGTGCCGCAACTCAATTTCCTAGGGGTTTTTCCATACACCTGCGCCGCCCCCACTCGCGGCCCTCGCGCGATAGCGGCGAAAGAGTGCTCAGGGTACCAATCGGAGAGGGCGCCCAACTCGTGCCTTTGTGCGAGGGCGCGCGCGTCACTTGCACCCCCTTTCGAATTCGTAAGCAGGCGGCAGGCTTAGAAAAGCGCAGACGAGAAGGCTTCGTACTTCGGCACGTCTCGACCAATCAGCCTCGAGCGGCTGTATGAAAGGCCGGGTGGGGGCCCCCTATATCCAAGCCGGCGCCATTCGCAGGGGAGGTAAGCGCGCATTTTTTAGAAAAAATGATCATCCTGCAAGTTCCTCCGGGGCCGCCATCCTAGCCAGCTGTGAGGAATACCGTTACGGGGCCGATGTACTTATAAATCGAACATGTGCCCTTAGCCCCCAAGAGCGGCGGGAAAGCGGACATGCAAAAACCGCCGCTTAGTGCCATGTGTGGACGGCTCCGAGTTGGCAAGAGCTTTCTTCACGTTTGCGGCATTGGTCGGCGCAGCCATGTGTTCGGCCTTTAGATGCGGTTCACATGACCGCTGGCCATAATGCCCTCCGCGGATCAGGTCCCGGTCAAAAACCCGCATTCGATAACAATGCGATGGCACAAGTGGGTTGTCCTGATCGCCGGATCGACCGGCTCTGCATTACGTGCTGTTCGCTCCTCCAACCTTCACATCACGCCGGATGCCCGGCGCGATCTCGTTTACGCCGCAAGCGCGACGGGTTGCCTGTAACGCTCGCCCTTAGCCATCATGGCCCAGGCCATTCGGGCAAGCTTGTTGGCAAGCGCGATGGCGGCGACCTTGGTCGGCCTCCGCGCCAATAATGCCGTGAGCCAGGGGCGGTGCTTGGTACCATGGATCTTGGCATAGCGGATGACGGCGAGCGCTCCGGCCACGAACAGGCTGCGCAGATAGCGGTCACCCTGTTTGCTGATGCTGCCGAGCCTGTCCTTGCCCCCGCTCGAGTGCTGCTTCGGAACGAGCCCGATCCAGGCCGAGAAGTTGCGTCCTGATCGGAAGGTCCTGGGGTCAGCAACACTGGCGACCAGAGCGGTTGCCAGCGTCGGACCGACCCCGGGAATGTAATGAAGGCGCTTGCTCGTTTCGTTGGAGCGGTGCCAGACCATGATCATCCGATCGAACTCCACGATCTGCTCCTTGAGGCTGAGCAGTTGATTGCCGAGCGCGGCAAGGCACGCGCGGGCGACCTCAGGCACCCGTTTGTCACTCGGGTCGGCAACAATGTGGAGCAGTTCGGTGATTTCTTTGCGCCCGACCGGCGCGACGATGCCAAATTCGGCAAGGTGAGCCCGGATCGAATTTATCACCGCGGTCTGCTGGCGAATAAACAGATGCCGTGTGCGGTGAAGCATTAGGCAGCTCTGCTGCTTAGGCGTCTTGGTGGGCACAAACCGCATGTTGGCTCTGGCGACAGCCTCACAGATGGCCTCTGCGTCAGCCATGTCATTATTCTGACGCTTGACGTAGGGCTTCACGTAAGCCGGCGGCATCCGCCGCACCGAATGGCCAAGTGCTGGAGTTCGC
>CAVUAI010000034.1:0-139904 GCA_963739385.1 uncultured Alphaproteobacteria bacterium
CTAGAGCTGGTACTGCCCGAGGTGGCGACCGATATGTTGCGATCAGTGCCCCGCCAAGGGGAGCGGGACTTTGTCTTCGGTAGATTTGGCGGTGCGTTCAGCGGATGGTCGGCCGCAAAGCTGCGCCTCGATGCCAGGATCACCATGGCCGCCGGCAAGCCGATTGCAGCGTGGCGGCTGCATGATTTGCGAAGGACGATGCGCACCAACTTAGGGAAGCTGGGCGTGCGGCCTGACATCGCAGAGCTGGTAATCAACCACGCTAAGGGCGGCGTTGAGGCCATTTACGATCGACACCGCTATCAGCGCGAGATCGGCAACGCCTTGGCGCTATGGGCCGACCACTTGCTGGCGCTGGCTGAGGGGCGCAAAGACAAGGTTGTAGCCTTCCGCGCCTGATAAATTGAGCGGACCGCCCGGCGGTTCGACGCCGGGACGGCCCTAAGCCCAGCCAAGGGATCGGAGCCCGTGGCCAGACCTCCCTATACAATACCGCCTGCGTTGGCTGCTTGGCTCAAAGAGCAGCATTCAACGCTCTCGCCTGACTTCGTGCGGCGCATCGGGTTGCGAGGACTGCCACCCGAGGTGGTGGAAACGCTCAAGCAGCTCGGGAAACCGCCGCCAAGGCCGCAAAGTCCGGCGCCGCCGCCAACGCAAACGGCATCACCGCTACCAGCAACACCACCCCCGCCAAAACTGCCGAAGACGCTGAGGCTGGCCGTGGATACCTTGCGCACAATGTATCCTCCCAACGGCGATCCCGGCGCTCTTCCCGTCAAGACGGTGCAAATCAAGGTCGATGAGAGGCTGGGCTACGTCAGGAAGGGCGACGGCAAGAGCAAGCGGCGGGTTTCATCGTCCACTCTTAACATCGCGATCCTGCTGATCCGCGCGGGGCTATGATCTCAAAAGTCAAATCAGCTTTTTTAAATTGAGTAGTGGGTGCCAGCCGGTATTTTTAAAAATCGGGCAGCGGTGCTGGCTGCACCTTAAAAACGCAACAGTGGTTTAAAATTTTCGCTCGCCGCAACCTCCGCACCATCGCACCCGCTCTCGTGCGCCCTTACGCGGAGGAAATTCATGGACCGCGACGAGCTTCCCATGCCGTCGACCATCGAGCTGCAGCGCATTGTTCCGCTGATGGAAGCGGCGCGCCTGGCCGGCATTTCCGAAGATACCCTGAAGCGACATCACGGAGACAAGATCATCCGGCTGTCGCCGCGCCGCCTCGGCATGCGCGTAGGCGTCGCTCTCAAGCTCACCAGGAAGAAAACCGCCTGATCCAAAAGCCCCCCGCGCCCGAGCGCGATTGGCCGACGGCCTCGGCGCGTGGATCTTCCTTAACTGTCGGCATGGCAGCGGCCGGGCCCCTTCGAGTGTTCGAAGTCCGAGGGGGCCCCGGTCGCCAGGAAGGAACTTCAAGATGGCTCAAATAGCAATTGCTCACGCTCAAGTCCATGAGCTTGTTGACGATCCCATCCTTACTGAACACGCCGAAGAAATTCGCCGGCTGAGCAAGCGTACCACCGCCAATACTATCGAGATTGGCAGGCGCCTCAAGGATGTGCGCAGCCGTCTGCACCACGGTCAGTGGATGATCTGGACCGAGCGCGAGCTTGGCTGGGCTCACGACACTGCAAATGCGCTTCATCCGGCTTTATGAGTTTTCTCAGGAGGAATTTGAATTCCGCAATTTGCGGAATTTGGACGATCTCCCGGTTTCGGCACTGTACCTGCTCTCCAAGGCCAACTGCCCGCCCGGTGCCCGCGCCGAAATCGGGGATCGTGTTGATCACGGCGGAAGGTTTTCGGTCGCCGAGGTCAGTCATGTCATTAGCCGCCACAAGAAACCGCTCAACGTTGTGGCGCAGGTGCCGCCGATCACCAAGCCGGTAAGCCCCCCGGATACCGCCGGTGGGCTTACTACCGCGGGTCTTTCTTTCGCTCTGTCTTATCTTTGCAAAAGAATTGAGCCTATGCCCGACCCAAGCGTCCTTGCCGAGGACATCGTCGCATCGGGTAAAGGCCAGATTGTCACCTCGGAAAGACTGCGCAATCTCGGCGCGCTGCTGTCCGAGATTGCGCAGTCGCTCGACGACCGCGCGAGCCTGCCCTCAGCCGAGGGAGGCGCGACATGACTTTACCCGCTCAATTATCCCCGCGCGTCGCTGCGCTGCTCGAGAAGACGAGGCCCAACCGCGGCCGGTTGATTTTTGCGCTCGACGCGACCGCCAGCCGCGAGCCCGCATGGGACATGGCCGCGCAGCTGCAGGCGCAGATGTTCGAGGAAGCGGCAAGATCGGCGGCCTCGACGTGCAGCTGGTTTACTACCGCGGCGCCGACGAGGTCCGGCATTCTTCCTGGTTCTCCGATGCGCACGAGCTGGTCAGCCGGATGAGCGCGATCAGGTGCATGGCCGGCGCTACCAAGATCGCGCGGGTGCTTCGGCACATCCGAACAGAGAACGAGCGCGAGAAGGTCGGCGCGGCGATCTTCATCGGCGATGCGGTCGAGGAGCCGCCCGGCGAGCTCTATGACGCCGCCGCCGGACCTGGGCGTGCCGATGTTCATGTTTCAGGAAGGCGACGGCGAGGTGCATCTACTCGATCCAGCGCGGTGAACTCGTCCGCGACGCATCCGCCGCAGACAGTCGAGCAAGTCTTTCGCGAGATCGCGCGGCTGACCGGTGGCGCTTACGGCAAGTTCGATGCCGGCGCCGCAAAGCAACTCGGAGAACTGCTGCGCGCGGTCGCCGCGTTTGCGGTCGGAGGAATTACCGCGCTCGCCGATCAGCACACCGACAGCGCGCGCAAGCTGCTCGGTCAAATGAAGTGAGACGGTGTTGGACTGCGTTGTGTGAAAATCGAGCAAAGCAACAGGAGAACGACGATGGATATGAGAAAGTACAGTAGCGGCGTGATCAAGCCCGAAGACCTGCATGAGGGACCACGGGTGGAAAAGATCGTCAACGTTTTCGAGCATGAGAAACACGGCTGCCTCGTGCTCGAATTCGAAAGCGGCGATCAGTTTTATTGCTGGAACAACTATGCCCGCATCTTGAGCAAGGCGTGGGGCTACGAGAGCGACAGATTGGATCGACCAGGAGCTCGAGCTTTCGCTCGGGCATTACACCGACAAGAAAACCGATCCGCCGACGGAAAAAGAAACCATCGACGTGCGCGCGATCTCGCCGAGCAAAGCCGGGAGCGAATGGCGGCGCACCGGGCAAGGCCATCGCGCCGGGCAGGCTGCATCGCGCGCGGAGCGACTGGACGACGAATTCCGTTCTAGTGCGAAGCGTGCGCTAACGCCTGACGATGCATCGCCGTGGCCGATCTTGGTCCAAACAAGAAACGGATCGCGCAGCTCTTGCGCATGCTGGGCTCCAGCGGCGGCGAGCGCCGCAACGCATTCGCTGCCCTGGAGCGCATCATGCAGAGCGACGGCGTCACCTGGACCGACATCGGCAACGGGATCGAGCACGGCAGCGAAGACGACGGCAAATATACCGAGGCCGAAATGCAGGAATTTGCGCCAGGCCGCTCGCGCGAGGGGTCGAGAGGAATCAAGATCGGCATGGCGCGCGCGAGCAACGGCAGCGGCAATGGTCACCTCGTGCTGCCCGAGCCTTCGGAGATGGCGGAATATTGCCACGACCGGCTCGCGCGATTGAAGGACGACAAGCAGCGCGATTTCGTCAGCGACATGTATGTGATCACGCAGCGGGGAATGAGCCTGTCGCTGGGGCGGCTGGGGTATCTGGCGAGCATCTACATCCAGATCGGCGGGAGGATCTAAATGGCGACAGTGCTGGAGGTTCGGCAGGCTTTGGTCGATCACGGCTATGTGCCGATCCCGGTAATAGGCAAGGAGCCGCCATTCAAGCGATGGCAAAAGATCGAGAACGTGTCGCGCTCGATGCTGGAGGCATGGGGCAGAAACTGGCCGCGCGCGACCAATACCGGCATTTTGACCAAGCACACGCCGACGCTCGACGCCGATATTCTCAACGAGCCCGCCGCGATCGCGATCGAGGATCTGGTACGCGAGCGTTTCGAAGAACGCGGCTATATCCTGCCGCGCATCGGCAAGCCGCCGAAGCGCGCGATTCCGTTTCGCACCGCTGATCCGTTCGCCAAGATCACCGCCAACCTGATCGCCGCCGACGGCAGCACCGGCGAGAAAATCGAATTCATGTGCGACGGCCAGCAGGTCGTCGTCGCCGGCATTCATCCCGACACCGGCAAGCCCTATACCTGGCCGCTCGGCAATCCGACCGACATCGCGCGCGATGATCTGCCCGATATCAGCGAGGCGGAGGCGCAGCAAGCTGGTCGACGATATCGTCGATCTGCTGTGCCGCGATTTCGGCTACACCCGCGCGGCAGGGCGCCGGCGCGCAAGGGCAATGGCGCACAGCCCGGAGATGCCGGCCGACGATTGGCAGCAGCTCGTCGACGATATTCTTGCCGGCAACGAGCTGCACGCCAACACCCGCGACCTGGCCGCCAAGATGGTGCGCGCCGGCACGGACGGCGGCGCCATCGTCAATTTCCTGCGCGGGTTGATGAACAGCTCGGCGGCTCCGCGCGATCAGCGCTGGCAGGACCGCTACGACAATCTTCCGCGCCAGGTCGACAGCATGCAGGCGAAGATCGAGCGCGAGCAGGCGGCGGCTGCGGCAGCTGCGCCAACGCCGGGCAGTGCGGCACCGGCAGCGCCGCCACCGCCGCCGCCGCCGCCGCCACCGTCGCCAGGCATAGGGCCGGCGCCATCTGCGGCACCCGGGCCGGCATCGAGCTCGCCGATCGAGGACACGCTGCAGAGCGTTCGAGCGATGGCTGATCTGCCGAGCCGGACGCCGGTCTATGCCATGCTCGGCACCGTCGCGGCCAATCTGTTGCCCGGCGATCCGATCTGGCTCGGACTGATCGCGCCGCCATCGAGCGCCAAGACCGAGCTGCTCAATGCCATCTCCGGCTTGCCGTTCGTGGTGTCGATCTCGACGCTCACGCTGGCGGGGCTGCTCTCGGGCACGCCGAGGCGCCAGCGGACGCCGGCGCCAAGGGCGGGCTGCTGCGACAGGTCAGCAATCCCGGCCTGCTCTGCCTGAAGGATTTCACCTCGATCCTCACCATGCGGCCGGAGAGCAAGGCCGAGGTGCTGGCCGCCTTGCGCGAAATCTACGACGGCAAGTGGACGCGCTACATCGGCACCGACGGCGGCAAGCCGCTGCAATGGACCGGCAAGCTCGGCCTGGTGTTCGGCTGCACCAGCGCGATCGATACGCAGCATTCGGTCAGCGACGCGCTCGGCAATCGGTTCCTGCTGTCGCGGCTGGAGCCCGGCAAGGGGCAATTGCGCTGGGCCTTCCGGCATGTCGGCGGCAAGACCGCAGCCATGCGGCGCGAGCTCGCCGAAGCGTCAACCTGCTGTTCGCCGCACCGCGTCCCGATCCGCAGGAGCTTTCCGAGCAGGAGATCGATCGCCTCGAGCGGGTGACGGAACTGGTCGTCCGCCTGCGCGGCGCGGTCGAGCGCGATCGCTATCGGCGCGAGCTTGATGCCGTCTATGGCGCCGAAGGCCCCGCCCGGTTCGGGCTGTCGCTGGAGCGGCTGCTCGCCGGCCTCGATACCCTCGGCGTCGAGCGCAAGATTGCGTTCGACGTCGTCATCTCGGTCGCGCTCGACAGCACGCCTCCGCTGCGGCGCAGCATCTATCGGTTCCTGTGCCAGCCGCTCAACCCGCTCAATCCGCCGCCTCCCAACGCGGCGAGCGCTGGCGATTTGGACCACCAAAGAGGTCGCTGAGGCTATCGGGCTACCCACGGTAACTGTTCGCCGCGGGCTCGAAGAACTCACCAGCTATGGCCTCGCCAGTCTGCTACCCCGCAAAGCAGGGAGCTGCCACTCTGTGGCAGGGAATCGTGCTGCCTTAGCACGTGTAAACCATTGAAATGTAAGGACTTAAGTCTATGCGCAGAGGTCCAGGGAAGTTTATCCGCAATTTAGCAAGGAGAGTGGAGAGCAGCGACACTGAGAGAGCTAAAGCTCTCTCACTCTCTTTAGTTATGTAAATTGCGGGTAAAGCCTGACCGTCTCGCGGGAGGATGAATGCTCGTTCGCCCGCCGTCTCGCGGTGCCTTGCGTGCCCGCAAATCGCGCTCCCGGCGCTGCGAGCAAGATGGCGCGTGTGGGGATGCGAAGGCCTCGCCACGCCTTCATTCGATCGTCCGGTTGTCGTCGACAGGCTCCGCGGCTACCGCGATGCTCTGCGCGGTAGGACGGGTCGTTGTAATCTCGCCCGCGGCCTCGCCAGCCATTTCGGATTGCGATTCGCCGACCCGAGCCACGACTGTCTCCTGTTCGTCAGGCTCGGCGTTGAACCTCTCATCGGCTGGCCCTGTATCTTCATTCCGGGGCTGAATTGAACCGACTGGCATGTCATCCAAGTCGTCGAAGTAGAGAGCTATTACGTCGCCATCAACAACGATGACGCCATACTTCGCCAAGATTGCCTCGATCGTGAGAACTTCGCCGGTAGAGACCGCATCACACTGGCCTGCGGTGTCCTCGTAGTAGTCGTCCGAACACAGTGGCGGCGCCAATGACAGGTCGGGCGACTGTGCCGATGAGGCCACGGGAGCGGCTACAAAGGAGACTGCAAAAGCGATGGCGTAGATAAGCTTCACCGGAGCCCTCCGTTCGTTGCTGTGGTTCAAGGCTCGCTCAGGCAAGTTAAGACGATTTTACGATTGAGTTCGAAGGCTCGGTATTCTTGCGTCTGGTTAATTCCAAGAGCCATCCTGCTTGGTTCCGCGCACGGGAGACCACTTAAGGTCGGCGTGGGGCTTTGGGGGGTCGGCAAGCTGGATGAAAGCCTTGAATTCAGAACAATTCAGCTCCGCCCCAAGGACCTGCCGGTGCTTCCGTGGCAGCCTGAGCGTGCGGTAAAGGGGTTTGCATGGCGAATTTGCCCGCTGATCTGCACAAATTGCTCGAATGGCTCGATCGGGTTTTTTCGCTGCTCGAAGCGCAGATCGTTGCTGCCGGTTTGAATCACACGCTCGACAAGGCGCTGATGCGGAATTTTGCCGAGATGAACCTCCGCGAAGCGACCATCTCGATCACGGCCCGCGGACGCGATGCATTGAGCAAATCCCTCGTCACGCACCCTCGCACCGGCCCGCGACTGCGGCGCTGCGGCCCCGATTCAGAACAATTCAGGTCTGCCCCAAGGACGTGGGATGGTCCTTGGGCACAGTCCGGCCTGTCTAGTTGGCTGCGTTCAAACTTGAGGGGAGCAGGTCATGGCTGCCAATAATGAGCCTCTTAGCCGCTTTGAGATGTCTGCGAGTATCTCAGTATGCGGGCTCTTGTTCATCCTAGCCTTCAGTGAACTCGGCCATCTTGCATGGGCTATTCCGGCGATGATCCTGTTCTGCCTTGCCGGACTAGGTCTTCTATCCGCGCTGCTTTCCGGATGTGACGAAGCTACCGCGCCGGTCGTCCCTTAAGGACCGCACGAGCCGGACATTCTAGGGCGGCGGCCGTCCGACTTGCCGGGTGAATAACCCTTCAATTCAGAACAATTCAGGTCTGCCCCAAGGACCTGCTGACCTTCCCCCGGCAGGCTCCTGATGCGTCAGACCGCCCGCACCCGGCGGTCCCAAGGGTGGTATCATCGGCTGCGGCAGCATTCTGGGAGGGAGCCGCCATGTCCGGCATGGGACGGCGGGAGTTCGTCAGCCTGCTCGGCGGCGCGGCGGCAGCGTGGCCGCTTGCGGCGCGCGCGGAGCAGGCTGGGAAGGTCTACCGGATTGGTTTTCTGGCCAATGATCCCACCATCCCGACGACCGCGGCAGGCGAGGCGTTTCGGGACGGACTTAGCAAAGGCGGATTTGTCGAGGGCGACAACATCTTAATTGACTGGCGATTTGCGGAGGGAAAAGCCGATCGGTATGCGGAGCTAGCGTCGACATTGGTCCGCCTTCGGATGGATCTGATCGTTGCGTCAAGCGGGTTGTCGGCTATTGCAGCAAAGCAGGCCACCAGAGTCATCCCTATTGTATTCTTGAACGTATCTGATCCTGTCGGGCAGGGCATTGTCGCGAGTTTTGCGTACTCTGGGGCCAACATCACCGGTGTGGTTGAAGACGAATCGTTTCAACTCACAGCCAAGCGGATGCAGTTGCTCAAGGACGCCATTCCACAGACTGCCAAGTTGGCGGTTCTCATGGATCCGGACAGTGCAACCGATCAGGCCCAATGGCAGCAGCTAGAACTTGCAGCCTCATCCCTGAAAGTGATGCTGCGGCCCGTTGTGGCGCGACGAGCAAGTGAATTTGAGAGTACCTTTGCAGCGATCGGACGAGATCGTCCGGATGCGCTGTTTGTCATGCTCAGCGGGCTGAACATTACAAATCGCAGGCTCATTGTGGAACTGGCAGCAGAAAGCCGCTTGCCAGTTATGTCCGCATTCAAGGAAGCCACAGAGGTTGGCGGCCTGATGTCCTATGGATCTAATCGGGTCGATCGGTTCCGACACGCCGCGGTCTACGTAACTAAGATCCTGAAAGGTGCAAAACCAAGCGACCTTCCAGTTGAGCAGCCGACAAAGTACGAGCTTGTCATCAACCTCAAAACCGCGAAGGCGCTCGGCCTCGAAATCCCGCCGTCGCTGCTCGCCCGCGCCGACGAGGTGATCGAATGAGACGGCGGGAGTTCATCACGCTGCTCGGCGGCGCGGCGGCGGCGTGGCCGCTCGCGGCAAGCGCGCAGCAGCCGGAGCGCATGCGGCGCATCGGGGTACTGCTTCCCGCATCCGCAGACGACTCGCAATTTCCGACCTGGATTGGTGCGTTCCTGCAGGCTTTGGCACTATCAGGCTGGATCATTGGCCGTAATGTGCGGATTGACACCCGCTGGGCCGGAGCCAATGCCGATGCTATCCGCCGCCACGCTGCGGAACTGGCTGCGCTCGCACCGGACGTAATTTTGGCTCATGGCGACGCAGCAGTGGGAGCATTGCTGCAGGTGACGCGAACTGTGCCAATCGTATTCCCAGTCTCCGGCGATCCCGTGGCCACCGGATTTGTCGACAGCTTGGCGCGTCCGGGCGGCAACGTCACAGGTTTTTCGCAGTTCGAGTTCAACCTGAGCGGAAAATGGCCCGAGATGCTCAAGCAGATCACGCCGGGCGTGATACGAGCGGCAGTCCTGCGCGACCCCGCATTAGGAACTGGTACGAGCCAATTTGCCGTCATCCAAGCCGCCGCCAACTCACTTGGCATGAACGTTAATCCGGTCAACATGCGCAATGCCGACGAGATCGAGAACGCGATCGAGAATTTCGCGCGCACGCCGAATGGAGGTCTGATTGTCACGGCTGGTGGGGCGGCGCAACGTCATGGCGAATTGATCATCGCATTAGCAGATAGGTACAAACTTCCCGCGATTTATTACGAAAGGTTCTTTGTCGCCGGTGGCGGGTTGATTTCCTACGGCGCCAGTCTAATCGACCAGTACCAGCGTGCGGCCAGCTATGTCGACCGCATCCTCAAGGGCGAGAAGCCTGCCGATCTGCCAGTGCAAGCAGCCGACCAAGTTCGAGTTGGTGATCAACCTCAAAACCGCCAAGGCGCTCGGCCTCGAAGTGCCGCCGACGCTGCTCGCCCGCGCCGACGAGGTGATCGAATGACGTGAAGCGAGAGGGAGGTGCAAAATGAAACTTCCTCGCCGTCGATTTCTGCATATGGCGGCAGGTGCCGCTGCGCTGCACGCAGTTTCTCGCACCGCGAGTGCACAGGCCTATCCGACCAAACCGATCCGCTGGATCATCGGCTTTCCGGCAGGCGGCGGCGCCGACACGGTTGCCCGTATCATGGAGCCGTGGCTGTCGAGGCAGCTAGGTCAACCCGTCATCATCGAAAACCGGTCGGGCGCTTCGACCAACATTGCGGTCCAGGCCGTGGTCAACTCGCCGCCTGACGGCTACACGTTGCTGTGGCACGGCCTTTCCTCGGTGGTGAACGCCAGCCTCTTTACCAACCTGCCATTCGACATCCAGCGCGACATCGATCCAGCAGCCGGCGTCGTCAGCTATCCGATGATCATGGTCGCGCACCCCTCAGTGCCGGCGAAGTCGGTGGCCGAGCTGATTGCGCACGCCAAGGCCAATCCCGGCAAGGTCACTATGGCGTCGTTCGGCACAGGCTCGGCGTCGCATCTGGCCGGCGAACTGTTCAAGTTCATGGCCGGCATCGACATGGTGCACATCCCATATCGCGGCGGCGCACCTATGACGACGGACCTGATCGGCGGTCAGGTTCAGGTCGGGTTTGACGTAATGGTGACGGCGCTACCGCAAGTCCGCAGCGGCAAGCTGCGCGCGCTGGGCGTCTTGGGCGCCAAAAGATTTGACCTGTTGCCGGACGTGCAGACCGTCGCCGAAACAGTGCCCGGATACGAGGCGAGCACCTGGGCCGGGATTGGCGTGCCGCGAGGGACACCGCCGGAGATCATCGAGCGGCTTAATCGCGAGGTGAATGCCGGACTGGCGCAGCCGGACATCAGGGCGCGGCTCGCCGATGTCGGCACGGTTCCGATGGTACTGAGCGCCGCCGCGTTCAAAGCCTACATCGCCGCCGAGGCGGCGAAGTGGGACAAGGTTGTAAAGATCGCGGGCATCAAGCCGCAGTGAGGCAGCTTCAGAGGGCCGGATATTCCGTAACGTCCGTTCGGCGAAATCGGGGTGCTTGGCTGCGCGCGTGCAATGTCCGCTTTTGCAGCCGGTCTTGGAGCATAAGCGGACGTAACTCGGACATCGCAGAATTCGACGCGATTGACCCCGAGCGGACGTTGAAGGCGTAAGGTCGGGTGACGGCTCTTACCACCTGTATCGGAACGTCCCCGTCCCTCCGTAGGTCGATGAGTGCGAGGCGAAGTCGCCGTCGAACTTGGCGAGCAGCGTGACGCCGTTGGCGAGGCGAAGCTCCCCGCCGGCCGATGCAAGTGCTGAGTTTTGCGGCAGGAGCGCGCCGTTGACGATGAAGCTCGCGCCGGGAAGCGCCTGGAACAGCGGTGTCAGCGTTGGATCGCTGACCCAGTCATGCGCCCAAGCGACGCGCCCACGCAGCGCCAGCACCGCATTGGAATAGACCGCCAGCACCCGGTCGAAGCGCGCGCCCAACTCGCTCCTGGTATCGGTCGCGTCGCGGCCATTGAAGGTGAGCGCAAAGCCGTTGGGGATCAACCCGGTCTCGGTGTAGCCGGGCGTGTGGAAGCTCTGCGCCTGGATCGCGGCGTAGGGCGTGATCCCGCCGTAGGGCGTCCCGAAACGGTAGCCGCCTTCGAGCCGCCCGCCGTAGCTCTGCGCGTTGAAGTCGGCGGTCAGATGATCGCCTACGGCGTTACGGTCGGTCGACATCCAATGATTGGCGAAGGCGAAGGCCGCTGCGAGATAGGCCGGGCCGTATTTGGTCGCGCCGTAGATGCCGGCCTGGAAGGCATCGCTCTTGCCGCCGCCCAGCCCCTGCGACAGGCTCCAATCGGTGCCGCCGCCGGCAAACGCGAGACCCACCACGGTATCGGGCGTCAGGCGATAATCAAAACCGCCAGCGAAGCCGACCGTGCGCGCGGATAAGTCATGGCTGCCGATCACGGCGAGATCGCCGGTGGTGCGGTTGCTGCCGCCATAAGCACCACCCCACACCGTCCAGCGCGGCTCATAGACCGGCACCGCCTTGGGCGGCGCCTTGAACACCGACGCATAGGCGTGGGCAATGTCAGGCGGCATGGTTTCGCGCTCTGGCGCAAAGCCGAGCGCGGGATGGTCGGCGCCACCGACCCCACTGCGCCCATCGACGAAGGGATCGAGCATCAGGTTGAGGAACTGGTCGGTGAGCTGGAAGGCGACCTTCTGCGCGCCGGTCGCGGCTTCGCCGGAAAGCTGGTCCAGCGCAGTGGTGAGATTGTTGCCGGTGAGGATAAAGAGCGACACGAAGGCCGGCGGCAGCGCGCCGCCATTGTTGAAGAAGTTGTCGATGGCATGGCCGACGTTGAGCTCATTGACGGTGAAGGTCGGCAGCGGGCGCAGACGGCTGCTCCGGCGTAGACGGCAGCCCTGGCATAGGCGGCAGCCCCGGTACAGGCGGCACCGGCGGCGTCGGCCGCGTCGGCAGGTCGGCGGCGTCGGCGTAGGCGGTGAGGCTCGGGAACGAGCTGGGCCCTGAGGTTGAGCACTGCGGTGTTGGCCGGTATAGCTCAGGCTCGCCCGGAGGTTGGTCGGCAAGCCGAAGGTGGCGAGAGCGTCGAACGTGCCGGTGCGCCCGCCGGCGGCCGTCAAAATGGTGTAGCTGCGCGAGACGTAGCTGCCCGGCGCGAAAACTGCCGCCACGGTGCCCGCAAGCGAGGCGGTGCCGCTCACATTGGTGGTCGAGGCCGTCGTGGGATTGACCTGCACGACGTAGAACGCGCCCGGACTGGAACGCGAGATTGCCGGCGACGGTCATCGCGCCGGGCGTTCCCACCGGACCGGGAACGAGGAAGCCGCCGGCGTTGACGACGGTCGAGCCCACGGTGCCGCTGCCATTGAGTGCGGCGCCGCTGTTCACCGTCGTCAGGCTCGATGACGCGATCGAGCCGTTCACGATCAGCGCGCCGGCATTCACGGTCGTCGTGCCGGTATAGGTATTGATGCCGGATAGCGTCAACGTGCCAGTGCCCGTCTTGACCAGCGAGCCGCCGGCGCCGATGATCACACCGCTGACGTTGGTCGATAGATCGTTGCTGCCAACTGTCAGTGTTTTGCCGGGAAGTATGTAATTGCCGGCGCCCGCGATCGATCCGGCTGTGATCTGATTGTCGCCATTCGGCCCCGCCGTGAACTCAAAAATGACGTTCGCCCCAGCGTTGGTGATCAATTGCGCGTTGCCGCCGGTGCTGTTGTCCGAAAACTGCGTCAGAGCATTCGTGGTGATGGTGGCGTTGCCAGCCGTGCTTGTGTTCGTGAAAAATAACCTAAAGTTGTTCGCGATCGTAGCGTCGCCCGCCGAGCTGGTGCCAGCAAAAGTCACGGTGCCGCTGTTGGTGATTGTGGTGGCGGCAGTGCCCGCTGTGCTGTTGTTAGTGAACACCAAATTGCTTAGGGGCGAAGTGGTAATTTGCACGCCGTTCCCGGAAAAGTTGGAGATGCCCGCGCCGGTCAATGTCAGGCTGCTCAAGGGAGCAAGACTGAACGAATAGGCCGCCGCCAAGGCATTATTGAAGATAAAATCCGCCGACGCTGTTTGCGGCACCCGAGTTGAACGTCAGGTTGGGGATCGTGGAGAACCCGAAGGACGCGGTGCCGGTCGGCACCGTGGCAGGGCTCCAGTTGCCGGCGGTGTTGAAATCTCCCGAGCCGGGAATGACCCGCCAGTTCGCATCCTGCGCCTGAGCCGGCATCGCCGCGAGCAACGCCATCACCGCAGTGGTCGTCAGCAAATGTGCGCGCATATCGCCCCCCGGCTGAATGCACTCGCACTTCCAAGCAAATCTTCTTGTTACCTGAAGTTGGGAGGTCAAAGCGTTTCAGGCTGGGCCGCGCCGAATTTTGATAGCTGTGGTTTCTCTGCAGCACTTTTGAGCTCGCTGTTGATGGAACATAACCAGCGCCGAGGCTCGTTTGCATCGATGCAAAAGTCGCCGTGCAACGTGTCAATTGGTGATGGGGGTAATTGACCGCATCGTCAGAGGCGAGAAACCGGCCGATTCGCCGGTAAATGGGGGTAACCAAATTGCAGCACAAGCAATCAACATCAGCTGCTCGTCCGCGCCGGCTAGGTGATCGAATAGCGTCGTCGACTTCCGGTTATGGCACTTCTCAGTTTTCGTGAAATAACCGACTTGCGTCCGGAGAGCGAGCCAAAGCGGACATTTGTTCAGCGTGTGCTCATCTAGCGATCTGTGAGTGCACGGCCTACATCCCTGACATGTCATGCGAGGATTCCAAGCGCGCGCGTCATCGTCAGCGGCAGGCCCGCTACGAGGCGCGCCTGCGGGCTGGCGTGATGCTGTGCCTAGTCCCGCTAGGATCGGACGAGATTAACGCGCTGGTGCGGCTGCGCTGGCTTCCTGCGGATGCTGAATGCAGCCGCGAGCAGGTTGGCGCTGCCGCTGCTGCTGCCCTGCGCAGCATGCTTCGCTGAAATTTTCTGACGTGTCAGCAAACCACACCTGAGGACACGGCAAGCTAGGCAGGCGATTTGGGGAGGCCAGCAAATGGCTGCCGAGCGCCGCCCGATTCCGCTCCGACCCGACCCCGATCTGCTGCGTGCGGATACGCTGACCTCGCTTGCTCGCGCGATCATCGCTAAAACCATGGCCTGCTTAGGGCAACAGCGCGAGCGTGACGAGCCCACGATCTTGCGCTCCCGCTTTCCCGACGATCAGCCGCCGCCATCATGCTGCGCGCGGTGTCCTCGCCGTTGAATACCGGCGCGGCGAGCGCGCTGCTGCGGACAGTTGTCGCCGATATCATCGCCAGCATCGGGCCGATCGGTGCCGGTGCCCGGCTGTTGCAGTCGTGTCTGGTGCTTAGCTTCGACAATGGCATTGGGACGGTGAAAGTGCCGGGCATCGCCGTCAGCGCCAACAAGGCCGCCTTCATCGCGGAGGGCGCGCCAATCCCGGTCAACGATCTGGTCGCGACTGCGGCGACGCTTGAACCGCACAAGCTGGCGAGCATCTTCACTCTCACGTCTGAGATGATCGCGGGCTCGAACGCGGAGGTTGTGGTCACGGATGCCATGCTGCGGTGTGTCGGGCTCGCGCTCGATAACGTGCTGTTCGACAGCAATGCCGCCGACGCGGTTCGACCGGCGGGCCTGCGCCATGGCATCGCGGCGCTGCCGTCGTCGCCGGGCACCGGCACCGAGGCGATGATCGCAGACTTGGGCGCGGTGAGCGGCAGCGTCGCTCGCTGTGGCGGGCCGATCGCGGTGGTAGTCGCGCCCGAACGCGCCATCGCCATCGGCCTGCGTTTACCGCGTGAGCCCCCCTTCGCGGTGTATGGCTCGCCCGGTGTTGCCGCTGACGAGGTGATCGCCATTGCCGTCAACGGGCTTGGCGCGGCCGTCGATTCCGTGCCGCACATAGAGATGAGCCGCGTCACCACCCTCGACATGGAAAGCCCGGCGCAACTGGTCCTGACGGGCGGGTCGGTACGGTCGCTGATGCAGACCGACACGGCGGCAACCAAGGTGCGCTTCGGCGCGAGCTGGGCGTTGCGTGATCCGCGCGCGCTCGCTTGGCTGACGGCCACGGGATGGTGAGCTGATGACCGACGAGGAGAAACACGAGATCCTCGCCCGTGCCGAGATGGAAAGCGGTTACGGCCTCAAACTTGCTGATCCGCACGGGCTCGAGCGTTGGCGCGCCGAGGCGCTCGAGGCCGAGGCCAGGCGCGCCCGGGAGCGGGCGCGGACGACGGACGAGATCAACGCGCAACGAGCCGCGGAATGGGAACGCTGGATGCGCGGGCATCTCGCAAACGAGCGTGAGTTCGTGCTTAAAATTGTCGGCACCGCGGTCGGTGAAATCCGCGCCAAACTCCGTGAACAACTCCGTGCCGAGTTCCGCCACGAGATCGCGTTGGCCGTCAAAGAACTCCGGGCCGAGTTCGCCTGCGTGAGCGCGCACAATGCTGGCCAGGTCATCGACTTGCCGGCGCTCCCGTTGCGGCGGCGCAGCCATGGCGCGGCTTAGCTCTCCAACGCTCGTCGTCCTGCAGGCCGCCCGCGTGGCCGAGCTGAAGATGGCCGCCGAGGAGGTCGCACGGCTGTGTCGCCCGCCTGCCGTGGTGTCCTTACCGAGCGACAGGCTTTCGGCTCAGCGACGGCTGCTGCTGCTCCTCGCCGCCGAGCGCCGTCGATCTGCCAGGCTGGCGGCCCTGTTGGTGCAGTAGGCTATGGGGCACCGGACATAGGCCCCACCCCCAATAACGCACCGGCGGGCTTCCCTGAGTCACGTTCGCGGGCTCTGGGGCCAGGGGGAGCCGACGCCCCGATCACCCTGCCTCTTTCGGGGGCCGGGGGGCATTCGAGAAAATCGGGATCGGCCGCGCTTACGACCGCCCCCGACCTTTCGCGTTGGAGGGCGCAGGTTAGGCAATTCCCCGGAATAAAATTCTACGCTCGCCCCTTGCCCGGAAATGCGCAAAACTACCGCGCGCAAAAGGGAGGCCACCTTGCCCGGCCCGCCGCCCACCCCGACCGTCATCAAGCTTCTTCGCGGCAACCCTGGCCGACGGCCGCTCAATAAGAACGAGCCCGTGCCGCAGCGTGCCGGCCGAACTGCCCGAGCCGCCGAGCTACCTGCAGGGTTACGGTGCTGATGAGTTTTTCCGGCTGCGCGAGGAGCTGGTGAGGCTACGGCTTCTCACGCCGCTCGATCTCAGCGTCTTCTGCGTTTATTGCCAATCGTATGCGCGCTGGCGCACCGCGGAGGAATCCATCGCCAGCATGGCCGAACGCGATCAGCTCACCAAAGGGCTGCTGATCAAGACATCGAGCGGGGATGCCGCCCAGAACCCGTTGGCCGCCGTCGCCCGCCGCGCCGCTGCCGACATGGTCCGCTTTGCCGGTGAATTCGGGATGTCCCCCGCCGCCCGCGCCCGCATCAGCGCCGGCATCTGGCATGAGCCGCCGCCCGGCAGCGGCAAGTTCGGCGACCTGCTCGCCTAAAGAAAAGCCCCCGCGCGAAGGCGACGGGGGCCAAGGGTTCCAGGCAGAGAAGCGTGCAGCCTACGCGCGGCGCACGATTCCGCCAAGGAGCCTCTGATGGTCCGTCTCACCGATGATGAATTGTCTGCCGTCATGGCCGCCTGCCAGCCGTTGCCGCCCGATGCGCGTGACGGGTTCCTGCGAGCGGTTGCCTCAAGCCTGCAGTCCTGCGGCGAGGTCGGGCCCGGCGCCGTCCATCGCGCCATCGTCGCGGCGCAGCGCGAGCATTTCAGCCCGCCGGATCTGCGCCGCTTCCGCGATCAGTCAAAGTGGCGCTGAAGTTTCCGGCGTCGCGCCGCCCGGCTTGCGAGCCGGCGCCGGCGCCGACCCCGCGGATGCGCCGGGAAGGCGAGGGCGCCGTTCGCTTCACCGCGCGTCGCTCGGTGGGACAGAGTTTCAGAGGCCCGGTTGCGGTCCGAGCGCCGCCGCGCGTCGCTCAACGCAGCAGCAGTCGGCCATTATAGGTCGGCAGGTTTGTGAAGCGTCTCACGTAGCTTTTTGGTGTCCGCAATCAACGCATCAAGCTCCGCTACTATCTGACGAACATCCTCGGTGTTCATTGGGACGCTCTCGGGTTCGATGCTTCGTTTTCTCCCTCGACTTTCGGGGTGGTCTTCTGCCCAGGCGCCTCTCGTCTGACGAGCGACCCAACCGACCTCTTGGTCGCGTGTCCAAAGGCAGTGTGCCAGCAGGTTGCGTTTTTCGCTTAGGGCCTCCTTTGTTCTTAATTTCTTTCAGCAGCACTCGGTCCAGCCCATAGCGCCGCACATCGGCGACGTTTTTAAGCAAGTCAGCGCGTTGGCTTGCTTTCGCTCGCGTATAGCCAGACGACCAAGGGCCCCCCCCGCCTCATCCTGAGCGAACGCGACGGCGTAGATCGCAGTTTGCATCATGTGCTCAAAGTGCGCCCATCGGACACATGGCGGTCGTGGCAGGTGTGGTGTTCTTCGTGGTACGGGCGTTGTTTGCGCTGCTGCCGGCTTTTGCAAGTCGGCACCCGATCAAGAAGTGGGCGGCGCTCGCGGCCTTGCTGGTAGCTGCCTTCTATCTTCTGCTTTCGGGTGCCGAGGTGGCGACGCAGCGCGCCTTCATCATGATCGCCATCGTTCTCATCGGCGTCATGGTCGATCGCGCGACACTCACGTTCCGCACGCTCACGATGGCAGCCCTGGGCGTCCTGTTGCTGGCGCCCGAAGCGATCGTGCATCCGAGCTTCCAGATGTCGTTTGCAGCGACACTCGCACTCGTCGCCGGCTACCAGCAGGGGCTCGCTTGGGCGAACAAGGGGCGCGACACTCCGTTTGCCGCGAAAATCGCGCTTTGGGGCGGGCGCGAGATTGTCGGCCTTCTGCTGGTTTCACTGCTCGCCGGCACGGCGACCATTCCCTACATCGCGTATCACTTTCATCGCATTTCGCCATACGGCGTAGTCGCAAACCTCTTGGCGATGCCGGTGATCTCCGCCTGGGTCATGCCGTTCGGCATTCTCGGCCTGATAACGATGCCCCTCGGCCTCGACGGCTTGTGCTGGCGGCTGATGGGCCAGGGCATCGAGTGGATGACCTCGATCGCGCTCTGGGTCACGAGCCTTCCCGGGGCCGTGGGGCGCTTGCCCGCGTTCGGCATCGGCGCCCTGCTCCTCGGTTCTGCGGGACTGGTCGTCCTATGCCTGCTCAGGACGCCGTTGCGCTTCATCGGTGCGTTCCTGATTGGCGCCGCCGTTGTTCTGGCCATGCGGGCGCCGCAACCCGACGTACTGGTCGCACCTGATGGCAGCGCAATCGCCATACGGGGCGCGCACGGGCGCCTCGCCATGATCAAGACGGGGAACGACGCCTTTGCGGCGCGCGAATGGCTCGCGGCCGACGCCGACCCCCGCACACCCAACGACAGCACGCTGGGCGAGGGGATCAGATGCGACGAAGCAGGCTGCGTCGGGCGGCTGCGCGACGGCGCACTGGTCGCCATCGCCAAAACGATCGAGGCCTTCGCGGAGGACTGCCATCGCGCGGTGCTGGTCGTGAGTGCGCGCACGGCGCCGCAAAGCTGCGCCGCGCTCACGGTCGACCGCGACGTCGGGAGACGCTCCGGAGCGGTTGCGCTGCGCCGCCTGGGTGAGGGCTTCGAGATCGCCGTTGCACGGCCCGCAGGATACGACCGCCCCTGGGCGCGCGCCGCGACCCCTGCGAGCGAGGCGGGCGAATCAGGTCGAGCCGTGCCTGCCGGTGCGACCCCCGATGGCATCCCGCGTGAAGAGTATCCGGATTGAGGACGCGACAACGACCGAAACCTGAGACGCGCGCCTCGCGGAGCGGCCCGTCTGACGCGCTGGCGCCGGCTCGTGTGATGCTCAGTACCGCCGAAACAATCCGACCATTTTGCCCTGGATGCGGACGCGATTGGGCGGAAGGATCCTGACCTCGTAGGAGGTATTGGCGGGTTCGAGGGCAATCGAAGCCCCGCGCCGGCGGAACCGTTTGAGGGTCGCCTCCTCCTCGTCGATCAGCGCCACGACGATGTCGCCGGTGTCGGCACCCTCGGTCTTCTTGATGAGCGCGATGTCGCCATCAAGAATGCCGGCCTCGATCATGCTGTCGCCACGCACCTCAAGTGCGAAATGCTCGCCGGTCGAGAGCATGTCGGGTGGCATGTTGATGACGTGACTCTTGGTCTGGATCGCCTCGATCGGAGTGCCGGCGGCGATGCGGCCCATGACCGGCACGGCCACGGGGCGGCCGGTCTCGTCCTCGGAGGGAGCTCGCACCCGTCCGAGATTGCCCTCGATCACGCTCGGTGTGAAGCCGCGCGCGCGGGCGGAGCCGATGCCGTGCGCGACCGAATCGGGAAGCTTGATTACCTCGATGGCGCGTGCCCGATTGGGCAGGCGCCGGATAAAGCCGCGCTCCTCGAGCGCGGTGATCAGTCGATGGATGCCGGATTTCGAGCGCAGGTCGAGCGCGTCCTTCATCTCATCGAAGGACGGCGGCACGCCGGCTTCCTTCAGGCGCTCATGGATGAAACGCAGCAGCTCGAACTGTTTTCGGGTCAGCATCGTCCGTTTCCCCCGCTGCGGCGGGCCAGAGCGACTCGCCGAAACAAATCATGAACAGAACACTATATGTTCGATATGTGTTCCGCAACCATTTAATTTGGAGTGAACGTCCGGAGGAACGCTCTAAAGCCGCACGACGACGCATGGACTGCCAACTTGGGCGGCCGGCGCATGCGGTTCGCGGAGGAGAAGGCAATCGGCCCCGGCGAGCGGCGTGAGCATGGAACTGTCCTGCACCGGAGCCGGTGTAGCAACCGGGATGCCGTCAGGCCCGCGCACGAGCGTGGCGCGCAGGTAGTCGGCACGTTCATCGTTTTGCGGCAGGTCGCAGCCCAGTCGCGCGGTGTCCAGCGTCGGCCCAACATCACCGCGGCCAGAAAGCCGGCGGATAAGCGGAACCAGGAACAGAACGGCGCACACATAGGCTGAAACCGGATTGCCCGGGAGGCCGAGCACGTGCATGGAGCCGAGCCGCCCGTGCATCATCGGCCGACCGGGACGCAGCGCCACCTTCCAGAACGACAGTGCAAGGCCCTCGGCGGCAAGCGCCTTCTGCACCAGGTCATAGTCGCCGACCGAAGCGCCGCCGGACGTAACGAGGATATCGGCTCCGGCGTCACGCGCACCGCGCACGGCAGCGGCGGTCTCCGCCAGGCGGTCCGGCACGATGCCGAGATCGACGGTCTCGCAGCCTTCGCGGCGTGCGAGCGCGATGGTGGCATAGCCGTTGGAGTAGACAATCTCGCCGAAGCCGGGTGCGGATCCCGGCATGACAAGTTCGTCCCCGGTGGCAAGCACCGCCACCTTGGGTCGGCGATGCACGGGAACGGTCGGATGGTTCATCGCGGCAGCGAGCGCGAGGTCGCGGTCGGTGAGGCGATGCCCGCGGGTGAGCAGTATCTCCCCCTGTCTGAAGTCGAGCCCTTCGGCGCGGATATGCTTGCCTTTGCGGGCTGGCATCCTGACCAGAACGGCGTCGCCCTCGCGCACCGCGTTTTCCTGGATCACGACCGTGTCGGTGCCGGGGGGCAGGACGCCGCCGGTGAAGATACGCGCGGCTTGGCCGGCGCCGACGCTCCCCTGAAACGGATGTCCGGCCGCGACTTCGCCCACGAGTTCGAGCTCGACCGGCGCATGCACGACGTCCGCCGAACGTACGGCATAGCCGTCCATCGCCGACACATCGGCCGGGGGTTGCGTCCGCAAGGCGGTCACGTCGGCAGCCAGCACGCGGCCGTAGGCGTCCGTGAGCGGCGTGGTTTCGGCAGGCAACGGTGTCGCGTGCGCAAGCACGCGGGTGAGCGCCTCCGCAACCGGCATCAGCGTCACGGCTCACTCCTTCCGCCGAGAACGGCCAGCCAGGTAGGCTCCCGATTTGCCGCCGCGTTTCTCGACGAGGCGGATACCTTCGATCTGCATGCCGCGTTCCACTGCCTTGACCATGTCGTAGATCGTGAGGCACGCCACCGAGACAGCCGTCAGCGCCTCCATCTCGACCCCGGTCTGGCCGGTCACCTTGACGGTCGCGCGCACCCTGAAACCTGGGAGCTTGTGGTCGGGCTCGATGTCGACCGTGATCTTCGAGACGGGGAGGGGATGGCACAGCGGGATCAACTCGTGCGTCCGTTTTGCTGCCATGATGCCGGCGATGCGAGCGGCACCGAGCACGTCGCCTTTCTTGGCGTTGCCCGCAAGCACGAGGTCTAGCGTCTTCTTTGCCATCGTCACCCGGCCCTCGGCAACGGCGAGCCGCTCGGTCGCGGCCTTCGCCGACACGTCGACCATGCGTGCTTCGCCATGGCGGCCAAGATGGCTCATCCTGGGCACCGGCGCTTACTCCGCGGCGCCCAACGGGCGCTGCCGGCGTGGCGCAGCAATGAGAGCGCGCGTGGCGGCTTCGACGTCGCGGTTGCGCATCAAACTTTCGCCGACGAGGAAGGTCGAGATTCCGACCGCGGTCAGGCACTCAAGATCGGTGGGCGAGAAAATTCCACTTTCGCCGACAGCGATCCGGTCACGTGGAATCCTCGGCGCCAGGCGCTTGCTGGTGTCCAGCGTCGTCTCGAAGGTCTTGAGGTTGCGATTGTTGATGCCGACGAGTCGCGAGCGCCGGCGCAACGCGCGTTCGAGCTCGTGGTCGTCGTGAACTTCGAGCAGGACGTCCATGCCGAAGGCCTGGGCGGCGTCCTCGAGCTCCTGCGCCGCGCCATCGTCGACCGCCGCCATGATGATCAGGATGCAGTCGGCGCCCCAACTGCGCGCCTGCGCCACTTGATAGGTATCGTACATGAAATCCTTGCGCAGCACCGGAAGCTTGGTCGCTGCGCGCGCCGCAACCAGATCTTCGGGCTTGCCCTGGAACGAGGGCCTGTCCGTCAGTACCGAGAGGCATGCCGCGCCGCCTGCTTGGTAGGCGCGTGCCAAGCCGGGCACGTCGAAATCTTCGCGGATCAGGCCTTTCGAAGGGCTGGCTTTCTTGATCTCGGCAATCAGTGCGTAGTTGCCTGCGTCGAGCGCGTGCTCGACGGCGCGCACGAAACCGCGCGCCGGCGGAGCTGAGCGGGCTTCGGCATCGATTGTGGCGAAGGAGCGTTCGCGCTTGGCGGCGGCGATCTCTTCACGCTTGTAGGCCTCGATCTTGGTCAGAATATCGGCCATTGGTTCACATCGTCAGGTTGCTGCAGCGCGCGGTCCACATTCAGCGCGACGACATGCGGCACGTCCGCCGCCGACTGCCTCACGCTTACGCATTCGAGCTCGCGACCAGGCGCTGGAGCCGACTGGCTGCCTCGCCAGTATCGATCGACGCTTGTGCCAGCGCGACCGCCTGCTTCAACTCCTTGGCCCGGCCCGCGACCATCAATCCTGCGGCCGCATTGAGCACGGCAACGTCACGAAAAGCGCTTTTCTCCCCCTTGAGTACTCCGCTGAGCGCCTGCGCGTTCTCCTTCGCCTCCCCGCCGCGCAGAGCCTCGGGCTTGACCCGCTCCAGTCCGACCTGTTCCGGCGTGATCTCGAACGTGCGCACCACTCCGTTCTCCAGCGCGGCGACATGGGTGGCACCTGCCGTGGTGATCTCATCGAGGCCGTCGGAGCCGTGTACGACCCAGACCGATTCGGAGCCGAGGTTCTTCAGCACCTGGGCGAGCGGCTCGATCCATTGGCGTGAAAACACGCCGACCATCTGTCGTTTCACGCTGGCCGGGTTGGAAAGCGGGCCCAGCAGATTGAAGATTGTGCGGGTGCCGAGCTCCACCCGTGTCGGGCCGACATTCTTCATGGCCGGATGGTGAGCGGGCGCGAACATGAATCCGATGCCAGCTTCCCTGATGCAGCGGCTCACGCCGTCGGGCGTCAAGTCGATGTTGACGCCGAGCGCACCCAGCACGTCGGCGGCTCCCGAGCGCGACGATAGGGCGCGATTGCCGTGCTTGGCCACCGGCACGCCGGCACCCGCCACGATGAAGGCGGCGCAAGTGGAAATGTTGAACGAGCCGGAGGCGTCGCCGCCGGTGCCCACGACATCGATGGCGCCGGCGGGGGCGCGCACCCGCAACATCTTCTCGCGCATCGCGGTCACGGCGCCGGTGATCTCGTCCACAGTCTCGCCGCGCACGCGCAGCGCCATCAGAAGCGCGCCCATCTGCGAGGGAGTTGCCTCCCCCGACATCATGGTATCGAAGCCGCGCGCGGCCTCCTCGCGGCTCAGCGCGGCGCCGGTCGCGGCCTTGGCGATCAATCCTTTGAATTCATCGGTCACGTCGGCTGCTCATAGCACGCGGCGGCCGGCCTGCACGGCGGTCGGGTATCGGCCGCTTGCGGCATTCCAGGCCAAAGCGATGTTGAGGAAATTGCGCAAGATGAGATGACCATGCTCGGAGGCGATGCTTTCCGGATGGAACTGGACCCCGTGCACCGCAAGCGTGCGATGGGCAAGCCCCATGATCAGGCGGTCCTGGGTCTCGGCCGTCACCGTCAGATCGTCCGGCAAGCTGCTGCGCTCGACGACGAGCGAATGGTAACGCGTCGCCTTGAAGGGCGCATTGATGCCGCGAAACACGCTTTCGCCCTGGTGGCGGATCTCGGAGAGCTTGCCGTGGACCTGCACCGGAGCGCGTACGACCTCGCCTCCAAACGCCTGCCCGATCGCCTGGTGGCCGAGGCAGACGCCGAGGATCGGGATTCGCGGAGCAGCCAGCGAGATCAGGTCGAGGCAGATGCCGGCATCATTCGGCGTGCACGGACCTGGAGACAACACGATGGCTTCCGGCTCCATCGCGATCACCTGATCGGTGGTGATCTTGTCGTTGCGATGGACGACAACGTCCGCACCCAGTCCGCCGAGATAGTGGAACAGGTTGAAGGTGAAGCTGTCGTAGTTGTCGATCAGGACGATCATCGTTCTCGTGCCCGCAGTGGGTCTTAGACGCCGGTCTGCCGGGAATCAAGGCTGGGGCGGCCTTGGCTGGGTCGGCGGTGGGCCAAAGCCTGTCGGGGCTTGCTATCTTTTGAGTCGATAACCGGTCTTGAAAATCCACCATACGACGAAGAGGCAGACCGCCAGAAACATCAGCGTCATCGCGAGGCTCAGGCCCACGTTCACGTCCGCAATCTCGAAAAAGCTCCAGCGGAAGCCGCTGATCAGATAAACCACGGGATTGAACAGGGCGACCGTCTGCCAGGCCGGCGGCAACACGCTGATGGAGTAGAACGTTCCGCCCAGAAAGGTCAGCGGAGTGATCACCAGCAGCGGTATGACCTGCAGCTTTTCGAAGCCGTCCGCCCAGATGCCGATGATGAAGCCGAATAGGCTGAAGGTTACCGCGGTGAGAATGAGGAACGCGAGCATCCAGACCGGATGCAGAATGTTAAGCGGTACGAACAGCCCTGCCGTGGCCAATATGATCAGCCCGAGCACGATCGACTTGGTCGCGGCAGCGCCTACATAGCCGAGCACGATCTCGAAGGACGAAACCGGCGCCGACAGCAGTTCGTAGATCGTCCCCGTGAACCTTGGAAAATAGATGCCGAACGAGGCGTTGGCGACGCTTTGCGTCAGCAGCATCAACATGATCAGTCCCGGAACGATGAAGGCGCCATAACTGACGCCTTCGATCTCGGTGATCCGCGCGCCGATCGCCGCACCGAAGACGACGAAGTACAGGCACGTCGAGATGACCGGAGATACGATGCTTTGCAGCAGCGTGCGTCCGGTGCGCGCCATCTCGAAGCTGTAAATCGCGAATGCCGCCCTTAGATTCATTTTCGTTGGCTCACCAGATCGACGAAGATGTCCTCAAGCGAGCTTTGCGTCGTGCTCAGATCCCGAAACCTGATCCCCGCGAGATTGATGTCTTTGAGCAATGCGGTTATGCCGGTGCGCTCGCCTTGGGTGTCATAGGTGTAGATGAGTTCGCTGCCGTCGCCGGACAAAGTCAGGCGATGCAGGGCAAGCTGGTCCGGTATGGCGTCCAGCTTCTTATGCAGCTGGAGGGTCAGTTGCTTCTTGCCGAGCTTGTGCATGAGTTCGGCCTTCTCCTCGACCAGGATGATCTCGCCCTGGTTGATGACGCCGATCCGGTCGGCCATCTCTTCCGCCTCTTCGATGTAGTGAGTGGTCAAGATGATGGTGACGCCGGAAGCGCGCAACGAGCGCACGATGTCCCACATGTCCTGGCGCAGCTCGACATCGACCCCGGCTGTGGGCTCGTCGAGGAAGAGAATCTTCGGTTCGTGAGAAAGCGCCTTGGCGATCAGAACGCGCCGCTTCATGCCGCCTGAAAGCGTCATGATCTTGCTGTCCTTCCTGTCCCACAGCGACAAAGCCTTGAGAACGCGCTCAATGTGGTGGGGATTTTTCGGCATGCCGAACAATCCTCGGCTGAACGACACCGTCGCCCAGACGGTTTCAAATGCGTCGGTCGTCAATTCCTGTGGCACGAGACCGATCATCGAGCGGGTGAGCCGGTAGTCCCGGACAATGTCGTGGCCATCGACCGAGACAGTGCCGGTAGATGAATTGACGATTCCGCAGATAATGCTGATCAGCGTGGTCTTGCCGGCGCCATTCGGACCGAGCAGTGCGAATATCTCTCCGCGACGAATCTCCAGGTTGATGTCCTTGAGCGCGGCAAGCCCGGTGGCGTAGGTCTTGGACAGGTTCGAGATGGAAATGATCGGCTGCATGGCGGGTGTAACGTTGGGAGGCGGTCGGGCCTGTGGGTGAAGGCAGAAAGCCGACTTTTGAATGGCAAACAATGGGAGTAGCCGAAAACCTGATGATTAGAGACGCAGGACACGCTCGGCATTGATGTGCGCGACCTTTTCGAGGTCGTGCGGGCTCAAAGCCTGACGCTTCAGGAAGTCCACGGCGGCCGAATTCAATTCATAAGGCCAGTCGACCGAAAACAGCACGTTATCCACGCCGAGCGCCATCACTGCACAGAGAAAGGCCGGAGTGGAAAAATTACCGCTGCAGGTGACCACCAGATTTTCGGTCAAATACTGGGTCGGGGCTCGCTTGAGCCCGCGGCGCGCGGCTGCGAGGCAGGTCTGGTCGTTGATGCGATGAAGCATGAACGGCAGACCCTCACCGAGGTGACCGAGGATGAATGTGAGATTGGGAAATGCATCGAATACGCCGGCGAACACCAGCCGTAAAAAATGTGCGCCGGTATCGATGCCGAATCCCCACGCGGCCAGCGCCAGTTCCTCATAGCCCTCGAAATACGCCTTCATCACGGCGGGGTGCGGCTTGCTCGGATGCAGGTAGATCGGCACGCCGAGCGCCTGCGCGCATTCCAATATGCACCAGAATCTCTTGTCGTCGAGGAAGCTGCCATGGGTGTGGCCATTGATCATCGCGCCCTTGAAACCGAGCCTCGTGATCGCGCGGTCAAGCTCCTTTACTGCAGCCGAAGGGTCGGCGGTGGGGAGCGCGGCAAACGCGGCAAAGCGGTCGGGATGCGCTTTCACCGTATGGAATAGGAGATCGTTGACGTCCCTGGCCAGAGCGATCGCCGCTCCTGCTTCGAGGGCCTGACAACCCGGCTGGTTGTGCGACAGCACTTGCAGGTCGATGCCGGCCGCATCCATCGCGGCCAGGCGCGCGTCGCCGAGGTCGAGCAGTGCACCGACCACGTCGAAGCCGAGCAGCTTCTCGCGGTCATTGCCGCGGTGTGCGCCGGGAGGAAGATTGCGCTCCTCGCTCGGCATGATGAAGTGCTCCTCGAGCGCAATGATCTTCATTTTCAATTCCAGGTCTCGGCGTCAGGCGTCGCCGAATCCTAGCCAGCCATGCCGCCTGCGGCAAACGATGTTGCATCGGCCAGTTGGGCTGGACCTAAAGCACGATCGAGGTCGCGTGGCGCACGTTTGCAAACGGCTTTCCCTGCCGCTACGGTCGCCCCCTCGCTTTCCTCACCCGACGGCCTGTCGCATGTCCGACGCTCCCATCGCGGCGATTGAGCTTCATCATGTCGCGTTGCCGACGCGGCGCGAGCATAAATGGACCGGCCTGACCGAGCCGATCGGCGGCTACGTGCTGGTCGAGATGACGGACGCCGCCGGGACCACGGGCTGGGGCGAGGCGCCGGCACTCAAGGATTGGGGCGGCGAGTTCGGCCGCTACTTCGGGGAAAGTCCTGCCACCACCATCGCGGTCATCACTCGTTATCTGGCGCCCGCGGTGAAGGGCTGCGTGCCCGGCGAGGTCGTGGAATTGCATGGGCGCATGGACCACGCCATCAAGGGTTACCCTTATGCCAAGGCGGCGGTAGAATTTGCAGCCTACGATCTTGCTGGACGGCAATGGGGCCTCCCCGTGCACCGTCTCCTCGGCGGAGCAGTGCGCCGGCGGATCCCCGTGACCCATTCGATTGGACTGATCCCCCCCGAGGATGCCGAGCGTGAGGTCGCGCAGGTTGCGAGGGAGGGTATTCGCACGATCAAGATCAAGGTCGGCGTCGACCCTGACCGCGACGTCGCTATCGTGCGTCGGATTCGCGAGACGGTCGGATCCGGTATCGCTCTGTGTGTCGACGCCAACCAGGGCTACCGCACCCCGGCGGAGGCGATCCGCACCTACCGCCGCATGGAACGCTTCGAACTCATCTATTTCGAGCAGCCGGTTGAGGGCATCGCACGGCTCTCGGAAGTTGCGCGCGCGATTGACGCGCCGGTGATGGCGGACGAAAGCGCATGGAACGCGCACGATGTCATCGAGATCATCGAGAAACGCGCAGCCCAGATCGTATCGATCTACACGACCAAGCCCGGCGGCCTGTACCGGGCCATGGAGGTTGCGGCGGTCGCACGCGCGGGAGGGCTCGTGTGCAACGTCAACGGCTCGGTCGAGACCGGCATTGGCAATCTCGCCAACCTCCAGCTGGCGGCGGCGGCACCCGCCGCTACGCTGTCCTGCGTCGTTCCCGTTTCGACGCCGGCCGAGGCGCAGTCGGGGCAGGTCGCGGGAATTTACTACAAGGATGACTTGATCAGGCAGCCGATGCGTTTCGTGGAGGGGGCGATCGAGCTGCCGAACGGTGAAGGAATGGGGATCGCCGCCGACGAGGCAAAAATCCGGCGCTACGGCGTCGCTACGACGGGATGAGCGGGTATGCGCCAGGATGTCATCGCGCGTCAGGTCCGCGCCATGAAGGAAGCCGGCCTCGACGCGCTCGTTGCGATCTCGCCTGAAAACTTCGCCTATCTCACCGGCTTCCTGTCACCAACGCAGCCGCTGATGCGCTGGCGTCACGCAATGGCGCTGGTAACGGCTGACGGGGCCGCGGCGCTCGCCGTCGTCGACATGGAAGCGAGTACCGTCCGCGCCAAATTGCCGCCCGCCACCGAGATCGCGGTCTGGCACGAATTCAGGTTCGATGCCATGCCCGTCCTGGCCGAACTGTTGCGCAAGCACGGATTGGCCGATGCGAGGGTGGGCGTCGAGACCGACTACCTGCCGGCCGGTGACCTGAAGGCGCTGACGGAACTGCTGCCGCGGGCGAGTTTCACCGCCGCGCAGGCCACGCTGGCGCGCCTGCGCGAGATCAAGACGCCCGAGGAGATCGATATCCTCCGCCGGCTCTCGCGCATCGCCGACCGTGCAATTACCGAGGCCTACCGCTCCGTGCGTGCGGGCGCCAGCGAGATGGATCTTGCCGCGGCGCTCACGCGCGGGGTCTACGAACAAGGCGCCGAATACTTCAAGCTCATGATCGTGGCGACGGGCGAGCGCAGCGTCTTTCCCAATGTCGGCCCGAGCACCCGGGTGCTCAAACGAGGGGACGTGTGCCGGGTCGAGATTTTTCCCATGATCGCCGGATATCACGCCGGCGTGTGTCGCACCGCCGCTGTGGGCGCGCCGCCGCCCGAAGCGCAGCGCATCTGGAAGAACCTCATCGCATGCAAATATATGCTGCTCGACGCCATCAGGCCGGGTGCTTCGAGCCGGGCCATCTACGACCTCTACTTGAAAAAAGTTGGGGAGCTTGGCCTGCCGCCGATCTCGTTTATCGGCCACGGCATCGGGTTGCACCTGCACGAGGATCCGTATCTCGGCCCGACCGAAGACCGTGCGCTCGAAGCCGGGATGGTGCTGGGAATCGAGCCGCTCATCTACGAGACGGGGTTCGGCTTCGGCATGCAGAACAAGGACATGGTCCTGGTCACACCTGGCGGCTGCGAGCTGCTGTCCGACTATCTCGACACCGACGAGCTGCTCATCGTCGCTTAGCAGCCCGGCGCGCCGGCCGCCTTGCCTTTCCTGCCGCCGCTCGCCATCCACGGCTCATTGCAGCCTGAGCTCCGCAGGAGGGGGCAGGTAGTCAGGGCGGTAGACCGCCGCGATATCCGGGGTCGGACTGCCGAATGTCTTGGCGACCATCGCGATGGTCTGCTTCATCCGGTCGGGATCGACGGCGCCGAGGCCTTCGCGCCGCACCCGGTCGGTGACGATGGCGTTCCTGATGACAAGCTCCAGGCGAGCGCGCTCTACCTTCTCGTCGACCAGCGGCTCGCGCTTCTTGATCGCCGCGATCGCGACGCCGGGGTCGGCGATGGCGGCCTTGAGGGCGTCGACGATACCTTTGACCACCTTTTTGACGGCATCCGGATTCCTGGCCGCAAATTCGGGGGTAGTCAGAATACAATGTCCGTAAAGCGCGACGCCGAAATCGCTGAAGTGCATGAGGCTGAGATCGTGCTCAGCAATGCCGAGACGTTCGAGACCGGCGAGGTCGGTGATCAGCGCGGTGGTGGCGTCGGTCTGGCCCTGAACCAGCAGCGTTTCGCGCAACTGCGGCGTAACGTCGATCCAGTTGATCGACGACAGGTCGAGGCCGTTGGCGGCGGCGAAGAGGGGAAACATCACACGGCTCGACGCGCCTGGAGGCGACGCGAGTCGCTTGCCCGCGAGATCGGCCGGTTTGCTGATGTTCGACTTTTTCAGCGACAGGATCAGCATGGGCGCGACTTCGTAGACCTGGAGCACGCTTATCACTTTCGCGCCGGCCTGCTTACCGTTGAAGTGAATCAGCGCGCCGATATCGGCGAAAGCCATGTCGTAGGCGCCGCTGGCAACCTTGGTGATCGCGTCCGCCGACCCGTATCCGCGGTCCACCTGCACGTTGACGCCGGCGCGTGCGAAGTAGCCCCCCTCGGCTGCCAGCACGAACGGCGATTGCTGTCCCTGGATGGCGAAATCGAGGGTAAGCCTGACGTTGGGCGCCTGGGCGTGGGCGGCGAAGGCAAGGCCGCCGAGTATCAGGCCTGCGATACCGGCTCGAAGGAAGAACGGGATCATGCGGTTGTCTCCTTGACCGATCGATCGTACCACAGGCGCGGCGGCGAACAGCCGGCTCGACGGCTGGTGATCGCGTCTCTCGAATCAGGGTATTGAACAGGTCGCAGGTAGCCTGTGGTAAGGTCCGTCGAGCCGTCCCGTCGGCGGCGGTTTGGAGCAATAGGATGACGTGCAGTGTTACGCGCCGCGCCGCGCTCGCGGGGATATCGTTGGGAATCGCGTTGCCAGCCCGCGCGCAAACTCCTCCCGCACGCAAAGGCAACACCGATGGCGAGGAGTTTGCAGTTCTCGAGCAGCCGGCTGCGTTCGAGGTTGCTTCGAGCAGCGGCAGCCTCAAAGAAACCGTGCAGAAGGGGCAGGAACTGATCTGGCACCGCAGAGAACAATCGAGCGATCGGCGGTTCCAACTCAGCAACATCGCAATCGCATTGCTGCGGACCGAGACCGGTGGACAGGTCAAGCTGACGTTTTCCGGCAATGTTTCCTCTCTCGGCTATCGGACGTCGACCGAAGCTCAACTCAACATCATTCTGCGCTCCAAGGGAGGAGCGTCGCTGTATGCCTGGAATCTCGGCATTTCGGTCAATTGCGGCGATAACAACCAGCCCCTGACGCCCTTGACCCACGAGCTGCCGCGAGACATCGCCGCCAATATTTTTACGAGTATTGCCACGATCGATGTTGCCGAGCGATCCGAGCCCAACTCCCCCGGGGTGAGCGTGCGGCGCTGCGGCTGACGGCGAATACGCCAGAAACGGTGTCGGCATTACGCGTCGTTCCGGCGGATCAATCGAGATATTTCGCGGGCTTGGTTTCCGGCAACAAGGTCAAGAGGATGACCAGGGCCATGCTCGTTCCCGCCGCCATGACCAGAAATCCGACCATGTCGCCGTAACGATCGACGATGAATCCGATCGTGCCGGTGCTGATCGCGGCCGAAATGCCGACGAGTGTCCCAAGGACGCCTTGTGCCAGGTTGAAGCGGCCCGTGCCGGTGGTGAGATCCGTGATCACCAGGATGGTCAAGACCGTCACGATCGCGCCGGTAATACCGTCAAGCAGCTGGACGGCGATCATGAACAGCGGGTCGGTGACCATCGAGAACAACAGCGCCCGCGCTATTTCGGTCGCGAATCCGGCGAGCAGCAATGGCTTGCGTCCCCAAAGCTCTGACCAGTACCCCGCCCAGGGCCCCAGGATCGCGACGACGATCTGAGGGACGATGATCAGGCCCGCCAGCAAGAGCGGGCTCAGCGTGGCCTTGCTATGTGCCAGGTTCTGGCTCACCAGCGGCAGCAGCGAAGCGTTGGAAAAATGAAACAGCATCATGCAGCCCGCGAACACCAGCAGGTTCCGATTCCGGATGAAATCGGTCAGCCGCTGCAGGTTGACGGTCTGATCCTGCTTCGTGGCGTTGCGGGCGCGGACGTAATCGATCTCGTTCGCGCGGATTTGGCCCAGGGCGATCAAGGCGGGGATGCACAAGATCGTCGTGGCAATAAATATCGAGCTGACGGACAGGTAGGCGCCGAGCGTGCCCATGATGGCTGCGGTCAAGGCATTGCCGGCCGCCGCAAATCTGAGATTCCGCCCGACGCGGCAGGACATGCCATGACGCCCGGCGAGACCAAGGCTGATCGCCGCAATTGCAGGACCCACGATCCCGGCGGTTGATCCGTGCAGGATCTCGGCGATAAAGACCAGCGTGAAGGTCGGCCACAATGCCAGGATGAGCGCCGAGGCGGCAATCATGGCAATGCCGAGCGCCACCAGCCCGCGCTTCCTGCGCACGGCGTCGGCAAGCGCACCGCCCGGCACCTGAGCGACCACGCCCGCCAGGCCGCCGGCAGCCAGGGCGAGCCCGACATCCTGTTTCGACCAGCCCAGTTCCGCCAGGTAAAACGCGAGAAACGCGCCGAAGCCCATCTGGACGTCGGCTAGAAAAAAGTTAGTCCAATCGAGTCCGCGCCGGCTCTGATCGGAGACCTCTCGATCTCGACGTTTCCGCTCTTGGCGGTGCTTGGAAATCACACGCCGGGACTTGGAGTGAAGATCGCCAAGTCGCTTGCGAATTCTGGATCGCCGCGCGGACGGTGCCGCATCGGAGCGACGCTTCGGGTGGGGACGCTCTGGGTTCGACGGAGCGCTCATTGCCAATGACTCGCGGGTCACGGCGGGCCCGCTCGATCGGTTCCGCGGAGCTTCTTCTACGTCTCCTGCTGCAAGTCCCGTACGGAACGCTGAGCCCGCCGCCGGAGTTGCAATGGCGACTGCCCGGATTCAGGAACGCCTGTGTTCCCGGCCGGCAAATCCAAGGAGGAAACGCTATGAAGGCGAAGACATTAATCCTGGGTGGGGCACTCGCAATCGTGTTCGGGGGCGGTCCCGCGACGTCGGGTCCGTGCACGACGGAGATCGATGCGCTTACCAAGACCCTTTCCGCCAGGGACGCGGGTACCGGCCCGACCTCCGGTGCATCGGGTCTTACCCAGTCCGGAACAGCACCGGGGAAAGAGCATCCACCGACGGCCGCGATGAGCCAGGCCACGCAAGGCCAGGCGACCTCGCCTGAGGACGTACGTCGGCAAACCGCGGGCCAGCCGACCGCCGCCCAGCAAGGGGCGGCTCCCCAGCATCCCCCCACAGCCGCCATGAACGAGGCAACCCGGGGCCAGACGGCACCGGCCACGACCGGCCAGCACCCTCCCACTGCGGCGATGACTGAAGCTGCCCGTGGCCAGGCAGCAACTCGTCCCGCCGGTTCGGGCAATGCGAGCGAGGCGAGCCTCGCGCTTGGCCGTGCACGCGCGCTTGATCAGCAGGGCAAGGAGGTGGAATGCATGGAGGCGGTGGGACAAGCCCGCCAGCTGGCCCCCCATTGAGTGAATGCCGCGCTTGGTGACACACACGTGCTCAGGGATGCCGCGTCAGCCGCGGTGAATCGGATCGACCCATAACACTTGGTCCGGCTTTTCGACCGGCTCGATGTCGAGGTTGACGACCACCGCCTCGTTGTCGCTGCGCACCAAAACGCATTCGAGCGGCTCGCTCGGGCTGGCGTTGATCTCCTGATGGGGCACGAATGGCGGCACGTAGATGAAATCGCCCGGGCCCGCCTCGGCGGTAAACTCCAGGCGTTCGCCCCAACGCATGCGCGCCTTGCCGCGCACCACGTAAATGACGCTCTCGAGCTCGCCGTGGTGATGGGCGCCGGTCTTGGCGTTGGGTCGAATGCTCACCGTTCCGGCCCATATCTTCTGGGCGCCGACGCGCGCGTAGTTGATCGCCGCCTTGCGATCCATTCCCGGCGTCTGTGCGGTGTGTGGATCAAGCGAATTCCCGGGGATGACGCGCACGCCGTCGTGCTTCCATTTCGGTGCGTGCTGATGATCGGTGGCGTCGTTCATGGTTGTGACCCTGCGATCTATTGGCCCCGGCGTGCCGCACTCGCAAATCGCTTGGCTTCTTCCGCAGCCCGGAACAGCGCCTTGGCTTTGTCGACGCATTCCTGTTGTTCGGACTTGGGATTGGAATCGGCCACAATGCCCGCGCCGGCCTGCACGTACATCACGCCGTCCTTGATCAAGGCCGTACGCAGGACAATGCAACTGTCGAGTTCACCAGCCGCGGAGAAATAGCCTACCGACCCGGCATAGAGGCCGCGCTTCTCCAATTCGAGCTCGTCAATGATCTCCATCGCCCGCACCTTGGGTGCTCCCGAGACGGTCCCAGCCGGAAAGCCTGCCGCCAGCGCGTCGAGCGCGTCGTATTTCCCATCGAGCTGGCCCTCGACATTGGAGACGATGTGCATGACCTGACTGAAGCGTTCGACGAAGAACTGGTCCGTCACCTTGACGGTGGCGGTGCGAGCGACGCGTCCGACGTCGTTGCGCCCGAGATCGAGCAGCATCAGGTGTTCGGCGCGCTCCTTTTGGTCCGCCAGCAATTCGGCTTCGAGCGCCTTGTCCGATTGCGGCGTCGGGCCTCGCGGCCGCGTGCCTGCCAGCGGGCGGATGGTGACGGTACCCTCGCGCACGCGCACAAGGATTTCCGGGCTCGACCCGACGATCGAGAAGCCGCCGAAGTCGAGAAAATAGAGGAAGGGAGCGGGATTGACCCGCCGCAGGGCGCGATAGAGCGCAAACGGCGGCAATTCGAACGGCGCCTCGAAACGTTGCGACAGGACGACCTGGAAGATATCGCCGGCGGCGATGTACTCCTTGGCAACACTCACCATCCGTTCGTAGTCGCCCGGCGTGGTGTTCGAGGACGGCCACACCGAGAGCGGACCCGTCTGGATATTGGGCGGGGCATGCGCCAGCGGCGCATCGAGGGCATCGACGATCGCGGCGAGACGCTCGCTCGCCCGCGCCAAAGCAGTCTCGGCCTCGATGCCGTTCTGCCATCTAACCGGCGTGACGACCGTGATCGAATCCTTCACGGCATCGAAGACGATCACGATGGTAGGTCGCACCATCACCGCGTCCGGGATTCCGATCGGATCGGGATTGGGCTGCGGCAGGTCCTCCATCAGCCGCACCATGTCATATCCAAGGTACCCGAAGACGCCGGCCGCCATCGGCGGCAGCGCCTCCGGCAATTCGATCCGGCTTTCCGCGATAAGCGCGCGCAGCGCCGCCAGCGGCGGCTCGCTGCAGGGTGTGAAGTTGTGAGCCGATCGCCGCACCGCGCGGTTGATCTCCGCGCGCCCCAGCACGGTGCGCCACACGAGGTCAGGGTCGAGGCCGATGATCGAGTAGCGTCCGCGCACGGCGCCGCCCTCGACCGATTCCAACAGGAAACTCAGCGGACGTATGCCGGCAACCTTGAGAAAGGCCGATACCGGCGTTTCGAGATCGGAGACGAGCGTGGTCCAGACGACCTGAGCCTCACCCCGCGCATAGCGCTTGGCAAATGCCGGTGCCTGCGGCTCGATATGCATGGGTCACGTCAGTTTGCGCTGTCGCCTGTGCCACCGCCGACCACCTGGTTCAGCGCGCTTTGATTGATGGTCACGCCGATCTCGCTCTCGAGCTTGGTGATGTATTCGCCGAGCACGTCCTCGGAGAGACCACGATTGAGCAACTCGACGATGCGTTTGATGTCTTCGGACGCCGCCTCGATGCTCGGCACCACGATCTCTGTAACGCGGAACACCGTCTGCTCGCCCGGCGGACCCGCTTCGGCCTTGCTGGCCGCGTCCTTCGCCGTCCGAAATACCGCATCGACGGCTCCAGCGGACAGCGGGCCGGAAGCTTCGCCACGCTTGAGACCGGTCAGGGTTTCGACCTTGAGATTGCCGGCCGCGGCGACTTCGGCAAGCGGTGTGCCCGCCTTCACCTTGTCGAGAATTGCCGTCGCCTCGGCATTGAGACGCGTCGCGATTTCCTGCTGCCGCCAGCTCTCCTCGACCTGATCCTTCACTTCATCGAGCGAGCGTTCACGCGACGGTGTTATCCCCGCCACCTCGAGCCAGATGTAGCCGTCCTGAAACTGGAGCGGGTCGCGCTCGATGCCCACGTCGGTGGAGAACGCCATCGGCAGCAGTCGCTGTGCGTCCGGAATGTTCGCGACCACCTGGCCCGCGGCATCGCGTCCGGAGCGGTCGACCTCGAAGGTGCGCGCCTCCAGCTTGAGGTTGGCAGCCGCGTCGGCGAGCGATTTTCCTTCGGCGCGTGCATCCTCGATCTTGTTGTAGAAGTCGAAAATCTCGGTCTTGGCGCGCGCGGCCGCGAGCTCTTGCTTGATCTCCCCCGCTACCTGCTCCAGGGGGCGTACCTGCTCCGGCTCGATCTTGAGAACCTGGACCAGGACGGTGCCGAAGCGGCCCTGCACGGGGGCGCTGACTTCGCCCTCCTTGAGCGCGAAGGCTGCGTCGCCCGCCGCCCGATCGATCACGGCCGTCTTGGGCACTGTGCCCAGGTCAATGTCGCTCTCGCTCTTGCCAAGCTCCTTCGCGATCTCCGCGAAGCTCGCGCCCTTTGCAATGCGCTCTGCGGCCGCGCTGGCCGCCGCGGCGTTCGGAAAATCAATCTGCAGGATGTGGCGTCGTTCTGGTGTCGCGTAGCGTGTACGCCGCTCCTCATAGGCGCGCTTGATGTCTGCATCCGGAATTTCCATCCAGGGCGCCTGCTCGCTCGGGATCAGGGATACGACCACGAGCTTGCGGTATTCGGGCGCACGGAACAGGACCTTGCGCTCGTCGAAGTATTTCGCAAGCGCCTCCGGCGAAGGCGGTGGAATCTCGCCGGCCTGGGCGCGCGTGAGCAGCACATACTCGATCGTGCGCTGTTCGTTTTGATAGCGATTGACGGCGTCTACCAGAGCCTTCGGCGCCGTCATCCCGGACGCGATGGTGCCGGCGAGCTCCCGGCGCAGGAGTTGACGGCGCTGCTCCGCCACGAAGCGGGCCTCGGTATAGCCGGCGTTGCGGATGAGCTGATCGAAGCGCAGACGATCGAACTGGCCGCCCGGCCCCTTGAAGGCGGGATCGGCCATGATGTGTTTGGCGACCTCCTCCGGGGACAAGTTGAGGCCCAGCGCGCGGGCGCGCTCATCGAGCACCATCTCCGAGACCAGCTGTGCGATCACCAAGCGGTCGAGACCCATCGTCCGCGCCTGCTCCGGCGTGATGGGGCGGCCGGCCTGGCGCGAGAATTGCTGCAACCGATCATTGTAGAGGTTGCGAAATTGCTCGATCGAGACTTCGGTACCTCCCACTTTGGCGACGGTCGAGCGGCCGAAGCCGCGAAAAATGTCGCCGATTCCCCAGATCGCGAAGCTGATGATCAAAAAGCCGACGACGGCGGCCATGACCGCCTTGCCGAGCCAATTGGAAGAGGCTTTTCGAAGACCTCGAAGCATGCGTCATCCGTTGGAGAGAACCCCCGGCCCACCGGGAGTCATGCATCATAGGGAGGGGGCCCCTGCGTCGCAACATATGGCGGGAGCGTCAGGCGGTCACAAGCCTGCCCCTGGCGCGGCTTCGACCGCTCTGCTAACCGGCTGACGGGATTCGGGAAAAGGCGGAAGGGATATGGCTGGCGTCCCGCGCCGCCCGCTGGTGGCGGGCAACTGGAAGATGAACGGCCTCGCTGCGGCGGGGACGGAACTCGCCAAGATTATTCAAGGCGCACGGCCGCTCGCCGCGGGCGTCGATGTGATGGTATGTCCGCCGGCGACACTGCTGGCGCGTTTTGCCGCCACCGCCGAGGGTGGCCCGGTGCTTATCGGCGGGCAGGATTGCCACGCCGAGCCCGCCGGGGCGTTCACCGGCGATCTCTCGGCCGAAATGCTCAAGGACGCTGGCGCCAGTGCTGTCATTGTCGGGCATTCCGAGCGGCGCACCTACCACCGGGAAACCGATGCCGATGTCCGCGCAAAGGCACTGGCGGCTTGGCGCGCCGGCCTTGCTGCCATCGTCTGCGTAGGCGAGACCCGTTCGGAGCGCGACGAGGGGCGGGCGCTGTCGGTCGTGGGCGCTCAGCTCGATGGCTCGGTGCCAGATGACGCCACCCCTGACAATCTCGTGGTCGCATATGAGCCGGTCTGGGCGATTGGCAGCGGGCGCACGCCGACGGCCGCCGACGTCGCTGAAATGCATGGTTTCATCCGGCAGCGCCTGGCGTTGCGATTCGGCGCGGCAGGGCAGGGCATTCGCATCCTCTATGGCGGCTCGGTCAAGCCGTCCAACGCCAAGGAACTGATGAGCGTCGCCGACGTCGACGGGGCACTCGTCGGCGGCGCGAGTCTCAACGCGGCCGAGTTCCTGGCGATCGCCGGTGTTTATCGATAGACTGGCGCCGGCATTTTACGACAACAAGCAACTACCGGGGAGGATGCCATGAGGAGCCCAGCGCTGGTCGCAGGGAAGCTTCTCGCGTTTGCGATATTCGCGACCGGAGCAGCCGATGCCGCCGAGATCAGGGTGTTTGCCTCGAACGCGCTCAAGACGGCGCTGGAGGAACTCGGCCCGCAGTTCGAGAAAGCAAGCGAGCACAAGCTCACGATCAATTTCAACGCGGCTGCTGTGCTCAAGACTGAAATTGAAAAGGGAGCGCCGTTCGATCTCGCCATCCTTGGTGCGCCCGCCGCCGACGACCTGATGAAGCAGGGCAGGCTCGTCGCCGCGACCAGCACCAACATCGCGCGCTCGGCCGCCGGCCTTGCCGTCAAGCGGGGTGCACCCAAGCCTGACATCAGCACGACCGAGGCATTCAAGCGCGCGCTGCTGGACGCGAAATCCATTTGCTATGTGGAACAGGGCGCAACCGGAATCTACCTCAAAGGCCTTTTCGAGCGGCTGGGCATCGCACAGCAGCTCAAGGAGAAGACCAAGCTGCTTCCGCCGTCCAATCCGGCCGCGCATGCGGTGGCGAACGGCGAGGCCGAAATCGGAATGACCCAGATCAGCGAAATCCTGCCCTATCCGGGGGCCGAGTTGGTCGGACCGCTGCCAGCCGACATCCAGCTTCTCACAGTTTACCCCGCCGCCATTGGCACGGCCGCGAAGGAGCCTGATGCCGCCAAGACGTTGCTCAAATTCCTGACGTCACCGGCCGCGGCTCCCGTGCTCAAGGCCAAGGGCCTGGAGCCCGGTTAGGGCGCACACTGCCACCGGTCGAACAGTTCAGCCCCGCCTGAGGCGGCCGTTTTACGCAAACCGGCGCGGCAATTGTTCCATGCAGCTATGCAGGACGTAGCGCACGAAAGGGTGCCGGCGCCCCTCCCACGCCGATAAAAATCGGATTAGTCTGGTTCCAAACAAGAGCAAACAAGTTGCCGCGCGGCGGTAGCACGTCTGCGCCGCGGGCTGCCGGCCACTTCGGCGCGGCAAGCATGGGGAGGTCGCAATGACGAACAAGAAGCCGTCGGACGACGGCGGTCCGATCGCACGTCGCAATTTCCTGCTTGGAGCCGGTACTGCGGTCGCTGCGGGACTTGCGCCCACGGCGCAGGTCGAAGCGCAGAATCCGCCCGCGCCGCCGGCTGCCGCGGCGGCGCCCGACCCGGAGCCGTTGCTCACTCTCACCGCCACCGAGCATGCCTTCTTTGTCGCTGCCGCCGATGCCATCATTCCCGCCGATGAGCTCTCGCCTTCGGGCAGCCAGTGCGGCGTGGCGACCTTCATCGATCGCCAACTTGCAGGTGCTTATGGCAGCGGCGCCCGGCTCTATCGCGATGGGCCCTTCCCCAAGGGCAAGCCCGAGCTCGGCTACCAGCTCCCGCTCACGCCGCGTGAATTCTTCCGTGCCGGCATCGCGGCCGCCAACGACTGGACGCGCAAGACCTACGGCAAGGACTTCGACCGGCTCTCCCACCAGGACCGTGACGCGGCGTTGAAGACGATGGATGAGGGCAAGGCACCGTTTCCAGGTTTTACCAGCTCCATGTTCTTCAACGCCCTGCTGCAGATCACCATGGAAGGCTTCTTCGCCGATCCGATCTATGGCGGGAATCGCGATATGGCGTCGTGGAAGATGATCGGCTATCCCGGCCTGCCGGCTACCTACCGCGAAGAGATCAAGACGTATTTCGGCAAGAGATACGACAAGCCGCCGCACTCGATCGCCGATTTCTCCTGACGGGGGACGGCGGTGCACGACAGCATCCCACACCGGCTGTTTCCTAAGGCCGCGGGCGCCGCCGGCGCCGGCGGTCGGATTGTGCACGAACACCGAATTGGCACGCATGATCGCGACAGGGGAGAGACGCCATGGCTACGGTGCTTAGGGAAGTGGACGCGGTCTGCATCGGCGTCGGGTTCACCGGGAGCATTCTCGCCCGCGAGTTGACCAAGGCCGGTCTCAAGGTGGTCGGGCTCGAGCGCGGCGCCGATCGCACCGCGCGCGATGATTTTGCGCTGCCCTCCGTGCGCGACGACCTCAAATACGCGGTGCGGCAGGAGCTCTTCCAGGACACGCAAACGGAAACCGTGACGCTGCGCCATTCTCCGTCGGAGACCGCGTTGCCCTTGCGCAGGCTCGGGTCGTTCCTGCCAGGCACCGGGGTCGGCGGCGCGGGTTCGCACTGGAACGGCGTTACCTGGCGGTTGCTGCCGTCGGATCACAACCTGCGCAGTCATCTCGAGAGCCGCTACGGGCGCAATGCCGTTCCCGCCGAGATGACAATCGACGACTATCCGGTCTCCTACGACGAGCTCGAACCGTATTACGACCGGTTCGAGAAACTGTGTGGCATCTCCGGCAAGGCGGGCAATCTGCGCGGCAGGATCATCGCAGGCGGCAACGTGTTCGAGGGCCCGCGTCAGAACGAGTATCCCAACAAGCCGTTGGTCCAGACCATGGCCGGTTCGCTGATGGAGCAGGCCGCGACGGAATTGGGCTATCATCCGTTCCCGGCGCCATCCGCAAACATGAGCGCCGTCTACACCAATTCCGAGGGCGTGACGCTGGGTGCCTGCGAATATTGCGGGCATTGCGAGCGGTTCGGCTGCGAAGCCAATGCCAAGGCATCACCGCAGGCGTGCATCCTGCCGGTCTTGCTGCCGGATCCGAATTTCGAACTGCGCACCTACGCCTATGTGAAGGAGCTGGTGTACGACAGGCAGGCGAAAAAGGTGACCGCGGTGCGCTACATCGACACCAGGAGCGGCGAGGAATTCGAACAGCCCGCGGGCATCGTCCTCATGGGAGCCTACGTGTTCAACAACACTCTCTTGATGCTCACGGCCGGCATCGGAGAACCCTATGACTACAGGAGCGGCAAGGGCGCGATTGGCAGGAACTACTGCTATCAGGTGTCCGGCAACGGCGTGACGGTGTTTTTCGAGAGCAAGGAGATCAACCCGTTCATGGCGAGCGGCGCTCACGGCACCAACATCGATGATTTCAACGGCGACAATTTCGATCACGCGGGTCTGGGCTTTTTCGGAGGGGCCTGGATTTCGGCCGGCACCAGCAATGGTCGTCCGATCCTGACTCGTCCCGTGCCGCCGGGCACGCCGCGCTGGGGACGCGATTGGAAGCGGGCGACCGCGAAATGGTACAACCACGCATTCACCATTGGCGCGTCTGGCTGCAACTATGCCCACCGCGAGAATTTTCTCGACCTCGATCCGACCTACAAGGACGCGCTTGGCCGGCCGCTCATTCGCATGAGCTATAACTTCCGCGACAACGACTACAAGATGGCGCAGTATTTGGGCGGCGTGCTCGATCGGCTGGCCGTGGCGATGAAGCCGACGATCAAGGGCAACGTGAATGTCCGCCGCGGCAACTACAACGTCGTGCCGTATCAATCGACCCACAATACCGGCGGTACCATCATGGGCGCCGATCCCAAGACGAGCGCGGTCAACCGCTACTGCCAGGCCTGGGACGCCGACAATCTGTTCGTGATGGGAGCTTCGCTGTTTCCGCAGAACGCATCCTACAATCCGACCGGCCTCGTCGGTGCGCTGGCCTATTGGTCAGCCGAGGCCATCACGTCGAAGTATCTCAAAAGTCCGGGTCCGCTCGTGCCAGCGTAACGGCCATCGCGCGAGTGGCGCTCACTGGTTCCGTGAATAACGACTACCTGCCTCGGCGCAGGTCTCATGCGTTCGGCGAACCGACGGAGGTCTCCATGGCCGGCGACGACAGATCCGATGGCAGGGCAACCGAAGACACCAGCCCCATTGCACGACGCAACTTCCTGGTGGGGGCCGGCACGGCAGTGGCGGCGGGCCTGGCACCAGCCGCGCCCGCCGGGGCGCAGCAACCGCAACCTGCTTCAGCGCCATCGCCGGCTGCACCGGCGCCCGTACACGACGATGCACTCCTGACGCTCACCGCGACCGAGGCCGCCTTTTTCTCGGCCGTGGCCGACACCATGATCCCCGGCGATGAGCTTTCGCCGTCTGGAAGTGCATGCGGAGTGACCGTCTTCATCGACCGGCAACTCGCCGGTGCGTGGGGCGGTGGCGCCAAGATGTACCGCTCGGGTCCCTTCAACAAAGGCAAGCCGGAGCAGGGCTACCAGCTGCCGCTCACGCCGCGGGAGTTTTTTGCCGCCGGTGTCGTCGCCACCAACCAATGGACGCGCAATAGCTATGGCAAGGACTTCGACCGGTTGGGGTCGAAGGAGCGCGAGGCCGCCCTCAAGGAATTGGAGGCGGGCAAAGCCGCGCTCGGCGATTTCAACGGCAAGCAGTTCTTCGAGGCGCTGATCACGATCACGATGGAGGGATTTTTCGCGGACCCGATCTATGGCGGCAACCGCGGCAAGGCGGGCTGGAGGATGGTCGGCTACCCCGGTTTGCCGGCGGTCTATTCCACCCTGATCGATGAGTATCGCAACAAGCGGTATCGCGCGGAGCCGCAGTCCATTGCGGACTTCTCGTAGGGGAGGAGAGACATGGCGACGCGATTGAAAGAAGTCGACGCGGTCATGGTCGGCATGGGCTGGACCGGCAGCATCATGGCGCGTGAACTGACCAAGGCCGGCTTGACGGTGGTCGGGCTCGAGCGCGGTGAGGATCTGACGCCCGGCGAGCATTTCGCGCTTCCCGGCATCCGCGACGAGCTCAAATACACCTATCGCCTGGAGCTGGTTCAGGACCCGGCCCTGGAGACCATCACGTTCCGCAACCGGTCGTCGGAACTGGCGCTCCCGATGCGGCGCATGGGTTCGTTCTTGCCCGGCAACAGCGTCGGCGGGGCCGCCAATCACTGGGGCGGCCTGCACTGGCGCTATCTGCCGAGCGACCATCGTTGCCGCAGTCACATCGCCGAGCGTTACGGCGTCGGCGTCATCCCCGAAGACATGACGATCCAGGACTGGGCGATGAGCTACGAGGAGCTCGAGCCCTACTACGACAAGTTCGACAAGCTCTGCGGCGTGTCCGGCAAGGCCGGAAATCTGCGCGGCCAGAAGATCGCCGGTGGTAATGTGTTCGAGGGATCGCGCCAGAACGAGTATCCCAACCCGCCGTTGAAGATGACCGAGTCCGCTTTGATGTTCGAGAAGGCGGCAACGGAACTCGGTTACCATCCTTTCCCGCAGCCCATCAGCAACTGCAGCCGGCCTTACGTCAACAGCGAGGGCCTCACGCTGGGCGCGTGCCAGTACTGTGGGCATTGCGACAAGAGCGGCTGCGAAGCGAATGCCAAAGCGGGGCCGCAGGTCTGCGTGCTGCCGGTATTGCGCGCGGATCCGAGATTCACCCTGCGCGCTCGCGCCTGGGTCAGCCGGCTCATCTATGACAAGGCAGCGCGCAAGGTGACGGGCGTGGTCTATACCGATACCCGAACCGGCGAGGAATATGAGCAGCCCGCCGGCATCGTGGTGCTCTCCGCCTACGTGTTCGGCAACATCTCGCTGCTGTTTCACTCCGGGATCGGCGAACCCTACGACCCCACGACGGGCAAAGGCGCGGTGGGCAAGAACTACTGCTATCAGCTCTCGCGCATGGGCGTGACCATGTTCTTCGAGAACAAGGAGTTCAACCCTTTCATGGGTGCTCCGGGCGCGGCGATGGCGCTCGATGACGTCGACGGCGACAATTTCGATCACAGCGGGCTCGGCTTCCTCGGCGGTTCCCGTTTTGCCTGCGGGCACGCCGACGGTCGCCCGATCGGTTATCGGCCGGTGCCAGGTGGCACCCCGCGCTGGGGTGCGGCGTGGAAGAAGGCAACGGCGAAGTGGTACCACCACGCTGCCAGCATCGCGGTATCGGGATCGAACTACGCCAACCGCAACAACTATCTCGACCTCGATCCGACCTACCGGGACCAGCTCGGCCGACCGCTGCTGCGACTGACCTATAATTTTGTCGAGAACGACTACAAGGTGATGGAGTACACGCTCGACGTCGCGGCCAAGATCGCCCGCGCCATGAACCCGACGATCGTCGGTCCGCCGCGCATGCGGCGTGGGGACTACGACATCGTGCCCTATCAGTCGACCCACAATACCGGCGGCACGATCATGGGCACGGACCCCAAGACCAGCGTGGTCAACCGCTATCTGCAGGCGTGGGATGCCGACAATCTCTTCATCATGGGTGCGTCGACGTTCCCGCAGCAGCCGGCCTACAACCCCACCGGACCGGTCGGAGCGCTCGCCTATTGGTCGGCGGAAGCGATCACCACGAAGTATCTCAAGAGTCCCGGTCCGCTGGTGCAGGCGTGACGGGGGAAAAGGGGAGAAGGATGTACAAGCCGATCTTGGCCGCCGCAGCGGGCGGCTTTCTCGTCCTCGCGTTGTTCGCGACCTCAGCCGCCGCAGCCGACGCGGGGAACGGCAAGGTGCTCTACCAGACCTGCGCCGCCTGTCACACGGAGCGGCCGGACGCGCTCGGACCGAGCCTCAAGGGCGTCGTCGGCCGCAAGTCGGCAGCGCTCGAGGATTTCCGCTATTCGAACCCGATGAAGCGCGCGAACATCGTGTGGGATGAGGACAATCTGCGCGCCTACATCAAAGACCCGCAAGCCAGGGTGAAGGGCAACCGTATGCCCTATGGCGGGCTCACCGAGGCCAAGGAGGTCGATGACATCATTGCCTATCTGAAGGTCTTGCAATAGCTCGGCGGAGTTCGTCGCGCATAAACCCTTCTCGCGGTCGCGGGCGCACCTCGTGCCCCTGCGGCCCTGTGCTCCGCGCGATGGAAATCGCGGCGAGGATGCTGTAGACACGCCCCCGTCTTCCTATATGACGCCGGTGCAGCGGAGCCCGTGAGGGGCTCGAGGGCAATATTGGCTGGTGGTGCATGCAGACCGTTCTGATCGTCATTCATCTCATGGTTGTCACGGCGATGATCGGCGTCGTGTTGTTGCAGAAATCGGAGGGGGGCGGGCTCGGCATCGGTTCCACCGGGGGATTCCTCTCGAGCCGGGGAACGTCCAATGTGCTCACCCGGACGACCGCCGTTCTGGCCCTGACCTTCTTCACGACCAGCCTGATCCTCTCGATTTTGGCGGGAATGGATCGCAAGCCCCATACCGGCATCCAAAATACCGGTACCCCGGCGCAACAGCAGAGCCCCGGAGCCCCGCTGGGCCAGGGCGGCGGGGGGCTGCTCGACACCCTGCGCCAGCAGGAGCAGCCGGCGGCGCCGCCGGCTGGCCCACAAGTACCGCGCTCGCAATGAGACGAATAACAGGGCCGGGTGACCGGCCCTCTCACTTTGAAGAGCCATGCAAGGGGCGAATGGCGAATTGAGAACTCACATTAAAGTCTTGCGGCCACGTCATTGTAACAGCGGGAGGATTTCAAGGTATGTGCGCGGCGCATGGATTTCGAGGCGAAGGCAGTAGACGGCTCTCGTCGAATCGACGCCGCGGGGCTAAAGGTTGGGCCCCATGGCACGGTTGATCTTCATCACCGGTGGCGTGGTCTCCTCCCTCGGCAAGGGCTTGGCATCCGCGGCGCTCGGAGCGCTTCTGCAGGCGCGTGGATACAAGGTGCGGCTGCGCAAGCTCGACCCCTATCTCAACGTCGATCCCGGCACCATGTCGCCCTATCAGCACGGCGAGGTGTTCGTCACCGACGATGGGGCCGAGACCGACCTCGATCTCGGACACTATGAGCGCTTCACCGGCCGGCCGGCGACCCGTCAGGACAACATCACCACCGGCCGCATCTATCAGGAGATTCTCGCCAAGGAGCGGCGCGGCGACTACCTCGGCGCCACCATCCAGGTGGTTCCCCATGTCACCAACGCCATCAAGGACTTCATCCTCGAAGGCAACGAGGGCTACGACTTCGTCTTGTGCGAGATCGGCGGCACTGTCGGCGACATCGAGGGGCTGCCGTTCTTCGAGGCGATCCGCCAGATCGGCAATGACCTGCCGCGCCATCACGTCATCTACATCCATCTGACGCTGTTGCCATTCATCGCCGGCGCCGGCGAACTCAAGACCAAGCCGACCCAGCACTCGGTCAAGGAACTGCGCTCGATCGGCATCCAGCCCGACATCCTTCTGTGTCGTTCCGACCGGCCGATCCCCGACAGCGAGCGCGCCAAGCTTGCGCTGTTCTGCAATGTGCGCCCGAGCGCGGTCATCGAAGCGCGCGACGTGGACAACATCTACGCCGTGCCGGAGGCCTATCACCGCGCCGGCCTCGACCGCGAGGTGCTCGCGGCCTTCGGACTCGAGCCGCGCGGAGAGCCCGACCTCGACCGCTGGCGGCTTATCAACGAGCGCATCCGCAACCCGGAAGGCGACGTGACGATCGCCATCGTCGGCAAGTATACCGGTCTCAAGGATGCCTATAAATCGCTGATCGAGGCGCTTTCCCACGGCGGCATCGCCAACAAGGTTCGCGTCAATCTCGACTGGATCGAATCCGAGGTGTTCGAGCGCGGGGATCCGGCGCCGTTTCTGGAGCACGTGAACGGTATCCTGGTCCCCGGCGGCTTCGGCCAGCGCGGGGCCGAAGGAAAGATCAAGGCTGCGCAGTTCGCGCGCGAGCGTCAGGTGCCGTATTTCGGAATTTGCTTCGGGATGCAGATGGCCGTCATCGAAGCAGCCCGCAACCTCTGCGGCATCGACGACGCAAACTCGACGGAGTTCGGCGCGACTCCCCACCCCGTGGTCGGTCTGATGACCGAATGGATGAAGGGCAACGAGCTGGAGCGGCGCGGCATGGACGGTGACCTCGGTGGCACCATGCGGCTCGGCGCCTATCCGGCGCTGCTTCAGCGCGGCAGCCGGGTGTCCCAGATTTATCACGATGCGACCGAAATTTCCGAGCGCCACCGGCATCGCTACGAGGTCAATACCGGCTATCGCGGGCGCCTCGAGCAGCACGGTATGCGCTTTTCCGGCATGTCTCCCGACGGGCTGCTGCCTGAAATGATCGAGTATGAAGATCACCCCTGGTTCATCGGCGTGCAGTTTCATCCCGAGCTCAAATCGCGGCCGTTCGAGCCCCATCCGCTGTTCTCCTCCTTTATCGAGGCGGCGGTCGACCAGAGCCGGCTGGTGTAGATAATTGCGCTGACGATCGCGTTGTGCCGCAAACGGATCTCGCTTCCAGCGAAGGCGCGTGCGACGATTGCCTGTCTTTGCGCCGTCACGTTGCCCGGCGCCTCGGCTGTCCATCTTCAAGAGGACCATCATGATCTATGAATTGAGGATCTATCACTGCGTAACCGGCCGGCTGCCAGCCCTGCTGAAGCGATTTGAAACCACCACGCTCGAGCTCTGGAAGCGCCACGGCATCCGGCAGGCGGGTTTCTGGACTGTGCTGGTCGGCGACGGAGGCAATCAGGATCTGCACTATCTCCTTGCATGGGAATCCCTCGCCGAACGCGAGACGAAGTGGAACAAGTTTGCAAGCGATCCGGAATGGCTTGCCAAGCGCGCGGAAAGCGAGCGCGACGGACCGATCGTCGCCTCGATCAAGAACATGTTCCTGCAGCCGACCGCCTTCTCGGCCGTCAAGTGACGGCGCTCCATGTCTCGCGGCCTCGACCACGTCGTGCATGCGGTGCACGATCTCGATGCGGCGGCCGACCTCTATCGTCGGCTTGGATTCGCCGTCGGGGCGCGCAACCGCCACCCCTGGGGCACGCACAATCAGCTGATCCAGCTGCCGGGATTTTTCATCGAGCTGTTGGCGGTCGCTGAGCCCGAAAGGCTCGGTTCGGACGGTTTCTCGAAACTGTTCGGTCGCTTCAACCAGTCGTTCCTGGCAGCGCACCAGGGACTGTCGATGCTTCTGCTCGAGAGCCGCGATGTGGCGGCTGACGCCGCTGCGTTGCGATCGGCGGGAATTGCCGCCTCCGACGTGATGACGTTCGAGCGTGAAGGGAAGCGGCCGGACGGCGCAACCGTCAGGGTGGCATTCTCATTGGCGTTTGCCCGCGACGCGAAGGCCCCCGACATCGGTTTTGCCGTTTGCCAACAGCATTTTCCCGAGAATTTCTGGAATCCGGCGTTCCAGCGGCATCCAAACACAGCAAGCGGCATTGCGGCCGTCGTGCTGGTCGCGGAGAACCCGACGGATCATCACATTTTTCTCTCGTCCGTTACCGACGTGCGCGACCTGCATGCCACCTCGAGCGGCGTCAGCGCGTCGACGCCGCGCGGCGACATCAGGGTGATGGACCCGGCCGCTTTCCGCAGTCATTTCGGGACCGAGCCGCCCGACATCTCCCGGGGTGCCCGGCTTGCCGCACTGCAGTTCCACGTGGGCGACGGCGCCGCGCTGAGGGCGGCGTTGTCGAAAGGTGAGATTGCATTCTCCACCCACGTGGGCTCGATCATTGTGCCGCCCGAGACTGCGATGGGCGCGACCATCGTGTTCGACTAGCGAGTTCAGATGAACGCGACCGCCGGTGACGTTCCTGTCAGCGCTGTCCGCGGAACACTGGTCTACTGCCGCGACGATCCGTTCTTGACCGACGCCGGCACGGCGCTCGTGCACGAGCCGGACGGCCTCGTCATCTGCCGCGACGGCATAATCCAGGCGATCGGGCCTTACGCGGCGCTGCATTCCGAATTGCCGGCGAACGCCGACCTCGCCGATTATTCCGGCTGCCTGGTCACGCCTGGCTTCATCGACACGCATGTCCACTACGTGCAGACCGGCATCATCGGCGCCCAGGGACTTCAGCTGCTCGACTGGCTTACGCATTACACCTTCGTGGCTGAGCAAGCGTTCGCTGACCCTGCGGTGGCGCAGGAGACGGCACGGGTGTTCTGCGACGAGTTGTTGCGACAGGGCACGACAACAGCGCTGGTCTTCTGCTCCGTCCATGTGGACTCGGTCGACGCACTGTTCGTAGAGGCGCAAAAGCGCAACCTGCGGCTCATCGCGGGCAAGGTGCTGATGGACCGCAACGCGCCCGCCGCGCTCACCGACACTGCCCGCACCGGCTATGATCAGTCGAAGGCCCTGATTGCGAAATGGCACGGCCGCGGGCGTTGCCTCTACGCCATCACGCCGCGCTACGCCGGGAGCAGCACCCCCGAGCAACTGGAGCTCGCCGGCCGCCTATGGCGCGAGCACCCCGACACGTTCATGCAGACCCACATCGCGGAGAACCTCGACGAGGTCGCCTGGGTGATGAAGCTGTTCCCGCAGCGGCGCAACTACCTCGACATCTACGACCACTACGGTCTGATCGGCCGTCGCGCGGTGCTGGCGCACGGGATACACCTCAGCGAGAGCGAATTCGAGCGCTGCCATGCCACCGGCACGGCGCTCGCGCATTGTCCCACCTCCAACCTGTTTCTCGGCAGCGGCCTGTTTCCGATGCGCACGGCGCGCGATCCTCGGCGTCCCGTTCACGTCGGCCTTGGCACTGATATCGGCGCCGGCACGAGCTTCTCCCTGCTCGCCACCATGAGTGAGGCCTACAAGGTGGCGCAGCTTTTGAGCCGGCCGATCGATGCCGTCGAAGCATTCTTCCTCGCAACGCTCGGCGGCGCGCGCGCGTTGGCGCTCGACGATCGCGTCGGCACGCTTGCGCCCGGGCGGGAGGCCGACATGGTGGTGCTCGACCCGAACGCGACGCCGCTCCTGGCATTCCGGGTCGGCCGCTCAGGCTCGATCGCGGAGACGCTGGCAGTGCTGGCGACGCTCGGCGATGACCGTACGGTCAGGGCGACCTACGTGGCGGGGAAGCTTGGTCATGCGCGGCGCTCGGTTGACCCCTGAATGCCGGCGGCGCATGGTCCGGCGCGATGAAGGCCGAGCCTGCTCCCAATCCAGTCGTCGCTGTCGGCAACGCGCGCTTCGGCAATGCGCTGCCGCTCACCCTGATCGCGGGGCCGTGCGCACTCGAAAGCCGCGACCATGCGTTCGAGATGGCCTCCGCACTGCGCGACATTGCCGGCAAGCTCGGTATCGGGCTGGTCTACAAAACGTCATTCGACAAAGCCAATCGCACCAGCGCCAGAAGCAATCGCGGCATTGGTCTTGACGCCGCCCTGCCGATTTTCGCGGAGTTGCGGCAGGCGCTCGGCGTGGCGGTTCTCACCGACGTGCACGATGCGGGACAATGCGAGCGCGTCGCCGAAGTCGTGGACGTGCTCCAGATCCCCGCCTTCCTCTGCCGGCAGACTGATCTGCTCGCGGCCGCGGCCGCAACCGGCCGTGTGATCAATGTCAAGAAGGGCCAGTTCCTGGCGCCGTGGGACATGGCGAACGTGGTGGCCAAGGTGACCGGCGCCGGCAATCGCAACGTCCTGGTGACGGAACGTGGCGCATCTTTCGGCTACAACACGCTCGTCTCGGACATGCGTGCGCTGCCGATCCTCGCGCGCACGACCGGCGCCCCGGTGATCTTCGACGCCACCCATTCGGTGCAGCAGCCGGGCGGGCAGGGCACCGCCTCCGGCGGGGAACGCGAGTTCGTCCCCGTTCTGGCGCGCGCGGCCGTCGCGGTGGGGGTCGCCGGCATTTTCATCGAAACCCACCAGGATCCCGACCAGGCCCCGTCCGACGGCCCGAATATGGTGCCGCTCAAGCAGATGGACGGGTTGCTTCGGCGCCTGGTCGAGTTCGATCAACTCGCAAAGAACTGACCGCAAAGATCTGAAAATAAGGCGAGTTCGCCCATCCCGCCTGTCCTGAAAATCGTCGCTCTCGTGGTCTTCGCGCAGACGTTGTTCACGCGCGCCGTCGACCCGGTGGTCCCCATGATCGCCGCCGATCTCGCCATCGACGTGAAGACCGCGGCGCTGCTGTCGAGCGCCTATACCTTCCCTTACGCGCTGGTGCAGCCGGCACTCGGGGTGACCGCCGATTTCTTCGGCAAGACCCGGTTGATGAATCTCTGCCTGCTGGTGGTGGCGGTCTCGGCACTCGCTTGCGCACTGGCCACCAGCTTCTCGCTGCTGGTCGCGATGCGCGTGGCGGCGGGGTTGGTGGCCGGCGGCGTGTTCCCGGTGGCGATGGCGCTCACCGGCGATCTCGTTCCGATCAATCAGCGCCAGGTGGCGATCGGCCGGCTGCTTGCAGTCGGCCTTACCGGCAATCTCGTGGGATCGTCGATCGCGGGCGTGATCGGCGATCTGTTCGGCTGGCGCGGCGTGTTCGCGATCCTGGGGCTGTTCGGAGCCGTGGTGACGGTCGCAGCTTTCTTTGCCTTCCGCGGCGTGGTGACGCCACCCCCAGCGCCTTTCCACCGCGCGGCGGTCGTGGCCAATTTCCGCGGCATCTTCGCTGATCCGCGCGCCAAGGTGTGCTTTGTCTCGGTGTTCCTCGAAGCCGTCTTCATCCACGGCCTGTTCCCTTACGTCGCGCTCCTGCTCCTGCAGATCGGCGAGGCGCGCGCGTCGGTCGCGGGACTGCTGATCGCGTGCTTCGCGATGGGCGGAGTTTTCTATTCGCTGTCGGTGCCGGTTCTCATTGTGCGCGTGCGCGAACGGCGGTTGATGGTTATCGGCGGCACTCTCGCGGCGACAGGTCTCGCTCTCATCGCACTCCATTTCCCATGGCTCTGGCAGATCGCTATCTACGCGGTGTTCGGATTCGGATTCTACCTTTTGCATGGCTGCATCCAGGTGCATGTCACCGATCTCTCGCACACCGCGCGCGGCGCGGCGGCATCGCTCCATTCGTGTTTCTTCTATCTCGGCCAGGCGGTCGGGCCGGTGATCTACGGCTACGGCTTCGCCCACGGCGGACCGGAGCCGAGCATTTTCTTCGGGGCCGCGGTGGTGATGGCGGTGGGACTGGCGTGCTCCCGGCTGCTGCGCCATCCGGCCCAGCGCTGAACGTGGAGGTGGTTCGCGTCCGCGGCATGCGGCCTGGCAACAGCCTTGTACAATGGGTCGGGAATGCCCATCATGGGAGTTGACGGCCTGGGGTGCCGCGGCAACGCGGCTGAGATCAAACCCAACGAACCTGTCTGGGTCATTCCAGCGAAGGGAGCCGCCGGTTGCCGGACCGCCTCACACGCTTTCACGCCAAGCCGAATGTGGCCATCATCGGGGCCGGCGTCATCGGCCTGGCAATCGCCTGGCGGCTGGCGGGGCGTGGCGCGCAGATCGCCGTTTTCGATAAAGGCGCAGCCGGTGCCGGCGCGAGCCATGCTGCTGCGGGGATGCTTGCGGCCTGCGCAGAAGCGGAACCCGGCGAAGAAGCCCTGGTGGCGCTCGGCCGCGAGAGTCAGGCCCGCTGGCCGGCTTTTGCCGCGGAATTGCAACGCGCGTCCGGAACCGACGTCGAACTGCGGCCCGAAGGGACGCTGGTCGTCGCGTTGACCGCCGACGACCAGGCGCGGTTGCATCACCAGCTCGTTTTCCAGCAGAATCTCGGGCTGCCGCTGCAATGGATTTCGGCGGCGGAAACGCGCCGCCGCGAGCCGCATCTCGCCGGCAAGCTTGCCGGCGCCGTGCTGAGTCCCGAAGACACCCAGGTCGACAATCGCAAGCTCGCAGCCGCGTTGCGCGTCGCCGCCGAAGCTGCCGGCGCCCGCGTCCACGAGCATCAGGCGGTCGCCGCCGTCTCGTCCCATGCTGGCCGGGTCGACGGCATTGTTCTTGCCGACGGGAGCAAGGTCGCATCCGACGTCGTGGTGCTGGCGGCCGGCGCATGGTCGCGAGGCATCGCCGGCGTGGCGGCCGAGCTTCGGCCTCCGGTGCGGCCGATCAAGGGGCAGATGCTCGCGTTGCGGATGGATCCGGCCGCACCCTTGCTGAACCACGTGGTCTGGGCGCCGGGTGCGTATCTGGTGCCGCGCCGGGACGGCCGCCTGCTGGTCGGCGCGACGGTCGAAGAAAAGGGCTACGACAGCTCCCTGACCGCCGGCGGCCTGCTCACGCTTCTGGAGGCGGCCTGGCGCGTGGTGCCGGCAGTCGAGGAACTCCCGATCGACGAGATGTGGGTGGGCCATCGCCCGGGCAGCCGGGATGACGCGCCGATCCTGGGCGCCGGGCCGATCGACGGCCTGATCTACGCCACCGGCCACCACCGCAACGGGATTCTGCTGACGCCGGTGACCGCCGACGCCATTGCGCGGCTCGTTCTCGAGGGCGTTGCCGATCCCGCCATCCGTCCGTTCGGCAACGAACGTTTCACACTGACGCGCGCTGCGGCGGAATGAAGGAGCTGCTGCCATGACCGACGCTGCTCGCGATACCCAGCCGAACATCAGGGTCAACGGCCAGGACGAGCCGCTGATCGCAGCAACGCTGGCGGCGCTGCTGGAGGAAAAGGCGATCGACACCGGCCAGCGCGGAATTGCCGTCGCGGTGAATGGCGCGATCGTGCCGCGCGCCGCCTGGCCGCAAACCCCGCTGCGCCCCGGCGACACTGTTGAGATCGTTCGCGCCCGTCAGGGCGGCTAAGGAGAATTCGAAATGTCCGATCCCTTGATCATCGCCGGCCGGGAATTCGGCTCGCGCCTGTTCCTTGGCACTGCCGGCTATCCCAACCGCAAGCTCATGCTCGACGCGATTGCCGCGAGCGGCACCGAGATGGTGACGGCCTCGATCCGCCGCATCAGCCTCGCCGGCGAGGACGAGAGCCTGGTGGACCTCATTCCCAAGCACATCAATTTTCTGCCCAACACTGCGGGCTGCCAGACCGCCAAGGACGCGGTGCTGACCGCCGAGCTTGCGCGCGAGGCGCTCGAGACCCATTGGATCAAGCTCGAAGTGATCGGCGATCGTGAATTGCTCTATCCCGACACCGAAGAGCTCGTACGCGCGACCGAGACGCTGGTGGGGAAGGGCTTCACCGTGCTGCCTTACTGCACCGAAGACCCCGTCGTCTGTCGCAAGCTCGCGGATGCCGGGGCGGCGGCCGTGATGCCGCTCGGGGCGCCCATCGGCTCGGGACTCGGCATCTGCAATCCGCACCTCATCGAGTTGGTCTGTGCCCGCTCGCCGGTCCCGGTCGTGCTCGATGCCGGCATCGGCACGGCCTCCGATGCCGCGCTTGCGCTCGAACTCGGCTGCGCCGCCGTGTTGCTGAACACTGCGGTCTCGAAGGCGCGCGACCCCGTGATGATGGCCAGGAGCATGCGCGCCGCGGTGGAGGCCGGGCGGGGAGCCCGTCTTGCCGGGCGCATACCCAGGCTTGCTCATGCGGAACCGTCGAGTCCCCAATTCGGCCTCGTCGGTACGTAACAAGCGATGACCTGCCATCGCCGGGCTGCTGCGAGGCTGGCCTTCCCGCGATCGGGCGCGGAATGATCCCGCCGTGAGGCTCCCCGACCCGCCGCTGCTGCTGGTCACGGATCGGCACCAGGCTCGTCTGCCGCTCGCCGAGGTGGTGCGGGCAGCAGTCGCGGCCGGTTGCCGCTGGGTGAGCGTGCGCGAGAAAGACCTGTCGGAGGACGATCAGGTCGCGCTCGCATTGACCCTGTTGCCGATTGCACGGCAATTTGGCGCATGCCTCACGTTGCACGGTCATGCCGCATTGGCGAAGGCCAGCGGCGTGGACGGCGTCCACCTCCCGGCCGGCAGCGATCCGCTGGCAAGCCGCGCCACGCTCGGGCCCGGCAAACTCATGGGAGTATCGCTCCATACCGTCACCGAGGCCGAGGCGATCGATCCGGGCGTCGTTGACTACGCCATTGCGGGGCCGGCTTTCGAGACAGCGAGCAAGCCCGGCTATGGCCCCGAGATCGGTCGCAAAGGTTTGCACGAGATTGCGCGTGCGGCGCGCGTGCCGGTCCTCGCCATCGGCGGCCTCAACGCCACCCGCGCGGCGGAAGTGATGGCGGCAGGCCCGGTCGGAATCGCAGTGATGGGCGGCGTCATGCGCGCGGCCGACCCGGGACTGGAGACGAGGGCTCTGCTCGCGATCGTTGCAGGCGCGCGCAGGTAGTCTGCCGCGCCGTAGTGGACCGGTCGCGTTTTCGCCCCCATAATGAGCGCGTGGGAGGGCGTCGCTGAGCAGCAGCATGGCCAGTCCCGTATCCCGCTTCGCCACTCGCATCGCCTACGGCGCAAGGCAACTGCCGCGGGTCGCCTGGTATGTCGGGCATGGCGAGGTGATGCGGCGGCTGTCGAGGGAAGCGCGTCGGCGTGCGGGCAAAACGACGCACGTTGCGAGCCGCAGCAGCCCCTCGGTATCCGACCGGCGCGTGTATGCAGACATGGCGGCGCTGTTCGGGCGGGACCTCGCCAATGTCGAGGCTGGCATCTATCCGCTTCCGGCGGAGCACGATGGCTCGTGGCCGATCCTGCTCAACCGCTCGCGGCTTTTCTTCGAGGACCTCCCGGAAGTCCATCGCCGGCGTGAGGCCCGCCAGTATCGGCAGGTGTTGACCGATGAGACCCGCGGCAAGCGGCCCGGTTACTACCTGCAGAATTTTCACTTCCAGTCCGGCGGCTGGATGACCGAGGAGTCCGCGCAGCGTTACGACACGCAGGTGGAGGTTCTGTTCAAGGGCACGGCCAACGCGACGCGACGACAGGCGTTGCCGCCGCTTCACGAGATTTTTGCCGGACGCGATCAGCGTCGCCTCAGGCTTGTCGACGTCGGCTGCGGCACCGGTCGTTTTCTCGACTTTCTCAAGCAGGCGTGGCCGCGGCTGCCGGTGGTCGGCATCGACATGTCGGAGGCTTACGTCGCGGAAGCAAGACGGCACCTCAAGCGCTGGTGCTGGCTCAACGTTATGGTCGCGAAAGGAGAGGCGCTTCCCCTGCCGGACCGGAGCCAGGACGCCGCGACCAGCATCTTCATGTTTCACGAGCTTCCGCCCAAGGTGCGCTCCGCGGTCTTTCACGAGTTTGCGCGCGTGCTCAAGCCCGGCGGGCGGCTCGTCATCCTCGAACTCGCTCCAGATCGGCGACGAGCCGGATTACGACGGGATTCTGGAAGTGTTCCCCGCGAGCTACCACGAACCCTACTACGCAAGTTATCTCCGCGAGGATTTTGGGAGCATCGGCCGAGCGTGCGGCCTGACGCTGAGGCGGACCGTCAACGCGTTCGTTTCCAAGATCATGATTTTCGACAAGGGCTGAAGCCGCCGGTCCATGTCGCGGACACCGGGATGCGCCTATCCCCGCCCGCGGTAGGACGCCACGCCCTGGTCCGGCAGCCACACACCCGCAGGCAACCTGCCCTTTTGCCAGAACACATCGATCGGCATGCCGCCGCGGGGATACCAATAGCCGCCGATGCGCAGGAATTTCGGCTTGATCAGCGCTGCCAGTCTTTTCCCGATCGCGACCGTACAATCCTCATGGAAACCCCCGACATTGCGGAAGCTCGCGAGGTAAAGCTTGAGCGATTTCGATTCGAGAAGCCATTTTCCCGGCACGTAGTCGATCACGAGGTGCGCGAAATCGGGCTGGCCGGTAATCGGGCAGAGCGTCGTGAATTCCGGCGCCGTGAAGCGTGCGACATAGTTCGTGTCGGAATGCGGGTTGGAAACGCGGTCGAGGGTGGCCTCCCGCGGCGTGGCGGGAAGGCGGCTCAGCTTGCCGAGATGGCGAAGGGCCTTGCCCATAAGTCTTCGAACTCGTCATCGCCTGCGAATGATATGGGCCGCCGCAGCGGCAGCCGGGTCCGGCGCTCCTTACCGCCGACTGGATGCACCGCTTTCCCGGCACATGACAAGGGCATTCTTGATCCTGTAGAAGCGCGGCGAGAGCTGCGAACCATCGGGGACCTCATGACCGCCATTACCGACATCATCGGCCGCGAAATCCTCGACAGCCGCGGCAATCCGACCGTCGAAGTCGACGTGGTGCTGGAGGACGGCACCAGGGGCCGAGCCGCGGTGCCGTCGGGCGCCTCGACCGGCGCGCACGAAGCGGTCGAGCTGCGCGACGGCGGCAAGCGCTATCTCGGCAAAGGCGTCCGCAGGGCGGTCGACGCCATCAATGGCGAGATTTTCGATGCTGTCGGCGGCATGGATGCCGAGGCCCAGGCCAAGATCGACGAGACGCTGATCGCGCTGGACGGCACGCCGAACAAGGGCCGCCTCGGCGCCAATGCCATCCTCGGAGTTTCGCTTGCGGCAGCCAAGGCCGCTGCCGCGGCCCATGACGCTCCGCTCTACCGCTACGTCGGCGGGACATCGGCGCGCCTGCTGCCGGTGCCGATGATGAACATCCTCAACGGCGGAGTGCATGCGGACAATCCGATCGACTTCCAGGAATTCATGATCATGCCGGTCGGCGCGAGCTCGTTCGCCGAGGGTCTGCGCACGGGCTCGGAGATTTTTCACACGCTTCAAAAGGCGCTCAAACAGGCCGGCCACAATACCAATGTGGGGGACGAGGGCGGCTTCGCCCCCAACCTGCCCTCGGCCGACGCTGCGCTGGACTTCGTCATGCAGGCGATCGAGGCCGCCGGGTTCGCACCCGGCAAGGACGTCGTGCTCGCGCTCGACCCGGCGGCCACGGAGTTTTTCAAGGACGGGGCCTATCGCTATGAGGGCGAGAACAAGACTCGTTCGAAACGCGAGCAGGTGGAGTATCTCGCGGAACTCGTTTCCCGTTATCCCATCGCCTCCATCGAGGACGGCATGGCCGAGGACGACATGGAGGGCTGGAAAATGCTCACCGATCGGATCGGCGACAAGTGCCAGCTCGTGGGCGATGATCTGTTCGTGACCAACGTCACGCGGCTGGCCGACGGCATCAGGAGCGGCATCGCCAACTCCATTCTGGTCAAGGTCAATCAGATCGGGACGCTCACCGAGGCGTTGGCCGCGGTCGAAATGGCGCACAAGGCGGGCTATACGGCCGTGATGTCGCATCGTTCCGGGGAGACCGAGGATACGACCATCGCGGATCTTGCCGTCGCCACCAATTGCGGGCTGATCAAGACCGGTTCGCTCGCCCGCTCGGATCGGACGGCAAAGTACAATCAGTTGTTGCGCATCGAGGAGGAGCTTGGGGCGCAGGCACGATACGGCGGCCGTTCCGTTCTCAAGGCATTGCGCTGAATGCGCGTGCAAGCGACGAAGCCTCCGTGCCCCGAGATCGGTTGCGAACGCCGGAACGGAAAGGCACCGAGGGGTGCGGTACGCCCAAAAGCGGCAGCAGGCGCGGCTGTTGCAAGCCCGCCATGCCGGCGGCGCAGCCGCAAAATTGTTCGGATTAAGATATTGTTTGGCGCTACGGGCCCTTATTATAGCGACTGGCGCTCATTGTCACCGAGGTAGAACGTGGATCAATCGCTGTTCTTGAGCCAGGCTGACCGCCATCGCGCAATCGACGACTTGAGCCGAAGTGTAGCCGGCTCCGTCGCGGCAGCGCGCGCGAGCGAAGCGCCGTTCCATCATCTCGTCTTTGACCAGGTTTTTCCCCCGCACATCTACACAGCGATGCTCGCGGCCATGCCGCAGGCGTCCGATTATCGTCCCATGTCCGGGCGCAGCAAGGATCGCAGCCGGACGAACGAGGCGCCCACGCGAGTCAAGATCGACCTGTTTCCGGAGTATATTCGCACACTTCCCCCCGAGAAGCGCGCCGTCTGGGACGTGGTTGGTCGCGCGCTTTGCTCCCGCGAGGTCAAGCTCGCCTTCATGCAGCGGCTGGCGCCGGGGCTGCGGCAGAGGTTTGGCGCGGACTTCGCCAGGGTCGGCATGTACCCTGTCCCGATTCTCACGCGTGATATCCCGGGCTACAGCATTCCGCCCCATCCCGACACGCGCTGGAAGGGGATCACCGTGCAGCTTTACCTGCCGCGCGACGCCGCCGCCTCGCATCTTGGCACGATCTTTCACGAACGTTTGCCCGACGGCAGCTTGCCGAAACGCACGCAGATGAAATTCTCGCCCAATACCGGCTATGCCTTTGCCGTCGGAGACGATACGTGGCATTCCGCTGATACGGTGGGGCCGGAAGTGCAGACCCGGGATTCGATCCTGCTTACGTATTTCGTCGACGCCGGCCTGTTGCGCTTTCTGCGCAATCGCGGCAAGCGGATCGGCAACTTCCTGGGCAACGAAGTCCGCTCGCGCGTGAAACGCTGACTGCTCGCCTGCCGCGGTTCCACATCTCCGACCCGTTAAAGCTTTGGCCCCCTGGAGCGCGCGCACGTGACTCAGCCGTGGCCGCTGGTGAGTTACGGCGGTGGGATGCGGCGAGAGCTGCCACCTTAGCAGGGTAGGCGCAGGCGTGCCGATTGCCGCAAGTTTCAAATAGCGACCGCAATTTCGGGGAATGCCTCTTCGCATTCCGGTTACTACCTGCGTTTCGTCTGACAATTTCAATGGAGAATGACAATGGAAAAGCGCAACTCCCTCGTTAAGAAACCCGCGGTCCTGCTCGCCGCCGCATTGGTCCTGATGTCCACCGGCATGGCCTCCGCCGCCACGCAGCATGCACGGAGCAGCACCAACGTGCAGGATGCGGTCGGATCCGCCGGGTATGCAGCCCCGCACGAGGTTCCTGAGAACGGCGGTGCGGCGAGTATGATACAGCCCGGTTCCATTCCGAACTAAGCCTTAACCGGGTTCAGACCCTCGTTGCTCCTGCTCTCTGCAACGAGGGAGGTCCGTCGCCGCCCGACCGCGAGCTCAAGAGGTTGCGGTCGAGGGCGACGGGAAGCGCAGCCCGGCGGGCAAGCCGCTGCGCAAAGTCAGATGGTGTTGTTCCGCACCTCGTGGATCCACGCCGTCAGGGGCTGGAATGTTAAAGCGGTCTTAACGCCCCGGCGTCATGCTCGCGCGATGGTTACCCGCAACCGCTTCCGCGCCGTGCTCAATGCGCTCGCGCTTTACATCATCGCTGCGCTGGTGATCGGCTATTTCGGCGTGAACGCCTATTCCGGCAATCACGGACTGCGGGCGAGGCAGGACCTCGACCAGCAGATCGAGCAGCTTGGCGCCGAGCTCAACAGCCTGAGGGCTGAGCGTGCCAACTGGGAGCGCCGCGTCGTCTTGCTGAAACCCGAGAGCATCGACCCCGACATGCTGGACGAGCGTGCCCGGGTGCTGCTCAACTATGCCGATCCTCGCGACCTGACCCTGCGCCTCAAGCAACCCTGACCGCCGTCGCGGTCCGGCGCCCGTTTGCGAAATCGGTTGCGCCCACCTATGTCCTGCCGCAAAGGGACGCGCCCGGACTTATCCCCCATCGACTTCCGCCGTGGGAGGATTTCGGCTATTGGGAGAGCGGCCGCCTCACCGACGTAGCCCACCCCCGAGGAGAAAGATGGCCGTTGCCAGCAACAGACCGGCGGCCCAGCCCGCCGCAGCGCGCCGAGTATCGGCCGATCCGGCAGAGGTGCCGGATTTCAACCAGGAGCAAGAGCTGTCTGCCTATCGCCGCATGCTTCTCATCCGCCGGTTCGAGGAGAAGGCGGGGCAGCTTTACGGCATGGGATTGATCGGCGGCTTCTGCCACCTCTATATCGGTCAGGAAGCGGTCGTCATCGGCATGCAGATGGCGATCAAGGACGGCGACCAGGTCATTACCGGATACCGCGACCACGGCCACATGCTGGCCTGCGGCATGGACCCCAAGGGGGTGATGGCAGAGCTGACCGGACGGCGTGGCGGCTATTCCAAGGGCAAGGGCGGCTCGATGCACATGTTTTCCGTCGACAAGGGGTTCTTCGGCGGACACGGGATCGTCGGCGCCCAGGTTCCGCTCGGAACGGGTCTGGCCTTTGCCAATAAATACCGCGGCAACAAGGCGGTCTCGCTCACCTATTTCGGCGACGGTGCCGCCAACCAGGGGCAGGTCTATGAAAGCTTCAACATGGCGAAGCTATGGAAGCTGCCGGTGATCTACGTCATCGAAAACAATCAGTACGGGATGGGGACTTCGGTGGCCCGTGCGTCGGCGACCACCAATCTGGCACAGCGCGGACGTTCCTTCGACATTCCCGGTGAGCAGGTCGACGGCATGGACGTGCGCGCCGTCAAGGCCGCGGGCGAGAAAGCAGTGAAGTGGTGTCGCGACGGCAACGGTCCCATCATCCTTGAGATGCTGACCTATCGCTATCGCGGCCACTCCATGTCGGACCCGGCCAAGTACCGGCCCAAGGAGGAAGTCGACAAGGTACGCACCGAGCATGACCCGATCGAGCAGGTGCGCAGCCGACTGCTCAAGAAAGGTATTGCGAGCGAGGACTCGTTGAAGAAGATCGACGCCGAGGTCCGCGCCGTCGTCAACGAGGCGGCCGAATTCGCCACCAACGACGCCGAGCCTGATCCGTCCGAGCTGTGGACGGACGTCTACGCCGGGTAGGAAATGGCTCAGCTCGCATGGATCGTCGTCGCTCTCGCGCTCGCCGGCGCGCTCGCGAGCTGGACAGCGGGTGCCTGGTTCTATGCCCGCACGCTGCGCGCGCTCGCCGTCGACCGCGGGCAGCCGCAGCGCACGGGAGGCGTCGTGACGATCGTGGCGTGGCCGTTCGCACTCGGCCGGCTCGAAGGCGCGGCCGCGGGGCATGCAGCCAAGGTCAACAAGGCGCTCGTCGCCTTCCTCGCCTGCATGATGGTCGCCGCGGCGGCGACATCGGTGGCGACCAATCTCGCGCGGATGTCCCGCTAGTGTCCCGATTCCGAAGTTCGCATCATTGTGAGGCACGCTCGTTTGCGAAGTTCGGATTCGAAGGACACTGGCAACGTATTGACCTAGTGTGGCTTTGGTTCAGAAGTCCGCATTTCGGACTTGCCGCGGGAATATCGCGGACTTCTGAACCGCCACACTCGGCCGCCAACGGGTGATGCGTCCATGCCGACTCAAGTGTTGATGCCCGCGCTCTCGCCGACCATGGAGAAGGGCAACCTCGCCAAGTGGCACAAGAAGGAAGGTGACTCCGTCAAATCCGGCGATGTCATCGCCGAGATCGAGACCGACAAAGCCACCATGGAGGTTGAAGCGGTCGACGAGGGCACGCTCGGCAAGATCCTCGTGCCGGAAGGCACCAACGATGTGGCGGTCAACACACCGATAGCGATGATCCTGGGCGAAGGCGAGGATGCCTCTACGCTCACCGACGGTGCCGCGCGGCCGCCGCGGGGGCCGGCAGGTAAAGTCGAACACCCTGACCTGGAGGCAAAGGGCCGGGAATCCGTTCCCGCTCCCATGGACAGTGATCCGGCGGCGCGGACCGCACGCCAGCCGGCACCCCCGGCGTCTGCTGTCGCCGCGCCGCCGCAACCGGCTGCGTTGCCTGAACCCGACGTACCGGAAGGTACCGAGATGGTGACCATGACGGTGCGCGAGGCGCTCCGCGACGCGATGGCGGAAGAGATGCGCCACGACAAGTCGGTATTCGTGATGGGCGAGGAGGTCGCAGAGTATCAGGGCGCCTACAAGGTGACCCAGGGTCTTCTGCAGGAGTTCGGGCCCATGCGCGTGATCGACACGCCGATCACCGAGCACGGTTTCGCCGGCCTCGGTATCGGTGCGGCGTTCGCCGGGCTCAAGCCGGTGGTCGAGTTCATGACTTTCAATTTCGCCCTGCAAGCCATGGATCAGCTCATCAATTCGGCGGCGAAGACGCGCTACATGTCCGGTGGGCAGATGGGTGCGTCGGTGGTCTTCCGCGGGCCCAACGGGCCCGCCGCCCGCGTTGCTGCGCAGCACAGCCAGGACTTCACCGCGTGGTACTCACACATTCCCGGTCTCAAGGTGATCGCTCCCTATACCGCCGCCGACGCCAAGGGGCTACTCAAATCCGCGATTCGTGATCCCAATCCCGTCATCTTTCTTGAAAACGAAATCCTCTACGGTCAGAGCTTTCCGGTACCCAAGCTCGACGACTATCTGGTACCGATCGGCAAGGCCAAGATCGTGCGGTCGGGGACCGACGTGACCATTGTTGCCTGGTCGATGAGCATGACCTATGCGCTCAAGGCCGCCGACGAGCTCGCCAATGATCATATCAATGCCGAGGTCATCGATCTGCGTACGCTCAAGCCCATGGACGTCGCGACCATCATCGAGTCCGTGAAGAAAACCGGCCGCCTTGTCACGGTCGAGGAGGGCTGGCGACAATCGGGAGTCGGTGCGGAGATCGCCGCCAACGTGACCGAGCATGCCTTCGACTGGCTCGACGCACCGGTCACCCGCGTCACCGGCAAGGACGTGCCGATGCCCTATGCGGCGAATCTTGAAAAGCTCGCGCTGCCTTCGGTCGCGGATGTGGTCGCGGCGGCAAAGGCGGTCTGCTACCGGTGAGGACACAATGAGCAATCCGTACCAGGCGTTGAATATTCCCCCCGCCGCAAATGAACGCGGCGGCGTCGAAGTCTTGCGTTGCGCCGTCATCGTCGACGAGCTGCACCTCACGCTGCGTCCCGTGTTCAACGAACCGAACGACTGGGGCCGGCTGTTCGCCGAGGCTGCGCGCCAGGTGGCACGCGCCTATGCTCACCAGAACCGGTTTCCGGAAAACGAAACTCTCGAGCGCATTCGCACCGCTTTCGAGCGCGAGATGCAGTCGCCGCCCGATGTCGAAAGCTCGGTCGCTCCGATCGGCTAGCGACCTTGGATCGCCGGCGGAGCGCCAACTTCCAGTCCTGTTGCCGACGCGAGGGATTGCCACGGCGAACCGGTTTCATCCGGATCAAGTCCGGTTCAGTTTCACCGCTCAGTGTCAACGGGCGAGGTAATTCATGGCGACGTTCGACCCGCTCCACATTCCGCCGACCGCGCTCGAGCAAGGCGGGGTTGAAGTTCTGCGCGCGGCCGTCGTGGGGGGAGGTTTGCACGTTTCGCTGCGTCGGGCTTTCGACGACCCGCAGGCCTGGGGCATGCTCATTGCGGACGTCGCAAGACACGCCGCGCGCATCTTCGCCACGGAGACCAAGCTGACCGAGGAAGAAGCGCTCGAACGCATCCGCGCGATGTTCGACGCCGAGATGGATGCGCCCACCGATCCCGGCTCCACCAGCGCGGTCAGTTGAACGATCGAGAACCCGTCATGCCGGTCAATATCCTGATGCCCGCTCTGTCGCCCACCATGGAGAAGGGCAACCTCGCCAAGTGGCTGAAGAAGGAAGGGGACAAGGTCAAGCCGGGCGATGTCATCGCGGAGATCGAGACCGACAAGGCCACCATGGAGTACGAGTTGATCGATGAGGGCACGCTCGCCAAGATCGTGGTCCCGGAAGGCACGCAGGACGTTCCGGTCAATCAACTCATCGCCGTGCTGGCGGAGGAAGGCGAGGATGTCAAGGCAGCGGCGGCCGGGGCGGCCAAGGCTACCGCTCCTGCCGCCAAGCCTCCCGCGCCGGCTGCCGCACCGGTCAGTGCCGCACCCCCGCCGCGGCAAGCCTCTCCGCAGGCCGCCACAGCCGGCGCAGTCGCTCCGTCGCCACAGGCGCGTCCTGCCGCTCCTGAGCCTCAGCCCGCGGCGCGCGAAACGCCCGACGCGGGAGCGCGTGCCGACGGCCACGGCAGCAATCGTATCTTTTCCTCGCCGCTGGCGCGGCGGCTGGCAAAAGATGCCGGCATCGATCTCACCCGCATCAATGGGTCGGGCCCGCACGGCCGCGTCATCGCGCGCGATGTGGAGGCGGCGCGATCGGGTAAAGGGCTTGTCACACCCGCGGTCGCGCCCGCGGCCGCTGCGGCGCCTACACCGGTGATCGCGCCCTCCGACGACAAGATCCGTGCGCTGTTTGAGGCGGGCTCCTACGAAGCCATCCCGCACGACAATATCCGCAAGGTGATCGCCCGGCGGTTGCTCGAGGCGAAGCTCACCATCCCGCACTTCTACCTCACGCTCGACTGCAACATCGGCAAGCTCCTGGCTGCGCGCGAGGAGATCAACGCGGCCGCCGCGAAGGACAAGGACGGCAAGCCCGCGTACAAGATTTCGGTCAACGACTTCATCATCAAGGCGCTTGCGCTCGCGCTCCAGCGCGTCCCGGACGCCAACGTGACCTGGACCGAAGGCGCGATGCTCAAGCACAAGCATTCCGATGTCGGCGTTGCCGTGTCCATCCCGGGCGGGTTGATCACGCCGGTCGTGCGCCGTGCCGAGCAAAAATCGCTGTCGGTGATTTCGAACGAGATGAAGGATTTTGCCGCCCGCGCCCGCGCCCGCAAGCTCAGGCCCGAGGAATATCAGGGCGGCACCTCTGCCGTGTCCAATCTCGGCATGTATGGCATCAAGGATTTCTACGCCATCATCAATCCCCCGCACGCGACCATCCTCTCGGTCGGAGCCGGGGAGGAGCGGGCGGTCGTCAAGGACGGCAGGATCGAGGCCGCCCACATCATGACGGTGGGGCTTGCGACCGACCATCGGGCCGTCGACGGTGCGCTCGGTGCCGAGCTGCTCGGCGCGTTCAAGGCACTGATCGAGAATCCGGTGATGATGGTGGTATGAGCGCCGGCGATGAGCGAGCGCGAGACCACCATTCGAACGGTTGCCGTCACCTACTTTCCGATGCTGATCGCGGTGCTGTCGCTCGTCACCTCGATCTATAATGGCTATCTCAACAACAAGTTCGTCGACATCATCCAGCGCAACTTCGGCCGTACCGAGTATCTGCGGACTTGCAAAGAGATCATCGACGCATATTTTCAGGTCAAGTTCCGGGCCAGCATTATCAGCGAGATGTCGGAGCGCGGGCAGGGCGGCGCAGCGGCGGGCGCGGCCGCGGCGGCGCAGATCGACGCCGCCAACGCGGTCAGTAAATTTGGCGCGCTAGGAACCTATCTGGCCAATCTGCGTGATGAAGCCACGCGCGAGTACTACACTCATCTCACCTGGGAGCTTGAGAAGGTCGTGCGGGAGGCCGCCAGAACTCCGCCCGCGGACCTCAACAAGCTGTTCGAGCCGGCGGACCGCATTTTTACCGACATGAACAATGATTGCGTGAAGACCGCCAAGGGATAGCAGCCGCAACGGCACACCTCCGCACCAGACCGGAGGAAGACGCAGACAGGAGGGACGGCATGGACGAGAACAAGTCGCGGAAGGCCCGGTCGACGCACTCGGTACGGGCAGGTGCGGGGGCGACCGGGCCCTGGACCCGTCGCGAGGTCCTGGGGGCCGCTGGCCTCGCCGGCGCAGCGGCATTGCTGCCAACAGCGTTGCATGCCCAGGAGCAGTTTCCGGCGAGAAACCTCCGCATCATTGTGCCGTTCCCGGCAGGCGCTACCACCGACATGCTGGCTCGGCTCTTTGCACAGCGGATGTCGGAAGGCCTGAACCAGAGCGTGGTTGTAGAGAACGTCGGCGGCGCGGGTGGGTCGCTGGGCGCCGACCAGGTGGCGAAGGCAGCCCCGGACGGCTACACGCTCCTGTTCCACAACATCACCTTCACCACCACCACGACCTCGCTGCAGTTCGTCGGGCGCTCTCGCCACGACATCGAACAGGACTTCGTGCCGATTGCGGTCGGCGCCTACGTGCCGTTGTTGCTGCTGGCGCATCCTTCGGTGCCCGCACGCGACCTGAAGGAGTTCGTGGAATATGCGAAGCAGACCAAGGAGCCCCTGTTCTACGGATCGACCGGTCCCGGCAGCATCATGAATTTGATGGGCGAGGTGCTTAAGCGGGACACCGGGATCAAGATGGACCATGTACCGTTCCGCGGGGCCGCACCGCTGGTGCAGGAAATGCTGTCGGGCCGTATCCAGTTCGGCGGCGACCAGCTTTCAAGCTCGTTGGAACGCGTGCGCACTGGCCAGCTCAAGGCAATGGCCGTCGCAACCCGCTCATCGGCCTTGCCCGAGGTTGCGACCGTGCGGGAGCTGGGCTTTCCAAATCTCGAGCTGCGCGGCTGGAACGGCTTCTTCGCTCCGAAGGGGACGCCGGAACCGGTGATCGCCCGTCTGCACCGGGAGATCGCAGCGGCTGCCAAGCATCCCGACGTGCAGAAGCGAATGATCGACGTCGGCGCCGAACCATCCGGGTCGAGCCAGGCCGAAATGCGTGAGATGCTGCGCGAGCAGATCGTCAAGGTGAGGCCGATGGTGGAGGACCTCAAACTCGTGGTGCAATAGATGAGCTGGTCTTTAGGCACACAGAATGGCTGATACCTCCTTCGACATCGTCATCATCGGCTCCGGCCCGGGCGGTTACGTCACCGCGATCCGGGCAGCCCAGCTCGGCTTCAAGACCGCGATCGTCGAGCGCGACTACCTCGGCGGCATCTGCCTCAACTGGGGCTGCATTCCCACCAAGGCGCTGCTGCGCTCGGCGGAGATTTTCCACTACATGGAGCACGCCAAGGACTACGGGCTTTTCGCCGAGAAGGTCGGCTACGACCCCGCGGCCGTGGTCAAGCGCTCGCGTGCGGTGTCGAAGCGGCTCAACGACGGCGTCGGATTTCTCATGAAGAAGAACAAGGTCGCCGTGATCTGGGGGGAGGCATCGATCGACGCGCCGGGCAGGGTAACCGTCAAGGCCGGCAAGAGCGAAGCGCCGAAAGGCGCCCTCGGTCCCGGCACCTACCAGGCCAAGCACATCATCCTCGCCACCGGGGCGCGTCCGCGCGTGCTGCCCGGACTCGAGCCCGACAAGAAGCTGGTCTGGACCTATTTCGAGGCCATGGTGCCGGAGCGCATGCCGAAATCATTGCTGGTGGTCGGCTCGGGCGCGATCGGCATCGAGTTCGCGTCGTTCTATCGCGCCTTCGGCTGCGAAGTGACAGTGGTGGAAATATTGCCGCAAATTCTCCCCGCGGAAGATGCCGAGATCGCAGCATTCGCGCGCAAACAGTTCGAGAAGCAGGGCATCAAGATCCTGACCGGCGCGAAAGTCACCAAGCTCGACAAGCAGAGCGATAGCGTCACCGCGACCATCGATGACGGCAAGGGCGCCACCCAGACGCTGACCGTCGAGCGCGTCATCTCCGCGGTCGGAGTCACCGGAAATATCGAGAATCTCGGTCTCCAGAAACTGGGCGTGAAGACCGAGCGCGGCGCAGTCGTGGTCGATCCCCTCAATCGCACGAATGTGCCCGGCATCTACGCCATCGGCGATGTCGCCGGGCCCCCGCTGCTGGCCCACAAGGCCGAGCACGAAGGGGTCATCTGCGTCGAGGCGATCAAGGGCTTGCATCCCCACCCGATGGACAAGCGCCTCATTCCCGGCTGCACCTATTGCTCGCCGCAAATCGCCTCGGTCGGCCTTACCGAGCAGGCGGCGAAGGAGAAGAAGCTCGACATCCGCGTCGGCCGCTTTCCCTTCGTAGGCAACGGCAAGGCCATCGCGCTCGGCGAAGACCAGGGCCTGGTCAAGGTGATCTTCGACAAGAAGACGGGGGCGCTGCTCGGCGCACATATGGTGGGCGCGGAGGTGACCGAGTTGATCCAGGGCTACGTCATCGCGATGAACCTCGAGACCACCGAGGAGGAGCTCATCCACACCGTCTTCCCGCACCCGACGCTGTCGGAGATGATGAAGGAAGCCGTGCTCGATGCCTATGGACGGGCCCTGAACATCTGAGCGCGGAGCGTGCGACGATCGCTTCGGCGTCGCCGAGGCCACCGCCTTCCTGTTCGATCAGCCAAGCCAGCGCCTTGATGGTCCGTCGGGAGGATTGGGAACGACGATCGTGATGGTTCGGGTCGGAAAGCCCTGGTGCCAGCGGGAAGTGAAAGACCGGGCCGGCGAGCGGCAAGGGTCGTGCGGCGCGTGAGCAGGGGCTTGTCCGGCGGTGACTGGCGGCAGGAACTCTAGGTGGTGGCAGGTGTTTGGTCAAAGTCCCAAAGGAGGCGTCCATGCAGGAGCACATCTACAAAGTCATCGAGATCGTGGGCTCGTCGCAGACTTCGATCGAGGATGCCATCAGCACCGCGATCAGCCGCGCCGGTGAAACGCTCAGGCATCTACGCTGGTTCGAGGTCGTGCAGACGCGCGGCCATGTCGAGAACGGAAAGATCGCACACTATCAGGTGACGCTGAAGGTCGGCTTCACCATGGAAGAGGCGGCCTGACGACACCTTCCGCGACGGGCACCGCAGTCCGCTATCGGGGAGCCAGCCGGCATTTGGACACGCCTGGTTGACCCAATGGCCGCTTGCGCCGGCTGCGCCGCATCCGTAAGTAAGCTCCGGAGCTTCCATGACCGTCGTGCTCGATGCCAGCAGCAGACCGCGCCATCCGGAGAAGGCGCATCGGCCGGACTCGCCGGCATTGAAGAAGCCCGACTGGATCAGGGTCAAGGCACCGGTTTCGAAGGGCTATAACGACACCCGGGCGATCGTGCGCGCCAACGGCTTGCACACGGTGTGCGAGGAGGCCGGCTGTCCCAATATCGGCGAATGTTGGGACAAGAAGCACGCGACCTTCATGATCATGGGCGACACCTGCACGCGCGCCTGCGCCTTCTGCAACGTCAAGACCGGATTACCCGGGCCGCTCGATCCGGCGGAGCCCACGAGGATTGCCGAGGCGACCGCGAAACTCGGGCTCAGGCACGTGGTCGTGACCTCCGTCGACCGCGATGATCTCGACGATGGCGGCGCCGGCCACTTCGCGGCGGTGATCGGTGCCATCCGGGGACGATGCCCGACCACCTCGATCGAGGTGCTCACGCCCGATTTTCTGCGCAAGGAAGGCGCGCTCGAGGCAGTGGTTGCGGCCCGGCCCGATGTGTTCAACCACAACCTCGAGACCGTGCCGTCGAAATATCTCACGGTGCGGCCCGGCGCGCGCTACTTCGCGTCACTGCGCCTGCTGCAGCGGGTCAAGGAAGTCGACCCCACGATGTTCAGCAAGTCCGGCATCATGGTCGGCCTCGGCGAGGAGCGCAACGAAGTGCTCCAGGTCATGGACGATCTGCGCGCGGCCGATGTCGACTTCCTCACCATCGGCCAATACCTGCAGCCGACCCGCAAGCACCATGCGGTCGAGCGCTTCGTGCCGCCCGATGAGTTCAAGGCCTACGAGACCGTCGCCTATGCCAAGGGATTCCTGATGGTCGCGGCGTCGCCGCTGACGCGCTCCTCCCACCACGCCGGCGAGGACTTCGAGCGATTGCGGGCGGCGCGGCAGACGCGGCTTGGTCGCCTCTGACGGCAATGCGTGATGAGATCGTGATCGGCCGCGCGCTTCAGGAGGCCACGGCCGGAGCCGATTGATGCCGCAATTCTCCACCACGCGCCGAGTGCGGCATTCGGCCGCCCGTATGTTCGACCTCGTCGCCGACGTGGAGCGCTACCCGGAATTCGTGCCGCTCTGCCGCTCGCTCAAGATCCGCAAGCGCATCCCGGAGCCGGAAGGCGTCGAGATCGTGGTTGCCGACATGACGGTCGCCTACAAGTTCATCCGCGAGACGTTTACCAGCCGCGTCACCCTCGACCGCTCCAATCTGCAGATCCTGGTGGAATATCTCGAGGGCCCGTTCAGCCAGCTCGAAAACCGCTGGACCTTTCATCCGACCGGCGAGCGCACCTGCGAGGTGGAATTCTTCATCTCGTACGACTTCAAGAGCCGGACGCTGGGCTTGCTCATGGGCACCATGTTCGATGCTGCCTTCCGCCGCTTCGCCGTGGCGTTCGAACGGCGCGCCGACGCGCTGTATGCGCGGTGAGCAAGCGTGAGCCGGGAAGGTCCGCGCGGCTTACCAGCGCGTGCGCAGATACTCCTCCACGCATGCCGCCGAGGCCTTCGCATAGGTGCCGCGGCGGCTGACCACCGCCCCGTTCAGGCGGCGAAGGGCGAGAGCCATTTCCGCCGCCTTCGCCGCCACCGCGATGCCGTTGAGCACCAGCGCCTCGTCGATGATGAAGGGCCGCTCGCGTGCGAACAGCAGCATCGGCAAGCCGCCGGCCGGAATGATGACCTCGGCCCCAGCGGCCACCAGCGGCCGAACTTGTTCCACGAACTGCGCGCGCGCCTGCGCGTAGCTTGCCTCGTCCGTGAATGCACGCATGAAGCCGGGCAGATCCATCCGAATCGCGCGTACGCCGGCCACGCGCTGTTCGAGGCCGTGCACTCGGACTTGCCGCTCATGCCAATCGATGAAGACCGGATCGATCGTCACCAGGCCGAGCCGGCGCCCCATGCTCAGCGCCGCAAGCATGGTCGCCTCGCCCAGGCCGATCACGGGGATATCGAGTGCACCGCGGATTTCCAGCAAGCCGGGTTCCTGGAAATGGCCGATGACAAAGGCGTCGTATCCGCTGCGTTCCGCTTCCAGCGCGTGTCGGATCGTTTGCGCGGCGCAACGAAATTCCGTCAAGGGGTGAAACAGATGGTCGGGAGGATCGAGGCCATGCACCTCGAATCGGATGCCCGGACTCGCGGCGGCGTCGAGCATCGCTTGCAGGCGTTCGATATAGGCCGCCTGCTGGGTCGGGTGGACGAAGCTCTGATACCAGAGTCGGGCGGGAGGAGGGGGCTCAGCCATGCAAAGCTCCGAGCGAACGGGAGGGCTCCGTCTCGGCCAGGTCGTGCAGCATCGCAAGGGCTTCGATGACGGCAGCGCGGCGGACCTGCGCGCGCCCGATATCGCCGTATCTTCGCTCGCGATGGACCAGCCGCCCGCTGCGCGAGGCTGCGGCGAAGTGCACCAGCCCGACCGGCTTTCCCGCCACTGCGCCGCCCGGTCCCGCAATCCCCGTGATCGAGACGACCAGGTCGACCGGCGCGTGTGCGAGCGCGCCTTTGGCCATGGCTTCCGCGGTCTCGCGACTGACAGCGCCATGGCTTGCAAGCGTCATCGGCGGGACGCCGAGCATCTCCTGCTTGGCGCCGTTGCTGTAGGTGACGAAGCTGCGCTCGAACACGTCCGAGGAACCAGGGATTTCCGTCAGCACCGCCGCAACGAGACCGCCGGTACACGATTCCGCGGCCGCGATTTTGAGTTGCCTTGTGCGGCATAGATCGAGCAGCGCCCGCGCCCGTTCCGTCAGGTCCTCTTCCGGCATCTTCAGGGCTCTCCGTGCCACGGCAGCCGCACGGTTGCATTGGCGAACGCCGCCATGCCTTCGCCCCGGCCCGTAAATCCCATTTTTTCACTTGTGGTCGCCTTGACGCCCACGCGCTCGACCGGCACGCCGGCGATCTCGGCGACGCGGGCGCGGATCGCGTCGCGATGAGGGCCGATGCGCGGCGCCTCGCAGACGATAGTGACGTCGAGATGGGCGATGCGTCCGCCGCGGGCGCGCAAGCGCTCGACCGCGAAGGCGAGGAACCGGTCGGAAGAGGCGCCGCGCCATTGCGGGTCGGTCGGTGGGAAATGAACGCCGATATCGCCGTCGGCGAGCGCTCCAAGAATCGCGTCCACAAGCGCATGGAGTACGACGTCGGCGTCGGAGTGACCGGACAATCCGCGCCCATGCGAAATCCGCACGCCGCCCAGCGTGACGTGATCGCCGTCGCCGAACTGATGGACGTCGAAGCCGAATCCGGTGCGCACGTCGCTCAGCGCCGCGAGCTTGACGGCTTCGGCGCGGGCGAAATCATCGCTCGTGGTGAGCTTCACGTTGGCTGGCTCGCCTTCGAAGGTGGAGACCGTGAGGCCGGCCCATTCGGCGAGCGCGGCGTCGTCGGTAAAATCGTCGCGGCCCGCGACGTTCGCCCGGCGATGCGCCGCGAGCAAGGCGGCAAAGCGAAAGCCCTGCGGAGTTTGGACCAGGCGCAGAGGGGCACGATCGAGCGTCCCGGTCACGCGTCCCGCCGGGTCGACGACTTTGACGGTGTCGGTTACGGGAGTCACCGGAATCGCAGCTCCGCTCGCGCGTGCCGCCGAGATGGCGCGCGCGATCAGGGCGGCGGAGACGAACGGCCGCGCCGCATCGTGCACCAGCACGAGCTCCGGGCCATGGGCTTCCAAGGCCTCCAGCCCGGCGCGCACCGAGGCTTGGCGCGACGCGCCGCCGGGGACTGCGGGCAAGAGGTCGAGGCCATCAGTTGCCTTCCGAAACAAGTCGGCGTCCTCGGGGTGGATGACCGGCTGCACCGCCGAAATAGCGCCGTGGCCGGCCAGGGCGGCCAGGCTCGGCCGGATCACCGGCTCGCCCAGGACCTTCCGATACTGCTTGGGGATATTTCCGCCGGCGCGCAGCCCGCGGCCAGCTGCCACGACGACGGCGGCAACCCTATCTGTCATGGAACGACCTGAAAGATGACGTTGCATCACGGCTTTAGCGCGTCCTGGCGGGAGCGCAAACCGGATTTGAGGCGGTCATTGGCGCGTTCTTGATCAATCCCATGAATTTTTGCAGTGCAGCACTTGCGTGCTCCCGAAGATTGGCTAAACTCTATGCAGCCGGAGAGCGCCGCCTAATTCGTGTGCAGGGACGCTAAGTGCCTTCGTTTACCGTTCTTTCTCGCCCATTGCCCCTCGTGATCGGCACCGTCCCGCTGCCGAACCGAGTCATTCTGGCGCCGATGTCGGGCGTCACCGACGCCCCGTTCCGACGGCTGGTTGCGCGCCTCGGAGCAGGACTGGTCGTCTCCGAGATGACCGCGAGCGACGCGCTCGCCGAAGGCTGCCCGCAAGCCCTGCTGCGTGCCGAAGGTCGTGGCCTGGATACGCACGTGGTGCAATTGGCCGGCTGCGAGGCGCGTTGGATGAGGGAGGCGGCCTGGGTCGCCGAAGCGTCCGGGGCCGCCATCGTCGACATCAACATGGGTTGTCCCGCCCGGCATGTGACGGGAGGCCAATCGGGCTCGGCGCTGATGCGTGATCTCGACCACGCGCTGTCGCTGATCGACGCAACCGTCGCGGCCGTATCGGTGCCGGTGACGCTCAAGATGCGGCTCGGATGGGACGATCGCACGATCAACGCGCCCGAGCTTGCCCGCCGCGCTCAGGATGCGGGCGTGCAAATGATCACCGTGCATGGGCGAACGCGCTGCCAGTTCTACCGCGGCCGGGCCGACTGGACGGCGGTGCGGGCGGTGAAGGACTGCGTCTCGATTCCAGTCGTGGTCAACGGTGACATTCGCACATGCGCTGACGCGGTTGCTGCCCTCGCCGCGTCCGGCGCCGATGCCGTCATGATCGGGCGCGGCGCGCAAGGCCGTCCTTGGCTGCCCGGACAGATCGGCCGCCAGCTTGCCTCCGGCCGACGCGAGAGCGCACCGACGCTCGCCATGCAATCGGCCATCGTCGACCGCCTGTACGAGGACATGCTCTCGCATCATGGCCGCGCCATCGGCTGCCGCCACGCCCGCAAGCATCTTGGTTGGGCGCTCGATGCGGCTGCCGAGACCGCCGGCGCGCCCGGCGCGCTGCTCAAGGCTCACCGCGCGCGCGTGCTGACGGCCGACGATCCGAAGATGGTCCGCCGCCACCTTGCGCAGGCCTATGCCGAGTTCGCCGGTGGTGAGAGGAAAGCCGCATGAGCCGGCACGAGCTCAAGCCGACGCCTATGCCGACGCTCCCGTCCGGCACGTCGGACGCCGTTCTCGACGCGCTCCCGCATCCCGTGATCATGGTCTCGGCCGATGGGCGGATCGCAAATGCGAACGCGGCAGCCGAATCGTTCTTCGAAGCGTCATTGCCGTTGCTGCGGCGTCACCGGCTGGGCGATCTGGTTCCGTTCGGCAGCCCCTTGCTCGCGCTCATCGAGCAGGTGCGTGCGCGCGGCGCCGCGGTCAACGAATACAAGGTCGATCTCGGCACGCCGCGCAATCCCGGCGAGCGGCTGGTCGACCTGCACGTCGCGCCGCTGCCCGAGCGGCCCGACCACGTGGTGGTCATGCTGCAGGAGCGCACGATCGCCGACAAGATGGATCGTCAGCTCACCCATCGCGGCGCCGCGCGTTCGGTCACCGCGCTGGCCGCCATGCTTGCGCACGAGATCAAGAACCCGCTCTCGGGCATTCGCGGAGCCGCGCAACTACTCGAGCAATCGGTCGGCGACGACGATCGTGGCTTGACACGGCTCATCTGCGACGAGGCCGACCGTATCGTGAAGCTCGTCGACCGCATGGAGGTGTTTACCGACGAGCGGCCGGTCGAGCGCGAATCCGTCAACATCCATGTCGTGCTGGAGCATGTGAAGCGCCTGACGCATTCGGGAGTCGCGCGCCATATCAAGTTCGTCGAGGACTACGATCCGTCGCTGCCGCCCGTGCTCGCCAATCGCGACCAGCTCATCCAGGTCTTTCTCAATCTTGTGAAGAACGCGGCCGAAGCGATCGGGGAAAATGCGAGCGACGGCGAAATTCAGCTCACGACCGCCTTTCGCCCCGGTGTGCGATTGTCGCTGCCGGGAAGCAAGGCGCGCGTGTCTTTGCCGCTCGAATTTTGCGTCAAGGACAACGGACCGGGCGTGCCCGAGGACCTGTTGCCCCATTTGTTCGACCCGTTCGTGACGACGAAACCGACTGGATCAGGCCTCGGCCTCGCGCTGGTGTCGAAGATCGTCGGCGATCACGGCGGCATCATCGAATGCGAGTCGCAACCGCGACGAACTGTCTTTCGCGTGCTTATGCCCATGTTCCTGGGTGCCGACGCCGAGCCGGGCGACGCTGCCTAGAGAGGAATGCCAATGCCCGCTGGAAATATTCTGGTGGCGGATGACGATGCAGCAATCCGCACCGTCCTCAACCAGGCGCTGTCGCGTGCCGGTTACGAAGTGCGCTCGACCAGCAATGCCGCCACGCTGTGGCGCTGGGTCAGCCAAGGGGAGGGCGATCTCGTCATCACCGATGTGGTGATGCCCGACGAGAACGCGTTCGACCTCCTGCCGCGCATCAAGAAGCTGCGGCCGGAACTGCCCGTGATCATCATGAGCGCACAGAATACATTCATGACCGCGGTGCGCGCGTCCGAACGCGGCGCCTACGAATATCTGCCCAAACCGTTCGACCTCAAGGAGCTTATTGCCATCGTCGGCCGCGCGCTGTCGGAACCGAAGGAGCGCGCGCGTCCGGCGGCGAAGGCGGAGGATTTCGAATCCATACCGCTGGTGGGCCGCTCGCCCGCCATGCAGGAAATCTATCGGGTGCTCGCCCGGCTGATGCAGACCGACCTCACGGTCATGATCACCGGCAAATCCGGAACCGGCAAGGAATTGGTGGCGCGTGCGCTGCACGACTACGGCAAACGCCGCAGCGGTCCGTTTGTGGCCATCAACATGGCGGCGATCCCGCGCGACCTGATCGAGTCGGAACTGTTCGGCCACGAGAAGGGGGCGTTTACCGGCGCCAACAGCCGCAGTTCCGGCCGCTTCGAACAGGCCGAAGGCGGTACACTGTTCCTCGACGAGATCGGCGACATGCCGATGGAGGCGCAGACGCGTCTTTTGCGCGTGCTGCAGCAGGGCGAATATACCACAGTCGGGGGGCGCACGCCGATCAAGGCCGATGTGCGCATCATCGCGGCCACCAACAAGGACCTGCGCATTCTCATTCAGCAGGGTTTGTTCCGCGAGGATCTCTTCTTCCGCCTCAACGTGGTGCCTTTGCGCCTGCCGCCCCTGCGCGAACGCATCGAGGATGTGCCGGACTTGATCCGCCACTTCTTCGCGCAGGTGGAACGCGAGGGCCTGCCGGCCAAGCAGCTCGACCAGGCCGCACTGGACCGGCTTAAGCGTCACCGCTGGCCGGGGAACGTGCGCGAACTTGAAAACCTGGCTCGCCGGCTCTCCGCGCTCTACCCGCAGGAAACCATTGCGGCCGCCGTCATCGATGCCGAGCTGTCGCAGCCGGCCATGGTCTCGACCACCGACGAGCCGCGAGCGGAGGAAGGCCTTTCCGCCGCCGTGGAGCGCCACCTGGCGTCCTATTTCGCTGGCTTCGGCGACGAGTTGCCTCCGCCCGGCCTCTATCACCGGGTGTTGCGGGAGATCGAGCACCCCCTCCTGTCGGTCACGCTCGCCGCCACCCGTGGCAACCAGATCCGCGCCGCCGACCTGCTCGGGGTCAATCGCAATACGTTGCGCAAGAAAATCCGCGATCTCGACATCCAGGTTTTCCGCAGCAGTAGTTGAGGCGCCGACCATGGTTTTCTGCATGGTGCCTATCGGCCACAGCCGGGTACCGCACGCCCCGGAATTGTCGCAATCCAGCAACATTGTTGTATAAAAGCATCAGTTGAGGATGCTTCGGTCGGGCTGGGGGCGCCCAAACGAGCGTGTCGGTTCACGCACGGTAGCGGGTTCCCGTTTGGGACGAGACGAGCTGATGACCAACGTCGGCCAGGCCGCCACCGCTGAACTGGTGAGCGCTGCTGCTGCTCCGGCACCGGGATGGCTCCCGCGAGCGCTTGGCCTTGGGGCGGTCGCGCTGGCCCTGCTCTCTGCCCTGGTAACCTTCGTCGTGCTCGCGGGCCTCACGCCGATCCCGCCGACCCACGAGGTCGTGGTGTCGCTCCTGGCCGCCAATGCGTTCACGGTCTTCCTGCTCGTTCTGGTGATCGCACGCGAGGTTTGGGGCGTCGTGCAGGCGAGACGGCGCGGACGCGCGGCCGCGCGTCTCCACGTGCGTATCGTTGCCTTGTTCTCCATCATCGCCGCGGTGCCCGCTGTTCTCGTCGCCGTAGTCGCCAGCGTGACCCTCGATCGCGGCCTCGACCGCCTGTTCTCGCAGCAGACCCAATCGATCGTCGAGAACTCGCTGATGGTCGCCGATGCCTATGTGCGCGAGCACGTCCAGTTTGCGCGCGCCGACAGCATCTCGATCGCAATCGAGCTTGCCCGTGCCAAACCTCTGTTCGACCAGTCGCGTGATCAGTTTCATCAGTTTCTCGCGGCGCAAGCATCGATCCGCGGGTTGCCCGCGGTCATGCTGCTCGACAAGGACCTCAACGTGGTCGATCAGGTCGACACGCAGGTCAACCAGACGTTCGTGAAGCCATCCACTGAAGTGCTTGCCGGCATCAACGACACCGAGCCGCAGGTCGCGATGTTCCTCGATTCCAACTACGTTGCGGCCATCATCAAGCTGCGCGGATACAAGGACATCTATCTCTACACTGCGCGCCTGCTCGATCCGCGCGTGCTTGCGCAACTGCGGGCGACGCAAGCCGGCGTTGCGCAATACGCCGATCTTTCGGCGCGTCGCGTGGGCATCCAGATCGCATTCGGACTGATGTACACCGTGATCGCGCTGATCGTGTTGCTCTCGGCGGTCTGGATCGGGTTGAACTTCGCCAATTACCTGGTGGCACCGATCCGCCGCCTGATCGGCGCGGCCCAAGTGGTGTCGACGGGCAATCTCTACGTTCAGGTGCCGACGCGCCGCTCCGAAGGAGACCTCGCGCAACTGGGCGAAACCTTCAACAAAATGACGCAGGAGCTGCGCACCCAGCGCGACGACATTGTGCGCGCGCGCGATCTTATCGATAGTCGCCGTCGCTTCACCGAAGCCGTGCTGGCGGGAGCCAGCGCCGGGGTCATCGGCGTCGATGTCGACAGCTGCATCAGCATCCTCAACCGCTCCGCCGAGCAGCTGATCGGGTGCTCCGAAGCGGACGCGCTCGGGCGGCCGCTCACCGAAATTGTCCCCGAGCTGGCCGATATGTTCACCGCCGCGCGCTCCGGCGTGCAGCGCCTGGTGCAGGGGCAGGTGACGATCAACCGCAACGGCCGCGAGCGCAACCTGTCTGTCCGCGTCACCAGTGAACAGTCCGGCGCGGCGGAGGGCGGCTATGTGCTGACGCTCGACGACATCACCGAGCTCGTCACCGCGCAGCGCACCTCCGCCTGGGCCGATGTCGCCCGCCGCATTGCGCACGAGATCAAGAACCCGCTCACCCCGATCCAGCTTTCCGCAGAGCGCTTGCGCCGGAAATATGGGGGCATGATCAAGGAGGACGGGGGCATCTTCCAACAATGCACCGATACCATCGTTCGCCAGGTCGACGACATCAAGCGCATGGTGGATGAGTTCTCGCGCTTTGCCCGCATGCCGAAGCCGGTGATGGCGGCCGAGGACGTGGCCGACACGGTGCGTCAGGTCGTGTTCCTGCAACGCGTCGGCAATGCCGACATCGACATCGACGTCGAAATTGCCGAGGATCCGATGCCTGCGCGCTTCGACCGCCGGCTCATCTCCCAGGCGCTGACGAATATCATCAAGAATGCCACCGAAGCGGTCGCCGCCGTGCCGCCCGCCGAGCTCGGCCGGGGACATATCCATGTCTGGGCCGGCCGTGACGGCGCCGACATCGTTATCGACATCATCGACAACGGCATCGGATTGCCGAAAGAGAATCGCAGCCGGTTGCTCGAGCCCTATGTCACGACGCGCGAGAAGGGTACTGGGCTCGGTCTTGCGATCGTCGGACGCATCCTCGAGGACCACGGCGGGCGCATCGAGCTCGGCGATGCCGCGGACCGTATCCCCGGCCAGCGCGGCGCCTGGATGCGATTGCGTTTTGCCGCGGAGGGTGGTGCGGCCTCGAACGAGGTGCAGCCCGCACGTCAAGCTGAAACTCCTCACCTCGCGACGAATGTTTAAACCATGGCCGATGACATCCTTATTGTTGACGACGAAGCGGATATCCGAGAGCTGGTTTCGGGCATCCTGCAGGACGAAGGCTTCATCACCCGCTCCGCGCGCGACAGCGACGATGCGCTCGCTCACGTCGCGAGCCGCAGACCCAACCTGGTCTTCCTCGACATCTGGCTGCAGGGCAGCCGGCTCGACGGGCTGCAGCTGCTCGATGCGATGAAAGGGCAGCACCCGGAGCTTCCGATCGTGATGATTTCGGGCCATGGCAATATCGAGACCGCCGTCGCCGCCATCAAGCAGGGCGCCTACGACTTCATCGAGAAGCCGTTCAAGGCCGACCGCCTGGTCCTGGTCGCTCAGCGCGCGCTCGAGACCTCCCGCCTCAAGCGTGAGGTCAAGGCGCTCAAGCAGTTGTCGCCTTCGACGTTGGTGGGCAAGTCGTCGTCGATGAACCAGCTGCGTCAGACGGTCGAAAAGATCTCTCCAACCAACAGCCGCATTCTGATCGTGGGGCCCGCCGGGGCCGGGAAGGAATTGGCGGCGCGTGCAATCCACGGCCAGTCCTCCCGCGCCAACGGGCCGTTCATCGTGATCAATGCGGCGGCAATGATGCCGGAGCGCATGGAGCTCGAATTGTTCGGCGTCGAGCAGCCTGTCGACGGGCAAGGTCGCAAGGTCGGCGCCCTTGAGGAAGCGCACGGCGGCACCCTCTTCATCGACGAGATCGCCGACATGCCGCGCGAGACCCAGAACAAGATCCTGCGGGTGCTGGTGGAGCAGACCTTCCAGCGCGTCGGCGGCACCCAAAAAATCCAGGTCGATGTGCGCATCATCTCCTCGACGGGGCGCAACATCGAAGCCGAGATCGCCGCCGGAAAGTTTCGCGAAGACCTCTATCACCGGCTTTCGGTCGTGCCGATGCGGGTGCCGCCGCTGGCCGAGCGCCGCGAGGACATCCCGCAGCTGATCGAATATTTCATGGAGCAGATCTCGCTTGGGACCGGTCTGCCCAAACGTCTGATCGGCGAGGATGCCATGGCGGTGCTGCAATCGCACGACTGGCCGGGCAACGTGCGCCAGTTGCGCAACAACGTGGAGCGGCTGATGATTCTCGCCGGGGGAGACCCGGAGGCCGTGATCAATGCGGACATGCTGCCGCCGGACGTCGGCTCCATGGTTCCCTCTATGCCAGGCGGCGATGGCGGCGAACATCTCATGGGACTGCCGTTGCGCGACGCGCGTGAAGTGTTCGAACGCGAATATCTCGTGGCCCAGATCAGCCGGTTCGGCGGCAATATCTCGCGCACGGCCGAATTCGTCGGCATGGAGCGCTCGGCGCTCCATCGCAAGCTCAAAGCGCTGGGAATCGACTGAGGTCCGGCGCCCGCGGGGCGGACGGACGACGGAAAGCGGGAACCTCATGCCTTATTCATCGCCCGTCCTCTGCCTTGCATGGTCCGTGCAGTGATGTCCCGCATCGCCTATGTGAACGGCCGCTACCTGGCGCATCGCGCGGCAACTGTTCATATCGAAGATCGCGGCTACCAGTTCTCCGACGGCGTCTACGAAGTCTGCGAGGTGAGAGGGGGCTGCCTTATCGACCAGCGGCGGCATCTGGCCCGCCTCAAACGCTCGCTCGATGAGCTGGACATGGCGATGCCGATGCCGGAGGCTGCGCTCGCAGTCGTCATGCACGAATGCGTGCGGCGCAACCGCGTGCGCGACGGTATCGTGTATCTGCAGGTCACCCGCGGGGTCGCGCGCCGCGACCATGGTTTTCCGCCCGCCGGAACCCATCCCAGTGTCGTGGTCACGGCCCGCATTATCGACCTCGCGGGCAACGAGCGGGTCGCAGCCGAGGGCATGGCGGTCATCACCGTCCCCGACAATCGCTGGGACCGGGTCGACATCAAGTCGATTTCCTTGCTGCCCAACGTGCTGGCGAAACAGGCGGCGCGCGAGCAGGGGGCGAAGGAAGCATGGTTCGTGGACCGCAACGGGCATGTCACGGAGGGGTCGTCGAGCAATGCCTGGATCGTCACCAGGAATGGCAGGGTGGTCACCCGGCCGGTCGATAACGGAATTTTACGGGGCATTACCAGGACCGTGCTGATCGACGTCATCAAGGCCCAGGGCCTGGAGCTGGAGGAGCGGCCTTTCACGGTCGAGGAGGCCTACGGGGCGCGCGAAGCCTTCCTGACGTCGGCCAGCCAGATCGTCATGCCGGTTGTTCGTATCGACGACCGGCCGGTCGGAAATGGTGCCCCGGGCTCGATCGCAACCGCGCTGCGGGCAGAATTCCACCGCCATGCGGAGTGGACCTCATAGAGCCTTGCCCCTGCCAGGGCAGTGTCTGCCCCCAACTTGTGCTTGCGCCGCCCGCAGACGTGCCTTGTAATGCCCGAGTCCGGGTCTTTCGGTTGTGCAAGGCTAGAAAATGGGCACAGCGACCCGGCAATAAGTCTCGCGGGAAGGGGCCTGCGAGCGAAAAAACGGAACGACACAATGGCGGCAGACCGCTCACAAAATCTTCAAGACACCTTCCTCAATCATGTCCGCAAGAACAAAACCCCGCTCACGATCTTTCTCGTGAACGGGGTGAAGCTGCAAGGCGTGGTGACCTGGTTTGATAACTTCTGCGTGCTGCTGCGACGCGATGGGCACTCGCAACTCGTCTACAAGCACGCCATCTCTACGATCATGCCGGGTCACCCGATCCAGCTGTTCGAAGGGGCCGAGGAAGTGGCGGCCGTGGACAAGGCCTGATTGGAACCGCGCCGTTTCGATAGCCACAGCGACCGACTGAGCCCGCACAAAGGCTCGGAGACGGGGCGCGCCATCGTCGTAGAGCCGCATCTGCGCGGTCGATCGCATGCGGCCGTGGAGTCGCGTGCCAAAGCGGCATTGCGCTCACCCGAAGCCAGGCTCGACGAGGCGGTCGGGCTCGCGCGCGCCATCGATCTCAACGTAGCGTCGTCCGGCATCGTGCCGCTCGCCGACATCCGGCCGGCGACCTTCGTCGGCAAGGGCAAGGTCGACGAGATCGCCGGCCTCGTCAAAGGTGAAGAGGCCGGCATCGTGGTCATGGACTGCGCGCTCTCGCCGGTGCAGCAGCGCAATCTCGAAAAGGCCTGGGGGGCGAAGGTGCTCGATCGCACCGGGTTGATCCTGGAAATCTTCGGTCGCCGTGCCCGCACCCGCGAAGGCGCCCTGCAGGTCGAGCTTGCGCATCTCACCTACCAGAAGAGCCGGCTGGTGCGCTCCTGGACCCATCTCGAGCGTCAGCGCGGAGGCTTCGGCTTCCTCGGGGGGCCCGGCGAGACCCAGATCGAATCGGACCGGCGGATGCTCGAGGAGCGCATCGCGCGCATCGAGACCGAGCTCGACAAGGTCAAGAGGACGCGCAAGCTCCACCGCGACAGCCGCAAACGCGTGCCATATCCGATTGTTGCGCTCGTGGGCTACACCAATGCCGGCAAGTCGACGCTGTTCAACCGCATGACCCGGGCGAGCGTGCTCTCGGCCGACATGCTGTTCGCGACCCTGGACCCGACGCTGCGCGCGCTCGAGTTGCCGAACGGGCTGCGGGCGATCCTCTCCGACACCGTCGGGTTCATCTCGGACCTGCCGACGATGCTGGTAGCGGCGTTTCGCGCGACGCTGGAGGAGGTCATCGAGGCCGACCTCATCGTGCACGTGCATGACGTATCGCACGCCGACGCCGAAGCGCAATCGCAGGACGTCGAGGAGGTGCTGGGACAACTCGGAATCGCGGCACGGGACGGGGCACGACTGATCGAGGTTTGGAACAAGGTCGACCAGCTCGACGCCGAGGCTCATGCCCGCGTGCGCAATCGCGCCGACCGCCAGCCGGCCGGGAGGCGGCCGGTGCTGGTGTCGGCACTGACCGGGGAGGGGCTCGATCGCCTCGCCGGCGAGATCGAGACACGGCTCGCCGCCCACCGGGTGACGCTCGACCTCGTGCTCGATGTCGCTGATGGTGCCGGCGTGAGCTGGCTCCACCGTCACACCGAAGTCATGACCCAGGCGCTGCGTGAGGATGGCGCCCTCGCGATCACGGTGCGCGCCGACCCGACGAACGCGGCCAAGGCGCAGGCCAAGTTCAGCCGTTCCGAAGCGTCCTCGCACTGAGCATAGGCAAGAGGTGCCGGAGCTCCATGGAGCGCTTGTCGCGAGCTGGCATCGTCGCTGCTGTGGCAGCGCTGCTTGGCATTCTATCTGCATCGGCGGCGCCCGGTCAGACGCTCAAGCTGCGCTATGGTCAGGCCTATTCCGCTGCGCGCAGCATCTTTTCGTTGCCCGTTGCGGTCGCCGCCGGGCAGGGCCTGTTTGCCCGCGAAGGACTTCAGGTGGAGATATTGCAGCCCATCCCGGGCGGCGCCGACCACCAGATCACCGCCCTGCATAACGACGGCGTCGACCTGACCCACGTCGCCACGCCGTTTCTCATCCGCGCCGCGCTCAAGGGCTCCGACGCCGTCGCAATCGCGGCCGAGTTCAACAACCCGATCTACAGCCTGATCGCCAAGCCGGAGATCACGAGCGTGGCTGGTCTCAAGGGAAAGCTGGTCGGACTGGCCGATGAATATGGCACCATCTCGTTGTCGACACGCAAGCTGATGGCGCAGCACGGCCTGCACCGTGGCGAGTTCGGTGTCCGCGTCATCGAGGGCACGTCAGGTCGCTGGGCGTGCCTGCGTCGCGGCGACTGCGATGCGGTCGTGCTGGGGCAGCCGCAGGACTTGATCGCAATCGAGCAGGGCTACCGGCTGCTCGGTACCTCGAACGAAGCGGTGCCGGAGCTGCTCTACACCGTCACGGCGGTCCGGCGCTCCTTCGCGGAGGCCAACAAGGATGCCGTGACGCGCTATGTGCGCGCGCTCGCCGCCGCGTTCGATTTTATCCGTGACGGCGGCAACCGCGAGCGCGTCGTGCGTACCGTCATGCAAAGCACGAATTCGTCGGAAGCGATTGCGGAGCAGACGTTGGATCTGTTTTTCAAGCCGGAACGCGGGGTACTGCCCAAACGCGGTGAGCTCGATCTCAAGGGGCTCGAGCAGGTGATCGCGATGCTGGGCGAAGCGGGTGCGCTCAAGCCGCCGTTGCCATCGGCGGCGCAGTTCGTGGATCAGCAATATCTGCGGCAGGCGGGGATAGAGTAGCGCGCATCTAATAGCGTTCGATGCCCTTGAGATCGACCACCCGGCTCCAGCGCGCGGTGTCGCGCGCGATATAGTCCTGCATTTGCTCGGGCGTGGACGGCATCGGCACGTTGCCGACGCCCGCGAGCCGTTCGCGAATCTCGGGCAGGCTCAGGATTTCCCCGACCTCGTAATTGAGACGATCGACGATCGGGCGCGGAGTGCCGCCGGGGGCAGCCAGTCCGAGCCACGACATCACTTCGAAGCCTGGAAGAGTTTCGGCGATGGCGGGGATGTCGGGCTGCAGTTCGAACCGCTTGCGCGAGGATACCGCCAGACCGCGCAGCGTGCCGCCCTTGATCTGGGCGAATGCAATCGTGCCGGTTTCGATCATCACGTCGAGGCGGCCGCCCAGCAGGTCCTGCACGATCTGGGTATTGCCCCGGTAGGGGATGCCGCGCAGCGACGTCCCGGCCTCGACATTGATCAGCTCACCGGTCAGGTGGTGCACGCTGCCCGGCAGGTTCATGCCAAACGTGATGTCGAAGGGAGCAGCCTTGGCGCGGGCAATGAGATCGCCGAAGGATTTGATCGGTGAATTCTGTGCGGTCGCGACCACCATGGGATAGCCGGAGACCAGCGTAATGAATGCGAAATCCTTGATCGAATCGTAGGGAAGTGACTTGGCGACGGCCGCTCGCGCCGAAAACGCCCCCGTCAACATGCTGATCAGATAGCCGTCGGGCTGTGACTTTGCCACGGTGTTCCAGGCCGCCACGCCGGTGGTCGCCGAGTTCTCAACCACCACGGCCTGGCGTAGCCGCTCGCTGAGCTTCTCCGCGATGAGCCGGCTCACGAAATCGGGGCTGCCGCCCGCCGGGGTTCCGGTCACGATCCTGACGGTGCGCGCCGGCCATTGGTCGGCGGCGAGGGGCGAGGCCAGCGTTGCACCGATGAGGCCGGCGAAGAGGCACAGGAGTGATCGGATCGGAGAGATCATTGCGGCGCCGCGTTGGTCCGGAGCGGGGAGGCAAGGGATGTTACCACTGCTAGCAATGACGAGGACAGGGCCCAAGGGATCGCCGGGACTGAAGGTCCGGCTGCCGCGACGATCATTCGGCCGCCTTCGCCTCATCCCAGAGCGCGTCCATTTCCGCGAGTGTGGCCGCCTGCGGCGTCTTGCCCTGCTCGGCGAGCGCCCGTTCGATTGCGCCGAAGCGGCGCTCGAATTTCTGGTTCGTTGCCCGCAGCGTCGCTTCCGGGTCGACGGCGAGGTGGCGTGCGAGATTGACGACGGCGAACAGGAGGTCGCCCACCTCGGCGCCGGCGGCAGCGCTTTTGCCGGCGATGAGCTCGGTCTCGATCTCGTCCGCCTCCTCGCGGATCTTGGCAAGCACGGCATGCGGATCGTTCCAGTCGAAGCCGACCTTGCCGGCTTTGGCCTGCAGCTTGAGCGCGCGGGTGAGGGCAGGGAGTGCCACCGGAACGCCGGCGAGGGCGCCTGCCGGCTCCGCCTGGCCATGTCGGCCGGACTTTTGCGCGCGCTCCTCGCTCTTGATGCGTTCCCACAAGTTCCTGACGCCTTCCGGCGTGAGGCCGCGCTGGTCGCCGAACACATGGGGATGGCGACGCACGAGCTTTTCAGTGAGGCCTTGCACCACATCGCCGAAATCGAAGGCGCCTTGCTCCTGCGCCATGCGAGCATGGAAGACGACCTGCAACAGCAGGTCGCCGAGTTCGTCGCGCAAGTCGGCGAGATCGTCGCGCGCGATGGCATCCGCCACCTCATACGCCTCTTCGATGGTGTAGGGAGCGATCGTTGCGAAGTTCTGCTCCAGATCCCACGGGCACCCAGAGCCCGGCGTGCGCAGCGCCGCCATGATTTCGAGGAGACGGGCAATATCGCGGGAAGAGGTCATGGCGTGCACCGGGTCTGCAGACGGCACAGGGGTGGCAAATGGACCAAGGCACGCTACAGGGGACCTCGCCGCCTGTCCCGGTCGTGCTTCCGCTATCCTCTGAAAGGTTCGCGCCGCAGCCGGGGGCTCCCCAACGTGCGGCGCGCAAGATCGATGCGAAAAAGGTCAGTGACCGGTACGTTCGGCGGCGCGGCTCGCCTCGAACAGGAACCAGCAGCGCTTCTCGGCTTCGTCGATGAAATTCTCGAGCAGGCTGGCGGTCGCCACGTCCTCGTGTTTGTCGGCGACCTCATGAGCTTCGCGCATGTTGTGGATCTGGGCCTTGTTGTCGTTCATCAGCTCGATCAGCATGTCGATGGCGGCAACATAGTCCTTGTCGTTGTCCTTCACCCGCTGCAGCTTGGCGATGTTGCCGATCGAGCGGATCGTCGTGCCGCCGATCTTTCGAACCCGCTCGGCCAGGATGTCGATGCTGCCTTCGAGCTGCTCCGCCTGCTCGTCGAGCAGAAGATGGTAGTCGCGGAAATGTGGGCCGCTGACGTGCCAATGAAAATTCTTGGTCTTGACGTAGAGGGCAAAAGTGTCGGCCACGAGCCCGTTGAGCGCCGCCGATACTTCACGGACGGCCTCGGGCGACAAGTCGGTCGGCGTGTCGAGCCGCGGCGGGGCCGTGCGCGGTCCGAGTTCTCTCACCTTGCTGGTCACGTGACACCTCGTGCTTTGGGGGCAAAATCAAATGAACACTGCGCCGGTGGCGGCGCCTTGATATCCGTGAAACGCGGCGACGGGTCCGAAGTTCCTCACGGTGTGCCTTTCTTCGCGGCCGCGGTGTGCCTATTTTACGGGACGCCCCCGCCTTGGGGGCCCTTCGCAGGCAGGCACCTGCCTTTCCGGCTGCACAGGTCACGCCCATGAGAGCAGACGAGATCAGGACCCTGATTCAGCCCGGTCGTGTGCACCGCTGCATCTACACCGACCCCGATATTTTCGAGCTCGAACTCGACAGGATTTTTGGCTCGGCCTGGGTCTATGTAGGACACGAAAGCCAGGTCCAACACCCCGGAGATTTTTTCGCCACCCGGATCGGGCGCCGGCCGCTACTGCTGGTGCGGGACGCGGCTGGGAAGGTTCAGCTCCTGCACAATCAATGTGCGCATCGCGGTTCGATGGTGGTGGCGTCCGAGGGGGGACATACGTCCGAGTTCAGGTGCTGCTACCACGGCTGGACCTACCATCTGGACGGCCGGCTGAAAGCCGCGCCACTCCTGCACGGATATCCGGACGGCTTCGACCCCGAGGATCCGAACGTAGCGATGCGCGCCGTACCACGGGTGGCAAGCTATCGCGGGTTCTTGTTCGGAAGTCTGGCTCCGGATGGTCCGAGCCTGGAGGAGTTTCTCGGTTACATGACGACCTCGTTCGACGACATGGTCGACCGGGCGCCGGAGGACGGGCTGGACGTGGCCGGCGGTGTCTTCAAGCACACCTACAAGGCCAACTGGAAGCTCTACCTGGAAAACCTTTGCGACGCTGCGCATCCGCTGTTCGTTCATCAATCATCGATCGATGCCGCGCAACGGCAGTCGGACGACGTCCATTCCGACGGCTCAGGCGAGATCGCGATCAGGCAGATGCGCCAGAACGGTGCGCCGTACAGTTTCTGGGAGGCCAATGTCGGGATCTGGACCTATCCCAACGGCCACAGCTTTCTCGGCGACTACCACGACGACGCGAAGCTGGTTGCCGCTCTGAACGATCCGGTGTTTCGCGACTACGTGTCGGCGATGGAAGCAAGGAAGGGCAGGGAGAAGACCAAGACCATTCTCGATACCCGGCGCTGGAACAGCAACGTTTACCCAAATCTTTCGTTCATGAGCCAGTTCCAGCAGCTGCGCGTCGTGCATCCCGTCTCCGTCAACGAGACCGTCGTCCACACCTACACATTTCGGTTGCGCGGCGCGCCGAACCGCATGTTCGAGAATGCCGTGAGCTTCGCCAATGTCGTCAATGGCACCGGGTCGCTCGTGCTCACCGACGATCTCGAAATCTACAACCGCATCGGTCTGGGCCTCTCCAGCGCCGGCTCCGAATGGCTCGAGATCGGGCGCGGTTATGCCGGCGACCGGCCCGACGAGCACGGCGGACGGCGCGGCAAGAATTCAACCAGCGAGGTCTATATCCGCAACATGTTCGACGCCTGGCTCGGCTACATGGCGGAGGAGGGGCCGCAGGCGCGTCCGGCGCCGGCCTTGACCAGCGCGCGGCGGCCCGCAGAGGTCCGATGATGACGCTGTCGCCCGCACGCTCCGGTGCGTCGACGCCGCCGGCGCCCGATGTCGGATCGCGCGCGTTCACCTTGTCCGATTGCGAGCAATTTCTCATTCATGAAGCGCGCCTGCTTGACGAAGGCCGCTTCGAACAGTGGCTGGATCTGTTCACCGCCGATGCCTGGTACTGGGTGCCCTCGCAGCCTGGCCAGGACAACCCGCGCGATACGGTCTCGCTGATCTATGATGATCGCCGGTTGCTTGAGACGCGCGTGCGCCGGCTCGCGAGTCCGCGCATCTATTCGCAGGAGCCCAGATCGCGGACGAGCCGGATGATCGGCAACGTGACGATCGAAGAGATGGCTGCGGGAGGGCGGGCGTGCACCGTTCGCTCCAAGTGTCAGCTCGTGGAATACCGCAGAGAAGCCCAGCGCATCTTTGCCGGCACGTGTTTTCACCGTCTGGTGCAAGCAGAGAATGGCATTCGAATTGCTTGGAAGCGCGTCGACCTCGTGAATTGCGATGCCCCCCATGAGGGACTGGTGGTGCCGTTCTAGATCCGAGGAATCCCTGCCCAGGAGAGACTGCCATGCGCATTTTGAGCATGAAGGATATCCGTAAAGCCTCGTTCGGCGTCGCGGCCGGATTGGTGCTGGGGACGGTCCTTACGGCAGCATCTGCGGCCGCAGCCGCCGAGGCGGTGACTTACCTGTTTCCGGCTCCGCCCATCCTCCCGGCGTTCGGACCGATCCAGCTTGCCAAGGGCAAGGGTTATTTCACCGCGGCCGGGATCGACGTGAGCTTTGCTGTCGGCCGCGGTGGCGTGGACGTGGCAAAGCAGGTGGGCGCGGGCAACGCGCCACTCGGCGGCATCGTCGCCGATGGACCGATCATGGTCCGCCAGAACGGTGTGCCCATCAAGATCGCCGCCATGTTCGGCGGCAAGGGCTTCATGCAGCTCGTGGTGCGGGAGGACTCCGGCATCACCAAGCCGAGCGACCTCAAGGGCAAGACGATCTCGGTCATGTCGTTTCAGGATACGACGTTTTATGCGCTGCTCGGATTGCTGGCGAGCGCGGGGCTCAAGCAGGAGGACGTGAATATCCAATCCGCCGGTCCGAGCGGCGTCTGGGAGTTCGTCGCCACCGGCAAGGCTGCCGGCATGGCGGGCGTCCCGGACTGGATACCCCCGGTGCAGGCGGCCGGTGTGAAGGTGAGGGTGATCCCGACGGACGAGTTTTTCCCCCACATGGCCCAGGCGATCGGGGTATCCGACCAGGTCATCAGGGACCGGCCCGAACTCGTCCGCAAGTTCGTCCAGGCGGCCTTGCGCGGCATGAAGGACATCATGGACGACACGGACAAGGCGGCCGAGGATTTCGTGACTTTCGTTCCCGAATGGAAGGGCAAGGAAGGCGCGATCAAGGGAACGTTCCGCTACTACGCCACCCTGGTCTATCCCGGTCAGCGCCAGCTCGGCGAGGTCAACGTGGAGCGCCTCGCGCACCTGCAGGACTTCTACCTCGCGAAGGGGATCATCCAGAAGAAGTCGCCGCTCGAGGAGCTCTACACCAACGAGTTCATCAGATAGCTGCCGAGGAGAGCGGGCGGCGATTTGGGGTCAGGGGCTCCCGCCATAGCCCAATTCGCATAAGAGATATTATGGAACATCTACGGATGAGCCCGACAGGCGGCGACAACTGGGGCGGCCTTTGCCAATTCGCGGCATCACCGCTCGTCCAGCCACGGGTTGAGAGCGAGCCTTGGCGGCATTGGCCTCCGGGATTACACGAAGAGCCGTCGCCAATACGTTGATCTGGCAAGATAATGCGCCCGACTTCCGCGTCATGGCCCCGCGAGGCTGAAAGCTGAAATTAGGAAGTTGCGTCTCGGCTTAACTGAAGTTTCTCCCACATCACTTCAGATGAGCTCGTTGCTTGGTATTTCGAACGTCATCCCGTCGAACGCAGGCTCGACATGGGGCGGCAGCCTGGTCCGCAGCTCGTCGTAGTCGAGATCGCTGTGGAGGTTGGTCAGGATCGCGCGGGCGGGCTTGATGCGCGCGATCCAGGCGAGGGCATCATCGACGCTGAAATGGCTGGGATGGGGGTGGTAGCGGAGCGCGTCCACGACCCAGACGTCGGTACTCGCGAGCGCCGCCACGCTGGCATCGGGCAAGCCGCTGAGGTCGCAGGAATAGACCAGGCCACCGAAGCGAAACCCCAGGGAGGCAATCGGGCCGTGCTCCTGCAGGATGGGCAGGGCGGTGATCGGGCCACCCTCCCCCTCGACGATCACCTGGCGGCCTGGCTCCAGCCGGTGCTCGGTCACGATCGGCGGATATTCGCTGCCGGGCGGCGACCGGAAGCAATAATCGAAGCGGGTGTGCAATACCTTCGATGTCTCCTCGTCGAGGTAGACGTCGACCCGGCGGCGGCGGTGAAGGAACAGCCCGCGCAGGTCGTCGATGCCATGGGTGTGGTCGGCGTGTTCATGGGTGAAGAGCACCGCGTCGAGCCAATCGACCTCGGCCTCGAGCAGCTGCTCGCGCAAGTCGGGCGAGGTATCGACCAGCACGCGGGTGACGCCCGCTCCGTTATGCCGTTCCACCAGCAGCGATGTGCGCCGGCGGCGGTTCCTGGGATTGCTCGGATTGCAGGCGCCCCAACCGAGCGCTGGCCGGGGAACGCCGCCGGAGGAGCCGGAGCCGAGGATCGTAAACTTCACAGTCATGTGGTTCGCGTTCACGCTTGCGCCGGCTGCGGCGAGGTCTGCGTGCTGGCCCCCTGGCGCGGAACCTTGCGGAAGAGACGAAAGAAATTCTCGGTCGTCTGCCGCGCGATTTCGTCGATCGACACCTCGCGCGCCGCCGCAAGAACCTTGGCGGTCTCGACCACATAGGCCGGCTCGTTGCGCCTGCCGCGATGGCTGCCGGGCGCCAGATATGGCGCATCGGTCTCCACCAGAATCCGATCGGCCGGCAGGCCGCGCGCGATCGCGCGCAGCTCGTCCGACTTCTTGAAGGTCAGGATCCCGGTGAACGAGATGAACAGGCCGAGTGCGATCGCCCGTTGTGCGAGATCATGGCCGCCGGTGAAGCAATGCAGCACCGCCGGGAAGGCGCCCTTCCCCGTTTCCGCCTCCAGTATTTGGGCCATGTCGTCGTCGGCCTCACGCGAATGAATGACAAGCGGCAGGCCGGTCGCGCGCGCGGCGGCAATGTGGTTGCGCAAGCCCTGGGCCTGGGCGTCGCGCGGGCTGAGATCGTAGTGATAATCGAGCCCGGCCTCGCCGATCGCCACCACCTTGGGATGGTGCGTGCGACCGATGAGGTCGTCAGTGGTGACGTCGAGCTCCTCATGGGCGTTGTGCGGATGGGTGCCGACCGAGCAGTAGACGTCGTGGAACCGCTCGGCGATGGCGAGCACCTGGGCTTGCTGCTTGACGCGGGTGGAGATGGTGACGATACGCGCGACACCGGCCGTCCGGGCGCGCCCGAGAACAGCATCGAGCTCGTCCGCGAAGTCGGGAAAATCGAGATGACAATGGCTGTCGACCAGCATCAGGCCTGCGCGCTCCCTTCGCTGTCGACATAGCGGGGAAAGACCGGCGTCGGCGGCGGCAGCGCCGAGCCGGCGGCAATCCGGCGCGTGCCACCGAGCTCGCTGAACTGTCGCTGGTCTTCCGGGATGGCAAGCAGGTCGAGCAGCCTGGCGGCAGAACCCGGCATGAAGGGCTGGGCAAGGATCGACACCTGCCGCAGCACCTCGGCGGTGACGTAGAGCACCGTGCCCTGGCGCGCCGGATCGCTCTTGGCGAGCGCCCACGGCGCCTCGCCGGCGAAATAGCGGTTGGCCTCGGCGACCACGGCCCAGACCGCATTGAGCACTTGGTGGAGCTGCTGCGTCTTCATGGCCTCGCGCCCCTTGCCAATCATACCGTCGGCCAGCGCCAGCAGCGACTTGTCGGCGTCGGAGAACGCGCCCGGCTGCGGCAGCACGCCGCCGAGCTGCCGCGCGACCATGGTCAGCGAGCGCTGCGCCAGATTACCGAGGTCATTGGCGAGGTCGGCGTTGATGCGGTTGACAATCGCCTCCAGGCTGTAGTTGCCGTCCTGGCCGAATGGCACTTCACGCAGAAAGAAGTAACGCAGCTGGTCGACGCCGTAGGCGTCGACCAGTGCGATTGGATCGACGACGTTGCCAACCGATTTCGACATCTTCTCGCCGCGGTTGAACAAGAACCCGTGCGAGAAGATGCGGCGCGGCACCTCTACCCCCGCCGACATGAGAAAGGCAGGCCAGTAGACTGCGTGGAAGCGCACGATGTCCTTGCCGATCACGTGCAGGTCCGCGGGCCAGTAATGCTGGAACCGCGGGCTGTCCGTATCCGGGTAACCGACAGCGGTGATGTAGTTGGTAAGGGCATCGACCCACACATACATCACATGCTTCGAATTGCCCGGCACTTTGACGCCCCAATCGAAGGTCGTGCGCGAGATCGAAAGATCCTGCAGGCCGCCTTTGACGAAGCTCATGACCTCGTTGAGGCGTTCCCGCGGCAACACGTAGTCGGGATGTTTGGCGTAGAGATCGAGCAGTTTCTGCTGGTAGGCGGAGAGCCGGAAGAAATAGCTCTCCTCCTCGACCCATTCGACCGGCGTGCCTTGCGGGCCGATCCGCTCGCCGCGTTCGTCTAGCCTGGTCTCGTCCTCGTCGTAATACGCTTCATCGCGCACCGAGTACCAGCCGGAATACTTGCCGAGATAGATATCGCCCGCCGCTTCCATGCGCTCCCAGATTCCGACCGAGGCGCGATGATGGCGTTCCTCGGTGGTGCGGATGAACTCGTCGTTCGAGCAGTTGAGACGCTCGACCATCGCCTTGAAGAGCGGGACGTTGCGCTCGACCAGCTGCTGCGGCGTGAGCTTCTCTCTTGCCGCCGTCTGCAGCATCTTGATGCCGTGCTCGTCGGTGCCGGTCAGGAACAGCACGTCGTAGCCGTCGAGCCGCATGAAGCGGGCGATCGCGTCGGTCGCGATCGCTTCATAGGCGTGGCCGATGTGAGGGGGCCCGTTGGGATAGGCGATGGCCGTGGTGAGATAGTAGCGGGGCTTGTCAGCCATCGAATGCACCAGGAGTGACGTCTGCTCGTGTCGGCTATCGGTACCACCGGATTTGTCGCGACGCGTGGTACACGCTGCGCAACAGGCGACCAGGCCTGCAACGGCGGTCAATCCAAAGACATGCATGGCCGGGACGGGGCCCGGCCATGCCGAGCCATAGGTATCAACGGCGCGCGGCCTCGGCAAGCCAGCCGAATACGTTGAAAACCAGCGGCTTGCGCTCGAGATTGAACTCGGCGGCGTCGCGCGCCGCGAGGTTGACCCGCTCCCAGACCTCGGCGACGCGCGCCAGCCCGGCGGCGTCCAGTCCGGCCGTCAGACGAGCCGAGAGCCACGCATTCACGGTGTCGACGAAGGCGGCGAGGGTCGCCGGGTCGGTGCCGTAGAGCCGGTCGCCGAGTGCATGCAGCGCGCGCGGGTCGATCGCCGGCAGACCCTCGAGCAGGGCCGAGATCCGATTGCGCAGTTCCAGCGCGTCGCCGTTCAGATATGCGAGGGCCCGTTGTACGCTGCCCTCCGCCGCCGCAGCCGCCGCGGCCACATCGGGGTCGTCGGGCATTTTGCCGATCGCGGCGGCAGCGGCATACGCCACATCGGTCGCGGAAAGCGGGCGCAACGCAAGCGTCCGGCAGCGGGAGCGGATGGTCGGCAATACCCGCGCCGCCGAATGGTTTACCAGCAGCAGCGCCGCGCGCCGCGGCGGCTCTTCCAGCACTTTGAGCAAGGCGTTGGCGCCCTCCCGGTTGAGCTCGTCGACGGAGTCCACGATGACAACCCGCCAACCGCCCTCCGCGGGTGTCGAACCGAAGAACGTCACCGTCCGGCGCACGTCATCGACCTGGATATCCTGCCGCAACTTGCCGGTCTTTTCATTGATCGTGCGCTCGAGCACCAGCAGATCACCCTGCCCCTGCGCCGCGATACGCCGCGCCACCGGGTGATCGGCATCCACGTCGAGGGATGTCGCGCATTGCACCGAAGACGCATCCGGATCCGGGTGGGCAAGAATGAAACGCGCCATGCGATATGCAAGCGTGGCCTTTCCGATTCCGGCCGGCCCCCCGATCAACCAGGCGTGGGCGAAACGGCCGCTGCGATAGGACGCCAGCAACGCGCCCTCCGCCTCGCGGTGCCCGTACAGGCAGGTGGTTTCGCGCGGAGGCCGCGTTTCGATACCGTCGTCGTCGGACGCGCTCACGATGCGGCGCCTGCGGGCAGCGTGGCATTGGCCCGGGAATTGAGGCGGTCGCTGACCGTGTTCCAAATGCGCTCGGCCACGGCGGGTTTCGGCATGGTGGCATCGATCAGCACGCAGCGGTCCGGCTCTTCGAGTGCGAGGTGTCGGAACGCATCGCGCAGTGTTTCATGAAAGACGCGTGATTCCGCCTCGAAGCGGTCGGCAACGCCGTCGCCGCGCCGCTTGCCGGCGCGCGCAAGCCCGACCTCGGCCGGCACGTCGAGCATGAAAGTAAGATCGGGCGTGAGGTTACCAACCGTCACCCGCTCGAGGGCGCGAATGAAGCGCGGGTCGAGACGCCCGAGAATGCCCTGGTAGACTCGGGTCGAATCAATAAAGCGGTCACAGACGACCCAAGTGCCCTGGGCGAGGGCGGGCTCGATCGTGTTCTGCAGGTGATCGGCACGCGCGGCGGCGAACAGCAGCGCCTCGGTCTCCACACCGAGCGGTTCTGCCACGCCCGAGAGCAAAACATGGCGGATCACTTCGGCGCCGGGCGAGCCTCCGGGCTCGCGCGTAAGCACGACGCCGATCCCAAGTTTGCTGAGGCGATCCGCCAGCAAAGTCGAATGGGTCGACTTGCCGGTGCCTTCGCCGCCTTCGAACGTGATAAAGCGTCCACGCATTGAATCACTCGCGGCCCTTGGCTTTCTTATAGCGGCTCCCCTGCATGCGAAAAAGACCGCCGGGAGCGCCGCAAACGCCGCGTCTTGGGAACGCAATGCTGCGCAATCGAAAGATCGGCTCAGGAGAACGCGTGCGCCGGGGAGCCGGTGCAAAGCCGGTTCATGTCCCTGCTCCGCTGCCACCCAAGGCGCGCTGAAACCCGGCGCGGAACAGGCCCAGCACCAGCTCGGAGGCCGCATCGAAGGCGCGCTGGGACATGGAACCGGCGGCTACGCTTTCGGCCGCCTGCAGCGGGACCTCAAGCACGACGAAGTCGCCGCGCCAGACCTTCAGCGTTCCGATTTTTTGCCCCTGCTGCACCGGCGCCGGCACCGGGCCGTTATAGACGACGCGCGCAATGATCTTCTCGCGCGTTGTACGCGGCACCATGAGCCGCACTTCCTTGCGCGCCATCAGCGCTACATGGCCCTTGTCGCCGCCGTAGATCTTGGCCTGCGCGATCTCCTGCCCGTCATTGAACAGAAGCGCGGATTGGAAATTGTGGAAGCCCCACTCAAGCAGTTTCTTGGCTTCGTCCGCGCGCTCCTTTTCCGACTTGAGCCCGTTGACGACGACGATCAGCCGCAAGCCGTTCTGCACCGCAGAACCGACGAGACCGTAGCCTGCTTCCTTGGTGAAACCGGTCTTGAGGCCGTCCGCCCCGATGTTCAGGTTGAGCAAAGGATTGCGGTTGTACTGCCGGATCTTATTCCAGGTGAATTCGCGCTCGCTGTAGAGCTTGTAGTATTCGGGATAGGTCTCGATGATGTGGCGCGCGAGCTTGGCGAGTTCGCGCGAGGTCATGAGCTGGCGCGGGTCGGGAAGCCCGTTCGAATTGCCGAAGGTCGACTTGGCCAGACCGATCTCGCGCGCGCGTTTGGTCAGCTGCTCTGCGAAGGCGAACTCGTTGCCGGAGATGCCCTCCGCCAGAGCGATACAGGCGTCGTTGGCCGACTGGATGATGACGCCGTGCAGCAGATCATCCACTGCCACGCGGCTGTGGATCGGGATGAACATGCTCGAGGTGCGCGAGGGCGCCCCGCCCCGGCGCCAGGCATTGGTGCTGACGAGGAACTCGTCGGTCGGCTTGAGACGGCCTTGCTTGATTTCGTTGAACACGAATTCGGCGGTCATCAGCTTGGACAGGCTGGCCGGAGCAATGAGATCGTCGGCGGCCTTCTCGAACAGAACGCTGCCGCTGTCGGCCTCGATCAGGATCGCGTGGGGGGCGGCCGTCTGGTAGCCCTCGCTCGCCTTCGGCCCCGAGACAGGGTTGGGAGCGGCAAAAGCGGAAGCGACCGCGCAGCCGAGCACCGCGGCAGCGCCCCACCTGGCGAAGGACGACGGGATCACGCTCCCAAACACGCGGATGTTCCTGATAGCGGCAAGCCCTGCGCGGCCGGGGACCGCGCGCCCTTCCCTGCCCCGCTCGTGCTTAGCAAGTTCCGCCTGCCTGAAGCAATGCCCTGTCGTCGTTGCCGGGAGGCGCGCCCTCCGGCCGCGGCCATGAGGCCTACCGTCGGCGTCGTCAGTAAAGTCCGCGGCCACTCATCAGCCCCAGCGCGCCGCCGTCATTGCGAACTGGAAAAAAGCTGAAGGTGGGTGCGGCGGGAGCTTCGGGCTGCGTCTCAGGCGGCGGTTCGGCTCGGACGTCCGCCGCCGACGCGGAGCGCATGCCAGCCTTCGCCAGTTGGCGGGGAGCAGCGGCGGCGGTCTTGGCGGTTGGCGCCGGGGCCGGGCGGCTGGACGCGCTGCTAAGCGCAAACTTGGGCTCCTGGGTCTCTTCCTTGGCCTCGTCCGCGGCAGGAAGAAATGGCTTGGCAGCCGCTACCATTACCTTCGAGGGCGCTGGTGCCGGCCCGCGCTCGCGCAGGGTTGCCATCAACATCTCGTCGTCGCTGCCGGTCATCGGCGCGCGTCCGACATATTCAACCCGCACTCGCGCGATCCCCTTGCTGTGAAACGCGAGGGCCTTGGCCGTCCCGATCGAGAGGTCGATGAGTCGGTCGCGGGTGTAGGGCCCACGGTCATTGACGCGGACGATGATCGAGCGGCCGTTCTCGAGGTTGGTCACGCGCGCGTAGCTCGGCAGCGGCATCGTGGGGTGCGCAGCCGAGATGCTGTGCATGTCGTAGACCTCGCCGTTGGCGGTTCGCCGCCCGTGGAAATCGCGTCCATACCAGGAAGCGACCCCCTCGGCGTGATACGACGGATTTTCATGCGGGACGTAGGTGCGGCCGTTGATGGTGTAGGGCTTGCCCACGCGATAGATGCCGCCGCCCTTGGGCACCGGCTCGCCCTCCTCAACCACCCGCGGGCTGTATTCCCTGTTGGCCCCCGAGCAATTCGCGAGCGCGAGGCAAGCAAGCGCCAGCGCCCCGGCGCGCGCGACCTCGAAAAAACCCGCGCCTGCAAGCTGGTGCCCCATCCGATCCCCGCGATCCCCTGCGGCCATAACGCAGGTCGATCGCGGCAGGAATGCGGCCCCTGTATGCGGCAGTCCGGCCATACCCCGGATTCCTGCGCCACTGACGCAAGCGGGCAACACTGGCGCTGAAATTGGCGCCTGTCGCGGCCGTCCCCGGATGCACGGTCGTCGTCTCGGCCGGCGAAAAACGCGTACGAATCACCTCTTTAGCCGGCGCGAAGAATTCGATTCGGGGTGCCTTGGAGTCCGGACAGCGAGCCCCCGACGCCAAGCACCGGCGGCGCACGATCCGGCCGTCGGCCGGTTCGTGCTGTCCTGGAGGCTCCGGCTCGAAACCGCGCTAGAACGTCGATTTCAGCTTCAGGTGATCGAGGCGATTGATCGATTTCACCTCGACCCGCCGCACTTGGCTCTCCTGCAGCACGTCGAGCGGAACGTCGACGCCGGCCGGGCCGCGCGCCCACACCTTGCGATAGAAGTCGGCCAGGTCTTTCGGCGGCTCGCCATTCACGCCGACAATCACGTCGCCGCGCTTGAGACCCGCCTTGTCCGCCGGGCCACCCGGCGTCACCCGCCCGACCAACAGGCGGCCGCGCAATTCCTCGGTATTGAGTCCCAGCCACGGCCGGCCTGCTCCGGCCACTCGCCCATCGGAAATGAGGTCACCGAGGATAGGCGACAGCCGGTCGATCGGCACGAACATGTTGCCCGGGGTCTTGTCGCCTGCGCCAACGGCATCGCCGACGATGAGCGAGCCGACGCCGACGAGCTTGCCCTCGCGGCTGATCAGCGCCGCTCCGCTCCAGGCGGGATGCGGGGGTGCGGTAAACAGCGCGTCGTCGAGCATGTATTCCCAGCTGCCGGCGAATTCGCGCTTGGCCACGACATAAGCCGCGGCGACCATGCCGACGCCGCCGAAGCTTGCGATCAGAACGGGATCGTGCGCCTTGATCTCGGCGGACTTGCCGAGCGGCATCGGCTTGAGCTTGAGCGGCTCGACCGTCCGCAACAGCCCGAAGCCGCTCTCGTGATCGTAGCCGACGACGCTCGCCGGCACCGTGCGGCCGTTGTTGTCGACGACCTCGGCCGCGTAGGCCTCGACCATGAGATAGCCGATCGTCAGCACGAGACCATCGTTGTCGATGACGATTCCTGATCCTTCGCGCTGGCGCCCCAGGCCCTCGACCGTGCGCCCTTCCGGATTGATGTGAGTTTTGATCCTGACCACCGCCGCAACGAGGTCCTCGACCCAGGTGTCCTGAGCCTGTGCGGTTGATGTGCTCACGAACGCGGCGACGGCTGCAGCCATCGTCAGTCTGGACCAGGACGCACCGGCGGCAGAACCACGGGAACCAGCGTTGGTCATGAAAACTCCCGATCGAAGGATGAGCCCACGCCCGCCTTCCGCTGCGGGCGGGACTGCAATGATCGAACAACGGCGGCGCACGCGCGAACCTCGCTCTCGAGCGATGGTACTCTCGCAGCGGCGGCCAGACTACAGCAGATTCGGTGCATGGGCGTTAGAACCGCGCTGCGCGCCGCGCCTTCCGACGATGGGATGACGAGGTTATATTGCTGCGATGCTGTACATCGAGCTCGCGATCATCGTCGCGCTGATTGTGTTCAACGGCGTCCTTGCGATGGCAGAGCTTGCGGTCGTCTCCTCGCGCCGCAACCGCCTGCAAGCCTTAGCCAATCGTGACATCCCCGGCGCCAGGCAGGCGCTCGCGCTGACATCGGATCCCGGCAAGTTCCTGTCGACCGTCCAGATCGGCATCACCCTGATCGGCGTCGTGTCGGGAGCCTTTTCCGGCGCCACCTTGGGACAGCGGCTGGCGCAATGGTTCATCGATCTCGGCATGCCGACTGCGATCGCCGATATCGTGGGCGTAGGGCTGGTGGTCGCCGCGATCACCTACGTGTCCCTGATCGTGGGCGAGCTCGTCCCGAAGCAGATTGCGCTGCGCAATCCGGAGAAAATCGCCGTACGGGTCGCCCCGGCCATGACCGTCATGGCGAAAATCGCTTCCCCTCTCGTATGGCTGCTGGACGCTGCCGGTCGCCTGGTGTTGCGGGCGCTGGGCTATGCTGCGCGCGCGGAATCACGGGTCACCGACGAGGAAATCCAGACTCTGATCGCGGAGGCGGAGACTGCCGGGGTGATCGAGCCCGGCGAGCGCGCGATGATCGCCGGTGTGATGCGCCTGGGCGATCGACCCGTGCGCGCCGTCATGACCCCGCGCCGCGAGGTCGACATGATCGACCTGGCGGATCCGGATGCGATGCGACGGACAATTCTGCAGAGCGTCCATTCCCGGCTTCCTGTTTATCAGGGCTCGCCGGAGGGAATGCTCGGAGTCGTGCACGCCAAGGATCTGCTCGACGCCTGTCTGCGCGGCGAGCCCCTGGACGTTCGCGCTCACGTGCGGCCGGCGGCGACCGTTCCGGATACCGCGGATGCGCTCGACGTCGTTGACGTCATCAAGGGATCGCCGGTCCATATGGGGCTCGTCCACGACGAATACGGCTACTTCCAGGGTGTCGTCACCAATGCCGACATTTTGGAAGCAATTGTCGGTGATTTCCGCACCGACGAGGGCCCGGCCGAGCCCGACGCGGTGCAGCGCGACGATGGATCATGGCTGATCGCGGGCAGCATGCCGGTGGATGAGATGGCAGAGCGGCTGGGCATCACCATCCCGCATTCGCGGGGCTATCACACCGCCGCTGGATTTGTGCTCAATGCGCTCGGCCATCTACCGGAAGTGGGCGAGTGTTTCGATGCCCAGGGCTGGCGTTTCGAGGTGGTCGATCTCGATGGCCGCCGCGTCGACAAGATTCTCGCCACCCAACTCAGTGGCGTTCACCGGCGCGCGGCTGCCTGGACCGAAATCCCTACTGGTTGAAGCGATTTTCGTGCTCAGGCCCTTCGCTCTGCGCACGCCCTATTCCGAGAGGTCTGCAATTCCTCGCCATCATGCTCTACGCTCAGCCGCCAGGCCGGCGTCCTGAGATCAAACGCAACATCTCGGCCAGCGATTTTGGAGAACCGTCATGATCGTCGTGCGCGATCCCGTCCTGCAACCCGTACCGATCACCGATCTGCGCCCGACCCAGATGACGGTCGGCATGCGCGAGGTGAAGCTGAAGCGCAACCATCTGCGCAAGCACGTCGCAAAGAAGATCGGAAAATTTCTGGGCGGCCACATGATTCCCGTCGTGACCGGTCCCAAATCCCAGAACTACATTATCGACCATCACCATCTTGCCTTGGCCCTGCACAAGGAGGGTCTCGAGCATGTTCTCGTCAGCGTCGTGGCGAATTTGAGCGAGCTGACGATCGATGCATTCTGGGTCGTGCTCGATCATCACGCCTGGGTGCATCCCTATGACGCGAAGGGCCGCCGCCGCAGCGTCGACGATATTCCGAAATCCATCACCGGCCTGAAGGACGACCCGTTCCGCAGCCTCTCAGGCGAATTGCGCCGGGCCGGAGGTTTCGCCAAGGACATCACGCCGTTCAGCGAATTTCTGTGGGCCGACTTCCTGCGGCGGCGAATAAAGACCAGTCAGGTCGAGAAGGATTTTACCGGCGCGCTCGATGGGGCGCTCATTCTCGCGAAGAGCCAGGAGGCCCGTTATCTGCCGGGATGGTGCGGACCGAGCGAGGGCTAGTCATCGAGCGGTGGTGCTGCGATCGGCACCATCCGAGCCACGCCCCTCCGCCCTCTCCTCCCATGAGAAACCCGCATCAGTTGGCGGGGCACCGCTTGAAGACCTTGAGCTCGTTGAAGTGCGCGCCAGCCGCGAGCGTTTCGCCGTCCCGGGACAGCATGATTTCATTCTCTTCGGTTGTCTCTTCGTTGGAGGCCGGTTTCGTGCATCGCATGTGCGTGGAGTAAATGGATCCTCCCACGCCGGCGGTTTCGGTCACCCATTGGACCGCGCATGTGCCGCGCGGACCGGTGTAGCCTTTGGCCGTAACGACGACGACAGTCTTGTCGTCCTTGCAGCCGTCAGCACTGGGTGCCCACCTTCCCCAGAACACTTCCGGCACCGAGAGGTGGCGGACGCTGTCCGCGAGGGAAGGCCCCGACAGCAGGACGCAGACACAAGTGATGAGGGCGCGCATGGCCTTGTCCCAGACGAAAAGCTCGATGTAGCGTACCTCAGTTCGTGTCGTGTTCCAGCCCAACATCGTGGCAGGGCTAATGTTGCGCGGACTCGCCGCAGTCGATCGGACGGTTGACGGTGGACGTGCGTATCGTCGCGCCGATCCGCGATGCGCGATGGCGCGGCAGAGTTGGGCAGGCGCCGGCTCACCCGTTGGATTGCTCGCCTTGACCGGTTTCGGCAACTGGGTGCAGTCTGCCGCTGGGGTGCCCAATGCAACGAGTCCTGATCCTCTCCGCCTTTGTTGCGACGGTCGCGCTCGCGGGCTGCAGCGAACCCAAACCCGGGCCGCAAGGTGCACCGGGTCCGGCCGGCCAGGCTGGCCCTGCCGGTCCCGTCGGTCCAGCCGGACCGCAAGGCGCCCAAGGAGCGCAAGGCCCGGTTGGCCCCCAGGGCACTGCCGGAGAACGTGGCGAAGCCGGTCCGCCCGGGCCGCAAGGAACCGTCGGACCTCAGGGCCCGCAGGGCGAGGCCGGTGGGCAAGGGCCGGCCGGGCCGGCCGGCCAACGCGGCGACGCTGGGCCGCAGGGCGCCGCCGGCCCGCCCGGTCCCGTGGGACCACCCGGTCCAAAGGGCGATCCCGGCCCCTCGGCGCCGCTCCGCGTCGTCACGGGCACGGACACGGTTGCCTGTGCTGACAACGAGATGCTGGTGTCGCTCGTGTGCTCTGCGGGCGCCAGCGACGGAACGAGGTGCGCCACTCCGGGTGCGGCCGTTACCGCGCTGTGCATCCGCAAGTGACGGCGGGTCTGAGGACCTCCGAGTCAGGCGAGCCTCTCTACGATCCGCGCGCGCATGCCGGCTGAGTTTTCGCCGATGCCGGCGGTGAACACGAAGGCGTCGTACCCGCCGACTGCCGGGCGCTCACACGCCGCCTGCCCCAAGGCCAACCACGTTCACGCGCTCGAATGCGACTGTCTAGAAATACGCAATGCTACGCCCGCAGGCGGCAACTGCGACCCAGGTGGCGAGTGAAAGGACACCGGCGACTTTGGCACTCGCCGGTGTCGATGCGCCGGGGGCAAGATGCTCGACTGCGCGCTTGGCCCAGAATTCGAAAATCGCCACGTTGATCAGACCTGCGGCGAACAGAATAGCCTTCAGCTGGAACACCGGATTGAGCGCGAGATGGCTCGCCTCGGCCGAGAATAAAAAGAAACCAGTGACCGCCATGCCCGCCAGTGCGGCAACCGCGAAGTTGCGGGCTCGTGCTAGCAAGGGTCCCGGTGCGGTCGCCGACAACCCTCCAAGCAAACGGATGTCCATCACGGCTATTGCGCCAGCAAAAAAAGTGAGCGAGACGATGTGCCCGACATTAGCCGCCGGGTAGAGCCATGGCGACTGGCGGATGGCTACGGCAAAGCCAGACTGTTCCAGCGCAACGAAAATCGTTGGCGCCGCGTCGTTCATCAACGCATCTCGTAGGTCTTGCCGTTGACCGTGATGCGCTCCGCCCGCATCTCATCCTTTTCAGCTGTCGACGGATAGCCGTAGGCTGAGACGTTTTGGCCGATGGCGACGACCCTCTCCGTCGCTCCACGACTGCTCATACGTGAGATGGGCGCCAGCGTTACGGTCCAGACCTTATCACTGCCCTGTACCGTGATCGTCGCGTGCGGATTCTCGAACTTGGAGGTCAGGATCGGACCGGTGACGGTCAGCGGTTTGTTCGCGTCATAACTGCCCCAGCCATGATGCGCGAAGGCGGCGCACGTCGGAAACGCCAAGGCGAAAAAGAAGGTGACGGCTCTCATCATAAATGCCTCCTCGAAAATGCCAACTTAGCAGATACTGATCATAGCTTACTGCTTCTCAACCCAGATAAGGAGCGCAGATGGTGTCCGCCAGCAGCACCACGCTGCCCGACATGAACACGACGATGAACTGCAGGGCGGCGGTCGCGGTGTACACGAAACGAACAACGCCCACCGTGAGCTGCGTTGCATCATCTGTGCTGTCGCTCCTGGTCGCTAGCGAATGTTGGATTTCGGCAGCATCAGCGTCCGTACGAGCTGTCGCCAACGAAACCGGTATCGGGGTCTCCGTCAATACAGATGGATCGTTCGATGTGACGGCCCGCGACCCCGCGTGGAAATTCTCTGGGAACGTCGGTTCAGCGCTCTCCCATGTGGTGTCGAGACGCGGCCGCGACCGCGCTGGCCGTTACCGCGAGGTCGAATTCAAATATGAGACATCCCCGGCGGCAGCGCGAGTTGGCGCAATCCGCATATACGATCGTCGCCCGGTTGTTATTTTCAAGCTGGTTTTCCTGACCGCGGGAAAAACGAGTGAATCGTTTCCCACCATTTCATCTTATCCTCGCAACCTTAATCATCTGACCTATACGTCCACATTCGGCGGTTTCAGTTTTGAACGGTTCGGAACCGATGGGCCCTGGATCTTCTTTGACCGTCAAGCCAATGCGTTCATTTTCTCACCCGCTTCTCACTACATGAATGCGGTATTATCGTTGGGTCCGCGCAACGAGCTGGTCAGTGGGGTATCCGCTGACGTCGAGGATGTCCCGCCTGGCTTCGTCACGATGAGCGCGCTTGTGATCGCGCAGGGCATCAATCGCACATTCGAGATCTGGGGTCACTTTCTCACGGATCTGGCAGGCAAGAAGCGCCCTGCCAATGATGCCGATTTCAGCTTGAGGCATATCGGCTATTGGACCGATCACGGAGGGCATTACTACTACCGATTTGAGGAAACGCTTGGATACATCGGTACGCTTCTCAAGGTGCGGGATCAGTTCAGGGATATGAACATTCCGCTGGGCTACGTTCAGCTCGACAGCTGGTTCTATCCGAAAGGATATGAAGGCAAGTGGAAGAGCGCGGATCCGTTGGGAGGGGGAACCTATCTTTACGAGGCATCATGGGAGCTCTTTCCCGCTGGACTTGGTGCCTTCCAGAAGCAACTAGGCCTCCCCCTGATCGCCCACAATCGTTGGATCGATGACCACAGTCCTTACCGAAAAACACATGCCATATCCGGCAACGTTTCCGTCGACCCGCGACTTTGGGCCGATTGGATGCGTTATCTCCGCGCTTCGGGCGTTCGTGCCTATGAACAGGATTGGCTTTCTGGGCCAGCGGTTCCCGAGCGCAATCTGACGTCCGGTGAGCTGTTCATGGACGCCATGGCAGAGGCGGCCGGAAAAGAAGGCATTGCGCTCCAATACTGCATGCCATTGCCGCGGCACTTCCTGCAGGGAACACGCTATTCCAATCTTTTGACGATTCGGGTGAGCGGGGACCGTTTCGTCAAGAAGCATTGGACATCCTTTCTATTTAATGGGCGGCTAGCCAGCGCACTGGGCGAATGGCCGTGGACCGACGTCTTCATGAGTTCGGAAACGTCTAATCTCTTGCTGTCAACGCTCTCGGCATCAATGGTTGGCATCGGCGATGCGCTGGGTGAATTCGATCGGGCAAACCTCAATCGTGTCATTCGCGCGGACGGCGTGATCGTGAAACCGGACGATGCAATAACTCCGTTGGATACGACCTATATCGAGCAGGCGACTGATCGACGATTGCCGATCGTAGCGGCCACCCACACTCGTCACCCAAAGTCGATCACCTCGTACGTTTTCGCCTATGCCCAACCGTCAGGACAGCCCACGGCACGTTTGTCGCCCTCGGCGCTGGGTCACAAAGGTCCGGTCTACGCCTACAACTACTTCGACGGATATGGAATTTATCTCCAGCAGGAAGAGGCGGTTGAATTTATCATTCCAGACGACGGCGCCTACTGGATCGTCGTCCCGGTCGGGCCTTCAGGCGTGGGATTTTTGGGCGATACCAGGAAATTCGTATCGAATGGCAGGAATCGCGTTGCACGCATTGTCGATAACGGTGCGATCACTGTGCGGGTCGTTTTTTCCGCAGGCGAAAGCCGGCTGCGTTTTTTCGGATTTTCACTCTCGCAACCGCAAGTTCGTGCGACGGAGGCAACCATCGTAGACTTGGCCTATGATCCACAGACGAGGCTTTTTCACTTCGACTTGATTGCAAGACCCGGCACATCGCCCGCTGTAACCATGAGAGCGGTGGCGAATCCCAAGACAACGCTCGCCCAGTGATTCGATTCCGAACGTGCTTGTTCGAGCAGTTCAGCGGCGGGGGGATGTGACCGCTCGCCGCGCGCGCAGCCGCCGACGATACCGGTGATTGGGTTCCTTAGCTTACCAAATTCGACCTCATGATCCCCAAGGTCGGATGCGATCCGCCACTTGTTATCTCCCGCTTTTCGCTTTTGGCCGCCGTGGCGAGCCCGATCGTCGCGCGCGGCGAGTCGGCCGTTTCGCAGGCACTTTCTTGGTCGGCAGTGGCTTGACCGCCGGGCCGTGAATGACGGTGCCGTCTGCGTTGAACAGCGATCCGTGGCACAGGCAGTCCCAGGTGCGCTCGGCATTGTTCCAGGTCACCGTACAGCCCTTGTGGGTGCAGGTCGCGGAAAGGGCATGCGGTTCTCCGTTGTCATCCTTCCACACGGCAAGCTTTTGCTTGCCGTGCGTGATGACGCCGCCTTCGCCAGGCGCGAGGTCGGCAATGCTGGTAATACCGGAGGCTGACTCACCTCCCTTGTTGAAGTTTTTGGGGCTCGGCCGGGCGGGTGCGTAAAGGTTTGCCCAGGGGTTCGATCGGCCACGAATTTGATCGGCCATCAACATTCCGGCAGCGGTGCCGTTGCTGATGCCCCAGGCATTGAAACCGGTTGCGACGTAGAACCCGGGTGCCTTATCGGACGGCGCACCGACGAAAGGAACGCGATCGGCGGTGTCATAATCCTCGTTGAACCATCGCCACACCGTCTCGCCGACCGGGAGATTCTTGTGCACCCAGCGGTCGAGATCGCGAAACCGACCAGCAACATCGCGCTCCTGCCCGGTCTTGAAGCTCGGACCGAGGACCACCAATAACAGGCCCTCATCGTCGCGTCCCATACGCAGCGAATGGCGCGGCTCGTCGATGCCGATGAACATGCCGTCGATCGCGACTTCATCGCGCGCGCGGAATGCCATGGCGGTGTGGCCGCGCGGCCGGGTGCTGCGGTCGTATTCGACTGGTCCGGCGAACGGGAAATTGGTGGCCACCACCACATGCTCAACATCGAGCACGCCCTCCGCGGCGGTCACCCGCCAGCGGCGGCCGCGATCGATCGTCGTGACCCGCGTGTTCTCGAAAATGCGGCCACCCGCCGCTTCCACCGCCAGTGCCAGTCCGACGAGGTATTTTGCAGGATTGAACTGGGCTTGATCGCGAAAGCGCAGGGCCGCCGCGGTATCGAAAGGAAGCGGCGCCCGGTCCAGCACCTCCGCATCGAAGCCGACACGCCGGGCGGCTTCCGCCTCGGCCGCGATCTCATCGCGGCGAGCGGGATCGCGGGCATAGGCATAAGCTGCCTTTGAGTCGAGGTCACACGCAATGCCGAGTTCGACGACCCAGTCGCAGATCTGGCGCGCACCGCTGCGGTTGGCCTCGGCATAGAGTTGCGCCTGATCGATGCCGCGCGTCTCGATCAGATGATGATAGATGAGCGAGTGCTGACTGGTAATCTTGGCAGTGGAGCGCCCGGTCACCTGCCGTCCGACGCGGAGTGCCTCGACGACGGCAACCGAGAGGCCAGCACTTGCCAGCAGATAAGCCGCCGTGAGACCGACAATTCCGGCGCCGATCACCGCGACGTCAGCGCCGCCCGATCCGCTCAGCGGCGGATAGCTGGTGGGTGGCGCCGTCGCCGTCCAGCAGCAATCGGGTCTTCCAGGAAGCGTCGCCATGGAGCCTCGCTATCGTCTCGGCACCCGCAGGACCGGCTCGACGGGCATACGCCTCGCTGCGCCGATCCGTGCAGGCTCGGCAAGCGCGCCGAGAACATGATCGAGCTTGTGTCCAGAGCGCGTCGCCTTGGCCGCGAGGTAGCGCCGGTTGTCGGCGTTGATCGGGCCGTGCAGCGGCACGCGCCCGCAGACATCGATGTTGGCGCGAGAGAGTCCGTCAAGCTTGCTAGGGTTGTTGGTCATCAAGTGAACCCGGGTGCAGCCAAGCATCTGCAGCATGCGGACAGCGATCCCGTAGTCGCGCTCATCGTCGTCGAACCCGAGAACGCTGTTGGCATCGACCGTGTCGAGGCCTCCATCCTGCAGCTGATAAGTTCGAATCTTGTTGGCCAAGCCGAGGCCGCGACCTTCCTGCTCGAGGTAAAGCACGATGCCGCCGCCGTGCTGCGCCAGTTGCATGAGCGCCAGGCGGAGCTGATCTCCGCAGTCGCAGCGCCGTGAGCCGAACACGTCGCCCGTAAGGCACGCCGAATGAAGCCGTACCGGTACCGGCTGCGTCAGATCCGGTGATCCGGCAACCACGGCAATCGGGTTGCCACCGCTGCCATCCCGAAACACCACAAAACGAGCCGAGAAGCCGCTGAGGGGTATCGTTGCCTCGGCAGCGAAGCTGAGAGCAGCAGCGGACGCATATTGCGCCACTGCCTCGGCCGGGACCGCCACAAGCGGTGGTTCACACGTGCGCACGACGACCGAGTTCCCGGCGCCGATCAGCAATGCCGGCAAGCGGTGGGCGTGTTTTGCCAGCTGGATCGCGGCGCCCGCGCTGGCACCGGCCGGAACGAACTCGAACTGGCAGCCGAGCTGGGTGGCCGAGGCAAGGGAGAAGATTTCGCCAGCGCTGCAGAAGTCGGGAAGTGCGATGCCAGTAGGGCCCGAGGCCTCCACGTTCATGGCGCGCGCGCGGCGGGCGGTGACCAGGAGGAAGGGCCGGACCGGCTGGCTCAAAAGGCGAAAGGCGGCAAGCATTGCCTCAGTCATTCCGTCGACCGGCAATGCCGTTGCGGCGTCGCTGGCGGATGTAATGAGCACCGGCCGGCCCGACCGGAATTCCGATAGCGCCCGTTCAACCGCGACCTGCGCGGGCTCACCGAGCAAGCTCGCCTTCGTGCGCCTACTCATCATCCGACCGTCTCGATAGCGCCGGCAAACAGCCGGGCTGAATCTTGCCAAGTGGGGAACTGCGCCCCCGCCGCGCGAGCGTTCATGGCGAGCCGCTGTCGTTCGGCACGATCGCTGATCAGGCGGCGCAGCGCCTGCGCCAACGCGGCCACATCGTTCGGCGGCACCAGCAGGCCGGTGCCCGCAGGCACCGTGTCGGGGATTGCGCCCGCCATGGTGGACACGACCGGCAGCCCGTGCGCGATTGCTTCCGCAAGCGCCATCCCATATCCCTCGAAACGCGACGCGAGCACAAACACGTCGGATGCCAAATACAGTTCGATGATACGCTCAGGTGGGACGGCGCCGAGCACCGCGATCCTGTCGCCGAGGCCACAGGTCGAGATATCGGCGTCGAGCCGCGCAGCGGCGGCCAGGTTGCGGGTCCGGTCACCAGCAATGGTCAGCCGCCAGGGCAGGTCGACAATCGTAGCAAGTGCCGCGATCAGCAGATCGTATCCTTTGTCTGGCACCACCGATCCGATCGAGAGAAGCCGAACAACGGCGTCGTTGCTGCCAAACGTCGGCGGCACGGGGTCATTACCCGGCCGCACAACCCTTATGCGCTGCGACTGGACGCTGTAATCAGCGATCACGACTCGCCCAGTTGCTTCGCTCGTGACCACGACGCGCGCGGCAGCGGCGAGTGCGGCGCGCTCGCTCTCGCGGAAGACGTCCGCCTGCGCGGTGTCGAGACCGGATTCCAGAGCAAGCGGTTGATGCACCAGCGCGATGAGCGGCGTGCGAAATCGAAGCGCGCCGGCCTCGGGCAGCGCCCCGAACGCAAGCCCATCGAGGACAATCGGACAGCCGCCAGGCACCGCGGACAGCATCGCCAGCGCGGTCGCGCGCTGCGCGACGCTCGGGAACGGGAAACCGTGGCCCAAGTCGAGGACATCCACCTGCCAACCCAGCCGCCGAAGCTCCTGGATGATGCGCCGGTCATAGCGATAACCTCCGGTCGGCGTGGCAAGGTCACCAGGCACTCCGAACGCAACACGCCCTACTTGGCTAGAAGGTTGCGCACACTCCGGATCCGGCGATGGTTGACAAAGCCCTGCGCATTTCGCGCGAGCCGCAAGCCGGACACTATAGGCCTTTGTCACGGGCCTCCTCTTGTTGCTAAGTGGGTTTCGCCTCCTTCCAGGCGCATATTGCGAGTCCGCCTCGAAGAGAATCCAATCGTGCGTGTCGCCCGATTGCATCGAGTACAGTCAGCAGTATTGCAACGAGGGCGGGCATGTCTCCCTTGGGAACGAACGTCCAGGGAGCAGACCGAATGCGGCGAAAGCCAGCTTGATCGAGCAGCGCGCAAAATTCGTCGTGGGTCAGCATTCGATCGCTGGACAGATGCTTGGTGGCAAACCCCAACAGAGGGGCTATTGTCCGATACCAAATATAGTCAGCACGCGGTGCCAGGCAAAAAAAACGGCCACCAAACTTTAGCACCCTGTAAATGCTCGCCAGCACTGCTCGCTTATCGAGCATGTGTTCGACAGCGCCGATGCAAATCGCCAGATCGACCAACTCGTCCGCGATTTCTTTTAGCTCGTCGGCGTTATCCACCTCAAAGGTAAGATTGGCTTGCCGAGGTGAGCTCCGAAGACGAGCGCGCGCCAATTCGATCATGCCTGGCGAGATATCGATCCCGATGCCACGAGCTACTTCAGGTCCCAGCGTGAGGAGATGGTGACCATTGCCGCAACCGAGGTCCAGCACGACATCAGTGGGCCGGGGCCGGGCTAGGTTTCGCAGGAGCGCGAGTTGGTATTCGAGCAGCCGTTGCGGGTGACCGTGCTCCTCAGGAGATCCGGTTGAAGCGCTTTGATCAAAGAAAGACCTGATGTCCGTGGCGCTGTATGAGGGAGTGGTCACGACACCGCGAAATCTTGACCAACGGGGTCGTCGTTCCGTGCGAGACGACTGCCCCCGCGGTGTGTTTTCAAGACCTGACGTGCCTAAACAACGCGCGGCCATAGACACGAGATCAGCTCCTTGCAGCGTTGGCCAAACGGCAACGCGGTGGCGAAGACAATTTCGCCGCCCCTCTGCGATGTTGCGGTCGCGTTCTGGCAACATCAGGCGGCAAGCCGCACGACAGATTGGGCGTGTTGTCGCCGCGAGTTCCATGGCACTCTAATCCGTCTAGTCGGGCACAGAGCGCTTGCGCAAAACGCGCACGAAGGCCTCGACCTCCGGCCCCGCCCATTCCGTTGCAGAAACACCTCCACCGCGCGCGATATTCGGCCGCCGGAGGAAGCGTTCGGTTCATGGACGACGAAGAGACCGCCCTCGGGCGTTTCCAAGAACCAGGCATCTCCGTTGGGGCTTCGGTACAGCTCTTCCACTGGCGGCATCATGGGTCATGCTCTCGAGCTAACGCGCGGTACTACTGCGCTTGACCGACACGCTCGCACCTGATGTATCAGCAACTGCGATTGGACATTCCTGTTCCAGGCACGCTCCGCGGCCACCGTCGGCGGAGCCTCAATGGCGCGGCCACCGGGAACCTGGGATCCTGTGAGGCGTTGGCTAAGCGCCCTCATCCTCCCTGCCCTCAGCTGAAAGTTGAGCCTGCGGCGCGGGCGCCCTTGCCGGTCCGAGCGTAGTCGCCGGTGCTTTCGCCGACATCGCGATCGGAATCCGCATCGTGGCAGGCGACCGCCCGCTGCGTTACTCTACGCCGCATTTGCGATTTCTGTGTTCTACGCGCTGGCCGACACCATCCTGGTTGCGCGGCTGTGGGCCGGCCCGCTCGGACCGTGGTCAAGATCTGCCCGATTATGCTCCTCAACATGGTGGGGCTCGCGATTTTGGAGCGACCGATGACGCTCTATTTCGTGCCGAGGTTCGCGCATGTGCAGCGGTTCCCGCATGGCGAGGTCATTCATCGCAGCGGCGATCAAGCAGAGCCCGGATGCGCGCCGCAAGCTGCGCCTGTCCGACAGGTTTCGGAAGAAATTCAACGCCTTCGTCAAGGCGGCCCTGGTGAACGATCGCATTTCTCGAGTAGCCGGTCATATATAGAACCGGCAAGCCGGGCCGCATGACTTGCGCTCGTTTGCCAAGCTCTCTGCCGTTGATCCCGGGCATCACGATATCGGTCAGCAACAGATCGACGCGCTTGTCCTCCTGCAACAGGATCGTCAGTGCGCCCTGTGCGTTCGGGGTGGCAATCACGCGATAATTCAGATTGCGGAGGATTTCTGCGACGTAGTTCCGAAGGTCCTTGTCGTCCTCGACAACGAGGATCGTTTCAGTTCGGTCGCCTTCTGGCACAGGTTCGGACCCGCTGTCGATCTCCTCGCTCTCCGCGCCGTTAAGACGAGGGAAGTACATTTTCACGGTCGTGCCTTGGCCAAGCTCGCTGTAAATCTTTACGTGCCCGCCGGACTGCTTCACAAAACCATAAACCTGGCTCAAACCCAGGCCGGTCCCATGCCCCGCATCTTTCGTGGTGAAGAACGGCTCGAAGGCATGGCCGAGGACCTCGGCTGGCATTCCGTGACCGGTATCGGTTACGCAAATGACCACGTACTGGCCTGACATAAGTTCCGGTACGGCGCGGGTATACTCCTCGTCCACAAACACATTGGTTGCCTCGATCGTAAGCTTGCCGCCATCCGGCATCGCATCACGCGCGTTGATTGCCAGGTTGACGAGCGCCGATTCGAGGTGATTGGCGTCGACTTCGATCTTCCAGAGACCTGCTCCACCGACCGCCTCGACGTCGATCGTTTCGCCAAGCGACCTTTGCATAAATTCGACTGCCCCGTTGAGGAACTTGTTGACTTCGAGTGGTTTCGGGTCGAGTGCTTGCCGGCGCGAAAACGCAAGTAGTCTCGCGGTCAGTGCAGCTGCCCGCTGTGCGCCTCGGTTGGCGTTGGTGAGCGCGCGCTGAAGGTTGGCCGCGCCGGTGATTTGCCTGGCCGCGCGCTGCGCGGTTTCCAGATTGCCCAGCACGATCATCAGCAAATTGTTGAAATCGTGAGCAATCCCGCCACTCAATTGTCCGACCGCCTCCATTTTTTGAGCCGCGGCAAGTTGCTCCTGCGTCACCTTCAAGGCGCGTTGTGCCTCCAGCCGTTCGGTGATGTCGCGCGTGATCTTGGCAAATCCGATCGGCTTTCCGGTCTCATCGTAGATCGCGTCGATGACGACCGACGCCCAGAACCTTGTGCCGTCCTTTCGGACGCGCCAGCCCTCGGCTTCGTAACGCCCCGAGGTTCGGGCGGTCTCGAGTGCCAGCTGCGGTACTCCCGCGGCGCGATCCTCTTCCGTGTAGAACCTGCTGAAATGTTGGCCGATGATTTCATCGGCTGCGTAGCCTTTAATGCGTTGTGCTCCTAGGTTCCAGGTCGCGGCAATCCCATTCTCGTCAAGCTGGAAGATCGCGTAGTCGACGACGGCCTCGACAAGCCGGCGATAACGCCGTTCGCTTTCCAGCAGATTCTGCTGCGCCTCCTGCCGCTCGGTGATGTCACGAGTAACCTTTGCAAATCCGATGACTTCGCCGCTTTCATCCTTGATCGCATCGATCACGACCAAAGCCCAGAAGCGCGTGCCGTCCTTTCGCACCCGCCAACCTTCCGTAAGAAATTTTCCTTCCGACTTCGCGACCGCAAGCGCCTTTTGCGGAATGCCGGCGGCCTGGTCCTCGGCCGTGTAAAACCGTGAAAATGGTTGGCCGACGATCTCCTGGGGCGAATACCCCTTGAGCCGGGCGGCGCCGGTGTTCCAGGTCAGCACCCGTCCATCCAGGCCGATCATGAAAATGGCATACTCGACGACGGCATCGATCAGGCGCTGGAGTTGCAAATTGCCAGCAACAGCCTGGTTTCTTCCCTCGCTGTCAGACACCGGATTTCGCCCGCATTTGCGCTGCGCGCTTTTGGACCAAGCCCCAACGCAAACTCGTAGTAAAGGTTCCATACTGGGGAACTATGAGGGCCGACGGATGGGGAGCCGGAGCCAACTTCCTCGTGATGCATTCTTGCTGATGGATGTGATGCACTTGATGCAGGCAACAACGGAACCGGAAAACCCGATCGCCATAAGTGATGCACTTGATGCACGGTATTCATTAATGGCGCACCACCACCTCACAGTGGCCCTGTCCTCGGAACTCCCCGCTCGGTCAGCGCACACCGCCTGGTCACCTTCACTTACAATGCACATCCTCAACTATCTTCGCGAGGATCGCTTTGGCAGTGTCGAGTCCCCCAACGTCACGGTGCGGGCATGGCTGGCATGTGTCTCGAGATAGGTTGCCCATGCCACGGCCCGGCGAACAGCAGGAGAGCCCTAGAAGGCCGCCATTGCGCGCGCTATCGGCCTAACTTGATTTTACGGTTCGTAGGTCACCGCTGACAGCCCGAAGGGCGGGTGGCGACCTAGACAAACAGTAAAGAACCCACGGGTGAAGCGCTGTGGGCCCTGCGGCAATGCCACCCACCTTGCCGACTACGGCGCACGCCAAGCCCACGCTATCATCAGCAAGCTCATGCCTGGAGTGGAAACTGGCAAGAGCGAGAAGGGGCAGCTTGGCCGGCCCTTGCTTCCTCCCTGCCCGACTGCCCCTTCGCTTGATGGCGGATACCACCACCTCCTACGGGGGCAGTTTTGCCTGCGAGCTATTTGAATTTTCAGCGCTCGACCGCTGTAGATGGGACCCACTGCCGGGTGGACCCCCAGCTCACCGGCGTGGGGGAAACGCCGCCTCGCGTTAGCCTGAGCAATCTTACGGGATGCAGTGCCCGGAGCGAGCGGCCAGGGGAAAGTGCAGCTCGGTGATGCCGCGGGAGGACTACCGACTGAGGGGGCGGCAGCTACTCACAGCAGCAGCGCGAGAACTTGCGCCTATAGCAAACTCGCCCCACGACGGATTTCGAGTTTTTAAAGGTGTCGCCCTGCAAATCTATTCCAGTCTTCAGGGTAGTTTTACCACAATCTGAACGCTGGGTTGCTCTCGGTTCATGTCGTGGACGCGACGCCGATCGGCAACCGATCATTTCGATACAATCCCCGGCGATCCCGATGTGCTCGACGCCAGCTCGCGCCTTTTTCATATTTAACGCAATCTGGAATTTCGTAGGCTGCAAATTGGCTGGTTTCGTACCCTTAAGGATTTTATCGACATAAAGCGCAGCCCGCTCGTAAAGCTCTAAAAAGTTGGCGGAGATGGAAATGATGCCCCCTGCCGCGGAGCGCCGCCATGATGAGCCCGCTCCATGACACTTGAATTCTTGGCTCTGATTGGAATTGGTTTCCTCGCGCAGCTCGTGGACGGAGCGCTCGGGATGGCGTTTGGCCTTATCTCGACGATTGCCCTGCTGTCGCTTGGCATACCGCCTGCCCAGGCGAGTGCGGTGGTCCATACGGCCGAAGTTGCAACCACGGGAGCTTCCGGACTGTCCCACCTGTTCCACCAGAACGCCGATCGCAGACTTCTTCTCACGCTCGGCATGCCGGGCGTGCTCGGAGGTGTTCTGGGGGCATATGTCCTTTCGAACATCGACGGCCAAGCGATACGTCCCTTTGTCTGGGCCTACCTGCTCGTGATGGGACTGTTCATCCTTATGAAAGCGGCGAAGCTGGCCCCAACCAACGAGGACGCGAAAGTCGGATATGCCGCTCCGCTCGGTCTTGTGGGCGGCTTCTTGGATGCGATCGGGGGTGGCGGCTGGGGACCAATGGTCACTTCGACGCTTATTGGATCGGGTCATGCCCCGCGGAAAGTCATCGGTTCAGTCAATGTGGCGGAATTCTTCATCACCGTGGCGGTGGCTACGACATTTTTCATTGAGTTGGCTACCGCCCACGTCGAGCACATTGCGGCGCTCATCATCGGCGGCTTGCTGGCCGCTCCCTTCGCCGGATATATCGTCCGCCACGTGCCGCCCCGCGCTCTCATGGCCGCCGTCGGCGTCTTGGTTAGCGCGCTCGCGCTGTTCCAACTCGCCAAATCATTTGGATAATCCGAGCTGTGTCTACCAAAAACTCAGACGGCACTTCAAAGCCTTGCTTGATTTTTTGGCCCCCGTCTTTTTACAGACTAGCGGCGGGGTCGAACCCGGAGCCTTCTACGGCCGGGTTTCTGACAGCCAGTCAACAACAACTAGAGGCGAACGCATTCGCAAACGGTACGACGCTCGACGCCGCCCCAGCGTGTCTGACCGGTGCTTCAGCTGGCTCGGACGTAGCCGTAACGTAGGTTAGTCGGTTCTCTTGCCGCGAGTTCATACTCGCCCTTTAGCTTGGCGAGCCGATCCTCGGAATAGGCCGGCATGGGCGTGTTTTCGGCCGCCTTGAGCTTGAGGCGGTAAAGGCGAGCCGCGTTGCTGCCGAAGATCATCTGCTTGGTCGCGCTGTCGGCGTCGCCGAGAGCTGGGAAGCCATACTTCTTCTGCATGTCCTCGGGGATCTCCAGCCGCCGCATCGCTTCGATCTGCCACTGCGGCGATCCATACCACACGCTATCAGTACCCCAGAGCACGTGATCCGCCCCCAAGCCCTTGACCAGCGTGCCCACCAACGCGGCCGAGAACTTGGGATGCGCCACCGCCGAATTAGCGAAGGAGGTACCTAATTCGGCGTAGACGTTGGTCACCCCGAACTTCTCTGGGATCTCGGCCAGATCGGTCGCCCATTTGATGCGACCAGTGGTCTCGAACTCCGCCCAGGCTTGGTCAGGAAGTTCCAGGAATGCACGCAGTGCGGAATGGTAGATGACGAAGGTCATCTGCGGCCATTCCTTGGCGGCCTTCCCAATATCCCAGGCGGTCGCGTATTCCCAGACGCCAGCGAATGATTTGTCGTAGTCGGGTGGCAGCAGGCCCTTGTGGATGCATAGCGTGGTGATGCCGGCCTTCACCGCCTTTTCATAGAAGGGATACATCACCTGCTCGTCGTCCAGGCGCCACGGGTATTTGGATGGCGCGAGCGGGTCGCCGATCGTGTAGGACTTCCACGAATCCGGCTTGTAGACCGCGATCGCTTTGTCGACCTCCTCCATCCAGCCGGGTTGCTTGGGCGTGATCACCGTATGAGCGAGCAAGCGCCGTGAGCCCGCGAAATCGTTGATCACCTCGCGTGTCCTCGCGATCTGCTCGTTGGACAGAAGCCACCAGCTCGGATCGTCGAACGGCGCACCGCTCAAGAGGGCTAGGCTGGTGTCGCTGTCATAGTAGACCTCCTTGACGTAGTTCTGAAACTTGTATCGGACCAGCGACGAGTCATCTGCCTTCAACTGCGGGTTCCAGTGCTCGGCCGCGAACTTAGCGAGGCCCAAAAGTTCTGTATGCTCGAAGTCGTCGCGCACGAAATGGGTTTGGACATCGAAGATGAACTGCCCCGCCAAGCTCTGCGCGCGCGCCTGCATTAGTTCGGGCTCGTGCGCCTCGGCCGCCGCAACTTGGAACACGTTGGTAGCATAGACCTCGTTCATGGCGACGAAGGCAGCGGCCATGCCGCAGCTTGTTTGCATGAACTGCCGACGGCTCAGGCCGAGCCGCTTGCCGTTGAGGTCGGCCAACTCCAAGATTCGCCGCTCGACGCGCTTCTGCGTCTCGCTCTGCGGCGGTGGAAGGTACTCGCCATTGGACACGATCTGGGTGGGTATCGGGGTTGCGGCAGAAGCCATTTCAGCGCCTGCGACTAGACGCTGTTCTCGTTCGCTGAGCCAACTACCCATCGTCGCCTCCCTAGTTCTGGTTACGGATCAGAGAAGCTTAGAAGCCGCCGGGGTACCAAGCCAGTGCCTTGCGGCCGTAGTCGTCGGTGTTGAACTCGTCGACTGTAAGCGCATGGTCCGGCGCCGTCGCGAGCCCGACCACGAACCAGGCACCTCGATCGTCAGAGTTGATGCACGTGATGCGCTTGATGCATGCATCAACGGACCGGAAGCGCGACTCGCTATAAGTGCCTCTGCGATTTAGAAATTTCTGTGATGCACTTGATGCACGGTGATGCACCGTGATGCACCGTGATGCACGACCTCACAGTCACGTTCCGTCGGCAAGCGCCTCCTTCTCGGTCAGCCACTCGGTGCCTGGAGTTCCGCAATCTCGAGGGGCCTGCCCTACATGGGCGGTTACATGGGCTCATAACAGGGGATTACAGAAGTTCTGGGAATATCAGGAGCAGTTGGCGGAAGCCTGCTCCGCCATCATCTTAGCGCATCGTTGCGAGCCCCCCTCGCCTGTAGTTCGATGACGCATCGGGTCGGCCTCAGCGAGCCGAGGTTCTCCTGCACGTCGACGACCAGCCCTTTGCGAACGGCCGGCAGGACTACATTTTCGGTGCATCGATGTCCGTCAGATCGCCCAAATCTGCAGGCTCCGGACTGGGCTTGCCGATGGCGGCGAGCGCAGCACGCAACTGTCCGCCCGCCCGCTCGAGGACGTCCGTCGCATCGCCCACGTCGCAGCCGTGCAGAAGGAGGACGGCGACCTTGACTTTGCCGTTCGCGCGGCGCAACGCCCCTCGCGCCTGCTCGGCGCTGCACCCGGTGAGTCGTTTGAGGATGTTTTCGCTGCGCCGCACGAGCTTCTGGTTGACGGCCTGCAGATCGACCATGAGCCCGTCATAGACTCGGCCTAGCAGGATCATGACCAGAGACGAGAAGACATTGAGGGTGATACGTTGCGCGGTTCCGGCTTTCATTCTCGTGGAACCCGCAATGGGCTCCGCGCCGGTATCCAACCAGATGGCATGATCAGCTTGCTCGAGGATCGGCGTATCGTTGTTGTTGGCGACGCCAATGGTCAAGGCGCCACGGCGCTTTGCTTCCTTGAGGCAGGACAGTGTGAACGGCGTCGTTCCGCTCGCGGCAACGGCGATGACGACGTCGTGCACGCCGATGTCGTGCTGGTGAACGAGCCGGACGCCTTGATCGGCCGCGTCCTCGGCGCCTTCCACCGAGCGCAGCAGGGCGTCCCGTCCGCCCGCCATGAGGAGCAGCAGCCGATCCTGTGGCCAACTGAAGGTCGGAATGAGCTCGGCGCCATCCTGGACCGCAAGCCGCCCGGAGGTTCCGGCGCCGACATAGACCAGCCGGCCTCCGTTTCGCAGTCGCCCCTCAGCAACGAGCGCCGCCTTCACGATCGGAAGACGGGCCGCCCTCACCGCGGCCACCGCGGTGAATTGGCCTTCGATCATCGCCTCGGCGATGTCCAAAGGCTCCCACACGTCAATATCGGAATATCGCGGGCTCGCGCGTTCGGTGTCCATCCTCATGCCCAATGTTGCCACGCAGGAGAACGCCCTCCCATCCTAGTTGGTTCTAGGACGTCGGGCCATTGAAAGGGAGTGGCGAAATGAATGGCGCCGGAGAACTCCTCTTACTGCGTGTCGACGGTGGTGGCCGCAGGTGTCGCGCCCGCCTTGCGACAGGCCGGCCCCATGCATGCCGCGTGACATCGAAAGGGTGGTCGCTTGCCTGGCGTTGGCGGGGGCCAGCGAACCGAGCCACCTCGAGGCGGCGCGGAGACACACGCATCCTTATTGTGCGGCCATTATCGTCCCCGATGCCCAGGCGGCGTTGCATCGGCGCCCATGGCGGACATGACGGCGGCATCGTCGTGATCGGCACCGGAACCATCGGCTGGGCCGAGCTGAGGGGACGGCAACACCGGGTTGGCGGCTGGGGTTGGCCCATTTCCGATGAAGGAAGCGGCGCCTGGCTCGGTGCGAGGCGTTGCGCCGCCACTTTGTGGGCTCACGACGGTCGGATTCAGTGGACGGACCTCCTCCAGTCGCTGTTTGCCAGATTCCGGTCGAATCCGCATGCGATCGTGCGCTGGATGACGGGTGCACTTCCAAGCGACTTCGCCAAATTCGCCCCGGAGATCGCCGAGCGCGCATCGACCGATGATTCGGTCGCGGTCGAACTGTGCCGTCTCGCGGGCGCACATGTCGATGCGCTGGCACGACGGCTCGTCGCGCTCGGCGTCGATCGGGTGCGTCTGGTCCGGGGCCTCGCATCGCCGATCGAGCCATGGCTGGCGGATGAAACCCGGCGTCACCTTGCTGCGCCTCTCGGGGATGCCGTGGACGGCGCTTTGCAACTCGCCCGCAATGCCGCGCAGTCGCCGTTGCATCGCGGCGCCACGCCGTCGAGGCGCCAGCGGTGAGCGACACACGAGTCAACGTGGAGGCGGAATGGCGGGAGAGTCCCGCCGCGGTGCGACGGCAGGGCGACGCGCTGCACGCTCCGCTGGCCGAACTTTTGCGGCGCGTCAGGCGCGTCCCGCCGGACGTCGTCCTGACATGTGCGCGTGGTAGCTCGGCTCATGCGGCGACGTTCGGGAAACACTTGGTCGAGCGCCATCTCGGCATCCCGGTTAGCGCCTTCGCGCCCAATGTGGCGACCATCTACAAACAACGGCTCAAGCTGAAGGATCAACTCTTCCTTGCGGTTTCGCAATCGGGAAAGAGCGACGACCTGATCGAATCAGCGGTGATGGCCAAGGCTGCCGGCGCGATCACTGCAGCCATCGTCAACGATACCGACAGTCCACTGGCGCGATCGTCTGACATCGTGTTGCCCATGGCTGCGGGTCAAGAATTCAGCGTGGCAGCGACCAAGAGTTTCGTGACCAGTCTCTCCGCCTGGCTGCATCTCGCCGCCGGATGGGCCGCGCTGGATCCTTTGCGCGGGGCAATTGAGCGGCTGCCGGATCGCCTGGCGGCGGCCACCGCGCTAGATTGGAGCCCAGCGTCGAACGCGCTGCGCGAAGCCACCAGTCTGGTGACCCTGGGACGGGGGGCAACGCTAGCGATCGCGCGCGAGGCGGCCTTGAAGCTGAAAGAGACCTCGAACCTTCATGCGGAAGCATTCAGCGGTGCTGAATTCCTGCATGGGCCGATCGCTCTCGTCAATTCGTCCTATCCCGTCCTTCTCTTCATGCCGACCGACGAGGCCGAAGCGGGCATGCGCGCGCTTGCCGCGGATCTTCGACGCAAGAACGCCAGCGTGTTTGCGACTGATTGCGGCGACCCACAGACCGGCGCCTTGCCCGCGCTCACGCCGGACCATGCCGATACGGACGCCGTGTGCCTGATCCAGAGCTTCTACGGGTTGGCCATACGCTTGGCCCAGCGTCGTGGCGTCGATGTGGACCTGCCGCGACATCTGCAAAAGATTACGCGCACGAGATGACCGAGCCGGCGCTGCACGCCATCGCGGCGGACCATGTTTTCGATGGCACGGCGGTCCGCGAGCGCACGGCCGTCGTCATCGACGGCACTCGCATCGCGCGCCTCGTTCCGACAACGGAACTGCCTGGAGGCATCACCGTTCGTACCTTGCCTGAGGGAGCGTGGCTCGCTCCCGGCTTCATCGACCTGCAGGTGAATGGCGGCGGCGATGTCCTGTTCAACGATCAGCCTACCGCGCAAGGCGCTCGCGCCATCGCGGCGGCGCATCGAAAATTCGGGACTACTGGCCTGCTGCCAACGCTCATCACCGACAGCCCGGAAAAGACAGGACTGGCGCTGGAAGCGGTGAATGCCCTGGCCGGCCGCGAGCCCGGCATCCTCGGCCTTCATCTCGAGGGTCCTTACCTGTCTCCGGAAAAGCGGGGCGTGCACGACCCGCGCCATATCCGCCGGCCACACGCGGATGATCTCGCAATACTCACCGCGCCACGCCACCGCGTGTTGCTGGTGACGTTGGCGCCCGAAGTCGTGCCGCCCGGGTTCATTACGGAACTCGTGGCGGCGGGAGTGCGCGTGTCGCTGGGCCATTCGATGGCATCTTACCGGGAGACGATGGCCGCCATGGCGGAGGGCCTCGTGGGCTTCACGCACCTCTTCAATGCCATGCGGCCGCTGGCCAGCCGCGAGCCGGGCCCGATCGCCGCCGCACTGCAATCGCCCGATGCCTGCTATGGCCTGATCGTGGATGGAGTGCACGTCCATCCCGCGATGCTCCGCCTGGCGTTGCGGGGCGCCGGCCGCCCCATTCTGGTGACCGATGCGATGCCGCCGGTCGGTGGAGTTCGAGCGAGCTTCGCTCTCTACGGCCGCGCCATCGAGGTGCAAGACGGCCGCTGCGTCACCGGCGATGGTACGCTTGCCGGCACGAACCTCGACATGGCGAGCTCCGTCCGCAACTGCGTCCACGTGCTCAACGTGCCGCTGCCGGATGCACTGCGATTTGCCTCGGCGCACCCAGCGATGTTCCTCGGTCTCGACCACATGCTCGGCCGGCTCGCCGTCGGATATCGCGCCGACTTGGTGGCGCTAGATCCGAAGAACATGACGGTCATCGCGACCTGGGTGGCGGGCTCCGGCGAGGGCTGACAGTTTGCGCAGAAAGCCGCAGTCATTCGTGGCCAAATATGAAGGTGGCGAGCGCCGTATCGATGTCGTCGAATTTCTGGCGATTACTCGCGCAATCGGCGTCGATCCCGCCACAATCGTGCGGGCGTTGACGGAGAAAACGGGCTTGATCTAGCCGTTCCCCGCTGCATCCCTAGATGATCCAGATGGGGTGCCAAGAGAGCCATAAAAATGCTCAGCTTTCACTCGACTTCCCGCGCATTGCGAGCATGTGGGTGGCGCACAGGAGGGCGGCGTCATGGACGCTAACACCATCGAAATCACCCTCAAGGTCTATCTCAAGGAGATGCGGGAGATCGCCGAGCCGGGACTCGGGTTGACGACTTCGACGCCCTTGCGTCGCATGGGGTCGCTGTAACCGCGGAACGGTTCGGTCAGAGCGACCACTTTTGAGAGCGCGTACTTAGCGTTTAGCTGAAATTGCGGCGGCGTTGAGCGCACGCACCAGTGCGCGGGTGTTCTGCTCCAAAACGTCACGGTTGATATTCTCGATCGTGTCACAGGCCCGATGATAGCACGGATCGTAAGGGCGACCAGCCGAACCGCCGAACAAGCTGGCCTGGATCTCCGACTTCGGCCCGCCCGCGCCCGTGTAAAGACCCATGGTCGCAATGCCCTTCTGGGAGAATGAGGCACCGTCAGAGCCAAAACGACCTTCGGCACGCTCCTCGACACTCAAGTCGTGTTCGCGAAAATCAGCGAGGAGCTCGCGTCGCACGACGGCAGCCAATCCATCACCGGTCACAGCGGAACCCTGAAGAAAGCGCGCAAAGTTGGGCGAGCCGACCATATCGAGGTTGATATACAACGCGATGTGCCGACGCGCCTCCTCGGACAGGGATGCCACATGGTGGCGGGAGCCGATGAGGCCGCGCTCCTCTGCGCCCCAGAATGCGAAGCGCACGCCACCGCGGGCTTCGGTCGGTCCCTGGGCCAATCGCAACGCCGCTTCGAGCACTGCAGCCGAGCCGCTACCATTGTCGTTAATACCAGGCCCCTCCGGCACACTGTCAAGGTGCGCACCAACGATGATCAAGGAGCTATCGCTATTAAAAGCAGTGTTGGCCAGCACGTTTCGACTCAGCCGCCTGCCGGTCACGGCGTTCACGTCGAGACGTACAGTGGCGGCGGCGCGAGCTGCGATGTCGAGGGACCGGCCGAGTTCGTATGAGACGCCGACTACTGGAATGGAAGCAAGGTCCCTTAGCTGACCCGAAAAAGCGTCTGTCCGTCCGTCAGTGCCCTCATTCATAATGACGACACCGGCTGCGCCAGCGGCCCAAGCGTTGTCGACTTTGGTTTGGAATGTGCAAGTCCCGCGACGGATCAGCGCCACAAAGCCGCGTTCGAATTCATCGAAGTCGGTGGTTTTGCAGCCGCTGGCAGAAGCGAGTGGCGGTCCCTCGGCGAGCCCCAAATTCACCGCACGCAGCCGCGCTGTCACATTGCTCGAACCTGAGTTGGTCAAGGTACGAAAGGCGGCGGCAGGCGCTGGCTCCTGCCGCCCGTCAGGGAAGCTCACAAGCAGGACCGGCGCCATTCGCTCCTCGAAGAAGGGGAACTCGAATTCCTCAAAGTGAACGAGATAGCCTGCCTCCCTCAACCTATCCGCCACATACTCCGCGGAACGATCGTATCCGGGGGTGCCGGCGGCTCGGTTGCCACCACTCGTAGAGGCGATGTCCTGCAACACTCGCAGGTGCCGGAAGGCGCCCTCGCTCGCCGCCGCGTCGAGCAAGTGGGCAGCACCGTCACCGACGATGTTTTCCGCCCTGCCCACGCGGCTTGGTTGGACTGCAGCAGCAAGGAGCGAGGCGGCGAGGCCAATACTCCAGCTTGCCCGAAAGGTCTTTGACAACAGCTGCATCGCATCCATAACTAGGTTCGGTTCACGGTTTTTGACAGAAGAATCGAGTTTCCACACCAACCACGTAGAGAGCATCCGCGCGACCTTTCCGTTTTGAGCGGAACTTCATCCTTTTGCCGGTGGAGACCCATCAGGGATCGCGCCGATCGGGCCTACCACTATGTGCGACGCAAAGAGTGGCAGCAGATCGTGCGCCGGAGTCCCAGCAGGTGGGGCACGATCTGCCTTCTCCGCAAGGCAAAACAGCAGTGAAGCCAGCAGGGCACAATTCCTGATGCAGAGGTTCGAGTCCTGCCGCCCAGCCAGCCAGTCCGGTCTCCACCCGGCAAAAGGTGAAGTCCGCCCGAAACCGCGCCGACCCCTACATTCGATTGCTCCTGGGCCTCAGTCTAAGAAATATGATACACTTGCCGGGTAATGGAGAGCAGCGAGGCATGGGCGCCATGCTGCATTGGATTCTGCCCCGGCTCGCCGCCTACGTCGCTGTCGTGGTCGCAGCCGGGCTTTTGTTTCTGGCAGGGGCGTCGGTGTATGCCTTGATGTGGCCGAAGCCGGTGGTGCCATTCGGGCAAATGGGTCCTTAGCGGCGGGTCGCGGACTCACGCATGCAGAAGCTGCTCGCCGTAGCGCTGCAGCAACTCGTCGCCGATTGCTGCTCGGGTTTCTCATGCAGTCGCGACCGGCCCCAAGGTGGGGTTTCTTTCGTTTGTGCTACTCCCCGACCCGCGGCCTAAGGGCGCCGGAAGGCGCCTTTTCTTGTTTCACGCCGCCGCTGGAACGGCGCCGAGCGCCCCGGCCGCGTCCCAGGCCTTCCACCACGGCTCCAAGCCGAGATCGCGCGCGATGACGCCGGCGCTGATGTAGCCGCCGCCGCCCGAGATCGCGCCTCCCGGATGCGTGGCCGAGCCCGACATGTAGAGCCGCTCGATCGGCGTGCGGTAGCCGAAGTGGTTGTACATCACCTGCTCGGCGCTGAACGCGCCCATGAAAATGTCGCCTCCCCGCATTTGCGGGAAGGTCTGCGTGTACTCGCGCGCGGTATAGACATGCTGCGCGATGATGTTCTTGCGCGTCATGTTGGGCGCGTAGCGCGCCCATTTCTCGATGATCCGCTCGGCGAACTCCTGTTTGAACGTCTCGTAGTCGCGCGAACCGATGTCGGGATTGAGCGGCATAACATGCCAGGCGTAAGTCGTGTGCTTGCCCGGCGGCGCCTGCGTCGGGTCGAGCACGCTGAGCGCGCCTGAGCCGAACTGAACGATCTGCGGCACGCGATCGGCCATGACGTCTTTATGTGCCGCGAGCAGCTCGTCCATGGTCTCCGCACCGAGGCTCCATTTCAGCGTGCGGTGGATGTTCGGATCGAATTTCTCCGAGTGGAAGCGCACCGGCTCGTGCAGCGCCAGATGCAGGCCGAAGATCGTCCACTTGGTGTACTCAAATTCGTCGAGCTTCTTCAGGAACGTGGCCGGAAGCTGCGCGCGCCCGATGTAGTCCTCGAAGGTCTGATGCACGTTCAACGTGCTGGCGACGAACTGCCGGGCGCGCACGGTGCGTCCGTCCTTGAGAGCTATTCCGGTCGCCTTGCCGCCCTCGATCACGATGCGGTCGAGCTCGACCTGGGGTGCGAACCGCCCGCCGGCCCCGATGAATGTCTCCATTAGGCCGCGCGCTAGGTTGGCCGAGCCGCCCTTACAGAGCTGGTAGCCGCTTTGCAGATCGAAGGCGCGGATTACCGAGCCCATGGGGCTCGTCTTGGACACGGTGTCCACGAGCCAGGTCCCGAAAAGCGAGATCTTGAACAGGAACAGAAGCTGCACGTGCTCGTTCTCGAACAGCTCCTGCACAACGTCGAACGGCTGGCGCTTCGTCGCCGCGAGAAAATCGCGGCCGATGTCGCTGCGCGACAACAGCGCCTCGCGCTTGGCCCGTGGCAGCGGCTCGGAGAAACGCTCCGGCAGGAAAATGCGGGCCGTGATCTCCTCGGCCTTTCGGTTCCAATCCCGGAAGGTCGCGGCGTCCCTCTTGGAGAAGCGCGCGACGTTGGCGAGTGTCTCCTCGAGATCGCGCCCGAACACGAGTGCGGAGCCGTCGAGGTGCGGCTGGCCGAACTCGTAGCGCGGCGTAATGTAGGTGACTCGGTCGGCGAGGCCCAAATCCTTGAACCAGGGTGTCTCGCTGATATGGAAATGATTGATCGAATGCAGGTTGTGATAGAAGCCGGGTGCGGTCACTTCCTCGGTCACGAGTGCGCCGCCGTATTGCAGACGCCGGTCAACTAGCAGGATGTCGAGGCCGCAGCGCGCGAGATAGGAGCCGAGCACCAGGCCGTGGTGGCCGGCCCCGATGATGATCCCGTCGTAGCTTCGTTCCAGCGCCGCAGGCATGTTCGAACTCTCACTTGAGTTAAGATCAAAGGGGACGGGCTCGGACTCAGCTAGAGATCGCGTCGCGACGCGCCAGCTCGTTCATAGTCGGCTCCTGCCGCTACCAAGCCGCAGTGGCCTTAACTTTGCTCCCCCTCCGCCCGGGCGTGACGGACGGCTCCGGCCCATTGTCGAACGTCACCGTCACATCGAACATGCGCACGCCTCCGTGGCTGCTCCTGCACATAAAGTCTGAAATATTTTAGCGCCGAAAAGGCTCCCGTTCCGTGGCCTCGGGCGCCGTTCGAGCCTTCGCCGCGGCGCTATGGACTGTAGGTCCTCGCGCGGATGAGCTATGCTTGGCACAAAACTACTGAGGCGCTCCCGGGAGGAACGCATGATCAACGGGATCATGGTGCTGGTGCTGGCGATCGTGGTGCTGGCGATAGTCTGGGCGATTGTGATCTACGGCTCGACCTATTTCGGCCCACGGACGCATTAGGTCGGCGGCGACGCGGGCTGCGGCCAGTCTAGCATGCCCAGGTCATCGCGCCGTCAGAGGTTACGCAGTGTCTTAGTCAACGTCTTCACCTGGCGTATTTCCTTGATCGTCAGAGTTGATGCACGGGATGCACTTGATGCATGCATCGACGGAACCGGAAGCCCACTCCCTATAAGTACCTCTGCGATCTAGAAATTTCTCGTGATGCACTTGATGCACTTGATGCACGGTGATGCACGGTGATGCACGGTGTGCACCGTGATGCACGACTTACAGTCACGTTCCATCGGAAGCGCCTCCCTCTCGGTCAGTGCGCGATAGCGGGACGCCACTCGGTGCCTGGACTCCGCAATCTCGACGGGCCTGCCCTACATGGGCAGTTACATGGGCTCATAACGGGGGATTACAGAAGTTCTTGGAATATCAGTAGCAGTTGGCGGAGGCATCGTCCGCCAGCATCGTTCGGCGAATTTGGATTACGGTTGCGAGCCGCCGGTGAGATAGCTGGCTCGAGCGGATCTATCGTCGGTGAGTTGCGGATTCCCCTGCCCTGCAACCGAAAACGCCTTCTTTGATTTCCGATTGATTAAAATCAAAAAATCAAAGGCGGTTCGAGCGTCATCATGCGTACACCGGCCCGCCAGCCCCACGTGCAGGCGGCGGTATAAGGAAGGCCGTCGGGAGTTTAAGGAAGGCCCATCGGCAGCCGCTGTGCGGGGGCCACCCGTTGCGCCCCCTAGGCGGAGACCTGCTTGTGTCCATGGCCGAGGCACCACACGGGGCGAGCCGCGCGAACGGCTCGGGGCTCCTCGCGCTCCATTCATTTCTTACCCAAAAAGGAAGTCGTTCGGATCAATGGCTGCTCCGTTGTTGAATGTGATGAACTCATTGTGCGCGTCTAGGCCGGAGTGGATCTGCCACTGATCGGTCGTGCCAACTTGCGTGAATGTGGCGCCCTGTGCTGCCGTCCCGAAGCCGACGAACGACAGCGCATCGCCTACCGCCCCGTCGTTGCCGGCGAAGTCGACGACAGAGTCTCCGTTCGCCTGCCCGGCGTGGAAAACGAAGGTGTCGTTGCCGGCATTGCCCGTGAGCGCATCGGCACCCGCTCCGCCATTGAGCGTGTTGTCGCCCGAATTGCCGAAGATGCTGTTGTCGAGCGCATTGCCGGTGCCGGAGAGGTTTCCGGCGCCTTGCAGCACCAGGGCCTCCACGTTCGCCGTCAGAGCGTAGTTGACCGAGGCAAATACCGCGTCCGTGCCTTCATTGGCATTCTCGAACACCACATCGCCGGCGTTATCGACAAAATAGGTGTCGTTGCTGGCACCCCCCAGCATCCTGTCGGCGCCGCCCGCCCCATTAAGCAGGTTGTTGCCGGCATTGCCGTAGAGGGTGTTCGCCTGGTTGTTGCCGTAACCCTGGAAATCGCCGCTTCCCTGCATCACCAGCGTCTCGACGTCCGCGGCAAGCCCGTAGTGGCAGAACGCGAACACCGCGTCGCTGCCCTCGTTGGCGATCTCGAAGCAGGAGTCGCTCGGATCGTCGACAAAATAGGTGTCATTGCCGGCGCCGCCCACCATCAGGTCGATACCGCCGCCGCCGTTGAGCAGGTTGTTCCCGGCGTTGCCGTAGATCACGTTGGCCTGGCTGTTGCCGTAGCCTTGTAAATCCGCATTGCCCTCCAGGATCACGTTTTCGACGTTGGCCGACAGCGTGAAATGGACGGCCGAAAAAATCGTGTCATTGCCTTCGCCCGGGTTCTCGAGCACGGCATCGCCGGCGTTGTCGACGAAATAGGTCTCGTTGCCGAGCCCGCCCACCATGGTATCGGCGCCGGCGCCGCCATTGATCAGGTTGCTGCCGGAATTGCCGATGATGGTGTTCGCGAGGTCGTTACCGTAGCCCTGCAGGTCGGCATTCCCTTGCAGCGTCAGGTTCTCGAAATTCGGCGGTAGCCCGTAGTGGATCGACGCGTTGACGGTGTCTACTCCGTCGTTGGCATTCTCGATCACCACGTCGCCCGGGTTGTCGACGAAGTAGGTGTCGTTGCCGGCGTCGCCATTGAGGGTGTCGTTGCCGGCGCCGCCATTGAGGGTGTCGTTGCCAGAACCACCGTCGAGAGTATTGGCCGCGCTGTTCCCGAGCAGCAGATTGTCGAGCGCATTGCCGAAGAGCGTGAAGGTGTCCCCGCCCGTAACTGTCCCGTTCTCGACGTTATCGGGGAGCGTATACCTTCCGACGATGCCCGCGCGCTGAACATAGACTGTGTCGATACCTTCGCCCGCCGCTTCGGTGACCTGGTCGTAGGCGAACCGGAGCAGGATTGGATCGGTTCTGTGGACGTCTTGAAGGGTGTAGCTGTCGTTGCCTAGACCGCCGGCGAGCGTGTCTGCACCCGAGCCGCCGTTGATGAAGTCCTGGAATTGGGAGCCGGTCAGCGAGTTGTCGCCCGAAGTACCGTTGATTGTCAGGCGCGTGAGAACACCTTGAAGGCCCGAGAGGTCGACGAATGAAGAACCGTACAAAATCAACTCGCAATGACCGCCGCCCCTTACCTCCCTGAAGCCCGCGTTGAAGAATTGCGCCGCGCTGAGCGTCGTCGTCCCGATGTTGAGATCAAGTCTTTCGAGGTTGTTCAGCGTTATGCTGGAGAAGTCGAAGTCCTGAAGAGATGCAACATCAACCCGGAGTATGTCTTCGCCGGCTCCCCCGTCCACCGATTCGCCCGCGACGACCTCCGACATGGAGGCATATTTGAACACGTCATTTCCACTGCCCCCTGCAAGGTTGTCTGCGTCGGGGCCGCCGTTGATAGTGTCATCCCCCTCGTCCCCTGCAAGGTTGTCTGCGCCGAGGCCGCCGTTGATAGTGTCATTCCCCCCGCCCCCTACAAGGATGTCCGCGCCGCCGTGGCCGTCGATGATGTCCCCGGTCGATGAGCCAATGATGAAGTCGGCGAAATCGCTGCCTTCGATTGTGACGTTGTAACGGTCGTTACCAGCATTGTTATTGAACGTCCAGTTCGCCGCGGAGAACCCGACCCCGGAGCCGGAGCCAACCGCAGTCACCACGATCCCGTGAACGTCCGCGATGCGGGACTCGGAGATAAACTCAACGCCGCTTGAGATCTGCACGTCATCGAACTGCTCGGGGCTGAAGGTGGCCGTGGCGAATGCTGGGTCGCTTTCAAAGAAATTGATTGTCGTGATGTTGCTGAGGGGGTCGAACCGATAGTCATGAGAGGCGTTAACGCGCAGCGTTGCCATCGAACTCTCCCTTGTCTCGAGCCTCGCGCCGCTTGCGCGCCGGCTCTGCTGCGCCCCCCTGTTTGGCTAGCGATGTGTACGGCGCAACATCGGCCTGCGTCTCGCCAGCGGCAAGGCGCTGGATGGCTTCCTGGCGCTGGCGCGGCGTCATCTTGCGCGGACGGCCGCGACGGCCCGCGAAAGGGCGGCCACCCGAGCGCCAAATCAAAGTGTTAGTCCTGGACACGCGAGGGAGTGTGATCTGGTTCACAGGCCACTTGGAGAAACTACATCCGCCCCCTCGCGATCCCTTAGCCTGGAACCCGGTTCGATGTGTTAGGAACAGAGGGTGGGCGGCCCCCTGAAATTGCTTATGAGCACCGCGATGATGTCGTGGCGCCAGCACTCCACTTAGGCGGGAAGCGAGCGGCAGACGTGTACAGACGCCGGCAGCGATATAATGCCGATGTAATGGGGATAAGTTCAGACGTCGATGGACACAGGCAGACGGCTGTAGACCAGAGATTGGCGGAAGGGGTGGGATTCGAACCCACGAGGGGCTTGCACCCCTGGCGGTTTTCAAGACCGCTGCCTTAAACCACTCGGCCACCCTTCCACACTAGCCAGAAACAAATACTTAGGTGCGATCGCTTACAGAACAACGTGAACATTGGCAGCCAGTTGGCACCCTGACCCCTATTTCAAGTTAACGGCGCGCAAAACTCGCACAAGCGGCGGCGCTGAAATATGGGCGGGACCGCAGTTCGATTATCCGGTGCTGCCGAGCGAGGCTCTCGCGGCCGAATTCTGGATCACCTCGAAAAGCCGTGCGACTGGACGCGCTGGCCAGCCGAAAGCAGTGACGCGCCCACGCGGCCGGTAGGGAATCCATTAACCGCCCGTCAACCATCGGCGCGCACGTTGCCGGGCGACGGGGTAAGGGACATGCCAGACAACATCCCTCCGTGGTCAGGCAGCGATGCCATGGACCGGCTGCGGGTCGCCATCGAGAACCATCAAAAGGCCACTGAACGGCAGACCGGCACGACGCGCTGGCTGACGTGGGTCATGACGACTCTAACGATCTTGATGACAGTCCCCACCGTCGTCCAGATTTGGCGTGCGTACTCTGAAATTTGGCCGGTCGTTCGTGTCTGGCGTCCGTGGTAGTTGGATGCTTGTGTTATGGCTTGCATGGTCCCGTGAAAAGTCAGCCATTATTCTCGCCGCCAGATCTTCGCGAGCGACGCGCTTGAGGATCAGGCTCACGGAAGGCTGCCGACCGCCGTCAGCTATCTTATGCAGTTGCGTCCGCTACCACTGAGACGTGCTCCAGGCGGGCATTCTATCCCGTTCGGTCCGAAAGTCGGCTTGCCTACTTTTTGCTTCGACCCAGCAACTGCGCATCCTCCTTCTCTGGTTCGGGGGACACCTCTGCCGCATCCCGGCGCAACCAGCACAATGAAGGCTTCATGGATTTGACGCGGTGATCCGGGGAAGGCATCCACATCAGAACGACAAATCAAGATCGGTATGCTAGCAACGATCGCCAAAGCGACTCTCATCTGGTCCCTCCATGTCGGGGCTCGACAAGCTCGGCCTATCTTGGACGCGCTAGCGCGCTACCGGCCTCAGAAATTGTGAATTTCGACATCCTTGCACGCCGTTTCAGAAGCGAACCCAAGCAGTGACCCGCCATTGATGCAAAGTGTTATTTTGGTGGGCGTGTAGAGAATGTATGCGTTGACACCGTTGTTACTGGCCGTTCCATCATGAATAACCGGCCCCGTTGCGCGAGTGGAAATATCTATGATCGATGGATGTGGTATGCCTAGTCCCGGTTGAATGAAGCATTGATTGACCGTGATGCCGCCAACATGTGTCGGATTGACGAAGCGAACCAACGGTGAGGTGGTAGACCCCGTCCTTTGATAGCGAAGGGCTATCGCGGCGCGACAAGAAAGCCGACGATCTAAAGCAGGGTCAATGATGAGAATGTTGAACATACATTGCACGACCGGATTCGCCGCAGCCCTGTTAGAAGCAGTGCAGCCGACCTGTTGCGATAAGATAGTCGCCGGTTGGGCGAATGCGGGAGACGCGGCGAAACCAACAGCAAGTAGAAAGAATGCGATCAAGCTGGTCATAAGGCGCATGGGGGGCCCTCTCTCTGGTGCTCATTCTGGTTCTGCTAGGCGAGCTTAAGCCCGATCGGTCGCATCGTGAGCGGCATCAGCGGTCCTGATCGTCCGCATCGATGTCGGTCATGAAGCCCGCGGGCAGTAGCGGGCGCTCGCCGTCGGCGGGCACGTTGCAATTTGGGCACGGCGCGCCGCAGGTCCGTGCCGTCAAGCTCCGGCAGATCGGATCCAACCGGGGGCCGGCCGCGCACGGTCGGTGGCGACGCGAGGCTGAACGCGATGACGGTGCTGCACGACGGAACAGGCATGGCCCCTCGACAGGAGCCGCAGCCCTTAAGGGCGATCCCTTCGGCAAGACCCAGCGGCGTGGTCAGGCCGCTCGACGAGATGAAATCGCTAGCCGCAAATTTTTCGAGTTCGACGGTCTCGAGGGCCAAGTCGCGCCAGCGGTCGCGAGACTGGCGCAGGTCGTCGATGCAGGCCTGAAGATCGCGAATCATCGCTTCGTGATGAAGGCAAGCGGCGCATCTGGTTTTTGGCCTGCTGGCCGCGATGGCGTGGGCGTGAGAGAAAATGGTCATGGCTGGCACCCGAACAGGATTCGGTGACGTGGTCGGCTCCAATGGAGCGTGGCACCGTATGGTTGCCGCGCGGTTAACGGAACATTCGGCAGGGTGAACCCGGCACCGGCAGATGCGGGGAAAGAAAAGGTTGAAGGAATGCTATCAAGCGGTTGAAAATAAACCGTCATAGGGAAAATAGCGGGGGACGGCGGGACAGCCTCATACGCGCATCAAGACCGCTGCCCTAGACACTCGGGCGCCCTCGCCGGACCGCAAGCTCACGGCGCTCGCGCAATCCTCGGTGCCGAGGGGCGCCCATACTTATCGGACCGCGGATCAGATCGATCGATGCGCGATCCGCCGCGGCCCGTTGGCAGCACGGTTGTGCGGATGCCAGCCTCAATCCGTCAAGCTCGCGTCCAGCGTGATATCCGCCTTGAGAAGCTTGGAGACCGGGCAACCCGCCTTGGCCTTGGCGGCGAGCTCCTGAAACCTGGCCTCGTCCGCGCCGGGAATCCTGGCCTCCAGCGTCAGGTGCACGCTGGTGATGGCGAAGCCGTCGCTCACCTTCTCGAGCGCGACTTCGGCGACCGTCTCCATGCGCTCGGCGGTGAGACCCGCCTCGCCCAGAATGAGCGACAGGGCCATGGTGAAGCAGGCGGCATGGGCGGCGCCGATCAGCTCTTCCGGGTTGCTGCCGGGCTTGCCCTCGAACCGGCTGGCGAAGCCGTATGGATACGCCTGCAAGGCGCCGCTCTTGGTCGAGATGGCGCCCTTGCCATCCTTGATGCCTCCCGACCAGACCGCTGAACCATGAGTTTTCATCGGCATCTCCTCTTGAGTCGCGTCGTCCGCGCAAGTGCGGAGCGGGGTTGAAGTGCGTGCGGCCGCCCGGTGATTGCGAGCCCGTATCGGCGTTGTCGCAGCCCGGATGATTTCACGGCCCGCAGAAATGAAAACCCGCCAAGGATTGCTCCCGGCGGGCCCATTCGCTCGCTGGCATGGCCGCCACCGGTACATCCGCGGTTCGGCAGCTCTGTCGCGAACAACATCCACTATATAGGCCGCGATCATGAAAATTCAATGACGGGGCCGCTGCTTGGAACATGGTTCCATTCCCTTTCCTGGCCGCCGTGGCCAAGGCGTCACACCCAAGCGCGAGTGGCCTCGCCGCGTTCGAAGCAAAGCGGAGCATCGACCTGCCAGGGTTCGCGACCAGAAGTCGGGAACAGGCCGCTTGCGGCAGCGGGCGCGCTCGGGTAGCCCCTGCGCCATGGAGAACCCGAAACCGCTGCCGGACGCCCCGCGCGCACCCAAGGTGAGCTTCGTCTCGCTCGGATGCCCCAAGGCCCTGGTCGACAGCGAGCGCATCATCACCCACCTGCGGGCGGAAGGCTATGAGCTTGCGCGCGCGCACGCGGGTGCCGACCTGGTGGTGGTCAACACCTGCGGGTTTCTCGACTCCGCGCAGGCGGAATCGCTCGCCGCCATCGGACAGGCGATGCAGGATAACGGCAAGGTGATCGTGACCGGGTGCATGGGTGCTGAGCCCGAGACGATCACCGCGCGCTATCCCGGCGTCCTCGCCGTCACCGGACCCCAGCAATACGAAAGCGTCGTCGCGGCCGTGCACCGCGCGCTGCCGCCGCGGCATGATCCGTTTCTCGACCTCGTGCCGCCCGAAGGCGTCAAGCTTACGCCCCGGCACTACGCCTATCTGAAAATCTCGGAAGGCTGCAACAATCGCTGCAGCTTCTGCATCATCCCCAGGCTGCGCGGCGACCTCGTCTCGCGGCCGGCCGCCGACGTCCTGCGCGAAGCCGAGCGGCTCGTGGCCGCCGGCGTGAAGGAACTCCTGGTCATTTCCCAGGACACCTCGGCCTATGGCGTCGATCTCAAATATGCCGCGAGTCCATGGAAGGGCCGCGAGGTGCGCGCGAGGTTTCTCGACCTTGCCCGCGAGCTCGGAGAACTGGGCGTCTGGGTGCGGCTGCACTACGTCTACCCCTACCCGCACGTGGACGACGTCATCCCTTTGATGGCGGACGGCAAGGTGCTGCCCTATCTCGACATCCCGTTCCAGCACGCGGCGCCCGCGGTGCTCCGCCGCATGAAACGGCCGGCGGCTCAGGAGAAGACGCTGGAGCGTATCGCGCGCTGGCGCGAGGTGTGCCCCGATCTCACGATCCGCTCGACCTTCATCGTCGGCTTTCCCGGCGAGACCGACGACGATTTCCGCCTCCTGCTCGATTGGCTCGATGCGGCGCAGCTCGATCGCGTCGGCTGCTTCCGCTACGAGCCGGTGAAGGGCGCGGTCGCCAACGAGCTCGGCCCCGCCGTGCCCGACGCCGTGAAGGAGCAGCGCTGGCACCGTTTCATGCAGCATCAGCAGGCGATCTCGGCGCGGCGGCTCAAGCGAAAGGTCGGCACCCGCCAGCAGGTGCTCATCGACAGCGTCGGCCCCACCGTCGCCAAGGGCCGCAGCCGCGGCGATGCCCCCGACATCGACGGCGCGGTCTACGTGGCAAGCCGCCGCCCTTTGCGCGTGGGCGAGATCGCGGCGGTGCGCATCGAGCGCGCGGATGAATACGACCTGCACGGGACGGCGGTGGGGTTCTAGCCGGTCGCCCGAGCGCAACGGTCAGCGTGCCCGCACGATCCTGACGACCGCACCGGTCAGTGTGTTCAGCTCGGCCTCCCCGATCGTAAAGGCGGGCGTGAGGTAAACGACCGAGCCGAACGGGCGGACGAACACGCCCTCCTGCACGAAGCGTGCGCGCAGAGCGTCGAGATCGTCGATGCGGTCGAGCTCGACCACCCCGATGGCACCCTTGACGCGCACGTCCGTGACGCCCGGCAGGCCGCGGCACGGCGCCAGGCCCCGCTCGAGTGCGGCTGCGATGTCCGCCACCTGGCGCAGACGCGGCTCGTGTTCGAACAGATCGAGGGACGCATGGGCGGCGGCGCACGCCAGCGCATTGGCCATGAAGGTCGGTCCGTGCATCAGCGCATGCAGGGGATCATCGGACCAGAAGGCGTCGAAGACGCGCCGGCGCGCGATGGTGGCGGCGAGCGGCAGGGTTCCTCCGGTCAACGCCTTCGACAGCGTGAGGATGTCGGGCACCACACCGGCGGCTTCGCATGCAAACAAGCTTCCGGTCCTGCCGAAGCCGGTGAAGATCTCGTCGAAGATCAGAAGCAGCTCGTAGCGGTCCGACACCTCGCGCAGCCACCGCAACACCCGCGCGTCATGAAAGCGCATGCCACCCGCGCCCTGCACCAACGGCTCGATGATGATGCCCGCGAGCTCGCCGGCGTGGCGTTCGACCAGTCGCGCAAGGGACGCCTCTTCTTCCTCGCTCCGCGGCAGGTCGACCACCAGGTGCTCGGGCAGGAGGCCGCGAAACAGCGCGTGCATGCCGGTCCCAGGGTCGGACACCGCCATCGCTCCGGTGGTGTCGCCGTGGTAGCCGCCCTTGAACGCGAGAAATTTCCTGCGGGTGCGCACCCCCCGGTTCAGCCAGAACTGCACGGCCATCTTCATGGCGACCTCGACCGCAACCGACCCGGACTCGGAGAAGAAGACGCGGTCGAGATCGCCGGGCATGCGCGCGGCAAGCCGGCGGGCGAGGTCGAGCGCCGGCTGGTGGACGAGGCCGCCGAACATCACGTGCGGCATCAGCGCAACCTGGCGCTCGACTGCCGCGCGGATGTGGGGATGGTTATAACCGTGGCAGGCCGTCCACCACGACGCAATGCCGTCGACGAGCTCACGTCCGTCGGCGAGCACGATGCGGCAGCCGTCGGTGCGCACGACCGGCAGCGGCGGGCGCGCGGTCTTCATCTGCGCGTAGGGCAGCCACACATGGGCGAGCCCGGCTTCGTACCAGGCCGGCATGGCGTGCTCGTCTGCCGCGGTGCCGACGTGCTTGCCGGCCATTCAGCGCTTCCATTCGACGATCATTGCCGCCATTCTGTCCCGCGAAGAACCGATGCAAGGCCGAGGATGCGTTCACTCGATGAATTCGCAACCGCCAAACTCGGCGAACTCGAACGCAACAGTCTACGCCGTGTGCTGGTCGACACCACCCGGGTCAAGGGACTCTGGCTGCTGCGGAACGGCCGCCGCCTGTTGTCGTTCTCCTGCAACGATTACCTCAACCTGACCCATCATCCCGCGGTCACCGAGGCCGCGGTCGAGGCGCTGCGCATCCACGGCGTGGGCGCCGGAGCCTCGCGTTTCGTGACCGGCAATCATCCGCTCTACGCCGAGCTCGAAGGGCGGCTCGCCCGCCTCAAGGATACACAGGCCGCCTGCGTCTTCGGCTCGGGCTACCTCGCCAATCTCGGCATCATCCCTGCCCTGGTCGGGCCGCGCGACCTCATCCTCATCGATGAGCTCGCCCATGCCTGCCTGTGGGCTGGCGCGCGGCTGTCCCGGGCGGAAGTGATTGCCTATCGCCACGCCGATGTGGGCCATGTGGAGGCGCTGCTGGCAAAGTTGCGTCGCCGCCACGAGCGCGTCTTGATCGCGACCGACGGGGTCTTTTCCATGGACGGCGACATTGCGCCGTTGCACGAGCTCGCGGCGCTCGCGCATCAGCACGATGCCTGGCTGATGTCGGACGACGCCCATGGGCTCGGCGTGGTCGGCGGCGGCCGCGGCTCGAGCTTCGTGCGATCCACCAAAGCCGATGTCCCGGTCCAGATGGGCACGCTGTCCAAGGCGCTCGGCACCTACGGCGGCTACGTCTGCGGGTCGGCCGCGCTGGTCGATCTCATCCGCAACCGCGCCCGTACGGTGATCTATTCCACCGGCCTTCCACCGGCCATCGTCGCGGCGGCAAGCGCCGCCCTCGCCGTGATCGAACGTGAGCCGCGGCTTGCCGCGCTTCCGCTCGCCAAAGCGAAGGCCTTTGCACGCAGCGCCGGGCTGAAGGAGCCTGCAAGCCCGATCGTTCCCGTGCTGCTCGGCGAGAGCGAGGCCGCGCTCGCAGCCTCGCGCATGCTGGAGCAGCACGGCTTTCTCGTGGTCGCGATCAGGCCGCCGACCGTGCCGCCGGGGACCGCGCGCCTGCGCCTGACGTTCACCGCGCAACATCCCGATGACGAGATCGAGCGGCTGGCGCGGCTCGTCCGCGAGCGTGTCATTGCGCCCGCTGCGACAACCGCAAGCCGGGCGCGATGACCGCCGTCTTCGTTACCGCAACCGGGACCGACATCGGCAAGACCTTCGTGACGGCGGGACTGATCCGGCATTTTCGGACAGCGGGTCGCGCCGTCGCGGCCATCAAGCCGGTGGTGAGCGGATTTGATCCCGCGGCGTGGGAGGCCAGCGACCCGGCGGTGCTGCTCGCGGCGCTGGCACGCCCGGTCGCGCTCGAGGAGGTCGAGCGCATCTCGCCGTGGCGCTTCAAGGCGCCGCTGTCGCCGGACATGGCGGCGAGGCGCGAAGGCCGCGCGATCGCTTTCGAGGAGGTCGTCGAGTTCTGCCGCCGTTCCATGGCCTCCCGCTCGGGTGTGCTTCTGATCGAGGGCATCGGCGGGGTCATGGTCCCGCTCGACGAGCGCCATACGGTGCTGGACTGGATGTCGGTCCTGCGCATCCCCGTCATCGTGGTCACGGGGAGCTATGTCGGTGCCCTGAGCCACACATTCACGGCGCTCGAGGTGCTGGCCCGTCGCAATCTCGACGTCGCTGCCGTCGTGGTGAGCGAAAGCCAAGACAGCGCAGCCTCGCTCGCGGACACGGTGGCCACGGTGCAGCACTTCGTGGGCCCGATGGACGTGGTGGCGCTCCCGCGGCAGGCACCCGGTGCGAGCGAGCACCCCGCTTTCGCGCGCATCGCCGCCCTGGTCTGAACGGGCGCGCGTTTGGCTGCCGCGGGGATTGGGAACCGCCCCCTTCGAGGGTAGGGCGCAATAGCGCTAGCGTATTGCGCCTGCCGGACCAGTTTGGCGGAATACGCTTCGCTATTCCGCCCTACGCAACTCCGTCGTGCATGAGAGCGGTCGGGATGCAAGCGCCAGCGACGCGCAGCCGACCTACGCTTGGCTGCAATCCAGGCGCGCGTGAAGCGCGCCCCTCGGCCGGGACCGAGTGCGTTGCCGCTGCCGCGATGG
>CAVUAI010000035.1:0-136471 GCA_963739385.1 uncultured Alphaproteobacteria bacterium
GGTCCCGCTTTGCGGGACAGTTCGGCGGCTTGGCTAAGGTGGATTCTGGGTTCGATTACGCCGCCAATTTCTCCTCGTTTGCCTGCCTAGCATAGACCTCGTCGGGCGTTCTGCCGCCGAAGGCCGAGTGGGGTCGATCGGTGTTATAGAAGCCGATCCAACATCCGATCCCAGTTCTTGCCTCACTGCCAGTCTCGAATGCATTGAGGAAGACGCATTCATATTTCAGCGATCGCCACAGCCGCTCGATGAAGACATTGTCCATCCAGCGGCCACGGCCGTCCATCGAGATGCGAATGTCGGCATCCCTCAAAGTGTTCGTGAACGCAAAGCTCGTGAACTGCGAGCCTTGATCCGTGTTGAAGATCTCGGGCTTGCCGAAGCGGGCGATTGCCTCCTCTAACGCCGTGACACAGAAGTCAGCATCCATCGTATTCGATAGTCTCCACGCCAGAAGCTTTCGGCTGAACCAGTCCATGATCACCACGAGGTAGAGGAAGCCACGCCGCATCGGGATATAGGTCACATCTGCGCACCAGACTTGGTTCGGCCGGTTGATGGTCAGATGGCGAAGCAGGTATGGCCATGTCTGGTGCTGTGGATGCGGTTCGCTCGTCTTCGGGCGCTGGTAGATCGGCGCCAAGCCCATCTTGCTCATCAGCCGACGGACGCGATGGCGCCCAACGCACCAGCCGTTGCGTCGCAGATGCCATGCCATCTGCCGCGAGCCGTACCAAGGTGTCTCCAGGAACTGCTCATCTAAGAGACGCATCAACCTGAGCGTCTCTTTGCTCTCCACTGCCGGCTCACGGTAGAACGACGAACGACTGATCGACGCCAGCTCACATTGGCGCACAATCGAGAGCCGTGGATGACCGGGGTCGATCATCGTCTTCCTCCGATCCAGGCTCAGCGATCGAAGGCTTTCGACAAAAAATCTCTCTCCACAACGAGCTGACCAATCTTCGCGTGAAGCCTCGTCAGCTCGGCGTCCCGGCTCTGCTCGCGCGCGCTGCCCTTCTCGTCGAAGACCTTGGCCAGCTTCTCGATCGCCTCTCGCTTCCAAGCTGCAATCTGGGTTGGATGCAGTTCGTGCTTGGTCGCCAGCTCCGCAACCGTCTCGTGGCCCTTGATCGCCTCAAGCGCGACCTTCGCTTTGAACTCAGCCGAAAACCGTCTCCGCGTCCTCATGGTGGATTACCCTCTTCATAGCCAAATCCACCTTAACCGCCTGTCTCAGGAAACAGGACCACCTCTCCCCATCTGCGACATAGGCCGGAACGAAATCCCGCAGCGCAGCAGCTCCTGCCGTAGCAGAGGGGTGCTAGCCTTCAATCGAAAGCACTCTACTAAGCCATCGCTCGGAAACCAGGCCGCTTCCCTTTGCCACTGGTCCGGCGGGTGTGATCGCTTGCAACCGATCTCGCCGTAATCTTCTATGCCGGTGGTCCAATCGAGGAGGAAACCCGATGACCAGCCAACTCACAGATGAGGAGATTGCCGTACTGATGCCGTCCGAATTAGTGCAGCATCAGACGCCAATACCGACGCAAATCGTCTCGAGCGATGAGTTCTATCCCGACCCGCAGAACGAGCGGCAGCGCGAAGTTGAGGCGCGGTTGCTTGCAATGGCCGACGACCTGGGCGGCAAGCAGGGCCTCGACCGCCGCCGCTTCTTCCAGAGCGCCGCCGGCATGGCTGCCTCGTTCGTGGCAATGAACGAGGTCTATGGCCCGCTGTTCGAGGTGAGCAAGGCGGAAGCTGCGACGCCGGCGATGGCCCAGGAGCGCGCCAACGCGCTCAAGGACCAGTTCATCATGGACATGCACACCCACTTCCTGCGTGACGACACGCGCATCATGACCTTCGTCAACATGCGCGCCGCGGTCGGCAAGGCCGGCTGGAATAAACAGCTGGCCGAGAAGGACCAGACCATCGAGGATCTTAAATTCGACAACTACAAGAAGGAGATGTTCCTCGACAGCGACACCAAGATGTCGCTGGTCTCGTCGGCGCCGTCCGACGTGCCGGCCGACTGGTTCCTGACCAACGCAATGGCGGCAGCCGCGCGCGACAAGGTCAACAAGGAAGCCGGCTCGCGGCGGATGTTCGCGCACGCCATCTTCACGCCTGGCCAGCCGAACTGGCTGGAGAACCTGGAAAAGGACCTCACCGAGGGCAAGCCGGACTCGATCAAGGGCTATACGATCGGCGACAACACCCATAAGAACATAAGCCGCTATCCGTGGCGGATGGACGACGAGAAGGTCGCCTACAAGGGCTACGAGCTGGCGCTCAAGCACGGCATCAAGAACGTCTGCGTGCACAAGGGCCTGTTCGCGCCGAGCGTCGAGAAGCAATTCCCGCACCTGCGCGGCTATTGCGACGTCGCCGACGTCGGGCAGGCGGCAAAGGATTGGCCGCAGCTCAACTTCATCATTTACCACTCGGCCTACCGCCACGTCGGCGGCGACCCGAAGGTGGCACGCGCTGAGTTCGAGCGCACCGGCCAAATCGCCTGGACCAGCGACCTCGCTGACATCCCGGAGCAATACGGGGTGAGCAACGTCTACGGCGACGTCGGGCAGCTGTTCGCGACAACGCTCGTGGCCGAGCCGAACGTGTGCGCCGCGTTGATGGGCACGCTGACCAAAGGGCTCGGCGCCGACCACGTCTGCTGGGGGACGGACGCCCTGTGGACCGGCTCGCCGCAATGGCAGATCGAGGGCCTGCGGCGGCTCGAAATCCCCGAGGATATGCAGAAGAAGCACGGCTTCAAGCCGCTCGGCGCGGCCGATGGCCCAGTTAAGACCGCCATCTTCGGTGGCAATAACGCCAAGCTCTACAACATCCAGCCCAAGCGGGCGATGCTCGATCTGAAGGGTGACGGCATTTCCAAGCTGAAGGAAGCTTACGAGAGATCGGGGCCGGAGCGTTCCAACCTGCGGTACGGCTATGTGGTGCCGAACGGGCCCGTAGATTACTCCTTGTTCGCGTGACGACTTAACGATGCGGCGACGGTAGCTGCAGGCAGCGAACCGTCGCCGCAAATTGCACAGGCTCCACGGCCGCCGTGCTGCCGACCCGGCTTGCCGCGCCGATGAGCTGATCGAGCAATTCATTTCAATCGCGGAGTCGTTCGTTGCGGTGCAAGAGTCCGGAATTGGCACTTTTGAGCCATGGACCGATGTCCGCTCTACGACCGCTTTCGAGGGGTGATCTCAACCGATCGACGCAACACCTTCTAATCTTGCTGGATAAGGAGGTGGCAGATGGTGACGTCACGGATATTGTTCACGGCGAAGCAGAAGGATGAACTTTGGGAGCGCTGGAAGAACGGACAAAGTGTGTTAGCCATCTCCCGGGCGCTGGAAAGGAGGAACAAGACCGGCGTCCAGCGGATCGTGGCTCTCAATGGAGGGATCGCTCCGGCGCCGCGTTGCAGAGCTGTGGCGGCATTGAAGCTTGAGGAGCGCGAAGAGATTTCCCGTGGGATTGCGGCCGGCCGGTCGGTCCGTCGGATCGCACGAGGTCTCAAACGATCGCCATCGACGATAAGCCGGGAGCTTCGACGCAACGGCGGTTCGCAGACTTACCGTGCAAACCGGGCCGAGAGGAGCGCCTGGGAGCGGGCGCTGCGCCCTAAGCCTTGTCGCCTGGCGCTCCATGGGGAGTTACGATGGCGCGTGGCGCAGAAGCTTGCGCTGCAATGGTCGCCAGAGCAGATCTCCGGTTGGCTGAAGCAGCAGTTCCCGACCGACCGAGACATGCGGATATCTCACGAAGCGATCTATCGCAGTCTCTTTGTTCAGACGCGCGGCGTGCTGAAGAAGGAGCTGACGGCACAGTTGCGTACAAGGCGGCAGATGCGTCACGTCAAAGGCGGCAAGGCCAAGAATGGACAGGGGCACATACTCGATATGGTCTCTATCCGCGAGCGACCCGCCGAGGCCGAGGATCGCGCAGTTCCTGGCCATTGGGAAGGAGATCTTCTTACCGGAGCAAGCGACACGCACATCGTGACGCTCGTCGAACGCCACAGCCGCTTTACGATGCTCGTTAAGCTTCCAAGGAAGGACACGACGACTGTGGTTGCCACGCTCGCTAAGCACATCCGCAAATTGCCCGAGCAGCTACGACGCTCCCTGACGTGGGACCAAGGCAAGGAGATGTCTGGCCACAAACGCTTCACGGTTGCCACCAACGTGCAGGTTTACTTCTGTGATCCGCGCAGTCCATGGCAGCGTGGCAGCAACGAGAACACCAACGGCCTGCTGCGACAGTACTTCCCGAGAGGAACCGATCTCTCGCGCTTCTCCCAGGCCTACCTCAATGGCATTGCTCTGAGGCTCAATCAACGCCCGCGAAAGACCTTGGCCTTCGAAACCCCTGCCAATAGACTGCAACTGGTGTTGCACTCGACCGATTGAACTCACCAGGGTAATCCGGACATTGCGCGGATATCGTCGAATGACGGACTTTGACCCCATAGCCGACGTGCCCAATTACAGTCGCAGCCCCATCGCCATCAGCCTCGAGCAATCCATGAATAGTTTCGCGAGCGGACTGATGGCACGATTTTTTAGGGTCATGAGCGCGATCTGTCGGGACAGCCCCTCAAACGGAACGTCGAGAACCTTGAGCGGCAGGTGCGCGGCAAGGCGGGCCATTTCCACCGCTTGCATCGACAGGAATCGGCCAGAAGCCAGCAGGTGACGTGCTAAGCGCATCGAGAAGGTCCGAACCTGAGCGCAGGGTGGCGTCAGGCCGCTTGCACGGAAGGCTTCGGCGATATGAAAGGCCGCGATGCTGTCGGGCGGCGGAAGCACCCAAGGCTCGCCCATCAGGTCGGACAATGCGAGCTTGCGCGCCCGCGCCCATTTGCTCTTCGCGCCCGCCATGACGACCTGACGCTCGTTGAAAAGAATCTCGGTCTCGATCACCGTGTCCTTGGGCAGAATTGGCGTCGCGCCGATCGCCACCTCAATGTTGCGATCGGGCAATTCACGGCCGATCAACGTGGCCGTGTCGGCGGTGACGACGTGAAACACGATGCGCGGATACTTCCGCGACAAGCGCTCGATTACGGACGGCACGAAGCCCGTGGCCCCGGCCTCGGTGCTTCCGATGCGCAGCTCACCGGCCGTCGGATCCGACAGGAACTGCAGTTCCTTCACGCCGTGTCGCAGATCGTCGAACACGGCGACGCCGCACTTGATCAGCGCGCGGCCGTAGGAGGTCGGCTCGACGCCGTGCGGGCTGCGGTCGAACAAGGGCTGCCCAACCGCATGCTCCAGGTCGGCGATCGCTCTCGAGATCACTGGCTGCGAGACCGAAAGCTCGCCCGCGGCTTTGCCCATGGTACCGGTCCGCGCGACGGTAAGAAGGATGTGAAGGTCGCGCAGCTTGATGCGGCGCCCGATTCGGTCGACCCAGTCCATCGTGACCTCATTTATGAATAGCTATGAGTACATGACCAGACAGAATGATGTATCTATGGCTGGATAGCGCTACGCTGGGGGACAGATCAACCATCTGATGCGAGGGTGGCATGAGACGACAGGGACGAGTCTCGATCCTGACCATTCTGCCGGCACTCGCCGCCGCATTCCTGCCCGCCGCGACCGCAGCGGCAGCCGACTATCCGGCAAAGCCTGTGCGGCTCATCACACAGGGCGCGGCCGGCAGCGGCCCAGATGTCATAGCGCGCATCCTCGCGGCGCATCTCGCGAAACGTCGGGGCCAGCAGGTGCTCGTGGTAAATCACGCGGGCGGCGGCGGCGTGCTTGCCGGCCGTGCAGCGGCGACGGCGGATCCTGACGGTTACACGCTATATGTGCCGACCATCACGACATTCGTGATCATGCCGGAGATCCAGCCGAGCCTTCCTTTCGATCTCGATCGGGACTTTGCGCCGATCGGGTTCTTCGCCGAGACGCCGATGATGATCGCCGCGGCGCCCACGCTCGGCATCAACACGTTACCGGACTTGGTGCATGTTGCGAACAGCCGGCCGAAGGAATTGCTCTATGCGGCGAACAACCGCGGCTCGCTGCATCTGGCGAGCGAACTGTTTCGGCGCGAACCGGTTCCGACCTGACCTTCGTGCCGTATCAGGGCGTCGCTGCGGGACTGCAGGACCTCATGGGCGGCCGAATTTCCGTGATCATCGAAAGCGTTGGCGCGCTGACCGGCGCCGTGCAATCGGGCTTTGTCACGCCGCTTGCGGTCGCCTCGGCAACGCGATTGCCGAGCTTGCCTGAGTTGCCGACCGTTGCCGAAACAGTGCCCGACTTCACCGCGATCGGCTGGTTCGTGCTGATGGCGCCGCGTCGAACTCCGGACGCGATCGTCCGGAAGGTGAACGAGGATCTCAACGCGGTTCTTGGCGAAGCAGAGTTGCGGCAGCGGCTGCAGGAGGTCGGTGCGTTCGTGCGGACGATGTCGCCCGACGAGACGGCCACATTCATACGTCGTGAGCAGGAGAACTGGCGGCCGCTCGTAAGGCAGGTTGGATTGACGCAATAGGCGCCAGGGGCAGGCCGGCTGGATTCACTGCTATAGATCAAACATGAGTGCTAAATTTCCCTCGCCAGACAGGCTGCTTAGTACGGCGTTCGCGTTCCGGCAATCTCAGGTCCTGCTCGCGGCTGTCGCGCTTGGGGTCTTTCCAGCATTGCGCAACGGCGCGCTTCGGCTTGACGCGCTGGTCAACAAGCTCGCGCTGCACGGCCGCGGAGCGCGTGACTTTCTCGATGCGCTGGTGTCGCTCGATCTGCTCGGGCGCGATGCCAACGGCCACTACCACAATGTGCCCGAATGCGCCGCCCATCTCGATCCCGACCAGTCGACCTATGTCGGTGGCGTACTTGAGTACCTTGGTGGGTCCAACTATCAGGCCTGGAGCAGGCTTGCGGCTGCGACCGGCGCTCGGCGACGCCCGCACAGGCACGCAACTTCCTTGACGCTGTGCGCGGCTTGTTCCGTTGGGCCCTTGAGACGCGCCTGGTCCGAACCGATCCCACTCTTAGCGTGAAGAATCCCAAACGTCCGAAAGGAGACGGCTTCCGCCCTTGGACTGAGGAGGACGTCGCCGCCTATGAGCGGCGCTGGCCGATTGGCACGCGGCAGCGAGTGTGGCTCGACGTACTGCTGTACACCGGGCTGCGCCGGGGTGACGCAGTGAGGATCGGCCGGCAGCATCTCCGTGAGGGCGTGGCGCAGATCAAGACCGAGAAGAGCGGCTTCACCGTCGAGGTGACCTTGCCGATCCTCCCCGTCCTGGCCACGACGCTGGCCGCCGGACCGTGCGGGGATCTCGCGTTCATCTACGGTGGGCTCGGCGAGCCGCTGACCAAGGAGTCGTTCGGCAATGTGTTCCGGGCCGCCTGCACGGCCGCTGGCGTACCAGGGTCGGCCCATGGGGTGCGCAAGATCGCGGCGACGCGGGCGGCCAATGCTGGGGCGACTGTGGCGCAGCTGGAGGCGATCTTCGGTTGGCAGGGCGGCACGATGGCTTCGCTCTACACTAGCGGCGCTGACCGTCGGCGGCTAGCGTCCGAAGCAATGCATAAGCTCGGTCCGCAGAACGATGCTCGAACTTCTATTCCCTCACCTACGCATCAGGTGAGGGCGCCACGACAAAAACCCAAATGAAATCAACCCTCGGTTTTTGGAATGGTGCGGTCGAGAGGAGACGACTTTTCGCCGCCCAAGCCGCTGAAATTCAAAGACATTTAGCGGTCGCGCGCCTCAGCTTTGTAGCCTTCGTTTGTAGCAAAGGCAATAGCTGAGCGTCGCTGCTCCTGCTGAACCTCGTCCCGATCTGCCCCGAGCTTGGTCCACATCTGCCCCACGAACGCCAGAGCGCTCGCAGGCATTCGTCGGTCGCCGCCCTAGGGTTTCGGCGAGACGCGACCCGCTACACTGGCCTTGCTGATCTTTATTGCGCTTTCCGCATGCTGATCCTGAGGTGTGGTTACCACCAAATTCTCGGACCACGTCGTCAGCTTCCGAAGTTCGCTAACGGTCGTTGCAGATACTCCGACGCCGGGGTCTGCCTCGACCCGCATCTTACCCGGCAAGCCACCAAGAGCTATGTGGAGCGCGGGAATGCTTTTGGGCTTGTATCGCATAGGGGCTCCCTCGCTGTTCGTTCAGGCTTTTTGGACCGTCTTCTGCACGGCATCGCATAGCGCGCCAAGACGCGCGTGATGAACTCCCCTCCCGCTTTGCGACGCGACCTGGCCGGTCGATTTGCCGTGGCTCAATTTGCGTAGGGCGGCGGCAGCGCCTTTGGAACAGTCTGAATTATTCTTGGGTGCTGCCGAACCCGGCTTGAGGAGAACGATAGCACACCCCGGGGCGATCATGCATCTTAGGGTCTTGCAGGCTGTGGCACGTCGAGCCGCTTGTCTGCGGTAGCTAGTCAACGGGTTCCGTTCAGGTCCCCCTCAGGTGCTTGTTGCTCCTCCTTCGAGTGTGTGCGTTCTGCGGTGGTTCGCGGCAGGACATCATGAGCTTCAGGTGGAGATGACAGCGCTCCTGCGCGCTCTTGGAAAGCAACCTGCCGCGTGCGGACCTTCTCAATCACTTCCGCCCAGGTCGAGGTCCTTGAGGGTGTAGCTGTTCGGTCCCGAGCCGCTATTTTTCTTCTCAGCGCTTGCACCGGTCCAGGTTCGGGTGCTGCTGACCATCCCTGAACCGGCGTGTCTTGGCTTTAAGGCTTCTCAAAGAGCTTCCTCCTCCCAGATTGAAGCCATTGCAGCAGACGCCCGAGCCCGACAGACCGTCTGTCTGCTGCAGAGCTTCTCAGCGACCTTTGCGAGAGCGCTTTTCAGAAGCAGCGCGCTTCACCTGGAGTTTGGCAACGGGCGGGTCTCTCGGCCTCGCTGCGACCGGCAGATCGCTGATAGGCAATCTGGGGCTGCTGAACACTGGTCGATGCGAAATCTGTGGGCAGGCCGAGCATTTGAACGTGTGCCGCTCAATGCAATCTCCGAAGTGGGAGCACCCCGCAGGTCCACCTGCATTAGACGCATCTCAGTGTCACAGGCTAAGTCATCGCAGTTCTCTACCGCACGGCACCGCGCGCCATGGTCCTCGTTCCTGCCAATCCTTGCCGCTTCAGGTTGATTTTCGATACCCCAATCGGTAACGTGCATCTACGGTGGACCGGGGGTCGCACGATGGCGGCCAAAGTCTTCATCAGTTATCGCCGCGATGACAGTGCGGGCCATGCCGGCCGTGTTAGGGATCGGCTAGAGCGCGAGATTGGGCGCGATCTCCTGTTCATGGACGTCGATGCCATCCCCCTAGGCACCAATTTCGCAAAAGTCTTGCGCGACGAGATCGCCGAGTGCGGCGTGCTGCTCGCGGTGATTGGACCAAACTGGTCCGATATGCGTGATGAGCGTGGAAACCGTCGCCTGGATGACCCGAACGACTTCGTACGTATCGAGATCGCGGCGGCGCTTCAACGCGACATCCCGGTGATCCCAATCTTGCTTGATGGCGCAAGGATACCTAAGGCCCATCAGTTACCCAATGACCTCAAGGAGCTTGCATCACGTAACGGGCTGGATGTTCGTCATGCTTCATTTCACGATGATATGGAGAGATTGATCCGCGGTCTCAAAGGGCAGTTGGGTCAAGGCGGTGGACCGGAAGGTGCTGACCTCGCCGAAGGAGGTGCCTCCGAATTTCTTACGAAGACCCGCTTAGCGGTGCCCCAAGCCACGTCGGGGCTGACCCATGAGCATGACATGAACGGGTTCTGGCGGTTCTTGCGTGACAGGCGCAATCAGCAGGTCCTTGGGTGGCTTGGAGGTGGGCTGGTCGTTGCGGCGACAGGACTTTGGGTCGCTGTTGTCTATTTCTTCCCTCCTGTGAACTCTCCAGAGGCGAAATCTTCAGAGGCTGCTCCTGTTAACGTCCAGGCGGATTGTGGTGGCGTGGCCATTGCCGGCAACGTGACCGGCTCGACCATCACAGCTGGCACGACCGCCTCGGATTGCGGGAAACCAAAGTGACCCGCCTTACCATGAAGCAGCATCTGTGCCTTATTGCAGCGTTGGGCGTATGCTTCTTTGCGTTGACTGCCGCTGTCTATGCTCAGCACATCAGGTCGGATACCGGTGGTATCGCCATCGGCGGCAGTGTTACTAGCTCGACGATCATCATCGGCATCCCCAAGGAACTGGTGGACGAGCTTGTTCGTGAGGCGAAAAAGTCGCTGGAGGAATTGACCGCTCAACAGCGCGATAACATTGCTCTCCTCAAGGAAAAATTGGACCTCAATATACGTCAGGTGCGCGCCGCACTGGACATTCTCGGCGAGAATGACATTCCGCCGGAACGCCTAGCCGCCAAGCTTGTCGAAATCGCAAAGAACTTCAAAGCGCTTCAGGCAACGGCGTTACCTCATCCTGGCGACGATCCCAAAATCGCTGCCCTGAAAACTGATGCGCAGAAAGCCGTTGATGGAGGCGAACTAGGAAAAGCTGACGCATTACTCGCGGATGTTGAGTGGGAGATGAGGCATGTTCACGACCGTCTCGCTGTCAACGCGGCCGAAACGTCAGCTGGACGCGGCGAAATCGCGCTCACTCGATTGCGGTATGGCGAAGCCGCGAAACATTTCGCTAGTGCGGCTGCTGTGCTTTCCCCCAAGAGGGCGTACGAAGGGAAGCAGATCAACTACCTACAAAAAGAGGCAAGCGCTCTTTTCCAGCAAGGAAACGAATTCGACGATAAGAAAGCTCTTCTTTTGGCGATTGAGAGGCGCAAGCGGTTGGTGAAGCTCATACGTCGCGAGCGCGTGCCACTCGATTGGGCCGCTACGCAAAACGATCTGGGAATTGCGCTTTTTGCTTTCGGAGACCGCGAGAACGAGATCACGAAGCTCAAAGACGCCACCATTGCATATCGCAAGGCCCTGAAGGAAAGGACGCGCGAGCGCGTGCCGCTCGATTGGGCCGTGACCCAGAACAATCTAGGCAATGCACTTCTCGTCCTCGGGAGGAGCAAGAGTGGCACCGCGAAGCTCAAAGACGCCAGCATTGCATATCGCGAGGCCCTGAAGGAAAGGACGCGCGAGCGCGTGCCGCTCGATTGGGCCGTGACCCAGAACAATCTAGGCAATGCACTTCTCGTCCTCGGAAGCAGCGAGAGCGGGACGGCAAAGCTCGAAGAGGCTGTCGCCGCCTATCGCGAGGCGCAGACTGAACTAACCCGCGAGCGTGCGCCGCTTCAATGGGCCAGTAGTTTTGGCAATCAAGGCGTCGCGCTGATGCTTCTTGCGGAGCGGCGGAGGGACCTCGGCATGGCCAGGACCGCGGAAAGCCAGATCGAGGCAGCGTCTAGAACGATGCGCAATAGCGGCAATTTGCCAGGTGCGGCGTATTATGAAGAACAGCTCCCCAGGGCACTCGCCATCGCGCGACAGCTCCTCCCTGCAAGCCGTCCTACGATTGCAGTGCCCGAAAGGACTAGACGTCCTACGCTTGCTCCTACGCTTGTATTGCCTGTGCCCGAAAAACGTCCTACCCCGAGACCTCCTAACCAGCTTGTTGGACCTCCTGCCGTCGCAATAACAAAACCCTTGATACCACGGCCGGCGCCCAGGTCGTCCTCCGATCACATCGCCAAGCCGAAGCGTAAGCAATAGCCTTCGTAGGTTCCCTGCAGCACACCAGCGCTTCCTGGTAGGGATGTGCTATCTTGTTCTCAGGCGGCGGAGGCACATTAGGCTTTGGCCGCGTCCGCCCCGATTAAGCACATTTCAGAACTGCTCCAAAGAGTTGCCATTCACTCTGCGTCAGAATGAGGGTGTGAAAAAACAGCGTAGGCCGCGCTCCTCTTCATCGCAAAATGAAACCAACGACGGCAACGTTCAGCGATTTTTTTGAAGACGCCCCCGGTGCCTTCGCGTCCCATTCGGGCTCGAAGGAGAGGCTCATTTGCGCACCACCCGCGCGCTCGACGAAAATCTAACGACCTGTCGTGAACGCGTTCGCCACTCCGAGTGACGAATGGACATTGGCAACACCTGTGAAGCCAGCTGGGACCACACCACTTGTGCCCTGGCTGGCATTAGGTGCGTCCGCGTCCAGCGGGAGATAATCCAAGAGATTGCGGATGATAATGGCGCTGAAGCAGTTGTATATGAGCGCCACACCAACGACTTGGCAAAACTCAAGAAGGCATACGAGCAGCACGCCAAGGAGTGCGCTCAGACGCCCGAGTTGACGGTCGATCCACGACGGCGTGAAGTCTATCTCCGTCTGGCGCGGGACTGGACAGAGGCGGCCGCGCTTCGGGCATAAACGCAATAGGCGTCTGCCGGGGCACCCCGCCTGACGCGCTCGTTGATCGTAGCTCTAAGGCACCCTCGCCTAGGCCAATGTGTGATAATGTCCTTTATCATACATTAGAGCCTTAGAGCCAAAGATGCACGACGACCTCTGGGCGGGCGCCCATCGAAAGCTTGAGGACGCCCTATTGTATTTGGATGAGATGGCAAAATCACTCCAACCGCCCGACCGGACGCCAATGAATGTCGTGCTACAATCCGCGGGCGCAATCATTGGCAATCGCTGGCAAAACTTATTCTATGCGCATGTCGATACGTTCCTGGCCAAGGTCCGGAGTGTTCCTGAGGTTATCGAGTGTTGCTTCGGTGCAGATCGGGGCAGCCGTCCCATGAGGGACTGGTTTGATCGCCTTCCGCCCGCCGAGCAGACCAGGCGCGAGACGTTCTCGGACCAGTTTCGAACTGATCGCGAAGCATTTCGTAGGCACTATCTCACCAACGAACGAAATATTAGCGAGCACCGACTTGGCTTCTCTAACGTCGAGGGCAAGGTGATCGGGCCTTTTGGGGAGGTGCATACCGCCAGCCCTGCTAAACGTATCCCTGATGCCGAGAGCCGGCGTTTTGGCCCTGGCGACGACCCAGCTCTGCCATGGGCAGCTACACAGTCGCCGCAGCCAGTTCAGCCCAAATGGGATCAATTCACCATTGATGGAAAGCCTCTCTTTGCTGAGTGTCAGGCCTACCTGACGCTCGCCCAACAACTTGTCCACCAGGCTCGCGTCATCTCCGAGCGCGTGCGGGACGCTGGAGCAGGCCGCGGCCATGGCCAACCATGCGTCAACGCGCACCACCCAACTTTATGACCGCCGCCGCGATGAGCTGACGCTCGATGAGGTAGAGCGGATTTTCATCTAGTTGGATGCCGGGCCCTGGAGATGATCGAGCGATACTGCGGGGGGACGTTTAGGGAGGTCGTTGGGGGTTCTGGGGGGCGCATTGACGCTGAGTGCGTTCGATGAAGAACCCTCGGAACCCCGGCTCCACGGACCATCAAATAGACCGGGCAAAAGACCAGCTTTGACACCGCTGCGGCCGGTGTTGCTTACGCCGACCTGCGTCCACCCGTGAGGACCAGCGATCCTAACGTCGCTTGAAGGCCTCCCAGGGGGCACGCCACAGTGGAAGTAGACTGGCGCTCAACACAGAAAGGCGGACCCTAAAAGCCCACCAGAAACCGCTCTAATGGGCGCTAGGTGCTAAGAGAACCCAAAGGAACAAAAAGGCTGTAGGGGTGCTCCAGCGTCATCAGTGCATCTGGCCCCAAAGGCCAACACCGACAATGAAGAGGTATTTGGAGAAGTTCTTTATTGGCTCCTCTTCAGGCCTCTTCAGCCCCCTTTGGACCCTAATCGACCCTTGAGTTCTCCTCCTGCGAACCCCTACTCCGCTGTAGGGCAGTACTGATCAATTCTGAGATGGTCGCCGTCGTGTCCCGAACGAACTTACCGCCGCTCGGTCCTCGTGCAGGTTCATACCGCCACCCCAGGGTCCTAAGGCACCCCTGGGTCTCAGCGCGTTTGAGAACATCCTTGCCCCAAACACGCCAAGGCGCACCGGCCTGCTCACCGATCCACTTCGTGGTGATGCTATCCGGTAGCTCGGGACGGTTCAGGACCTCTAGGAGCTTCTGTGCATAGGTGTTGCCTGTGTCGCCTACTTTAGTGATCGGCGGAGCACCTGGAAACAGACGTGGAGCGTTGGCCAGCAGACGCTCGTAATCTCCGGTGCAGATGAGCTTCTGGTGACCACAGACCCCGTGTTCATCGAAGTGCCTCCCTTTGCCCCTTAAGGCCATCTGCCGTGTCCACCGCAGCAAGTCACCTTCGCGGATGATGTTGACCTTGGTGGACCTGCTGTTGATGGCGGTCATAGAGCCCAAGGCGCCCTCCGTTGCCTTGGAGGAAGTAAGGCCCTGGGCGAGGGCTATAGAACTCCTGCGGGGCTTATCGAACTCACCAAACAGCAGGACCATGTCAGCTTCCTGCCACGAGTTCTCACCGATCCCTGTGCCCCAATGGATGCCGCAGAGCTTACGGCCCTCAAGCTCCCAACCGTAGTGCTTGGTGTACAGGTCTGGTGTCTCGAAGCGCTGGTCGCGGCGATCCCAATCAGGGACGTTGCGATGGTCGAAAAGAGACTTCTTGCAGACTACGAGCGCTCGCTGACCTCGCTTTAGGTGTTGGAGAATGACCGCTTTCATCCAATCGACGTACTCCAGGCGTGCTTTGTCAGTGGTGAGAACCTTGGACAAGTTTTTGCCGACGTAAGGCGATGTAACGTGAACAATCTCCAGATTGGCGAAACTCGGTCGGGGTATGTGCATGTGTAGCCGCGAGGCTGGGCATAGTTGTGTCACGCCATCAATGTCGGCTGTGGCATCCATCAACAACATTCCTGGCCGTAGTGCGATGTTGTTTTCGTAGCCAACGAAACGGGGCACCTCGCTTTCGTATCGAGTGATGAAGGCGCACACCTTGTACGCTGCAGCGGCTAATCCAAACACCTTGACGATGTTGGGGATGCGGTCCTTGTTTGCCTTGGCGTAATCTCTTGCTGCTTGGGTGGTGAACCATTCGAGACCTGCCGTGGCAGTGTCCCAGGCAGAAGGATCGTCACTCGGTTTCTCAAGACTACTACCGCCCAGCGCCTTGCTTGTCAGGAACGCGACCAGTGGCTGGAGCATAGGGCTGATGACTGTGCTTTGCCGTTCGTCCGATTGCATAGCCTCCCACACGGCTACCGCTTCTCCTGGGGTTACGTCGAAGATGTCGACATCGTCTGGCTGCTCATCGATGATGGTGAGAACCCTGGGACGCGTCCCACCACTGCACACATAGTTCTGCGCTTTGTGGCCATTCTTGCCCTTATAGAAAGCGTGGGTGACAACCGCGACTGGATAGTCTTCCAGGTCGTTTATGTCGTAGCGAGCCGCAGGTTTCTGGACGGTCTCCTGCGGCTTGGTGTTCCTCGTATTGTGGTCGGTCGTCCAGATGGCCACGCGCTTCGGCAACAGCGCATGTAGACTGCGGTACAGATTGTCTGCCGCCTGCCTCTCCTTCACGACGAACACGCAGCCACATGCCAAATCGGGATTATGATCCGTCAGCCGGACAAGCGCGGCGATGAACGCTTGACTGAACGATGTCTTCCCCGAGCCCATAGGAGCAGGAACGACACGAAGGCGCGGCGGCAGCGCAGACTTGTTGTAGGCTGCTTGTGCATCTTCGAGAGCGCCGTAGCACGCATCGAAGATGGCATCGCCCACTTTGGAATAGAACGCATTGGTCAACTGCCGCGAGCCGCGCCCACTGTTGATCTCCTCGATCACAGCATCGCATGCGGCCCGCAGCGCTTGTCGCGCTGGGATCATCAGTCTCATTTCCTTTAGTTAGGTGATCGCTGCCCAATCATCCGCCAACGCGCTGCGCGAGGTAGTCAGACTTAGCGACAACGTTTTGGCTTTCAAACTTCGTTGGTTGTGGAAAGCGTGATGTAGGCCCAAAGAAGGCCGCCCAGGAATGCCCTGGACGGCCGAGTTGAACCTAGTTGGGATTAGTGCAGAGTGGGATTGGTGTCGTATTCGACTTCGATTCCTCCACCTCTCCGGTCTGCGAGCTCAATTCCGAGACTGCCCAATACCTCCCTTAGCCAGAACAATTCCATTGGTTCGTCTTTTTGACAGAGCTCCGGCCAATCGGGTTGGGTTCTGTCGACCGCAAATGAGAGCAACCCCAGGAAGCATTCGGCAAGTCGGACTGATATCCTTCCATCGTCTACCCGTCGGCTCACCTCTTCGAGCACCGAAAGAATGGTGCATATTTCGCATCCCTTCTGTCTGACGTCGTAGTCATAGTCGGGCCGCTCATTTGCGCTCATTGAGAACCTTCTCCTGCACCGGCGTTTTCTTTACGTGCATGATCAATCATTGGACGCATCCGGCGCGCGAGATACTCAGCGAACTTGCGTGCGGCCGGGGTGCGCGGCGCCTTAGTGGGTGCCGGTTCCGAGGCATATGGGATCGTTTTTTGTACTTCAGTCATTTCTGTTGATCGTTCTCCATTGAATAGTCGGTTAGTGAGAGAGACAAGCTTCTAGAGGCGAAGCTCATGGCGACGAATGAGGCATTGCGATCTGCCGATCTCGTCGCAAGGCAGCAAGTAGTGCAAGTGTCAGAATTGTCGAGGGGTGAGCGAGCATCAAGCGGATAGAACATCCGATTGCACGCAAAGCCGATCAGTGACTTAGCTGTTGTGGGGGTTCTTTGTGGGGGTAAAAGTTTTTAGTGATGGCGCGAAAAGACAAATCTTTGGCCGATTTTGGCGAGAGGGACACACACACCGGGCGAGCCATCCCGTTCGCACGGCTCTCCAGCCTGACGCAAGGGATGGCCGTGGATTTGTTGTGGGCCTGGGGGCGCTAGGAGTAGCGGGGGTGGCCAGTAAGCGTACCAGTAGACTCGTCTGAGTCAGGGAGGGGCTATGTGGCCTGTAGCCGAGGTCTGGGCGCAAGTCTTTGGGGTCTCCATGCTCCTCGTGAACCCCGCAGGCCGCTGGGATCGTCGCGTGTCTCCCAGGACACTCCTACAGGCCCGTGTGGAACTCTGGCAAAGAACACGACTTCACTGTTTCCACTCGACCAGAGAGCGTTAGCTCAGGTCAAACAGCCGCGCTGAGTGCTCCAAAAGGGCCTGGAGGAGTGTGGGGATACCCACAGCGACGCCGGGAATAATCCCTTTGAACCAACTCTCCTAATCATCAGGGCAATGGACAGGACTGCGTGGAACCGCCCATAGAATTTTCTGCCGGGAACCATGAACCGGGTGAAGACCTGCAGCATCTATCAATTCGCTTGCCGCGCCCAGGAGCGCTCCTGGAGGTTCCTACAGGTCCATCGGGGAGCTCTGGCAACCGATTCGCGTCTACGAAGTTACTGGGCGAGTGGGCGCTGCTTCTTGGGTCACGAAGGCGATCCACGAACGTGTCGCGTAAGGCACCGTCCACCCACCAGCCGCTCTGTGTGCAAGGGGAGTGCCATCATGAGCACCGTGGAACTGTTCAACTCATTCGCGTGCAAGGCCATGCAAGCTGCTAAGGAGGCTGATGAGCCCAGGGAGCGGTTCGTACTGTTGAAGCTGGCATTGGAGTGGGCTGCTGCTGCGCAACGTGACGAGGCAGCAACGCCATCATCGGGCGTTGAATTGATCGACGCCGACCGAGAACGGCTTGCCCGCGCTGCAAGAAAAAAAGGACCGCGCTCCGGTGAAGAGAGAACGGCCCATCAAGACGAACAGAGGGTTAGTCAGGGAACCGATCCTGACTGCTAAGCATCTCTCGCGCCATTACGCCTATTTTGAGGATGACTTTTCAAAGGGCTTGACCGATCCAATAGAGAAATCGACATCGGTCACCGTTGCGTGACTGCCCCTCGCTGCATTGTTGTTCTCATTGGCCAATCCGATTTCAACGGGGCCTGGGGGGCCAAGGACGGTAGGAACGACCTTGCGGGCAACGCTCTTGTTGGCGGCGCACACTCGCACCACAGCAACGAGGTACACTTCGAATGCAAAATCTTCCATGGCGGATAAAACTCCCCACATCCCAACGCCGCAGTCGCCCACTTAATCCGAACGAGCCAGTGCTCCGGTTCACTTGCCCGGAGACATTGGGGGGACAAACAGAAGGCTGAAGGGGGATCAGGCTGCCGTCGAATTGTAGGAGCCGCAGGAGATGCAATGGACGATGAGAGGGTAAGGTTTAGTCTCGTCTGCTCGCATCAAGACGGCACCGCACTTTCCGCATTTGAACTCGACCGTAGGATGAGGCACTTCGAGCACTGGCGGCGCCGCGGGCACCGTTTTAACTAGCGGCGCTGGAACGACTTTGAGGGTCTTCTGTGGAAGGGCGGGCACCGCTACAACCTGTTCCAATTCGGAACTCAGTTCGTTCCGGTCGCCCAATTAAAATATAGGAGCGACGCGCTTAAAGCGCACGGGCCGCCTTAGGCTCTCAGAGCACCACCGGGCGGCCTTGTGCCCGTGTAGTCACCATAGGCTGTCCGTAGTAGACCGCGCCGTAACCCTTACCGAACCACCGCTCTACGCCGTGTAACACTTGAACTTACCTGTTGCTTGAACAGCAACGGACCCAGGGCGCCCAATGGCAAAATCGAGAAAGTTGGATACGGATACATGGGTTGGTCTCCGGCCACGAAGAGGACGCCCATTCACGCATGTGCTAGTCACGCGGACGCCGAAGCCAGGGTTTACAGAGGAGCGGGAGGGGGTTCGGTGTAATCGCATGGGCTGTGAGGCCAGGACTTTCTACGCACGACCGGGCTGTCGAAGGGTGCAGACGGGAGGCTTCGTCAGCTTGCCCGGAGCTTTCAAGGTTGTCTGCGGTGGACAATAAACAAATAACACTGGCCGTACGAAGAACGCTGCGGGCCAAGATGACAGTTCGCTCCCTAAGTCACCACTACGGTGGTCCCTAGCGGTGGCTCAGGTCATCGGGACGTTCAAGCTCGCGCTGAAGGGGTTGCCTCGTACCACCGCCGACCTTGTCAACCATGTCATGGTGGAGGCGGCTCCACCGGAGGGCGACGAATGCCGGCGAGCGATGAGCATCTCCCCCGACGACTGCCGACGAGCGATGAGTATCGCGCCCAGAGGCTGACGCCTTACCCGCTCCCGACCAAAGACAGTGGCCTGCTCCGCACGGTGGGCGACGCCCGCACCTACCTGCTGACGTTGCCGAAGGCCCGCAAGCTGCGCGTCCACTGGCAGCACACCAGTCGGCTACTCTTGCAAGAAGCCGGTGCGGCGGCGTTGACCCGGCAGGTTCACCTAGCGCTGTTCATGGACGGCAAGCTCGACGTTGCGCCCCATCCCACGAGCAGTTCTCGGCGATGGCGACGGCATAGCCCTGCGTCATGACCCGCAGGAGCTTGAGGGAGAGCAGGTTCTCGCGTACCTACGCCGGATGAAACTTCGGTCTGCGACTTACCTCGCGAAGAGACTGGCGTATCCGCTGCCGATTAAGGGCGGTGCTGTCCTCCTGACAATCCAGGACGCTTGGGATTACCTCCTAACGCTTGGACCCCAACGGTACACCCTCCATCACTGGCAGCGCGCGTATGAGCTTATCCGCGCCCAACTCGACGTGGAGAGTGTGACCAGTCAATTGCATAGGGCGCTGTTCTTGGACGGTGTCCTCGACCTCGCCGCGTTTCTGTGACTGAACGGCCCAACGGCTAGATTTCGCAGCCGGGTCGTCCACCTGGGCCGCACCAGACTGTGGCGGTGGCGTTTCCGTCCTCTTCGGGCTGACAGCCACTGACGCCGCTGGGGAGAGCGCTGGAGAACCCTAAGCGCCTTAACGGCGTCGAAGCCGATCACGTCGGCCAGGACGAGCAGCTCGACCACATCTACACGCTGGCGACTGCCACTCTCAATTCGCGACAACCACTGCTGCGGCTGGTCAAGGGCGGCGACAACGTCCTGTTGCGTTAGGCCCGCACGAAGGCGCTCGGAGGCGATAAAGGCGCCGAGCGCGCGGTGGGGGTTGCGGGGCGCTTGGGCATTCAGCACCAACAGTAAGCGGGGAGCTTTAACCCGCGGAACTCGTAATCAATGCCGAGCGCCTACCGCGAACTGTCCTATCCGCTGCCGATCAAGGGCGGCGACATCCTGCGCACCTCCAGGATGCGCGTGCGTACATGTTGACGCTGGGGCCGCATCGGGAGATGCGAAATCATTGGCAGTACGCCCGGCAGCTCATCATGGAAGAGGCCGATGTGGAGGTCGTTACGTGGCAATTTCATAGAGCGCTGTTCATGGATGGAGTACTCGATTTGATTGAATTCCAGCGCATGAACCCTCGGCGGCGGTGAAATCACCCGACATCGCCACGGGCTCTTCGTGCCGAAGGGCCTTGAAAACCCCAAGAACTGGCGGCCTTTGTGGGTTCCACTAGGAGCGTCCGTGCCTGCCACACCGTTATGCAGTCACAACCAACTCTGCCAGCCGCTTGCGCGCGTAAAACATCCGCGTCTTCACCGTGGACTCGTTGATGCCAACGATCTCGGCAACTTCCGTGACCGCCTTGCCGTGATAGTACACGAGGTCAATGACCTCGCGGTGCTCCGGCGACAGGCGAGCTATTGATTTGCGCAGCAATTCCGCCCGGTTCTTCTTCTGCAGAGCAATCTCAGGATCATCAGCCGTATCTGGGACATTGGAAGCACTGTTCCTCGTCCAACTCGGCATCGGTTCGACGACGCCGTGCTGAGAGCGCCTTATTGCGCGCTATTGCCAGCAGCCAAGTTGAGACCGACGAGCGGCCCTCAAAGGAGGCGGCGTGCCGCCAAGCATCGAGGAAGACTTCACTAAGAAGGTCTTCGGCGACCCCCTCATCATGGACGAGCCGCAGCAGCCATCTGTACACCCCCACGCGATGGCGCGCGAAGAGTGCTCGCATGGCGGAATGATCGCGCTGAGCGACTTGCCTGATCAACGCTTCGTCGGATGACCTGTCGCGTGCCGCTGCCTGTGTAGGCGGTGCGGCGATCCCTGCTCGGGTGATGTAAGCCGTGGCCATGGAAGAGACCCCCTGTCTACTAAGAGGACATTGGGTGGCACCGCCGAAGTTACAATCGCCAGTCGCGATCACTACGGCGTGAGCTACTCGGCTGCTGGCTTTGAGGTATAAACGTGCGCTTCTTCCAGAGAACCCGCTCAGAGGCGAGCGCGGGCTCTGCTGCTTAGCGATTGCCAGTTGGGCGCGCCCCAGCGCGGCCGACGTCTGAAGGTTCACTTCTGACATGTCAGCTTCATCAGATGCCCAGATTTGTAGATGAAGAATAGGTCGCCGGTGTAGTGAAAATACTCACCCTCGAAGTCTTTCGTCCTGAATTTCAATTGGATCTTGTTGTCGCTCACCTGACGGGCGTTCACCACGCCTTGCCCGAGGTCCAACGTAATCTTTTGCGCTGGCCCGAGGGTCAATATCACGGTCTCGGGCGATTGGGACATCGCGCTTGGCTCGATCATCATTCCGGTACACGTCAACTGCCGCGCTTGTTCGGCAAATACGGAAATGCTGGTGCAGCCGAAGATCAGTGACGCTAGCATGCTTGTCCGAAACATCGAAGCCGCTCCCAACCATGTCGTAGCCGACGCGGTGCAAACCGTGTGCGCCCAGCGTCTTATCCCTTGATCGTGAAATCGGCAACTGCGACGCGCGGGAGTGCGCGGCAAAGGTCATGCGATCCGTGCCACGCGCGTGGCGAAGCAAAGCGGTGGACCGATGAGCCGAACTGAACTGGTCATTCAACTTCTCAAAGTCTTGATCGGACTTGTCCTCGGCGCGTACTTCATATGGTGGAGCCTTGGAAGTGCTGACCAGACTGCCGCCGTATTAGCCTGGATGCTTCAGCGCTATCCTTCGCGGTATCCAGGTCCTTGACGAGCGATCCTAGCGGCGAGAGCATCGCTCTCCGGCACGAGGGCGCTCCAATGCCAAGCCGCCCAGGCAAACATTTTCGACTTCTTCCTGAGCCGTCGAGGCTCGGTGGCCGCCATCGCGCAGGAGGTTGCCGACGTTCTCAAGGAGAAGGGATACAAGGTCCTCGTTCAGGACTACGACATTCCGATTACGGCGAATTTCATCGAAGAAATGCACGAGGCCGTTAAGAACTCGCGGGACCTCGTTGTGCTGTTCACGCGCGACTACGAGCAGTCGCCCTACACCCGAATGGAGTTCACGAGCTTCGAGGCGAATGCTGCCCAAAGCGCGGAAAAGCGCCGTATGGTCATCCTGCGCTGCGAGGACGCCCCGTTACTGGGTCTGTTCGCGCCGCACGTCTACCAAGACCTTGTTGGCGTCAGGGACGCGGAGGAGCGTAAGAGCCGTATCCTTGATGCTGCGGAAGGGCGTTCGCAGGCGTTGCAGCCACCACCGCGACCGTTCATTGGGGTGCCGCCGCGTATCGCGAGCTTCACAGGCCGCGCAGACGAACTTGATCGGCTCGATGCCATCCTGATGCAGGACAAGCCCGCTGCCGTGACGCAGGCGTCAGTAGGTCGCGCTGCGGTGCAGGGCATGGGCGGTGTGGGTAAGACTTCGCTGGCCGTTGAGTATGCGCACCGCTTCAGAGGTCTGTATGCGGGCGTGTGTTGGTGTCCGGCTGAGACGCGCACAGGGCTCTTGAGTGCTCTTGCGAACCTTGCGGTGACCTTGGGTGCAGCAACGGCAGAAGAAACTGACGTTGAGAAGGCGGCGAAGGCTGCGCTGCGCCGATTGGCAGAACAACGAGCGACTTGGCTTCTCGTTTACGACAACGTCACCGCACCGGACCCATAGCGGACCTTCTGCCATCCGCTGGAGCACGCGTGCTGATCACGTCGCGGTTCTCGGACTGGAGCGAACTGGCCGATGAGGTCGCGCTGGATGTGCTGCCGCTTGAGGAAGCCGTAACCATGCTTGAGGACCGAACAGGACGCAGCGATGCCGAGGGCGCAACGGACGCTCGCGGAGGCTCTGGGCCGCCTGCCGCTCGCTCTTGATCATGCAGCGGCCTATTGCAAGCGCACACAGATGCGGTTCGGCGACTATGCAGAAGAAGGCTTCAGCCTTCATCAAGCTGCGCCCGCGTGGCGTCAGGCTATCCCAGGAGCGTCGCCGCGACCTTTAATCTCGCCATCGCCGAAGCCGTCGCGCAGTGTCCAGCGGCGGAAGCGCTCATGGCGTATTTGGCCCAGTGCGCGCCCGAGCGTATTCCGATGTCACTGGTCGAGGGCGCCATTGACCAGGAGGATGAACGCCTGCAAGCGCTCGCGACGCTTAGTGAGGTATCGCTAACCAAGGAACACCCGTTCGCGGACAATTCGCCGGCGATCACCGTGCATCGCCTCATACAGGCAGTTGCGCGAGCAAAATGGGAGGCAATTGGGATAGCACAAGACCCGGCTAACCGCCTACTCGCCTGTCTTTCCACAATTTACCCAGACGACGGTTTGTTGAACCCCCTATCCTGGCCAGCTTGCGACAAGCTGACGCCCCATGCCCTTGTGCAACAGTCGAACCCACTCTCGACTGAAAGTCTACTTCGCTTGGCCGAACTTCTGGAACGTGTGGGCGACTATTTTGTCGGACGAGTAGTACACGAGCACTCTCCGCGGGCTGTGCTTACGCGGATCGCCATAAATTTGGAGCGTGACCCCAAACTCACAGGTGCTGCTAACGTCGAGCGTGAGATAGCGGATCAGCTTAATAATGTCGCCGTGCTGCTTGAGAAACGAGAAGACCTTGCAGCTAGCCAACTAGCGCACACAGTTCTTGAAGTGCGTAAGATAATGCTCACCCTCGGGTCTAAAAACCCCATTGAGATGCCGCGCTTAAGCAAAGTCGAGTGTGCGGTTCAGACCCTGAGCGAGCTTTTGCGCGTGCAGGCAATTAGGAGACGGGTTCTAACGGCCAGATTGAAGTTCGGCCGTTTATCGCCTGGGCTGATGCTTAAGCTAGTGAATTAACGATTTTTACGGCGGACGCGACGCGGGTTCCTCGGAGAGAAAGCAGCAGAGCCGTTGGCGCTTTTCAAGCGTGCGCTGGCGATCCGTGAGAGATGGCTCGGTCCTGAACATCCCCAAACGGCGACCAATCTCATAAGAGTAGCCAGATATTGCAACGACGAGGAAGCACGGCCACTGCTAGAGCGGGCGTTTGCCATCGCACAGAAAACGTTAGGTCGCTTCCACCCTGACACTTTAGAAGCCCTCTGGATGCTCGCCGAACTTATACTGTCTCAGGACGGCCTGACAAAAACGCGCACGTTGTTTAGGGACGCGCTAAATACCAAGGAGGAGTTCGTCGGCCCGAGCCACCCTGAAGCTGCACGTAAGCTTAACGATCTCGGCTGCTGGCTTGTGGATCAGGGCGAACTCGCGACTGCGCAGTCGCTCGTTGAGCGAGCGCTCGCGCTCAGTTCGGCCTCAGACCCCGAATATTTACAGATACACAAAAACCTCACTACCCTGATTGCCTTATCGAAAGTGAAATTGTGGACCCAGCGTGCAGTTATTTGGGGCACGGCATTGGTGGTGTTGTGGTTTGTCGTCGAAATCGCCCCTGGTGCTTACGAAAAGGCTTTCGGATGGGGACCACCACCTGGACCAAGGATAGTGCCCGCGTCACCGTCGCGCTTGACGCACTTGGGCGCGCCGAGGAGGTGGAGGCGCTGCGGGAGCGGTATGTGCTCACGGAGCCTGAGAAGCCCAAGTCCTCATGCGCCTTGCTCATGTCTCGCTCGAACCCTTGCGACCGCGCGCTCGCAGGCGCTCTGAGGCGCAGCGGGGTCGTTGTGGGCTTTAGCGTTCTGAAGATGCTCCAGAGGTTCGCACAGGTTCGGCAGGGTCTGCGGCAATTGAAGATGCCGCCCGTTCGCTGAGAGCCGCTTGTCTGCGCCGAAGGTCCTCAACGACTTCAGCCCAAGTCCTCGATGGCCGCTTATTTCCCCCTCGGGTATACGCATCTGCTGCAGTGGTTCTCGACTGGTTACCGTTCGATTCGAGCGCACTCTGTTGTCTGCGAACCTTCTCGACTGCTTCCGGCCACGTCGAAGTTCTTGCTGGGCTGATGGCTCCTGAGCGCGCGCCTGTGGGCTAAGGCGTTTTTTAACAGCCTTCAATGTGCCCGAAATTCGTGCGGTCGCTGCCCGGCCTTTAATGGGCGTGCGTCGGCTTCGGTGCTTTTCAAAATCTTCCACCCAGTTGAAAGTCCTCGCTGGCGCTGCCGGGTCTGGGGCAGCGCTCGGGACCGCTGGTGGCTCGGGATGCTGCCCCACGAGCGGCAAGTTGACGACAGGTGTTTTGGGGCTGAGCACCAAGCGGCGTGAGATGTGTGAGCAAGTCGAGCATTTGAAAGTATGGCGTTCAAACCCAGCCATCGGGGTGTCGGTTAGGCTCACCCCCATCAGACGCATCTCAGCGCCACACGCCACGCACCGCATAGGTCGTCGCAGCCCCAGGCCAATCCTGGTCGCATGGGGCACGAAGGGGGCTAGTGGTGTCAAGGTGTGGGCCGAAACCGACGGCACTACCCCGCGCCCAATGCCCCGCCACTGGCGAATGCAGGTCGCGCACCTGCTCCCGAAGAGACGTTGTCTCTGCACGCCAAAATACAACAACGCCGGAGCTTTAACGAGATTTTGAAATCACCCCCGGTGCCTTCGCGTCCCATTTCGACCGCGAAGGAGAGGCTCATTTGCGCCGCTCGTTCGTGCTCGTCCCCTTTGCGCTCCGGCTCGCTAATCAGCAGGAGCTACGTCCAAGCGTGAGGGCGTCGGCTTCGATACTGCTGTAAATCTTTGCAAGCAGTCTCACATTAGACGGACGAGCCTTGTCGGTAAGGCGTCGCGGCGTTGCTTGCCCAAGTGGTGCCTGGTGCGTCCAACTCGGAGCACTCGTTTCTTGTGCCTGCTTGGCAAGCCTGAGCCAGCGCAACTCCAGACCTCGGCAGTAGATTTCTACCGCTGGTGTCCTCGCCAATCTTGCTCGTCGCGCGCAGTCGGCAGCTTGATCCTGGCAGTATGTTGCGTAGCTCGAGTAGCTCGACATGCCCCAGCCCTTCTCGTTACGGCCCTGGAAGCCAAACTGCCAAGGGCGGGAGTAGGTCCGAGCAAGCACTAAAATGGCAACAAACTGTTGCACAATGATCACACGCTAGGCGCACAACTGCACCTTGATACCCGCTGCGTGGCTCCTGGTGGCTCAGCCGCCAGTAGTTCAGGCATCGGGGGAAGCTGTGCTTCGACAACGGGTGTGATGGCGCCGCTCACCACCGGGCGGCGTGTTGATGCCTCGGGCGTTTCGCTTGGTGAGATTCGAGCCGAAGAATCTCTGGGCAAGCCGCTCCCAACTTCGTCTCATGCTCCGCGCCGCAATGTGGGCATTGAAAGCGAATTGAATTGGACCCGATGCGGGCTAGGGTCGTGCAGTCAGCGTAAATCTGAAGATCGACTGGTTGCTGGGTTGCGAGGCATCGACAAATGAGACTCCGCAGATTGTTCGCAATGAGGGTACGGACATCGTTGGTGGCCAAGACTTTTGTTCTGGCTCCTGTTGCCGCCGTCGTTTGACTCGACTTCAAGACGGCATTGCTCATGACAGGCCCTCCGCATCGGTGTCTGTCTATCAGCCGACCACGAAATTCGACCTTCAATAGGGCTCCGGTAAGAAATCCTCATGATGTGGCAATAGGGTCACAGTCAATGGGTAAGCTGATGCGCCATGACGGACGCGCGCTCAGTGCGCTAGGTGTCTAAATGCCCCACGTCGCCAGCGCGGCCTCAGCTCCGACCGGATCGCCCTTGATCCTGTAGACCGTCTGCCGGGTAAGCCCAGTGACACTAGCAACCTCGCCGACGCTTGCGGACTTCCCCAGCATTGCTTGCGCGCTCTCGTACTGCTTGCGGCTGTAGCTGGGTTTCCGACCCTTGTAGGCCCGCTCGTGCCCATTGGCCCTCGCGTGCGCGATACCCGCGCGTTGCGCTTCCTTGGTAGCCTCCGCCTGCGCCTGAGCCGTTGCGGCTATGAAGGCGATCAGCGCATCCCTGATGGCGCACTGCATGGAAGGTCACAGACCGGATTGGGATCGCTCGACCAGATATCTGGGGAATTTTTTTAGCGCGGCAGCCATATCAAGCAACGTGGGCCGACCGTAGCCTCGTCCCACGGTCAAAGGCGCGTGTCCGGTGATTTCATCTGAGACGGCGTCAGCAATGCCGTGTCGTCGCGCAAGCTGCTTGAAAGTGTGCCGCCAAGCGTGGTTTGGACGGACTTCGGCGTCCTTGATGCCCACATTCCTTATCCACAAGGCAAGTCTCTCCCGCGTCTTTACGGCGCGAGGACGCCGCGGATTAGTCGGGTCTCCCGCACGGGGTGCTTCTTCCGAATTATAGAACAGGGGTCCATCACCCCTCGACCTGACGAAATCGAGCAAGCCCTGCGCAATCAGATACTCATGAATTGGGATCGTTCGTGTGACCCCTGTTTTGATCGTCCCTGCTTCGGGCGTGAGACGGAGAGCGTCGATGCCTTCGCGCTTCACGATATCCACTCCACGTAATTGCGTGATCTCACCAGCGCGGGCACCCGTGTAGGCGCAGACCCAGGGTACCCACCGGCACGCCGCGGCAAAGGGGCTTTTGGTATTGGTGATTGCCAGGGAAGCCTGCAGTATCGTCCGGGCCTCGTCAGTGGTGAAGGCGTCCGTCTCCCGCAGGCGCTGCTTCCTCGGCACCGTGACCGTCACGCCCACGAATGGATTTCCCTGTATGATCCGCTCCTTATGTCCCCACCCGAACACAGTTCGGGCTGCAGCGAGCCAAACGTCTGAGACGGTCCTTGCGGACCTCTTCGGCGTGACCAGCCCATCCTTCCATGCTCGGGCCTCATCTTCCGTGATGGAGCTGGCGCTTCGATCCGCGAAATGGGACTGAAGGTCGAGAAAGACAGCACGCCATCGATTGATGGTGCTGGCCCGGGCGCCGGTCGCCTTGAGCCACCCCTCAAACAGCTCAAAGCACGATGGACCCTTAGGTGACCCCAGGGATACCGCAGCGAACTTTGGGAAGCGCTCTGGCCGGGTGTCGCGCGAATAGTCGCCGCTCGCTCTGCGAATGAGAAGGCTCAAGGCTTCAATAAATTCTGCCTCGACCGCATCAAGAAATCGGTCGCGGCTTTCGGCGGTGAGCGCAATTCCACGGCTGGCCAGAAATTGCGCCGTGTCGGCCTTGTCCGCGATGAACGGGCGCATCGCAACCCGAACATCCTCGTCCTGCGCCCAATTCCAGTCTGGGTCGAGGCTCTCGTTCTTGCGAAACCAGTCTGGGGCCTCATCGAGCAGAGCGTCCCGTATTTCATCACGGCGCGCATCCCAACCTTCAGGATCGCCCGGATCGTCTTCGTAACGCTGAACGAACCAGAGATACCACTCGCCGGCGAGCGCTAGAGCCTCGCGAGAGGTTAGCGAGCGCCCTCTTCCCGCAGCATCATCCCGAATGACCGCGATACGCCGCTCGATCTCCGCCAGCCACTCGCTGAGGGCCCTCTTTGCCTCGCTCAGAGGCGTGCCGGCCTTGGCGTAGAAGCGCTCCTCCCAACCGCCGCCAAACTGCTCGCGATAGGTCTCCCGGACATCGACTGGGATACCCTTACGCGCCGAGAACGCACCAGACTTGAGACGCTTGAGTGAGGTCATCGCAAATGCCATTTGTATCGCTCCTTTGTAGCTTGGAGGCGACCAAACGTCCTTAGATTTCAGTATGTTGCTGACCTACAAGCAGAAATCACTTGTAGTGGTGCGGTCGAGAGGACTCGAACCTCCACGGGTTGCCCCGCTAGCACCTCAAGCTAGTGCGTCTACCAATTCCGCCACGACCGCAGATGGATTAAACGCGGGCCGTGGAGGCCCCGCGTTGGAGCGATGGCGCTCGATGTAACAAATCGGTCTCTAGGTCACAAGGGCTGCGACCGGGCCCACGGGCGGCTTCCCGGCTTACACGCTCGCTCTTCAACGCATACATGCATGCCATTGGGTAAGTGCCTTGACTTCCACCGCAATGCAGCATCCGTTCACAATCTACGCGAACAGTGATGTCGGCCTTGGAGAGCATCCGCGTGATCGCACCAGGTGAGGAATGGCTGGCGCCCGCGACCAGCTGACAATCGGGCTCAACGGCGATGCCGCCGCGGTCGAGTGGCGGGTGAGCGCGAGCCTGGTTGCGTACGAGCCCGCCTTGGCGGCGATGGATGCGCGCGCGGCGGCCATTGCCGACGGCACCGCGGCAGAATTGGTCTGGCTGCTCGAGCATCCGCCGCTCTACACCGCCGGAACCAGCGCCAGGCCGTCAGAGCTGATCGAGGCCCGCTTCCCCGTTTATCCGGCCGGACGCGGCGGGCAGTTCACGTATCACGGCCCGGGCCAGCGGGTCGCCTACGTCATGCTTGATCTCAAACGCCGTGGCCCGGACGTGCGCCGCTTCGTTGCAACGCTCGAGGAATGGGTCATCCGCACCCTGGCCCGGCTCGATATTGTCGGCGAACGCCGCGACGATCGCATCGGAGTGTGGGTGCGGCGGCCGGACAAGGGAGCCGGGCGGGAGGACAAGATCGCGGCAATCGGCGTGCGCATCAAACGCTGGGTCACGCTCCACGGGCTTGCGCTCAATGTCGACTGCGATCTCTCGCATTACGCCGGCATCGTGCCGTGCGGCGTCGCCGAGCCGCGCTACGGGGTCACGAGCCTCGCCGATCTTGGCCGCCCGGCCACGCGGGGCGACGTCGACATGATGCTGCGACGCGAGTTCGAGCCGCTGTTCGGGTCAATCGCCCCGGCAGATCTGGGAGTGGACGGCCTGGCTGCCGCCGACGCGATGTAGCGGCGTGCGCTACACAGTGGGCAAGACCGCGAAGCGAGTGGTGCCCCGCAAGGCGAGCTCGTGCGAGGTGCCTTCGCGCTCCTCGATACTGTGGACGCGCGAGCCCGGCGGCCCGCGGCGGCACGCTTCGAGCATGTCGGCGATCCGCTCCGGCGATCCCGCAAACACCGCTTCGACGCCTCCGTCGCACCGGTTGCGCACCCAGCCTTCAAGGCCATGGTCGACCGCGGTGTATTCCGTGAAGGCGCGATAACCGACGCCCTGCACCCGCCCGCGGATGAACACATGGCGGATCACCCGCGGGTTCATCCGAGTTCTCCCGTGTCCTTCGGGCGCACGCCGCGCATCCCGGAGGGCGCCCAGCGCGCCAGCGAACGGATATAGGGTTCAGGGAGTTGCCAATCGCGCGCAGCGTCGACGACGAGAGCGATATAGCCAGGCCGGGGTGACCCCTCTCCGCGCCGGCGCGCGATGTAGACCAGCGCGCTCGCTTCGCGTGCGCCGCTCCGCACTGGCATCCAGCGCCGCAGATACAAGCCGGAGCTCACGCTCTCGTACGCATTGACGGCGGCAAGGTCGCGCGACGTCATGCGCCACAGCACGCCGTACACCCGTCCGCCGCGCCGCCGTGCGATCGAGCCGAAGCCGTCGGGATTGATGACGAAGCGCCAGCCCGCGAGTGTCGCCGTGCCGAGCGCTTGCGCATCGCGGCAGCGCGCACCCATGAGCGCGCGGCTCATATTCGATCCATAGGCGAAATGCAGCGTCACGACTTCCGCTTAGCAGAAACGGGATGGCGCGCAACGGTCAGGCTGCGGCGGAGGACGGCGCGCGCGGCCGCGTTGCAGCCCAGACCGAGAAGCCGAGTGCGATCAGCATGGGTGCAACGATAAGCGCGGCGATTCCGGCGGCCACATGGGCGAAGAGTCCCAGGTCGCCGCTGAGCACCTCGATCAGGTACGGCACGATCAGGATGTGGGACGATGCGTGGCCGGATTGGTTCAGCATTTCGTCGGGCGGGACGCTGAGGGCGACGACGAGGAGCAGCAGAATCATTCCCAGCCCATACAAGACCGCAATCGCCATCGCCAGACCGGGGTCGCGGTCGGCGTCTCGCAACCGCTTGGCGTGAAGGCAGAACCACGCCCAGATCGCAACGCCCTGGATGAGCGCGAACGGAAGCACTCCGGCGTGCAGCATCATCCGCGGAGAGATCAGCATCTGCGAGAGGAACGCCACCAGATACACCAGAGCCACCCCGACAGCGAAACGCTTCGGAGCTAGGCGACCGGCTGCGGAGAAGAACAGGGCGAGCGAATCCATCCCGCCCTATCGTGGCATGACCCGTCAGGTAATTCACCCGGCGGCGCCGGGCTTGTGCTATGGGGCCGTTTTCAGCCCACACGATCCTCGAGATGGTCGTCGCGCACCGGATGTTGCGGGCCGCCGCCGGCCTGCTCGACCGATGGCTGCTCCTGCATGGGCGGGAGCGAATCCGGCGGCATGGGTTGGGTGGGATCGCGGCGACGCTCGTCATCCGGCATGACGTCGGTTCCATCGTCCCGCTTCGGTAGCGAGTCCGGGACGTCCTGCGGCGCGGGTCTTGGCTTCAGTCCCATGATGGTCTCCTGGCGTTGTGATCTGAGAACCCGCGGCCGGACCCAATGGTTCCGACCATCGTGCGGGTCGGGCACGTCGACGACTTCTTACGAGCCGACGACGTTGCCGCCATTCGGGTGGAGCACCTGGCCGCTCATATAGGACGCATCTTCGCTGGCGAGAAAGACGTAACAGGGCGCAACCTCATTTGGCTGCCCGGCCCGCTTCATCGGAGCGCTCGCGCCGTGTTTGGCGACACGTTCCGGCTCGAAGGAGGCCGGAATGAGCGGCGTCCAGATCGGCCCGGGCGCTACCGCATTGACGCGGATGCCCTGCTCCACCAACGCCTCGGACAGCGAGCGCGTGAAAGCGACGATGGCGCCTTTGTTGGCGGCGTAGTCGAGCAGTGTCTTGTGGCCCTGGAATGCCGTGACCGAGGTGGTGTTGATGACGGACGCGCCCTTGTGCATGTGCGCGAGCGCGTGTTTGGTCATGAAGAAGAAGCTGAACACGTTGGTGCGGAAGGTGCGTTCGATCTGCCTGCGGTCGATCTCGCGGAAGTCCTCGGTTTCGTGCTGCTCCGCGGCATTGTTGACCAGGATGTCGAGGCGGCCGAACGCTTTCATCGTCTGATCAACCGCATCGCGGCAAAACTGCTCGTCGCCCACGTCGCCCGCCACCTTGATTGCGCGGCTACCCTCCCGTTCGACCGCAGCGATGGTCTCGTCGGCATCTTTGTGCTCCTCGAGATAGACGATGGCGATCTTGGCTCCTTCGCGCGCCATCGCCACGGCCACCGCGCGCCCGATGCCGGAATCGCCGCCGGTAATCAACGCGACTTTGTCCTTGAGCCGGCCGCAACCGGGATATTTCGGCTGGTAGTCCGGCTGTGGCCGCATCTCGCTTTCTCGGCCGGGCTGGCGATCCTGTTTCTGGGCAGGCTGCAGTCGCTCGTTCATGGCGCCATCTCCTGGTGAGCGGTCTCCAGGTTGGAACCGCTCGGGGCGCGTCTGGTTCCCGGTGGAAAATCTCCGAGCAAAACCTAAGGCGGCAACGCGCCCGCAGGATTGGCGTGACGCGCCGTGGCCGTCACGCAAACTCCATGATGACGGCGTCGACCGCGAGACTGTCGCCGGGCTTGGCCTTGATCGCCTTGACCACGCCATCGCGCTCGGCGCGCAGCACGTTCTCCATCTTCATGGCCTCGACCACCGCCAGGGTCTCGCCGGCCTTGACCTCCTGGCCCTCTCGCACGGCGATCGAGACCACGAGCCCCGGCATCGGGCAACGCACGGCCTTGCCTGAATCGGCGACTTTTTTCTCCGGCATCAGTCGCGCGGCGGCAGCCTCGCGCCCGGTATAGACGTAGGCGCGCGCTTCAACTCCGCGATGGGAGAGGTCAAAGCCGTTGAGAACCGGCCGCACCTGCACCGAGATCAGCCGCCCGTCGAAGGTGCCCGACCATGCCGGATCGCCCGGCTTCCAGGCCGAGACCAGCACATGGGATGCTGCCGACGGCCTCTTCTTTCCGGCAGCTTCGAAACGTACCGCAAGGGCGTCGCCGTTGCGGGTGATATCGAGTGCAATCTCGCTCCCGCCGAGGCGCACCGCGCGGCGATGCTCGCGGGTGACCGCGGACCCGGGCCGTTGTCCGGAAATGCGACGTTTGCGCTCGCCTTGCACGTGATCGATGGCGGCTGCCACCGCCGCCAGGACGCGCGCGCTCTCCCCTTCTGGGGCAATCGGGTGGAAGCCGTCGGGAAACTCCTCGGCGAGGAATCCGGTCGAGAGTTTGCCCGCCTGCCAGCGCGGATGCTGCATCAACGCTGACAAGAACGAGAGATTGTGGCGAAACCCTTCGATCGTAAATGCGTCGAGCGCGTCTGCCTGGGCGGCGATTGCCTCCGTGCGCGTGGGGGCATGGGTCACGAGCTTGGCGATCATCGGATCGTAGTAGAGCGAGATTTCGCCGCCCTCGTAGACTCCGGTGTCGTTGCGTACCGTTACTCCATCCGCGCTCGTCTCCGGCGGCGGCCGGTAGCGGACAAGGCGGCCGATCGAGGGCAGGAAGTTGCGCGTCGGATCTTCGGCATAGACGCGGGTCTCGACCGCCCAGCCCGAAAGCGTCACGTCACTCTGCCTGAGCTTGAGCTTCTCGCCGGCCGCCACGCGGATCATCTGTTCGACCAGGTCGATACCGGTGACGAGCTCGGTGACGGGGTGCTCCACCTGCAGACGGGTGTTCATCTCGAGAAAGTAGAAGCGCTTGTCCTGGCCGGCGACGAACTCGACGGTACCTGCAGAATCGTAACCGACCGCCCTGGCAAGCGCGACCGCCTGCTCGCCCATCTTCTTGCGCGTCGCGGCGTCGATCAGCGGGCTCGGCGCTTCCTCCACGACCTTCTGATTGCGACGCTGGATCGAGCATTCACGCTCGCCGAGATAGATGACGTTACCGTGCTTGTCGCCCAACACCTGGATCTCGATATGGCGCGGATCGACGATGAATTTTTCGATGAAGACACGCTCGTCTCCGAATGACGACTTCGCTTCGGAACGCGCGCGCGCGAAGCCCTCGGCCACCTCGGCCTTCGAATGCGCAATTCGCATGCCTTTGCCGCCGCCACCCGCGGATGCCTTGATCATGACGGGATAACCGATTTCGTCCGCGATCCTCACCGCCTGTTTCTCATCGACGATCACGCCGAGATGGCCGGGAACGGTGGAAACCTTGGCCTTGGCGGCGGCCTTCTTGCTCTCGATTTTGTCGCCCATGGCGGCGATCGCCTTGGGATTGGGTCCGATGAAGACGATCCCGGCCTTGGCCAGCGCCCTTGGAAATGCCTCGCGCTCGGAGAGGAAGCCGTAACCGGGATGCACGGCCTCGGCGCCGCTCCGCTTGCAGGCGTCGACGATCTTGTCGATGACCAGATAGCTCTCCGTCGCCGGTGGCGGACCGATGGCGACGGCCTCATCGGCCATCTCCACATGCAGCGCGTCCCGGTCGGCCTCGGAATAGACCGCAACCGTCTCGATCCCCAGGCGGCGCGCAGTCTTGATGATCCGGCAGGCAATCTCGCCGCGATTGGCGATAAGGATTCGCTTGAACATCCCGCGATTGGACCCTGCGAGCCGGCGCCTAGGCTTTGCTGCGCAGCGGCGCAAATGTCAACAGACGTTCAAGGCGCGACGGCTGCGAGCACGATGGCGATGATCCAGACCTCGCGCGGGTTCACGCCGCCGAAAGGCCCGATTGGCTCGTTGGGCATGATCGGCAATGCGATGAATGTCATTGCCGCCAGCACCAGCACGGACCGCAATTCCGGCCAGCTGATGCTTCGTACCCAGCCGTGCAGCCGTTCGCGCGAGGCGAGCAATACTGCCGTGGCGACCGCGGCGGCGTGACTTGACGAAGGATGCAGGTGACAGGGCCGGCGCGAAGCTGCACCGACCTTCGGCCGATTGCCGATTACATGAACGAGCGGCGAGACCTCCGTCCGCGCGCGTGACTGGCAATCCAAGCCAGAACATAGGCGTCGACGTCGGGTGACCTGCGGACGCTGGCCCAGCTGCGGGCAAGCAGGAGCCGCTCGGCCAGCCGCACCACGATGGGCGATCGCCTGATCGCTGCGAGCAGCGCCTGCAAACGTGCGCCGGCCGTCGGCTCGGAGCCCGTGGTCATCGGCAGTCTCTCCCGTCCCTCACGGGACTCCCTGGTCACTCGGTTGACGGAATGGATTGAAACGGCAACGCCTCCCCTGCCGCAGGGGTTCCTTCAACCTATGCCATTAGTCGCGCCACACCGGCTTGCGGTTCGACTCGAATCTGTCCGCCAGCCCTCTAGTCATGGCAACGCTGTGGCGAAGTTGCGGCGCAATGGGCGCGAGCTGACCATGAACGGCGCATTTGTCGCGCATTCTCGCGCGTTCGCCTAAGGGAGTACCCGCGGCGATAGTGTGCGGTGCGGCACGATCAGGAATTTGTGATCATGGGAAGTCTCTCCGCCACCGGCTTCTCCTCCAGCAATGTGGCCCTCTGGACCGGCAACCTTGACTTGCGGCTGGCGACGAACCTCTCCACGAGCCTCCCTCCGCGTTTCACCTCCGCTGCAGTGCGGGTACGACGCAGGCACCGCACTCGCAGGTCTCCCAGTCGAAGCCGCTTTCCTGCAGCAGGCCCGCAGCCGGAAGCATAGCCAGACATGGCTTCGGCGACGCGCGGGCGAAAGCGCTTCAGCGACAGCGCGCCGGCGCTCTCGCTGATCGCCCGGCCGGTCGACGCGGCAAAGCGTCGCCATGTCCGAGCCGAAAACGCAGATTCTTTCGTTGCGCGCGCGGGGCGCTATTCATTTCTTCTCCAAGCGCTCGACGGTGAAGGAATTATGTCTGCGGGAAATCCCGCATGCATCGAAGCCTGCAATAGACGCTCGCTATCACGGCCCATTCTGGCTGTTGACATTGCAACGCACTACATTACCGGCTTCAATTACCAATGGGTCCCAGGCGACGGAGGTGAACAATGGCTCTCGCAATCAACGATACTGCCCCCGATTTCGAAGCGGAGACGACCGAAGGCAAGATTCGGTTTCACGACTGGATCGGCGACAAGTGGGCGGTGCTGTTCTCGCACCCCAAGGACTTCACGCCGGTCTGTACCACCGAGCTCGGCTACATGGCCAAGATCAAGCCGGAATTCGACAAGCGCGGCGTCAAGATCATCGGGCTGTCGGTCGATCCCGTCGACAAGCACACGGGCTGGGCGAACGACATCAAGGAGACGCAGGGCTTTGCCCCCAACTATCCGATGATCGGCGACATCGACTTCAACGTGTCGAAACTCTACGGCATGCTGCCGGCAGCGGTGTCCGGCGACCCGGCGAAACGCACGGCCGCCGACAACCAGACCGTACGCAACGTGTTCGTCATCGGGCCGGACAAGAAGATCAAGCTCATCCTGGTCTATCCCATGACTACCGGCCGCAATTTCGACGAGGTGCTGCGCGTCATCGATTCGCTGCAGCTCACTGCCAAGCACAAGGTCGCGACACCGGTGAACTGGAAACACGGCGAGGACGTGATTATTGCCGGTTCGGTCACCGATGACGATGCCAAGAAGCAATATCCGCAGGGCTGGAAAGCGCCGAAGCCCTATATCCGCATCGTGCCGCAGCCGAAAGCCTGATTCCGCGTTGACCGAATGACCGTGGGGCGCGGTGACAGCCGCGCCCCTTCGCTTTATCCAGCCCCCGCTCGATCGGACGACACCCCGCGGACTGTTGCCCATTTGCGCTGCGCGTTGTGCCGGCTACAACGCAGGACAAAAGACGTGTCGGCATTCGATTGAAGGAGACATCGATGGACGTGCGAGCCGCGGTGGCGTTCGAAGCAGGCAAGCCGCTCGAGGTGACGACAGTGAGGCTCGACGGCCCCAAGGCCGGTGAGGTCCTGGTCGAGATCAAGGCGACAGGCGTCTGCCACACCGACGAGTTCACGCGCTCAGGCGCCGATCCCGAGGGCCTCTTTCCCGCCATCCTCGGTCACGAGGGCGCCGGCATCGTGGTCGAGGTTGGTCCGGGCGTCACCTCCGTGAAAACCGGCGACCATGTCATTCCGCTCTACACGCCGGAATGCCGGCAATGCCCCTCATGCCTGTCCCGCAAGACCAATCTGTGCACCGCAATCCGCGCCACCCAGGGCCAGGGCGTCATGCCCGACGGCTCCTCCCGTTTCTCGATCGACGGCCGGAAAATCCACCACTACATGGGCTGCTCGACCTTCGCCAATTTCACGGTGCTGCCCGAAATCGCGGTGGCGAAGATCCGCGAGGACGCCCCCTTCGACAAGGTCTGCTACATCGGTTGCGGCGTCACCACGGGCATCGGCGCGGTCATCAACACCGCCAAGGTGGAACCGGGCGCAAAATGCATCGTATTCGGCCTCGGGGGGATCGGTCTCAATGTGATTCAGGGGCTGCGCCTGGTCGGCGCCGGCATGATCATCGGCGTCGATATCAACAACGCCCGCAGGGAATGGGGCGAGCGCTTCGGCATGACCCATTTCGTCAATCCCAAAGAGATCGGCGGCGATCTTGTTCCCTATCTCGTCGACCTGACCAAGAGCGGGGCGGACCAGATCGGCGGCGCCGACTACACCTTCGAATGCGTCGGCAATGTCAATCTCATGCGCGCCGCGCTCGAAAGCTGCCACCGCGGCTGGGGTGAAAGCATCATCGTCGGCGTGGCCGGCGCGGGCCAGGAGATTTCAACGCGCCCATTCCAGCTCGTGACCGGACGGGTATGGCGCGGCACCGCCTTCGGCGGCGCGCGCGGCCGCACCGACGTGCCGAAGATCGTCGACTGGTATATGGAAGGCAAGATCGAGATCGACCCGATGATCACGCACGTGATGCCGCTTTCCGAGATCAACGCCGCATTCGATCTGATGCACGAAGGAAAATCGATCCGTGGCGTCGTCAGCTACTAGAGCACCATCGCGTGATAGCAGCACGCGGCGTCGTTAAGCACGACAAGCAAAAAATCACGGCCTCATCGGGAGCGATCGAAAGCGTGGCGGACATGCGCACGCGCGATAAGGTCCCAGCATTTGCCGCGCTCGAGCGTGATTGCGGCCAAAGGATGACTCCGCCCTTAACTGATTCAAAACAAAACCCGGCCAAATTTTTGCCGAATGCGCACGTGATTAAGCGCGCCGCGCGCGTGTTCGTGCTGGGGACCGGTCATGGAATCGAGTACAGGGGCTTGGGGGAATGCGTCGTCTTGCGTTTGCGTTGTTGCTGCCGTGCGTGTTGTGGGGTTCTGCGGCGTCCGCCGATTACCGCATCACCCGCGATTACGGCGGATTGGTCGACCAGTACAAAGCCCGATTTGCCGCCATCCGCGACCGCGGCGAGCGGGTGGTCATCGATGGCATCTGCAATTCCGCCTGTACGCTGGTGCTCGGCATCGTGCCGCTGAACCGGGTGTGCGTGACGCCGCGGGCGAGTCTCGGCTTCCACATGGCCTACTATGACAAGTCCACGACCTTCGGCGTCAAGGTCATGAGCTACGAGGGAACGGCGGACGTGATGTCGTACTACCCGGAGACGGTGAAGGACTGGCTCAATCGCCACGGCGGCATCGCTCCCACCATGAAACGGGTCAAGAATGGCCCGGAACTGTGGACCATCGTCGATCCCTGCCCGGACGAGATTTTCTGATCCCTACACCGACGCGCGCTCGTGCTGCAGTGGTGTGAGCGCTGGTCTAGTTGCGGACCGCCTGCTTGGCCTTCTCGATCACGTCCTTGGGCGTGGCATAGACCTCCGCCAGCAGCCGGTCGATTTCGGCGCCGGTCGCGGGATTGACCTCAAGCTGCACCTTGTTGGTTTCGGCGATGAAATCGGGATCTTTCATGGTCGCGTCGAAGGCCGCGCGCAGCGCCGCCTTGCGGTCGTCGGCGATCGCAGGCGAGGTGAAGAACGGCCGTCCGAGCGCCTGACCGGCCAGATGCAGGCGCAGGATTTTCCGCTGCTCGTCGCTGACCGCAAGATCGCCGATGAGCGGAACCTCCGCTGGAATGTCCACCGCCTTCTGCAGCGAGAAGACTGCCAGCAGATTGATCTTCCGCTCGCGGAGCCAATGCGGGCGCGTACTCTTGATGCTGTCCCAGGACCAGCCGCAGCGACCGTCGACCTCCCCACGCTCGATCGCGAGGTTCATCTCCGTACCGCCGGGATAGCCGGTCACCAGCCTGACTTTCGCGCCGAACAGGCTCTTGAGGATGCGTGCGAAGTTGTCGGGATCGGAGCCGGCGCCCTCGCCGGCCAGCGTGAACGGCTTGGTCAGCACGTCCTGCCAGGTCTTGATGGCAGTGGCGTGCCAGGTGGCGCAAAGGCTGGAGTTGCTGGCGATGCTGCCGAGCCAGGTGAAATTGCGGCCGTCGAACTGGGCGTCGCCCAGCAGCGGCTCGATGGGAGCGCTGCGCCCGATGGTGGCGATCACGCTGCCGTCCTTGGGTGCGACATTGTAGAGATACATCGCGGCCTTGAGGCTGCCCGCGCCCGGCATGTTCTGCGCAAGGACGGTCGGATTGCCCGGGATGTATTTGCCGATGAAGCGGGCGAGCAAGCGCGCATAGATGTCGTAGCCGCTGCCGACGCTGTAGCCGATGATGAGCGAAACGGTACGGCCGCGGTAAAAATCCTCCACCCCGGCGGAGCGCGCGCCGCCGGGCAGCGCCAGCACGATGACGAGCGCGGCCAGGACCGTCTTCGCGAAAGCGGTGCTGGGGATCATGGGCCGCGGCTCACGCTCGCCGATGTCCTGCCCGGTCAGTGCAGGCTCGGCCCCTTGAGAAAGCGATTGCGGTCGCTCGAGGTCACCCGCGCCTCGAAGGTGCGGCCGTCGCGGTAGACGGTGAGCGGCACCTCGACGCCGGCATTGCCCAGCGACCACACCTTGCGAAAGAAGCCCGCGAGGTCGGCGACCTCGGTGCCGGCCACCGCCAGCACGACGTCGCCGGTGCGCAGATTGGCGCGCCGCGCCGGACCGCCGCTGGACACCCGCGCAACTACGACCTTGTCGTCGATCTCGGTTGCATTGAGACCGAGCCAGGGCCGCGGCGGATGGTTTGGCCGTCCCAGCGTGAGCAGGTCTTCGAGGATCGGTTTGAGGATGTCGATTGGCACGATCATGTTCAGCGGCTCGGGCGTTCCGCTTTCGCGGACCTGCTGAACCTGCAGCGAGCCGATGCCGAGCAACTCGCCAGCGCGCCCGATCATCGCGGTGCCGCCCCAGAACGGATGCGCGGGCGCCGTGAAAATCGCTTCGTCGAGGACGTATTCCCAGTTGCCCGCGAATTCCTGCTTGGCGGCGATGCGTGCGACGACCGAATGCTTGCGTCCGCCCGCTCCGGCGACCACGACGGGATCGCCCACCTTCGCCGCCGTCGATTGGCCGATCGGCAACGCCGGAAGATCGACCCGGGCCAATGCCTGCACCAGTCCGAAGCCGGTCTCCTGGTCATAAGCGAGCACGTGGCCGGGAACCGCACGGCCATCGGCCAGATGCAACCAGATCGTCTCCGCCTCGGTGATGAGATAGCCGATGGTGAGCACCACGCCGTCGCGAATCACCACGCCGTTTCCGGTTCGCTCGGTGCCGAGCGTCTCCGCGGTGAACGCATCGGCGGGAATGATCGCCCGCAGTCCGACCAGGGCGTTCAAGGCCTGTTCGAGGTCGTAGGTGTAATTTTCCGGCTTCGGCTGGACCGCTTGCGGCATCTCCCAGTCGCTCGAGGATGACATCCAGACGCTCCCTTCGCTGACGCAAGCGTGCGCCGTCGATCGAACCATAAACCAGGCTGCGGCGCCATCCATCGCCGGTACGCCTATTGTAGCCGTTCACAGTTTCCAAAAAAATGGGCCTGCGCGCGAGTGCGCGAAGGCCCCACAAGTACCAACACCTTATGCTAATCGAGCGGCTCCACCTTGATGATGGTGGCGCCGTGGTTGCTGCCCACCCAGAGCACCGGGCGCTCGCCGCTGTCGTCGACGAAGACCCGCCGGATGTTGGTCGTGCGCGGCAGGAGATAATCCACGACCTGGCCCGACGCCGTGTCGAGCCGGGAGACTTGGTCGGTGAGCATCGAACCGGTCCAGACCTCCGCGCCGTTCTTGATCGCAACCACGTCGTAGGGCGCGCTCCAAGGCGTGGGCAGTCTCCACTCCTTGATGACATCGGTCTTCGGGTCGAACATGCCGATGCCGTTGGCGCCATACTGCGCGAACCACAGGCGGTTCTGCTCGTCGACCCGGCCGCGGCGTGGTCGCGACAGCGGCGTCGCGGTCGGCCAGATCGTGACCCCAAGCGTCTTGCCGTCGCGCCGTCCGATGCTCTGCCCGCCGAACTCCAGTTGGTAGAGATTGTTCTGTTGATCGGTGGGCATCCCGTAGGCCCGGATCTGCTTGCCGCCGGGGGTCTTGGCATGACCCAGGTTCTCGAACTTGCCGCTCGCGAGATCGAGCCGGTAATTGAGGCTGTCCTCCTGGTTGTTGGTCCATACCTTGCCGTCGACATTGGAATACATCGGCGACACCATGGACGCCTGGGCCGATGTGGAGATCCATTCCTGCGGGAACGGGAACACCGACACCTCGTGGGTCTTGCGGTCGATCTTCGAGATGCCGGCCTGATACATCATCGCCAGCCAGATGTTGCCGTCCGGATCGAACTCGATGTCGAGGCCGCCTTTTGGCTGCTCGGGCCGCACGACCGGGATCGCGATGTCCTTGGTCTGGCCGCTCTTCGGATCCATGACCCCCACGAACTGGGCGCCGAAATCCGAGTACCAAACCTGCCCATCCCTATCGACGATCACATCGTGAGGGAGCGCGTTCTTACGCGGCAGGTCGTATTCCGTCACGATCACCCTGGTCGATCGCCCGCTGGGCCGCGGCAACGTCTTGAGCGGATATTCCATCGCCTCCGCGTTGCCGAGAGTGACGCTTGCCAGAAACTCCGCGGCCGCCTTGGCGGCATCGCCGGTGACGACCGGACGCTCGCCACGCGGTCCCGGAAGCAGCGGCTGCGGATGTGTGGGCGTGCTGCCGGGCGAGTAACGCGCCATCCGCAGGAACACCTGTTGGAATTCGGCAGCATCGTGATTCGAGGTCAGCACGCGCTGGAGCGTGTGACAGCCCACGCACATGGTCAGAAAGGCCTTCTGCCTGTCGGGCCCAGGCAGGCTGAGCAGCCACTCTCCGCTGGAGAGCTGCGGCACCAGGCTCTTGACCTTGCTGAGCTTGAGATCGGCGGCGCCGGAATTGTCGGCCGGGACGTCCACCGTCTTCGCGCCGTCGAGCTTGTAGCCGATGGCACGGATCGAGATGGTGTACTTGCCCGGCTCCATGCGCGCGGCGGGGAAGCTGTAGCGCCCCTGCGCGTCGGTCACGACCGTGGTCGTGACGGTCGAGCCCGCTTTCTTCGCGCTCACCAACACGCCTTCCATCGCGCCCTCATCGCTCGATGAGACGAGCCCGGTAAGCGCGGCCTGCGCACGCGTTTCGCTCGGGACCAGACCGGACGCAAGAAACGCGACCGCCACGCCAAACCAAATAAGTTTTGGTTGCATGAGTAACCTCCCGATGACCTGTTCTTTATGACGAGATTATTGCGCGTTTCCACGCACGGTGAAAGCGGGTGCCGCGCGGTCCGCGACTGGGGGCGCAACGCCGGCGCGGCCTTGCTCGACCGTATTGCGGGCATGTGCAATACTGCCGTCCATGAACTGGATTCTCATTCTCGTCCTCGCCGTCATTCTCTATCTCTTCGCCTCAATTCGCATTCTCCGGCAGTACGAGCGCGGCGTCGTATTTTTTCTGGGACGGTTCGAAGGCGTGCGCGGAGCCGGGCTCACCCTCATCTTCGTTCCGCTTCAGCAGATGGTGCGCGTGTCGTTGCGCATCGTCACCATGCAGATCCCGTCGCAGAAAATCATCACCAAGGACAATGTCTCGATCGACATCGCAGCCGTCGCCTACTATCACATTTCAAATCCGGAAAAGGCGGTGATCGCGATCGAGAACGTCTACAACGCCATCAACCAGATCAGCCAGACGACGGTGCGCAACGTGGTCGGCCGCTTCAGCCTAGATCAGTTGCTCGCCGACACCGCGAGCATCAACGAGCAGATCAAGAATGTAATCGACGGCCATACCGAGCCCTGGGGCACGCAGGTGACGGCTGTCGAGATCAAGGACATCGTGCTTCCGGAGAATATGCAACGCGCGATGGCGAAGGAGGCGGAGGCCGAGCGCGAGCGCCGCGCCAAGATCGTCGCCGCCGAGGGCGAGTATCAGGCGGCGGTCAAGCTTGGCCAGGCGGCCGATATCATCTCGCAGCACCCAGTCGCGCTCCAGCTCCGCACGCTCCAGACGATGGCCGAGATCGCGACCGAAAAGAACTCGACCATCATCTTCCCCGCGCAGTTCATGACCACGGTGCAGGAAGCACTTGCCACGGTGAGGAAGGATTCGACGCCAAGCTAGGCCGCCTTATCGCGGGTTCATCTTGGCAGCAGGGCCACCAACAGCCTGCCCATTCGCTCTTTACCGACTGGCTGGCGCGTCACGAACTGGTTCTTCGGTGACCGCACCGTTCTTCGGGACGCGAGCTCTGTGGTCAACCGGACGCTGCCCGACGAGCGCATCGTCAAGCCGCGCTCCGCCGACATCCACCGTGACGGGAGCGAGCGCGGCGCTGCAGCGCATGGCGATGACGGAAATTTCCTTGAGCACCTACCGGTCGGCCAGCGGCGGCAATACCGTCGGTGATGTCGCTATTTCCGGTAGCTCGTTGAACTTGCGCATGAAGCGGCGATCGATCCAGTCCTTCCAGCGCCATACCCACGCGCCCTCGACCACGAGGCCGTTGCGGGTGCCGACGGCATGGCGCTCGCCGGTTGAGACCAGATAGAGCGCCTCGCGCTGCGGCCGAAATGGCCGCAGGGATTTGCCGGTCAAGGTGCGGCGGATATTGTCGGCGAGCACCGGCCCGGCACGCACGGCATACACACCCGACTTCGGCAACTCGCGCGCGGCGAATGCGATGGTGTCACCGGCCGCGAACACGTCCTGATGCCCAACAACGCGCAAGGTATCCTCGACCCGGAGAAAGCCTTTCGTATCCAGCGGCAGGCCGGCCTCTGCCAGCCAGCGCGCCGGCGCAGCCTGCGTGGTCCATAGGATCTCGTCGGCTTCAACGGGCGCGCGACCGTCGAGCACGAGCAACCCGGCCTCAACGCCGGTGACGGCCGCGCCGGTAACGACTTCAACGCAGCGCGCAGCCAAGATAGCGAGGAAGCGCTTGCGGAATGCCACCGGAAAGCTCGGCAGGATGTCGGCGACGTCGGACACGAGGACGAACGACAATTCGCCGGCATCGAAGCCGGCCTTTGCGACCTCCCGCCGCAACCGGTGCTCGACCGCGAGCAGAAGCTCGACGCCGCCGGCGCCGGCGCCGACGAGCGCCACGCGCGTCTTGCCCTTGCGCGCGAGAACGCGGGCCTTGAGCGCCTCGAATCGATTGAGAAAGCCGTCGATCGGCTTGACCGGAATGGCGTGGTCGCTCGCACCCGGCACATTTGTGGTGTTGGGAGTGGAACCCATATTGAGCGAGAGAAGATCGTAGGGGACCGGTGGGCGACGGCGGCAGATCACTTGGCACCCGGCGAGGTCGAGGCCGACGACTTCGTCCTGGTAGAGCCGGGCCCCGGCAAGGCGCGTCAGCGGCCTGGTATCGATATGAGCGTCGTCGAACCCATAACGGCCGGCGATCAGGCCGGGCAGCATGCCGGAATAAGGCGTGTGCACCTCGCGGCTGATCAGGGTGAAGCGCACGCCCGGTATCGGTTTCATCCCGAACATGCGCAGCACGATCACGTGCGAGTGGCCGGCGCCGACCAGCACGACCTCCTTCAACGTGGGATAGCTCACGCCTGGCATGCGCGCTCCAATCTGTCTGCGATGCCTGCAATCTTGCCGTACGCCTGATACGGGCCGGCTCCCAAATACAAGCTGGGTCGATCTGCGGCATCTGCGAACACGGAGACACCTACGGGATCGCCTGGTGGCGTCCATCTTTCGTAACTGTCAACCCCTGCCCAGACAGCTGAACATACGTATCTTCAGCATCGCTCACGAGCGCGAGCGCCCCACCTCGTTCCGAAGTGGAGAGCTTCATGGAGGGCCGCCCATTTTGATCGATCAACCGAAATATTGCGGTTTCAGGGTACGAGCGGGCTTGATCGGCCGGATGCAGATTGATCGTTGCTCGCGTTCTGCCCTGGTCGTCAATGATCTCGAGCGCGCGGCCACGAAGCACTGACCCATCGATATTCGTCCAGACCCTGACGCCGTGAGAGCCGATGTGAAACCGGGTCTGTGCCAACAGAAACACCAGAAGCCCGAGATTGATAACGGTAAGAACGACAAGCAGTCGCTGAGTCTTCATGGACTTTGCTCCTGAGCCGATCGCGCGGTGTTGGAATTCAGTCGGACGACATCCTCTGCCCCCTTGCCGGTCCGCCAGATCACGAGGACTTGCGCCCCGGACGATCGGCGGCATTTGGCGGCGATAGCGCATCCCGAATTGGCGCGCTCGGAGGGATTCGAACCCCCGACCCCCAAATTCGAAGTCTGGTGCTCTATCCAGCTGAGCTACGAGCGCGTGTCGACTTCCTAGCGAAGAGACGCTTCAATTCCAACCACGTTCGCACGATGCCGGCGCAGGCACCGTATCGGGTCGGCGTAGCAGACTGGGCATGCCCGCTGTCTCTGCCCCCGCCGGTTGCAGCCAAGGCGCTCGGACGGCTCGTGCGCTGGCGCGGCATCACCGACATGCTATGACCGCCGCGCCCGACAGCAGCAGAGGACCGACAATGGCCGTGCCCGATCTACCGTCCTTCACCAAGCTTCTCGGCGTGAACGTCCTCCATCGCTCGCCGGAACGCACCGAAGCCGAGCTCACGGTGCGCGAGGACTTGTGCAATCGCCGCGGCGTGCTCCATGGCGGAGCGATGATGGCCTTGGGCGATACGCTGGGCGGGATGACGGCCAGCATCAGCCTGCCCGACGGCGGCCGCACCGCCACCATCGAAAGCAAGACCAATTTTTTTGCCGCCGTGCCGAAGGGCGACACCGCACGCGCGATCTGCATGCCGCTGCACCGCGGCCGCACCACCATCGTGCTGGAAACCCGCATTACCCGCGGGGACGGCAAGCTCGCCGCGATCGTCACCCAGACGCAGTTGATCTTCGACCAGAAGAAGGAGTGACGCCTGGTTCCAGCGGTGTTCCGCCGGCCGTCCCGGTTCCGGCACAGGAACCAGAGTGACGCTCCGCGGGTTGTCCGTCTACGCCAATCAAGATGGGAGGTCGTCATGACGGACCCCAGAGATTTTGATCGACGATTGGATCTGGACCCCCGCGGGATGGACATGGAGCACAGGATGGGCTCCCCCACGCCCTGGGGATGGATCGCGGGTGCCGTATTCATTGTTGTGTTGCTGGCGCTGGTCTTCACCAGCAACGAGAGCACCCGGGTTGCGCGCGAGGACGCAAACCCGCCCGCCACCACCGGCATGGCGCCGAAGACGGCGCCGCCCGCCATCGCGGTTCCGCCGGCAGCCGAGACGCCCGCGACAACCGGCCAGGGCGGCCGCGCCCAGTAACGCGGTCGCGGCGCCGCAGGCACTTCGGTGCCCGTGCCAACAATCACGAGCGGGCGCGAGCACGCCCGCTCGTGCGACAATCTCCAGGTGACAACACGATCATCGGGCCGCACGATCTAGTCGGCGGCCGAAGGCTCGCGTGCGATGTCGAGTTCGGCGCGCATGACGGCCACCTCTCCGGCGCTGCTCAGGCGAACTACGTTGACGGTGCCGGCATATTCCGGCGAGCCGGAATAGTAGGCAACGCTTCCTACTTTCGCTGCCCGGTTCCAGTGGCCAAGGGCGATGTAGTCGGCGCCGACAGCGGCGAGCTCGTCATCGCCGATGAGCCAGGACGGACGCAGTTTCGTCGTTCGGTCGGGAACCGGCACGTAGTGTCCATGCGCCACGGCGATCTGCCAACGGGTCGTGCGCGCCCGCAGCTGCTCGAATGGAATCATGTCGCCATAGTCGCGATGGGGACGCCCCCGAATCTCGAGCCCCATCTCCGAGAACAAGACAAACTCGTCGTGGCTGACGCCGATCACGGAGAGATTCGCCACGCCGGCGAGCGCAGCGTGGCGGTAGACCGCATCCGGGACCGCAGGATCATGGTTGCCGGGCAAGATCACCACTGGCATCGCCGCGGAGGAAATCACGTCGGCAGCGCGTACGAGCAGATCGGCGGGAACGCGATGGCAGTCGAAGGTGTCGCCGGCGAGGACAACCACGTCTGCGCCGGCGTGGCGGGCGGCATCGAGCACGCCGGTCAGCCCCGCCGTCCCGTCGCCGCCATGCAGCCGCGCCGTGTAGTCGTGATCGATGTGCAGGTCGGAGCTGTGAACGACCACGATGTCCCGGGTCGGCGCGGGCATTGCGAGCGGCATGAGGCGCGAACATACGCATCCATGCGTGCTTGGCAATCAAGGCCGCCGGCAACCAAACACTCCGGCGGCCCGCGTCCCGCGACCCAGGCGCGCGCCTCTAGGAAGATAGTCACAACCTTTTGCCGCATCCAGGCTGCCGCGAGCCACGAGTTTGCCAAGGTTGGCGTGCCTCATGCCGCCTCGTCTATCGGGGAGCGTAATCCATGAGTGCCAACCGCGACTATCGCATCAACGCGGAAGACTGTCTGCGACTGGCTCGTACCGCCCAGGACAAGGGCGAGAAGCCGTTCTGGATCAACCTGGCGCAATCGTGGCTGATGCTGGCGGAGCATTCCGCCCGGGAAGACTCGCAAGCGCAGGACCGCGAGGTCGGTGCGGACGCACACTGACCGTCCTACTGGCCGTCATCCCGGTACCCGCTGCTGTTTCGCGCCGCCGCGGGGCACGCGGGCACCCGACTAACGGTGCAGGCAGCAGGACAGCCCGTCAGTCCACTTTCGCGCCGGATGTTTTCACGACCTCGGCCCATTTCGGAATCTCGGACTTCAGATAGGCGCGCAATTCGTCCGGCGTTCCACCCACGACGTCGACGCCAAGATCCGTCAAAGCCTTCCGCACGTCGGGATCGTTCACGGTCGCCGCCGTGGCGGCATGCAGCGCGGCGACGATTTCTTTCGGCGTCCCCGCCGGCGCCACCAGCGCGTGCCACGTCATCGCTTCGAAGCCGGGAAAACCCAACTCGGCAACGGTCGGGACCTCGGGCAGCACAGTGGTGCGCTTGAGCGTGGTGATCGCCACGGGCCGGATCGCGCCGCTCTGGATATGCGGAATCAACGGCGACGGTGGATTGAACGCCATCGGCACGTGCCCGCCGATCACCGCCTGCAACGCCGGCCCCGTCCCGCGGAACGGAACATGGGTGATATCGATCTTGGCCTCGATCTTGAGCAGCTCGCCGGCAAGATGCGCCGGCGTGCCGTTGCCGCCAGAGCCGAAGCTGAGCTTGCCCGGATTGGCCCTGGCGTGAGCGATCAGTTCGCCGAGCGACTTGGCCGGCACCGAGGGGTGAAGATAAAGGACGTTGGTCTGCGTTCCGATCATGCTGATCGGCTCGAAATCCTTTTCCGGATCGTAGCCGAGGTTCTTGTAGAGGCTCACGTTGATGGCAAGCAGGCTGCCGGTGGCGAGCAGCACCGTGTAGCCGTCGGGCGTCGCGCGCGCCACCGACGCCCCGGCGATGCTGCCGCCGGCGCCGGCGCGATTCTCGATCACGAACGGCTGCTTGAGGATCTCCTCCATCTTGCGGGTGAGAATGCGCGCCATCACATCGCTCGGGCCCCCGGGCGCGAAGCCGATGATCAGCGTGATCGGCTTGCTCGGATAATCGGCCGCCGACGCCGGGACCGTGATGCCGACCAGCGCGGCGCATGCCGCAATGACGATCGCTGCTTTCATCGCTTCCTCCGTGCCGCTTCTTGGTGCCAGCGGACTTTGTCCGCCATCATCGCGCAGGGCGCGCGCAGCGTCAAAGCGCAGCGTGCGGTCGCGTCATTGCGACGCGCCGCCGGCGTGGAGGTTCAATTCTCGGGCGTGAACCCGGACTCCCGCACGATCGGCCCCCAGCGCTCGATGTCCGCCTGCACCAGCCGCGCAAATTCCGCCGGGCTCGTCCCGCCGACATCGAACGCCTGCTTGCCCAAGCCGGCCCTGACCTCGCTGGTCGCGAGTGCCGCGCGCACCGCGCGGTTGAGCTCGTCGACGATCGCCGGCGGCGTCCTCGCCGGCACGAACAGTCCCTGCCACTCCACGATTTCGAGCCCGGGATAACCCGCCTCCTTCAGCGTCGGGACGTCGGGCAGAAACGGCGAGCGCTCCGCGCCGCTGGTCGCCAGCGCACGCAGTTTGCCGGATTGGATGTGAGGCAGTGCGATGCCGAGGACGCCGACGGTCGAGGCGACCTGCCCGCCCAGCAGATCCTGCAGCGCCGGCGACGCGCCCTTGTAGGGCACATGGGTGAACTCGAAATTCGCTGCGCGTGCCAGCATCATGCCGGCGAAATGCAGCATCGAGCCCGCTCCCGACGTGCCATAGGACGCGAGCCTTGGGTTGGCTTTGCACCACGCGACGAAGTCGGCAAGCGTCTTGACCTCGCCCGGCACCATCGGTCCCGCGCTCACCACGAACGGGAAGGCACAGACCGTGGTGACCGCGATGAAATCCCGCAGCGGGTCGTAGCCGAGCGGTTTGTAAAGATGCGGATAGAGCACGATCATGGACGCGGGCGTGAGCACCATCGCGGACCCGTCGGCCGCGCTTGTCTTGGCGACCTCCATCGCGATGCGGCCCCCTGCCCCCGGCCGGTTGTCGATGATCATGGTCGAGGCATAGCCCTTCATCTGATCGGCGATCAGGCGCGCCACGACATCGGACGAGCCGCCGGGCGCAAAGCCCACGATCATGCGCGTGAGCTTGCCGACGACTTCGCTGTGCGCGCGGGAGGCGGCGCCCAGCGCCGCCGCACCTGCGCCCAGGGCAGCGACGACATGCCTGCGGGTGAACATGCCCGAGCCCCCCTCTACTGCGCCGGCGCGCCGATCGCGACCGGCCGCACCGGCGACCCGGATGCGCCCTGCGTGCGCAGCGGCAGGATGATGGTGCAGGACAGCCAGACCTTATCCCTCGCCATCGCCCCGAGATTGGCATTCTGGATGTTGTGAATGCCCGCCTGCGTCAGGTTGTGGTGATGGATCGCGAACGGCAATGCCGGCGGCGTTCCCGGCGCCGGCGGCGCCTTGCCCTCGAGGAACCCTTCGGCCACCGGGTCGGTGAACGGATTGTCGAGCGCCACCAGCACCACGGCCTTGCTCTCGAGATACTGGGCCGCGTCGTAGGAGAGGCCGGGCCCCTTCGTGTAGTAGAACTTCTCGGTGTCGGGGTCTTTCCAGTGGTCGCCCCAGCCGGTGTAGATGTAGACCACGTCGCCGGGGACGAGGCCGCGGCCCTCGAGCCCCTGCGCCTTGAGCATCGCCGCGATATCCTGCGCGTTCACCAGTTGTCCCGGCTGCATCGCATTGCCGCCGCCGAGATGCGCCTTGGCGTCGAGCAGCACGCCGCTGGTGACGATCGGAGGCACCTTGTCGATGCCGAGCTTCTGCAGCGGCGAACTCGGCGTCGGCTTCACGTCGCTCTGCTTGTAGCCGCCGTAATAGCTCGCCCCGCCGGAGGGAAATTCGCCCTTGCCGTCCCACGCCTCGGGCAGCACCGCGAAATGGCCGAGCGCGTCCATCTGCGTGCCCTGCTGGCCGGGGTCGCCGCTCACGACCTCGTCGGTATTGAAGGCGTGACGCGTGCCCTGGATTCCGACCGTCGGCTTGGCGTTCTCGCGCAGCGGCACCGCGAACGGCGATTGCGGCATGGTGTTGGAGCGCGGAAACGACAGCTCATAGGATTTCGCATTGGGGTTGGCGAGATGGGTCGCGCAACGCTGCCAGGTGGCGGGCCCGAGCGTGTTCGCCATCCCGATCTCGTCGCCCGCCGGCCACGGCGGGCGGCTCTGCGCCGCCGCGGGAAGCGTGCAGGCGACGAGTGCGAGCGCCGAAACAGAAGCGCGAAGGACGGTGTGCATGATGCCCTCCTCGAACCGGCACCTCACGGCCGGCTGCTGTCCCACAAACTACCACGATTGCGGTCCGCCATTTCGGCCGCCGGCCTGTCACCGCTCACCCTGCCGGCGATCGAGCCTCGGGCGGTCGGCCGCCGCAAGTCTCTCGTTTCGTGTCTCAAAGCGAAGGGGTGCGGTCCACAGTCCAATCCCCGGCCTCCTGCAAATAACAGCAAAAAAGCAGGAGCCCGCGAATTTGGCGGGGCGACCCCGGCAACCGTGGACGCCTGCCTGATGATCGAAAGGCTCAGGGAATCGCGCGTCGCGGCATGACGCGCCCGAACGACCGAGCCACTCGCAATCCGGCGGAAACCGGACGTTCTTCCTGTAAATAACAGAAGAAAACAGGAGACCGGCAGCACGATACCATCCCGCCCGCGACGTCCGGTCGTGCGGCCGATTGCAACCGTGCAACAAAAAACCCGGCGCTATCCGCCGGGGCTTTATTTCCAGTTCGGGCACCTTGCGCTTTTCTCCCATTATTACGTTACGTAGTCAAGCACTTTTTGTGGAAGCCGAGCAAGGTGGCGGTCCAAGCGCGTTCGGCATCCCGACTTCGTCGCCCGCCCGTCGCGGGCGGACGCGTTTGTACCCGTGCGCGACCAGCAGGGCCCTTCCCTTTTGCACTCAGCGCCCTCTTTGCTTAGCCCTGGTCAGGGATTACAGCGGCAGATTGTCGTGCTTGCGCACCGGCATCTCCACCCGCTTGTCCCGCAGCATGGCGAGTGCGCGCGCAACGCGCGCGCGGGTGGCATGGGGCATGATCACGTCGTCGATATAGCCGCGCTCGGCGGCGACGAAGGGCGAGAGAAAACGGTCCTCGTATTCCCGGGTGCGGGCGGCGATCTTCTTGGCATCGCCGATGTCGGCGCGGAAGATGATCTCGACCGCGCCTTTGGCGCCCATCACCGCGATCTGCGCGGTCGGCCAGGCATAGTTGACGTCGCCGCCGATATGCTTCGACGCCATCACGTCGTAGGCGCCGCCGAAGGCCTTGCGCGTGATCACCGTCACCAGCGGGACTGACGCCTGCGAATAGGCGAACAGGAGCTTGGCGCCGTGCTTGATCAGCGCGCCGTACTCCTGGTTGGTGCCGGGCAAAAATCCGGGCACGTCGACGAAGGTAACGATGGGGATGCCGAACGCGTCGCAGAAGCGCACGAAGCGCGCGGCCTTGCGCGAGGCATCGATGTCGAGCACGCCGGCGAGCACCATGGGCTGATTGGCGACCACGCCGACGCTGCGGCCGGCGATGCGGCCGAGCCCGGTCACGATGTTGCGCGCGAACGCCTCCTGCAGCTCGAAGAAGTCGCCCTCGTCGACGACCTTCAGGATCAGCTCCTTGATGTCGTAGGGCTTATTGGGATTGTCGGGGACGAGCGTGTCGAGCGATTTCTCCTGGCGCTCGGCGTCGTCGAAGGACGGCCACTCCGGCACGCCGGCTTCGCTGTTGGCGGGCAGGAAGTCGATGAGGCGGCGCATCTGCAGCAGGCACTCCACGTCGTTGTCGTAGGAGCCGTCGGCAATGCCGGACTTGGTGGTGTGCACGCTGGCGCCGCCGAGCTCCTCCGCCGTCACCACCTCGTTGGTCACGGTCTTCACCACGTCGGGGCCGGTGACGAACATGTAGCTGGTGTCGCGCACCATGAAGACGAAGTCGGTCATGGCGGGGGAATAGACGTCGCCGCCGGCGCACGGACCCATGATGACCGAGATCTGCGGGATCACGCCGGAGGCGATGACGTTGCGCTTGAACACTTCGCCATAGCCGCCGAGCGCAGCCACACCCTCCTGGATGCGCGCGCCGCCGGCATCGAAGAGGCCGATGATGGGCGCGCGCGCCTTCATCGCCATGTCCTGGATTTTGGTGATCTTCTGCGCATGCGCCTCCGAGAGCGAGCCACCGAAGACGGTGAAATCCTTGGCGAAGGCGAAGACGGTGCGACCGTTGACCGTGCCCCAGCCGGTGACGACGCCGTCGCCGGGAATCCGGCTCTTCTCCATCCCGAACTCGGCGGAGCGGTGCTCGACGAACATGTCGAACTCCTCGAACGAACCCTTGTCGGTCAGGAGTTCGAGGCGCTCGCGGGCGGTGAGCTTGCCGCGCTTGTGCTGCGCTTCGATGCGCGCCTCGCCGCCGCCGGCGCGCGCACGCGCACGCCGTTCCTCGAGCTTCTCCAGAATGTCCTTCATGACCGCCCTGCCCGTGGTCCCGACGCAAAATCCATAGCACGTACCGGCATTTGAGGGTAAGCTGGGGACTGGACTAATCGAGGGGAGCTCTTGATGACAAAGGCGCTTTACAGGGGTACCGCCGCGCTCGTTCTGGCTCTGCTCGTCGCCGCCCCGGCGACCGCGCAGTTTCCTCCCACCACCGAGGACGCCCCGGCCGCAAAGGGGAAGAAAGGCGGCCCTGCTGCCGCCGCCACCGGCATCAACGGAAACTGGGCCGGCGAGCTCACCCAGGTCGGCAGCCAGTCGCCCTACAAATTCGAACTCAACATTGGTGCCCGCGGCGTCGAGACCAAGTATCCGGACCTCGATTGCATCGGCAAGCTCAGCCGCGTGGGGGCATGGAAGGCCTACGTGTTCTTCTCCGAAACCATCACCAAAGGCCAGGCCGACAAGGGTGGGCGCTGCCCGGACGGCACGCTCACCGTCGCGCGGCACGGCGACGATCTCTCCGTCGGATGGTTCGGCGTCGTGCAGGACACGACCGTCGTCGCTTACGGCACGCTCAAGAAGAAGTAGCGCCGGCGACCGCTCGTCATGCGCGGGCTTGAACCCGCGCATCCAACAAAAGATCGTAGAGCCGCGTCATTGCGATCGATTGCCGGGTCAAGCCCGGCAATGACGATGTGTGACGGCGTCATCGTTCTTGCGAACGCGCTGATTTGTCTAATCTTCGTGCCCTTGCATATGCCTGGAAACGGAGCCGGAGATTTATTTAGATGCAAGCAGTGCGGCAGGGCCTTGATCGGGCAAACGCTTGAGTTGATCATGGCGCAATAGCCGGCATTTGAGACCGGCGGCAGGGAGGGAGGTGACCATGGATTCGAGCAGCAGACGTCGTTTTCTCGGCGCGGCCGCAGGTGCGGCGGCGTTCTCCGTCGTCAGACATCGTCCGGGCTTCGCGCAGGAGTTTCCCGCCCGCGGGATCCTGGTGATCGTACCCTATGCCGCGGGCGGCGGGAGCGACGTCTCGGCGCGACTGCTTGCGAGGGATCTGGAACCGATCCTCGGCAAGTCCGTGACGGTCGAGAATCGCGCCGGCGGCGGTGGCTGGCTCGGCTGGGGCTTCCTCGCCGCGTCGAAGGCCGACGGCTACACCATCGGCTACATCAACGCGCCGAGCATGTTCGCCGGCTATCTCGATAAGGCGCAGGGTGGTGCGCGCAAGGAGAACCTGGAGAGCTTCACGCCGCTGATCAATCACGTTGTCGATCCCAATCTCTGGGCGGTGCGGCCTGACAGCAAGTTCAAATCCGTGAAGGACGTCATCGACGAGGCGAAGCGCCGCCCAGGTACGGTCACGCTCAACGGCGGCGGCCATGGCACCGACGATCACGTCGCGGCGCTGGGCATCGGCGCCAACAACGGAACGAGCTTCCAGATGGTGCATTTCCGCGGCACGCCGGAAGGCAAGACCCAGGTGCTGGCCGGCAATATTGAAGTGCTCGCCTGCAACGTCAGCGAGGTCGCCGAGGACATCAAGGCCGGTCAGTACCGCATCCTCGGCGTGATGTCAGCCGAACGGTCGCCGTTCATTCCCAACGGACCGACCTTCCGCGAGCAGGGCTTCAACGAGGTGTGGGCGGTGTCGCGCGGCATCGCCGCGCCGGCCGGCTTGCCGAAGGACGTCGAGACCGCGCTGATCGGCCACCTGGAGAAGACCATCAACTCGAAGGAGCACAGGTCCAAGGCCGAGGCGCTGGCGCTCGACCCGCAGATCATCAAGGGTGAGGACTACCGCAAGTTCCTCAAGGACAACGAGCAAGCCACCAAGAAGCTGATGAACTGGTGATCCGCCAGAAAGCGATGAGGTGCTCCTTACGTGCCTCACAATGATGCGAACTTCGGAATCAGGACGCTAGCGCGTCGCACCGCTGTCCAGCGATGCTGTTGAAAGATCATGACGCACGTGAGCATATGGCAGCCCGCGCCGAAGCTGGGCGCGTTGCCAGTGCCGTTGGCGCTGGCCTCATCCGAACAGAACGTCGCTCGCGTGGATCGATGCGCCGTTGCTGAACGTGATGACCTCGTGCGAGGCGCCGCCGTTGTAATCGATCTGCCAGTGCGTCGCGTCGTTCTGGGTGAAGGTCGCACCGGCGCCGTAGCCGACGAACTGCAGCGAATTGCCCGCCGCCGCGCCGTTGCCGGCGAAGTCCACGACGGTGTCGCCGTCCGCCTCGCCGACGTGAAACACGAAGGTGATTAGCCCCCGCTGAATGGTCCGGGTGGAATGTTAGTTTAAGGTTGGCCGTTGCGCCAGCGTGGCCGGCGGAGCCGGTCGGCGTAGCGCAGCCGGCCACGCGGCGAATGCAGACAGGAACACCTCTGGTGCTGGTGGCTTGTATCCGATGGAGGCGTGAGGCCTGATCGTGTTGTAGTGGCGTCGCCAGCTCTCGATGATGATCTGGGCCTCGCGCAAAGTGTAGAAGATCTCGCCGTTGAGCAGCTCATCGCGAAGGCGGGCGTTGAAGCTCTCGATGTAGCCGTTCTCCCAAGGGCTACCCCGCTCGATGTAGGCGGTCTTGGCACCGACAGCTGCGATCCATTCCCGCACGGCCTTGGCGACGAACTCGGGTCCGTTGTCGGATCGGATGTGAGCGGGAACGCCCCGTAGGATGAAGAGGTCGGACAGAACGTCGATCACATCGATCGCCTTGAGCTTGCGGGCAACACGGATCGCCAAGCATTCATGGGTGAACTCGTCGAGCACGTTGAGCATCCGATACTTGCGTTTATTGTGGGTGCGGTCCTCGACAAAGTCGTAGGACCAGACATGATTGCGGTGCTCCGGCCGCAGCCGAATGCACGATCCGTCGGCCAGCCAGAGCCTGCCGCGCTTGGGCTGCTTATGGGGAACCTTCAGCCCCTCACGTTGCCAGATACGCTCGACCCGCTTGTCGTTGATTATCCAGCCCGCCTGGCGCAGGAGCTCTGCGACCTTGCGATAGCCATAGCGGCCGTATTGCCGGGCAAGCTCGATAATATCGGCTGTGAGACGCTGCTCGTCGTCACGACCGCGCGGGACCTTGCGTTGCGTCGAGCGATGCTGCCCGAGCGCCGCACAGGCGCGACGCTCGGAAACATGCAGCTGCGCTCGGACCTGCTCAATGCAGGCACGGCGACGCGCGGGGCTTAGAAGTTTCCCCGAGCAGCCTCCTGCAGAATGAGCTTATCCAGCGTCAGATCGGAAACCGCCTTGCGCAGCCGGCTGTTCTCGAGCTCAAGGTCCTTCAGGCGTTTAACCTGCTCGGTCTTTAGCCCACCAAACTCCTGGCGCCACCGATAATACGTCACCTCGCTCACGCCGATCTGGCGGATTGCGTCCACCATGTTCTGGCCCTGCGAGACCAGGACATCCACCTGCCGCAACTTCGCGACGATCTCTTCAGGCTTGTATCGCTTCCTTGCCATTACAGTCCTCCTTGATGTCAAAGACATACCTCAAGTCGGACCACTTCAATGGGGGTGGATCACGCTCACACGGTCTGCAACACCGTCGCGGCGGCCTGCATCTCGGCGAAGCGGGACGCGCGGCGCTCGAGCGCAAGCTGGTCGCGGCCCCAGAAGTCCATGTTCCAGTCTTCGTCGACATGCGCCGCCGCCCAGGCGGCGTCGACCGAGAGCGCGCCGCGCGCGAGCGCCAGCGCGATCAATGCCGAGCCGGTCAGCGTGGTGACGGAGTGGACCGCCCCCAGCCGCCAGGGATCACGCGGAATCGCCTCGCCCGCGGCCGCCAGCGCATTCGGCGGCTGGGCGACGAAAACGATGCCTTCCGCCAGCACGAAGCGCGCGCCCAGCGCGTCGCGCGCCCAGGCCAGCACGGGATCCCAGGCCTGCGCTTGCCGGACGACTAACCCCGCCGGGGCCGACGCACGATAGAACACGAGATCGCAGGCGAGATATCGCTCCACGTCCGCCACCACCGCCGACGGCGCGTCGGCCACGCCGTCGATGATGGTGTCGGCGAGCCGCGTCAACGGCATCCTGCCGGGATCGATCACGTCGCGTTGGGCCTGCCATTCGGCGGCAAGCGCCTCCGCCAGGGCGCGCGTCGGCGCCGCCAGGATGCGGCGCGCCGGCGTCCGGACCGGGCGGCCGTCGAGCGCCACGCCGAACGCCCCGTCGACCTGCTCGACCCCGGCTTGAGCATAGAAGCGCGCCGGCAACCGCGGCCGCGCGCCGCGCCGTGCCGCTTCGGCCGGGTCAAGCGGCTCCTTCGCGAACATCTCCTCGAGCAGATCGCGCATGCCGTGCAAGATGGGCTCCTTGCCGGGATCAATCAACGCCCAAGGGGAGAAGACGCGTTCCGCGCCGCCATCGTATGCGGCACGCATCGAGGACGCCCTGCAAGCGCCACCCGTATCGCGACCATGTGCCCTCGGGACGCTTGTGCCCGGCTTGATTTTGCAGTCGCCGCGGCGGACATTACGGGGCGGCGGGAGACCATGAGCACGCCAATCAACCCCTCCAGTTCATTCGTCAATCTGACGCCGGGCGACCCTGCGCCCTGGTTTCACCAGCGCTCGACCAGCAATCCGAACTACGCATTCGATACCACCGCCGGGCGCTATGTCGTCCTCTGCTTTTATCTTTCCGCCGGCAATCCCGTTGGGCGCGATGCCATCGAGCACGTGCTCGCCAAGCGCGGGCAATTCGACGACGAGCACATCTGTTTCTTCGGCGTCAGTCTCGATCCGCGGGATGAGGCGGAGCAACGCGTGCGCGAGAGCCTGCCCGGCATCCGGTTCTTCTGGGACGCCAACGGCGCGATCAGCCGTCTCTATGGCGCCATCCCCAGGGATGCTGACCCCGGCAAAGCCGAGGTACCGGCGCGCCGGTTCTGGATCGTCCTCGACCCCACGCTGCGCGTGCTGCGCGTCGTTCCGTTCGCGCGCGACGGCAGCAATGCCGACGCCGTGTTCAACTACCTGGCTGAGCTGCCGCCGCCGGAGCGGTTCGCCGGCACCGAGATCCAGGCGCCAATTCTCTTCCTGCCCAACGTGTTCGAGCCCGAGTTCTGCTGCAAGCTCATCGACCTGTACGAACAGGATGGCGGGGCGGAATCCGGTTTCATGCGCGACATCGACGGCAAGACCGTCGAGGTGCGCGACTACGCCCGCAAGCGCCGCCGCGATTTCATCATCGAGGACCCCGAGGTCATCCGCCAGACGCAAGCGCGCGTCCTGCGCCGCATCCGGCCTGAAATCCTGAAGGTCTACTGTTTCAACGCCTCGCGCATGGAGCGCTACATCGTCGGCTGCTATTCGGCCGAGGACCGCGGGCATTTCCGCGCGCATCGCGACAACACCACCAAGGGCACGGCGCACCGCCGGTTCGCGGTTTCGATCAACCTCAACGCGGAGTTCGAGGGCGGCGAGGTGAGCTTTCCCGAATACGGACCGCGCAGCTTCAAGCCGCCGCCCGGCGGCGCCGTTATCTTTCCATGCGCGCTCCTGCATGCGGTCTCGCCGGTCACGCAGGGCCGCCGTTATGCGTTCCTGCCTTTTCTCTACGACGAGGACGCCGCCAAGATCCGCGAGGCCAACAGCGGGTTCCTCGCCGAGGGCGGCGGGCTCTACAAGGCAAATGCAGCAGACGGCAAGACGGCGGGCCAGGCCTGAGATGCGGGACCGCCGCGCGGATCGCGGCGCCGCGCGCGCGCAACACGGTCCCGCCAAACTCCCAAGCCACACTGATGCAAGACGTCAACGCCGGTCCGGCCGGCGGCATATGTCGAGGTGAGGACGGATGAAGTTCGGCATTTTCGACCACCTCGATCGCAATGATCTTCCGTTGCACACGTTCTATGAGGAGCGGCTGAAGCTGGTCGAAATGTACGATCGCGGCGGCTTTCACGCCTACCATACCGCCGAGCACCACGCGACGCCGCTCGGTCTTGCGGCCTCGCCCAGCGTCTTTCTTGCCGCGGTGGCGCAACGCACGCGCAATCTCCGTTTCGGTCCGCTGGTCTATACGCTACCGCTGCATCACCCGCTGCGCCTGATCGAAGAGATCTGCATGCTCGACCAGTTGAGCCAGGGACGCTTCGAGCTGGGTGTGGGCCGCGGCATCTCGCCGATCGAGACCGGCTATTACGGCGTCAATCCGGAGCACCGGCAGAAGATGTTTCTCGAGGCGCTGCAGATCCTGCGCCAGGGCCTGACCAGCCCGCAGGTGTCGTTCCATGGCCAGTTCTACGACTATAGCGACGTGCCGATGGAGCTCGAGCCGTTCCAGAAGCCGCATCCGCCGTTCTGGGCCGGCAGCGGCACGCCGGATGGCGGCGAGGCTGCGGGCCGCAACGCCTTCAACCTGGTCGCCAATACGCTCACCGCCGACGTGCGCACGATCACCGATCGCTATCGCGCGGCATTCAAGGCGCCGCACGTTCCCCTGGTCGGCCTCGCGCGCTTCGTCATCATGGACGAGACCGACGAGGAGGCGCTGGCGATCGCGCGCCGCGCCTATCCGCTCTGGCACCGGCACTTTCATCACCTCTTCCGCCTGCACGGCACCACGCCGGCGATGGGAGAGCGGCCGCCGCATTTCGACCAGATCAAGGACGGCGGGCGCGGCATCGCGGGTTCGCCCGCGACCGTCACGCGCATGATCAAGGCGCAGATGGAGGAAGCCGGCACCAATTACTTCGTCGCCCAGTTCGCCTTCGGCGACCTCACGCTCGCCGAGGTCACGCGCACGGTCGAGCTGTTCGTGCGTGAGGTGATGCCGGCGCTCAAGGCCATCTGAGGCGGCCAGATCAGCACGAACACGCGGCTTGCCATGACGGCTCGACACTCGGCCCATCATGCTGCGCGTCGCGCAAACGTGATGCGGGGAGCGGCGACATGCGAGCCCAGACTTTGCCGCAATGCCGCGTCGCTGATCGGCCGCGCGTGCGTTGACCGGAGCCTCATCCCGCACTGCACAATAGAGCGGTAAGAGAGAAGCAAGCAAGTTCAGGGAGTTATCGCCCATCAATGGGGCTTTTTGCCCGCACTCGGCGGGCCGGTCGCTACCGTGCGGCCGCGCTGCACTGCCGCGCAACGCTGCAGGTTGTAAAACCCTGTTATGACGAATGTATCGGTGGAATTTAGGGGGGGTCTCAACTACTATCCCGGCGGATTCGGCGACCACAAGCTGGACCGCAAAGGAAGACCGGCCGACGCTTGATCGCGCATGGTTCTCGAGGGGGCGCGCGGCGAGCGTGCGTGCAGAGGAGTAAATGAAACCTACTGACATTTCGGCGCCGGACTACTTCCACAAGGTCGTGGATTGCCAGTGGGCGTGTCCGGCGCACACGCCCGTACCGGAATACATCCGTTTGATCGCCGCAGGTCGCTACAGCGACGCGTACATGGTCAACTGGAAGTCCAACGTGTTTCCCGGGATTCTCGGGCGCACGTGCGATCGGCCGTGCGAGCCCGCCTGCCGGCGCGGGCGCGTCGAGAAGGAACCGGTCGCGATCTGCCGCCTCAAGCGCGTCGCCGCCGACTACAAGGACGACATCCGCGACCGCCTGCCCAGGCCGGCGGCCGTCAAGAACGGCAAGCGCATCGCGCTGGTGGGCGGCGGCCCCGCCTCGCTCGCAGTGGCGCGCGATCTCGCACCGCTCGGCTATCACTGCGTGGTGTTCGACCAGGATCCGAAGGCGGGCGGCATGATCCGCACGCAGATCCCGCGCTTCCGCCTGCCCGAGAGCATCATCGACGAGGAGTGCGACTACATCCTCAATCTCGGCATCGAATTCCGCGGCGGCACGCGCATCGACAGCCTCAAGGCGCTGCTGGCCGAGGGCTGGGATGCGGTCTTCGTCGGCTCCGGCGCGCCGCGCGGCCGCGATCTCGACGTTCCCGGGCGCAAGGAAGCCGCCGCCAACGTCCATATCGGCATCGACTGGCTCTCGTCGGTGTCCTTCGGCCACATCACCCGGATCGGCAAGCGCGTCATCGTGCTCGGCGGCGGCAACACCGCCATGGACTGCTGCCGTTCGTCCCGTCGCCTCGGCGGCGAGGACGTGAAGGTGGTCGTGCGCTCGGGCTTCGAGGAGATGAAGGCGTCCCCTTGGGAAAAGGAAGACGCCATGCACGAGGATATCCCGATCCTCAATTACCTCGTGCCGAAGGAGTTCACCCACGAGAACGGCCGCCTCACCGGCGTGGTGTTCGAGAAGGTGAAGGCCGAATACGACGCCAAGGGCCGCCGCAACCTGGTCCCGACCGGAGAACCGGATCAGCACATCCCCTGTGACGACGTGCTGGTCGCCGTCGGCCAGGAGAACGCCTTTCCCTGGATCGAGCGCGACATCGGCATCGAGTTCGACAAATGGGACATGCCGAAGGTCGACCCGAAGACCATGGCATCGACCCATCCCAAGGTGTTCTTCGGCGGCGACGCCGCGTTCGGCCCGAAGAATATCATCTGGGCGGTCGCTCACGGCCACGACGCCGCGCTCTCGATCGACAACGTGTGCACCGGCGCCGACATCAACGATCGGCCGTTGCCCATGGTCGAGATCGTCAGCCAGAAGATGGGCATCCACGAGTGGAGCTACGACAACGACATCGCGCTCGACCGGCGCTACCGGGTGCCGTTGCGCGACAAGGTGGTGGCGTTGCGCGACATCAGGGCGGAGGTCGAGCTCGGCTATGACGTGGGGCTGGCCCTGAAGGAGGCCGAGCGCTGCCTCAATTGCGACGTGCAGACCGTCTTCACCTCGTCGCTGTGCATCGAGTGCGACGCCTGCGTCGACATCTGCCCGATGGACTGCATCACCTTCACCGCCAACGGCGAGGAGGCCGACCTGCGCACGCGCCTCAAGGCGCCGGCAACGAACGTCACCCAGGACCTTTACGTGGCCAACGATCTCAAGACCGGCCGCGTCATGGTGAAGGACGAGGACGTCTGCCTGCACTGCGGGCTGTGCGCCGAGCGCTGCCCGACCGGCGCCTGGGACATGAAAAAATATCTCATCGACATGACGCACGCGGATGACCAATGCCGAGCAGCAGCCCGATCAGCAGCGTAAACGACTTCGTCGTCCGGTTTGCAAACGTCAACGGCTCGGGTTCCGCCAGCGCCAACGAGCTGTTCGCGCGCTCCGTGCTGCGCATGGGCATCCCGGTCGCTCCCCGCAACATATTCCCATCCAACATCCAGGGGCTGCCGACCTGGTATGAGGTGCGCATCTCCGAGGCCGGGCATCTCGGCGCGCGCGGCGGCACCGACCTCATGGTGGCGATGAACCCGCAGACCTGGGACAAGGACGTGGCGGGTATCGAGACCGGCGGGTACCTGCTCTACGATTGCACCAAGCCCATCCCCAAATCCAAGTTCCGCGACGACATCACGGTCATCGGCGTGCCGCTGACCGCCATCTGCAACCGCGAATATACCGATCCGCGCCAGCGCCAGCTGTTCAAGAACATCATCTATGTCGGCGCGCTCTCGGCGCTGCTCGACATGGACATCAAGGTCGTCGAGCAGCTGGTCACCGAGCAGTTCAAGTCGAAGGAAAAGCTGATCCAGGCGAACCTGCACGCGCTTCATCTCGGGCGCGACTGGGCGCTGATGAACCTGCAATGCCCGATCGGTCTGCGGCTGCGCCCGGCCAAGGCGGTCGGCGACCGTATCTTCATCGAGGGCAACTCGGCCGCGGCGCTGGGCGCGGTCTATGGCGGCGCGACGGTCTGCGCCTGGTATCCAATCACGCCGTCGTCCTCGCTGGCCGATGCCTTCACCAGCCATTGCCGACGCCTGCGGACGGATCCCGAGACCAAGCAGAGCAAGGTCGCGATCGTGCAGGCCGAGGACGAGCTGGCCTCGATCGGCATGGTGATCGGCGCCGCCTGGAACGGCGCGCGCGCCTTCACTGCCACCTCGGGTCCCGGCATATCGCTGATGCAGGAGTTTTTGGGGCTCGCCTATTTCGCCGAGATCCCCGCCGTCGTGTTCGACGTGCAACGCGCCGGGCCTTCCACCGGGATGCCTACGCGTACCCAGCAGTGCGACCTGATTTCCTGCGCCTATGCCTCGCATGGCGACACCAAGCATGTGCTGCTGTTCCCCGAGGATCCCGCCGAGGCTTTCGACTTCGGCGCCGACGCCTTCGATCTCGCCGACCGGCTGCAAACGCCGATCTTCGTCATGCTCGATCTCGACATCGGCATGAACCATCGCCTGTGCCGCCCGCTGACGTGGGACGACAGCCGCAAATACGACCGCGGCAAGGTGATGACCGCCGCCGATCTCGACGCCGGCAAGGATTTCGGCCGCTACCTCGACGTCGACGGCGACGGCATCCCCTACCGCACCTATCCCGGCACCCACCCGAGCAAGGGCTCGTTCTTCACCCGCGGCACCTCGCGCGACCGCTACGCACGCTACACCGAAGAAGGCGCGCCCTATGCCGACAACATGCAGCGGCTCATCCGCAAATTCGAGACCGCCAAGGACCTCGTCCCGCGCCCACTGCAGGCCAATTCCGCCAAGCCGACCAAATATGGCGTGATCTATTACGGCTCGACCTCGCCCGCCATGGACGAGGCGATCCACCTGATCGAGGCTCGCGGCCAGTCGCTCAACCGGCTGCGCGTGCGCGCCTTCCCGTTCCATTCCAGCGTCACAAGCTTCGTTGCCGACCACGATTTCGTGTTCGTGGTCGAGCAGAACCGCGACGGGCAACTGCGCTCGCTGATCGTCAACGAATGCGGCATCGACCCGATCCGCCTGGTGCCGATTCTGCATTACGACGGGACGCCGATCACGGCGCGCTTCATCGCGCACGCCATCGGCGACCATCTCGACGCCCTGAAAGTCACGCCGCTGCGCAAGCTCGTGTCAGGACAGGACAGAGCATCCTGATGCAAGAGACGCGACCGGACGCATGAGCTCGACGAGAACACCATGACCTACATCACCAAGCCCAAATTCCACCACCCGGCGCTGCCCAAGAACGCCCTCGGCTATACCCATCGCGACTACGAGGGATCGGTGTCAACGCTGTGCGCGGGCTGCGGCCACAACTCGATCTCGGGCGCGATCATCGAGGCCTGCTTCGAGCTCGACATCGCCCCGCACCGCGTGGCCAAGCTCTCTGGCATCGGCTGCTCGTCGAAGACCCCGACCTATTTCCTCGGCAACTCCCACGGCTTCAACTCCGTGCATGGACGTATGCCCTCGGTGCTTACGGGCGCCAATCTCGCCAACCGCGATCTCATCTATCTCGGGGTGTCCGGCGACGGCAATTCCGCCTCGATCGGGCTCGGCCAGTTCGCCCATGCGCTGCGGCGCGGGGTGAACATGGTTTACATCGTCGAGAACAACGGGGTGTATGGCCTCACCAAGGGGCAATTCTCGGCGACCGCCGACCGCGGGTCGAAGTCGAAGCGCGGCGTGATCAACGCCGACAATTCCATCGACCTCGTCGCCATGGCGCTGCAGCTCGGCGCCACCTATGTCGCCCGCTCGTTCTCCGGCGACAAGGCGCAGATGGTGCCGCTGATCAAGGCGGCGATCGAGCACGAGGGCGCGGCCTTCATCGACATCATCTCGCCGTGCGTTGCGTTCAACAATCACGCCGGCTCGACCAAGAGCTTCGACTATGTGCGCGAGCACAACGAGTCGGTGAACCGGCTCGACTTCATCACCGGGCGCACGCCGATCACAGTGGCCTACGAGCCGGGCGCGGTCGAGGTGGTCGAGCAGCACGACGGCTCAAAGCTCGTGCTCAAGAAGGTCGCGGCCGACTACGACGCCAACGACCGGCTCGGCGCCATGAGCTTCCTGCAGCGCCATGCCGCGATGGGCCAGGTCGTCACCGGGCTGCTCTACGTCGATCGCGAGCCGGAGGACCTGCACCGCCACTTCAACACGGTCGAGGTCCCGCTCAACTCGCTGTCGGAGAAAGAGCTGTGCCCGGGCTCGGCAACGCTGGACAAGATCAACGCCAGCCTGCGCTGACAGCGCTCCGTCCCGAAGCAACGAAGATCTCTGCCCTCCCGCCCGGCCGAAGAGCCGGGGCCAAGAGCCGCACGCGGTCGTGTGCGGTTCGCGACTCTCGCCCGGGAGCCGCACCTCACTGATTGGCCGTCAGCCACGGCTTGGTCGCGCACGCTTCCTTGACGGCATCCAGCATGCCTTTCGGCGGACCCATCGGCACACTCGTCACAATCGGGTTGCCGGTTTCCAGCACGCTCTTGAGGCTGGAGAGAATGAACGGCCAGCCCTGACGCCCGCCGGCGAGGATGGCGTCGGGCACCTCCCACTGGTGGGATTCGGTCATCGTCAGTTTCACGCTGCCGCCCATCGGCTCGATGTCGTAGGCCACCAGCGACGCAGGCAGCTCCCGGAAATCCTCCATCCCTTCGACGCTCCAAGTCGTTACGAGCCGGCGCGGCGGATCATATTCGACCACAACGCCCCGCATGTGGACGCGACCGTCGGGCGTGCGCAGGATGAAGCTGCCCCCGGCTCTCGGTTCCAGCTCGATGCTATGGCCGAAGAAATACTGGCGGGTAAACTCGGCGCTGGTCAGCGCCTCCCACACCTTCTCCGGCGTGCTGGCGATGTAGGTGACGTAGACGGTGTTGGGCACGAAGTTCGGCTCGGTCATTCCTGCGTCTCCAATCCGCGCTTGAGCTCGGCGAGCGCGCTCAAGCGCTGGCGCTCGTATTTGCCGATCCAGCGCTCGGCGATCTCGTGGATCGGCACCGGGTTGAGGTAATGGAGCTTCGCGCGGCCGCGCCGCACGGTCGCGACGAGGTTTGCCTCTGCGAGGATCGCCAGGTGCTTGCTCACCGCTTGGCGCGTCATCGACGCACCGGTTTTGGCGAGCCCCGCGCAAAGCTCGTTCAGGGTCTGGCCATTCCTGGCATGGAGCCGGTCGAGAAGCTCCCGGCGGCTCACATCGGCCAGCGCCCTGAACACGTCATCCATGGGCACAATATGCAACCGTTTGGTTGCCTGTCAACCGGTTTTTTTGAAACGAGGCGCGCAACGCGATGACGGCCGCGGACGCCGCGGCGGGGCCGCCCTACTCTTCCGGAGACTCGACGATCGGGTCGTAGCGCCTGACGTCGAAGCCGATCAGATTCCACGACTGCTGCATGTGCGGCGGCAGCGGCGCGGTGACGTCGACCGTTCCGCCGCGCGGATGCGGCACCACGATGCGGCGCGCCAGCAGGTGCAAGCGATTCTGCATGCCGCCCGGCAGCTCCCAATTCTCCTTCGAGAAATATTTCGGATCGCCGACGATCGGATGACCGATATGCGCCATGTGCGCGCGCAGTTGATGCGTCCTCCCGGTCACCGGCTTGAGCGAGAGCCAGGCGAGCTGGCGCGCGGCGGCTTCCACGACGGCATAATAGGTCACGGCGTGGCTTGCGCCCTCCTCGCCGTGGCGCGCAATCCGCATGAACAAATCGTCCTCGCGCTCCTCCTTGGCCAGGAAGGTCGAGATGCGCCCCTGCCGAGGCTTGGGTACGCCCGCGACCAGCGCCCAGTAGATCTTGCGCGCGGCGCGCGACCGAAAGGTCTTGGCGAGGGCGGAGGCTGCGAACCGGGTCTTGGCTACCAGCAGGCACCCGGCCGTGTCCTTGTCGAGCCGATGCACCAGGCGCGGTCGCTGACCGTGCGCGTCACGCAGCACATCGAGCATGCCGTCGAGGTGGCGCGTGGTGCCGGAACCGCCTTGCACGGCCAAGCCCATCGGCTTGTTGAAAACGAGCACGTCGGCGTCTTCGTAAAGCGTGATCGATTTGAGGAAGTCGCGGGTCGCGGCGTCGCCGCCGCCGGTGCGCGGCTTGGGCTGATCCAGCCGCAGCGGCGGGATGCGCACGGCCTGCCCGGCTTCGAGCCGCTGCTTGGGTTGCGCGCGCTTCCCGTTCACGCGCAGCTCGCCCTTCCGGATGATGCGCTGGATATGGGAGAACGACAGCCCCGGGAAACGCGCCTCCAAAAAGCGGTCAACGCGCATGCCGGCTTCGTCGGCGGTCACCGTGCTGGTCTGCACGCCGGTGGACGGCGCCGGGCTCTTGGCAATGCCGCCATCGCGGCCGCGGCCTTGCTTGGATGCCGCCCTCATGGACACCGCCGCAATGCTTCCGCCGGCGCGCGGGCCCAATCGAGAACAAGCTGCGCGCCGCGCATCCTCAGCGTGATGGGAACGTTGCTGATGGCGCCCTCTCCCCAGCAGCGCGCGCCAATGTGCCAGGAATCACGCACCCGGTAGCTCGTCCGCACCACGCAGGCGCCGTCGCGCCACGTGAGCGTGAGCGGACCGACCAGCAATGGCGAGGTCACCGCGCCCTCGTCGGTGCAGGCCTGCGCGTCGGCCGCCCAGCGCCCCTCGAAGGGCTTTTCTCGTGTCTAGGGCTGTCCACAGCCGTCCGTAATTGTGTAGTGAGCCATTGGAGTTGGCCGGTTTCCGGTACATATTGGTGCGGGGCAGTCTCAGGCTGTCCACACTGATGCACTGGACACTGGCAGGACACAATGGCACCCCGGCTCCGCTCCCCGACCCTGGAAACCCGCACCGCTCGGCTCAAGCTCAAGGTCCGCCGCAAGCCGTATTTCGTCTCGGTCGCGCCCGGCGATCTCGCTCGGGCTATCGCCGCAACCTCGGCCCCGGATCGTGGCTCGTGCGCTGCGCCGATGGCAAGGGTGGGGCGTGGACGAAGGGGTTTTCCACAGCCGACGATTTCGAGGACGCCAGCGGCGAGCAGGTTCTCGACTTCTGGCAGGCGCAGGTCCGCGCCCGCGAGTTGGTGCGCGGCAAGCACACCGACGCCAGCGAAGCCGGTGGCGGTGGCGCAGGCGCTCGGCGAGTATGAGCGCGACCTCGCCGCGCCGTGGCGGACTGGTCACCCATATCCAGCGGGTCCGCCGGCTGCTCGCCCCCGGCGCTGCTGGAGCGCCCGGTCGGGCTCGCTGGTCATGCGCGAGCTGCGGCGCTGGCGCGATAGCCGGCTCGCTCGCGGGCTGGCGGCCGGCTACCGTCACCCGCGACATGCAAGGCGTTCAAGGCCGCGCTCAACTATGCCGCCGACCGCGATCCGACGATCACCAATCGCTCGGCCTGGACGGTCGGTCTCGCGGCTTTGCCCGACAGCCACGTCGCCCGCACCGACGCCGTCCTGAGCGACGACGAAATCCGCGCGGTCGTGGCGGCCTGCTACGCCGCCGGCGAGCGGCTTGGGCTGCTGGTTGAGGTCCTGGCCACGACCGGCTGCCGTCCGGTGCAAGCCGCCCGGCTGCGGGTCGGCGATCTGCTAGCCCGACAGGCTGCATGATGCCGCGCAGCGCCAAGGGCCGCGGCAAGAAGCGGATCGAGCGCCGCCCGCTCCCGATCCCGCCGTCGTTGGCGGCGAAGCTGCGCGCTGCCGCCGGCGATCGTCCGGCCGACGCTCCGCTCCTGCAACGGCCAGACGGGGTGGCGTGGCTGCACTCCGGGCACTCCGATTACAACCGACTATTTGAGCGCGCCCTGGCCGCTGCCGGCCTGCCCAAGGTGGTGCCCTACGCCCTGCGGCACAGCTCTATCGTCCGTGCTCTGCTCAGCGTGGGCTGTCGGCGCGGCTCGGTCGCCGACGCCCACGACACCTCGCGTCGTGATGCTGGAGCGGACCTACGCGAAATACATCGCCGACCATTCCGACGCGGCGCTGCGCACGGCGCAGATCGACCTGGCGCCCGCCGACCGCCGATCCCGTGGTGGTGCCGTTGCCGGCGAGGCGGCCGTGAGCAAACGCCGCTGCCGCTCGAGGACCCGCGATGGGTGGCCGCTCGAAGCTGAATCGCCGGCTGGATGAGGCGCACGCCAGCGTGCTAGCACGCGACGTCGCCGCTGCGCGGACCTCACTGAGAAACTGGCGAAGGGCAGGATCGCTCCATGCTGCGTGCGATAGCGGACGTTGATGGCGCATCGGACCGCCGGACGCGGACGTTGTTGTCTGAGGTGTTCTGGCGCGACCAACTAGATTGTATAGCGGCCGAGAGGTTGCTTGTCATTCCTCGTCGCGCAAGCGCGGCACGCAATCGCAGGTTTGCGCGGCTTCGTGTTCTACGTCTGGGCGACCGGACTTAAAAAATATTCTTGGCACGGTCGCTGAAGCCGCCGAGCCGAAACAGCAGCCGACGCAAGAAACGCCCGGGAAACGTGGTTGTAAGCCGCGTTCACGACCGCGCTGAGCTGCAGTCTGTGGCGCTGTGGCTGGCGGTCCAGCGAAAGCAAGGTGCGCCGGAAAAGAGCCGCACCACGGTCGTCGATGAGTTACGGGCTTGGTGCATGCGGAACAAAAGAAAAGTGCCGAAGACAGCACGTTGTACGAAATTGTTGAGGCGGCTTTCCGAACCAAGCCTTTACTGAAATCCTGAATTAGCGGAATTAGCGGAATAGCGGAGGCGGTTTTCTACCGTGGTTCTAGCGTGTCCTTCGAAGCTCAACGGAGGACACGAAATGGCCGTCCGAAATCACCGGCTGCGCACCGCGAAACCGTTGAAACCAGGAAGTGGGTGCGGCGGACTGCGGTCTGCCGTCCTACGCTTCAGCATTGAGGAATTTTGCGACGCCCACAGGCTTAGCCGGGCTCAGTACTACAATCTGCGAAGGCTCGGACAGGGGCCCGACTGAAGCCCGCGCCGGCGACCGAACTGTTATCATCACCATGGAATCCGCAGCTCGTTGGCGCCGCCAGCGGGAGAAGGCAGCGGCTCGCGCCTAGAGCGGAAAGGGACGACCGCCCCGGCTCCACTGCTTCGGTTAGGGGCGGACTACACAGAAGCAGAGGCCGGTCACGGGTTCGAAAACAGGTGGCCGGCCAATTCGAAGGAGAACCGAAGATGTTCGGTTTCAGTTTTTTAGCATTGCTCGCCCCCACGCCACAACCCTCGCAGAGCGAGGCGGACGGCAAGCAGTTCGCGGGCGAGTTCTCTCCTCGGTTGGGCATGGCGACCGTTCCAGCGGTGCGCTGTGCCAAGTCGTTCCGGACCCGTTGCTTACACCGGCGGGTTCGGGGCGCATCCTGCCAGGCTTTGTGGGGCCGTCGCTCGAGCCCAAGCCCGCACCGCGGCGAGCTCGCGGCCGCGGATGGAGGACGGCGTCAACAGGGCAGTTCTGCGGGCGATCGCGGCCGGATGCCGCTATTCCACGGTGACGACCGCTGGCTGAGGCCGCTCGCGCCTGTAACGCCAGCGCTCACTACGCGCGCGCCGTCGTCGACTTGAACTACCCGGACCGGGAGGTTAGCCCAAGTGACCTCTTGGCGCGGCGCGCACTACTGGACGCGGCCTTGGACGGCGACATCGCGTTGCTGACGGCCGCGTACGAAACCCCCGTTGCCACGAACATCGTCGTCATCACCGACGAAGCCACACCAAGGAGGGCGTCGTCGCGAGGCGCCGCCGGTCAGAGCGCCGGCGCCTCCTTCAACAACAGGAGACCGAGCCATGCGCCAATTGATGGAAGCCAATCTGCTGTTTGACACCCCCAGCGACGGGGGCCTTGCCGTCGCCAGCCACCAAGCTCGGCTTCGCTGTCGAGTTTCTCGATTGGGTGGACGAGTGGGAAGGGGTCGTTCTCAGTGAGACCGTGTGGATCAGAGTGAGAGGCGCCTCTGAGCTCGACGAAGACGGGTTCTTCAACGAGACGGCAAGCCTAGCCGAGCAGTTCAACGGCGATGTCGGCGAAGCCGGGCTCGCTGATCCGCTGCCGCCGGTTGCCTGATCGCCGGGACAAGCAAGGGAGCGTGCCGTGATCCACACACCCGACAGCCTGCGCGCCACTCACCGCCGTCTCGCCAGGCGCGTCGGGCGCCTCGAAAAAGCTGGCCATCCTGGCCGAGATGCGCGCCGGCGCGGCTCTGCACCTGCAGCATACAAAACAGGGCCGTGCTGGGCGCTGTCCAACGGCCGGCCGGTATCCACTCCATCCCAAGCTCGTCTCGAGAGCTCGAGCTTGTCACGTGAGCGATGCGCTGTTCGATGGATACCCGCCAGACCTTTCGGTGGTGGCGAGAAACCTAGACGCGGATCGGCCCGGAACGTCGGGGGCATGTCGTCAGGAAAGCGAGGAGCAAAATGCATCGTGCGACTGTGACCCGGCCAGGCGGCGCCATAATTCAACAGAGGAAACCCGATGAGTGACGATCCCAAGCTGAAGGTCGTGCATCCCGACACCGAACCGGCGGAGCCGATACCTAAGCCGGGAAAGTTCAGCCTCGATAAGTTCAAGTCTACACAAGCGGCCTCGGCGGCGGGCGTCGAAACCCTGCTGACGGCGCTGCCGCACTACTCGATCGCGGAGGCGAAGGATTTCGTAAGACTGCATCCAGACGAAGACGAGTATTGGTCCGTCGAACTGTGCTTCGTAAACGTTCCGATCAAAGGTCAGAAGCACGACACCCTGCACCTGATCGACGAAGGCTTGGCGAAACAATATCTGCCGAGCGCCCGCATTCAGCGTTTCCGGTTGGCGCTCGCCACCAAACCAAACGACGTGTTTTTTCTGTGCCACGTCCCAGTCGCGGTCTCGACAACAGTTGGAACGCGACCAACCTGCAAGCATGCGAGCAAGCAAAGACGCTGTGGACGCAGGCCACTTCGCGACGTGACGAGAACATCGACGGCTACAAGATCGACAAGCGCGCGATCACGACGCCTTCCCCGCACCGAAGTGGCCGACGCAGCCGCTCGACGAACCTGATCGAGGTTACCTTCGCCGGCCGCATGATCGAAACCGCAGACAACCCCGGCATTGTTGCGGTTGATCGGGGCCAAGCGAGTCGTGTCGTGATGCTCGGCCGCTACTTTCGAGCAAGTCGTCGTCGTCGATTTCGAATACGAGATCGAGGACGGCGGCTTGCCGAATGTGCTCTGCATGGTGGCCTACGTACTCAACGCAAACCTTCAGCACGTACGCACTATAAAGCTATGGCGGGGCGAGTTTGGTTCAACACCGCCTTTTGATACTGGCTCCGAATACCTTATTCGTTGCTTATTCCGCCTGGGCCGAAATGACTTGCTTCCTGCAATTAGGGTGGCAGTTTCCGGTCCACATCCTCGATCTACACACCGCTTACCTTTCGGTCAGCAACATACTGTTGCCCTACGATCCAGACGAGGAAAAGAAGCGAAAGAAACCGCGCAAGCGCTTGCCGGACGCCTGCCGCGCTTACGGCATCGAGGGTTGGGAGCACGTCGACAAGGACAGCATTGCTGCGGACATCGGCGCGGGCAATTGGCGTAAGTACGGCCGCGAGGCTGTCCTCGATTACTGCGAGGAAGACGTTCGCATGACGACGCTGCTGCTGCGCCGAATGCTTCGCGGCTATGCTGGATTTCCGCCTATTGACGTGCCGCGCGTGCTGCATTGGTCGAACTACAGCGCGAAGTGCATTGCGCGCATTCAAGCCGCGGCATTCCGATCGACACGGCGCTGTGGAACCTGGTGCAGGAAAACAAACGCGCCGTCATCGGCGAACTGCTGCGGAGGTTCGATCCGAGCTACGGCAGCGACGATCCGATCTACACCGCCGGAGGGCGAGTGGAGCTACGCCCGGTTTGAGCGTTGGTTGCCGTCAGCCGGCATCACTGGCATGGCCGCGACTGGAAAGCGGCGCTCTCGACATTTCCGGCGACGCCTTCCGCCTGATGTATCATCACCCCGGCATCGAGAACCTGCACGCCCTGCGCGACAGCGTCGGCTTCATCGCCAAGGCCCGCCTGCCGATCGGCCGCGACGGCCGCAACCGGCCGAGCCTGTTTCCTTTCGGCACCGCGACGGGGCGCAACGCTCACGCCAAGAGCCCCGTACAACGCCCACGCCGGGGTGCGCGGTTTCATCCAGTTCTCGCCCGACACCGTCGGGGCTTATCTGGACTGGCGCACGCAGGAGGTGGGCGTTGCCGCTGTCCGCTCCGGCGACGAAGCGCTGATGGCGGACTACCGCAGCGGCGATGTTTATCACGCGCTCGCGCGCCTCTGCGGGCTCACCGACGACCCCGACCCGAAGCATTGGAAGATCAACAATCCCGACCAGCGCCAGCGCATGAAGCCGCTGCAACTGGCGATCAACTACGGCATGGGCGTTCCGAGCTTGGCCAAGGGGTTGAACCGGCATCCGCTGATCGCCAGCAACATCATCGAGCTACACCGCCGCACCTATCCGCGCTTTTGGCAGTGGCGTGACGACATGGTGACGACGGCAATGCTGGAACGGCGCATCGAAAGCTCGCACGGTTGGCCGCTGCGCATCACCACCAGCCCGAACAAGCGCACGCTGTACAATTTTCCCATGCAGTCGGGCGGCGCTGAAATGCTGCGCCACGCCACCTGGAAGCTGTGCGAGGCCGGAATTGTGCCGGTGATGTTGGTGCACGACGGCATTCTGTTCGAATTGGAGAGCCGCGAGCAGGTCGAGCACGCCAAGGAGATCATGCGCACGGCCGGGCGTGAGATCTGCGACGGCTTCGAGATCGACGTGGACGAAGATCAGAATCCTGCTCGGCGGTGCGCGCTACAGCGACAAGCGCGACGTGGCCAAGAAAATGTGGGCGACCATCATGTCCGCGCTGGAAGCGGTGCGGGCAATTCCGAGGAGAGCCTGATGGGCAAGGTGTTCGACCTCGACAAGTTCAAGTCGGAGCAGCCGGCCGAGCCGGCCGGCCGTAAGGCTCACAAGCGAGCGCCGAGCCGTTTGTGTTGGTGCCGTGGGGGTGGATCGAGCAAGCCGCTCAAGCTACCCGTTCGCCGGTGACCTTGGTTTTGATGGAGCTGCTGTACGCGTCTTGGCGGGCTAAGAGCTCGACCTTCCCATTACCCAATGCCGATTGAACAGCTGGGTGTGAGCCGGAAACGTCAAGCGTAGGGTGTTGCTGGATCTGGAATGTGGGCGAGCTGATTATGGTGCAACGATTGTCTCGTAAGACCGAATCGTTACCTTGCTCGGGGTCTAATCTGTGCTCTGGTGACGTGACAGCTCTGTTAGCCTGAGAGAACTGTCAGGTTGGGACACATACGTCCCCTTTCTTTTCTTCTCTCATCTTCTCTGAATAATATATTGGATGATGAGCACTAGATGGCAATCTAACTCTCGATGATGAGGATGCTCATTACGAGCTATCCATCCACCATCGGTTTCGATCCGGTGTACACTGTAGATGCTAGGTAACGGCTGCATGGCGTTGAAATAATGCTTGATCGTCCGCACCGCTGGTCCGACACCGTGAGCGCTGCGCCGGCACCGAGAGCGGCAGGCGGCCGGTCACCTCGTCATACTGATTTCACCCCTGAGGAGACCGCGAAGCTCTGCCGCCTGCGCTACCTGCTCGAGCACGAGCTCGAGGACCGCGAGCGCATTGCCGCGGCGCTCCATGCTTTGATCGCCAACATCGTCACCGACTAACTGTGATGCGTCACTTCGCGCTTGCGCCGGGTGTGCCATTGTGGCCGGCATGAACGCACCTCGCCCCCAGCCAATTCCGCTCCGCGCCCGACCGCGACGCGTTCGAGCGCGAACAGCGCCGCAGCCTCGTCCGTGCCGCGACCGCCATGGCGCTAGGCGTCGTTCGCATCGCCGGCCGATGAGATCCTCGCCGCGCTTGGCCGCATGACGATGGCGCCAAAATGGTGTTGAGCGCGGCGGTCACGCCGACGATGACGAGCACGCGCCCCGCGCTGAGCGTTGATGCCGTCGCGTTCTTGGTGAGCATGGCGCCGCAGTAGCGCCGCGGCCCGGCTGTTCGAGCGGGCGCTGCGCATCGACCTGTCGGAATTCACGCAACGAATATCGCGCGCCTGGTGACCGTGCGCGCCGGTTTCGTTGCCGAGGTCGCGCCATTCCGGTCGTTGCGGGCGACTTCGAGCGACCGCCGATGGGGCCGGTCGTTCAAAACTGGCGATGATCGTCGGGTTGAGCTCAGCGAGCTTGAATTTTCTTCGCCCGAGAACGTTGCCGCCGTGATCGGCCGCGCGCTCGCCGATGCTGCTAGCAAGCAGTTGGATGTCGTCGTGTTCGACAATGTCGCCGGTGCTGGCACGCGGCCGAGCGGCTTGTTGAACGGCGTCACGCCGATCACGGCAACCGCGGGCGGCGGCGTCAATGCGATGGCCGGCGATATTGGCCACCTCGCCGGTGCGCTTGACGATGCTGGCTTCGATGCGGAGGCTATGGTGATCGTCACCAATGCGCGGCAGGCGACCAAGCTGCGATTGCTGGCCGGCAGGCTTTTACACTATCCGGTTCTCGGCACAACGCGGTCGCGGCGGAACGGTTGTTGGTATCGCGCCGGCCGGCGTTGCCAGCGGGTTTGACGGCGCGCCGAGAATCGAGGCCTCGACGGAGAGCACCGTTCATTTCGACACAGCGCCGGCTGTTATCGGCACGGCAGGCACGCCCAACGTCGTCGCTGCACCGACGCGCAGCGTTGGCAGACGGACACAACGGCGCTCAAGGTTCGGACGAAATGCGCTTGGGAGCGTAGTGCATCCGGGCGCGTGGCCCAAGTGACCGGCGCGACGTGGTGATGCATGCTGATGTCGCCGGAAGAAGCCCAACGTCTCGAGGCGGCCGCCGCGCAAACCCGAATTGAGCTCCGACGCATCGAGTTGGCCGTGCTCATCGCCCGCTTCCGTGATCACATCGAGCGCGTCGGGCCTCGCCAGGCATCGAGCGCGCTCTCGACAAAGCTCAAGCGGAGCTCTCCGCGCTCGAAGGAGCGCCGCGATGACCGAGGAGGAGAAACAGCGGATCTCGCGGAAAGCCGCCGCCTCCTCGAGGAGCTCGCAACATGCAGCCGTATGAGCCCGCCACCGAGGACATCATCGAGGCCGACATCTCGGATTATCAAACCCCAACCTGGATCGACGAGCTGTTAGGGCCTACCGATCCGCTGGCGCGCTTTCGTGCCGAGGCCGAGGCGCAGGAGCGTAGGTTCGAAAAAGAGCGCGAGGCGGAGCACGCCCGACAGCGGCGGCGGAGGCAACGATGTCCGACAAAGCGTGGAAAGCTCGGGCCACAGCGATCGTCGCCCGCGAGCTCAAGCGCGAACGCGACGAGATCTCGAGGTTGTCGGCTCGGCTGTCGGCAGATTCTGCGAGCAGCTCCGCGACGAGATCGAGCAGGCAGTCGGGAAGCTCCGCCCGAGTTCGCGATCGCAAAGGCGCATGACGATGGCCGGGTCATCGACTTGCCGAGCCCGCTCGTCCGAAAGGTTCGGGATGTCGCTTAGCCGCGAGGTGCTCGACGCCCGCATCGACGTGCGCGTCGCCGAGTTGCGGGTGTTGGCCGCCTGGACCTTTGTGCAGCTCGCCCGCGGGCGCGCGCCGTCTCACCCGGCGCCGGTTGCCGTGGCGTGGCCGCCGCCCCGACGTGGGTGCTTCCACGGTTCGGCGGCGGCGGGCTTTCGCATGGCCGCCTACGGACGCAATCAATCGCTAGGGATTCCCGCAAAGTCGATACCGCAGTCTTTTGCGGCACTCTGTTTACCAGGCGACCTTGCGGCACTGGCCGCCTGGGCCGTAATAGTTGCACACCACACGACACTTGCCCCAATGGTTAAACGCACCCGTCACTTTATTGTAGCAGAAAGTCTGTGGCATTGGATTGAGTAGCGCCGAACAACGCTAAGGTCGCGACGCCAACAAGCGCGAGTAGCATCTTTCTCATATCTGTTCTCCTTGGTTGTACTCCCATGACAATGCAACGCTAGCAGAGCAGTGCACCGCGCTATGTGAGCTGGCGCACAGTTAACCCAGCATTCTACCGGGCTCCCCCACACGCCGAGGCCCCGGACCGCTCCGATCGCCCATCGTATCGGCGACCTCGCACCTTGATGCCGCACCTGAGTTCGCACCTGATGGGTATGCGTCGGGAGAGCCGCACATCCCCGACGCCAATGCGTGCACCACCTCGACCGATGCGATGGGCCCCATCGTATGCCGTACTAATGTAACGCCAGCGTTCCATTTGATGATGCGAACAGGCGAGAGAGAGGGCGCCCGCGGGGAGATGCCGTGTCGCCCATCGTATCTTTCATGTGGGCGGGGGGATGGGCTTTTTGGTCAGCTCGGCCGAGGTTAAGCCGCCTGCAGCCCAAGAAAAAATACTTACTTCGTTGCCCACTCATAGAATGGGCATCTAAGGTGGGCAAAAGTGGGCATGGAAGGCTGTCCGCAACCGATTGAAATCGCCGCTAACCCTTGGTTATCTCGGTCACCCCGCAGTGACCGATTACAAACTCATGACCGACGGTGGGCACCTGCCCTGCCTTGCGTGCCGGGATCGCGTGCACCGAGAGCACGCCGGGAGATCGCCGTGGTATTCCTCGCGGTGCGGCAGGGGCGGACGCCGCCACAGCCAACCACGTCGGGCGTCCTGCCGGATGCGTGTTGTCGACGGCGCGAGCCGTCGGTCGAGGCGATGGTGGCTTGAGAAAAGGAAGCTCCCGACGCGCCGGAGCGGCCGGGGGCCCTCGAGAGCAACCCTGCAGTTTGAGCGGCGCCAACATCGCGCGTCGCCGGCGATCGCGCAACCAGTTCGGGGGATAATCACCGTGTATCCTTCTGGTGTGCGGCTCGTCTCATGCCGCAGCGCGAACGCGTGGCGACGCAATGCCTGGCACTGGCCGCGTTTGAAACCTACCTACCGCGGCTGCGCGAGCGCCGGGTTGTGCGTGGCCGTCGCATCGAAGTGAGCCCGCCGCTGTTTCCGGGATATTCTTCATCTTCGTCGTTTCGCGCTGGTACGACGCAAGTTGGTGCCCGGCGTTACCGCCTGCTCATGGCTGGAGATGGGCCGGCGCGTGTCCCGGATGCCGTCATCGCGAGCTCCGCAGCCGCGAGCGCACGGGCTGGTCGAGCTCGCCAAGCCGCACGGCTGCGCCAGGCGATCGCGTCCGCGTTCGTGTCCGGTCCCTTTCGCGAGCTCTCGCCTGTTCGACGGCGGCGGGTGAGCGCGTCGCGTGCTACTGCGATTGCTCGGCGGCGATCAGCGCGCGGAGCTGCCGGCCAACGCCATCGAGCCGCTCGAGGTCGCGCATGACGTTGCCGGAGACGGAGGTGGGTTTCTATTTCGCGGCCGTCGCGCAGCTCGAGCCGGCGTTGCGTCCGGTCTTCGCCGAGCGTGTTGCCAGGTTCTGCGGCGCGCACCCGATCCAGGTCCCGGCGACGTCGACCGTGCGGTGCGGCCGGCGCTGGTCGGGCTATGGACGCCGCCGGCGGTCGCCGGACCCCGTCGCGCTGGTCGCGTGACGCGCCGCGTTTTGAGCGGGCTTCGAAGCGCGCGTTGGTAGGCCGGCGCGGCCGGCACCAGCAAGTGGCGCTGATCCAGACTTGCGATCTGGTTTTAGGCGTCAGTCTGTATTCGGCGGTGGGTTGTTGAATAGTACTGCACCCACATATCCAATAGACCGCGCGTGGGGGGCAGCGGCGGCGGCCGTAACGTTTGAAGGGCTTCCGCTAGATAATCCGCGAGCTGGTAGTACATAAAGATCTTGGCTCCATCGGTGTGAGCGCTGTGCTACCCTGTTAGCTGCTTCACGATCTGTTGTTGCTTTGCTGCTCCTCGGTCAGGATTTCCGCCAAAGATCGATGCATGTTCTTGACGTTGTGTGCATACCGATTTCTTACTCGTGCCACCGCTTCAATGAAGAGTGCCGATCGTTCGTAAGCAGCCCCAATGCTCGGGCAATTTGAGCTTGCCACCTCTTCCGGAGATATGAGCGACACGACGAAGCTTTCATAGCCTGCGGTGTGGGCGCCAGCGCAAAGCGAGGAGCGAGCTGCGGCGGGGCTTCGTAATTAGTTCATTCAGTATTGGCTCGACCACCGCATAGGTCTTCACAGTTGCAATGAAATCCGGATCGTTGGGAATGGACGAAATCGTTCCGGTGGTACTTCTAGGTGCTGTTCAGCGTCCGTCACGCTTTTGTCGACCAGCATGTACTTCGGCCACCACACCTCAAAAGGTTCGTCAGCGTTGGCCTGCGGCGCATGCTCGCTTGGGTCGTTTGCCAACTATGGCCTCCATCGCTAGGGCGGACGGGGCAGCGCCAGCCCGACAACTGGACACTAACAGGTCACAAATCTGAGCGGAGCGCATCATAGACCATTGATCTAGCTATACATTTCCCGCAGCACCGACGTAATCCGAAAGCCCTCGAAGGGCTCCGCCGACCAGGCCGGCATGGCGATGACAAGGGTGCAGGCGATAAGGGCCGCAGCAGCGCCTCCGGTCACGGTTGGCCCCGCTCTTTCCGGAGCTTCGCCCAATAGTCCAGCCGTTTCCTGATCTCACGCTCGAAGCCGCGCTCGGGCGGATCGTAGAAGGTCTGCCGCCCGAGCTGCTCGGGGAAGTAATCCTGGCCGGAAAAAGCGTCGGGTGCGTCGTGGTCGTAGTCGTAGCCTCCGCCGTAGCCTTCCGCCTGCATCAGCTTGGTCGGCGCGTTGAGGATGTGCTTCGGGGGGAGGAGCGATCCCGCCTCCTTGGCGGTGCGCATGGCCGCCCCATAAGCGGTATAGGCGGCATTCGACTTCGGTGCCGTTGCGACATAGATCACCGCCTCCGCAATCGCCAGCTCGCCTTCCGGCGAGCCGAGAAAGTCGTAGGCGTCCTTGGCCGCATTGCAGATCACCAGCGCCTGCGGGTCGGCAAGACCGATGTCCTCCACCGCCATGCGCACCACCCGCCGCGCGATGTAGAGCGGGTCCTCGCCCGCATCCAGCATGCGGCAGAGGTAGTAGAGCGCGGCGTCGGGGTCCGAGCCGCGCACCGATTTGTGCAGGGCGCTGATCAGGTTGTAGTGGCCGTCCTGCTTCTTGTCGTAAATCGGCGCCCGGCGCTGCACCACCTCCTGCAATTTGGCGGCGTCGAAGCTCTCGCCCGGCCGCGCCGCCCGCCACACCTCTTCCGCTAAGGTGAGCGCAGCGCGGCCGTCGCCGTCGGCCATCCGGGTCAGCGACGCCCGCGCTTCGCCATCGAGGGGCAGGGTCTTGCCTTCGATCGCTTCGGCGCGGGCAAGAAGCTTTTCGACCGCGGCCACATCGAGTGGCTTGAACACCAGCACGCGCGCGCGCGACAGCAAGGGCGCGATCAGCTCGAAGGAGGGATTCTCCGTGGTCGCGCCCACCAGCACGATGGTGCCGTCCTCCATCACCGGCAGGAAGGAATCCTGCTGCGCGCGATTGAAGCGGTGGATCTCGTCGACGAAGAGCAGCGTCCCCTGCCCCGTTTCCCGCCGCATGCGGGCGGCATCGAACACCTTCTTGAGATCGGCGACGCCGGAAAAAATGGCGGAGATTTGCTCAAAATGCAGATCCGTCGCCTGCGCCAGCAGCCGCGCCACCGTGGTCTTGCCGGTCCCCGGGGGTCCCCAGAAGATCAGCGAACCCACCGTGCGGGTGTCCAGGAGGCGCGTGAGCGCGCCGTCGGCGCCGAGCAGGTGATCCTGGCCCACGACCTCGGCGAGCGTAGTCGGCCGCAGCTTGTCGGCGAGCGGCCGCGGAGCGTCGCGTTCGAGTCCCGCCGCCGCGAACAGGCTCGGCTCCCCGCGCCTGGCGCGCGGCGGGTTCATGGCAAAGAAATCCATGTCCCGGGCGCAGCCCAGCGCGGAGCACTTGCGACGTGGTGCGCTGCAGATCCCGGACCGCCTCGAGCCGGGAGTTTGGAGCGGTCCTGGATCAGCGGTGCACCGCTTCGTGCGCTCCTCTGCACGTAATCCATCAGCCCGTCAGCGTGCGCGCTCGCGCTGCACCGCATCCGGGACACGGCGAATGTGGCGCGCGGCGGGATCATCCCCGCAGCTCCACCGACATCTGCTGGCCGGCACGCATGATGGTGATGCTCCAGCGCCGGCTCTGCTGCCCGGCGACTCGTTCGAGATCGCGGGTCTTGCCGATCTTGGCGTTGTTGACCGTGACCACGAGGTCGCCGCGCTTGAAGCCGAGACTCTGCGCCGGCGAGCCCTGGGTGATGGCGACGATCACCACGCCCTCAGTTGACGGATCGAGCCGCAGATCCTCCGCCAGCGCCGGCGACATATTGGACACTTTTGCGCCCTGGAACGGAGAAGGCGACGCGATCACCAGCTCGTCGTGCGGCACATCGGGCGCGGCCTCGAGCGCCACCGTCACCGTTATTTCCTTGCCGGAGCGGATGACGCCGACACGCGCGCTGCCGCCGATCGGCTTGGTGGCGAAGCGGTAATCGAAGGCGTTGTGATCTTCCACCGCCTGCCCATCGATTGCGATGATGAGATCGCTGGTCTTGAGCCCGGCGCGCGCGGCCGGGCTCGCCGGCGTGACGCTCGCGATCAGCGCGCCGGACGGGCGCTTCAGTCCCAGGCTCTCCGCAATCTCTGCTGTCACGGCTTGCAGCCTGGCCCCAAGGAACGGCCGCCTGACCGTGGAAACGCCACTGCGCGCCGAAGCCACCACCACTTTCACCATATTGGCAGGGATGGCGAATCCAATTCCCTGCGAGCCGCCGGAGCGCGAGAAGATCGCGGTATTGACACCGACAAGGCGGCCGCCGAGATCGACCAGCGCTCCGCCGGAATTGCCGGGATTGATGGCGGCGTCGGTCTGGATGAAGAACTGGTAGTCGGTGATGCCGATCTGGGTGCGCGCCACCGCCGAGACGATGCCGTGAGTTACGGTCTGTCCGACCGCAAAGGGATTGCCGATGGCAAGCACCAGGTCGCCGACCAGCAGGGCATCCGAGTCGGCGAATTCCAACGCGGGGAATCGCTCTTTCTGGGCCTTGATACGCAGCACCGCGAGGTCGGAGCGCGCATCCTTGAGTACGATCTCGGCCTCGAATTCGCGCTTGTCGGCGAGCGAGACCTGGATCTGGTCAGCACCCTCGATCACATGGTGGTTGGTGACGACGAGACCCGAGGCATCGACGATGACGCCCGAGCCCAGCGAGCGCTGGACCTGCTCGCCCTGTCCGCCCGGACCGCCCGGCATCCCGAAGAAGCGGCGGAAGATCGGATCGTCGAACAGCGGATTGCGGCTGGCGACCATCTTGGCGGCGTAGACATTCACGACGGCCGGCGCCACCCGCTGGACCACCGGGGCATAGGACAATCGCAGCTCATTGGGCGAGGACGGCACGCGGCGATCGAGGCTTCGCTCCTCGGCCGAGGCGGCAAGCGGAGTTACGGTGACGGCGATGGCAACGATCAGCGGGGTGAGCCGCCAAGACAAGTTGAGCTGCAAAGACATGGCCGAATCCGGGTTGTGGAAGGTCAGATATAAGCCCAAGGTCGCGGCAAATGAAGGGCGCGTCGGCGACTTCTGGCCCATGGGACAAGCGGTGCGAGGCCGATAAACTGCCTTGAAACTTAGTTTATCCCAATCGAGGGCCCGCGTGAATCATTCCCCTCCCGAAGCAACTGCCAACTCGTCGCAAACCACCGCCGCGGTCGTGATCTATGCCGTCGCCTTCGTCACCGGCGCGATCGTCATGAGCTTCGAAATGTTGGGATCGCGGTATCTCAACCCCTATTTCGGGAGCGGAATCTATACCTGGGCCGCACTCATCTCGACCGTGCTGATCGCACTCACCGCCGGTTATTTTCTCGGCGGCACCCTAGCGGACCGCACCGCCTCCCCCGCCGTGCTTGCCCTGACCGTGATCATCGGGTCGGTCTATCTCCTGGCGCTCCCGAGCTTCGCCCCAACCATCCTCGAATTCGTGCTCGCCGGCATCGACGATATCCGCGCCGGCAGCCTCGTGTCCGCGCTCGCGCTCATGTTCTTCCCGGTCACGTTCCTCGGCATGTATTCCCCATTCGCCATCAGGCTTCTGCTGCGCTCCGCCCAACACTCCGGCCGGGTGTCCGGAGCGGTCTACGGCGTCTCAACTGCGGGTTCCATCCTCGGCACCCTCGGCACCACCTTCTTCCTCATTCCGACCATCGGCTCACGCGCCATCACGCTGACGCTGGGAGCGCTCGGACTGATCGCAGGATTGGCGCTGCTGGCGCTGGCGCGGCTGGAACGTCGTGTCTATGCCGCACTCGTCGTCGCCGCGCTTGCCGCACTGGCCGCGCCCGCCACGCGGGCAGAGAGCCTGCTCGACGAGACTATCCGGGCGGCGATGCTTGCGCGCGCCAACGGCCGGATCGCTCACATCGAGACGGAATACAACGACGTCTTCATCACCAGGCGTCAGAACCAACTGGTGATGTCGTTCCAGGTCAAGGGGTGGGATTACACGGAATCGGTAACCAACCTCCTTGATCCCGACGATCTGCCGCTGCGATACGCGCAGGTGATGACGATTGCGACCATCTATCCCGAAAACCCCAAGAAAATCCTCATGCTCGGGCTGGGCGGCGGCTCGATAGCGACCTATCTCGGCCGCTTCCTGCCGGAGGCCATGATCACGACGGTGGAGATCGATCCGGGCGTGATCACAGCCGCCAAGACCTATTTCGGCGTGCGCGAGACCGAGCGAATGCGCTATCGGGCCGGCGACGGCCGCGTGTTCCTCAACCGCAACAGCGAGCTTTACGACCTGATCCTGCTCGACGCCTACCGCGGCGGTTACGTGCCGTTTCATCTTTTGACGCGTGAATTCTACGCGCTGGTCAAGGCGAGGCTCGCGCCCGGCGGCGCCGCCGCGTTCAACGTCCATGACGGGAGCAAACTCTACGCCTCAACGATAAAGACGCTGGGCGAGGTCTTCCCCGCCCTCGACCTTTACCCGACTGCGCTCGGCGAAGTGATCGCCGTCGCCACCGTCTCGGCACTCGACAAGGACAGGCTGGAGCAGCGGGCGGCAACGCTGCAGGCGCAGCACGGCTTCCGGTTTCCGCTACCGCAGCTTCTGCAACGCCGCATGGACGACCCGCAGGCGCGCGCCCAAATGGCGAAAGGTGACGTCATCACCGACGATTTCGCGCCCGCCGACGTCTACGACGTCATGGGCAAGGAGCCGCAACGGCGGAAGTAGCACGCGACATGCTTTTTTCCGCCGACTTCAACCCGGCACACGCTTCGTTACGGCTTGACCGCGCAATTCAGCTCCTTGGGCAGCGCGCGCGGAGCCGCCACCAGTCACAATTACTCCTTCGGCGGCACGGTGCGCAGATAGGCAACGACGTCGCTCAGGTCGGCCTCGCTCATGTGCGCATACAGCGGGTAACCCATCGGCGGCTTGAGCGGGGTGCCGTCCTTGCGTACGCCTTGAGTAATGGCGCGCTTGATTTCAGCGTCGGTCCAGGCACCGATGCCCTTGTCACGGTGCGACGTGATGTTGCGAGACACCGACACGCCCCACGGCCCCATGAATTCCTCGCCGCCCTTGCCGAGGTCTTTGGCAAAATCCATCTGACCGTTCACCCGTGGGGTATGGCACTCCATGCAATGGCCGATGGTGACGAGATAGAAACCGCGCTTGACCGGATCAGACAGGTCGGCGGGCGCGAGCGGCTTGTCGGCCCCGACCGGCGTTTCGGCGTGCAGCGGCGCCTTGTAGACGGACGCCTGGACCTTGTTGGAGACCGCGGGCACGGAGCGAAGATAGGCCACGACCGCGTCGAGGTCGGCCGTAGAAAATACCTTGTAGAAGCCATAGGGCATGATCGGCGCGATTTGCGTGCCGTTGGGTCGAACGCCTTCGACCATGGCGCGCTTGATCTCGGCATCGGTCCAGCTGCCAATTCCCGTCTCGCGATCAGGCGTAATGTTTGCGCCCTTTACCTTGAACGCCGGGGTGTCCCATTCCTGGGGGCCGCCGGACAGCTGCTTGTCCATCGCGAACACACCACCCGGCCCCCGCGGGGTATGGCAGTTGCCGCAGGTGAGGACGCCGTTCACGAGATAACTGCCGCGTTCGAGCGGACTCTGTGCGCCGGCGGCAACCGTCGCCGCCAGCATTCCGACAAGCCCGAAAACGCCCGATCGCACCATACGTCTCTCCTTCGCTGGCTTCAGAATCGTTCCAACAGAGCGGCGGGACGATAGCGTGTTCGCCGCCAATGCCAACGGGGCCCGGTGAGAAATCAATGGGCGGTGCGCTGCCTCACTTCGCGCCAGCCGACTCCAGGATGGAAACCATCGCTGCGTAGCCGCGCTGGCGGGCATGCGCCAGCGGCGTAAGGCCGTCACGGTCCGGAATGTTCGGATTGGCACCTGCGGCCACGAGCAGGCGCACGACATCGGTGTGGCTCGGCCCGCCGTCGCCAAGCACCACTGCCTCCATGAGCGCGGTCCATCCGAGGTGATTGACATGATCCTTGTTGATCGCGGTCGCCAGCAGCAACCTGACCGCCTCGACGTGGCCGCGATGACAGGCCGGGATGAGGGCCGTGCCGCCGAAGCGGTTGGTGCTCTTGAGGTCCGCGTCCGCCGCCAGCATCAGCCTGAGGAGCTCGACCCGCCCCTCTGCACCGGCTACCAGAAATGGCGTGTCCTGGATGAGATCCTTGGCATTGACGTCGGCGCCTTCGTTGATGAGCAGGCGCGCAACATCGACATGGTTGCGCTGGGTTGCCGCCAGCAACGCCGTGCGGCCGCGGCCGTCGCGGGTGTTGACCGGCACGCCTTCCGCGAGCAGCCGCCGCACGACCAGGGTCTCGCCGCGCTCCGCCGCCGCGATCAACCCGTCCTGGGCGGCGGCCTTGTTGCAAAGCGCGAGCGACGCCAGAAGCCCGGACGGCAGACAGAGCGCAAGCAAAAGGGCGGCGCGAGCCGCCCTCGGTATCATCAATCCTCGCCGCACCATCACGCCGGCGCTGGCGCCTCCTGCGCGGGGGCCTGCTCCTGAACCGGTCCGGAATCCTGGCCCTTCGCATCGACATCGCGGTCGACGAACTCGATCACCGCGACCGGAGCGGAATCGCCATAGCGGAAACCCGCCTTGAGCACCCGGGTATAGCCGCCGTTGCGATCCTTGTAGCGGGGGCCGAGCACGTCGAACAGCTTCCTGACCATGGCCACGTCGCGCATCTGCGCGATCGCCTGCCGGCGCGCGTGCAAATCGCCGCGCTTGCCGAGGGTGACGAGCTTCTCCACGATCGGGCGCAGGTCCTTCGCCTTCGGCAGCGTCGTCACGATCTGCTCGTGCTTGATCAGCGCCGCCGCCATGTTGGCGAACATGGCGCGCCGGTGCTCAGCCGTGCGATTAAGCTTGCGGTGGGCGTTACCGTGGCGCATGGCCGTCTCTCTCCTCCGCGTCGTTCCGGGCGGCGCGAGCGCCTCCGATGCCGAACTCAGTCAGCTTCGAAGACAGTGGGCTCGCGCCAGGCAACCAACCTCAGTAGTGATCCTCGAAGCGCTTGGCCAGTTCATCGATATTGTCGGGCGGCCAACCCGGCACTTCCATGCCGAGATGAAGCCCCATCTGGGCCAGCACTTCCTTGATCTCGTTGAGCGACTTGCGCCCGAAATTCGGCGTGCGCAGCATCTCCGCCTCGGTCTTCTGCACGAGATCGCCGATATAGACGATGTTGTCGTTCTTGAGACAGTTGGCGGAGCGCACGGACAGCTCGAGTTCGTCCACCTTCTTGAGGAAGGCGGGATTGAAGGCAAGGTCGGGAATGGCCTCGGTCACCACCTCCTTGCGCGGCTCTTCGAAGTTGACGAAGACGTTGAGCTGATCCTGCAGGATGCGCGCGGCGTAGGCGACCGCATCGTCCGGGCTGAGCGCGCCGTTGGTCTCGATCTGCATCGTCAGCTTGTCGTAATCGAGGATCTGGCCCTCGCGCGTGTTCTCGACCTTGTAGGAGACCTTGCGCACGGGCGAATAGAGGCTGTCGACCGGAATCAGGCCGATCGGGGCGTCCTCGGGGCGGTTGCGCTCGGTGGGGACGTAGCCCTTGCCGGTATTGACCGTGAACTCCATGCGGATCTCGGCACCCTCGTCGAGCGTGCACAGGACGAGCTCGGGGTTGAGCACGACGATGTCGCCCACCGTCTGGATGTCGCCCGCGGTGACGGTGCCCGGACCCTGCTTCTTCACCACCATGCGCTTGGGCCCGTCGCCCTGCATCTTGATGGCGATATCCTTGATGTTGAGCACGATGTCGGTCACGTCCTCGCGCACGCCCGGGATCGACGAGAACTCGTGCAGCACGCCATCGATATGGACCGACTGCACCGCCGCGCCCTGCAGCGAGGACAAGAGGATTCGCCGCAGCGCATTGCCCAGCGTCACGCCGAAGCCGCGTTCCAGCGGCTCGGCGACCACGGTGGCCTCGCGCTTGGGATCGGCACCAGCGGACACCTGGAGCTTGTTCGGTCGGATCAGTTCCTGCCAGTTCTTCTGGATCGTCACGTTGGCACCCATCGCTTTGAGCGGCGCCGCGGCGGGCCGCGCGCCCCACTCCGTCCCGTGGGAATTTTCTGCGGCAGCGGACTCCTCGGGAGTCCGCCGGAAAAGAATATCGTCGGTCATACTCGGCGCCTTTTGCGTGGACGGCAGCCGTTGTGGGGAATCGGCGTGACGTCGCGGATGGAGGTGATGGTGAAGCCAGCCGATTGCAGGGAGCGCAGCGCCGACTCGCGACCGGAGCCCGGCCCCGCAACCTCGACTTCAAGGGTGCGCATGCCGTGCTCTTGCGCCTTCTTGGCGGCATCTTCGGCGGCCACCTGCGCCGCGTAGGGCGTCGACTTTCGCGAGCCCTTGAACCCCATGGTGCCGGCCGAGGACCAAGCAATGGTGTTTCCCTGGGCGTCGGTGATGGTAATCATGGTATTATTGAACGTCGCGGCTACGTGCGCGACGCCGGAAGCGATGTTCTTGCGTTCGCGTCGGCGAACGCGCGTGGCTTCTTTGCCCATTCTCGATCCTCTCGCGGCGCGGCGCTACAGCGGCCGGGCCGATGGCTGGTCAGGTGACCACGCAGCGGGCTCGCGCAGGCTGCGTCAGCTCAGGTGCACTCCGCGCTTACTTCTTCTTGCCGGCAATCGGCTTCGCCGGCCCCTTGCGGGTGCGGGCATTGGTGTGAGTCCGCTGGCCGCGTACGGGTAGTCCGCGGCGGTGCCGCAACCCACGATAGCAGCCAAGGTCCATCAACCGCTTGATGTTCATGGCCACCTCGCGCCGCAGGTCGCCTTCCACCAAATAGTCGCGATCAATGACCTCGCGGATTTGCAGCACTTCCTGGTCCGTCAGCTGGGACACCCGACGCTCGTCCGGGATTCCAACTTTCGCCATGATTTCATTGGCCTTTTGTGGCCCGATGCCATGGATATATTGCAGTGCAATCACGACGCGCTTGTTGGTAGGGATATTGACGCCGGCAATGCGGGCCACGGTCATTCACTCCTGTTCCCGGCTCGATCGAAGCCGGTGATCGTTTTCCGAGGCGGTTCCAAACGATAACGCGACACCCTCCCCGTTCCCCGGGGCCCGGTATCGTTCGACCTCTCGACTTGGATGCCGGTTATTAATGGATTCAACGGCGTTTCGTCAACCTCCGCTGGCTATGGCTTTTCCGTGAACGGCCGGCGGCGGCCCGGGCACCCGCGGTACGGGGTTTTGCCTTGCTTGACTTTGACTTAGTGCCAGGCTTTCGCGTTCCAGCCGAACTGGCCGCGGCGCTTTTGGCGGGCGCAGGTTTGTCGCGTGTCGCCGCACTCGCGGTCTTTGCGCCCGATCTCTTGCCGTCGGACGCTTTGGCACTCCCTGGTTTGGGCGCACCCGACGTCCGGGTACCGGCGGCCTTGGCGTCGCGTGCCTTGGCGGGGGCGGCCGCCTTCCGGGTCGTATCCGCCTGAGGCCGCTCCGGCGACGGCTTCCCCGCCGGCGCGCGACGCGCCGGCGGCGGACCCTGCAGCGCCCGATCGATGGCGCTCGCGACCGACGCGATCGGAGCCATGCCATCGACCGAGCGCAGCATACTCTGAAGCTGGTAGTACGCGGCGAGCGGCGCGGTCTGATCCCGATATGCCAGCAGCCGGCGCCGGAGCACATCCGGGTCGTCGTCGGCGCGCAGGCTTTCCCCCCGCGCCGTCGTCTCGGCGATCCGCTTCTTGATCCGCTCGAGCAGGATGTCCTCGTCGACCTTCAGCTCGATCACCGCATCAAGCTCCAGGCCCTTTTCCCTGAGCATGCGGTCGAGCGCGTGCGCCTGCGGGACCGTGCGGGGGAAGCCGTCGAGGATGAAGCCGTTGCGCGCATCGGGCTCCTGAATGCGGTCGGAGACGATGGCCACCACGACGTCGTCGGGCACGAGCTCGCCGCGCTCCATCAGCTCCTTGGCCACGCGTCCGATCGGCGTTCCAGCCTTGACCGCCGCACGCAGCATCTCGCCCGTGGACAGCTGCACCAACCCATGCTTGGCGACCAGCCGCTGGGCCTGAGTACCCTTCCCGGCCCCCGGCGGGCCGAGCAGTATCAATCTCATCTACGCCGCCCCCGCAGCTTCGACCGTTTGATCAGACCTTCGTACTGATGCGCCAGCAAGTAACCCTGGATTTGCGCCACCGTGTCCATGGTGACACTGACCACGATGAGCAGCGACGTACCGCCAAAATAGAACGGCACGGCCGCGTAGGAAATGAGAATTTCGGGCAGAAGGCAGACGATGGCGAGGTAGCCGGCACCGATGACGGTGATGCGCGAGAGGACGTAGTCGATGTACTCGGCCGTGCGTTCCCCCGGCCGAATGCCGGGGATGAAGCCGCCGTGCTTCTTCAGGTTCTCCGCCGTTTCCGTGGGGTTGAACACGATCGCGGTATAGAAGAAGGCGAAGAAAACGATCAGCCCGACATAGAGAACCAGAAACAGCGGACGTCCGTGCCCGAGCTGGGTGGTCAACGTGACAAACCATTCCGGGCCCTGGCCGGCGTTGAAGTTGGCGACCGTGGTCGGCAACAGCAGCAGCGATGAGGCGAAGATCGGCGGGATCACGCCCGAGGTATTGAGCTTGAGCGGCAGGTGCGAGGACTGGCCCTCGAACATGCGGTTGCCGACCTGGCGTTTGGGATATTGGATCAGCAATCGGCGCTGCGCGCGCTCCATGAAAACGATGAAGGCGATCACCGCGACCGCCATCACCAGGATCACGATGATCAGCCCGGTCGACAGCGCGCCCTGACGGCCGAGCTCCAGCGTGCCGACGATGGCCGAGGGCAGCTCCGCCACGATGCCTGCAAGAATGATCAGCGAGATGCCGTTGCCGATGCCGCGCGAGGTCACCTGCTCGCCGAGCCACATCAGGAACATGGTGCCGCCGGTCAGCGTGATGACCGTTCCGATGCGGAAGAACCAGCCCGGATCCGTCACGACATTGCCGGCGCCCTCGAGGCCGACCGCGATGCCGTAGGACTGGAAGGCTGCGAGCACCACGGTGAGGTACCGCGTGTACTGGTTCATCACCTTGCGGCCCTGCTCGCCCTCCTTCTTGAGCTGCTCGAGCGTGGGCGACACCGTCGTCATCAGCTGAATGATGATCGAGGCCGAGATGTACGGCATGATGTTGAGGGCGAAGATCGCCATCCGGTGGATGCCTCCGCCGGAAAACATGTTGAACATGCCGAGGATGCCGCCCGCCTGCGACTTGAAGATCTGGTCCCAGGCCGAAGGGTCGATGCCGGGCAGCGGGATATAGGTTCCGAAGCGATAGACAAGGAGCGCGCCGAGGGTGAACCAGATGCGCTTCTTGAGTTCCTCGGCCTTGGCGAGCGCGGAGAAATTGAGATTGGCGGCGAGTTGTTCTGCTGCAGAAACCATGGGCTTGAAGCTCCCGTCCCACCCCCCAAGAAACCAGGCGCTCGCGTGGGCGCCGCGACCTATATAGGCATCAGGCCGCCGCTTCGCTCGCCTCCGGCTTCGGCGCCAGGAGGGTGACCGAGCCGCCCGCCTTTTCCACCGCCGCCACCGCCGATCTGGACGCCCCCCATACCGAGAAGGCGACCTTGGCCTTGATCTCACCCGCGCCGAGCAGCCGGACACCGTCCTTGGCCCGCCTCAGCACACCCGCCTTCACCAATGCCTCCGCGTCGACCGGCGCGTTGGCGTCGAGCTTGCCGGCGTCGATCGCCGCCTGAATCTTGCCGAGATTGACTTCGTTGAGCTTGATCGCGAACGGCGTATTCCTGAAGCCGCGCTTCGGCAGCCGACGGTGGAGCGGCATCTGGCCGCCCTCGAAGCCCTTGATCCGCACGCCCGAGCGGGCGGTCTGGCCCTTGCCGCCACGACCGCCGGTCTTGCCCGTGCCGGAGCCGATGCCGCGGCCGATGCGGCTGCGTTTCTTGCGCGCACCCGGCCGGTCGGCGAGTTCGTGGAGTTTCATCGGCGCTCTCCTTCGTCCACCACGCGCACCAGGTGCTTGACCTTGGCGATCATACCCCGCGTCTGCGGGGTGTCCGGCAACTCGGCGAGCCGACCGATGCGGTTGAGCCCCAGCCCGATGAGGGTCTCGCGCTGGCCGTGATGGCGGCGAATCGGGCTGCCGATCTGTTCAACCTTGATGACTTTGTCGGTCTTGCTCATGTCGGTCTCCCGGCGCGCGACTTGTCTCAGTCCGCAACCTGCTCGCTCTCACCGCCCTCGCGGCGACGCGCCTGCAGGGTCGATACCTTGATATTGCGGCGCGAGGCGACAGAACGGGGAGAGTCCTGGCGCTTGAGCGCGTCGAAGGTCGCCCGCACCATGTTGTAGGGATTAGACGAGCCGAGCGACTTCGCCACCACGTCCTGCATGCCCAGCGTCTCGAACACCGCGCGCATGGGGCCACCGGCGATGATCCCGGTGCCGGGAGGCGCCGCACGCAGGAATACCCGCCCGGCCCCGTGACGGCCGGCCACGTCGTGATGCAGCGTCCGGCCTTCGCGCAGCGGCACGCGGATGAGACCGCGCTTCGCCGCATCGGTCGCCTTGCGGATCGCCTCCGGCACCTCGCGCGCCTTGCCGTGGCCGAACCCGACCCTGCCCTTTTCGTCGCCCACGACGACGAGCGCGGCGAAGCCGAACCGGCGTCCGCCCTTCACCACCTTGGCCACGCGGTTGATGTGGACCAGCTTGTCGGTGAATTCGTTGTCGCGCTCTTCCCGCTCGCGGCGATCGCGTGGTTCACGTGCCATGATCTCGTTCCAACCTGCTTTCGAGTGTGTTCAAAGGACGGCCGGCGGAGGACGGAAAGCCCGGGCGTGGCATGTGTGCTCCGTCATCGTCTCCGTCTCAGAAATTGAGCCCGGCCTCGCGCGCCGCATCCGCCAGCGCCTTGACCCGGCCGTGATAGAGGTAGCCGCCGCGATCGAAGACGACGTCCTTGATTCCCTTGGCCGAAGCGCGTTCGGCAAGCCGTTTGCCTACGACTTTCGCCGCTTCGATGTTGGCGCCGGTCTTGAGGCTGTCGCGCATTTCCTTCTCCAGCGAGGAGGCGGAGGCGACCGTCTGGCCGTTCGCGTCGTCGATGACCTGCGCGTAGATGTGCTTCGAGGAGCGGAATACCGAGAGCCGGGCACGGGAGCCGGCGGCACGACGGACGTTCCGCCGTACCTTTGCCGTCCGCCGCAGCGTCCGATCAGCGACTGTCGCCATCATGCGCTCCCATCACTTCTTCTTGCCTTCCTTGCGGAAGATACGTTCGCCGGCGTACTTGACGCCTTTGCCCTTGTACGGCTCGGGCTTGCGGAAGCCGCGGATTTCAGCGGCGACGTGGCCGACCTTCTGGCCGTCGATACCGCTGACAACGATCTCGGTCGGCTTGGGTACCGCGATCGTGATGCCGTCCGGGATCGGGTAGACGATGTCGTGGCTATAGCCAAGCTGGACCTGCAAATTCTTGCCCTGGAGCGCGGCGCGATAGCCGACGCCGGTGATCTCGAGCCGACGCTCGAAGCCCTTGGTCACCCCCTCCATCACGTTGGCCAGCAGCGACCGGTAGGTACCCCACATGGCACGCGCGCGCTTGGTCTCGACGCGCGGATCGACCTTGACCTCGCTGCCTTCGACCTTGGCGGCGACGTCGCTGTGCAGCTCGAGCGAAAGCGCGCCTTTCGGCCCCTTCACCTTGACGAGCTGCCCCTCCACGCTGGCGGTGACACCGGAGGGGATCGCTACAGGTTTTTTTCCGACACGAGACATGGCCGCTGATCCGTTGTTACCGGCTTAGAATACCGTGCAGAGGATTTCTCCGCCCACGTTGTTGTCGCGCGCGTCGTGATCCGCCATCACGCCCTTCGGCGTGGACAGGATGGCGACCCCCAATCCGTTATTCACGCGCGGGAGCGCCCTGACCGAGGCGTAGACGCGCCGGCCCGGTTTCGACACCCGCGCGATCTCGCGGATAACCGGCGCGCCGTCGAAATATTTGAGCTCGATCTCGAGCTCCTTGCGCCCATTCGAGTGCTCGACCGCCGCGTAGCCGCGGATGAAGCCCTCCGTCTTGAGCACGTCGAGCACGCTCACTCGCAGCCGCGAGGCCGGCATCGACACCTTCGACTTGTTGCGCATCTGCGCGTTGTGAATGCGCGCAATCATGTCGCCGAGCGGATCGTTCACGCCCATTGCTCGGCCCTCCTCACCAGCTCGACTTGACAAGGCCCGGGATCAGCCCCTTGGAGCCGAGTTCCCGAAGCGCGATGCGAGAAAGCTTGAGCTTGCGATAGAAGCCCCGCGGCCGGCCCGATACCTCGCAGCGATTGCGAATGCGGGTCGCCGAAGAATTGCGCGGCATCTCGGCAAGCTTCAGCGTCGCCGCGAACCTCTCCTCCATCGGCTTCGACTTGTCGCGCGCAACCGCCTTGAGCCGCGAGCGCCTGCTCGCAAACTTCTTGCTCAGCCTGCGTCGCCGATTGTTCTTCTCGATCGAACTCTTCTTAGCCATCAATATCTCCTGGCTTTCCGCGTCTGAGGATCGCCCTCACTGCCGGAATGGAAAGTTGAATGCACTTAACAGCGCCCGCGCCTCGTTGTCGTTCTTCGCGCTGGTGCAGACCGTGATGTCCATACCCCAGACATCGGCTGCCTTGTCGTAGTCGATCTCCGGGAAGATGATGTGTTCCTTGATGCCGATCGTGTAGTTGCCGCCGCCGTCGAAGCTCTTGGGCGACAGGCCGCGGAAGTCGCGCACGCGCGGCAGCGCGATGTTGATCAGCCGATCGACGAATTCGTACATGCGGGCCTTGCGCAGCGTCACCTTGCAGCCGATCGCCTGGCCATCGCGCACCTTGAAGGTGGCGATCGATTTTCTCGCCTTGGTGATCACCGCCTTCTGGCCTGCGATCAGGCCAAGGTCGTTGGCGGCGGCCTCGACCTTCTTGCGGTCGTTGACGCCCTCGCCGATGCCCATATTGATCACGACCTTCTCGAGCACAGGCACCTGCAGCCGGCTCTTGTAGCCGAACTCCTCCGACAGCTTCTTGCGCACCACGTCTTCGAAATAGGTCTTCAGGCGCGGCGTGACGCGCTCTTCCCGCTTCCTTGCCTTCGGCGCGGCGGCGGCCTCGCCCTTGGCGGCCCGGTCGCCCTTTTCCGCCTTCGGAGCCTTCTGCTGCCCCTGTTGAGCCTGATCGCCTTTCTCGGGCCGCGGTGCCTTGTCCGACTTACCGGACTTGCCGCCCTTGGCCTTGGTTTCGGTGTCAGCCATCGATCTCAACTCCCGAACGCTTGGCGACGCGCACCTTGCGCCGATCGTCGCCCTGACCCACGAACTTGAAGCCGACACGCGTCGGCTTGCCGTCCTTGGGGTCGGCGAGCGCGAGATTCGACAGATGCACCGTCGCCTCCTTGGAGACGATGCCGCCCTCCTGCTGCGCGTTCTGCTTCTGGTGGCGCTTGACCAGGTTGACCCCGCGCACCAAAGCCCGGCCGGCGTCGGGCCGCACCTCGATAACCTCGCCGCTGCGACCCTTGTCGCGCCCCGACAGCACGACCACCTTGTCGCCCTTGCGGATCTTCGCGGCCATCACAGCACCTCCGGCGCGAGCGAGATGATCTTCATGTGGTTCTTGGCCCGCAGCTCGCGCGGAACCGGTCCGAAGATGCGGGTACCGACCGGCTCCATCTGCGGATTGATCAACACCGCGGCATTGCGATCGAACCGGATGATCGACCCGTCCGGACGCTTGATGTCCTTGGAGATCCGCACCACCACGGCCTTCATCACCTCGCCCTTTTTCACGCGGCCGCGCGGGATCGCCTCCTTCACCGACACTACGATCACATCGCCGATGGTGGCATACTTGCGCTTCGACCCGCCCAGCACCTTGATGCACATGACGCGGCGCGCGCCGGAATTGTCCGCCACGTCGAGGTTGGTCTGCATCTGAATCATGACGCCACCCTCGCTCTCCTGCTTCCCGCGCGCATAGCGCTCACACGACCTTCTTCTTCTCGCCGCGCACCACTTCCCAGCGCTTGAGTCTCGACAGCGGACGACGCTCCTCGATCCACACGATATCGTCCACGTGATATTCATTGGTCTCATCGTGGGCGTAATATTTCTTCGTGCGCCGCACGGTCTTCTTCATCACCGGGTGCGTGAAGCGGCGCTCGACGCGCACCACGACGGTCTTGTCCTGCTTGTCGCTCACCACGACGCCCTGCAGCGTGCGCTTCGGCATCTTTTGACTACTCCGACTTGGCTTTCGAGCGCGTGGCGCGCTTCGGCTTGGTTGCTTTCTCGTCCCGCGCCACCGGCTTCGGCGTCGACGAAGAAGCGCCGCTGCGCTTCTGGGCGGCGACCGTCTTGATACGCGCGATGTCTCGGCGGACCTGCCGCACGCGCGCGGTGTTCTCGAGCTGTCCCGTCGCCCGCTGGAAGCGCAGGTTGAACCGCTCTTTCTTGAGTTTCAGAACCTCATCGTCGAGCTGGTCGACGGTCATGGCCCTGAGATCACCCGGCTTCATGTCGCTCCTCACCTACTCCGCGATGCGCTCGATGAAACGCGTCTTGATCGGCAGCTTGGCGGCGGCGAGCCCCAGGGCTTCGCGCGCGATCACCATCGACACGCCATCGACCTCGAACAGGATGCGGCCCGGCTTGACCCGTGCCACCCAGAATTCGGGCGCACCCTTGCCCGAGCCCATGCGCACTTCGAGCGGCTTCTTCGACACCGGGACGTCCGGATAGATACGGATCCACACCCGGCCCGCGCGCTTCATGTGGCGGGTAAGCGCGCGCCGCGCCGCCTCGATCTGCCGCGCGGTGACGCGCTCGGGTTCCAGCGCCTTGAGTCCGAACTGCCCGAACGCAAGCTCGACGCCAGAGGTCGCAATACCCTTGATGCGGCCCTTGTGCGCCTTGCGGAATTTCGTGCGCATCGGTTGCAGCATGAACTCGTCGCCTTTCTCAGTCTCTCGATCCTGGCGCTCAGGGGGCGTCGCGGCGCGGCCGCCCGGCCTCGCCTTCCGCCATCTTCTTGTCCTGCGCCATCGGGTCGTGCTCCATGATCTCGCCCTTGAAGATCCAGACCTTGACGCCGCAGGTGCCGTAGGTGGTGAAGGCCGTTGCCACGCCGTAGTCGACGTCGGCACGCAGCGTGTGCAACGGCACCCGGCCTTCGCGATACCACTCCATGCGCGCGATCTCGGCGCCGCCCAGACGACCCGAGCAGTTGATGCGAATGCCGCCGGCACCGAGCCGCATCGCCGACTGCACCGCACGCTTCATCGCACGACGGAAAGCCACGCGCCGCTCGAGTTGCTGGGCGATGGATTCGGCCACGAGCTGGGCATCGAGCTCCGGCTTGCGGATCTCGACAATATTGATCACGACATCGGACTTGGTGAGCTTGGCGACCTTGCGGCGGAGCTTCTCGATGTCGGCTCCCTTCTTGCCGATGACCACGCCCGGCCGCGCCGATTGAACCGTGACGCGACACTTCTTGTGCGGCCGCTCGATCACGATCTTCGATACCGCCGCCTGCTTGAGATCCTTCATCAGCTCCTCGCGGATCTTCATATCCTCGTGGAGCAATTGCCCGTACTCGTTCTTGCCGGAGTACCAGCGCGAATCCCAGGTGCGGTTGATGCCGAGCCGCAATCCGACCGGATTGACTTTTTGACCCATTGGTTACCTCTCAGGAAGCCGCAGCTTCGGCCTGACGCACCACGATGGTCAGGTTTGCAAATGGCTTGAATATCCGACCCATGCGGCCGCGACCGCGCGGGTGAAAACGCTTGATGACGATCGCCTTGCCGACATGCGCCTCGGCGACGACGAGATCGTCGACGTCGAGGTCATGATTGTTCTCCGCATTGGCGATCGCCGATTCCAGGCACTTGCGCACGTCGCGGGCGATACGCTTGCGCGAGAATTCGAGATCGGCCAACGCCGCCGCCACCTTCTTGCCACGGATCAGTTGCGCGACGAGATTGAGCTTCTGCGGGCTGACCCGCAGCATGCGGGCGACCGCCTTGGCCTCGTTCTCGGCAAGCGCGCGTTCGCGTGCCTTCTTGCTCATTTCGCCCTCTCAAACCTTACGAACTGCCGCCGGCCGCGCCCGGCGCCGCCGGCGTGGCGGGCCCGGACGCACGCTTGGCCTTGCGGTCCGACGAATGGCCGTAGAACGTTCGGGTCGGCGCGAACTCGCCGAACTTGTGACCGACCATCTCTTCCGTCACCAGAACCGGGATATGCTTCTGGCCGTTGTAGACGCCGAATGTCAGCCCAACGAATTGCGGCAGGATGGTCGAACGCCGGCTCCAGATCCTGATCATCTCGTGGCGGCCCGACGCACGCGATGCCTCCGCCTTCTTGAGCAGATAGCCATCGACGAACGGACCCTTCCAGATCGAACGCGCCATGATCCCGTCCTCGCCTACTTCTTCTTCCGCGCGTGGCGGCTGGAAACGATGAACTTGGTGGTGGACTTGTTCCGGCGGGTCTTCTTGCCCTTGGTGGGAAAGCCCCACGGCGTCACCGGGTGCCGGCCGCCCGAGGTGCGGCCTTCACCGCCGCCGTGGGGATGGTCGATCGGATTCATCGTCACGCCGCGATTGTGCGGCATGCGCCCCATCCAGCGCTTGCGGCCGGCCTTGCCGATCGAGACGTTCATGTTGTCGGGATTCGACACCGCGCCGATGGTCGCCATGCAGCGGCCGTGCACCAGGCGCTGCTCGGCCGAGTTGAGCCGCAGGATGACGTAGTCGCCGTCGCGACCGACGATCTGCGCATAGGTCCCGGCTGAGCGCGCGATCTGCCCGCCCTTGCCGATCTTGATCTCGATATTGTGCACGATCGTGCCGATCGGAACGTTGCCGACCGGCATGGCATTGCCCGGCTTCACGTCGGCATGCTCGCCCGAGACCACCGTGTCGCCCTGCGCCAGCCGTTGCGGCGCCAGGATATAAGCGAGCTCGCCGTCCTGGTATTTGATCAATGCGATGAAGGCGGTGCGATTGGGATCGTATTCGATACGCTCGACCGTCGCCGGGGCGTCGAATTTGCGACGCTTGAAATCGACCTTGCGATACGCCTGCTTATGGCCGCCGCCGCGGAAACGTACGGTGATGCGCCCGCTGTTGTTGCGCCCGCCGCTCGAGTGCTTGCCCTCGGTCAGCGTCTTCACCGGGGCGCCGCGGTAGAGGCCGGAGCGATCCACCAGCACGAGCTGGCGCTGGCTCGGCGTCACCGGATTATAGGACTTGAGTGCCATTGCGCCGCTCCTACAGGCCCGTCGTGACGTCGATGCGGTGGCCCTCTTCGAGGGTGACGACCGCACGCTTGATTTCCGACTGCTCGCCTACGCTGCCTTTGAAGGCCTTGATCTTGCCCTTGCGCACGTGGGTGTTGACGCTCTTGACCTTGACGTCGAAGAGCTTCTCGATCGCCTCCTTGATCTGCGGCTTGGTCGCGTGCCGTGCGACCTTGAACATGACCTGGTTGCGCTCGGAGGCGAGCGTCGCCTTCTCGGTGATGACCGGCGCGATGATGACGTCGTAGTGGCGCGGATCGCTGGTGCTCATTTGAAGCGCGCCTCCAGCGCGTCCAGCGCCGACTTGGTCAGCACCAGCATTTGCCGCCGCAGAATGTCGTAGACGTTGATGCCCTGCACCGGCAGCACGTCGATGTTCGGGATGTTGCGGGCGGCCAGCGCGAAATTCTGCTCCACCTCGGCGCCGTCGATGATGAGCGCGCTGGTGAGCCCGAGCTTGCCGAAGGTCTTGCGCAGGGCCGCGGTCTTGCCGTCCTTCACCGTGGCCTTGTCGAGCACGATGATGCCGCCGTCCTTGGCCTTTGCGGACAAGGCGTGCTTGAGCGCGAGCGCGCGCACCTTCTTGGGCAGATCGATCGCGTGGCTGCGGGGGGTCGGCCCGAACGAGCGCCCGCCGCCGCGGAAGAGGTTCACTCTCGCCGAGCCGTGACGGGCCGAGCCGGTGCCCTTCTGACGATACAGCTTCTTGCCGGTGCGGTGGATCTCGGCGCGGTTCTTGACATCGTGGGTACCGCGCTGGCGCTTAGCGAGCTGCCAGCGCACGTAGCGGTGCAGCAGGTCGGGGCGCGGTTCGAGCCCGAAGATCGCATCCGGCAGCTCAACCGAGCCCGCCGCGGTACCGTCGAGCGACATGATCTTGAGCTCCATGTCACGCACCCTCCGTCTCGGCCGGTGTGCCTTCTCCGGCGGGGGCCGCCTCGGCCGCCGGCGGGCCGCCGTCCGGCAGGCGGAACTTGCCAGGCTTGGGGGCCTCCTTCGGCAGCTTCTTCTTCACGGCGTCGCGCAACGTGATCCAGCCGCCCTTGGCCCCCGGCACAGCGCCTTCGACCAGGATGAGGCCACGCTCGACGTCGGTCTGCACCACCTTGAGATTGAGCGTGGTGACGCGCTCGACGCCCATATGGCCCGGCATCTTCTTGTTCTTGAAGGTCTTGCCCGGATCCTGGCGGCCGCCGGTGGAGCCGATCGAGCGATGCGAGATCGACACGCCATGCGATGCCCGCAGCCCGCCGAAATTCCAGCGCTTCATGCCGCCCGCAAAGCCCTTGCCGATCGAGGTGCCGGTTACGTCGACAAACTGGCCCACGACGAAATGATCGGCCGTGATCTCGGCGCCGACCGGAATCAGATCGCCTTCGTCCACGCGGAACTCGGCGAGCCTGCGCTTGGGCTCGACCTTGGCGACGGCGAAATGGCCGCGGTCGGCCTTGGTCAGGTTCCTGGGCTTGCGCATGCCGGCGCCGAGCTGCAGCGCCACGTAGCCGTTCTTGTCCTTGGTGCGATGCGCCACGACCTGGCACTTGGCCAAGCGCAGCACCGTCACCGGCACATGCTCGCCGCCGTCCGTAAAGACGCGGGTCATCCCGACCTTCTGTGCGATCACCCCGGAACGCATGTTTCGTGTCCTCGTCTCTCTCGTCCCGCCCGGCTCAGAGCTTGATCTCGACGTCCACGCCGGCGGCAAGATCGAGCTTCATCAGCGCGTCCACCGTCTGCGGGGTCGGATCGACGATATCGAGCAGCCGCTTGTGCGTGCGCATCTCGAACTGCTCGCGACTCTTCTTGTCGACGTGCGGCGAGCGGTTCACCGTGAACTTCTCGATCCGGGTCGGCAGCGGAATCGGGCCCCGCACCTGCGCACCGGTGCGCTTGGCGGTCGCCACGATCTCACGTGTCGACGCATCCAGGATGCGGTGATCGAACGCCTTGAGGCGGATCCGGATATTCTGGCCGTTCATGTCGTTTCAGACGACGGACGACAGACGACGAACGACGGATTACCGTCATTGTCACGTATCTGGCTGTCGTCGGTCCTCCGTCCTCTGTCCTCGTTGCTCGGTCCCGCCTTCACTCGGTGATGCTGACCACCACGCCTGCGCCGACGGTCTTGCCGCCCTCGCGGATGGCGAAGCGCTGCTTCTCCTCCATGGCGATGGGCGTGATCAGCTCAACGTCCATGGTCGCGTTGTCGCCCGGCATGATCATCTCCGTGCCCGCCGGCAGCGTGCATTGCCCGGTCACGTCCGTGGTCCGGAAGTAAAACTGCGGACGGTAGTTGTTGAAGAACGGCGTGTGCCGGCCGCCCTCCTCCTTGGTCAGGATGTAGGCCTCCGCCTTGAACTTCTTGTGCGGCTTCACCGACCCCGGCTTGCACAGGACCTGCCCGCGCTCCACCGCGTCCTTGTCGATCCCGCGCAGCAGGCAGCCCACATTGTCGCCCGCAACTCCCTCGTCCAGCAGCTTGCGGAACATCTCCACTCCCGTAACCACCGACTTCTGCGTGTCCCGCAGCCCAACGATCTCGACTTCCTCGCCGACCTTGATCTTGCCGCGCTCGATCCGGCCCGTCACAACCGTGCCGCGACCGGAGATCGAGAACACGTCCTCGATCGGCATCAGGAACGGCTGGTCGATCGGTCGCTCGGGCAGCGGCACAAACGTATCCAGCGCCTCGTAGAGCTTGAGGATCGCCTCGTCCGCCGTCTCCCCCTTCTCGCCGTTGAGCGCCTTGATCGCAGACCCCCGGATCACCGGAGCCTTGTCGCCCGGGAACTGGTACTTGGTCAGAAGCTCACGCACCTCGAGCTCAACCAGGTCCAGAAGCTCAGGGTCGTCCACAACGTCGACCTTGTTCAGAAACACCACGATGTAGGGAACACCGACCTGCCGCGCCAGCAGGATGTGCTCGCGCGTCTGCGGCATCGGACCGTCCGCCGCCGATACCACCAGGATCGCCCCGTCCATCTGCGCCGCCCCCGTGATCATGTTCTTCACGTAGTCGGCATGCCCGGGGCAATCCACATGCGCGTAGTGCCGCTTGTCGGTGGAGTATTCCACATGGCTCGTCGCGATCGTGAGGATCTTGGTGGGATCGCGCCGACCCTGGCTCTCCGATGCCTTCGCAACCTGGTCATACGGCACGAAGTTCGACGTCCAGCCCTTGTCCGCCGATACCTTCGTCAGCGCCGCCGTCAATGTCGTCTTGCCGTGGTCGACGTGACCAATCGTCCCCACATTGCAATGCGGCTTGTTGCGCTCAAATTTCTGCTTGGCCATGGGACTCTCCGTCTCCTGATCCTTTTACTTTGACCCGTCAGGCGAATTTCGCCTGGATTTCCTCGGCGACCGCCCGCGGCACTTCCGCGTAGTGATCGAATTGCATGGTGAAGGTGGCGCGCCCCTGCGACATGGAGCGCAGGTTGCTCACGTAGCCGAACATGTTGGCGAGCGGCACCATGGCGTTGACGACGTTGGCGTTGCCACGCATGTCCTGGCCCTGGATCTGGCCGCGCCGCGAATTGAGATCGCCGATCACCGAGCCGGTATAGTCCTCGGGCGTCACCACCTCGACCTTCATGATCGGCTCGAGCAGGACGGGCGACCCCTTCTGCAGCGCCTCGCGCAGCGCCGCACGCGAGCAGATTTCGAACGCAAGCGCGGACAAATCCACATCGTGGTAGGCGCCGTCGATCAGCGTCACCTTGAGATCGACGACGGGGAAGCCGGCAAGCACGCCCGACCCCAGCACCAACTCGAGGCCCTTCTCGACGCCAGGGACGTACTCCTTCGGCACGTTGCCGCCGACGACCTTGTTTTCGAACGCAAAGCCGCCGGCCGGCGGCAACGGCTCGGCCACGATCTTGACGCGCGCGAACTGGCCCGAGCCGCCGGTCTGCTTCTTGTGCGTATAGTCGACCGTGACCTGCTTGCTGATCTTCTCCCGGTAGGCGACCTGCGGCGCGCCGATATTGGCGTCGACCTTGTAGGTGCGCTTCAAGATGTCGACCTTGATGTCGAGATGAAGCTCGCCCATCCCCTTGAGGATGGTCTGGCCCAACTCCTGGTCGGTGGTCACCCGGAACGACGGGTCCTCGGCCACCAGCTTGGCCAGCGCGACACCGAGCTTCTCCTGGTCCGCCTTGGATTTCGGCTCGATCGCGATCTCGATCACCGGATCGGGGAATTCCATTTTTTCCAGGATCACCGACTTCTGCGGGTCGCACAACGTATCGCCGGTGCGCACCTCCTTGAGTTCCCGCCAGCGCCACGATATCTCCGGCATAGGCCTCCTTGATGTCCTCGCGGTTGTTCGCGTGCATCAGCAGCATGCGGCCGATCCGCTCCTTGCGATCCTTGGTGGAATTGATGACGCCGGTGCCGCTTTCCAGCCGCCCGGAATAGATGCGGCAGAAGGTGATGGTGCCGACGAACGGATCGTCCATGATCTTGAAGGCGAGCATCGCCAGCGGTTCGCTGTCGGACGCTTTGCGCACGACCTCGTTGCCTTTGCTGTCGATGCCCTTGATCGGCGGCACGTCGAGGGGCGAAGGCAGATAATCGACGACCGCGTCGAGCAGCGGCTGCACGCCCTTGTTCTTGAAGGCTGAGCCGGCCAGCACCGGAAAGAACGCTCCAGTGATCACCGCCCTGCGGATCAGCCGCTTGAGCGTCGCCTCGTCGGGTTCCTTGCCGTCGAGATAGGCGGCCATCGCATCGTCGTCGAGCTCGACCGCGGCCTCGACCAGTTTCTCGCGGTATTCCTTGGCCTGCTCGACCATGTCGGACGGGATTTCGACATCGTGGTAGCGGGCGCCCAGGGCCTCGTCATCCCAGACGACACCCTTCATGCGCACCAGATCGACGATGCCCTTGAATTGCTGTTCGGCGCCGATCGGAAGTTGGATCGCCACCGGCTTGGCGCCCAGGCGCTCGACAATGTCCGTGAGGCATTGGAAGAAATTCGCCCCGACTTTGTCCATCTTGTTGCAGAAGACGATGCGGGGAACCTTGTACTTGTCGCCCTGGCGCCAGACCGTCTCGGTCTGCGGCTCGACACCCTGATTGCTGTCGAGCACGCATACCGCGCCGTCGAGCACGCGCAGGCTTCGTTCCACCTCGATGGTGAAGTCGACGTGCCCGGGAGTGTCGATGATGTTGAGCCGGTGCTTCTTGGTCTCCGGCGGCCAGAACGCAGTCGTCGCGGCCGAGGTGATGGTGATGCCGCGCTCCTGCTCCTGCGCCATGAAATCCATGGTCGCGGCGCCCTCGTGCACCTCGCCGATCTTGTGGCTCTTGCCGGTGTAATAGAGGATCCGCTCAGTCGTCGTCGTCTTGCCGGCATCGATGTGGGCCATGATGCCGAAATTGCGGTAGTCCTCGATCGGATGACTGCGGGGCATGCGAACTAAGTCCTTGAGCTCTTGCTGGCCGTCACCAGCGATAATGCGAGAACGCCCGATTGGCCTCGGCCATGCGGTGCGTGTCCTCGCGCTTCTTGACGGCGTTTCCGCGGCTGTTGGATGCGTCAAGCAGCTCGGCCGAGAGCCGCTCGGTCATGGTCTTTTCGTTGCGCTCGCGCGCCGCCGCGATGATCCAGCGGATACCGAGCGCCTGCCGGCGGATGGTGCGCACCTCGACCGGCACCTGATAGGTCGCTCCGCCGACGCGGCGCGAGCGCACCTCGATCGACGGCATGACGTTGTCGAGCGCCTGCTCGAAAACCGTGACGGGATTCTGCTTGGTCTTGCCCTCGATGATTTCCAGCGCGCCATAGACGATGGTCTCAGCCACCGACTTCTTTCCGGCGCGCATGATCGAGTTCATGAACTTCGAGACCACCAGATTCCCGTATTTCGGGTCTGGGTTGATTTCGCGCTTCTCGGCACTGTGACGGCGGGACATCGGGTTTCTCTGTCTTTCAGCTTCTTGTGTCCCCGGATCTCGCTGCGCTCGCCCGGGGACCTACGCAAAACGACCCAATCACTTGGGTCGTTTTGCTCCGTATTTGGAGCGCCTCTGCTTGCGGTTCTTCACGCCTTGGGTGTCGAGCACGCCGCGCAGAATGTGGTAGCGCACGCCGGGCAGGTCCTTCACGCGGCCTCCGCGGATCATGACCACCGAGTGCTCCTGCAGGTTGTGGCCCTCGCCCGGAATGTAACCGATCACCTCGAAGCCGTTGGTGAGCCGGACCTTGGCGACCTTGCGCAGGGCCGAATTCGGCTTCTTCGGCGTCGTGGTGTAGACGCGCGTGCAGACCCCGCGCTTCTGCGGGCTCTCCTGCAGTGCCGGCACCTTCTTCTTCGCGTGCTGGATGACGCGCGGCTTGCGGATCAGCTGGTTGATCGTGGGCATCGTCTCGTCTGCAATCCTTCATCCCTGTCCGCCCCCTGATTGGCGGAGGAAAGGGCATGGGTTATCCCAACGCGCAAAACGGAAGAGCGCCTTGCGCTCCCGGCGCGTTCGGCGCTCACCCGTTTCACAGAGGACCGCCGCGCGCGAGCGCGAAGCGGTCATGCACTTCTCATCTGACAGTCGTCAGAGGCAGCGTCTGAGCTTCATTCCTCGAGGCTGGTGACGCCCATCCGCAGCCGAAAGAGACTTCCATGAATCTCAATGGTTTAGCGGGTACGGGCACGCCGTTCCGAGCAAGCGAAGCTCACCGCCTGCCGAAAAGTGGGCGGTATGTATCGGCGGGTTGGGGCGAAGTCAAGGCGCAAGAGGCCGATAAATCGAGGTTTTTGGCATCCATCGCGGCATCAACCGGCGCTCCCACCCGACCCACTACGGCAAGGGGGCGGCAACCGCGGTGAGGTCGCTATGCGGCCTGCTTGACCAGCCGGGCGACCTCACGCTGCAGCAGCTTGCTGTACACGCCCTTGCGCCGCACCAAGGTCTGCGGCGCGCCGTCCTCACAGACTTCTCCAGCCTGCACCACGACGATCCGGTCGAAACTGCGCAGCGTCGACAAGCGGTGAGCGATTGCGATGACCGTCCGGTTGCCCATCAACCGGTCCAGCGCCTCCCGCACCGCTTCCTCGGACTCGCTGTCGAGGGCGGAGGTCGCCTCATCGAGCAGGAGAATGGGTGCATCCTTGAGGAACGCCCGGGCAATGCCAATGCGCTGGCGTTGTCCGGGCGAAAGCTTCACCCCCCGGTCGCCGACGATGGTTTTGACACCCTCCGGCAGGAGATCAATGAACGCGCTGCAGTTGGCAGCGGCGATAGCTGCATGCACGTCGGCGTCGGAGGCATCGGGTCGGCCATAGCGGATGTTCTCCAGGATCGAGCGATGGAACAGTGAGATATCCTGTGGGACAAAGGCGATGGCCGACCGCAGGCTCTCTTGGGTCACGTGGGCGACGTTCTGGCCGCTGATCAGGATGCGCCCGCCCTGGACATCATAGAAGCGCTGCAGCAAGGCGAACAGCGTGGACTTGCCGCAACCCGATCGCCCGACCAGCCCGACGCGCTGGCCAGGCTCGATCCGCAGGTTGAACGCGGAAAACACCTTGCGCCCGTCGGGGTAGCTGAAGGCGACATTCTCGAACACGACCGTCGTGCCCGATTGCACCAGCGAAGTCGCTTCCGGGTGATCGCGCAGGCGATGGGGAACCAGAAGCGTCGCAAGAGCCTCCGAGAGCCGCGCCAGATGCTGGGTGACGTCCACCAGCGCCACCGCCAAATCGCGCGTCGCATGCAGGATGGAGAGACCGAGCGTGCACACCAGTACCACATCGCCGGTGGTGGCAGCGCCGTTCTGCCAGAGCGCGATGGCCCAGGCCAGCAGGCCTATGGTGAGAACCACGGTGACGACCGCGTGGAACAGCCGCAGCTTTTCCATGTACAGGAGGCTGCGTCGCCGCGCCGACATCTCCCGGTCAATGGTGTCGTCCAGCCGGCGATGTTCGCGGCCAATCCCGCAGAACGACCACACCAACGGCATGTTACCGACGACGTCGATCATTTCGCCGTCGACCGCGGCAGCACGGTGGGCGAACTCGTGATGGAGCGGCTTACCGGCGGCGGCGAGCCGGAACATGGTGACCACCAGTACACCGGCAAGCACCATCAGCACGGCAGCCATCGGAACGCTCACCGTCACCACCAGCGTGATCGCCACGATGGTCGCCATGCAGGGCGGCAACACGTTCCAGACGAACATGTTCTGCAGCGTGAACACGGCATTGGAAGTGGCGGTGATCCGGCTGGTCAAGGTCCCGGGCATGCGCTCGATAAAGTAGCTTGGGGCATGACCGGTAAGATGGCGGAATAGATCGCGCCGCAGATCGCCGGTCACGGCAACGAAGGTGAAGCTCGCGATCCAGCTGGCGACGCGCCACAAGAGATTGTCGGCGGCGATCAATGTCGCCAGCAGCAGGAACCCGAACCAGGCGTCGCGGACGTGCGTGCCGACGTAAATTCCTCCCGTCAACGTGTCCACCAGGACCTTGACGCCATACTGAGCGCCCACCGAGCAGCCGACTGCAGCAATCACCGCGGTCACGATCGCGGCGTGCGCTAGCGGCCGCACCTTCACGTAGCGAGCAAGAAAGGCAAAGGGGCGATCGGCGTACCGGCAAACGTCTTCCATGCGCGATGGAACTCCCCGTCGGACTGCATGCGTGGGTGAACGCGTGCTTGGCAACGCGAGAGCCGGGTCGGAGTTTCCGGGGAACTCCAGTAAATTATGATTACTTGCCGAAAAGGTATTTGGGCAGTGAACCAACGTTAATCTTCGCAATATTGCCAGGAAAACTGCCCATCAGCGCCGCGATGGATGCAAATTTCCAAGCCGATTTGCGACGAATTTGCGACGCGGGCTGCGGTTGCTCTGCCGGCTCCCGAGTCTCCGGCAACAGAAGCCAGACCAGAGCCATTCCGCAAGCTCCGATGAACGCGAGACTGCAGAAGGCGATGCTGCTGCCGAAATGATCGATCGTATAGCCGGCGAGCGTGGTGCTGAGCGCTGCGCCGATGCCGACTGCGCTGCCCACGACGCCCAGCCCGAGATTGAAGCGGCCCGTTCCGCGCGTGATATCTGCCACCACGAGCGGCAGCACCACGCCGAGGACCGTGGCGCAAACGCCGTCGAGGAGTTGTACCGCCACCACCAGATACGGGCTGCTCACGACCGCGAACAACAGCCCGCGCAACGCCAGGGCCGCGAAGCACAGAACCAGCAGCGGCCGGCGTCCCCAGAAATCAGCCATACGCCCGACCCAGGGCGCGGACCCCGCGACCACGAGCTGCGGCAGCACGATGCAGGCGGCGATCAGGGTCGAGGCCCATTCGCCCGAGCGCGTGGTCAGGATGCCGCCCATCAGCGGAAGCATGGCGGCATTGGCAAGCTGGAACAGCAGGATGCAGCCGGCGAAGATGAGCAGCCGGCGGTCGCTCAACACGCTGCGCACGCTCGCCTGTGGCACGCCGCCATCGGCAGCCTTCGGACGCTCAAGCTGGCTCATGCGGATGCGGCCGAGGGCGAAGATGGCAGGGACCGCAAGCGCGGCGGTGAGAAAGAACACGGCCTGATTCGAAACGAGGTACCCGCATGCTCCCATGGCCGCGGCGGCCACGCCGTTGCCGATGGAGGCAAAGCGCGCATTGCGGCCGAGACGTGCGCCTAGGGCAGCATGCCCGACCAGACCCAGGCTGATCGCGGCAACCACCGGCCCAAGGACGCAGCTGGCGGCGGCATGTAGAACCCGCGATGCCATCACGACGGAGAACGTCGGCCAGATCGCAAGCGCAAGCGCGCTCAGGCAGATCGCCACGACCGCAAGACCAGCGACGAGCCGCGCCGAACGCACGGCGTCGACCAGCGCGCCTCCCGGCATCTGACATGCGAGCGCAACGAGCCCGCCCGCGGTCAGGACCAGACCGATGTCGAACTGCCCCCAGGCATGCGCGGTCAGATAGATCGCAACGAAGGGACCAAAACCGGTCTGGATGTCGGAGAGGAAAAAGGTGAACCAGTCGAGCCCGCGCGCGCTCGCCTGCGACGCCGCAGCTTCTGCTGAGGGCGCCGTTTGCTTCGATAGCGCCGGCGACGCAAGACTGCCGCCCGCGCGGCGGCCGAGCCGGCCGCCGTCAAACTCGAGTGCTAACGTTGACAGCCCTTTGTCTCCGGCGTCGTCGGGGAATTACGACGTCGGTTTTGGCCGATGCCCCTCGCATCGGCCCCCCCTCTTGCTCCAACGCTACGCTCGGATCGAAGCTTGACCGCGAACGCTGCCGGAGTCGTGCGTCATTGACGGTAACTCAATATGCCTAAACGCGGCAAATTTGAGAACTCGCTGTGAGTTCCATCGAATCAATCGCGTCGCAGAAAGTTCCACGGAGTTCCCGGGCGATGCGCGAGCCGCCTTCAATCGAAGGGCCGGGAGCTGCTCATTTGCGATCGAGGATCGCGGCGATCGCCTTGACCTGATTGCGGGCATAGATCGGCAGGCCGGCGCTGATCGAATTTCCCGCATTGAACGAACTTTTTCCGGCAAGAACCTGGGCGGGCACCAGATTTCGCAGTACGGGAACTTTCGCGAACTCCTTCTTTTTGGCCAGGATGCTGGTCTCGACCGCAAGCGCTATGAACACGGTGACGATGGTCTGCTTGGCGTCGGTCGGATGGTTCTGGAAGACCGCGAGCAGCTTGCCGAACTGCATGACCTGATTGACGTAGAAAATGTTTTGCTCAAGCGCCCCGACCGGCCGCGTGTCCAGTCCAGTCAGGCTGGTCAGACCCATCTCGGCAACCTCTGCGGCTGGCCGCAGCGTGAGCTCGCTCTCGAATTCGAGATTGTCCGCAATCCGTTTCGAGCTTTCCCGGAGCTTGTTGGCGATCTGGATGCCCACCGGCAGCTTGCCTTCGAACTGGTAGCGGGAGTGAAGACAGATCGTGACCGGCCTGATCTCGCACCAGCGCCGCAGCGGATGCTGGTTGTGCACGGCGCGCGGATCCTTGGGAGAGACTGCCTCTTCCGGAGTGATTAGGCGGTGCTTGATCGCGGGATCGATCCGCTCGACGAAGGGCAGCGACACAAAACCAGCGAGATCGATGGAAGCCGGCGGCCGCGCGAGCGCGAAACGCGCCTCGCCGACGTACATGTGGAGCTTTTCCTTGAACCGCTTGTGCACGCCGTCGACCGTCACTTCGACATAGGGCTCGGCGTAGCTGGGAAAGGGAGTGAGGAACTGCTTCTCGGTCGGCCGCGCCTGCGCCCAATCCTCGAAACGGATGAGACCGGCATCCGGGTCGATCAGGTCCTCGCCGGGCCGATCCATGAACGCGATGGTTTTCGGCTTGATCTGGTCGATGGAGAGCCCCGCGGGAGACGCGACGTCGGCTATGGCGAATTCCTGGGCTCGGGTCGGAGCCACGGACGCTGCGGCAAATGCCGCCAGGCCCATGAGGAGGGCGACAGAATATCGGCTCGTCGGCATCGCAAGGGCTTTCACTAGAACCGCCGATAGCCGCCGATATAGCCGGGTGGCCGCGGGGTCTGGGTCTGGTACTGCGGCGTCTGCGTCTGGTACTCGCGCCCGTAGGGATCGCGCTGTGGCGGCGCCTGATAGCGCGGATCGCGCCCGAACTGACCGAAGAACTGCCACGGCGCCCGCCACGGCTCCCGCGGCGCCGGAACGTAGCGGCCGTAGTTGTCCTGGTAATAAGGAGCCTGGCGCTGCTGGTAATCGTCGTAAGGATTCCCCCCGACCCCGTAGTAGGCGCGCTCGCGGGCGCCATAGGCATCTTCGCGCGAGACGAGCTGATACTGCGTGTCGAGGATCTGGCCGCGGCGATCGATCCGGAAGCACTCCGTAATCGCCTTCCCGCCGCCGGTCGGCGTTTCGCCGGAGTCGAGATCGACGGCCTTGCATGCGAGCTGTCGCTTGGCCTCCGGCGACGGCGGGGCGAGTGCAACCTTCGGTGCGACATTGGCCCACACTGCCTGGATCACCGGCTCGAAGATCGGAACCGCGACGCCGCCGCCGGTCGAGCCACCGCCGAGCGTGCGGCGCTTGCCGTCGGCGTTGTCGTAGCCGATCCAGACCGCAACCGTGACGTCATTGGTGAGGCCGACGAACCAGGCATCGTTCTCGTCGTCGGAGGTGCCGGTCTTGCCCGCCACATAGGGGGAAAGCCCCGCGATCGCGCGCGCCGTGCCGCGCGCCAACACGCCCTGCAGCATGGTCTTGAGCTGGTAGAACGCGGCGCGCTCGACCGAGCTGATCACGACCGAGGATTTCGGATCGTGGCGATAGACGGTCGCGCCGTTGCGCTCGATCGACTCGATCACATAGGGCGAGGGACGCATGCCCTCATTCGCGATCGCCGCATAGAACGCGGCAAGGTCGACCGGCCGTACCGGCTGCGCGCCGAGCACGAACGGATAATAACGCTGGCACTCGCGGTAGATGCGCGCTTCCATGGCAAGCCGGCACAGGCGGTCGAGGCTTGCCTCCGGACTGTTTTCGATGCCGCCATCGAGCAGATGAACGGTCGCGAGGTTGCGAGAGTTCTCGAGCGCCCGGCGCAGCGTGAGGATACCCCCGGCGCCACCGTCGTAATTCTTCGGCGTCCAGTAATCCTGCTCGCGGGCGCGACCGCCGCCGATGGGCGGCAGCGTGATCGGCTCGTCCAGCACCAGAGTATTGGGCTGCAGGCCCTTGCCGAGCGCCGCCAGATAGCTCAGCGGCTTGATGGCGGAGCCGGGCTGGCGCACCGCCTGGGTGGCACGGTTGAGCTGGCTCAGCGGATAGGAAAAGCCCCCGCTCATGGCGAGGATGCGACCGCTCTTGTTCTCGAGCACGACCACCATCCCCTGCACCACCGGACGCACGCGCAATTCCGCCCGCGCGGCGCTCTTGCCCTTGCCCTCCGCCACCCGCACCAGCACCACGTCGTTGAGCACGAGCTTGCGCTGGGCGGCGGCGTTGTCGATCGACAGCGGAAGAATGCGCCCGTCGGCGAGGCCGACGCGCCAGGCCTCGCCCTTCTTGCCGCTTGGCTTCTCCACCAGCACGGCCGGCGTCCAGTGCACGTCGTAGAGCGGCAGCCGCGCCGCCGCCAACGCCCGCTGCCAGGCCGGCCGCTTGTCGCCCGCTTTCGCGTCGACCCGCTTGATCGCCTGCGACAGGTTGGCCTCGGCGGCGCGGAACTGGACGCGCCCAGCGTTGCGTTCGTAGCGCCAGAGCCCTTCCTGCAGGGCCTCCTCCACCGACCGCTGAAGTTGCGGATTGATGGTGGAGCGCACGGTATAGGAATGCGCCGTGATCGCCTCGATGCCGGCCACTGACCTGGCCTCGCGCGCGACCTGATCGACGAAGTGAAAGCCGATGTCGCGCCGTGGGCGCTCATAGGCCACCATCGCCGGCAGCGCCGGCAGCCCCCGGCTGGGCAGTTCCCCGGTAGCCACGCCGTCCTCCTGCAGACGGCTGAGCACGTAGGCGAGCCGTTCCTGCGCCCGTCCGGGATGGCGGTCGGGATTGAGATAGTTGGGCCCCTTGGTCAGGCCGGCAAGAAGCGCGCCTTCCTCGAGCTTGAGCTCCTTGGCAGGCTTGCCGAAGTAGCTGCGCGCGGCGAGCTCGATGCCCCAGGAGCCGCGGCCGAGATAGACAGAATTGAGATAGAGCTCGAGAATCTCGGCCTTGCTCAGCTCCCGCTCCACCCGCGAGGCGACGATCATCTCGCGGATCTTGCGCTCGTAGGTCAGGTCCTCGCCCACCAGCAGGTTCTTCACGATCTGCTGGGTGATGGTCGAGCCGCCCTGCGGCCGGCCGGACTGGGCAAGATTGCCGATGAAGGCCCGGATCAGGCCGCGCTCATCGATCCCCTTGTGCTGATAGAAGCGCTTGTCCTCGGCCGCGATGAAGGCCTTCTGCACCGGCTCCGGGATGTCGGCGAGCGTCACCCATACGCGGCGCTGATTCTCCTCGAACACTTCGGCAAAGCGCTCGCCCTTGCGGTCGAGCACGACGCTGGCGCCGGGCAGCTTGAGGCCCTTGAGCTTGCTGTGATCGGGCAGGTCGGCGGCCGCCTTGTTGTAGAAATCGATGACGTCGCCGAGATCGACCGCCGGCGTCGCGACGGTCTCGTTCTTGCAAAACTGCCGGTAGGCTGTGTGCAGATCGGTAAAATTGATGCCGCGGAAGACCTTGCTTTCGCCCATCGCCTGCGGATCGTCGAGCGCGGTCGCGATGAGCTCCTCGACGTTGATGTCCTCGATGTCGAAGGCTTTGCGCATGTGCGCGCAGCCCGCGCGCAGCAGTTCCGCCACTTGCGGCTGGTCCTGCGTGCGATCGAACCGGGTCTTCACCGCCTCCGGCGCGGTCGCGACCTGACTGAGCGCCAGCACGGTCGCGAATATCTTGACCAGGAGCGATTCCATCCGGTCCTTGCGGAGGCTCGTTCGTGTGAAAGCCGGGAACGCCGCCGCCCTGCGTAACTCAACGCTACAAAATGGCTTTTTGCGGTGCCTTGTTCCTTCGCTGCAGAAATTTAGTCACAGTGTTGCCGGTTCGACACCGGCACGATGCCGCCGCCGGACCGGAATCGGACATCGTGGTTGACGGGGAAGCCATCCCGTTGAGTGAGTGCCGGATTTTGTCCGCCGAAGAGCAATGTGGCGGCCATCCGATTCGATCGGTCCGCGTCCCCACAAAAAGATGGGGCCGCCTGGAGGCGGCCCCATTTCCGTCCGGCAAGGAGGAAGAATTACTCCGCCGCTGGCAACTGCGCGGGTTCCGGAGCCTCGGCGGCGGCTGCCTTGGCGGCAGCCTCCTTTTCCCGCTCCTCGAGGATGAGCGCATCGCGCTTGCCCGCGACCTCACGCAGGCCATTCATCATGGCACCGGTGCCCGCCGGTATCAGGCGGCCGACGATCACGTTCTCCTTGAGGCCTTCGAGCGTGTCGACCTTGCCGTTGACCGCCGCTTCGGTGAGCACCCGCGTGGTCTCCTGGAACGACGCCGCGGAGATGAAGGAGCGGGTCTGCAGCGACGCCTTGGTGATGCCGAGCAGCACCGGGTGTCCGACGGCGGATTTCTTGCCCTCCTCGTTCGCCCGAGCGTTGATCTCGTCGAGCTCGATCTTGTCGATCTGCTCGCCCTGGATCAGATCGGTCTCGCCAGCGTCGTCAACTTCGACCTTCTGCAGCATCTGGCGAACGATCACCTCGATGTGCTTGTCGTTGATGGCGACGCCCTGCAGCCGATACACGTCCTGGATCTCGTTCACCAGATAGGCGGCGAGCTCCTCGACGCCCTTGATGGCGAGAATGTCGTGCGGGGCCGGGTTGCCCTCGACGATGGCGTCGCCCTTCTCGATCATGTCGCCGTCCTGCAGATGGACGTGCTTGCCCTTGGGGATCAGATACTCCCTCGGCTCCTCGTCCTTGTCAGCCGGCTCGATGATGACGCGACGCTTGTTCTTGTAGTCGCGCCCAAATCGGATGGTGCCGGAGGTCTCGGCGATGATCGCGGCCTCCTTCGGGCGACGCGCCTCGAACAGCTCCGCCACCCGCGGCAGGCCGCCGGTGATGTCGCGGGTCTTGGCGCTCTCGGTCGGGATACGCGCGATGACATCGCCCGCCTGCACGTGCGTGCCCGGATCGACCGAGATGACGGCGTCGACGGCAAGCTGGTAGCGCGCCTCGCCGCCGCGCGGCAGCTTCATGATCTTGCCTTGCTTGTCCTTGATCACGATCGCGGGACGCAGGTCCACCCCGCGGCTGGTCCGCCAGTCGATCACGACGCGCTTGGCGATGCCGGTCGACTCGTCAAGCGTCTCCGACATCGATTGACCCTCGACCAGATCCTCGAAGGCGATCGTGCCCTCGACCTCGGTCAGTATCGGACGCGTGTACGGGTCCCATTCCGCGATGCGCTGCCCGCGCTTGATCTTGTCGCCCTCGTCGACCAGAACGCGCGCACCGTACTGGATGCGGTGCACCGCCCGCTCGGTCCCATCCGGGTCGAGCACGGCGACCACCATGTTGCGGACCATGGCCACGGTCTGGCCGTCCGAGTTCTTCACCATGTTCTTGTTCTTGATCTTGATGGCGCCGTCGAAGTTCGACTCGATGAACGACTGCTCAGAGATCTGGGCAGCGCCGCCGATGTGGAACGTACGCATGGTGAGCTGGGTGCCCGGCTCGCCGATCGACTGTGCGGCGATGACCCCCACCGCCTCGCCCATATTGACCGGCGTGCCGCGGGCAAGATCGCGCCCGTAGCACTTCCCGCATACACCGGTCGTGGTCTCGCAGGTGAGCACCGAACGGATGCGCAACTCCTGCACGCCGGCCGCCATGATGGCATCGACCTGCGGCTCCTCGAGCAGCGTGCCGCTCTTGACGACGACCTTGTGCGAGGACGGATCGCGCACATCCTCGGCCGCGGTGCGCCCGAGGATGCGGCTCGCGAGCGAAGCCACGACCGTGCCGGCATCGATGATCGCGCGCACCTTGATCCCGGACGAGGTACCGCAGTCCTCCGTCGTAATGATGCAGTCCTGCGCCACGTCGACCAGCCGCCGGGTCAGGTAACCCGAGTTCGCGGTCTTGAGCGCGGTGTCGGCCAGGCCCTTGCGTGCACCGTGCGTCGAGTTGAAGTACTCGAGCACCGACAGCCCTTCCTTGAAGTTGCTGATGATCGGGCTTTCGATGATCTCGCCCGACGGCTTGGCCATCAGGCCGCGCATGCCGGCGAGCTGACGCATCTGCGCCGGCGAGCCGCGCGCACCGGAATGCGCCATCATGTAGATCGAGTTGACCTGGGCTGAGCGGCCGTGGTCGACTTTTTCCACCGACGAGATCTGCTTCATCATCTCGTCGGCGATCTGATCGGTCGCCTTCGACCAGGCGTCCACCACCTTGTTGTACTTCTCGCCCTGGGTGATCAGGCCGTCGTTGTACTGCTGCTCGAATTCCTTGGCCTCGTTGCGGGTCTTCTCGATGATCTTCCACTTGGTGTCGGGGACCACCATGTCGTCCTTGCCGAACGAGATACCAGCCTTGAAGGCATGGTGGAATCCGAGCGCCATGATCCGGTCGCAGAAGATCACCGTCTCCTTCTGCCCGCAGTGGCGGTAGACCTGGTCGATCATGTTGGAGATTTCCCGCTTGGTCATGAGCTTGTTCACGACGTCGAAGGAAATCTTCGAGCTCTTCGGCAACACCTGACCGAGCATCACGCGGCCCGGCGTCGTATCGTACCAGCGACGGACCGGCTTGCCGTTTTCATCGAGCCCGATCCAGCGGTATTTGATCTTGGTGTGCAGGTCGATGACCTTGGCATGCAGCGCATGCTCGATCTCGGACATCTCGCCGAACACCTTCAACCGCTCGTCATCGCCTTCGCGCATGATCGAGAGGTAGTAGAGGCCCAGCACGATGTCCTGCGACGGCACGATGATGGGTGAGCCGTTGGCGGGATGCAGGATGTTGTTGGTCGACATCATCAGCACGCGCGCCTCGAGCTGCGCCTCGAGCGAGAGCGGCACGTGCACGGCCATCTGGTCGCCGTCGAAGTCGGCGTTGAACGCGGCGCAGACCAGCGGATGCAGCTGGATCGCCTTGCCTTCGATCAGCACCGGCTCGAACGCCTGAATGCCCAGGCGATGGAGCGTCGGCGCGCGGTTGAGCAGGACCGGATGCTCACGTATGACCTCGTCGAGAATGTCCCAGACCTCGGGCTTCTCCTTCTCAACGAGCTTCTTGGCCTGCTTCACCGTGGTCGAGAGGCCCTTGGCGTCAAGCCGCGAATAGATGAACGGCTTGAACAGCTCGAGCGCCATCTTCTTCGGCAGTCCGCACTGGTGCAGCTTGAGCTCGGGACCGACCACGATCACCGAGCGGCCGGAATAGTCGACGCGCTTGCCCAGCAGGTTCTGCCGGAAGCGGCCCTGCTTTCCCTTTAGCATGTCGGCAAGCGACTTGAGCGGCCGCTTGTTGGCGCCGGTGATGACGCGGCCGCGGCGGCCGTTGTCGAACAGCGCGTCGACCGCCTCCTGCAGCATGCGCTTCTCGTTGCGGATGATGATATCCGGGGCGCGCAGCTCGATCAGCCGCTTCAAGCGGTTGTTGCGGTTGATCACGCGACGATAGAGATCGTTGAGATCGGAGGTGGCAAAGCGGCCGCCGTCGAGCGGCACCAGCGGGCGCAGATCCGGCGGGATCACCGGAACCTGCGTCAAGATCATCCACTCCGGCTTGTTGCCGGACTGCTGGAACGCCTCCACGATCTTGAGCCGCTTCGCGACCTTCTTCTTCTTGGCATCGGAATCGGACGCGGCGATCTCCGCACGCAGATCAGCCTGCATCTTGTCGAGATCGAGCGCCTTGAGCATCTCGCGGATGGCTTCCGCGCCGATCGTGGCGGTGAAGCTGTCGGCGCCGAACTGCTCCTGCGCCTTGAGGTACTCGTCCTCGCTCAGCAGCTGACGGTCCTCGAGCGGGGTCAATCCCGGCTCGAGCACGACATAGCTCTCGAAATAGAGAATGCGCTCGAGCGACTTGAGCGTCATGTCGAGCAGCAGCCCGATGCGCGACGGCAGCGACTTGAGGAACCAGATGTGGGCGACAGGCGCGGCGAGCTCGATGTGGCCCATGCGCTCGCGCCGCACGCGCGAAAGGGTGACCTCGACCGAGCACTTCTCGCAGATGATCCCCTTGTACTTCATGCGCTTGTACTTGCCGCACAAGCACTCGTAGTCCTTGATCGGCCCGAAGATGCGTGCGCAGAACAGCCCGTCGCGCTCGGGCTTGAAGGTGCGGTAGTTGATGGTCTCCGGCTTCTTGATCTCGCCGTAGGACCACGACAGAATCTTTTCCGGGCTCGCAATCGAGATCCGGATCTGGTCGAAGACCTGAGCCGGCACCTGCGGGCTGAAAAAATTCATAATCTCTTGATTCATCGTTCTCTCCGTGTGGAGCTATTTCGTATCGGACGACAGTGACCGAAGACGGGACGGCAATTGTCCGCCACCCTTGTTCCGCCTGCTGTCGTCCGTCTTCTGTCCCTGACTATTCCGCGGCTTCCGCGGCCTCGCCGGCCCCCGGCCGTTGCTGCTTCGAATTGTGCAGATCGACGTTGAGGCCCAGCGAACGCATCTCCTTGACCAGCACGTTGAACAATTCCGGAATACCGGCCTCGAACGTATCGTCGCCGCGGACGATCGCCTCGTACACCTTGGTGCGTCCGGCCACGTCGTCCGACTTCACCGTCAGCATTTCCTGCAAGGTATAGGCGGCGCCGTAGGCTTCGAGCGCCCAGACCTCCATTTCGCCGAACCGCTGGCCGCCAAACTGCGCCTTGCCGCCCAGCGGCTGCTGGGTGACGAGGCTGTAGGGACCGATCGAACGGGCGTGGATCTTGTCGTCGACCAGATGATGAAGCTTGAGCATGTAGATGTAGCCCACCGTCACCTTGCGATCGAACGACTCTCCGGTGCGCCCATCGTAGAGCGTCACCTGTCCGGAATGATCGAGCCCGGCGAGATCGAGCATGTGCTCGATATCGGCCTCCTTGGCGCCGTCGAAGACCGGCGTCGCGATCGGCACGCCGTGCCGCAGATTTGTCCCGAGTTCGACCAGATCCTTCTCGCCCAGCGACTTGATGGTCTCGTCGTCGCCGTAGATCTTCTTCAGCATGTCCTTGAGCGGCCGGGTATCATGCTTGGCGTTGTACGCGTCGACTGCCTGCCCGATCCGCAATCCGAGCCCGGCGCAGGCCCAACCGAGGTGCGTCTCGAGAATCTGCCCGACATTCATCCGGCTCGGAACGCCGAGCGGATTGAGCACGATGTCGACCTGTGTTCCGTCTTCGAGGAACGGCATGTCCTCGACCGGCACGATCTTCGACACCACGCCCTTGTTGCCGTGGCGGCCGGCCATCTTGTCGCCGGGCTGAATCTTGCGTTTCACCGCGACGAAGACCTTGACCATCTTCATTACGCCGGGCGGGAGCTCGTCCCCGCGCTGCAGCTTCTCGACCTTGTCGAGGAAGCGCTGCTCGAGGCCTTTCTTGAACTCGTCGTACTGCTTGCGGATGGCTTCGATCTCCGCCATCAGCTTGTCGTTCGGAGAGGCGAACTGCCACCACTGCGAGCGCGGATATTCCTCCAGCACGGCGCGGGTGATCTTGGAGTCCTTCTTGAAGCCCTTGGGACCCGCGATGCCCTGGCGGCCCTCCAGCAACTCGGCCAGCCGGCCGTAGACGTTGCGATCGAGTATCGCCTGCTCGTCATCGCGATCCTTGGCCAGACGCTCGATCTCCTCGCGCTCAATGGCGAGGGCGCGCTCGTCCTTCTCGACGCCGTGGCGGTTGAACACGCGCACCTCGACGACCGTGCCCTGCACGCCCGGAGGCACGCGCAAGGACGTGTCACGCACGTCGGACGCCTTCTCGCCGAAGATCGCGCGCAGGAGCTTCTCCTCCGGCGTCATCGGGCTCTCGCCCTTCGGCGTGATCTTGCCGCACAGGATGTCGCCGGCGCGCACCTCGGCACCGATATAGACGATGCCCGCCTCGTCGAGATTCTTGAGCGCCTCTTCCGAGACATTCGGGATGTCGCGGGTGATTTCCTCCGGCCCGAGCTTGGTGTCGCGCGCCATCACTTCGAATTCCTCGATGTGGATCGAGGAGAAGACGTCGTCCTTGACGATGCGCTCGGAGAGCAGGATCGAGTCCTCGAAGTTGTAGCCGTTCCACGGCATGAACGCGACGAGCACATTGCGGCCGAGCGCAAGCTCGCCGAGCTCGGTCGAGGGTCCGTCGGCGATGATGTCGCCCTTCCTGACCTGATCGCCCACCTTCACCAGCGGGCGCTGGTTGATGCAGGTGTTCTGGTTCGAGCGCTGGAACTTCATCAGCCGATAGATGTCGACGCCGGGCTTGGTCGGGTCGGCTTCCTCGGTGGCGCGCACGACGATGCGGGTGGCGTCGACCTGATCGACGACGCCGGTACGCCGCGCGGCGATCGAGGCGCCGGAGTCGCGCGCCACCACGCCCTCCATGCCGGTGCCCACAAACGGCGCCTCGGCGCGAACGAGCGGCACCGCCTGGCGCTGCATGTTGGAGCCCATCAAGGCGCGGTTGGCGTCGTCATTCTCCAGGAATGGGATGAGCGCCGCCGCCACCGACACCAGCTGCTTCGGCGACACGTCCATGAAGTCGACCTTGTCGGCCGGCACCATCTGCACGTCGCCGGCATGCCGGCACACGATCATGTCCTCGGTGAAGCGCCCGCGATTGTCGATCGGCACGTTGGCCTGGGCCACCGTGTAACGCCCCTCCTCCATGGCCGAGAGATAGATCACCTCGTCGGTCACGCGGCCGTCCTTGACCTTGCGATAGGGCGTCTCGACGAAGCCGTATTTATTGACCCGCGCGTAAGTGGCGAGCGAGTTGATCAGGCCGATATTGGGCCCCTCGGGCGTCTCGATCGGGCAGATGCGGCCGTAGTGGGTCGGGTGCACGTCGCGCACCTCGAAGCCGGCCCGCTCGCGCGTGAGACCGCCGGGGCCGAGCGCCGAGAGCCTGCGCTTGTGGGTGATCTCGGACAGAGGGTTGGTTTGGTCCATGAACTGGCTGAGCTGCGAGGAGCCGAAAAACTCGCGCACCGCCGCCGCCGCCGGCTTGGCGTTGATCAAGTCCTGCGGCATCACGGTGTCGATGTCGACGGACGACATGCGCTCCTTGATCGCCCGCTCCATGCGCAGCAGCCCGATGCGGTACTGGTTCTCCATCAATTCGCCGACCGAGCGCACCCGGCGGTTGCCGAGATGGTCGATGTCGTCGATGTCCCCCTTGCCGTCGCGCAGGTCGACCAGGGTGCGGATCACCGAGATGATATCGTCCTTGCGCAGCACCCGCATGGTGTCGGGCGCATCGAGGTCGAGTCGCATGTTCATCTTCACGCGGCCGACGGCCGAGAGGTCGTAGCGCTCGGGGTCGAAGAACAGCGACTGGAACATGTTCTGCGCGGTGTCGAGCGTGGGCGGCTCGCCCGGACGCATGACGCGATAGATGTCGAACAGCGCGTCCTCGCGCGTGATGTTCTTGTCGACGCTGAGCGTGTTGCGGATATAGGCGCCGACATTGACGTGGTCGATGTCGAGCAGCGGCAGTTCCTTGTAGCCGGCCTCGTTGAGCGCCTTGAGCGCCTTCTCGGTGATCTCCTCGCCCGCCTCCGCGTAGATTTCGCCGGTCTTCGGGTTGACGAGATCCTCGGCGATGTAATGGCCGATCAGCTCCTGATCGGTCATGCGCAACGCCTTGAGCCCCTTCTCCGCGAGTTGACGGGCCTGGCGCACGGTGAGCTTCTTGCCCGATTCCAGCACAACCTTGCCGGAGTTGGCGTCGACCAGATCGTTGATCGCCTTGTAGCCGCGGAAGCGGTTGGCGTCGAACGGCACGCGCCACCCGTCCTTCTGCCGCTTGTAGATCACCTTGCGGAAGAAAGTGTTGAGGATTTCCTCGGCATCCATGCCGAGTGCGTAGAGCAGCGACGTCACCGGGATCTTCCGGCGCCGGTCGATGCGCGCATAGACGATGTCCTTGGCGTCGAACTCGATGTCGAGCCAGGAACCGCGATACGGAATGATGCGGGCGGCGAACAGGAGCTTGCCCGACGAATGGGTCTTGCCCTTGTCGTGGTCGAAGAACACGCCCGGCGAGCGGTGCATCTGGGAAACGATCACGCGCTCGGTGCCGTTGACGACGAAGGTACCGTTGTTGGTCATGAGCGGGATATCGCCCATGTAGACATCCTGCTCCTTGATGTCCTTGACCGACTTGGCACCCGTCTCCTCGTCGATATCGAACACGATCAGCCGCAGCGTCACCTTGAGCGGTGCCGCATAGGTCATGCCGCGCTGGCGGCATTCGTCGACGTCGTATTTCGGCGCCTCGAATTCGTATTTCACGAACTCCAGCATCGACGTATTGGAGAAGTCCGAAATCGGAAACACCGACTTGAACACGGCCTGCAGCCCCTCGTCGGGACGACCGCCGAGGGGTTCCTGCACCAGCAAGAATTGGTCGTAGGACGCCTTCTGAACCTCGATGAGGTTCGGCATCTCTGCGACTTCCTGGATTTTCCCGAAAAACTTGCGAACGCGCTTGCGACCTGTAAACGTCTGCGCCATCTCATCTCTCGCTTTGTCGAACCGCCGGGGCCGGGACGACTCTCCGGAAGGCCGCCATCCATCGCGACCATCAGGACAGGCGTCGAAACCCTTGATTTCACGCGATTCGGCCTGTCGCCGAACCGTCACGCCGCTGCCGCCATCGGGCGGACATAGGGTGATTCCAGGATTTGCTCACCCTGGAATCACCGGAAGTCACTTCACAGTTACTTGAGTTCCACTTTGGCCCCGGCCTTTTCCAGCTGGGCCTTGACCTTCTCGGCCTCATCCTTGGTGACGCCTTCCTTCACCGGCTTGGGCGCGCCCTCGACCAGGTCCTTGGCCTCCTTGAGGCCCAGACCGGTCAGCGCGCGCACCTCCTTGATGACCTCGATCTTCTTGTCGCCGATGGCAGTGAGCACCACGGTGAACTCGGTCTTTTCCTCGGCCGGAGCGGCCGCGGCGGCACCCGGAGCGGCAGCGACAGCCACCGCTGCCGCGGCGGACACGCCCCACTTCTCTTCCAGCATCTTCGCCAGGTCGGCGGCCTCGAGCACCGTGAGTTGCGAGAGGTCGTCGACGAGTTTCTGCAGATTAGCCATTGGACATCCTTCAGGAGTTCGAACCAGTCGAGTTTGCGAGACGTGTCACGCCGCCTCGCTCTTGGCGGCATAGGCCTGGACCACGCGGGCAAGCTTGGCGGCCGGAGCATTGACGACTTGCGCCACCTTGGTCGCCGGCGCCTGAATGAGGCCGACGATCTTGGCGCGCAACTCGTCGAGCGACGGCAGCGCAGCGAGCGCCTTGACGCCGTTGGCGTCGAGCGCGGTCTTGCCCATCGATCCGCCCAGGATCACGAATTTCTCGTTGGCCTTGGCGAAATCGGCGGCGACCTTGGGCGCAGCCACTGGATCGCCGGAATAGGCGATCAAGGTCGGTCCCTTGAGCAAGGGGACGACCACGGCTGCGTCCGTGCCTTCGAGAGCGATCTTGGCGAGACGGTTTTTCGCGACCTTCACCGCCGCGCCCGCCTGCTTCATCTGCTTGCGCAGGGTCTGCATCTGGGCGACGTTGAGGCCGGAATAGTGAGCCACTACCACGACGCTGGTGCCTTTGAAGACACCGTTGAGCGCCGTAACGAGCTCTTTCTTAGCCGCTCGATCCACTGCAAGCTCTTTCCGGTTGGCGGCCCATCCTCAAATGTAGGAGCCGCCGGTTGCGACCTGCCGTCCGTCCCTGGCGTTGTACCGACGCGCGGGCAGGACGACGCTTCTGAGATCCTGCCCCCCAAGCACGGCGTAAGCCGCACCGGGTTCTCGAGGTTCGAACCGGTCGCGGGCCTTCTGGGCCCAAAACGGTCTTCCCCGTCTGTGCAGGCGTTTCGCATTAAGCCGCAACGGGCACCTGCAGTCTCGGACAGGACGGACTTCCGAAAACCTCCGGAAGCCTTTGCCGCTCAAGAAAAAAAGCGATCCGCCTCGGTCCCTTTCAGATCGCTCCCGCAGGATGCCCAAAAGGAATAAGGTCCCAATCACCACGTTTTCCGTAAAGCGCGCAAAAGCGCGCCGACACACCGGGCCGGCACGCCCTGTGCCCTATGTAGAGGCTCCCTGCGATTTTGCCAAGCGCAATTGCAACAATTTCTGGGATTTGCGCCTCCGAGGTCCAACTATGGTCACCGGGCGCCGCTAGCACCCCCCTCCGCCGGCACCTGAAAGTTCAACCCGCAAGACGAGGCCTTCAAATGCAACCGATGCTCCGTGTCATGATCGCGGCTGTTGCGGCCGTGACCGTTTTCTCCACCGCAGCCCCAGCGCAGCAGCCCGCCGGGCCCGCGGATCTCAAGCAGATCCAGCTCACCGAGAAGCAGGTCCAGGGGGTCATTGCGGCACAAAAGGACGTCTCGCCGATCTTCGAGAAGCTGCAGCAGAACGGGCCGGCGGACCAGCTGCCCCCCAAGGCGCAGGCCGACCTGGACGCGGCGGTCAAGAAGCATGGCTTCAAGGATTTCAGCGAATATGACGAGGTGGTCGGCAATATCACCCTGGTGATGACCGGCATCGATCCGAAGACCAAAAAATTCACCGAGCCGGCGGTTGCGATCAAGCAGGAGATCGCTGAAGTCACCGCCAACAAAACGATCCCGGCGCAGGAAAAGAAGCAGATGCTGGAGGAGCTGAACGAGGCGCAGAAAGCGGCGCAGCCCATCCAGTTTCCGAGCAACATCGAGCTGGTCAGGAAGTACTATGACAAGATCGACGCAGCGCTGAACTAGCCGCAGTGGCGCAGGGGGGTCGCGCGCGGGCGGCGCAAGGGTCCGCCGGCACGACTGGACGCCGAATGCAACGGGCAAATACCCACTCGCGCTCGGCACCGCCGCGGTTGCGGCTTGAACGGGCGCGAGGATAAGGAGACGCACAGGCCAAGAACCGAAAAAATCAGAGAGAGGACAGGAATGGCCCGCGACCGCATCCTCACAACCCATGTCGGCAGCCTGGTGCGACCGCCGCAGCTGGTGGAGTTCCTGCACAGGATCGAAGATCGTCAGCCTTACGATCAAGCCGCCTACGAAACCTGCCTTGCGGCATCGATCGAGGACGTGGTCCGAAGGCAGGCCGAGGCCGGCATCGACATCGTCAGCGACGGCGAGTTCAGCAAGGGCCGCAACTGGGCCTTTTACGTCCACGACCGCCTCACCGGCGTCGCCACCCGGGCGCTAACTCCAGAGGAGAGCAAGGATCCCATGGCGAGCGCAGGCGGCGGTCAGGACCGCGTCGCATTCCCCGAATTTTACGCCGAATACGACCGGGTGTCGGGCCTCGGCAAGCGGCTCGGCTCGCGCTTCGTGGTCAACGGCGCGCTCACCTATTCGAATGCCCAGGTCAAGCGTGACATCGCCAATCTCAAAGCAGCAACCACAAAGGCAGCCGTCGCGGGTGCCTTCCTGCCGGTCGTTGCGCCGGCGAGCGCACTGCCGAATGCCAAGAACGAGCACTACGCGGACGAGCGGAGCCTCCTGTGGGCGCTCGCCGACTGCCTGCACCAGGAATACAAGACCATCGTCGATGCCGGGCTCTATGTGCAGATCGACGACGCCTTCCTGCCCTACATGCACGAAAAAATGGTGCCGCCGATGACCCACGCCCAGTATCGTGACTGGGCGCAGATGCGGATCGACGCGCTCAATCACGCGCTCAAGGGAATTCCTCCCGAGCGCTCGCGCTACCACATCTGCTGGGGCAGCTGGAACGGGCCGCACGCCTTCGACGTGCCGATGAAGGACATCGTCGATCTGATGCTGCAGGTGAATGTGGGCGCCTACCAGTTCGAGGCCGCCAATCCGCGCCATGAGCACGAATGGGTGGTCTGGCGGTCGGTCAAACTTCCGCCGGGCAAGGTCCTCATCCCCGGGGTCATCAGCCACGCCACCAACATCGTCGAGCATCCGGAACTGGTGGCGCAGCGCATCGTGCGGCTCGCCCAGATCGTGGGGCGCGAGAACGTCATGGGCGGCACGGATTGCGGCTTCGCCCAGTCGCCGTTTGCGCAGCGCGTCCATCCGACCATCATGTGGGCGAAGCTCAGGTCGCTGGCCGAAGGCGCGCGGATCGCGACCGATGAGCTCTGGGGCCGGCGCTCGGCGGCCTGAACGGCATTGTGGTTGGGCCGGAGGACGGCATGGAACGGAGCAGAGGCGGCACCAGCGACCGACGCAGCTTTCTTTTCAATGGCGCGACACTTGCCGGCGCGGCAGTCTTGGCGCCGGCAATGGCGGCACAGGCGCGGGAATCGAGCTCCATGGTCCAGGTCGCACAGGCGGGCGCAGGCGCAAGCGCGGCATCAGCATCCGCGTTGACGATCAAATCCGCCGAGCGGCTGGCGGGAAGCTCAGTGAGCCTGGCTTACGCCGTCAAGGCGGGCCCGTGGATTTTCCTCAACGGCCACGAGGCCTACGACTTCGAACGCGGCCTCGCGGACGAGGTGGAGGGCCCGGCCGGACATCGCTTGAGCGGTCGCCCACCGCTGCGGCGGGAGGCCGATTATATCCTGCGGCGAATGCGCTCCATCCTGAAAGAGCTCGGCTCCGATCTGCCCAATGCGGTGCGTGTCGATCAGTTCTACACCATGGGCCAGGCGGTGCACGCCTATCACCTCGCGCGGTTCGCGGAGTTCGGCAGCTACATTCCCCCGAGCACGTCCATCATCATGGAGCGCTGCTTCACCGCGCGCACCAACATGCACACCTCCATGATCGCGGTCGTGCCCGGCCAAAACTGGACGATCGACAAGATCACCCTGCCGGGCCAGCGGATCTCGGCCTCCGGCTACAATCCGGCGGTGGTCGTCAACGACTTCGTCTTCGTTGCCGGCAACCAGGCGTTTGCCGAGAGCGGCGAGCTTGGTCCGGGCGTGGCGATCCCGGCGGTGCGCAACTGGGGCGGCCAGAATGCCTTCCGCCGGCAGGTGCATTACGTGATCAAGGAGCGGCTCGAGCCGTCGCTCAAAGCGGCGGGATCGGCCCTCGAGCACAGCCTCAAGGCGCAGGTCTACATCCGCGGTGTTCACAACTTCCCCGATTTCATGGACGTGTGGTCACAGTACTTCGGCGAAATCCCGTGCGCGGTGACGCTGGTCCCGGCCAAGGACTATTCCAGCACGGAGAGTATGCTCGAGATCAATCTGATCGCGCTCAAGAACGGCGCCTCACGCAGAAAGCAGGTGGTTGCGGTCGACATTCCCGGCCTTGCCACCTACGGGCCCTGCCTGCGCGCGGGAGAACTGGTGTTCCCGTCGGGCTTGATGGCCGTCGGCCGCGACGGACGCGTCCCTGCCGCCGATGACGCGGCGGCCTTTGATGCGATCGATCTTGCCGGGCAGGCGCAGGGCGCGCTCATCCATTCCTATGCCGACGCGGTGTGCAAGGCCGTCGGCGTCTCCATGGCGAACGTCGTGCGCGCGCAGTACTTCCTCACCGACATCAGGGATTTCGCCGGCGTCGCGGCGGCCTGGTCGGACCGCTACGGCAGGCAGCCGCACCCGTTTGCGACCGTGCAGGTGCCCGGCCCGTTGCCACCGGCGGCCGCCTCCGTCGTTGGCGATTTCTGGATCTATGCCGGGTAAGGCAGCGCCGCCCGCGGGCGGCGAGTGAGAGGCCTTTCGGGTCCGCGCGAACGCCGCGCGGACCTTTCTCAATCGAGCTTCGCAGACGTCACTGCCCGAACAGTGAGGCCGGCTCGACCTTAACGCCGGGACCCATGGTCGAGGAGATGGCGACGCGGTTGATGAACGTGCCCTTCGCGCCGGACGGTTTGGCCTTCTGCACCGCATCGGCGAAGGCCTTGATGTTCTGTACGAGCTTGTCGGCCGGGAACGACGCCTTGCCGACGCCCGCCTGCACGATGCCGGCCTTCTCGACCCGGAACTCGACCGAGCCGCCCTTGGCGCCCTTGACCGCACTTGTCACGTCCTGAGTGACCGTGCCCACCTTGGGATTCGGCATCATGCCGCGCGGGCCCAGCACCTTTCCGAGCCGGCCGACCAGCGGCATGAGATCGGGCGTGGCGATGCAACGATCGAAATCGATATTGCCGCCCTGCACCTTTTCAACCAGATCCTCGGCGCCCACCACGTCGGCCCCTGCGGCCCTCGCCTCGTCCGCCTTGGCGCCACGCGCGAACACCGCCACGCGCACGCTGCGGCCGGTGCCGTTCGGCAGACTGACGATGCCGCGCACCATCTGATCGGCATGGCGCGGGTCGACGCCGAGATTCATCGCCACCTCGATGGTCTCGTCGAACTTTGCCTTTGCCCGATCCTTGACCATCTTCACCGCCTCTTCCAGCGGATAAAGCTTGGTGCGATCGACGCCTTCGCGGACGGCGACAGTGCGCTTCCCGGTATTGGACATGGCGATTACTCCCCGACCTCGATGCCCATCGAGCGGGCGGAACCTTCCACCATGCGCATCGCGGCCTCGATGGTATCGCAGTTCAAATCCTTCATCTTCTTCTCGGCAATCTCCTTGACCTGCGCCTTGGTCACGGCGCCGACCTTGTCGCGACCCGGGGTCTTCGATCCGCTCTCGAGCTTGGCCGCCTTCTTGATGAAATACGACACCGGCGGGGTTCGCATCTCGAAGGTGAAGGAACGGTCCTGGTAGACCGTAATCACCACCGGAATCGGCGACCCCTTCTCCATGTTCTGGGTCTGCGCGTTGAACTGTTTGCAGAACTCCATGATCGCGAGGCCGCGCTGACCGAGCGCGGGTCCGATCGGAGGCGACGGATTGGCCGAGCCGGCCGGCACCTGCAATTTGATGTAACCCGTGATCTTCTTTGCCATCACTCACTCCTGTCGGTGGCCTGCTTCGGCCGGTTCAGGGTTCCGTGGTACGGATCGCGGCGGTTGGCGGCCGCCGTCACCTCCCACGTTTCGCTACACAGTACACAATTATACACTACACAATTGAGAGCGGACGTCGCCCACGTAAAGAGACCTCTTCAGCCTGCCGCCCGTCTGCCTTTGAGCTACAGCTTCTCCACCTGTCCCATTTCGAGCTCAACCCGCGTCGGCCGCCCGAAGATCGAGACGGCGACCTTGAGCCGCGAGCGCCCGTCGTCGACCTCCTCCACCACGCCGTTGAACGAGGCGAAGGGCCCCTCCGACACCCGCACCTGCTCGCCCACCTCGAAGGACACCGACGGCTTCGGGCGCTCGATGCCCTCCTGCACCTGGTGCAGGATACGGGCGGCTTCGGCCTCCGAGATCGGCTTGGGCTTGTTGTCGGCGCCGAGAAAGCCCGTGACCTTGGGCGTGTTCTTGATGAGATGGTAAGCCTCATCGGTGAGATCCATCTTCACCAGCACATAGCCGGGGAAGAACTTGCGTTCCGCGTCGACCTTTTGTCCGCGGCGCACCTCCACGACCTTTTCGGTCGGCACCATGACCTCGTCGAACAAATGGTCGAGATGGCGCTGCTTGGCCTGCTCGCGAATCGAATCGGCGACCTTGCGCTCGAAATTCGAATAGGCCTGAACGATGTACCAATGCTTGTCCGCCATTCGCCGGCTCCTTCACCCGCCGATGCCGAGAACGAGGGTCACGAACATACGCATGAACTGATCCGCCACCAGGAAGAAGACCGATGCGATGGCCACCATCACGAAGACCATGGCGGTGGTCACGGCGGTCTCGCGCCGCGTCGGCCACGTGATCTTCTGAGCCTCGGCACGCACTTCCTGCAGAAACTTGAACGGACTGATCTTTGCCATAGCTTACCCGCCGCCGTATCGGGCTGGCGGCCATAACCCATTGAACTTTCTATACTTTGCTGACCGAGCCGGACTATGCCTGGCAGGAGTGGAGGGACTCGAACCCCCAACCCCCGGTTTTGGAGACCGGTGCTCTAGCCATTGAGCTACACTCCTCCGGAAGCACTTGCGGCGGCCCAGAGGCCCGCCGCCGGTTGTAAATGCATGAACGGGCCCGGCATTGCAAGCCGGAAGACGGCGGCTGCAGGACGGGCGACCACGGCCGGATTCTGACATCATGAGGTTGATCCGTCCCGTGGCGTCCGTCCGGCGCCGTCCTACTCGGTGATGCTGACCACCACGCCTGCGCCGACGGTCTTGCCGCCCTCGCGAATGGCGAAGCGCTGCTTCTCCTCCATGGCGATGGGCGTGATCAGCTCAACGTCCATGGTCGCGTTGTCGCCCGGCATGATCATCTCCGTGCCCGCCGGCAGCGTGCATTGCCCGGTCACGTCCGTGGTCCGGAAGTAAAACTGCGGACGGTAGTTGTTGAAGAACGGCGTGTGCCGGCCGCCCTCCTCCTTGGTCAGGATGTAGGCCTCCGCCTTGAACTTCTTGTGCGGCTTCACCGACCCCGGCTTGCACAGGACCTGCCCGCGCTCCACTGCGTCCTTGTCGATCCCGCGCAGCAGGCAGCCCACATTGTCGCCCGCAACTCCCTCGTCCAGAAGCTTGCGGAACATCTCCACTCCCGTAACCACCGACTTCTGCGTGTCCCGCAGCCCAACGATCTCGACTTCCTCGCCGACCTTGATCTTGCCGCGCTCGATCCGGCCCGTCACAACCGTGCCGCGACCGGAGATCGAGAACACGTCCTCGATCGGCATCAGGAACGGCTGGTCGATCGGTCGCTCGGGCAGCGGCACAAACGTATCCAGCGCCTCGTAGAGCTTGAGGATCGCCTCGTCCGCCGTCTCCCCCTTCTCGCCGTTGAGCGCCTTGATCGCAGACCCCCGGATCACCGGAGCCTTGTCGCCCGGGAACTGGTACTTGGTCAGAAGCTCACGCACCTCGAGCTCAACCAGGTCCAGAAGCTCAGGGTCGTCCACAACGTCGACCTTGTTCAGAAACACCACGATGTAGGGAACACCGACCTGCCGCGCCAGCAGGATGTGCTCGCGCGTCTGCGGCATCGGACCGTCCGCCGCCGATACCACCAGGATCGCCCCGTCCATCTGCGCCGCCCCCGTGATCATGTTCTTCACGTAGTCGGCATGCCCGGGGCAATCCACATGCGCGTAGTGCCGCTTGTCGGTGGAGTATTCCACATGGCTCGTCGCGATCGTGAGGATCTTGGTGGGATCGCGCCGACCCTGGCTCTCCGATGCCTTCGCAACCTGGTCATACGGCACGAAGTTCGACGTCCAGCCCTTGTCCGCCGATACCTTCGTCAGCGCCGCCGTCAATGTCGTCTTGCCGTGGTCGACGTGACCAATCGTCCCCACATTGCAATGCGGCTTGTTGCGCTCAAATTTCTGCTTGGCCATTTGACGTACTCTGTTCCTTTCAGGCGTATACGGCCCGCCCCGGTCGATGCCCGGACGGGGGGCCGCGTTGTTAAAGTAGGAGTGCTGGACCCGTAAATAGGAATTGCGGGGCGACCTTCCAATAGCGGCCCAGGGCGGCCCTGAGCCTGTCCTGCCTCCCCGGTTGCGACAGGGGGCGCCGCGGGTGCTTCTCGGGCGGTGCCGTCTCCGCCCCTATTTGGCCTCCGGCTTCTTCTCGCCCGCCGCCTTCTGCACCGCCCGGAGCTGCTCCACGCTCGCCTGCAGGCTGGCGACCGCGCTCTTGAGGGCGATGATTTCGGTGTTGGCCGCGTTGAGCCTCTGCCGCGCATCCAGCGCATTCTTGATGACGAGCTGGTGCAGGAAGTTGACGTTCGCCTGTAGGCAGCCGGTCCGCTTGTCGAGCCCGGTCGTCTTCGTACAGTCCTCGACCCCCGCAATGTCCTGAGCCGCCGCAGCCTCCAGACCAACGGCGAGCACCCCCAAGCACAGCGCTGCGATCTTGAGCATGTGCGGTTCCTCTCTTTGTCGACGGTGTTCGCGCCATTGGTCGGCGCGAGCGGCGGCCATGCGCCGGTGCGGCGGGCTCACCCGCGAGCTGGCACAGAGTGCCACATGTCGCCGCACATGTCGGCTGCAACCCGCCACGCCCTTGCGCCGTCACCGCCGAAGGGATCCCCGCCACGGGGTGGCGCGCATATGTCGATTTACTTCGATGTAGCCGCGCAGGAGTATTCGCCCGCACGAAAACAAGGACCGGTCATGATCGCGCGACGCCACGTCCTCTTCGCCATCTGGATTGGGGTTGCTTTCGCAACGGGTGCGGCAAGCGCTGCCGGATCATCCGCCAGGTCGTTTGTGGAGTCGATCTATGCCAACTATACCGGCAAGACGGGAAACGGCGTTCCGCTCGACAACGATGCTGGCATCCGGCGCTATTTCGAGCCCAAACTGGCGGCGCTCATCATCGCGGACCGCAGGAACGCCGCCGGAGAGGTTGGGAAGCTTGACAGCGACCCCTTCATCGACGCGCAGGATTGGCAGATCGACGGCGTCGATGTCGCAGTCCGCGATCTGACGCCGGACAAGGCGGCCGCGACAATCTCGTTCAAGAGCCTGGGCAAGCAGAAGTCCGTCGTCCTTGACCTCGTCAAGCTCGGAGCGGGCTGGCGTATCGCCGATATCACGTGGGACGACAAGCGAACCTTGCGCGGGATTTTCGCCAAAAAGTAAGGACGCGCGTGCGGCGAACTGTTCGTCGCTGCGACGCGCCGCGCATCCGCAGTGCGCATGCGGCCTACCGACCTTTAGGCGCGCCGACTAACTTGACGGCGCGTAGTTCTCATGGCCGCGCCTACAGCCTTGAAGATCAGCGAAGCTGGGAACGTCAAAACATCCAGCCAATGAATTATCCAATACCGAACGCGAGGGCTCATTTTGCGCGCTCCAAGCGAATTAGGACACTAGTACGAAAGGTAACGAAGGCGGGGCTGCTGGTCGGCTACGAGACAGCGCCGGCCGGCTGCGTGCATCAATGGGCGCGTGTCGCGCACGGACGAACGCGGATGACCGTCTTCCCCGCGCGTCGCTCGGTCGCGTTGAAGGTGTCGACGGCATCGTCGAGGGCCGAGACGTTGCCGATGTTCGTCCGCAGTCGTCCGTCCCGCACCCGCTGGACGATCTCACTCAGTTGGGCACGATCGAACTCGACAACGAAGTCGACCGCCAGGCCGTCGGCGGGCCGCGCCTCGGTCGGCCCGACGATGGACACCAGTGTTCCTCCGGCTCGAATCAGGCCTGCGGACCGCTTCTGGATGTCGCCGCCGATGACATCGAACACCAGATCGACGCCGCCGACGTCTTCCAGCGCGTCGTTGTCGAGGTCGACGAACTCCTGCGCGCCGAAGTCGAGCGCCTTCTGACGGTCGGCAGCGCGTCCGGTGCCGATGACGTAGCCGCCGGCCTCACGTGCGAGCTGCGTCACCATCGACCCGACTGCGCCGGCCGCGCCGTGCGCGAGGACGCTCTTCCCCGCCTGAAGACGGCCGTGCTGGAACAGTCCCTGCCACGCGGTGAGGCCCGAGATTGGCAGGCTCGCGCCCACCGTGAAGTCGACGTCGCCCGGCAGCGCCGCGAGGTTGCGTGCCTCGATGGCTACATACTCCGCCAGGGTGCCGTCGCGATGCCAGTCGGCGAGGCCGAACACTCGCTGTCCTACCGACAGTCCCGTCGTGCCGTAGCCGAGAGCGGTGATCACTCCGGCCAGCTCGTGGCCGGGGATCGACGGTGTTCGGTCACGGTCGCGGCGATCGGTCCAGGTCGAGGGCCACGTCAGCTCAGTCGGGACGAATCCCGACGCATGAATCTGAACGATGACGTCGTTTATCGCTGCCGGCGGCTCGGGCCGCTCCACCAGCTTCATCCCGGCCGTTCCCGCAGCCTGGTCCGTCACAACGATTGCCTTCATGTGAATTGTCTCCTCGGTTCTCTTTGTTGGAAATGGTGCAGGCAACGGAAAGCCCATTCGACATCTATGCCAGCAGACCCAAAGATCGGATGCAGCGGGCTTGACCCGGGCATCCGCCGGGTCAAGCCCGGCAATGACGGCTGCGTATCACCGCGTCACATGCGCCGATACCGCGAGCCATTTTCCGTTCTGCTTCGCCCAGCAATCAGTGTATCGCCCGTGCGCCTGCTGCCCGTCCGGCGTGGTGTAGCTGGTTGCAGCGTGGATGATGGCGAAGTGGCCCATGATGCGGATCTTCACGTCATGGGCCTGCAGGTTCTTGATCGCGACTGGTTTCGCGGTCTGCTCAAGGAAGGCGGCGCGATCGACCAGCGATTTGTCGGGATTTGAGCAATAGAACTCCGCCGCCAGGATTTCATCGAAGCGCCTAACGTCGGAATTCTGCGCCGAGGCGACGAAGTCGAGATTGAGCGCGGTGAGTTCGTCGATGTCGTTGGTCATTGTTTTTCCTAGTCATCAAACATCTTTGGCGGAACGAAGCTGATTGGTGTACCGGGATGACGCTTGCTTTGCCTGGGGCTCGCAAGCGTGAAGCGTCACACATCATCGCCGACCAGGCACACCAAAGCTTGACAGGAATTGCTGCAGCTTGACAGGAATTGCTGCCGCAACTTCCACTGCGGGCGGACGAAGTGGCAGGTGTAGCCGTTCGGGTAGCGTTCCAGGTAATCCTGGTGCTCGGGCTCCGCCTCCCAGAAATCGCCAGCGGGCGAGAGCTCGGTCACGACCTTTCCCGGCCACAGCCCTGAGGCCTCGACGTCGGCGATGGTGTCCTCGGCGACGCGGCGCTGTTCCTCGCTCGTGTAGAAAATCGCCGACCTGTAGCTTGTGCCTCGGTCGTTTCCCTACCGGTTGGGCGTCGTCGGGTCGTGGATCTGGAAGAAGAACTCCAGCAGGTCGCGGAAGCTCGTCTGACTCGGGTCGAACGTGATCTCGATCGCTTCCGCGTGCGTGCCGTGGTTGCGGTACGTGGCGTTCTTGACGTCGCCGCCCGAGTAGCCGACCCGCGTCGAGACGACGACCAACAAACTGGATTCGGAAGGCACGGAGGTCGCGGCCGCGACCTCCAAAAAGCGAATTGAGCGGAGCGTTGATTAAGCCCGGAACCCTGAGAACAAATTAACACTCAGAGCAGCAGTCTTGTCAGAATGGCTTGTCAGAATGGCTTGTCAGAATGGCGGAACCCGGATCGCCGAAGTATTTGAAAAGATTGGAGCGGGTGAAGGGAATCGAACCCTCGTCATCAGCTTGGAAGGCTGTTGCTCTACCATTGAGCTACACCCGCGCCGGGCACGGTCACACCGAGCCGCCATCAGAACATGGACTGCATGGTTTCTTGATGGCCGCCCTGATTCTCCGATGGTGGGGGAGGTAGGACTCGAACCTACGAAGGCGTAAGCCAGCGGATTTACAGTCCGCCCCCTTTGCCGCTCGGGACACTCCCCCGCCGCTGAAAATATCGCACCCTGGCGGTGCGGTTTTTCGGCTCGCAGGCCCCGGTTTATGGGGAGCACGCTGCGTGGTGTCAACCGCACCGCGGCTGCTGCCATCGGGATGGAAAATCCCGCCCGTTGTCTAGATATTGGCGTTGCCGCACGGAAGTGTAGCGGCCAGAGGCCATTCATGCCCCAGCGCGGTCAGCGCACGCCCCCGGGCCGCCAACCCGGCAGGATCGGTTGGAAGCGCAAGCCTGAACGCGCTCGCCCGTCACGCGGCGGCAAGACGCAAGCGGCAAGCGGTGGCGCGGTGATCCTCTACGGCTGGCATACGGTGAAAGCGGCTTTGGAAAATCCGCAGCGCCGCATCCGCCGCCTGTTCGCCACCGAGAACGCGGCGCGGCGGCTGGCCGAGGACGGAGTGGCGCTCGCACTCGAGCCCGAACTCGTGCGCCCGGACGCGATAGCGCGCCGGCTCGGGCCGGACGCCGTGCACAACGGCCTGCTGGCGGAGGCTGATCCCCTGCCCTCGCCCGAGCTCGAGGAGATCGAACCTGCAGGCATCGTGCTGGTGCTCGATCAGATCACCGACCCGCACAATGTCGGCGCGATCCTGCGCACGGCGGCAGGCTTCGCGGTGGCCGCGGTGGTCACCACCGCACGCCACAGTCCGGAAGCAACCGGCGTACTGGCAAAGTCCGCATCCGGGGCGCTCGAATATGTGCCGATCGTCACCGTCCAGAACCTCGCCCGCGCCCTCGCGGTTCTGCGGGAACGCGGATATTTTCTCGTCGGCCTCGACAGCACCGGAGATACCGACCTCGGCGACGCCGCCCTGCGCGCGCCGCTCGCGCTCGTTCTCGGGGCGGAAGGCAAGGGCCTGCGGCAATTGACGCGCACGACCTGCGATCAGGTCGCACGGCTCGATCTCCCCGGCCAGATCAAGAGCCTCAATGTCTCCAACGCGGCCGCGCTTGCGCTTTATGTGGCGAGCAAGCGGCTGAGTTAGCCCCGCTCGCAGATCAGCCGGTCCCGCCGGTCAGGCAGCCTTGATGGTGTACCCATGCGGGTCAGAAATATCGCCACCACACGTAGACATGGCTGATGGCGATCGACACCAACATCATTGGAAAGGCATAAAGCGTGTAGGTGACGAAGCGGAACGGAACCCCGTTGCGCTCGGCAATGCCGGCCACGGTCAGATTGGCCGAGGCTCCGATCAGGGTGCCGTTTCCGCCGAGACAGGCGCCGAGCGACAGGCACCACCACAGCGGCTCGATCTTGTCCGGTCCACCGAACGCGGGAGCCATGTTCTTGATCAACGGGATCATCGTGGCGACGAAGGGAATATTGTCCACGATCGCGGACAGGATGGCGGACGACCAGAGGATTGCGTAACCGGTCGTCGCCAGGTCTCCGCCGGTCGCGATCAGGAGCTTGTCCGCCAGCAGTTGCAGGAGGCCGCCGACCTCGACGCCGTGCACCACGATGAAGAGGCCGATAAAAAAGAAGATCGTGATCCATTCGACGTCGGAAAACGTCTCGTGCAAATTCCTGGCGGCCA
>CAVUAI010000036.1:0-38956 GCA_963739385.1 uncultured Alphaproteobacteria bacterium
TCGCGGCTAGGATGGCGGCACCGGAGGAACTTGCAGGATGATCCATTTTTTCTAAAAAATGCGCGCTTACCTCCCCTGCGAATGGCATCGGCTTTGATATAGGGGAGGCCCCCACCCGTCCTTTGATAAAGCCGCTCGAGGCTGATTGGTCGAGACGCGCAAAATACGAAGCTTTCTCGCGTGCGGCTTTTCTAAGCCTGCCGCCTGCTTACGAATTCGAAAGGGGGTGCAAGTGACGCCCGCGCCCTAGCGCAAAGGAACGAGTTGGGCGCCCTCTCCGATCGGAGCTCTGAGAAATCTTTTGCCGCCATCGCGCGAGGGCCGCGAGTAGGACGCGGCGGTCTGACGAGTGTATGGAAAAACCCTTGCAAAATTGAGTCGCGGCACTTCAATAAATCCGGCCATTTGTGATACGATATTTAGCGTAAGGAAAATAGTTTGATTTTTCAGACTGGCATGGCATTCTCCATCGTGTAATGGAGCGGAGCTCGGCCATGAAGCGAGCTGTTCTGTACCTTCGCGTCTCGACCATCGATCAGACGACCGCCAACCAGGAACGTGAATTACGCGAGATCGCCGCCCGCATGGGCTGCGAGATCGTCAAGGTCTATAAGGATCACGGCATCAGCGGCGCCAAGGCGCGCGACAAGCGCCCCGGTTTTGATGCGCTCTGCAGAGAGGCCACAAAGCGCCAGTTTGACGTGATCATGGCCTGGTCGGTGGATCGGTTGGGCCGCAGCCTGCAGCACCTGGTCGGGTTCCTTTCCGAACTGCACGCGCTGAGGATCGACCTATTCTTGCACCAGCAGGGTCTCGACACCACCACGCCGGCTGGCAAGGCGATGTTTCAGATGATGGGCGTATTTGCCGAGTTCGAGCGCGCGATGATTCAGGAACGAGTCCGTGCTGGCCTAGCGCGGGCCAGGAGCGAGGGAAAACGTCTGGGTCGGCCTCGGATAGCTCCTGAGTTGGAAGAGCGCATTAGGAAGGCTCTGGCGACCCCCGGAAGGCCGGGCGTGCGCAAGATCGCTGAACGGTTCGGCGTCGACCTGGCACGGTGCAGCGGATTAACCGCCCTCTCGACGCAAGCGCGGGCGGCGCGTGAGGGATCGCAGCTAGGCCGTCGAGCGGCGCTGGGCGATGCGTTGCTGGTGACGGCGGTTGGTGGCGCGAGACCCGCGTGCGCGCGCGAGGATGACATAGGTGCGCACCACGCACGAGATTTTCCAGGTCGCAAGCACTGGTAACATTCCGCTTAACCGGTTGACATAGTATGTGGAGATTTAAGTCACGAAATGGCCAATAACCCAGTCAGCGCGATGATCGCCGACCTGTCGGATGCTCCGGGGAGGCCGTGACATGGCGGCTCGCCAGGCGTCGCCAGGGTTAATTGCATTGTTCTTTTGCTTCGGTGTCACTTGTGTCACTTCTTCTGATTATCGACGTCCTGCGCGCGCGATACGTCTGATATGGAAAAACCTGGCACAAGTGACACCGCCTCTCAACCGAGAGCCGATGACTGGAAATCACTCTCTGCTGGCCAACCTCCGAGCGGATTTCGGCGGGCGGAGCTCGATCCCAGCGAACCCTCGACCGGCTTTTTTGCGCTGTGGGGCGAAACCGCGCGTTTCTAGCGCCTGGATGAACCGGCGCTGACTGCCGACCTATTCGCCGGCGCTGTTGGCCCATTCGTTTCCAATCCGCGAAGAGCGTCCTCCTAGACGCCCAAGCCTGCGGGCCGCATTGGCAGCGCTCTTCGATCCAGGCACCTACCGCGTCTTCGGCCTCGAGGTACGCTGATGGTCGCGTCGCGCACGGCTTGCGGCGGAGCGAGCCCGATGCGCTGCCACTCAAGGCAGCCTTGGATCATCCAGCGCAGTATTCCCGGCCACTCCGCCTTGAGCTTCTCAGGTAGATCGCGGTCGCGTTCTTCCGGTGGAATGGTGACGGTGAACGGAAGCAAGTTGAAGCGCCGGCGGATCAACTCGTCCACAGATCGCAGGCTGGGCTTGTGGTTGCCGGCGATCATGAGCTTGAACGCCGGCAGGTATTCGAAGAAATCCTGACGCATGAACCGCGCCGCGATCCTGTCGCCACCTGTCAAAGCCTTAATCTTCGCTTCATCCCACCGCCGACCTTCTTCAGTTTCGATGGCTGTCACCAGGCGAGCACCGCGCAATCCTGCGAGGTCGGTGGGGTGGCGCTCCGTCTTGGACGCGGTGAAGGTTTCGATTGCGGCTGTCCGATGGTAGTCGCCTAGAATGCCGCTGATGGTGTTGATGAGCACGCTCTTGCCATTAGCACCGGTGCCGAAGCCGAAGAACATGGCATGCTCGCGTGTCGAGCCGGTAAGGCTATAACCGGCGACGCGCTGCACGAAGGCGATCAGTTCGGCGTCGCCGGCGAAGATGCGATTGAGGAACTTGCGCCACTAGCGGACAGGCGCCGCCGGGCTCAACAGCCGTCATCTTGGTCATGTAGTCGGTGGGCTGATGCGGACGGATCTCGCCAGAGCGTAGATCGATGACGCCGTCCGGCGTGTTGAGTAGCCAGGGATCCGCGTCCCATTGATCGGTCGTTGCGGCCAGCCGGCGATCGGCGGTCGCGAGCCGTTCAACGGCAGCAACCGTCTTTGCACTGGCAGAGCTTCTTCGCGGCCGCTATCCTGGTTGCATCGCGCGCTGCCTTTCGGCACACCTTTCGCGCCATATCGAACGCCAGCCTCGGTATCGTCTGCGCTCCAGCGCTTACCGTCCCACACATGCCATTTCGACCACGCCGCGAGTACCTCAGCTTTTCCGCATGCTCATCTGCAAAGCGCAGTGCGAGCGCTTCGTCGCTGAATGCAGGGGGGCGAAATTCGTCGGCGCCGTCCGCGTCGCCTTCGCTGGCACATGTTCGAAATCACCGCCATCCGCTCCTGCGAACTCCTGCACAAGCGCATGCCAATTCTCGCCAAGGGCCTCCGCCAAGAACTCGGCAGCGCGATCGGTGCTAAGCGAGCCTCCGACCGGCGCACCGTATTCGTCGAAGTCCTCGACCAGTTCCGGCTGGCCGTTTTCGCCCTCGGTGAAAAACGCCTTGAGCAGTCCAATGGCCGTGTATTTGTCGGCCTCGATATGGTCGGGCCAATTACCCGTCGCCCAGTCTTTGATTCCGTCGCAGTGAATCGACAAGGCCTCTTCGCATTGCGGACGACCAAGCTCGTTCGCAGGCACTCGCCACTCACCTTGCGAGCCGACATAGCCGCAAGGGAAGAATCGCGGCGCCCAATCTGCGATGCGGAACAACGCTTCCTGATTCAACCATTCCCGAGCACCACGGCACCGCTCTTTCAACTTGCGCTCGCCCTTCGGCGTAGCGAACATGTGCTCCGGCACCTTGACGTCGATCAAGGCAAGTTCGAAATCGCTGACCGAATATGCCGGCGCGCTCTCATCAATGCTGACGATGCGGGTCTGGAACGGCTCGCCTTTTTCAAATGCCAAGCGCCCGGCAGGCGCATGACGCGCGGCCGGTCGTGGACGCTCGTATCACCGTTAAATTTGACGGCGAGTTTCAGCTGCAGCTGCTTGAAGTCCTCGAGCTTTATCGAGCCATCGTGCCTCCAGTACGCATGATAGCTGACCCGGCGAGCTTTCGACGATGATGTACGGCTTTAGGCACCCCTCCTTGACCGGATCAATGGGCGAGCCGTCGAGATCAACGAACGGGGCGCGGACAGCGGTCACGTTCTTGTTCTTGCGGCCGTTGCCGTCGGTCTTATTGACGGTGACGAAGATGCCGGCACCGGCCTTGTTCAGCCGCTCCATGTCCGCGGCCGTCTCTCCCGAGAAGATATCGGACCAAGTCTTAGCTAAGGCGCGATCGTTTTTCCCGTCGCTGAACGTCTGGAAAGTGAAAACCTCGTTTCGGCAGTCGCTACAGCACAAGGCATCCAAGAACCGCTTCGCCTCGAGCGCATCGAATTCGAGATTAATTGCGGCGTTCATCGGACGGGCATCCCGTTGATCGGGAGAAACTTGACAAAACTAAGCCCGCTTGAATTCTTCGACATCGTTACCTCATATTTCCCCGTCGTCGCCGTTGCTACCGGCTGACCGGGCGCTTTTTATGCGCCGCCGCTATAGGCGCTGGTTGCGATTATGCCGCCGACGGAATGCAGGCGGCCGGTGTTCTCAGTTCAGCGTCAGCATCCAACAACAGCGCGTATCTCGGCTCGCGCTGCGCCCGCTCAACATCGTCGCCGCCATTGTTTGTTTCTGTAGCGGGTAAGAGAAGTCTGCGGCGTTAGACGACTTCACGCGCACGCAGCCACTCGGCGGCAGCTTCGGTAGCTATAAGAATTTTGCTACCGATTTTCGCAAACCGCGGCGCCTGACCGGCCTTCAGCAGTTTGTAGAACATTGCACGGCTGATCCCGTGCGCCTCACAAAACCCATTAAGGGTGAAAGCACGGCGCTCTACGAGACCATTCGATTCGAGATTCATAATCGCTACACTCCGTCATATGGGGCGCGGGCCCGGTTGATGGATGTAGAGCTATGTCGGGCTATAAAAGAAAAAACTCGTGGTCAAATTTCGAATTTCTTGCCCCCGTATTTTAGCCACGTCGCTGCTTGATCACCCTGCCTACTAGCGAGTCGATCGCCGCGGCCGACATTTGCACCCCAGCGGCCGATAACGCCGCTTCTAGGAACCGAAAAAACGGCCCGCTCGGCGCCTCCGGGCCTTTATTAACACCGCGACGGCGCCGACGGCTTCGGCCGAGCTTTTTCCCAGTGCACTGCTCATAAGTGTCAGCGAGGCCGTCGACGAACTCGTGCAGCGCCTGATGACGGCGGCGGCCCACTGACCGGTGCATATCACTCGTGTCCTTCGTGACCGCCACCAGGCGCGACACATCGCCGGCTAGGCGGGTCAACAGCCCATCCGGAAGGCGACCCCGCAAGTCAGCCCATTCGGCATCGGGCGTCGGCCAGACCGCAATTGCATCGTCAAGCAGGTCCTCGAGCGTTTTTGCAGCGTCGTGGACGCGCTTGAGCCATTTGCGTGGCTTCGCGTTGTCTATCTCTTGGTACAAGCCGGATTGATTTACGAAAATATACAGACCGCGGTACAGGCGCAATCGCACCTCCTCTCGTTTCTCAGGCACGCTGCCCATCTGGCGCATTGAGGTATCAACCAAAGCCTCGAACTTGGGGCCGAGTGCATCTATCTGGCGGCGCTCCATCTCAAGCCAGTCGGGCTCGACGACATCCAGCTCATCCCCGTTTGTCGCCACCCTCAGCCTCCCATAGTGGCCAGCTTCGGATCGGGCTTGAAGCCGAACCGCGGCGCGCCCGCCCGGATCGCATCAGCCATATAGCTCGGCGCGAGATGGCATAGTGCTTTTCGACCATGTCGGGTGTCGGGTTCTTCGCCTCCGCCATGAGCGGCACGCCGTTCATGCGTTTCAGGAGCGCCGGCGGCGCCGCGCCAGGGCGACAATCTTCTCACCGCCGCTCGACGCGCAGAATGCGTCCCACGCGGCCATCAGCTCACGTCGCCGATCGAGCGCATCGGACCTGCGATAGGCGCGCTCAACGTCGCCCCCAACCTTGTGCGCGAGCGCTGCCTCGGCAATCTCGCGCGGGAAGCTCGTGCAGTCGCCGCACCAATCGCGGAACGTGCTGCGCATCCCATGCTGGCAGGCATTTTTGACGCCCATTCGACGTTGCAAGCATTCGTTTAGCGCGTTGTGCCCGAGCGGCTTGCCGCGAAATCGACCGGGAAAAACGAAATCGCTTGACCTGATCTCAGCCATTTCGCGGATGATCATGAGCGCTCGGCCCACCAATGGGACGCGGTGCTCAATGCGTCCTTTCATAGAGAGCGCCGAAATCGTCCAAAGCTCGGCCTCGAGATCGAATTCGGCCCACTTCGCGCTCACCACTTCGTCGGCGCGAGCGGCAGTGAGAATTGAGAACTCCAGCGCCTTGCCGGCGACGCTCGTCCGCTCGCGCAGCTTTTCCATAAGCTCGGGCAACTTCTGATATGGCAGCGCGGGTAAGTGCTGTTTGAGCTTCGGCGCCCTCGATAGCAAATGATCTAAATGCCCGCGCCAAATGGCGGGATTCTCACCGGAGCGAAGTCCCTCCGCCTTGGCCGCAGATAGCACAAGCTCGATCCTGCCGCGCAACCGGGACGCGCTTTCGCGCTTCTTCGCCCAAAACGGTCTGAGCACGCGGAGCACAGCCTCAGTATCGATCGCGGCAACGTCGAGCGGCAGCAGCGACGGCGCTAAGCGCTGGAACCCTTCGCGCCACTCGCGGGCGTGCTTTTCATTCGTCCATTCCAACTCGTGCGCCTCTACGTAGCGCGCGGCGCACTCCGCGAATGAGCGACCTCGCGTCGGGCGCCGTGCGGCCTTGGGATCGACACCCTCGGCAAGCAGGTTGCGGCAATTTCGGGCGAGATCGCGAGCGCGGGCGAGTGGCACCGTGCGCGCCGGCCCAAGTCCAAGCTCGACCCGCCGTCCGTTGAACCGATACATGAACGTCCAGGATCGCCCGCCATTGCCAACGCTCAGATATAGCCCGTTACCGTCCGCGTGGCGTCCGTCGCCGAGCGACGCGATCGAGCGATGATTGAGTCGATTGGTCAACCGCGCCATGGGCCTTCCGCCTTCTTGTACCCACCACCTACCCCACCATACCCCACCAGCATCAATAGACACCTAAAAACACGCAAAGACAAGAATACACAGAAAGCCCACAAACCGCGGGCTTTACGCAACACGGATAGACGATCAGAGACAGCCTAAAACACGACCATTGCTGAGAGGCATTCCGCCCCGCTCATTTTCCGGTTGTGTCCGAGCATGATGAACCTTTCAGGCGACAGGAGGTGGCGAGAGCGGCAGAGATGCGTCAGGGCGGATCGTGCCGCGCCGGCATCAGGCTCTGTGCGCGGTGCAGCCACGTCACCGACGCGAACGCCCCGAGCCATGATCCCAACGCCGCAAACACGACATAGATGGCGTTTTCGGTGTAGCTGATCACCGCAAATGCGGACAGCATGTACCAGACCGCGCTCCAGTTCGCCGCCCAGACGCGACGCCGGCTGCTCACTGCAGCGTTGAAGAATACATAGGCGGCATCGGTCGCGGCGGTGGAGGCAAGAACGCCCAGCGCGATCAGCGGATTGATGGCGAAATTCATGTGCGGAGTCTCACCTCGAAACAGGAATTTGCGGAGACGGGCGGCACACACTCCACCGTGGTGCCCTGGTGGAAGCATGTGCCAACGATTGGCGGCAAGGCCGACGTTCCGGCGACCACCGGCCTCTCACTGCCGCATCGCGGACGCGACGCTGGTCGATACCCGCCCGCGCGGGCAGGATACCCTTGTCATTGGCCGGTTCATTTACTTGATCGCCAACGGATTGGTCGGCGATCCGACCGCGCCAGTGATCGGGATGGCGGGCGCAACGAACATGAACTCGTAGACCTTGTCGGCGCTGCAGTCGTCCGCCAGATCCTTCACGTAGAAAATCTCGCCCATGGTCATGCCCATGATGGGGATCGTGATCCAGTGCCACGGCTGGTTGATGCCGCCCTCGGTGTTGTTCGGCCGCACCTCGCAGCCCCAGGTGTCGCTCGCCAACGCCGCCAGCTCGGTGCGGGCCACCCATTCCAGCGTCTCGAAGGCGAAGCCCGGAGCATCCCCGCCGGGATAACCGTCCCAGCTCCCGGCTTTCAAACAACGTTCCATCTGACCGGTCCGCACGATGACATAGTCGCCGCGTTTGATCGTCACCCCCTGCGCCTCGGCGGTATTGTTGAGATCCTCGCAGGTGATGCCGTAACCGTCCTCGAGCAACTCCTTGCCGAGTTCGCGCGCCACATCGAGGAACACGCCGCGGCCCACCATCTTGTTCTTGGTCTTTTCGATACCGCACTTCTGCGCCCCGGCCGACGTCACTTCGCGGCAATCATATCCGTTCCACATGTAGCTCTCGTAGAAGACATGGCCCAACCCGTCCCACTGGGTGCCGCACTGGAGCGGCATGGTTACCATGTCGTCGGCGGCGCGGATGCCGCGCTTGTCGAGCACGCCCGAATAGGCGTCGGTGCCGGTGCGGATCATGGTGTGGATCGGATTGGTACGGCCCATCGCCGGATAGGTGCTCTTCGCGCCCTGGGGGCCGGTGTGGTCGAAGTTGAGCGCAAGCGAGATGACCTTCCCCTTGCGCACGAGCTGGGCAGCCGCGACGATGTCCTCGGGCGACGTGTAGTTGAGCGTGCCGATTTCGTCGCTCGCTCCCCACTTTCCCCAGTTCTTGTATTTCTCCGCCGCGTCACGGAGGTCCTGGCGTGTGATTTTTTTGGACGACATGGGCGTTCCTTCTTCGGGGGAGGTGGGTGCTCGGGGCGAGAGAGCGCGCCGCGGGTGTTTACTGCGCCGCGCGCAAGGACGATGATAGCATCAATGAAAAGATCAAGGGAGGATGACATGGCAGCGCTGTTGCGTGCCCTGGGTATCACTGCGGCGCTGTTGTTGTCGGGACCGGTGCTATGCGCCGGGGCGTTTGCGCAGAGCTATCCGGCACGGCCGGTCCGCATGATCGTGCCGTTCGCGGCCGGCGGCCCGACTGACGTGATCGCGCGGCTGGTAGCGCAGAAGCTGTCGGAAAGCTGGGGCCAGCAGGTCTACACCGAGAATATCCCCGGCGCCGGCGGCAATACCGGCGTCGCCATGGCGGCACGCTCGCCGGCCGACGGTTACACGATTCTGGTGGTCAGCACCGGCTTCATCGTCAACCCCAGCATGTACGCAAAGATCCCCTACGATCCCGTCAAGGACTTCTCGCCGATCACGCTCGTGGCCGCCTCTCCCAATGTCGTTTCAGTCAATCCCGACTTTCCTGCCAAGTCGATGAAGGAGCTGGCCGACCTGGTGAAAGCCAGCCCGGGCAAGTTCAGTTTCGCACAGCCCGCCACCGGTTCGACCCCTCACCTCGCCGGCGAGCTGTTCAAGCAAAAATACGGGCTCGATCTCGTCACCGTGCCCTTCAACGGAGCGGCGCTCGCGGTCAATTCCACCATCGGCGGCCACACGCCGATCGCATTCACCGCGCTGCCGCCGGCGATGACCAACATCAAGGAGGGCAAGCTGCGGGGCCTCGCCGTGCTCGCGACCCGGCGCTCGCCGGCGCTGCCGGACCTGCCGACCAATGCCGAAGCGGGCATTCCCGGTCTCGAGAGCGATACGCTCACCGGTATCGTGGCGCCGGCCGGCACGCCGAAGGACATCATCGACCGGTGGCGCAGCGATATCGTCAAGATGGTCGCCGTGCCCGAGGTCAGGCAGCGGTTGGAAGCGCTTGGCTTTGCTCCCGTCGCAGACACGCCGGAGGAATTCGGCGCGCGCATCAAGTCCGAGATCGACCGCTGGAGCAAGGTCGTCCACGACGCCCATATCAAGGCCGACTGACGCCGGCGGATGGGTGGATGACGCGGCCTTGGTTTTCCCGTCGGAGAAACACAACATTTCGCGGCCGGGTCGCTGGCTTCGTTCCCCGTCGCCGTTAGAGTAGCGCCGACGCCCCGCGCGAGAGCAATTCAATGTCCATGATCACCCGTGTTGCCACGCTGTTGATTGCGCTGTTCGCGGCGGGGCCCGCTCCTGGCCAAACCGGGTACCCCGCGCGTCCGGTCAGGGTCGTCGTGCCGTTCGCGCCCGGCGGACCTTCGGATGTGATCGCACGGCTTCTGGCGCAGAAGTTTTCCGAGAGCCTGGGGCAGCAGTTCTATGTCGAGAACCATGCCGGTGGCGGCGGCAACCTGGGCACCGCGCTCGCCGCGCGCACGGCACCGGACGGATATACGATGCTGGTCGCCAGTTCGAGCTTCATGATCAATCCCGGCCTCTACGCCAAAATCCCCTACGACCCCTATACCGATTTCGATCCCGTAACCGAAATCGCCACCACGCCGAACGTGCTGGTGGTCCATCCCTCGGTGGCGGTGAAAAGCGTCCGCGAGCTCGTCGAACTCATCCGCGCCAACCCGGGCAAGTACAGCTACGCCAATCCGGGCACCGGGACGCCCTCCCACCTGTCCGGCGAGATGTTCAAGCTCGCGCTCAAGCTCGACATGGTTGCGGTGCCGTTTCAGGGCGGTGGGCCGATGATTCAGTCCGTCATTGGCGGTCACACGCCGATTGCATTTTCGTCGATGCCCCCCGCTGCGCCGCAGATCAGGGAAGGCAGACTGCGCGCGCTCGCCGTGACGAGCGGCCGGCGAAGCATTGCGGTGCCCGACGTGCCGACCATGGCCGAAGCCGGCGTGGCGGATCAGGAAGGCGATACCCCGCAGGGCATCCTGCTTCCGAGAGGTGCCCCCAGGGAGGCCATCGATCTTCTCTACCGCGAAACGGTGCGGGTCATCGCGCTCTCCGACATCAAGCAAAAGCTCGCCGCCATCGGCTTCGAGCCGATCGGCAGCACACCGGCGGAGTTTGACGCGCGCATCAGGACCGAAGTCCCGAAATGGGCGAAGCTGATCCGCGAGGCGAATATCAAACCGGAATGAGCGTCAGGCTTCTAGCCGACTGCCGCGATCGGGACCGTGCGTCCCGGAGGTGTCAGACCCGATGAATCCAATTCGCCTTCCTCGGCGTGCGGCGCGCTCGCCGTCGCCCTTGTCCTCGCGGCTGCGCCACAGGCGCGCGCAGACGGTCTGCGGGCAGGTCAGTGGACGACGACACAGTCGGCCGAAATCGACGGCGTGGCCGGCCCGGTCCAGCGCGGTACGCGCTGTCTCACGCCGGAGGCAGTCGCGGATCTCGACAAGACGTTCAGTCCGATCAGCCGCACCACCAACTCGGCCTGCGAACGCGTGGAGCACGAAAGCACGCCGCAGCGATTGAAGTGGCGCCTGCAGTGCATCGGCCAGATCGATATGGACGTGGCGGGAGAGTTCACGTTCGACAGTCCGGAGCACTATTCCGCCGTCATTACGGCGCGCTCGTCCATGCAGGGCCGCATCATGCAGACCGTTCGCACCTCGATCGAGGGGCAGCGCACCGGCGAGTGCCCGCAGGGCTTGCGAAAAACGCCGACGCGGCGGATAAGCGTCGCGTTCGGAGATTGAGACGAACGCCGCTCCGGGATCCCATTGCGTACCCGAGCACGCTTCCCGCGAGGGTTGGAGGACATCATGACGACGCTGCGTCCGCTGCGCATGCCGCTTGCCGCCGCCTGTGCAGGCGCGCTGGCGGGCGGTGCGACCCTGCTCATGTTCGAGGGCGAGCCGCTATTCGAGGGTGCGCGGCCGGCATCTGCCAGCGTCGCCCCGGCCGACGCCGCAGCGGCCGCAGGGCGCGCGGCGGATTGGGATTTCATCCTTTGTAACACCGGCTCGACCACCGGAGCGACCTCGAGCGGCCGCCTGCGCCTGGCCGCCGCGCAGACCGAGGCGCCGCAGGCGAGGTTGAACGCGGCATCGCCTGCCCTGGCGTTCGCGGATACCGAGCCGCCGGTCTGGTACGGACTGGGCTCGCTCAGCTACAAGGTCACGACCTCGAGCCCGCAGGCCCAGGTCTATTTCAATCAGGGTCTGCGGCTCACCTACGGCTTCAATCACGGCGAGGCGCAGCGGGCCTTCCGCCAGGCGCAAAAGCTCGACCCCGATTGCGCCATGTGCTTCTGGGGCGAGGCGCTCGTGCTCGGTCCCAACATCAACATGCCCATGGTGGAGGAGGCGGTGGCGCCCGCATTTGCCGCGGCGCAGAGGGCGCAGGCGCTCGCCCCCAAGGCAAGCCCGCACGAGCAGGCGCTGATCTCCGCCTTGTCGGTGCGCTACGTGCAGGATCCCAAGGCGGATCGGGGGCCGCTCGACGCAGCCTATGCCGCCGCCATGGCCAGGATCGCGGAGCAATTCCCCGAGGACAACCAGATCGCTGTCCTCCACGCGGAAGCGCTGATGGATCTCAGCCCGTGGAATTACTGGCAGCCGGGCGGGCGGGAGCCGAATCCCCTAAGCGCAGCCGTTGTCCCGACGCTCGAGCGCGTGCTGGCCAGGGATCCCGATCATCCCGGCGCGATCCACTACTACATCCACGCCGTCGAGGCCTCCGACCGGCCGGAACGCGCCGAGCCCTATGCCGACCGGTTGCGCGACGCCGTCCCGGGAGCGGGCCACCTCGTGCACATGCCGAGCCACATCTACTATCGCGTCGGCCGCTATGTGGATGCGCTCGTCGTCAACAAGACGGCGGCGGCGGTGGACGAAACATACCTGGCGGCCAGCGACGCGCCGATGGGTGTCTATCGGCTGGGCTACTATCCGCACAACGTTCACTTCGTGATGGCGTCCGCGCTGATGTCGGGCGACGGCGACGCCGCTATAGCCGCGGCGGAAAAACTGCGCGGCCTCGTGCCCGACCAGGCCGCCCTCACGATCCCCGGCTCGCAACCGATCAAGGCATCACGCTACTTCGCGCACGCGCTGTTCAGCCCGCCCGCCGCGATCCTCGGCCTGCCGGATCCCGGCTACGCCATTCCCTACGTGAAGGCGATGTGGCACTACGCGCGCGGCGTGGCCTATGTGGCGCAGCGCGATGTCCGCGCTGCCGCGGTCGAGGCGGATGCCATCGGAACGCTCGAGCGCAACGTCGACTTTTCGCCGCTGACCGCGGCAGGCATTCCGGCGCCCGACGTGTTCAAGCTCGCGCGGACCGTGGTGCAGGGCCGCATCGCTTTGGCGCAAGGCGCCGCCGATGCGGCGATCAAGCTTTTCGAACAGGCGGCGCTGCTGCAGGAGGGCCTGCCCTATTCGGAGCCGCCATACTGGTACTATCCCGTGCGTCAATCGCTCGCGGCCGCATTGATGCAGGCGGGCCGGCTTGGAGAGGCGGAAGACCAGTTCCGCCGCGCGCTGGCGCGCGCGCCGAACAACGGCTGGTCGTATTACGGACTGACCGAGCTCTACAAGGCGCGCGGCGACGCAGCGGCGGAACGCAAGGCGCAAACCGAGCTTGCAAAGACCTGGCTGGGCGATCGCCAGCTGCTGCAACTCTCAAAACTGTGACGCGCCCGAGCAGTGACAAGCGTGTCGAGGGATGCCCCGTTGCGCCGGCAGATAAATCTTCTTGCGGCGATTTTGCTGGTGGCTGCCACCGCATCGGCAACCGCGGAATGCGTGGACCTGCAACAGCCGGGCCGGCTCGCATTCGAGGGCACTCTGAGCTACCGCGTTTTCGCCGGCCCGCCGAACTATGAAGATGTCCGCAAGGGCGACGCGCCGGAGCCCGGTTACATCCTCAAGCTCGACGAGCCGATGTGCGCCGCGGGCGACGAGTTCGTGGACGCAAACGACAAATTCGACCTGATTCAGCTCTTTCCCGACGGCACGGGACGCGCCGCCCGGACGCTCGCAAAAGAGCTTCGGCGTCTGGTCGGACGGCGCGTTTCGGTTGAGGGGAAATCGGCGTTCGGAGCTCACACCGGGCATCATCACGCCCCGCTCGTGATGCCCATCAGCAGGATCGTGCCCGCTTCGCCACGACGGCCTCAGCGATAGTGGATCGTGATCGTCGCCACCTGATCGCCGGAGTGGCGATCGACAAACCCAAGGAAGGAAGACAGCAGTTTGCGCTCGTCCTCGGGCGTTGCGGCGCGAACCTTTGCGGTGACGGCTTCCGCCGCGCCACGCTTGAGTTGGACCGAGCCGCGGTAGTTCTTGTGCTTCCATCGTGCGGCGTCTCTGGGTCTTGCGCCCTACCCGCACATAGGTCCCGCGGCCGCTCTTGCGAATGGCGGCCTCCTTCGCGACCAGCGTCCCGTAGAGACGTGTTCGTTCGCGCGGAACGATCTCGACGATTTTCATGGAGGCCCGTGCCTCGCTGTCTGCGGCCAGTATACAGCGATCGGAGCGCACAATGCTACCCGCGTACGGGCGGGAGGGACGGGTCGTCACCGCCCCTCAGTAGCCCATGGCAAACGGCCCGCCGAACTTGTACGCAAACCCCACCAGCACCGTGTGGGTGCGAAGCGTGGTCTCGGCGTTGATGGTGTCGCAGCCCACTCCGCAGGCGCCGACCCCCGGGAACAGGGTGTAGCTGAAGGTCCCGTAGTCGGCGTAGCGGTATTCGATTCGCGTCAGCCAGTTTGACCAGAGCATGGCTTCGGCTCCGGCACCGACGGTCCAGCCGATCCTTGTCTCCGATGCGGAGGTCGTCCTGCCGATATTGGACGCACCTCCCGCCGGTCCCGCGCACCAGCCGGCCGGGCGCGGCGTTCCGCAGAATGCTTCCACCTCCATGTGGATCCACGACGCGCCACCGGTCGCGTACAGCAGGATGTTCGAGCCGAGTAGCATGCCTGCTCGTGCGCGGGCACTGGCATCCCAGGTGGTCCTGACCGATGACGTGTCGGTGTTGACCGCCCCCGGGATCTCCGCGCCGGGAATGGCTTTCATGCTGTTGCCGGTCTTGCCCCAGGCGAAGTCGCCCTCGGCGCCGACGACCCAGCTTCCGATCTGCCAGTTGTAGCCAAGGTAGCCGGCGGGCCGAAACGTGGCCGAGCTGAATCCCGATGGATTGTCGTTCGCGAAGCGAGCACCGTTTTGCGCGATCACATTCAGAGGACAGCCGACGGCGCCCGCGGCGCCGGGACTGAGACAGGTCGTGCTCCAGTTCGAATCGGAAAATCGGCCGCCGAGCGAGACACCTGCGTAGAACCCGGTCCAGCTATCCACGACCAGCGGCGGCGGCCTCACCGGCATGTCGGCCGCGATCGCGGGCCCTGCCATCAACGCGACTGCCACGGCGCCGCCAACAATGAGCTTGTTCATGATCACCCCCTACGCGAACATTCCTGCGGAAGATCATAGCGGCCGAGTCCGCACATTGCTGTCGCGACGCGGCCACACTGCTCGGCGGAATCTCGCGATGAGCATTGAATTAGAACAATTCGAATCTGTTGCAACGTGATGCGACTGGACATATCGAGCGTGGCGACAGACTGCAGCAATCGCAGCCGCGGAGACGATCGACAACGACGCAATATCGCATTCACTCGCTCTCCTCGTCCGCTACGATCAAATCACATCGCGAAAGATTCTCTGCTCGCTCGTTTGTTACAGCCGATGCACGCGGATCGTGCGATCCACGCACTTCGGGGCGACTTCGATGACTCTCAATGGAGCCTTGCGCGTTGTCGCACCGGGTTGACGTCGCAGAACGCCGGTTGCTATGTGCTGCGCGACCTTGAGAATGATATTGGTCAAATGCGGGCCTGAGGGTGAATCGATTGCAGACATCCGTCTTTCGGCGGATGTCCGCGCCCAATGTTTCCGGGCCTGTCAGAGCCCGGCATTATTTTGAATCCAGGAGCAATGTGATGTGCGAACGGTGTTCTGTGGCTAGCTTTACGCGACGCAGCTTGTTGGCCACCGGAGCGGCTGCCGCTGCGACCGCCTCCCTGCCCGCGTTTCCACTGTGGGCGCAGTCGCCGTCAACGCCGCCGAATGCCATCAGCCCCGATGAGGCGCTCACGCGACTGCGGCAAGGCAACGCTCGCTATGCAGCCAACTCGCCGGCCAACAAGGACTTTTCGGCCGGACGAATGGCACGAGCGCAGGCGCAATATCCATTCGCCAGCATCCTCAGTTGTGCGGACTCCCGCGTTGCTCCCGAGCTCGCCTTCGATCAAGGGCCGGGACAACTGTTCGTCGTGCGGGTGGCCGGAAATTTCGTCAATGAAGACGGCCTCGCCAGTCTCGAATATGGCGCCACGATCCTCGGTGCGCCGCTCATCATGGTGCTCGGCCATTCCGGTTGCGGCGCGGTCAACGCGACCATAAAGGTGGTGAAGGACGGGACCACCCTTCCAGGTCATCTGGCGAGTCTCACCGACGCAATCCGGCCTGCGGTCGTGGCGGCGCAAGCCAAGAACCCCGCCGATCTCCTCGCGGCAGCCACTGCCGAGAACGTGCGCCTCAATGTCAGATATCTCGAAACGGCCAAGCCGATCCTTGCCGATCGCGTCGCAGCGGGAAAGCTGAAGGTCGTCGGCGGGATTTACAACATCGCGAGCGGCAAGGTGGAACCGGTCGGACCGGCGCCCTAGCAGGGATCGAGGTCGACTGGCCGCTCGCTTGACGGCTTGCAGCCACGCATCGCGGCGCTTGCATCGGGATAGAGGAACGAAGCTCGCCCTCCATGCGTTTGCGTTCGCATGGCGAGGTTCTCACAACGAGCGAATGATGGCGTGGCTTCCGCGCTCGGAATCCACCTTTTTCTGTATTGTGCGGTAGCCGGCTGCCTGGTGTTTGGCCTGTATGCATTGATGCAGCCTTCCCGCTCTCCCAATCCCGGCCTCGCCGCATACAAGCCTCTGCCCGGGACGGTCGTGAACTACGCTGCGCCGGCGCAAGCTCGCGAACGCACGGAGCCGCCCGCCGCGGCGGTTCTCCTGGCGCCGGAACCGGAAACAACCGGACTGGCGATGCGCGCGCCAGAGCCGCCAGCCGCCGAAACGCTTCCGTTGCCCGCAGAGAGCACGCGCCCGGCCCCCCCGCCAACGCGGACGGGAACGAGGAACCGCGCCCGCGCCGTCGACAGCGAGAGCCCGAAGCGGGCGCCCGCCGCATGCATTCCGGCGTATGACAGCTCGGGAGCCCAGACGCGGCCCTGCGGTTGAGCGTTGACGCTCGCCGCGCGCCTTCCGGAGCGGCGCCGGTCTCGGGGCTTGGCGGCAACCAGTGACCTCCGTCACACCCATCGCTCTGCACTCCATGCGCGACTGGATCCCCCTCCTCGGCGGCACCGGCAGGACTGTGACGCGCGTCACCCTCGGGAGCGCAGTTCAAGGCGTATGACATCGGCGGGGGTCGAGTGGATGGAGACCTCGGCCATGCGCAACTGGATCAAACCAACGCCGCCAGCCGACGACCCGCTGGCTTTCCGGTGGTGGACCTTTGGCGTTCTGGTTTTCTATACCGCCGCCCTCTTGGTGCTCTGCGCTCTGTTGACCATACACAGATACACCCCGATCGACGGGCTGCGAATCGCCTCGGCCTCGGCCGGTCCGCCGCACCTGCCGATCACGATCGCCAAGATTGCACATCTCGGGCTCACCGGACCGGCGTCGCGAACGGTGTGTTATCAGCTGCCGGACTGATCCCGACGCCGCCGCGCGGTCGCGGCTGCGCTCGCAGGTCGTCCGCCCGTGCACCCGGCTCTCAATGCATATCGGGTCTCATGTGAGCCGGCGGCCGCACGTCCCCAGCCGCACTCACAATTTTCAGGCAGCTCTCGAAATTTCTCCATCGTTTGTGAGTTGCCTCTCCTTCAAGGGGCACCATCGGTGGCATTTACCCCTTGCAAGCGGGTTGGCATTCGGCTGGTCCGCCAGAGCATCAAGGTGCTGGCAAGCACTCGAAATGAAGAGAGATGTGACCATGAAAATCCCAGTCATGAAGTCCGTGGCAGGGCTTTGGCAGCGCAGGAATGCCGCTGTCGTCGTGGCGGCTCTGCTTGCGGCGGGGGCTTTGGGCGGTGCGAGCATGCCGGCGGCGCTGGTGACAGAGGCAAGCGCGATCGAGCCTCCGTCCGAAGTCTCCCACCGGGGCAGCCTTCATCGGCTGCCGCTTGAAGCAAACAAGGCGAAGCTCGTCGGATCCTACGAGGTGGAGGGCACCGACTCCGACGGCAAGCCGTATGTCGGGCTGCACATCCTCGATATCTCCCTGGCGCCGTCCGGTGCCCTCGAGCTCGATTGGGACAACGGCAAGCAGGTCGGTGTTGGTCAAGTGGTCGGCAACGTTCTGGCCGTGGCCTGCCTGAGCCGGGGACGGACGGTGATCCTGACCATGACCCTCAACTCCGATGGCTCGTTCTCGGGCAAATGGTCGCGCCGCACGGACCGCGGCTCGCAAGGCACCGAGACCTGGAAGCGGACGTAACCGAGAGCGCGAAGACGTGCGCCGCACTGGCGGGATGCTGATGAAGCATCGTGCTGAAGCATCCTGCCCGTGCCGCGCCTACGACATCCAGAACATGCGGTCGTCGTCGGTCCAGCCGATGAGATAGTGAACCGAATTGGCCCCGAGCGTCACGCGATAGCGCACCATGCGACCGCCGCGGACCGGAAAGGATTCGATCGGCGCGAGCCTCACCCCGGGCGGAAAGGACGCAAGCGGTGCCCCCGAGGCGCGCAGCGCCTTCTGCATCTCGGGCGCGAGCCCTTCCGGGTTCAGCGGTGCATCGCCGCGCTCCAGCATCTGCAGGGCCCGCTGGGTCTGCGGATCGCTGCTGTCGCCCGCCGGCAGGCTGAGGAACGTCGAGCCGGGCGCGAACCCCTCGGCGGCGGTCAGGGCTATTTGCAGCAGAGGTGGCGGCGGCGTCGTGTTGGCCATGACCGCCACCCATAGTCTCGCGCCGGCGAGGTGGACGAGCACCGCGCTGAAACCCGGGACCCGGCCGGCATGCCAGTGCATGTCCTGCCCGGCCGTGCGCTCCACCAGCCAGCCGAAACCATAGGGCACCTGGCGGCCGGTCGTCAGCAGCGCCGGGCTCCAGGCCTCGGATAGGCGAGCGCGGCTCGCCAGCCGACCGCCGGACAAAGCCAGCGACCAAGGAGCGACATCGCGTGCGGAGAACAGCGCGCCGCCGTCAGCGGCAGCGGACACCGACTTCTCAATTCGCACCGCATGCGTGAAACGCCCGTCCGAATATTCATAAGGCTCGGCGCGCCCAGGGATCACGTCTTCCGCGCTGTCCACCCGCGCGGTCGGCAATTGCGCGGGCTCGAACAATCGATCGCGGATGTAGTCGGGATAGGGTTGCCCGCTGACGGTCTCGATCAGCCAGCCGAGCACCAGATAGTTCGTGTTGCTGTAGGCCCAGGCCTCGCCCGGACCGAACAGCGGTGGGACTTCTCCGATCGCCTTGAGGATCATCTCGCGGCCCTGCGGCCGGTCCCAGTCCTTGATGACCCAGCCATAGTCCGGCAGGCCGCTGGTGTGGGTCAGCAGGCAGCGCACGGGTGCGGCGGCCCAGGATTCGGGCAAGTCGTTCACATAGCTGCCGAGCGGTGCGTCAAGCGCGACCGAGCCGGCATCGACGAGCTGCATGACCGCGAGCGCCGTGATGTGCTTGCCGACGGAGCCGAGATGAAACAGCGTGCTTTCGGTGATGGGCACGCGAAATGGCAGCGATGCATGGCCCCCGCTCCAGAAGCCGACGGTCTCCCCGTCACGCACGACCGTAACGGCGACGCCGGCGATCCGCTCGACCTTCGCCAGCTCCCGCAAAGCGGCGGCGAGCGAGGCAGGCAGGGGTGGCATGGATGGCAGCGTCATTGTCGCCTGCGGTATGGACGCGCGGGAGCACTTTCCCGCCGGATCGCGCTCATCATGTCCTGTCGGGATCGGCCTGAGAAGCAGGCTTGCACGATGGAGCGCCGGTTCAGACGATCCACCGGACTTGCGGGATAGATCATGCGCAACGGCCCGCGGCCATGCTGATCGCAAGACCGTTACCTGCGAGGCGAATTGCGCTAGGCTTGGGGTTACGAGGAAGAAATTCGAGAGCCGAAATATTCAAACCCGGAGAAAAACATGGTCAAGGTGAGCGTGCTCTATCCCAATACGGCAGGCTGCAAGTTCGACATGACCTACTATCTCGCCAAGCACATGCCCATGGTCAAACAGAAGCTGGGAGCGGCCTGCAAGAGCATGGCGGTCGAAGAGGGCATTGCCGGCGGTGCGCCGGGAGCCCCGGCGACCTATGTGGCCATGGGTCATCTCTATTTCAACTCGAGTGACGCCTTTCAGTCGGCCTTCGGGCCGCACGCGCAGGACATTCTTGGCGACATCCCGAACTACACCAACATCCAGCCGACCATTCAGATCAGCGAAGTCAAAATGTAGCGGCAGGAGGACGGGGCGATGCGTGCGCGGTCGGCGGATGCCGACGCCGGTTGATCGGGCGCGCACATGCCGCTCCGGTCAGCGATCGATGTTTCGCTCGGTCGCGGACGCGGCAAGCAGGTCCGCCGTGCTCGGTGGGTAGGGACTTGTGCCGTAGGTCCAGATTGTCTCGAATTTGTTCTTGGCCTGCTGCACCAGAACGACCGAGGGTTTGCCGTTCTTGCCGCACTCATTGGCCAGACGGACCGCGGCGATCATGGCCTCGCGTTGAAGGGGAAACGTCTGCGCCAGGTCGCTGGGCCTGACCGACCATTTCCCCTTGGACTTGAGAACGATGAACTGAGTGGGCGTGCTCACCTAGTGGAGCCCGCCAAAGAGCCAGATGAGAAGGATGATCGGAATCGGAATGCCGATCAGCCAAAGCAAGAGACCTCTACCCATAGTGTATCCTCCTGTTCCCTTGTTCCCCCAGCCAACGTCGGCTCCGCATTAAAGTTCCAATCCGCGTAAATGCTTCGCGCGCGATCAAATCAAGCGCGCGCGTTTGTGCGTTTCCGCACCAAACGGAACCTCGCAGGCATGGGTTTGTTGTCGCCTGGGGAGAGAAGTAAGGAGCAGTCATAAATCCGAACGAACAGAAGCCCGGCCAAGGCGGTCAGCAGAATCCGGGTCAGCAGAACCAGCAGCCCGGACAGGGCGGACAGCAGGGCGGCGGCGGCCAGCAGAAGCCTGGCCAGCAGAGCCAGCAGCCCGGACAGGGCGGTCAGCAGAAGCCGGGCCAAGGCGGCCAGGATCAGCGCTGAAGACCCGTCGCGATATCTTCGTTTCTTGTCCCCGGCCGCTCGCCGGGGATTTTTTTATGCGGCTTGGTCAAGCGCGTGGCGCGACGCACGTGATCTCGTAGAGTTGCGGAATGCCGGGGGCGCAAGCTCCGCCGAAAGCGACGCGTGATCACATGCAGGGGCGCGAGATCCAAGGACGCGAGATCGCCGTTGGCATCATCTCAGATACACACGGCCTGCTTCGGCCCGCCGCGATCACTGCGCTTCGCGGCTCGGATCTGATCATCCATGCCGGCGACGTGGGTAACGCTGAGGTGATCGACCAGCTCGGCTGCATTGCGCCCACCTTTGTCGTGCGTGGCAATGTCGACAAGGGAAGCTGGGCGGCGAGCCTTCCCGTGACCGAGGTTGTCGAGGTCGGCGAGCTTCGATTTTTTGTGCTGCACGAGATTTCGCAACTCGACCTCGACCCGCAGGCCGCAGGCTTCGCGGCGGTGGTCTTCGGCCATTCGCATGCGCCCTCGATCGAAACGCGCAAGGATGTCCTGTTTCTCAATCCGGGCAGCGCCGGTCCTCGCCGGTTCAAGCTGCCGGTAACGGTGGCGCGCGTCGTGGTGTCGGGTCGGCGACTATGTCCGCAAATCGTGCCCCTGGAGGTGTGAACGGGATTGCAGAACGCCGGACGTCGCGACGCTAGTGTGGCGGTTCAGAAGTCCGCATCATTTTTGCGGCAAGTCCGAAATGCGGACTTCTGAACCAAAGCCACACTAGGTCAATAAGTTACTAGTGTCCTTCAATTCCGAAGTTCGCAAACGAGCGTGCCTCACAATGAGGCGAACTTCGGAATCGGGACACTAGGGCTCCTGCCGCAATCCCGCATGCACGAGCCGCGGCAGGACCTCCTGGCGCAGATACGGCAGCTCATCGGCATAGTTCACCAGCGAGACCGCGATGCCGGTGAGTCCGGCGCGGCTGAGCTCGATGAGCTGACGCGCCACATGGTCGGGGTCGCCGATGATCGGCAAGCCGCTGTTGCCGTGCGCGAACTGCCTGCGTTGCTCGGCAAATTCCGCCGGCGACACCGTTTGCGGCGTGATGTTGCGCATGGCCAGCAACCGGTCGACGGCCGACCAGTCGGCCTGATCGACCACGCAATGGTGATGATAATCCTCGGCCTCACGCATCGTCGGCCGGCAGGTGATCACGCCGACGGTGTAGACGCTGATCTCGCGCGCGTGCTGCTGCGCGAGCTCCTTGACGCTGGCCACGCGCCCCGCCGTCTCCGCCACCGAGACGCGGGATGCCTGCATGAAGAATGCATCGCAGTTCTTCACCGCGAAGGCCTGCCCGGTCGGCGAGGCGCCGGCATTCATGATGATGGGCCGGCCGCCGCCATACGGCTTGGGCTCCGCCCGCACAGCCTTGAGCGTGATGTACCGGCCGGTGAAATCGAACTCGGCGCGGTCGGACCAGATCAGCTTGATGGCGTCGATCCATTCCTGCGCGTAGTCGTAGCGCGCCTCGTGATCGCGCTGCTTGACCCCGAACATCTCGAACTCGTCCTCGTTCCAGCCGACGACGATGTTCAACCCGAACCGGCCTTCGCCGATGTGGTCGGCGGTCACCATCTCCTTGGCGGCGATGATGGGATGGAACAGCGGCGCGTGCACCGTGCCGAAGCAGGTGATCCGCCGCGTGGCCGCCAGCAGCGCGGTCGCCCAGGTGATGGTCTCCAGCGTTGCGCCCTGATAGTCGGTCTCGCCGCCATAGCCCTTCCAGCGCCCGATCGGCAGCATGAAGTCGATGCCGGCCTCGTCGGCCATGCGCGCGAGCCTGAGATTGTCGGGCCAGGTGCCCGACCAGCGCTCCGGCACCTTGGTGACGGCGCGCCCGGACGAGCAGTTGGCGCCGAACAGGCCGAGCTTGAGTCGGTTGCCGCCGTGCATGGACATTCGGTCGCGCAGGGAAGCGTTTGCATTCTGAGCACTCATTCCTCAGTCTCTCGGTCAAGCCTCGGCCAGCGAGGGCAATCGGGTCCAGGTCGCTGGGGCGATCATAGGGTGGCGGCGGAAGCGGCAGAACTGGGCTATGCTGCAAGCATAAACTTCAGGCGCGGGCAGCCAACCGCGCCGGACAACACATCCAGGGACAACGCTCATGACAGTCAGCAATGTGATCGCCCGTCTGCTCGCCGGTTGCGGTGCGCTCGTGATTGCCGGCGCGGCGCTCGCGCAGAGCCCGGGCTATCCCGACCGCCCGGTCAAGATCATCGTGCCGTTCGCCGCCGCCGGCCCCACTGACGTGGTGGCGCGGCTGATCGCGCAGAAGCTGTCGGACAAGTTCGGCCAGCAGTTCTACATCGAGAACGTGGCCGGAGCCGGCGGCAATCTCGGCATGGGTGCCGCCGCCAGGGCGCCGGGCGACGGCTACACGATCCTGTTCGTGTCGTCGAGCTACACCGTCAACCCGAGCCTTTATGCCAAGCCGCCTTACGATCCCGACAAGGACCTCGCGCCGGTGACCAAGGCAGCCGGTTCGCCCAACGGGCTGTTCGTGCATCCCAGCATTCCGGCGAGATCGGTGAAGGAGCTGGTCGATCTGCTCAAGGCCAATCCCGGCAAATACACCTTCGCATCGCCCGGCGTCGGCACCACGCCGCACCTGTCGAGCGAGCTGTTCAAGCACACCTTCGGCCTCGATTTCGCGCTGGCGCCGTTCCCGGGGGGTGGCCCATCCATCCAGTCGGTGTTGGCCGGGCATACCCCCATGTGCTTCCAGGCGATCCCGCCCGCCACGCCCCTTGTGCGGGACGGCAAGCTGCACGCGCTGGCGATCACGGCAAAGACGCGGTCGCCGGCGCTCCCCGACGTTCCGACCCTCGACGAATTGGGCATCAAGGATCAGGAAGCCGAGACCATGCAGGGCATCCTGGTGCCGGCGAGCACGCCCAAGCCGCTCATCAACCTGCTGCAGTCGGAAACCGCCCGCATCATCAACCTGCCCGACGTCAAGGAGAAGCTGCTGGCGATCGGTCTCGAGCCCGATGGGATGTCGCCGGCCGAGTTCGCGGCCTACATCAAGGCCGACATCGCGAAGTGGAAGAAGGTGATCGTCGACGCGAAGATCCCGCTGATCGGGGGATGAAAGCGCGCGCAGGCGTTGTCGGCACGCTTAACGCTTTCCGCGCCGGATATTGAAGGCGAGCGTTGCGTTGTAGAGGTCGGCTGCGGCGATCTCGGGCGTGCCGGAGGGCACCACCCGATGGTCGATGGCGAGCACGACCGGTCCCGCCCGGTCGAACGGGATCGTCGCGACGCCCTCCGCATCGGTCTTGAACTGGGGTAGCTCTCCTTCTTTGACGGCGGTGATGCCATCGCCACGCTCGACCTCGGCGCCCGGGAGCGGTTTCCCGCGAAAGAGCACGCGCACGCGCAGGCTTTCGCCGGCGCGCAGCGCCGCCGGATCGGCGAGCGGCACGATTTCGAGCTCGTGACCGAGCACGCTGCTCCAGGGCGCGCCTGCGCCGGTCAGGGCCTTGGCAAACTTTGCCGACCACAGGCTGTCCGTGGCGTCCGGCGCCAGTCGCTTGCTGACATTGCGATAGAGCTTGTCGCCGGTCTTGACCCAGTATCCATTGTCGTAGCGCACAGCGACGAGCGTATGTCCGGCATCGGCGAACGGCTTTGAGCGTACGATCGGTGCGCCGCGCACGACGCCCACCGATAGTCCGTCGAGCAACGACGTCTGCCTGTCGCCGGTGACCGCGACCAGGTCGAGAATCTTGTCGGCGACCGTGGGCGGACGGTCGCGCGGGTGGCCATAGTTGACGATGACGCGCCTTGCCGCCGCCCCGCCCTCCGTGGTGAGCCAGAGATCGTGTGCGCGCGCGCCGTCCGCGCCGGCGGTCAGGACCATGACCGCGCCAATCGTGGCGGCGAAACGAGCCGGAAAATTTGTCATCACTGGACCACCATCTTGTTTGTGGGTGGGGGACCGAAATTGGGGGTGGGCATGCGATAGACCAGGCCAGCCATCAGGGTGAGCCCGGGCGCCGGGCTGGTGAAGATGTCGCTCGACGACGCGCCGGTCACGTTGCCGAAGTTGGTGGCGAACTCGCTGAGGCGATCGCCCGGATACCACATGGCCTGTCCATAGACCGTCCAGCCATCCGGCCAGGCATAGGCCAGGCGGGCGGCGAGGCGGGCAAACGGCGAGGTGGTCAGCAATCCGTCCTGGGTCAGGTATTTCTGGCCGACCAGCGTCACATAGGCCTCGCCCGAAATGCGTTCCGCATTGAAGGTGGCGACGTCGAAATCCACGCCGACATTCGCCACATAGATCGGCACGTTCGGGACAAAGAGCGACGGTGCGCTGTCGAGCAGCAGCGCCTGCACCGGGCTGTAGTTGGCAAACAGCGAAACCGTGTCGCCCGCGTTCTTCACGACATAGAAGCGGCTCTCAAGATCGAATCCCTTCCGCAACGCGCGGCCCAGGAAGGTGACCGGCAGCCCCGGCGCCGCCTGAAACGATTCATTCTCGGAATTCGTCCTCCAGAAATCGGCGAGGAAGGTGAAGCGATCGAAGCGGACCTGGACACCGACCTCCTTGCTTTCGATCTTGAACGGTTTGACCCCGGGATTGCCGATCAGCTCCAGCGCGGCATCGATGCTGCGGAAGCCCTGGCCGTAGTTGGCGTAGAGTTCGAGCCACCACAGCGGCGTCACCGACACCCCCGCCTTCGGGCTCCATATGCCGGGTGCAATCGTGGTCGAATTCGCCGGCGTGAGCTTGTCGGTGACGTCATAGAAGAACTGGTCGTAGCGCGCGGCACTCGTGAATTTCAGCCATGGCGCGGGCTTGACCTGGAGCTGGGTATAGCCGGCGAGATTGGTCTCGTTGATCCCCAGGTTTGCCGTCAACGGTCCGCGGATGGCTCGCGCATTCGTCGGCGCCTGGAATGCGTCGATGAAGTCGGTGCGCCAATAGGTGCCGGCGAGCAGTTGGACGGGAAGACCTGCCACGTCGCCGGTCACCACCTTGCGGCTGCGGCCGCCCACCATGGTGCGCTCATCCTGCTGCCAGCGCTGGCCGGCTCCGAAATCCGCGTAGCGGTTGAAAATATCGTGGCTGACGAAGAGCACGCCGCTGAGTTCCTGGTTGGGCACGCCCGACGCGTAGTTGACGACGAAATTCTCCAGATACTTGTTGCCTCCGTCGGTGCGGTTGACGGCCGCGGTGGGAGCAAGAATCCCGGACGCGACCGCATCGCGATTGATGTAGCCGGGCGCTCCGAAGGTCGTACCGTAGGCTTGGGCCCGCAGCGACAGCGCGGAGCCGTCGTTGCGCAGGAAAGTAAGCTTGTTGAAGGAGTCGTAGCGGTTGATGAAACTGTTGTCGCGATAGCCGTCGGTGCGATAGCCCTCTTGCACCAGAAAGGGCTCGAAGCTGCCGCCCATGCTGCTGTAGGTGGCGACTCCCCGTCCTGTGCCCCACGAGCCGCCGCTCGCACTCAGGCTCGCAAATGGCTCCGAGCGCTTGGTCGTGATGGTCACGCAGCCGCCCAGGTTGGAGTCGCCGCATTCCACGTTGAACGGGCCGCGCACGATCTCGATGTTCTTGACCGTTTCCGGAATGAGGATGTTGAGGTCGGCGTAATTCGGGGTATGGATTGACGAGATTTCGTTCACCGGCACGCCGTCGATGAAATAGGCGATGTCGCGTCCATGCTCGCCCTCGGTGTATCCGCGCAGCGAGAGGCCGTAGCCGATTGCGCCTTGCCCGTAGTTGGAGACATTGAATCCGGCGACGGGGCGGAAAATATCGCCGTAACTGGTGTAAGGGCGGCGGTAGATGGTTGCCGCATCGATGGTGGTGCTGGCCGCGGGCAGCGCGGCAGCCGCGGGAGACAGATCGCTGCGCGTGATCTCGGCCGGGGCTGCGGGCTGCGTGGTGGAACGTGCCGGGCTCGTGCGCACGGTCCTCGCTGTCGACGTCGGCCGGCGCACTTGCGGCCTTGGTGCAGCCTGCGGCCGCGGCGGCGACGGCTTGGTCGCCGGCGTCACGACAACGGGCGGAAGCGAGGACTGCGGATCAACCGCCTGGGCATGCGCGGCAATTGGTGCAAAGCATGGCGCGAGCGCCACCGCGACAAGACTCCAAACAAGGTCCGGCTTGCGCGGACTCATCCCGTCCCCCACCACCCGCGAGGCAGGACTTAATCCGTGTCCGGCGCCGGCGCTCCGCCGGAAACCGCGGCGGCGTTCGATCCGACCCGCAATGTCCCCTGCTCGGTTGCGAACGCAACTGACGATAAAGTCACTTGGTATGATGTCAACAAGAAAACATCATACTGGACGCGCGACGCATGCGGGTGTGGCGTAGCGGTCACCCTTCGGCCGCTGCCGGCGCTCTGGCCGCAGTCGCGCGAAGGAGCAGGTTACTTCGCCGCCATGCTCTCGAGCGTCGGACAGGGCCGCCGCTCGGCCGGGACTTCGTAAGGCTCGTAATTGCTCTTCTCGACCACCGCCGTCTTCGCCATCACTTCCTTGGGCACCGGTTGCTTGCGCAGCGTTCGGATCGCGATCTCCGCCCCGAGGCAACCCTCGATGAGGCCGTTGTAGTCGCCGCTGGCGAGCATCTCGCCGGACTTGATGAAGTCGACCGCTTCCTTGCTGGCATTGATCCCCGCGATCAGCGGCAGCTTCTTCTTCGCATCCTTGAACGCCTCGATGGCGCCGAAGGCCATTGCATCGTTGGCGGCCAGAATGCCGTCGATCTGCGGCGGCGGATTGAGCTTCAACATGGCCTTGAGCAGATCGAGCGCCGCCGGGCGGGCATACATCGCGTTCTTGGAGAGCACGACCTTGACCTCCGGAAACTCCTTCAGCGCATCCTTGAAGCCACGCAGGCGGCCGGCCGCGGTGGGGATGGTCTCGGGCCCTTCGAGCACGACCACGTTCCCCTTCCCGCCGATCGCCTTGAGGAGCGTACGGGCGGTCTCCAGCGCGATGCTGTAGTCGTCCGTGCCGATGAAAGCGACGGCGGAACCGCCGGCGAGCCGGTCGCTGACATTGACGAGCGGCACGTTGGCGGCGTTGACCCTCTGCACGGCCGGGATCATGGCCTTGACGTCGACCGGCGTGAAAACGATGGCGTCGCGTTGGGCCTTGAGCGCCTCGTCCACCAGTGCAGTCTGTTGCGGCACGTTGTCGGGCGACGTCGGGATATAGTGAAACACCGTGAACCCGTTCGCCTTCGCCACCGCTTCGGCGCCGGCACGCACCGCGCGGGCGATGGGATTGCCCGCGCTCTTGGTGAAGACGGCGAGCGTCTCCGCAGCGGCGGCACCCGGCAACAGCGGCGTCAAACCGACGATCAGGGCCGCGAGCCAAGCGTTATGGTGTTTCATCGTCGACTCCCGGCTGCTGCTGCGGGGCCGAGCGAGGCCCCTCCTCCCCATTCTTGCTTGATCCTGCTCCGGCCGCGCATGCGCCTCAACCGCGTCCTGGCGTCGCGCCCGACTTACGAATTACCATGGCTGGAGAGGTCTCGCCATCGACCGCAAAAGGAATTCGACGACGAGGCGCGCCGCGGTAATGGCATCTCCGGGATGCCAAGCACCTACTATCTCGCCCCCGCCTCGGCGCGCTAAGATGGTGGACGCGCCGTGGGCATGCGCAGCGGCCGATGCAGGAGGATCGCATGACAGTCGTGGTTCGGCGCAGCGCAAGGGTCGCAATCGCCGTGCTTGCCATCACCGGTGCCCTCTCGATTGCCGCTTGGGCGGGCGGCGCCGGATTCGGAGATGACGACGATGTCAGCGAGGACGAAGGTCCGTCCTATTTCGGCTTCGTCAAGGACACCAACGGCGCGACCATGCCCGACGCCAAGGTGACCGTGGGGATCAAGGACCGCGGCGGCGTGGTGACACGCACCGACGCGCTTGGCGCCTACAAGGTCCCCGGCTTCGGCAAGGACATCGATCCCAAGGACGTGGAAATCTCGTGCGACAAGCAGGGTTACCGGCAGCTGAGGACGCTGCGACGGATGCCTCCACCCGGAGGCAATGCGAAGATTCCGGTCGAGACCGAGTGCACGATGCAGCGGACTTAGCGTCGGCGCGTCACAACGCCCTCTTGACCGTCGAGCCTGCGCCGCTTGACTCTGCGCGATGTCGGATGCGGTGAATGAAGGCCCTCATTGACGAGTTGCTCGCGCGGACCTGCCGCATCATGGGCGTCGTGCTGCTGCTTGCGGTCGTCGCCGCCGCCCCGGCGAAGGCGCAAACCGCCGCGGATCTGCAACTCGTGCTCGCGGTCGACGCGTCGGGCAGCGTCGATCACTTTCGCTTCGAGCTGCAGAAGCGCGGCTATGTCGCGGCGTTCCGCCACGCCCGCGTGCTGCAGGCGATCCGCTCGGGACCCAACCAGGCGATCGCCGTCACCATGGTGCAATGGACCGGGCCGGTGATGCAGGTCCAGGTGGTGGGATGGACGCTGGTCGGCGACGAGGAAAGCGCCGCGGCGTTTGCCGCCGCCATCGAGCGGACACCGCGCCAGTTGTTCGGCGGCGGCACCTCGATCAGCGGCGCCATCGACCATGCGGCCACTCTGTTTCCAAGGAGCCCTTATCGCGCCGCCCGGCGGGTGATCGACGTCTCCGGCGACGGCTCCAACAATCGCGGCCGCCCGGTCACGCTTGCCCGCGACGAGGCTGTCGCCGCCGGGATCGGGATCAACGGCTTGCCGATCCTCGCGCTCGAGCCCGATCTCGACCGCTACTATTACGACAGCGTGATCGGCGGCCCCGGGGCTTTCGTGGTCGCCGCGCAGAACTACGAGACCTTCGGTGATGCCATCCTGAAAAAGCTCATCACCGAGATCGCTTCCAACGCCCGCTAGCGCGCGTCGACGGTCGCGTGCGCCGGCCCGGAACTTTGCCCGGCCATCGATGTTATTTGATCGGATTAGTAGCTGCAGGATAATGGAGAACCAGGATGGCTCAGGTCATCACGCGTTGCCGGCTGACCGGCCATTACATGTTCATGGGAATGGAAGCCGACCCCAAGGAATTCACGCGCTCGACCGGTCCTTTCGCCCGAAAGTTTTGTCCCTTCTGCGCCTGCGATCACCTGTGGCACAAGGAAGATACCAAGTTCTTGAAGCCCAAGGCCATGCCGCGGCCGCACATTCAGCGGGCGAGCTGAAGGCGAGGCCGCCTGACTTCGACTGCGAGCTGCTGACGCGCGCCCGTTTGGGCAGGGACGCACCGCGAGTGCGAGCGGCTCTGCCGCGCGCCCTGAGGCAGAGCATCAACTCATCAGATGACGGGAACACGTCGGAAGCATTCGCCTCTCCCGAAGATGGCCGGTCGCCGTTCCCAGAACACATCCGCAGAGCGTAGACACGGAAGATCAGCTCCGCACGCCCCCGCGCACAGCGATGCGAAGCGCAGCAAGCACAGTGCTGGAATCCATGAGAGTGGTGCCCAGGGGCGGCATGCCCCGGTTGAGCAGGATCAATCAGTTAGAGTGTCAAACCGGCGCCCGCGCCACCTTTGAAGCGCAAAGGCTTTCCGGCGCACTGGCAAACCATTCGCGACCTCCTTCAAGCCGCGTCCGCCGATCGGCCTATCGTCGGCACAACAAGCGAACCCTCGCTGACCCCTCAACCCCTTGATGATCTTTTGCACTCGTATTTGGGAGACGGATCAGATATTTGCTCATGTTGAGAACAAGTCTGCCCGACATGGAGAGCGCCATGACGTTCAAGCAAGGGGTGTCTGGCAACCCTCACGGCAACAGGCACCGTACGCGTCATCTGCTGAACCAGGAGTTCATGCAAGCGCTGCTGCTGAACTTCCGCCATCAGGGCAAGAAGGCAATCGAGAAGGTCGCGCGCAATCAGCCGGCCGCGTACCTCAAAATCCTTGCGTTGCTGGTGCCTCGCGAGATGAAGGTCGAGCACTCGGGAGGCGGTCAAGGCGATGACCGATGAGCAGCTCGAGGCGGCGATCGAGGCCATCCAGGCGATGCTTGAGCAGCGAAAGCTGGCGATAGCGCGAAGGTCATTGAAGGGACAGCGGAAACTGTCGCATTGCCGGCGCCTGAGCTGTCCCGGACGACAAGCGCAAGCGACCGAACAAGGTCATGGATGCGGCGGACACCGCGGTCGGGCCGCGGGAGCGCAAGCCGAGAAAGCGCAAGGTGCCACCGCCATCGGGCGGGTGATCTCCACGATATGGCAGGTGGGGACTTCAGATTATGGAGGTCGACACCGCTCGGCTCGGGACCAACCGAGCAAGCCATCGGACGGCGATGCTCGACTGAATAGGCGGTGAGCGGCAAGTATGGCTTTGTACTGTACAGAAAAAGTGTATTATCTTCCTAGTCAGCTTCAACGGCGCGGAATTTCCTATGCGGAATCAAAGACGGAATGCCAGCCCACCAACCACTGTAAACTGTACAGTTCGAAAATACTTGACCGCTCGCGAGATCGAAAAGCTCATGGACTATGCCCGCAAGCACAGCCGCTACGGACATCGAGACTCGACCATGATCCTGGTCGCCTATCGTCATGGACTGCGAGCCTCGGAGGTCTGCGATCTCCAATGGCATCAGGTCGAGCTAGACCACGGCCGCATGCACGTCCGCAGGGCCAAGAACGGCACGCCATCCGTCCATCCTATCCGGGGCGATGAGATTCGTGCCTTACGCAAGCTCCGCCGTGAAAGCCCGACCGAGGCTTACGTCTTCGTCACTGAGCGCGGCGGACCAATGAGCACCATCGGCTTCCACCATCTCATCCAGAGGCTCGGCAAGGCCGCCAAGATGCCTTTCCCACTGCATCCTCACATGCTGCGGCATGCGTGCGGCTATAAGCTTGCCAACGACGGGCACGATACCCGAGCCTTGCAGCACTATCTCGGCCACAAGAACATCCAGCACACCGTCCGCTACACCGAGCTTTCGCCCGACAGGTTCCGCGACTTCTGGCGAGATTAGCGTAGATTGGCGCCCGTCGCCGGCACCGCGGGTCGGAACTGGCACGGTTCGGCGCATCTCAAACGAGCTTGGATGTGCGTGCGGCAGATGCGACCCCCCCGGTAGGGGGGACTGTTGGATTCTGAAAATTGCTCAAGGTCCCTTCCCCGGATCAGCGGCATTTTTTCATTCCTAGTATCGCGGCCCGCGTTCCTAGTGGCTGGCGCAAGCCTGTCCCTTCATTGTTCAGGGCGCCGGCGATCCAGGCGAGTTACGTGCAGCCAAGCAATGGCTCTTGGAACCGCATTCAGCCAGTCACGTTTACGCGTTTTAGGTCATTCATCAGACGCAGGCCTCAGCGAGAGCGGAGGAAGATATGACACGCAGCGAGGTCCTGATCGTCGGCGCTGGACCGACAGGCTTGGTTCTCGCGCTCTGGTTGACCAAGCTCGGCGTCAAAGTACGCATCGTCGACAAGACCGCCGAGCCCGGCACGACCTCCCGCGCGCTCGCCGTTCATGCGCGAACACTCGAACTTTATCGCCAGCTTGATCTCGCCAATTTCGTAATCGTCCATGGCCATAAAGTCCCTGCCGTCCGGCTCTGGGTCAAAGGGAAGCCGAAAGCGCGCGTCTCGTTCGAGGAGATTGGCGGAGATCTGACTCCTTACCCTTTCTTGCAAATCTTTCCTCAGGATCAGCACGAGCGATTATTGATCGCAAGGCTGCAGGAGCTGGGCGTCTCGGTCGAGCGGCAAACTGAGCTTCTCAGTTATCGCGATATGGGGCCGCTCATGGCCGCGCGTCTGCGCGGACCTGGTGGTCAAGAAGAGAGTTGTGAAGCAGCCTATATTGCCGGTTGTGACGGTGTGCACTCGATCGTGCGTGAGACGATGGGTACAGGATATCCGGGTGGCACCTATCGTCATCTCTTTTATGTCGCAGATGTCGAGGCGTCCGGTCCTGCGATCGACGGCGAACTCCATGCTGATCTCGACGAGGCTGACTTCCTCGCCGTGTTTCCGCTTGCCGGAAAGGGGCGTGCCCGGCTAATCGGGACGGTACGGGACGAACGTGCCGATCACGCTGATACACTCAAATTTGAGGATGTCAGTGGTCGGATCATTGAGAGCCTTAAGGTCGAGGTCAAAAAAGTAAACTGGTTTTCGACCTATCACGTCCACCACCGCGTGGCGGAGCATTTCCGGAAAGGACGCGCCTTCCTGCTCGGCGACGCGGCGCATATCCATAGTCCCGCCGGAGGACAGGGCATGAACACGGGCATCGGCGACGCCATCAATCTCGCCTGGAAGCTGACAGCAGTACTTGGCGGCTCCGCGCCCGACAGGCTGCTGGATAGCTACGAGACCGAGCGCATCGCTTTTGCGCGCCGCTTGGTCAAAACTACTGATCGGGTATTCACCCTTGCGACGGCCGAGGGCAACCTCGCCAGCATAATCCGCACGCGCATCGTGCCAGTCGTGCTCCCGGCGTTGGCGAAATTCGAGGCCTTCCGTAAATTCATGTTTCGAACAGTGTCTCAAGTCACCATCAATTATCGCCACTCCTTCTTAAGCGAGGGAGAAGCTGGCGACATTCACGGCGGCGATCGGCTGCCCTGGGTCGTGACCGACGGCGTCGATAACTACGATCCCCTGGTGGCCATGGCCTGGCAAGTCCACGTCTATGGTACCGCCAGCCCAGAACTGATGAGATGGTGCAGGGAGCACGATCTGCCTCTGCATGTTTTCGCATGGCGAGCAAAATATGCGAAAGCAGGTTTCGCCCAACATGCCCTCTATCTGCTCCGGCCGGACACCTATATTGCCCTCGCCGACGGTTCGGGCGCTGTCGATGTGCTAAAGCACTACTTCGACAGACACAAAATTCGGATTGAACATGCGGTAGGCAAAGTCGAATACGCGAGCGAGTAAACTGCAGGCGGTGCCAGTGGTATTCTGAAAAAAGCACCTCCGACATGCTGTGGGCTACAGCCACCAGTAGTTCCGCAAAAAGCCTGTTGCTGCGCGCTGGCCCCCCGGTAGGGGGGACTTTTCTTTCGGAAATTGCAGTCATGCCCCCTCTCCCAAAAACCTCTCCAAAAACGGTTTCTGCCCCAGAAAAGGGGTAGCCTTTCTGCGGAAGGCGTTTTTGCAAAAAAAATTTTTCGATGCCAGAGAGCTTGAGCGAGCTGGCTGGAGCCCAAAAAGAGTCGGCTCCTTCTGCTTGTTTGGGAGCATCGATCTGATAGCACTCCATCAGTAGTCTGCGAGTTCGTCCGGCATGATTCGGAGCCCAAGCTTCATGAGCATCAATGGAAGATCGACCCCCTCGCGCGTGACATCCGCGGCATCGGCTTCAAAACCGCCGACGCGATCGCGATGAAGCTCGGAATCGACAAAACGGCGATGATCTGGGCGCGCGCCGCCATTTCCTATGCGTTGACCGAGGCCATGGACGAGGGGCATTACGGCCTGCCTACGGATGAGCTCGTGCCGCTTGCCGAGAAGCTGCTCGAGGTGCCGGTTGAACTCGTCCGCACCGCCGCAAGCCGGGCAAGGGCTCGGTGTTCACCGTGCTTCTGCGCGGCGATGCGACGGGATGATCGAAGGGATCGAACTGGCAACCAGCATCGCTAGAGCGAGCGGCAGCGCTCGTCACTTCTTGCGTCGGCGCTTCTTTGCTTTTCTCGGGGAAGCTTTGCGAGCAGCTGCTGTCTTTTGAACAGCAAAGTCTTCGAGCTTCGCACCAGTCTTGAGCTTCTCTCGTAGCCAGACGGGCTGGGCTCCTCGGCCTGCCCAGGTGTTACCTTCCTTGTCGCGATATTTAATAGGCACCTTACGGCCTTTCATCCCGCTTCGTCGGGCCAGCCGTCCACTGCCTACCTCGCCGCCAAGCTTTGAGAGCTGTTCCTCCAGCTGAACCGCCTTTTGGCTGAGCATCTTTCCGACGTCTTCGCGGAGTTTCAAAAGTGCCTCGACTGACATTGAACTAAGACTTGCTGTTCTGGCCATTTCTACCTCCTGAAAAGTCCCTATCAATAGCAGTATTCGCCAAGTGCAAAAAGATAGGGTTTAGGGCACCAGGCAATAAATTTAACCTCGCAAGGCAGTAAAAAGGGAGCCGGCAACGGCAGGCGCGCCTTAGAGACCGTCCCCGGCGAGGGTGGCGCTCCAAGCCGAACTTGACAATTTCTCCGCCCATCGCCACGTAAAGGTAGTTGCCTCAAATAAATCACGTTTAGTCGGCAAGCACCACTACGACGACTAAGCCAATCAACTCCCGAAATTGTGAGCATTTCCTAATTTGTTGTTGGGGCGGCTTGGCCACCAGCGACAACCGCATCTGACATGATGAACGCGGTGCAAGGCGCGCCACGGGGCTTCAACAGTGCGTCGGCTCACTTTTCAGAGAGAATGCACCAGCTCTGGCTCTTGCCATTCATGCGCAGCACGGAGCGTTTTCACATACTACTACCGAGGAGTGAGCCATGCAAAATGGCCGAAAGACATACATGAATACGCGTCGGCCGAAACCGGCAGGGTCACCTGCTGGCCGGTCACAGCGGTGGGCATCGAATGCGCTCCGCCCAGAGGCACGGGGCTCTGACAACGCGAGAAGAAACTATGACCGGTACCTGGCATTGGCCCAAGCCGAACTCCAGGCGGGCGATAGGGTTGCGGCCGAGAACTACTACCAGCACGCCGAACACTATTTAAGATCGATGTCCTCGGACTCATGAGCGACATACGAGATTTTGCTACTACAATGGCCGCCCTTGGTCCTCGTCGCGCAACAAAACCTTGCTTTTTTTGCCCCTCCGACCCGAACGGATAATCATCATACGCGGCAAGAATTGATCGCCATCGGCTTGCGCGCGCAGGCCGTTCGAGCAGCGATAAGGACATTGCGGCTGACGAGCGATCCCAGAGATCACCCGTCTCTTCGTCCCATGGAACTTTCAGCGAGTTGCGGATAACCGGCAAAATGTGAAAACCCGATCGTCGCCGCTAGAAAGCACCAAGTTCACCCGGCCGTTGTCGTTGCGGCCCTTCAAAGGAGGACCGCTCGTTCGCCAAATTCCGAGCCGCTCTCAGTGATGGGGGCGCGCTTCGCGCTCGTTTGAGGGCCGCCGCCTCAAATAGGCAGGGCCACCCCAGAGGCTCGCTTCGGTCGGGGTGTCGCAGGGGCGCTCTGGGGAGCGACTCGGGCCAGGGCCGTATAGGATTGGCCTGCCGGCGGGGGCGCACACGCCGGAACCAGACTGCTGGCAAGATATTGGAGGGCCGCTCGGGCGGCCCTCTTTTTCGTTAGAGGACATTCGCGCGCGGGAGCCACGCACTCCTCGTCGGTCACCAGGGCGGCGCTCCTTTGAGTGCAGGCGGAGGAGAGTACGATTGTCTCTCAGTCACCGGCGCGCCTGAGGTAAGAGCCGTTGCCGGGATGGGGTAACAACTTACCCCGAATGCCCAGAGGTTACGGGCCAGGAGGACTTGAATGCCGACTGATGTTGAACGCTACAACCTGCTACTCCAAGCCCTTTCCACCGGCATCGAGGACATCCGCCAGGCCTTTGAAGTGGCGTTCGGTGTGGTGTTGCCGTCTGCTGCGACGTTGAATGAGGAGTTGGAACGCATCGCGCGGGCAATTTACGAAGCAGCAGACCGGCCCCGACCTGCTCCCGTCATTGACGACAAGCCCACTACTCGAACCCATTTTGTTTACCGGATCGACATATGGACGAACGACGGCAAAAACATCCTTGAGCACCTCGCCGGCGTTGAGAACCTCATTGTCGCGCGCGCGGCCTATCGCATTGCATGTGAGCGGTGGCCCAACGCCAGGATTACGCTGCGCCAGGGAGCGCGTGTCGTGGCAGATAGTCGGCGCTGATGATGACGACTGCCGATACCTCCGTTTCGGCTGCACTCTGCGTGCGGCCGCCTCGCAGTTGGAGCGTCAGAGTGGGCCCGTAACAACCATCCGGCAGGGAAAGTTTACGCCCCCACTAATTATTCCTCGAAGGGTGGCGCTTCCTCTCTGGACTTCGGTTGATGGGAATTGTCGCGATCCACGATAACCTCTGGGGTTCTTGGTTTTTCGAGACTGGGCTCTTGCGGGCGTTTGACCTCGTTTCTCTTCAGCCCACCGACTTCTTGGCGCCAGCGATAATATGTCCCCTCTGTCAGCCCGCTCTGACGAATCGCATCGGGAATGGCCTGACCTTGCGAGACCAGAACGTCAACTTGGCGGAGTTTCCCGGCAATCTCTTCAGGTTTGTATCTCTTCCTCGGCGTGTCGGAAGCTGAGGTCGCCCCAGACTGGGTAACCGCCATGACTCCTGTGGGCGAATCGGCACCGGCTTGCTCGGCAGCACGACTACCCGAGTGCCGACCTTCACTCGTGTGTAAAGATCCGTGATGTCCTCGTTGGTGAGCCGAATACATCCCGAGGATACGAAGGTTCCGATAGTGGAGGGCTGATTGGTGCCGTGAATGCGGTAGAGAGTCTGACCGAGGTACAGGGCGCGCGCGCCGAGCGGGTTGCCATCGCCGCCGGCCATGAAGCGCGGCAGATACGGCTGGCGCTCAATCATCTGTTCCGGCGGATTCCAATCTGGCCATTCCGCCATTCTGGAAACCCGTTCCGCGCCCGTCCATGTGAAGCCCTCGCGGCCGACGCCGATGCCGTAGCGCAACGCCTTGCCGTTGCCGACTACGAGATAGAGATAGGTGTTCGGCGTATCGACGATGATCGTCCCAACTGGCTCCTTGGTATAGTAGTCGACCAGCGAGCGACGGAACTGAGGCGGCAGTTCCTTCTTGGGGCCTGTCTCCGGCCGGACCTCGGGCGGCAGCGCCGCCAAGTCACGCGGATCGCCCTGATGGACCAAGCGGGAACTGGTGTCTTGGGCTGTTCCGGTACGCGGCTCCCCTACCCCGACTGAATAAGGACGCCGCTGCGGTTCACCGTCGGCATCAACCGGCGGAAGAGATCGATCTGGATAAGCCCGAGGTGCCGTGTAGACCTGCGGGGAGTAGTACTGCGCAAATGCCTGCCAGCCCGGACCTCCGAGGCCGATCAAGAACGTTACGATGGCACCAGCAAAGCGGAAATCCATTCCCGTCCCTCAGAACGCGAGCCAAAGCACCGCAACGTGGTGCATTTAAGACCGGAGGCGCGATGGGCGCGCGAGCCTGGCTTGGTTGGGTTAATAACTCTTTGCAGCCAGCAGCAATAGGGCCTAAGCGGGAACCTGAGCGCCGCTCTACAGCGTGCAAACGGAATCCTACGATTGTGCGGTGTGATGGTGTGTGATGGTGGTGGCAGGCTCCGGTCACACCAAGATGGTCGCTGTGATACCTTCAGCAGAACGCTGAATGTCCTTGTCCACGAGGATCCCCGAAGTGGATCCTTACCATCAGTGAAAGGAGACGCGGTCATGCAGAACAAGTTCGCAGAAGTGAGCCCCCGCAACTTCAATCCGATGTCGGTTACCGGGCTCTCAGATGAGGCGCGAAAGGCGGTGAACGCGGCCTTTGACGCGATGTCGACTTGGCGCATTGAGACCGCCAAGAACAGCGAGAAAAACAGCGAGCAAGTCATCGAGAAGATGGCTGCGGCTGCCCGGGCGCTGGGATGGCCGGAGCAAATCGTCGATGCCACCCGTGCGCAAATGCAGAGTATCACAAAATGCAGATCCAAACGATGGATCACGTAATGGACGCTTGGGAGGAGCAGATAAAATCACCGCACCCGATGACCGGCTCCCCATCGGCGATGCTGTCGAAGCTAAAGTCCTTGCCCAGCTTCGGCCCGGCCGGCAGTTGGCCAAACGCAGGCGCTTTCCAAACAGCGACGGTGAACCCCTTCCAGTTTTGGATACAAACGGCGGAGCAGTGGCAGAAAGCGTGGACAGACGCGATGGCGTATTGGGTCAAGGCCGGTAAAGCCAGATGATGGCGTCGGACCGCGACGTCCCTGACGTCGAGAGTTCCATCGCTCCTGTTTCCGACGGCCTTTTTTTGGTATCTCTTTGATGTAGCGATAGACTGGGGGGTTGATCGCGAAGCAAGCAGGAAGGGCCAATGTCCGACGAAGAGCTGGAAAGCTGAACTCGATCGCCTCCGCAACGAAAACGCGTCTCTTAAAAAGGGAGCGTCTTCCAGTGTCCGCATGAAGGTGAGCGAAAAGGGGGCGGTCTCGATCTACGGCATGGGACGCTTTCCCGTGACATTGTACAAAGAACAGTGGTTGAAGCTATTGGACATGT
>CAVUAI010000037.1:0-238999 GCA_963739385.1 uncultured Alphaproteobacteria bacterium
AAAGTGTCGTGACCGGCCCTGGGCGATGAAGATTTCGAGTTGCGCATCGAACCGCGGCGGCCGTCACAGATCGCCCAGCCCGTATTCCGACCAGCGCTCCCTCACATGCGCCTCGTCCTCCGGAGCCGGGCGCACCGTGGGCGGAAAGCGCTCACCGGCCCACTGCGGCCGGCGCGGGTTCTTCCACGAGCGCGTGGCGTCGATCAACATCCGGTTCCACAGGCCGGTGCCGAGCTGCGCCACGTCGCGGTCCTCCATCGGCGTGCTGGGATCGATGGGAGAGCCGAAAATGCCGGGGAAGATCACCACGCCGCCTTCTCCGGCATTGACGCGATGCGCGAGCGCCCATTCCACCTGCTCGTCCTCGGCCGGATTGATGTCCTCCTCCACCACGATCACGTGTTTGTAGCGGTACTGCGCGGCGCTGTTGCCCCAGAGCGCTGCCGCGATCTGCTTGGGCTGGCCCTGGTAGTGCTTCTTGATCTGGATGCGGATGTTGACGCCGTTGGTGATGGGCGGCGCGTAGACGTCGAGGATGCCGGGAATGCCGGCGCCGTTGAGGATGTTCCAGGCGATGCCGGCGCGCTGCACCGAGGACATCACGCTGTTCTCGCTGTAGGAGCCCGGCAGCGTTCCTTCCAGCGAGCCGCGGAAGATCGGGTCGCGGCGATGGGTGATGCACGTGACCTTCATGGTCGGGCGCGGCGTGGGCAGGTCCGACACGTAGCCGGTGAATTCGCCGAACGGGCCCTCGCTCTCGTAGGTCGCGGGATCGTCGCTGATGTAGCCCTCGACCACGATCTCCGCCGTTGCCGGAACCTCGAGATCGACGGTCTCGCAGCGCACCAGCGGCGCCGGCTCGCCGCGATAGGCGCCCATCACGTCCCACTCGCACACGCCGGGCGAGACCGGCGATCCCGCCAGAAACGGCATGATGGGGTCCCAGCCGATCACGCATGCGACCGGCATGGGCTTCTTGAGCGCGGCCCACTTCACGAAGTGCGCCCCCCAGTGCTGGCCGCCCTTGATGAGCAGGAATGGCGCCGTGTTCTTCTGCCCGATCATCCCGCGATAGATCCCGACATTCATGACACGCGTTTCCGGATCGCGTGTGACGATGCAGGAGAAGGTGTGGATGTAGCGGCCGCCTTCGAGAAAGTGCCACTTGGGCACCGGGAACTCGGTCTGGTCGATGGCGTTGCCGCTGATGATGACGTCCTTCACCGGCCCGGTATTGACGACGACCGGAGCGATCGCCTCGCGGTTTTTCTTCATCACGTACTGGACGAGATCGCGGTTGGCGGCATCGCGGGGGAAGCCCAGCGCCAGCGCCAGCCGCGATCGGGCGCCGAGACCGCTCACGAACAGCTTGGTGCAACGGCCGTCGCGGTAGCCCTTGATGTTCTCGAACAGCAGGGCAGGCCCGCGCTTCTCGAGCACGCGCCTGGCGATGGCTCCGATCTCGCGGTCCCAGTCGACCTCGGCGGTGATCCGCCGCAGCTCACCCTCCTTCTCGAGGATGGCCATCCACTGCCGCATGTCCATGAAGCCCATCGTGTGCTCGCTCCGATATCTCGCTTGCTCTTTGCCCGATGCAGTTTGCTTCTGGGCAGGGGAATAGGCAACGAGCGCGCATGCAAAAACCGCAGGGATCGTCGTATCAAGCAACCATCATGGTCAGCTGAACGCACAAGCGCGAATTGACGTATCTTGCCAGCATGTGATCGCGACGCGGGACCTGCAGGCCCTGCTCGCCTACATCGGCGATCGGGGTATTTCGGCGGACAGCGAGGCCAACATTGAGACGGCGCGATGTCATCAACGGATCGGCTGCGGTGGCGGCGGTCTGGCCAGTCGCGGCGCAGGGGGACGGCTTCCCGTTTCCATGCGCTGCGAGAGTTGATGTCGATATTGAGGTTCGCCGACGCGTGGCCAGGAGCCGGCCGGCCGATGCTTGGCACCTCGGCTCGCTCAGGCCATGATAGTCAAGTCAGAGACGGCGCCGCCCTGCGGCAGCCCGGCTTGTAAAATATCGACGACCCGCAAAGGGTGCATCATCAGGGAGGGTTTCATGGGACGGTTGCAGTTGGGGCTCGGGCTTTCGGCGCTGATGCTGCTCGCGGGGGGCGCGGCGGCGGCCGACGTGAAGCTCGCCTATGTCGGCGAAATATCGGGAAGCATAGCGGTGTCCGGCGGCAATTTCCGCGACGGTATCATCTTGGCGGTCGAGGAGATCAATGCCGCAGGCGGTATTCTCAAGCAGAAGATCGCGCTCAGCCAGCTGGATACCCAGACCAACCCCGGAGTTGCCCGTGCGCAGATGCAGAAGGCGATCGACGGCGATCCTTATGTCGTGCTGGGGCCAATCTTCTCCGGCAATGTGAAGGCTACCATGCAGATGCTGCAGCAAGCCGAGATTCCGCATCTCATCGGCGGCGAAGCCGGCGAGCTGACTACCTTGGGCGATCGCTATCTGTTCCGCACCTCATTCGGCCAGCAGATCGGCATGCCGAAGATTGCGAACTATATCCGTGACGAGCTCAAGGCGAAGACGGTCGCGCTCATCTGGGTGAACAACGATTTTGGCAAGGGTGGCCGTGACAACCTGATGAAGCAATTGGCCGAGCGGAACATCAAACTCGTCGCCGACGTGTCGACCGAGTCCGGTCAGGTCGATTTCGCCGCCGATGTCGTGAAGCTCAAGGCCGCGAACGCCGATGCCGTGTTCGTCTACAGCAACGAGGAAGAGTGCGCGCGCATCATGCGTGAGGCGCGCAAGCAGGGGCTCAAAGGGCCGTTCGTCGGCGATACCACGTTGCTCAGTCAGAAGACGATCGAGCTGGCGGGCGATGCCGCCAACGGCGTGCAGGGTCATGTCGGTCTCACGGCCGACGCCCCGATCCCGGCGGTGACGGAATTCGCGGCAAAGTTTCAGAAGCGGTTCAACTACAAGCCCGATCACAATGGCATCAAGGGCTACACCGGCGTCTACGCGGTCAAATACGTCACCGAGAAAAAGCTCGGCAAATTCGATCGCAAGGCATTCGCCCAGGCGATGCACGGGTTGACGATCACGCCCAAGGATGAACCTGCGATCCTGATGGAAACGACTTGGGACAATGCCGGCGAGATCGATCGCATCAGCTTCCTCGCCGAAGTCGTGAACGGTCAGCAGAAGATCACCAAGATCCTGCCGAAGCTCGGCAACTAACCCCGGGGCGGCGCCGCCCTGCGGATGATGCGGCCGGCGTATCGTGCCGGCCGCAGGTCGGGACCAAGCCGATGGCCGATATCCTCCAATTGCTCGTTGCCGGCTTAGCCACCGGAGCGATTTATGCGCTCGTGGCGATCGGCTTCACGCTGCTGTGGCAGACTTCGCAAACCATCAACTTCGCGCAGGGCGAATTCGTCATGCTGCCGGCCTTTTTCGTGCTGACCGGCATGAGCTATTTCGGTATGTCGTTCTGGCCGGCGGTCGCGGTCGGCGCCGTCGTGTCCATCATCGTTCTCGGGCTCCTGTTCAAGAAACTCTTGGTCGATCCGACGATCCGGCACGGCGTGCTGCCGCTCGTCATCGCGACGATCGGGCTGGCGATCTTTTTCAAGGAAGCGGTGCGTGAATTCTACGGCGCCGACGCGCAGCCGTTCTCACCGGTGGTTGCCGCAACCGACGTGACAATGTTCGGGGTCGCCTTCGCGGCGCAAAGCCTGGTCGTGCTCGCGATCAGCATCGCTGCGGTTGTCATCCTGCAGCTCTTTCTCAACGGCACACGGACCGGACGTTGCATGCAGGCCAGCGCTCAGAACCCGACCGTCGCCCGCCTGCTTGGCATCCCGGTCGAGCGCATGATCCTCTACACCTTTCTGATCAATGCCGCGCTCGTCACGCTCGCTTCGATTCTGATCACCCCGATCTACCTCGCCAAGTTCACGAATGGCGAGTGGCTCGGCCTCTACGCATTCATCGCGGCGATCGTCGGTGGCTTCAACCAGGTCCGCGGGGCGATCGTCGGCGGCCTGTTGTTGGGCGTGATCGACAATTTCGCCGCCGCTTATCTCTCCTCCCAATACCGAATGGCGATACCGCTGCTGATTCTGATCGTGGTCATCCTGTTCCGTCCGCAGGGTTTGCTCGGCCGGATCGAGGAGCGCACCGTATGAGGCGGGGCCGGCGCCCGCTCGCGGGCATTGTGCTGGTGCTTGTCGCCGCGTTTCTTGTGGCGGCGCCCCTCGGTTTCAAGCCTTACGGCATCTTCATTCTCAGCATGTGGGCGGTGATGACCATTGCCGCCATCGGCCTCAACCTGACATTGGGCTATGCCGGACAGATCTCGCTGGCGCAGGCGGCCTTTGTCGGAATCGGCGCCTACATCACCGCTTGGCTGACCACGAAGGGCTGGCCATTCTGGTCCACCTATCTGCTCGGCGGCGTGTCGTGCTTCGCGATCGGCTGGCTGCTCGGCTATCCGGCCTTGCGGGTGCAGCACCATTACCTCGCCTTCGTGACGCTCGCCTTCAACACGCTGATCTATCTGATCTTCCGCAACGAGGAATGGCTCACAGGCGGCATCTATGGCATCAGCAATGTCCCGCGTCCGGACGTCGCCGGCTGGTCGATGAACGGGCCGCGGGAGTTCTACTATTTCTGCCTGGCGCATCTCGTTGTGGTGTCGCTCGCCGCGTGGTGGCTCATCCGCTCGCCCTGGGGCCGCGCCTTTGTGGCTTTGCGCGAAAATCCGATGCGCGCGCTGTCGCTCGGCGTCGACACCCGCCGCTACACGCTGATGGCATTCGCGCTCGGTGCCGGTCTCGGCGGCCTTTCCGGCGCGCTCTACGCGCCGCTCGTGCAATTCGTAGATCCGACGCCGTTTGCGCTGGGTCTGTCGCTCAATTTGCTGCTGATGGTCGTCGTCGGCGGCTCCGGCTACTTCTTCGGGCCTTTCCTCGGCGCGATGGTTGCGGTCCTGCTGCCCGAATGGCTGCGCTTCACGGAAGGTTTCTATCTGATGGGATACGCGCTCCTGGTGATGCTCCTGATGGTGTTCTGCCCCTCGGGACTGCTCGGCTTTGCCGATCGTCTGATCAAGCCGGCCGCGAAGGCAGCGCAGGAGCGGGCCGCAGCGAGGCCGGATGCGGCGGTGCAGAGCGAGGGCGCGCGATGAGCGCAGTGCTCGCGGTGCGCGATCTGAAGAAGACCTTCGGCGGTATCGTCGCAGTCGATGGAGTATCTTTTGACGTCAACCAAGGCGAAATTCTCGGCATCATCGGTCCGAACGGCAGCGGCAAGTCGACGTTGTTCAATTGCATCCTCGGACAAGTGCGGCCAAGCGCCGGCGATGTCCATCTCGACGGCCGGCCTGTGACCGGCCTGCGTCCATGCGATCTCAATCGGCTGGGAGTGAGCCGCACCTTTCAGCTTCTCCAAATCTTTCCGCAATTGAGCGTGCGCGAGAACCTGATCCTGGCGGGCCAGGAGCACCGGGGCAACATGTTCTCGCGCCTGATCGGCCGGCCCGATGCCGGGCTTTCCACCTCGGCGGACCGGATGCTCGAGTTTTTCAGGCTTGATCATCTCGCCGACCAGCAGGCGGGTGACCTGAGCTACGGCCAGCAGAAGCTCCTCGACGCTGCGATGGCATTCATGGCAGGCCCCCGCCTTGCCCTGCTCGATGAGCCTGCCGGCGGCATCAATTTGACGATGCTCGCGAGCTTGCGTGACCGGCTCAAGGCAATCAACGTCGAGCATGGCTCGACCTTCGTGGTCATAGAGCACAACATGGAATTCGTCATGGCGCTGTGCAACCGCATCCTGGTGCTCGCCGAGGGTCGCATCATCGCGCAGGGCGATCCGGCGGAGGTCCGCCGCGATCCGAAAGTAATCGAGGCCTATCTTGGACATTGACGACATCTTGCGATTCGAGGACGTCATCGCTGGCTACGGCAAGGAGACGATTCTGCGCGGGCTTTCCTTCAACGTCCGGCGCGGAGCGATCACGACTGTCATTGGTCCGAACGGCGCGGGCAAGTCGACGGCCTTCAAGGCGTCGTTTGGGATGCTGCCGGTTCGCGCCGGTCGGATCTTCTATGACGGCAGAGAAATCACCAACCAAACGCCGCGCCAGTTGATCGCCGCCGGCATCTGTTATGTCCCGCAAGGGCGCAACATCTTTCCCGAATTGTCCGTGTTGCACAATCTCGAGTTCGGCGGCGTCGCGGCGCCGAAGGGCTTCGATCTCCAGCCACGCATGGAAGCGGCAATGGACCGCTTCCCGGTCTTGCGTCGCAAGGCTCATCAGCAGGCCTCCACGCTCTCCGGCGGCGAGCAGAAAATGCTGGAAATCGCTCGCGGCCTGATGCTGGAACCCAGATTGATGCTGATCGATGAGCCCTCGATCGGGTTGTCCCCGATCCTGGTGGAGGAACTGTTTGGCTTGATTCGGGATATGCGTGCGCGGGGCGTCACCGTGCTGATGATCGAGCAGAATGCCAAGCGTGCACTCGAACAGTCAGATTTTGGAATCGTGCTCGAGCTCGGCTGCACGCGTATCCAGGATCGTGCGGAGACAATTCTCGCCGATCCGCGCATTGGGCAGCTGTTTCTCGGCGGCGGGCTGGAACCGACGCGGGCGGCGTAACGTCGTCGGAGCAAGGGAGCGAATGACATGAATGCCGTTGCATCCCGCAATATCAAGTTCGTCGGCCATTCGGACCTTGGCGGGCGCGGCGACGGCGTCCAGATCATGGTGCATCGCGGCTACGCCTATGTCGGCCACGGGTTCAGCAACGGCATCACCACCATCGATGTGCGCGATCCGACGCGCCCGAAGGTCCTTGATTTCATCCCCTGTCCCCCTGGCACGCGCGCCTTTCACCTGCAGACCCACGACGATCTCTTGCTGGCGGTCAACGCACCAAGCGTCTGGACCATGCAGGAATTTCAGAACGAGAAAGCCTATTTCGGCGGCTCGCCGGCAGACAAGCTGAAGGATCAGAGCAGATTTACCGCGGGCATCCGGGTCTACGATATCTCCAAGCCCGAAAAGCCGGCCGAGATAGGTTTCATGCCGGTGGAGGGCCTTGGACCGCACCGGATCTGGTACACGGGCGGGCGCTACGCCTATGCCTCGATTCACTTTGCTGATTTCACCGACCACATCCTGGCGGTGATCGACATGAGCAACCCGCGCAAGCCGGAGGTGGCCGGCCGCTTCTGGCTTCCGGGCATGTGGCGTGCCGGCGGCGAGATGCCGACCTGGGGGACCGGCAAGCGCTATGCGCTCCATCATGCACTCGTCGCCGGCAATCTCGCCTACGCGGCCTGGCGCGATGGCGGCCTTTCGGTGCTCGACGTCGCCGACCCGCAAAAGCCGACGATGCTGGCATACCGTAACATGGACCCGCCCTTCGGCGGGGGCACGCACTCGCCATTACCGCTGCCGGACCGCAATCTTCTGGTGCTTGGCGAGGAGCCGACCTCGGGCAATTGCGTCGATGGGCTGCGCTACATCTGGATGTTCGACATCCGCGCTCCCGGCAATCCGGTCAGCATTGCGACCTTCCCACAACCCTCCGAGGCCGACTACTGCGCCAAGGGTGGCAGCTTCGGCCCGCACAATCTGCACGAAAACCGGCCCGGCTCGTTCCAGAGTTCGCGCCTGATCTTTGCTACCTACTACAACGCCGGCGTGCGCGCTTACGACATCGAGAACCCGTTCCAGCCGCGCGAGATCGGCTACTACGTGCCGCCCAATCCGACGCGCATGATGGATCCACGCCCGAACCGGCCCCAGGTCATTCAGTCCTGCGATTGCTACGTCGATCGCAACGGGCTGATGTATCTCACCGACCCCAATGCCGGGCTCTACATTCTCCAGTTCGAAGGCATTTGAGGGCAGACACGGCTGCCCGCTCACAGTGAGCTTTCTCCGTTTGACCCCTAACGGACCTTGCGACCCGGCGGCGGCCGGCCGGATCAGTGGTCTTCAGCGACGTCGATCAGCGTGCCGTCCGGATCCGCGAGTTGGAAACTGCCGTGCGGACATTTCCTGAGCAGGGCGAGCCGCGCCGCACCCTCGGAATCGAAATCGATCGGCTTGGGTGCGAGGCAGATGTTGGTCCTGGCGAGCTTGTCGACGTGCGCCTTGAAGGCATCGAGTTCCGGCACGCGAAAGCCGATGTGATCCATGCCCGGCTGCTCGATGCCCGCGCCGTTGAAGGATGAAATCTTCCACGGCACCACGGCCAGCGTCACCCGGCCGTCGGTCAGGTGATAGCCGCCGTCCTCGGTCGGAGCGTTGCGGGCCTCGAGCTCGAACACATCGACGTAGAAATTGGCGACGCGTTCCGCCTCGCGGGCTCGCAACGCGAAATGACTGAAGGTGGTTTCCTGCTTCCATTCGCCCTTGGCGTAGACCTCGGCGCGATTTTCATGCCCGGGCTGCGACAGGTCGAAATAGTTGCCGGCGGGGTCGTGCGCGCTGTAGCTCGCGAACGGCCGGTTGCCCGGCCGCTTGACGATCTCGATATCGGGATATTTTTTCGCGACCTTGGCGCGGACCTTGTCGAGATCCTCGACTTCGATTCCGAAATGATCGAGGCCGGCCTTGCGCCCGCCGCGGCGGGGGATCAGCGTCATGCCGAGATAGCCGTCGCCGACCGAGATGGCGCCGATCTCGCGCGCGGTGTCACCCGATGCCTTGAGCCCGAAGGCGGCGCGGTAGAACATGCCGAGCAGCGTGTAGTGGTCGCTGGTTATGGCGAGATGGTTGAGCTTGCCGAACATCTTTTCTCTCCCGGACCTGGCGTGGCCTACTGGTAATAGCGTTCGAGCGCAATGCTGCGCAGCTCGGCAAGACCGGCGCGATCGAGCGTGGTCATCGCCCGCTCGATGGTGGCGCGAACTTCGTCCGCCCCGGCGTGGCTTGCTGAGAGGTTGAGCTTCCTGACCTCGGCGACGAAGCCTGGATCGCGGATGATTTCCGCCAGGGTCTTCTGCAGCAGGTCGACGCGCTCCGGCGGTGTGCCCGGCGTAACCAGCATCAACCGGCCCAGCCCCGCAATGCTGGCACGCCAGTCGACCAGGCGCGCCTGCGCTTCGCCAAGCTCCGCCACCTCGAACAGCGTCGGCGCATCGGGGAATTGCTCGACCCGCCTGCGCGCGAGCACGGCGACCGCCCGCATGCCGTTGCTCGCGCCATAGAGCGCGGCGGACTCTTCCGACACCACCCGACCGTCCACCTCGCCGCGCTGGATCGCGAGATTCATGTCGCCGGTGCCCTTGTAGCCGGTGATGATCTTGCTCTTCATGCCGAGCGCATGGGCCATGATGGCGGTGAAATCGGCGTTGCCGTCGATCTTGCTGGAGCCTGCCCAGGTCACCGGCGTATCGCTCCTCACCATCTCGAGGACGGAGCCGTACGGCGACTTCGGCCCGAGCAGCGCCACCTTGGCCTCGCTGCTCACGCGGGCCAGCCATGCGAGCTTGCGTACGTCGTAGTTGACCCCGGGGGCCTCGTAGAGCTGCGCCGTCACCAGCGTCTCTCCGCCCACCAGCAGGATCGTCAATCCGTCGGGTGGCGCGTTGAGCGTGCGGTTGATCGCGATCAATCCGCCGGCGCCGGGCTCGTTGGTCGGCAGCATCCTGGCGCCGAGCTTCCGCTCGAGGTGAGGGACGAGGGCGCGCATATAGGTGTCGTATCCGCCACCCGGGCCGCCCATGGTGTAAAAACGCACCTGCTTGCCCTGGAAGAAGGCCGATGCCTGCTCGTCCGCGGCCCGCAACGGCGCGGCTGCGAGCACAGTTGCACCGAGCGCAAGCACGCTCACGACAGTTGTGCGGGTCGCCGCCATCGCGCCACTCCCGGACTCCGCGCGTCGTTGTTCCGTGACTTGCGCGCGCGGCTGGGCATCGATCATGCAACAGCGAGCGCGCACAGCACAAGCTGATGCGCCCCCGCCCCCGCCGCCGCATCGGCGCATTTCCGCGTGGTGGATCGCGATGTGTCATCCGCGGGCTTGATCCGCGGGTCCAGCCTTCTTCGCAAGGACGTCTATCGACCACGCCGCGCGACATGCCCTAGACTGGCGGCAACGGCGGCGCGACCGGGCGAGCTGCAGTCGGGCTCGCGAACGGATCGCGTGACGCCGTCGCGTGGAGGACGACATGGCGCTCATTCCCAATTCGGTTGCGGACATCCTCAAATCCAAGACGCGGCGCGGCCTGCCGCACCCGGTCGAGTATCCCAAGGCCGACATCGCGAGCTACACCCAGGGCGCCGACAATTTCCACAAGGTGATGGCGATCAAGCCCGGCGATCACGTGGTCATGCTGACCGATCCGCTGATCGACCCGCGCGTGCTGCAGTCGGTCTACGGCGTGGCCAAGGCGCGCGGCGCGACCTTTGCGTCCTACATGGGCCCGTCGACCCGCCTGATGGAGGTCCCGGAGGAGGCGAAGTCTCTGCTGGAGCGCGCGACCTTCGTGGTATCGACCTGGTTCGCCTCCGTGATCGACCCGTTCTGCATCAATCTGCGGCGCAAGAAGGGGCAGCGCTGGGTCAAGATCACCTTTTTCCGCAACATCGATCTCCTCAACACGCCGCAGGCGCGTTTTCCGATCGACGTGCTGGGCGAGATCATCCGCGCATCGTCGCGCGCCTATCCCGACACCGGCAATTTCGACCTGCGCTTTACCGACGAGCGCGGCACCGACATCGTGGTGAACTTCACCGAACAGATGCGCGCGATCATGAAGAAGGACAACCGCTGGCGCGGTCACAATGTCGCCGACGAGGATGGCTGCTACATCCATTACCTGCCGACCCACGGGCCGAACCTCTACGAGCTCAAGATGGTGGGCGGCGACCACGCCGCGCACATGCCGGTCAACGGCATCCTCTATCCGCAATGGGCGGTCGGCTTCGAGAAGCCGTTCGAGGAGAAAATCGGCGTCGAGTTCAAGAATGGACGGGTCACCGCCGTCCACGGCCGCAGCGAGGAGGCCGAGGTGCTGCGCTTCATCGTCGGCGGTGCCCTCGAGGAGCTCGGCTGCGGCCACAACCCCAAGGCTCCGCGTTTCGACATCTATCCCGCCGGCCCGAACTCGCCGGGGGCGCTGCATTTCGGCGTCAACGGGCTCAAGGAATCCGAATATCTGCGGCGCGTGATGCCTTATTGGGAAGAGCCGCACGTGCACATGGACATGGTCACCTTCGATACCACCGTGACCGCCGGCAACCGCACCGTCATCGACAAGGGCTTCCTCATGGCGCTGCGCGACCCGCAGGTGGTGGCGGCCGCCGAGCGCTATGGCGACCCGGTCGATCTGCTGGAAAATTTCCCGGTGTAGAAGAAGCGTCCGTCGCGGCGACGGCGATCAATAGCCGTCGACCCTCGCGGATGGCTTCAAAGGCCTGCGGAAGGTTGTGACCGGCGCCCTCGATGATCCGGTGCGCATATCTGCCCGAGAATTTGCGGCGATAGGCTGCACCGGCCGGCGCGCGGCCTGCCGCGGTCAGCGGAGAACGCGACCGCCGGATTCCGCCGGTTCGCTAGCGGTGCGATAAGCCGCATCCAGCCTGGCCTTGACCACGCTGCGGTCGATCTTGCCGGCGCCGTTGAGCGGCAGCGCATCCACGATATCGACAAAACGGGGATGCGAATACGCCGGCCCCTTGTCCAGACAATAGCTCCTGAGATCGTCCGCCGTGACCGCCGAGCCTGCGCGCGCGATCACCATGGCGGCCGGCACGAATCCCTTCACCGGATGCGCCACCGGTGCGACCACGGCGTTGACCACCTCGGGATGGGCGAACAGCAGGTTCTCGACCTCCTTCGGATAGACGTTCTCACCCCCGCAACTGAACATGTCGTCGACGCGGCTGCGGAAATAGAAGAACCCGTCCTTGTCCTTGCAAAAGATATCACCGGTGTGCAGCCATCCGTCGGTGAGTTTCGCGCGCGTGATCTCCGGCTCGTTGTAATAGCCGAGACAGACATAGGGACAGCGGATCAGGAGCTCGCCCTCCTCGGCATCGTCGCCATGCGCGTCGATCAGCCGGAGCTCGATCTCGGGCGCGGGCACGCCCGGGCTGCCGCGCGGGACCGGGCGGCCGTCGACCGGCGGGCGCAGCGGGCTTCCGCCTTCGGTCAACCCGTAGCTTTCCGACACCTTGACATGAGGAAGCGCGCGTTCGACCGCGTCGAGCAGCTCGGGGGTGACGACCGCCGATCCGATCGTCATACCGCGCAGCGCGCTGAGGTCGAGCGTCCGCAGATAGTCGCGATGCTGGAGAAACATCGTGAACACCGCGGCTACGCCGCGTGAATAGGTGCACTTGTACTTCGCGAGCGCGTCGAGATAGGCGCGCGGCTCATAGGCCGGCATCAGCACGAAGGAGCCGCCGGCATAGAGCATCGGCTTGACCGTGCCGCGCAGCGCGTTCTTGTGGAAGAGCGGCAGCGCGACCAGGCCACGATCGCTCTCCGCAGACGGCCAGTAGCGCTGGTTATAGGCGACGTACCACAGCATGCCGCGATGCGTCATGATCGCCCCCTTGGGACGACCGGTCGACCCGGAGGTATAGGGCTGGAAGGCCTGGGCATCGTCGGCGATGGGCGGCGGCGCGACCGCAGACCCCGGCTCTGCCATCGCCTGCTCGAAGGAAAGAAAGCCCTCCTCATCCTGATCGAGCACGAGCCGGTGGCGCAGCGGCGAACGCCGGGCAAGCGCGAGCGCATCGCGATTGCTCGAAGGATCCACGATCGCCAGCGCGCACCCCGCGTCGGCGACGATATGTTCGAGCGTGGCGGCGGCCAGCCGCATGTTGAGCGGCAGGGGAATCGTACCGGCGCGCATCGCGCCGAAGAAGAACTCGACGAATTCGGTGCGGTTTCCGATCAGCATCGCGACCCGCTCGCCGGGACGCACGCCGAGTCCGGCCAACATGCTCGCCACGCCGTCCATGCGGTGGTCAAGCTGGCGGTAGGTGGTGCAGCGCTCCCGCCCGCCGAACAGATCGATGATTGCGACTTTGTCCGGCACCCGCGCGACCGCGGGGTCGAAGAAAAAGCCGAGATTGCGGCGGCGATTCGCATCGTCCATGGTCAGCATGCCTATCTGGCCGCCCCGTGGGCCGCGGCAGTGGTTTCCGAGAACCTAGCCGAACTTGCGAGAACTGGCAGCGACGCCGGTCGTAAACCGCTTTGCCTTCGTTCCGAGCGCCGGGCTGTGACGAAAAGGTCACACACGCCGCAAATGTCGAAGCGAAGCTGGATTCGCGGTTGGCAGCGCAGGCGAAATGGTTGAGTGTGCGCTCGCCTAATCATGGGCGTTTCCTCCTTGACTAAAGCCCCGCTCGTCGGGGCTTTTTTTTGTGCCCGGCGCGCAGTCTGGCTTGCAGGCCGGCGCCCAAATGACGACCGTGTCTGCGATGCCCGACAGCTCCATGCGCATCTACATCGATGCCGATGCCTGCCCGGTGAAGGACGAAGCTTATCGCGTCGCCGCCCGTCACCGGATTCCGGTCACGGTGGTGGCTGCCGGCTTCATTCGCGTGCCGGCGGACCCGATGATCGAGCGGGTGGCGGCGGGCGCCGGCATGGACGCCGCCGATGACTGGATCGCCGGCCGCGCCGGGCCAGGCGACATCGTCATCACCGCCGACATCCCGCTGGCCAGCAGGTGCGTGAAGTCGGGCGCCGAGGTGATTGCGCCCAACGGACGGACCTTCACCGAAGAGGGCATCGGGATGACGCTGGCGGTCCGCAACCTCATGCACGACCTGCGATCGGCGGGCGAAGCTACGCGCGGGCCGCCGCCGTTCTCGGCGCGCGACCGCTCGGCCTTCCTCTCCGCTCTCGACGAGGCGATCCGGCGCGTGCAACGCGCGCGCTCCCGAGGGTGACGCTTCTTCAAGCGGCGGGCGAGAAAAACCACGGCGTTGTCGCGACCGCGAACGCAGACTTCGTGACGCTCCGACAGCTCAGACATCGCCGGCCTGGAGTTCATTGTTGTCAGGGTGCCCTTCGAGTTCCGACACGTGTGAACTGGCGCAGTTCCGCACGCTCTCGTTGTCGGCTACTCATTGATTCCGGCCGGCCGGCTTCCCATCTGCTTTTCGGCTTGGCGTCGACCGGTGTGTCCCGCCCAGTATGCGCCCATGGCCCCTCCCCTCATTCAACTCAAGGACATTGCGTTGACCTTCGGCGGCACGCCCTTGCTCGCTGGCGTCGAGCTTGCGGTCTCGGCCGGCGAACGCGTCTGCCTGGTCGGCCGCAACGGCTCGGGCAAATCGACATTGCTCCGCATTGCCGCCGGGCTGATGGAGCCCGACCGGGGCACGCGCTTCATGCAGCCCGGAGCCACGGTACGATATCTGCCGCAGGAACCGGATCTCGCCGGCATGGCCACGACCCTCGCTTATGTCGAGGCCGGCCTCGGTCCCGGCGACGACCGACATCAGGCGCGCTACCTGCTGGAGCAACTCGGGCTCGGCGGCGATGAGGATCCGGCCCGGCTCTCGGGTGGAGAGGCGCGACGGGCGGCGCTCGCGCGCGTTCTTGCGCCTGCTCCCGACATCCTGCTGCTCGACGAGCCCACGAATCACCTCGATCTCACCACGATCGAATGGCTCGAGCACGAGCTTTCGAGCCGCCGAGCTGCGATTGTGATGATCAGCCACGACCGGCGCTTTCTCGCCAACCTGTCGCGCAGCACGATCTGGCTCGACCGTGGAAGCACGCGCCGCATCGAGCGCGGCTTTGCCTCCTTCGAGGGCTGGCGGGACGATCTGCTGGCGGAGGAAGAGCGCGAGCAGCACAAGCTCGATCGGGAGATCGTCGCTGAGGAGCACTGGCTGCGCTACGGCGTCACCGCCCGGCGCAAGCGCAACGTCCGGCGGATGGATGCCTTGCAGGCCCTGCGCGCGGCGCGCCGCGACTATCGCGCGGCGGCGGGCAAGGCCACTCTCTCCGCTGCGTCAGCCGACCCGTCGGGCGCGCTGGTGATCGAGGCCGATCGCATCGGCAAGTCCTACGACGGCCGTGCGGTCGTCGCCGACTTTTCCATCCGCATCCGGCGCGGCGACCGCATCGGGATCATCGGCCCGAACGGCAGCGGCAAGACCACACTGATCAACCTGCTCACCGGGGCGCTTGCTCCCGACAGCGGCAGCGTGCGGCTGGGGACCAACCTGGCCATGGCGACGCTTGATCAGCATCGCGAGAGCCTCGACCCGACTACGACGCTCGCCGAGGCGATCACCCAGGGGCGCGGCGATACCGTCACCATCGGCAAGCAGTCCAAGCACGTGATCGGCTACATGCGGGATTTCCTGTTCGCTCCCGAGCAGGCGCGTACCCCGCTCGGCGTCCTGTCGGGCGGCGAGCGGGGGCGCCTCATGCTGGCGCGCGCGCTCGCCAAGCCGTCGAACGTGCTGGTCCTCGACGAGCCGACCAACGATCTCGATCTCGAGACGCTCGATGTACTGGAGGAGACGCTTGCCGACTACGCCGGCACGGTCGTTCTGATCAGCCACGACCGCGATTTCCTCGACCGCGTGGTGAACGCGGTGATTGCGCCCGAGGGAAACGGCCGCTGGGTGGAATATGCCGGCGGCTACAGCGATATGCTGGCGCAGCGCGGCGAAGACTTTGCGAGCGCAGCCCCCAAGCCCGCCGACCTCAAGGCAGAACGTGAGGCGAAGGCGCTACCGCCGCGCGCGCGCGGGCCGGCACGGCGCCGCTTGAGCTTTCACGAAAAACACGCGCTCGAGACCCTGCCGAAAACCATCGTCGCGCTTGCTGCGCGCATGCGCGCGCTGCACGAACGCCTGGATGACCCCGGTCTCTACGCACGCGACCGCAAGGCATTCGAGGAAGCATCCGCGGCGCTCGTCGACGCGCAGGCGGAGCTGGCCGCCGCGGAAGAGAGATGGCTGGAACTGGAAGTGCTGCGCGAAGAAGTCGAGGGCGGATCGTGACGTCACGCCTGCGCCTGGGGCCAGCGCGATAGCGCGTTCGAGCCCTCGCGCGTCAGCGCATACACGCCGCGTTCGACCCGGAAGAACCATCCGTACACATTGTGCAGCAGGATCTTCGGGGCCTCCGGTATCGTCACCCGGATTTCCGACGTGCGCCGGGGGCCGCCGGCGAGCGAGGCCGCGCATGCGAGCGCCCGCTGGCGGTAGGCGGTCATGATCGGTACCTTGGACGTTCCGCCGAGGGCGGGATCGCCGATACGCCGCCGGTGCTCGTTGACGAGGCGCGAGCGTCGCTTGGCATCACGCCGCGGACGCCATGGTGTCGGCTCGACCAGGACTTCCACCCGACCGTTGGCCGATACCCCGAGCAGGCCATATCCGAGAAAGCGGCAAAGCTTGCGGACGCGCGGATCGCGTTCGCGGCCCCGCGTGGAGGCGCGCACCGCAAGCCAGATTTCGTCACAAGCCGCCGTTCGATTGACCGCCTGCAGGACCAGCTCGAGACTGAAGCAGAGCTTGAGCTCGCCGATGACCACGATCGGCGGGTCGTCGCCGCGCAGCGCAACAAGGTCGCAGCCGCAGACCTCGCCTTTCACGTCAAAGCCGAGCGTCTCGAGGAAGCGCTTCACCGGGACATAGAGCGAGCTTTCCTGCACAATCGGCTCTGGCGGTGCGGATCGCTGATGCGGCATGGCGCTTTGGCGGGACGTTGGGCTGTTCGCCGCTTCCGGACGTTGATGGTTCTGGTGCGGCTGCGGCACGACAAACCGGCCGCCCGGAACCATGTCGCCGAGCCGGTAAACGGATTGCTAACGCGCGCCTGGAGAGGAGCCACGGAAGCAGGGCGGTCCGGTCCGCGCGGATGGCGGTTTGGCCGCCACCGGCGTCTCGCCCCCACGCCGGCAACTAAATACCGACGAAAATAAACCGCCGGGCGTGAGCGCGGCGGTCTCGTCGCTCGGGACCTGAGCGGGTCCTTATTCGACTTTGAGGTTCTCCGCAGATTCCTTCCCGCGGTTGGCCACGATTTCGTATTGCACGACCTGCCCCTCATTGAGAGTGCTCAGTCCCGCACGCTCGACCGCCGAGATATGAACGAACACGTCCTTCCCGCCGCCTTGAGGCTGAATAAATCCGTAGCCCTTGGTCGGGTTGAACCACTTCACAGTGCCTTTAGCCATAGTCGCCTCCTGTTACGCCTCCACCATACCGTTCCTGCATCAACGTGCCAATGACGTAATTTCATCCGACGCCGAAGCTGTGGGCCGAATAGCGCTGTCCTATCGGGACCGGCGGGTCGTCGATATCGGCCGGCGAGACCGGGCGACCGCCGTTGCGGCCCGCCGGGTACCCGGCTGAAGCTGGTTCATGCGCGGGCAGTTCTCATCATGGGGCGCGGCCGAGGATCATGCCTTGAGCCGTCGTGTTCAGGGCGATCCTGAGAGCCCGCGGGGGCGACCCATACGAGCGAGGCGACGGTCCGGGCGGCATCCGGCGGCAGCCCTGCTTCGAACTAATGCGCCGCCGCTGGCGCTTGCCTCATCATTGGCGCCCGCGGACGGACGGCGTTCTTATCTTGACCGGACCAATCACTTGAGGCGTCTCAACGCAACTCGGTCCAGGCCCTTCAGGCGCAAAGACTTCTTTCCTTCCCGTCTCGAATCATATCTCCTGTTACCGTGCATTTCGCGCTCTGAGGAGGGCAAACCATCATGGCGTCTGCGAGCAAAAGCAAAGTTATGGCACCAGCGAGTGCCGCCAAGACCAAGAGCCCCGTTACGCTCAAGCATCTGGCAGCCCGGTTGGCCGCAGATCATGAACTCACCAAACGCGAGGGCGAAGCGATCCTCGGCGATCTGGTGGGCCTGATCACCAAGCATCTGAAAAAGGGCGAGCGAATCCGGATCGCGGGGCTCGGCATCCTGCAGGTCAGGGCACGCGCCGCCCGCATGGGGCGCAACCCCGCGACCGGCGAGGCGATCAAGATCAAGGCCAGCAAGAAAGTCGCGTTCCGCGCCGCCAAGGACTTGAAGATGGCGATCTGACGCCGAACCGTCTCGCTCGTGAGACGTTTCCCGCCGGCAACATCCGGCGGGGCGTTTTCTTTTGATGCGGCGCTGCCACTCTTCGAGACGATCCAATCGTCTCCATCGTCCGGAGATGATTCGATCGTCCGGAGAGGATCTGATCTTCGTCCCGCTCCCGCGCAGGAACGGCCGAAACGAATCAGCGCAGTTCTTCCGATGGCTGAACGCGAGGCGACAACGGCATCAATGCCGCATGTCCGAGCCTGATGCGTTGGCGTATTCGACTTCGTATTGCGAGATCTCGCGCATCAAGTCGTCCAGGATCCGCTGACGCACCGCAGCGTCGGAACCGTAGGTCATTTCCGCCACCGTCTTGGCCAGCGCGGTGATGATCTCGTCCATGTCCATAGTGTCTTTCTCGCCGGTCAACGAGCCGTATTCCGCATAGAACTCGTCGATCAGGTCGCCGATGAGACAGTGCAGACACGGCCGCTCGTCGGTCGATTCCGTGTTGTCGGACATGGTCATCCTTTCGCGCGCAGATCGTGGGACCGGATTTGCGCGATATCGGCCCTTTCCGCGGACCAGGCTGGGCCGCCGCCGGTGGCCGGGGAATCTTGGCGGTCCCGAGAGGACTCGAACCTCCGACCTTCGGTTTAGGAAACCGCCGCTCTATCCTGCTGAGCTACGGGACCAATTGAAGAATTTCGCTTCTCGGGTGGTTTCCCGGTGTTGGCTCTCTTGGTCGAGCGTTCTCCGGTATAGCACGAGATGCTGCCGGCCTTTCAAGGCAGCTGGCCTGCGCTCGCGCATAGATGGGCAGGGATCGCCGGCTTGCAACGCCCGCTCCGGCACGGTCAAGCGTTGCCGGTCCGGCGGGAGGCCATGGCCCCGATGTGCCCGCAGGGTCAGCATCCGGGCACCAACCGCTTCGCGCAGGGGCCGCAAGCGAGGTGTCCGCTGCAACCGGCGACGGTCGCGACCAGCCCGACTGGACGGCACACACAGGCGGACAGACCGGAGCGGAGCTCGCCCTCGGCACCGCCATTCCGTCAATGGGCGGTGCGATGGCCCAGCGCCCACACATAGGCAGAGACGGCGGCAAGCTCGGATTGCGAGAGCTGGGCGCCTCCCAGTGGAGGCATCGGGGGTCCGTATTCCTTCGGTTTCGGCACCCCATTGGCGATCGTCCGGGTAATGGATGCGAGGCTGCCATCGCCCCACAGCCACCTGCCGCTGGTGAGATCCGGCCCTTGGGGAGTGCCCTTGCATCCGTGCCGTGGCAGCCTTCGCAGGGCGCGCTCGCCACCTGACCGTGGAAGATGCGCCCGCCCAGCTCGACCTCGGCGGGCGTTGCGCCGGCGGGGGTCGGCAGCGAGGCCTGCGAACCCGCGTCCGGATGGATGCCTTCGGGCGGCTCCGCACGCGCCGACGAACAACGGTCACTGGTCGCCGTCCGCTCCCTGAACACCGAGACTGTCCAGCAGCCAGGTGCGGAACGCCCGCATCGACGCCGTTTGCGGTTTTGATTTCAGTGATGTGAGCCAATAGCCGCCGGTGACGATCTCGACATCGAAGGGCCGGACCAGTCGGCCTTGCTGCAGCTCGCGGGTGAACATTCTGACCGGCAGCAGCGCCACGCCCGCACCCTGGCCCGCCACTTCGGCCAAAGTCACCGAGGAATCGAAGACCGTCCCCCGCAACGCGGGGCACGCGACGTCGGCGGCCTCAAACCAACGCACCCACTCGTCCGCCCGGTAGGAACGCAACAGCACCTCGCGCACGAGATCGGCGGGCCGGCGCAACCGCGCGGCCACATCGGGTGCGCACAGCGGCGACAACGGCGCGGCAAACAGATGCGTGGCGTCATTGCCGTGCCACGAGCCGTCGCCGAAACGGATCGCGAAGTCGAGGCCCTCGCCGGCTATATCCACCCGGTTGTTATTGGTCAGCAGGCGGAGGTCGATATAGGGATGGGCATCGCAGAAGGTTTGCAGCCGGGGCAACAGCCATCCGGTCGCGAAAGTCGCAACGGTCCCGACCGTGACCACCTCGCGAAAGTGCCCATGCTCGAACATGTTCAAGGTGGCGCGGATGCGGCCGAAGGATTCGGCCACCACGGGAATCAAAGCCTGCCCCTCATCGGTCAGGGCAAGCCCGCGCGGCAGTCTGCGAAACAGCCGAACCCCCAAACTCTCCTCAAGGCTCTTGACCTGATGGCTCACCGCCGCCTGGGTGACGCGCAGCTCCAGGCCGGCGCGAGTAAAGCTCAGGTGTCGTGCGGACGCTTCGAAGGCGCGTAATGCGTTCAGGGGCAGGTGATTTCGGAGCATTGCTTGACCCTAGATTATGTAATGGCTCGCCTCATTTATCATCGTTTGTCAACCCGCTCGGCTACGGGCATCCAGCGCCTGCAACGGAGGAACAGCGGGATGATCAGCAGGCGCGGATTTACGGTAGCGGCAGGCCTCGGCCTGCTCACAGGCGGCACTGGATGGGGGCGGGCCCTGGCAGCCCAGGGCCTATCCCCCGTGCTGGCGAGCGAGCTCGTGCGGGTGGAGCGCGAGAGCGGCGGACGGCTGGGCGTGGCGGTCCTCGACACGCTGACCGGCGCACGAGCAGGGCATCGCGCCGACGAGCGCTTCCCGATGTGCAGCACGTTCAAGCTGCTGGCGGCAGCTGCCATCCTCGGTCGCGTCGACGCCGGCGACGAGCGCCTCGATCGGCGCGTGCGGTTCGAGGCGAGCGACATCGTTGTGAATTCGCCCGTCACCAAGGATCGGGTCGGTGGGGATGGCATGTCGATCGCGGACATCTGCGAGGCGGCGATGACGGTCAGCGACAACACGGCGGGCAATCTGCTGCTTGCCCGTCTGGGCGGCCCCGCCGGATTGACCGCCTATGCGCGCTCCCTCGGCGACCCGGTGACGCGGCTCGATCGTATCGAGCCCGACCTCAACGAAGCCACGCCGGGCGACCCGCGCGATACCACGACGCCGGCGGCGATGCTGTCAAACCTCCGCAGCCTCGCACTCGGCACCGCGCTGTCCGCCAAATCGCGAGAGCAATTGACGGCATGGCTGCTCGGCAACAAGACCGGCGGCACCCGCCTGCGGGCGGGCCTTCCCGACGGCTGGCGCATCGGGGACAAGACCGGGTCGGGAGAAAACGGCACGACGAACGATGTCGGTGTGGTCTGGGCGCCGGAACGTGCGCCGCTCATCGTCACGATCTATCTCACACAGACCTCGGCGACCGGCGAGCAACGAAATGCCACGCTTGCAGCCGTGGGGCGGGTGATCGCGGCAGCGCTGGATCGCTAGACAGGCGGCGTACGCTGGCGCGGCGTTAACGAAACCTTCGCAAGTTCTGCCGAGGGCACCCGTCTTCTGCAACGTTGTCGGAGAAGGCCGTGGTGATTCGCCCGATGGCGAGCGCGCGCCCGCTCAGGTCGAGCTATCGAACTCCGGGGCCTGGTATGTAGGGCAGCGTGTGGCCGCATTCGTAAATCTCGCAGCCCGACGATTTACGCATTGCGCTTCGCCTCCCGTTGCGCAAAAAAGTCCCAATCTGGCGTTTCTTCCTCGGCTGAGAATCTGGGATAAAGGCGACTCCGTGCATCCAAGAGGTCACATTCGGTCGTATTTGTTCTCGGGTGAGGCCGTACCCGGTCCGTTCTTGGAACCCGCCGGGTAAATGCATGGCGCGATTCGAAAGACGCGGGACAAAGGGCAGGTGGCGGGGGTAAGGTCGGGGCGCGGCGTGGCGTTCCAGTCACAGCCGGAGGGGAACTACCTCGGGAAGCGGACTCCATTGGGAGATCGTCGGGCAAGACGGTTGACCATTATCGCTTTCTAGAGGAACATTACGGAAAAGTTAGCTAAACCAATTCGCTGAACTATCGCTGAACTGCACTGAGAGAGCTGAATGTCGACTGGGGGGCACGTAGTCGCAGTCACCTGTCTCGCATTGGAGGCGCGGATCGCCCTCGGGCCAGGTGTATCGGTCATCTGCAATCATGCGTCCAAGCTCGTCGCCTCGCTCGAGGCGGCGGTGAAGCAGGGCGCGTCGGGAATCATCAGCTTCGGCATCGCCGGCGGGCTGGCCCCGCATCTGGCTCCGGGCGACTGGGTCGTCGGGTCGCGCGTGCGGACCCAGCATGGCCATTTTCCCACCGACCCCCGCTGGGCAAGGGCGCTCGTCGGGGCGCTCCCGGGCGCGGTCCATGCGGAGATCGTCGGGACTGACGCGCCAGTCGCCGGCCCGCTGGAGAAACGCGACCTCCACGTCCAAACGGGCGCGTTCGCCGTCGACACCGAATCTGCATATCGCGGCCAGGATTGCCGCCGCACATCGAATCCCGTTTGCCGCCTGCCGCGCGGTCATCGATCCGGCACACCGGGAGCTTCCCCCGGCGGCAGTGAAGGGGTTGCGCCACGACGGCACGCCGGACGTTGTCGCCGTCCTGCGCTCAGTCATGCGCAATCCCGGTCAGCTTCCCGCGCTTGCGCGGACGGCGCTTGACGCGCGGGTCGCCGAACAGGCGCTGAGCCGCGGCCGGCGCCTGCTGGGTGCGGGTCTCAGCTTCCCCTATTTCAGCGAGCCGGCGTTCGACACGCTTGTAGCCGTCGAGGCGACCTGATTCACCCGCGCCGACGGCGAGCCTCCCAGCCGGTCTTCCGATCACGAACGCTACCGCGCACGCTCCGCGCGTCAGACATCCGTGCGTGAGGCTCGGAGAGCTCAGCTCGCGAACGGATGCGCGCGCTCACCCGAACCCGCGGCGGCATGCCATGGGCCGTGGAGCATGTTACGTTCGCAAGCGCCTCTTGCCTTGCTTGGATGCGGCGCGGTCCCGTCGCAGGACGGCCTTGGTTGACCACCGCGCGGCCGCCGAGGGGGCGCGCGCAACGCAAGGCAGCTCGAGAGGTGGATCATGAACGTTGCTGCGACAGGACCCGCGGGCGCCGGACCGCAGGCCACCGGTGCCGCCGATCTTGAAACCATGCCGATCGAGCAGGCGCTCTCCCGGCTGGAGGTGACGCCGGACAAGGGCCTCTCGTACGAGATCGTGCGCCAGCGACTGGCGCAGTACGGACCCAACGCGCTGCCCGAACAGCAGGTGAGCCTGGCGAAGAAGATCGTAGACCATTTCACCGGTCCGATCGCCTACATGATCGAGGCCGCCGCCGTCGTGTCGGCCCTTCTCGGCCGCTGGGACGACTTTCTCATCATCGCAGGCTTGCTGCTGTTCAACGCGGGCCTGGAATTCTGGCAGGACATGAAAGCGTCCAACGCGCTGGCGGCCCTCAAGAAGGGCCTGGCGCTGAAGGCAACCGCGCGGCGCGACGGGACCTATCAGACCGTAGACGCGGCGACATTGGTGCCGGGCGATATCGTGCGCATTCGGCTCGGCGTCATTGTTCCCGCCGATATTCGAATCGTCGGCGGCGGCTACGTCCTGATCGACCAGGCGGCACTGACCGGTGAATCGCTTCCGGTGACCAAGAAGCTCGGGGAGGAGGCCTATTCGGGCAGCATCGTCAAGCAGGGAGAAACGGACGGGGTCGTGATCGCGACCGGGCCCAATACCTTTTTCGGACGCACCGCCAAGCTTGTGGCCGGGGCCGGCGCAATGAGCCACACGCAGAAGGCGATGTTGCAGATCGGAAACTTTCTGATCGCGGTCGCGCTGGCGCTTGCACTGATCATGGTGGCCGTCCGCGTCTACCGCGACATCGTCGTGACCGACGATTGGGGAATGGCGGATGCATTGAACATTCTGCAGTTCGTGCTGATCCTGCTGGTCGCGTCCATCCCGGTCGCGATGCCCGCGGTGTTCTCGATCACCATGGCCCTGGGTGCGCTCGCACTGTCGAAGGAAAAGGCAATCGTTTCGCGGCTCGCCGCTATCGAGGAAATGGCCGGGGTCGATATTCTGTGCTCGGACAAAACCGGCACGCTGACCAAGAACCAACTCATCGTCGGCCACCCGATCCTGGTCGCCGCCAAGGATGCACAGGACGTCGTGCTCGCCGGCGCACTCGCCTCCAAGGTCGATGACCGCGATGCGATTGACAGCGCCGTCATCGCAGCGCTCAAGGACGCCAACGCGCTGCAGACCTATCGCCAGACCGATTTCGTTCCATTCGATCCGGTATCGAAGCGGACGCAGGCGACCGTGACCGGCGCCGACGGGCAATCCTTCAGGGTCGCCAAGGGTGCCCCGCAGGCGATCATCGACCTCGCCCACGCGCCGGCCGAGGTGACCGCCAAGGTCGGAAAGGACGTCGCCGATCTTGCCGGCAGAGGGTATCGCGCGCTCGCCGTCGCGAGGTCCGACGACGGCGGAACGACGTGGGCGGTGCTTGGCATCCTGCCGATGTTCGACCCGCCGCGCGACAACTCGCGAGCGACGATCGAGCAAGCCGAAAGCAAGGGCGTCCGTATCAAGATGGTGACCGGAGACGACACCGCCATCGCACGCGAGACCGCCCGCCAGCTCGGGCTCGGCACCAACATCATTCCCGCCGCCGAGATCTTTCCGCCGCAGATGGACCCGGACGATGTGCCGCCCCGGATTGCGGACGCGATCGAGGCCGCCGACGGCTTCGCGCGGGTCTTTCCCGAACACAAATATGCAATCGTGAAGGCCCTGCAGCAGCGCGGCCATCTGGTCGCCATGACCGGCGACGGGGTGAACGACGCGCCTGCCCTGAAGCAGGCGGATTGCGGAACGGCGGTTTCCGGCGCCACCGACGCCGCCCGCAGCGCCGCCGCCCTGATCCTTACCGCACCGGGCCTTTCGGTGATCAACAACGCCATCGACGAAGCGCGGCGCATTTTTGGTCGGATCACCAGCTACACGATCTATCGTGTCGCCCTGACCATGGACATCATGGTGCTGGTCGTTCTCTCGACCATCTTTCTCGCCTTTCAGCCGCTCACCGCGATCATGATCGTCATCATGTCGCTGCTCGACGACGTCCCGATCATGACGATCGCCTACGACAATACCCCGGTTCCGGCGCGGCCAATTCGATGGCACATGCCCCATCTCCTGGGGGTGGCAGCAGCACTCGGTCTGTTCTCAGTGGCGCAATCCTTCGGGCTGTTGCTGATCGGAATGGAGGTGCTTTCGCATCCGCCTCAGCAGCAATATTTCGGGTTGTTCGACCATGCCCAGCTGCAGTCGGTGATGTTCCTGCAACTGGTCGCCGGCGGCCACCTCCTGCTGTTCGTGACGCGTACCGACACGTGGTTCTTCCTGCCGCCTCACCCGGCGCGGCCGCTCCTGCTTGCCATCGTGCTCACCCAGATCCTGGCCATTCTGATGTGCGGGTTGGGTTGGCTCGTTGCAGCGATACCGTGGACGCTGATCGCCTGGATCTGGCTGTACAACCTCGCCTGGCTATTCGTGCTCGGGGGCGTGCGCCTGGCAGCCGAGATATTGCTGACGGGCCGTACCGCGCGATGGCTCAAGAGCGCCGGACTGGTCAACGAGCCGCTGCGGCCGAACGTGCGGCTCGCCGGGCGCGACTAGGCCGCCATTCAGTCCGCGCGACACACCCGCGCTGCGAGGATATCAACATGGACTACCGCGAGCACCTGATCGTCAAGCCTGGGAAGGACGCACGGCTCAAGGACATCGATCCTGCCTATCACGGCAAGGTGGAAGGCCGCGAGCAAGCCGAACCGGAGACCGCGCGCTATCTGACGCAGATGTCGGGCCTGCAGGAACTGCTCTATGCCGAGCGCAAGCACGCCCTGCTGATCGTCCTGCAGGGCATCGATGCCGCCGGCAAGGACGGCGTGTGCTGGCACGTCGTCAAGGGCATGAATCCCCAGGGCTGCAGCGTGGTCGGATTCAAGCAGCCATCCGAGGAGGAACGCGCGCACGATTTCCTGTGGCGCATCCACAAGCAAACCCCGGCGCTGGGGCATGCCGCCGTGTTCAACCGCTCGCATTACGAGGATGTGCTGGTCGTGCGCGTCCACAAGCTGGTGCCGAAGGAGGTATGGTCGCAACGCTACGATGTGATCAATGACTTCGAGCGAACACTCGTGCTCGGCAACACGACGATCCTCAAGTTTTTTCTCTACATCTCCAAGGACGAGCAATTGCAGCGGTTCAAGGACCGGCTCGACGATCCAGCCAAGCAATGGAAGATCAGCGACGCCGACTACAAGGAGCGTGATTTCTGGAACGACTACACGTCCGCCTACGAGGACATGCTTTCGAAGTGCTCGACCAAGCACGCCCCCTGGTACGTCATTCCGTCCAATCACAAATGGTTCCGCAATCTTGCGATCTCGCAGATCATCTGCGCGACGCTCGATGATCTCGGCATGAAGATGCCGAAACCATCGGTCGACATTGCCGCGATCAAGGCGATGTACCATCGGGCCGCGACGGACCAGACCAAGGGCCGTTAGTCCACGGCGATCCGCCCCGCGCTCAATGCTCCGCCGTCCGAGCCGCCGCGGCGCCCTTCGGCGCCTTCGTCTGCGCGCCGGCCGGCCTGCTCGCGGGCATCACCATGCGGGCTAGCGTCGGAATCACCAGCAGGCTGCAGATCGGCGAAAGCAGCATGCCGCCCACCACGACGCAGGCGAGCGGCTGCTGTACCTGCGCGCCGATGCCGGTCGATATCGCCGCCGGCACGAGGCCGATGCACGCCGACAGGCCGGTCATGAAGATCTGCCGCATGCGCGTTTGCCCGGCGAGGATGATGGCCTCGTCTCGCGGCAGGCCCTCCTCAATATTCTTGCGGATGTAGGACACGAGCAGAATCCCGTCCATCGACGAAACTCCGAACAGCGAGATGAAGCCGATGGCGGCCGAGATGCTGAAATTCAGTTCGGCGATGTAAAGCCCGAGAATTCCGCCTGCCACCGCGAACGGTATGCCGGAGAGAGCGAGCAGGCTGTCCCGCATGGAATTGAACAGGCTGTAAAGCAGCATCATGATCAGGACCAGGCTGAGAGGCACGATGACGGCGAGCCGTTTCTGGGCTTCCACCATGGCGCCGAACTCACCGGTCCATTCGGTACGGTAGCCGGCCGGCAGCGGCATCTTTTCGGCGATCACCGTTTGCGCCTCGGCGACGGTCGAGCCGAGATCGCGGCCGCGCACGCTGTATTTGACCGGCACGAAACGCTGGTTGTTCTCGCGGTAGATGTAGGCGGCACCGGTCTCCAGTTTCACGTCCCCGAGCTCGCCCAGCGCGATATAGGCAGTCGGCCCCTTGGAATCGTTGTTCGGCAGCGCGACCGGAATCGAGCGGATGGCCTCGATGCTGCGGCGGTACTCCGGAGCGAAGCGCACAGTGAGGGCGAAGTTCATTTCTCCTTCATATACCCGGGTGACCTCCTGGCCGCCGATCGCCGCCTGCACCACCGAATTGATGTCGGCGACCGAGAACCCGTAGCGCGCCGCCTTCTCGCGATTGATCTTGATGATGAGATTGGGTTGACCAAGGAGGCTGAACCCGCCCGGATTGGTCACGCCCGGGACGGTGGCAATTTCGGTTTTCAGTGTCTTCGACAAGCGCTCCAGTTCGGCCAGATCGCGGCCAAAAATCTTGACCGAGTTCTCCCCCTTCACCCCGGATACCGCCTCCTCGATATTGTCCTGGATGTATTGCGAGAAATTGAAGTCCACGCCGACGAACTCCCGCCGGAGCTGCTGGCTCATCTGCTTGACCATCTCCTCCTTGGTCAGCCCTGGAGGCCATTGATCGACCGGCTTCAACGGCACGAAGAACTCCGCGACGAAAGAGCCATCCGGATCAGTACCGTCCTCGCCCCGGCCCTGCTCCGAGACCACGGTGCGTACCGGCGCATAGCTCTTGATCACGTTGCGCATACGCGCGACCAACTCCATGCCGGCGCCGAGCGTGATCGTCGGCGGCAGCAGCGCGCGAATCCACAGATTGCCCTCTTCCAGCTTGGGCAGAAATTCGGTGCCGAGCCGCACACCGAGCGTGCCGACGACCAGCAGGAAAGACAGCGCGATGGTGGCGGCGATCCGGTAATGGCGCACCGCCAACGGCAGCAAAGCCTCGTAGACCTTGCGCAGACCGCGCACGAGAAACGTTTCGACCTCCTCCACCCGCGCGGGCAGCAGAATGGAGGCCATCACCGGCGTCACCGTGAACGTCGCGATGACCGCCCCGATCAGGGCGTAGGCATAGGTGCGCGACATCGGGCCGAAAATCTGGCCTTCGACCCCCTGCATGGTGAACAGCGGAAGAAACGCGGCGATCGTGATGACGACGGAAAAGAAGATCGGCTTGTCGACCTCCACCGCCGCGGTGAGGATCCGGCGTAGCTTGTCGTTCAGCCTTTCGTCGGGGTTGGCCGTTTCGGCCGGCTCGTCGTGGGCAAGATGGCGAAAGATGTTCTCGACCATGATGACCGTGGCATCGACGATGATACCGAGATCGATCGCGCCGACCGAAAGCAGGTTGGCGGATTCGCCACGCAGCACCGTGATGATCACAGCCAAGAACAACGCCACGGGGATGGTGGCCGAAACGATCAGCGCGCAGCGCAGATTGCCCAGAAACATCCATTGAATGAGAAATATCAATGCGATGCCGAAGAACATGTTGTGCAGCACGGTATTGATGGTGACTGCGACCAGATCGCCGCGGTCGTAGAATGGCTCGACCCGCACGCCCGGCGGCAGGGTGCCGTCGGTATTGATGCGATTGATTGCAGCCCGCACGCGCGCCACCATCTCCGAGGTGCGCTCGAACTTCTGCATCAGGACGATGCCGGTGACGATGTCGGTTACGTCGTCGCGCCCGGCAATTCCGAGCCGAGGCGTGAAGCCGATCTGGACCTTCGCAACGTCCGAGAGCAACACCGGCACGCCGCCCTGCTGCGTGAGCACGATATTGCGCACGTCCTGCAGGGTGCCGACCACGCCGATACCGCGCACCGTGATCGATTGCTCGCCGACCGCAATGGTGCGGCCACCGACATTGGAGTTGCCGGCCGAGATCGCGGTGATGATCTGCGGCAGGGTCAAGCCGTGGGCGATCATGCGATTGAGGTCGATCTCGGCCTGAAACTCCTTGGTCTTGCCGCCGAGCACCAGGACATCCGCCACGCCGGGCACAATGCGCAACCTGCGCTCGACCACCCAATCCTGCAGCGTCTTGAGCTGCATGACGTCCATGTCCGGTGGGCCCTTGAGCTGGTAGCGGAAAATTTCGCTGATCCCGCCCGCCGGCGAGATCACCGGCTGCACGCCGGGCGGAAGAACCGCTTCCTTGAGACGATTGAGCGTCTGCTGCCGAACGAAGTAGTAATCGCGGCCGTATTCAAACTGGATACGGATAAAGCTCAGCGCATAGACGGTATTGGAGCGGAGGAATTTCAGGCCAGGCGTGCTGGCTATCGCGATTTCGATCGGGATCGTAACGTAACGTTCCATTTCCTCGGGCGACTGCCCCGGATATTGGGCGATGATTTCGACGATCGGCGGTGCCGGATCCGGATAGGCCTCGATGTTGAGAACGGTAAAGGCGGCATAGCCGAGACCGAGGAACGCCGTAAAGCTGATCAGCACCAGCGGCCGGCGCGACAGACAAAAGGCGATCAGCTTAGGCAGCATGGATGCACCGGGTCGCCGCGTCGAAGCGGAGGCGGAAGCTGAGGCCCGCTGCTGTCTGCGGCAAGAGGCGTCCCGAAGCCGGAGTCATTGCCGCCATTCATTTTCCACGAAGATCGCGCCGCGCCCGGCGATGAGTTCCCCGGCCTTGAGGCCTTCAAGAATCTGCACCCGCCCATCCCGCTCTATACCAAGCTTCACGTTGCGACGGCGGAACACCATGGGCTCCTCCTCGACCCACGCGACGGCGAGATCGCCCTCCCGGATCACGGCCTCGATGGGGACGGAGGGCCAGGGCTCGTCGGCGCCAGTTGCAATCCTGAAGCTGGCGAACATCTCGGATTTGAGCGCGCCGTCGGGGTTGGGGATTTCGGAGCGAACCACGATGCGACGGGTCGTTGCTTCCGTCGCGGCACTGATGGCGGTGACGCGCGCCTTGAAGATGCGATCCGGCAGCGCCGACACCTTGATCTCCACGTCCTGGCCCAGACGTATGAACGGGATGTCGTTTTCTGGAACCTGCGCCTTGAGCCACATGGTGGCGAGGTCGGCGACCGTATAGAGCGCTTCGCCGGTGTCGTTGCGCACGTATTGACCCGGCCCCACCTTGCGCGCGATGACGGTACCGTCGATTGGTGACGGAATCGGGGTCGCGCGCCTGACCACGCCCTTGTCCTTCAATGCCGCAACTTCCTCGTCGCTGAAGCCGACGATCCGCAGTCTGGCGCGCGCGGCCTCAAGCGCGCTTTCCGCCGAACGCATGTCATTATCTGCGCCCACAAGCTGGGCCTGCGCCTGCTGCCATTCCTTGAGCGCCGCAGCCTTGCCCTCGTAGAGATCCTTGAAACGCTTCTCGACGATGCGCGCGAGATCGAGCTGCGAACGCGCCTTGTTCGTGGCGGTCAATGCCGCAATGAACTCGTTCTGCGGCTGCACCACTTCGGGGCTATCGAGCTCGAACAGCGGATCGCCGCGTTTCACCGTATCGCCGACTTTGGCAACCAGGCGGGTCACGCGACCCGGAAACGGGGTCATGACCGCAGTGGTGGTGTCCTCGTTATAGGCTATTTGGCCGATCGCAAATTTCAGCGCGCGAAACGGATAGAGCTCCACGTTCATAGTCTCGATCTGATGCAACTGGTCGGCGGTGACCTGAACGCTGTTGCGATTTTTCCGCGCTTCCTGGGCGGCGACTTCGGCGGACAAAATGAGGCCGCTCTTGAGCGCCGCGAGCAGAAGCGCGGCGCCCACGCTGGTGACGACGGTACGAACCGCGCGCCGCGCCCGCGCCCGCGCCGCGCGCGAGAAATGACAGAACGTCACGTGGTTTGCTCGAGTCCGGGGGTAAGTCACCTGCCTAGCCCGTGGCGCCATTGCATATCAGAGGGACACGCCGTGAGAAAGCGCGCCCGGGCGCGCCCATCGCCGCAGTGCCGCCCCATTCCGACCGTCTCGTTGCGGCATGGGCGGGTGGATCGTCGCTCTTGCGCGGTTTGGTCAGATTTTCTGCGTGGCCGGCGCGACGCTCCAGCTGGTGGTGGGCGTCCGCGCGCAGGAAAGCCCTTCGCCGACGGTTTGCCGTTTCGAGATTGCCGGCACGGGTAAAGTCCGTGCCGTCACTGACGGACGGAGCTTTGTCCTTGACGACGGGCGCGAGATTCGGCTGGCCGGCATTGAAGTCCCGCTGCCTCCCCGGCCCGGTGAAATCGGGCCGCGGGCGGACGCGGGCATCGCCGCCCGCGACGCGCTCGGATCGATCGTTGCGGACCAAAACGTCGAGTTCCGTCAACACGGTGCGACCGACCGCTACGACCGGGCACTGGCTTTTGTCCATGTCGCGCGGGACCGCCAGCAGCAATCCGTCGCACATGAAATGCTGGCCCGGGGCTTCGCACGGGTGTCGGCCCATGTCGGCGAGCGGGCCTGCGCCGAGGAACTGCTGGCGCGCGAGCGCACCGCGCGCCAAGCCAAGCTTGGCCTCTGGGGCGAACCATATTATGTCATCGTGCCGGCCGAGAGCTGGGCCGAGCTGGTTGCGGAGCGCGGCCATTTCACGGTGGCGGAAGGCAGGGTCTCCTCGGTCCGCGAGAGCGGAGGCACGATATATGTGAACTTCGGCCGGCGATGGTCGCAGGCGCTTACGGTCACGATCCCGAAGCGCCACGAGCGGACCTTCTTGGCCGCGGGCATGGAGCCGAGAAGGCTCGAAAACCGCCGCGTGCGGGTGCGTGGTTGGGTCGAGGAGCGCAACGGGCCGCGGATCGAGGCCACCCGTCCCGAGCAGATTGAAATCGCCGAACGGAACTGACGAAACCCGAAGATCGCCATCGTGGACCACACCGTTACGCAATCCAGCGTCCCCACACCGCACCGCCGTCGAGCGGCGCTGGTCGTGCTGTGTGGCCTTGCGCTCGCCGGCTGCAGCTCTTCGCTGCTTTCGGTGGGCGCGCCACCGGGATCGCTGCCCGAAGCTCCCAGGCTCGTCCAGCAACCGCCATCGCCTCCGTCGCGCGAGCATCAGCGCATCCTCGCCGCCTATAACGGCGCTTACGAGGATCCAAGGCTCGCGGCGGTGCTCAACCAGACGGTTGCAAAGCTCGTCGCGGCGTCCGAGCGGCCCGACATGCATTATCAGGTCACGATCCTCAATTCGGCGGCAGTCAATGCCTTTGCGCTGCCGACGGGACATCTCTATGTGACGCGGGGGCTGATCGCCTTGGCCAACGACACGTCGGAGCTCGCGTCGGTACTCTCCCACGAAATGTCGCACGTGATCGCCCGCCATGCCGCGATCCGCGAGGACCAGGCGCGTCAAGTCGCACTGGTGAGCCGCGTCGTACAGGACGTGCTGAGCGATCCGGAAACCGGTGCGCTCGCGCTGGCGAAATCCAAGATCGCGCTCGCGAGTTTCTCGCGCTCGCAGGAATTCGAGGCTGACGGAATCGGCGTCGGCATCGCCGCGCGCGCCGGCTTCGACCCTTACGGAGCCGTCCGCTTCCTCACCTCGATGGGGCGCAACGCCGAGCTCAAGACGAATCCGAGCCAGTCGCACATCGACCCGCGCTCGCCCGATTTCCTCTCGTCCCATCCGGCAACCCCCGAGCGCATCAAGAATGCGCAGACCAATGCACGCCAGTTCAGCACGCCGGGCGCCGGGGAGCGCGACAAGGCGGGATATCTCGCCGGCATCGATGGAATGGTCTACGGCGAGGATCCGAGCGAAGGCTTCGTGCGTGGCCGCCGCTTCCTGCATCCCAAGCTCGGTTTCACGTTTCTGGCGCCCGAGGGGTTCACGCTCGACAACACCGCACAGGCGGTTCTCGGCGTGAAGGAGGGCGGCGGCCAAGCATTGCGGCTCGACGTGGTCCGCGTGCCGGCGGAGCAGACGCTCGCCGACTATCTCAATTCCGGCTGGATCGAGAATATCGATCAAAAGACCGTCGAGGACGTCATCATCAACGGCCTGCCAGCGGCGACCGCGACCGCCAAAGGCGACCAATGGGTGTTCCGGCTCTATGCGGTGCGCTTCGGCAGCGATGTCTATCGCTTCATCTTTGCTTCGAAGCGCACGACCGCGGAAATCGATCGCGGATTTCGCGAATCGGTAGGCACTTTCCGCCGCATGACATTGGCGGAAAGCCAGGCGGCCAAGCCGCTCCATCTCAAAGTCGTCACCGTCGAACCGGGCGAGACGGTGGAGCGCCTGGCGAGCCACATGGCAGTCCAGGACCGCGCCGTCGAGCGTTTCCGCATCCTCAACGGGCTCGGCCCCAACGAGCGCGTGCAGGCCGGCGATCGAATCAAGATCGTCGCAGAGTGAGCGGTGCCCGTTTGACGGCGGCAAGGGGCTGTGCCGGGCGCTGTTATGCGCGACGCGCGAGAACCCGCCGAAGGGTTCCCACCAACCGCTCGAACTCGATGGGCTTGGTGTCGAATTCGTCGCAGCCCGCAGCCAATGCCTTTTCGCGGGCCCCGGCGAGCGCATGCGCGGAGAGCGCGATGACCGGGATGTCGCTCGTCTGCGGATTGCTCTTCAGCCGGCGCGTGGCTTCCCAGCCGTCGATCACTGGCATTTCCAAATCCATCAGGATCACGTCCGGCCGCTCGGCAGCGGCCATCGCACAACCCTTCTCGCCGTCCTCTGCCGCCAAAACCTCGAAATCACCGAGCAACTCGAGCCGCATCTTGAGCATATAGACGTTGTCGTCGTTGTCCTCGATGTAAAGCACTTTGATCACGACGCGGCTTCCATCCTTGTGGCGACTTCCGCACCGGCACGCACCAGCCGGCAAATCCGCCCGACCAGCTCATCCGGCCGGAACATGTCCTTGACCAGTACGGAATTCACCCCGGAATTGAGCCGTTCACGGTCCCCCGCCTCGAGATCGCGCGCCGTGATCACGATCACGGGGATATCTCGCCAGCCCGGCTCTTTTTGCAGGGCGGCGACGAGCGCGAAGCCGTCCATTTCGGGCATCATGAGGTCGAGCAATATCATGTCGGGTCGCTGCTCGCGCATGCGGGCCAGCGCCTCCCGACCGTTCGCGGCCTCCTGCACGACCCACTCCTGGTCGGCGAGCCAGCTGCGCACGCGGTCACGCTGGCTCTCATCGTCTTCGACCAGAAGGATCCGCGTCGGCCGCGCCGGGGAACGAAAGCGCCCGACCAGCCGGCGCAGACGCTCGCGGTCGATCGGCTTGCTGAGGTAGCCGGCCGCGCCGAGTGCGACGGCCCGTCGCGGTTCGTCGAGGATCGTCACCATGATGACGGGAATCTCGGCAAGTTCGGCATCCTGCCGCAGCGCGGCCAGCACTGACCAGCCGTCAAGGTCGGGCATCATCACGTCAAGCGTGATCGCGATCGGGCGCAATTCCTTGGCGCGCCTCAATCCCTCCAGGCCGCCGGCGGCGGTAACCACAGAGAAGCCCTCGGCCTTGAGCTGATCGGAAATGAGCTCGCGCGCCGTCGCATCGTCGTCGACGACGAGCACGCAATCGCCGGCCGGAGCTTGGATTCCGTCGGTCAAGCTGATGTCAGGGGAAGCGGCAGCGCCGGGCAGGCGGACGGTGAAGACCGAGCCCTTGCCAGCCTCGCTCGCCACCATCACCTCGCCGCCCATCATGCGCGCCAGCTTGCGCGTGATGGCGAGGCCGAGGCCGGTTCCCCCGTAACGCCGAGCAGTCGAGGAATCGGCCTGTGTGAACTCCTCGAAGAGCTTCGCCTGCTGTTCCGGTGTCATGCCGATGCCGGTATCCGCCACGGCGAACTCGATCCAATTGCGCCCGTCCAGCACCTTTTTCACGCGCAGGATGACTTCGCCCTGCTTGGTGAATTTGCAGGCATTGCTCATCAGGTTGAGCAGGATCTGGCGCAGCCGCATGGGATCGACGGTGAGCGTGCCCAGGCCCTCCTGGCTCTCCACAATGAGGCGGTTCTTGTTCTGCTCCGCCAGTTGCCGCGCCGTGCCGATGACCTCATCGATTAGCGGAGCCAGACTCACCAACTCCGGACTGAGCTCGAGTTTGCCCGCCTCGATCTTCGAAAGGTCGAGGACCTGGTTGATGAGGCCCAGGAGATGATTGCCGGCGCGATGCACGCGGCGCAACGGCTCGGCGGCCTTTTCCGTCCCGAAACGCGCCGCGTTGGCGAGCATCATCTCTGTTAGCCCGATGATCGCGTTGAGCGGCGTCCGCAACTCGTGGCTCATATTGGCGAGGAACTGCGACTTGTGGCGGCTCGCCATTTCAAGTTCCTGGCCCTTCTCTTCCACCTGCTTGAACAAGTTGGCGTTCTGGATTGCCAGCACGGACTGCGCGGCAAACGTCTGCAACAGATCGACCGTATGCTTGGGGAACTCGCCGGGCGCCTTTCGCCGCACCACCAGCACGCCGATGATCCCTTTCGGGCCCAGCAGCGGCACCACCAGCAGAGCGCGGAAGCCGGCCCGCAGCAGGATGTCCCGCGTCGCGGACGGTCCCTGATCCATCAGGTCGGCGAACTGCACCGGCGCGCGACGCGCCGCGGCGTCGGCGATGGTCTTCTCGCCGATACCGATATCCTGCCGGTTGAGCTCGGCGATGAGCTCCTCGCTCATGCCATGCGTCGCACGCTGGTGAAATTCCTGCGTTGCAGGATCGGCGACGTAGATCGAACCGGCTTCGGTGTCCGAGAGCTGAACCGCTTTGGCGACGATGGTGGACAGCACGGTCGCCAGATCGAGCGTGGAATTCACCGCCTGCGTCACCTCGCCGAGCGCGCGCAGTTCCTCGACGGATTGTGCGAGCTCGCCGCTGCGCATTTGCAGTTCCTGCGTGCGCAGCTCGACTTTCTGCTCCAGCCCTGCATACAACTCCTGCAGCCGTCCGGCCATGTCGTTGAACTGGTCGGCCAGCACCTCCAATTCGTCGCCGGTCTTGATGGCGATACGTTGGGACAGATCGCCGCTGCCGATGCGCGCAGCGCCCGCCCGGAGCGCCTGGATCGGGCCGACCATGCGGCCAGCCAGGAACATCCCGGCGAGGACGGCGAAGCCCAGCGCGCCCAGCAGCACAAATCCAAGGCGTTGCAAGGCCGCGCGCAGCGGCGCGTAGGCCTCCCCGGCCGGCAGTTCGACGAACACGAGCCAGCCCAGCGGGGTCACCGGCGCGGAGGCCGTGAGCACCTTGTGGGCTTCGATGTCCTGCGCTTCCTGCACCGGCGCGGAGTCGCCGCTGCGTGCGGCGCGCACCTGCGCCAGCCGCGACATGTCGGTGTTGCGCAGGACCAGACTGATGTCGGGATGGGCGATCAAACGCCCCTGCGCGTCCACGACATAGGCGTGGCCGCGCTCGCCGACCTTGATCTGCGAGACCACGTCCCAAATCAGCTTGAGATTCACCTCGGCGACGCTCACACCGGCATCACGCCGGGTGCCGGCGATGGCGAGCGTCATGTACGGTTCCGATTCACGACGGAAGTACACCGGCCCGTAATAGACCTTGTGCGCCACGGCCTCCATGAACTTCGGATCGTTGGAAAAATCGGTGCCGCTGCCGACCACGTCCATCGCCAGCCGCGAAACCCGCAGCCGCTCCTTGCCGCTGGCGTCGATCTGCGCCAGCTCGGTAATGGCGGGCACCTGCCGCAGCAGCCGCAACGCATCGAAGCGGCGCTGCTCGATCGAGCCGGCCGACCAGGGCAATTGCGTCGTCCAGCCGAGCTGGCTCTCAATCTCCTTGATGAACTGTCCGATCTTGGCGGCGGCGGCTTCCGCCTGTTCGCGCTGAATGCGGATGAGGGAAACCTTGTGCTCCTGGTAGTAGAAGTAGACGTCGAAAATACCGTTCGACAGGAGCGCGACGCAGACCACCGCCACGAACAGCGCAACGTACTTGGTAAACAGGCGTCGGCGGGTTTTCGGAGCGGGAGCCTCGGCCGGCGCTTGAGGCTGCTCACCGTTTGCCGGGAGCCCCGCGCGTTTCGGAGCAAAGCGCTGCACGAGATTGCGAATCCACATCCTCACCATTGTAGCAAGATCGCCCGCACTCGTGTCCCGTGACAGGATGCGTCCCAGCCGCATTCGATCACTCCGGCCGGCGATGGCGAGCGGGCGGGATGGGGCCTTGACGCCCGACGAGTCGATGGCTCCTTGGCTTCATCCGCAGTGTCTCAAGCGTCACGCGAGCGCCCGTCGCGCCTCGAGACACCACATCTCGCCGCGTGCGGCCGGTCCTTGGGGCGGATCTGAATCGTTCTGAAATCGTCCCGTTTCAGGCCACCCGCTGCAACCTATAGTATCTTTAGAGAGCCGGAAATACTCTAAATTACACGCTATGATTGCATCACGACCGGTTAACTGGATTGGCTCGCCAGCGGCCAAACCGCCCAGCGGAATTGCGTCTCCTCATCAGTCGCCCGATCGCGGCACGATCAAAGCTGGACATCGGCATCCCCATCCGGGCCGACACTGTTGCCGCCCGCGACCGTATTGCTCTGCGACGTGGACGTAGACTCGACAAACAGTACGACGGCAATGGCGGTGATCAAGACCAGCGCAGTAATGAGCGTATTCATGATCGGTCTCCGGGTTGCGAAGCTGACCCACGGGCCTTTCAGTGACTATGCCTGCTGTCGCGCCCCGCGTACTTAAGCAGGCCTGAAACGTTGTGAATTGCGCCGGTGGGACGCGTGGGATGATCGGGCAGAGGGACCGAACGCGCCGCTTACCCCGTCAGCGATCGCGATTGCCAAAGCAGGCCGAACCGGCCCCCACCACTCACTCGATCACCTCGGTTGCGCGAAGAACGACCGCCTCGGGGACCGACAAGCCAATGGCCTTGGCAGTTCTGAGATTGACGTGAAGCTCGAATACCGCCGGCTGCTCCACCGGCATGTCGGCCGGCGACGCGCCTTTGAGAATTTTCTCGAGGAGATGCGGAGCGCGCCGATACACGCGCCTGACGTCCGCGCCATAAGCGAGCAGCCCGCCGGCAACGACCTCTTCGCGCGACGCAAATATGCCGGGTAGCCGGTGCTTGATCGAGAGCGCGGCAATCCGCTCACGGTCATTTAGAAATGCGAATGCCTGCGTGACAGCGAGGGCCTGGACCCCGCCCGAGGCGGTAGCCTCAACCAGACGCCCGAGGTCATCCGCCGGCCGCGCTTGAACGGGGCGAAGATCGAGACCCAGGATCGGCGCGACGGCTCGCGCCTGGACGAGCTGCACCAGCGAGGCGGGATCGTCCGGATTGACCAGCATGGCGACCCGCGCCAGCCCCGGAACCACATCCTTGAGCAGCTCGAGGCGCTTGCCGGTCATATCGGCGCCGAGATTGCCCAGGCTGATCACGTTCTGGCCCGACCGTGCCAGGCTGTCCGCCAGCCCGGTCCCGACGGGATCTGCTACGCCGACGGCAACGATCGGGATGCTTTTGGTTGCCCGCTTGACAGCCAGGGCAAAGGGCGTGGTCGCCGCCACGATGGCGCTCGGGCGGCGCGCCGCGATATCCGCGGCCAGCCGCAACACCCCATCGGGAGGGGTGACCACGTATTCGACCGAAATGTCCTTGCCGTCCACATGGCCCAGATCCGAAAGTCCCTGGCGAAAGCTCTGCACCCGGACGTCGTCGGTGGCGAACGGCGAGAAGAACACGACCTGGGGCACCTTGACCGCCTGTTGCGCGCGCGCGACCAGCGGCCAGATCATCGGAGACGCCAGCGCGCCGCCGAGCAGAGCGACAAAGGCGCGCCGTCTCATTCAAGTCTCTCGCGTCGATCCGTCCTCGCCATAGAAATGATCTATGCACGTCGGGAGGCAAACGCGTCTACGGGGCAGACCTGAATCGTTCTGAATGCCGGGGTCGTTGCAAGACCGCGTCGGGAGCTGAGCGAGAACCGTCAGCGCGCCGACGGTATCTGCCCGGCAAGTGATGTCCTGAAAATGCTGTCATAGAGCGCGAGCCCGGCCACCATCCGCCCCTGGGAACAGACTTCGCGCGCACGCTGCAAGGTCCAGAAGGCCTCGTAGAGGATCTCGCCTGGCACGCTCTGAGCTTCGCCGTACTGTTCCATCTGGACAACGAGTTGGACGTCGCGCTGGGCACATTCCAAGGGGTAGGTCTGTGCGCCCGCCGGGACCAGCGACGGCCCCACGACCAGGAGAGCAATCGCGGCAGTGACGTGCTTGATCGCGTTCATGAGCATTCTCCTTGCACAGGCATCGCCGCTGCGCTGTGGCATGCCGGCTCTGATGGGGGGAGGCTGCCGCCGGAGCGCGGCAAGCCCTCGAGACGAGAGCTGAACTACGCCGAATCGACGGGACGCCGTGTGAACCAGTTCACACAGTCGGGGAAGTTTGGAACGGGCCGCAGATCGCCGCGATTTTCGCGCTAGTGGGTGTCGCTGGCGGTGGCCGGCGCAAGGTAATGCGCAGCCGGGCGGCGAATTGGCGGACGCCCGTGCGCTCGGCAGGCTCAGACAGCGGATGGACCGAGCCTCCGCACCGCCATCATCGTGATGTCGTCGGAAGGTGACGCCGTACCGACAAAGGTCTTTACCGCTTGGGCAACGCCGCCCACCACCTCGACGCTGGGCCGACCTGCCGAAGCGCGCAGGATGTCTTCCAATCGCTCCTCGCTGAACAGCTCGTCGGCCGCATTGTTCGCTTCCGTCACCCCGTCGGTGAACAGGTACACGACTTCCCCGACCGCGAGCGAGAGCCGGCCCGTGTCATAGACGGCTTCCGGGCACACCCCGAGGATCATGCCCTTTGCGTCGACGATTTCCGTCAGCTTGTCCCCATGGAACCGGTAAGGGGCATTGTGCCCGGCATTGCAGAAGGACAGTTCGCCGGTCGCCGGCACCAGCATGGCGAAGAACAACGTGACGAACATCATGTCGCCGTTGTCCTGGCAGAGCTCGCGGTTCACGCGTGCAATGATGTCGGCTGGGCCGGCGTGCCCGTCCGGCGACCGCATCAGCTCGGTGACGATACGAATCAGGCTTTTCGCGCGCGCCATGAACAAGGCTGCGGGCATGCCCTTGCCCGAGACGTCGCCGACCAGAAAGCACAACGTCCCGTTCTCGGTCGTGAAGAAATCATAGAGATCGCCCCCGACCTCTCGCGCCGGCTCCATGCTCGCGCACAGGTCGATGGGAAATTCCGCGGTCGGTGTCGGAAACGAGTGCGGTACCATCGACATCTGCAGCTTGCGCGCCGCGTCGAGCTCCTCCTCCAGCCGGGTGAGGTGGGCGTTGATCTGATCGCGCAACCGCTTCTTTTCGAGTGTTGCTCCCAGGCGCGCCTGCAACAGCACCGGATTGAACGGCTTGAGCAGGTAATCGACGGCGCCGAGCTCGATGCAGCGGACCACGCTGCTCATTTCATTGAGTGCCGAGATCATGATCACGGGAAGGTCACGCAGCCGGGCCTGGTCCCTGATCCACGTCAGCACCTGATAGCCGTCGACCTTCGGCATCATCACGTCGAGTAGCACGAGGTCGAAGCTCTCCGCACTGAGTCGCGCAATCGCCTCCTCGCCGTCCTGTGCGATCTCGATGTTACCGTAGCCCTCGAGGTTGAGATGGAGCGTGAGCGTGTAGCGGTTGTCGTCGTTGTCGTCGACGACCAGGATGCGCGCGCCCTCAGCTGTCGGTCGATTGTCGGCCACCGTCTTTTCCGTCGATGCGGGAGGTCAAATTCTAGCACGCACCGGCCCATCGTGCTCGGCGTTCGGATGCAGACGGCGTTGCGGCAGCCGCCCCGAACGAGGGCGGCCTGGCGAGCCGAGCGCCCGCCGTCGCAGTTGGCGCCGGTCAAGCCGGCTGGCCGGCATGACGGCGCGCGTTCGACATGAATCGTTCTGAAATCTTCTGAACCGGGGCCCCCTCCCGCATTCCCCGCCGACGCGAATACGGGTATGACAGCGAGCGTGGGCAGAATAGCCCGACGGATCGGACGAGCATGGACATCACCGTCGAGGATGTCGCTGGTGGCATCACCAAGGTGGTGCTGCGCGGCCGCTTCGACACCACCGGGGCGGTGCTGGTCGAGTTGCCGTTCAACAAGATCGTCACGGAGAAGAGTCGGGTCATGGTCGATCTTTCGGGCGTGAATTTCCTCACGTCCTACGCCATTCGGGTGCTGCTGATCGGGGCCAAGATCGCCCATGGCAAAGGCGGCAGGCTGGTCCTTCTCTGCCCCGACAACAACGTCGCCAAGGTCCTCAGGACCGCTCGGGCGGACGCGCTGATTCCGCTTCATCAAAGCGAAAGCGCTGCGACAGCAGCCCTGACATCGTGACGACAATGTCGCCCACGGAGATGAAGCGTCTCGTTTTGCGCAACGATCTGGCGGAGCTGACGCGGCTGGCGGGATGGATCGAGGGCTTCGTGCGACATGGCGTATCACCCGATCTGTCGTTCGCCATCCAGCTTTGTCTCGAGGAAGCCGTCGCCAATGTCATCATGTACGGCGCTGCGGGAGGCGATCGGCTGGAGATCGCCGTCGAGCTCGAGCGCAATGGCGGAGCGCTGGTCGCCCGGGTCGAGGATGACGGCCGGCATTTCGATCCGACCGGGGTTGCGCCGCCGCCGGCGGCGACTTCCCTGGAGGACGCCAAAATCGGCCAACTCGGGATTCATCTGATGCGCAGCTTTGCCAGCGGCATGCGTTACGAACGCAGCAACGGCCGCAATCGGCTGACCCTGCGGTTCCGCGAGTCGCAGGCGATTTCACCACAGCCGGGGTGACGCCGATGACCGACACGTTCGTGTTCGGACCATTCCGCCTGTTGCCCGGACGGCGCGAGCTCCTGGCCCACGGGGTGCCCGTTACGCTCGGCCAGCGCGCGTTCGAAATCCTGCTGATGCTGGTGAGCCGCCATGGCCAGTTGGTCACCAAGGACGAGCTCATGGCCGAGATTTGGCCAGGGGTCGTGGTGGAAGAAAACAACATTCAAGTCCACGTATCCGCGCTGCGCAAAGTCCTCGGCACGGCCGGTGACGGCGAGCGTTATCTGCTCACCGTCGCCGGGCGCGGTTATCGTTTCGTGGGCGAGGTGCAACGCGAACCCGCCGCCCCACTCGAGAGCGCAGTCCAGCAGGACGCAACCGCGGCCGCGGGACCTGCTCCCAGAACCAATCTTCCGCAACTGCTGACCGGCTTGATCGGACGCGAGGCGGAGCTCGCCGAGATCAAGGCACGTCTGACCAGTCATCGGCTGGTGACGCTGACGGGTGCGGGCGGAGTCGGCAAGACGCGGCTTGCGCTCGAGGCCGGAAGCGGCGTGCTCGATCAGCGTCCGGACGGCGTCTGGCTCGCCGAGCTCGCCCCGCTCAATGATGCGCAGCTCGTCACCTCCATCATTGCCGACGTGTTGGGTGTCAGTCTCAACAGCCCCGATGCCGCGACTGAGACCCTGGCGTCCGCGCTCAAGAACAAGCAGCTCCTGCTCATCGTCGACAACTGCGAGCACGTGATTGCCGAGGCCGCGCGCGTCATCGAGATGCTGATACGGAGCTGCCCGCGCATTGCCATACTGGCTTCGAGCCGGGAGCGTCTGGCGATTGCCGGAGAAAGCGTCGTTCGCGTACCGTCACTGCCCGTGCCGCAGGCGAACGCACCGTTGACGGCCGCGAGCGCGGGCCAGTACGCGGCGGTACGACTGTTCGCGGAACGAGCCAGTGCGCTCGGTCAGGGTTTTTCGCTCACGGACGGCAACGCCCCAGCGGTCGGGGCGATCTGTCAGAGGCTCGATGGGATACCGCTTGCGATCGAGCTGGCAGTGCCGCGGCTCAGAGTCCTGTCGGCGCAGCAGCTCGCGCACGGACTCGACGAGCGCTTCCGGCTTTTGACTGGAGGCAACCGAACGGCTCTGCCGCGCCAGCAAACGCTTGAGGCACTCATCGACTGGAGCTATGACCTCTTGAGCGATGCCGAGAAAGCATTGCTGGCGCGGCTCTCGGTATTCGTTGGGTCCACCGCGCTCGCCTCCATCAGCGCCGTCGTCGACAGCGCCGAAATCCCGCAAGCGCGGATCGGCGACCTGATGCTGGCGCTGGTGGAGAAATCCCTGGTGCAGGCGGATGCCGTCGGCGCCGAAACCCGTTATCGGCTGTTGGAATCGACCCGCTGTTACGCGTCCGGAAAGCTTGCCAACGCCGTGGAATTGCGCCGGCGGCATGCCGCGCATTTCGCGGCCCGGTTCGCACAAGCCACGATAGCGTGGGAGACGACTCCGACGCAGCAATGGATCGCGCTCTACCAGGCCGACGTCGACAATCTGCGCGGCGCGCTGGAATGGGCATTCGGGCCGGAAGGCGATGGCGCGCTCGGCCTCGAGCTGGTCGGCTGCAGCCACGTGCTGTGGGCCGAGCTAGGACTGATGCTGGAGCATCGACGCTGGGTGGTGACGGCGCTCGACAGGGTGCGCAGGGGGACGCCGGCGGCGGTCACCGCCCGGCTGCTGTCCTGGCAGGCCGGCGACGTCAGGGAGCTCGACGATCCCGCCGACTACGATGAGGCGATGCGGGCCGCCGCGCTGTTTCGCAAGCTCGGCGACCGTTTTCACGAGGGGCGTGCACTGTTGCGCGCGGGTACCGCGCGCCTGGTGCCGGACAGCGTCGACGGCGGCGAACGGCTGCTATGCAAGGCAGACGTGCTGGTGCGTCCTCGCGGTGCAAGCAAGACTCTGGCTCAGTGCCTGAGCGCGCGCGCGTCGGCGCGCCTGTTCGCGGGCGATTTGGCGCAGGCGCGCTCGCTGCACGAAGAGGCGATCAAGATTTACCGCCAGTTGGGCGAAGACCTCGATCGCAGCGCCTGAGCTCAGCGCTATCCCGGAAATCTGCTAAGGAGAGGCTTGCGAGGTGAGTGGATGGATATTGGTTTCGTCGGACTTGGCGCCATGGGCGTTGGCATCGTTCCCCGCCTCATGGGCGCGGGCCATACGGTCACTGGCTGGAACCGCAGCAAGGAGAAGGCCGAACCCCTGACCAAGGCCGGCATGCTGTTTGCGGCGACGCCGCGCGCGGTCGCCGCCACGTCGCAAGTGGTGTTCTCGATCGTGACCGATGCGGAGGCAGTGAGATCGGTGGCGCTCGGCGATGACGGCATCATTGCCGGGCTCAAGCCTGGCGCCATTTATGTCGACATGAGCACGATCGCGCCGGATGCGAGCCGCGCGATCTCCGCCGAGTTCGCCAAACGGGGTTTGGCGATGCTCGATGCACCGATTTCCGGAAGCCCGATCACCTTGGCGCAGGGCAACGCTGCGCTCATGGTCGGCGGCGACAGGGCCGCCTTCGAGCGTGTCGAGCCGGTGCTGCGCGCCATCGGGCCGAAGGTCACCTATGTCGGAGCGAGCGGTCTCGCGGTGCAGATGAAAATCGCGGTCAACCTTCTCCTCATGGTCGAGGTCATCGCTTTTGGCGAAGCGGTCGCGCTCGCCGAGAAAGGCGGAGTTGCGCGTGAGATCGCGGTGGATGCCATCCTCAAGAGCGTCGCCGCCTCACCGGTACTGGGCTATCGCGGGCCCTTCATCCTGGAGGGCAAGATGCCCGCCGTTCCGCTGGCCGACGTCACGCTGCAGCAGAAGGACATGTTGCTGGCGCTCGACCTCGGCCGCAAGCTCGGCAGCCCGGTGCCGCTGGCGGCGGCCGCCAACGAGATGATGAATGCCTGCCGCGGCCTCGGCATCGATCACCGGGATTTCGTCACCGCACACGAAGTGTATCGGCGTCTGGGAGGGCAATCGTGAAGGGACCGGCCAGAAAGACTGGCGGCGTCAGAGCGAAGACGAGGAAAAGCGCGAGACGCAGGAACGCGCCGAAGAAAGCGGCGAGGATGTACCGCACGAACATGCGCGACGTGCCGAAGGTGGAAGGCCTCAAGCGCAAGGACGGCTGGGTCGACATGCAGGTGCAGTTCCTCATCGACAAGAAATCCGCCGGCGCCGATCACGTGGTGGGATGGACGGTGCTCAAGCCCGGGGCGCGGCACGAGAACCACCGGCATCACAATTGCGACGAGTTTTTCATCGTGCTCAAGGGCCACGGCCACATCTATACCGATCGGGGCGAGGAACCGGCGGGTGAAGGCGACGTGGTCTATTCGCCGCGTACCTGCTGGCATGGTTTCAACAACACTTCGAACGCCGACGTCGTCCTGATATGGGGCTGGATGGGCGCCGGCTCGATCGCCGCGTCCGGCTACGAGGTTGCGCCAGAGGAACACCAGGGCACGATGTCCAAGCGCAACGGACCGCCGGTACGAAGGTCCCGGCTCGGGAGAGAGCGGTGAAAGTCTGGGAGGACGCGCGCGTCGTGCGCGGCATGCAGGCGCAGCTCGATCTGCGGCGCAAGCAACTCGACGGCGGTGACCGCCCGTTGGGCTGGAAGGTGGGCTTCGGCGCCCCGGCGATGCTGAAGCTCCTCGACATCAGCGGACCGCTCGTGGGCTTCCTCACTCAAAATGCCCGCGTTCAATCGGGCGGCAGCGTGTCACTGGCCGGCTGGTCGAAGCCGGTGGCCGAGCCGGAGATTGCAGTCCACATCGCCCGCGACGTTCCGGCCGGCACGGACCGTGCCACCGCCGCAGCGGCGATCGCCGGCATCTCGCCCGCGATCGAGCTCGTCGATCTGACCGCGCCACCCCAGGACCCCGAGCGGGTTCTGGCCGGGAACATCTATCAACGCCATGTGGTGCTTGGCGACGGACCGGCGCGCGCTGGTGGCGCACCGGACGGCCTGACCTGCCGCATCCTGCGGCACGGGAGCGAGTTCGCACGCACCAGCGACCCGCAGGCCAATACGGGGGAATGGACCGACATCGTGCGCCATGTGGCCGATCTGCTCGCGGCTTTCGGCGAACGGCTGCGGGCGGGAGAGATCATCATCACCGGCTCGGTCGTGCCACCCCTCACGATCGAGCCCGGAGAAGACGCACTTGCGTTCGAGGTCGAGCCCATCGCCGGCGTCAGCGTCCGCTTTCAGTGAGCTGGCGACGTGAATATCAACCGCCCGCTCATGCGGAACGCCCAGGCCGCCGGCCTGTTGCTGGCAACGGCGCTCACCGCATCTTCCGCGCTGGCCCAGACAACGGCCCAGCCCACCGCCAATGTTTGGCCGCAGAAGACCGTGCGGTTCATCGTTCCTCTCCCGCCGGGCAGCGGAATGGATCTCTCCGCACGTCTCATCGCCGAGCGACTGACCGAGCGCTGGGGCCAGCCGGTCGTGGTGGAGAACCGGCAGGGCGCCGACGGCATTCCGGCGGTGACCGGTTTCCTGTCGGCGCGCGACAATCACACTTTCCTGTTCTCGTTCGCCGGCATCGTGACGTTCAATCATCTGCTGCATGAGCGCCTCCCTTACGATCCCAAGGAACTGGTGCCGGTCGCGCCGGTGATCGATAATTATCTCGGCGTTGCTTCGACGGCCGTCTTGAGAGTCGATACGCTCGCCGACCTCGTGAGGGCGGCAAAATCCGCACCCGGCAAGCTCAACTGGGCGGCGACGCCGGGGTTGCCGTACTATGTGCTGCTCGCGCTGCAGAAGAGTACCGGCATCGAGATGGTCCAGGTGGCTTATCGCGACTTCGCACCTGCCTACCAGGACTTGAACCAAGGGCGGCTGCATGTGGCGGGGACCGGCGTGCCGACGCTCGTGCCTCATCACCGCGCGGGCACCGCTAAGCTTCTGTTCGTGACCAATCGCGACCGTTCGCCACAGGCGCCGGACGTGCCAACCGCGGCAGAGGCCGGCTATCCGGATCTGACCTTCGACGGCACCTCCGGCATCTATGGCTGGCGCGACATGCCCGTCGAGATCAAGCAGCGCATCATCGCAGACACGCGCGCGATCATCGCCGACCCGGCGTTTCGTGCTCGCATGATCGGCATCGGCACCGCGCCGCGCCTGGGGACGCCGGAAGAATTCGCAGCGGCGATCGAGGAGCAGCGCGCCAGGATCGCGGCAATCCATCAAGCCAGCGACAAGAAGCCCGCGCAGTGAACGTTGCGCCGGCCCGACCTACCCATTAGCGTCACCCATGCAGCGCTGTCGGCCCCCGCGAAAGGGCCTGTGAAAGCGGGGACCTAGTAATCACGGGCCTCTCGATGTGGCACGGTCACGTGATGGTACCCCCTCCGCGCCGATGGTTACCGGGTCCCCGCTGACGCGGAGACGACATCGAAATAATCCAAACCTGGAGGAAACATTGATGCAATTCACGCGACGGCACGCGTTGGCGCTTCTGGCAGTTCCCGCCTTCATCACCGGTCGAGCGCGGGCGCAGACATCGGCTCAGAACTGGCCGCAGCGGCCGGTGAAATTCATCATTCCGTTCGGCCCCGGAGCGGGCGCCGATATCGGCGCCCGCCTGATCCAGGAAAAGCTGTCCGCGCTCTGGGGCAAGCCGGTCGTGATCGACAACCGGCCCGGCGGCGATAGCATCATCGCGATCCAGGCCATGCTTTCCGCCAACGAGGATCACACCTTCCTGTGGGGCCCGAGCGGCAACTTCATCGTCCACCCGTATCTCTATCAAAAGCTGACCTATAACCCGGACGATATCCTACCGATTGCAAGCTTCTCCTCCACGGTACTGTCCGTCGGCGTGCCGACGTCGCTGGGCGTCGGCGACCTTGCCGACTTCGTCGCGCGCGCGCGCGCGGAGGCCGGCAAGTTCAATTCAGCCGCCGTTCCCGGCATCACCGAGCTCGCGTTCGATTACTTCGCCGTCAAGGCGGGGCTGACCTTCACCAAGGTACCCTATCGCGACATCGTGCAGGCCGTGAACGACCTCGCCGAAGCACGTCTGCAAGTCTATTCTTCCTCTTACGCGATCCAGCGGCCGCAGCGGGAAGCGGGCCGGATCAAGGTCTTGGCGCAGATGGGGAGCAAACGCGCGCCGAGCCTGCCCGACATTCCGACTGCTGCCGAGTCGGGCTTCCCTGCCATGGAAATGGAGGGTCTGGTCGGCTTGTTCGGCAGCCCGGCGGTTTCAGCCGAGCTGCGGGAAAAGATTGGCGCCGACATCGTCGCGGTGGCTGACGACAAGGACGTCGAGGCCAAGCTCAACGCCACCGCCCAGACCCCGACGCGCGGCGGAGCGAAGGAATTCACCGAGATCATGGCCCGCCAACGCGCCCAGATCGCCGTCATCGCCAAAGCGCTCGATCTCAAGCCGACGCGGTGAGCAGCAGTCCCACTCAAGGCAGCAGCAGCATCGAGCCCTCGGAAGTCCTGCCCTCGATATCGCGGTGCGCGGCCGCGGCGTCGGCGAGCGCATAGGTGCGGCCGATCTTGATCTTGAGAATTCCGCGCTCGACCAGGTCGAACAGCTCGGCGGCGGCTGCGCGCATGGCCGGCACGTCGGCAGTCAGGCTGCTCAGCGCGGGACGGCAGACCGAGAGCGAGCCGCGCTTGGCAAGCAGGAGCAGGTCGACCGGCGGTGGGTGCCCCGAGGCGTTGCCGTAGTTCACCAGCATTCCGAACGGGCGCACGCAATCGAGCGAGGCCATGAAGGTGTCCTTGCCGACGCCGTCGAACACCGCCGCGACGCCCTGCGGAGCGATCGCCTTGATCGCGGCGACGAAATCGACCTCGCGATAGAGAATGGCGTGATCGCAGCCATGCGCTTGCGCAATTCGGGCCTTTTGCGGCGAGCCAACAGTGCCGATCACGGTAGCGCCGAGATGCTTCGACCACTGGCATAGGATCATGCCGACGCCGCCCGCCGCCGTGTGGATAAGGACTGCGTCGCCGCCGCCCGGTCGAAAGATCCGGTTGATGATAAGCGACGCGGTAAATCCCTTCACCATCATCGCCGCCGCTTGCCGGTCGGAAATACCGGCCGGCAGCTTGATGAGGCGATCGGCCGGGACGTTGCGCGCCTGCGCATAGGCGCCGGTCTCCTCGAAGAATTCTCCGCGCATGCCCGCATAGGCTACGCGATCGCCCGCCGCGATGCCGGCGACACCGGGCCCGACGCTTTCGACCACACCGGCCGCCTCGTTGCCGAGAATCAGAGGAAAGCGCGACGGCCGCGCCAGATAAAACCCGCCGCGGCGCACATTCACGTCCGAGTAGTTGACGCCGATGGCCGTCTGCCGGACGCGCGCTTCGCCCGCAGCCGGAGCGGGAAGCTCGACATCCTCGAAACGCATCACCTCCGGACCGCCGTTGGCGTGGATGCGGATCGCTTTGGTCATGCGAGAACGAGAAGCACGATAGGTCACGTCATGTCTGCTGCGGACTTTTCGTCCTCGAACACCGAGATCGCCGGCGGCTTTCCACTCAGGCCGAGCTCCTGCCACCGCGCGACGACGTTGTCGTAAGCCTCCTTCGATAATTTGGTGCGCCTGGAGAAGGTCTTGATGAAGCGGTAGTCCATGCAGGCGTTGATGAGACACTTCGATCCCCACGGCCTGATCTCCGGTGGGTTCAGGCTGGGATCGAGATAGGTGCTCCAGGTTTCGCGCAGAATGTCGATCGACTGCGCTGGGCGCGAGCGGGTCGCCATGGCCCACAATACTTGGTTGACGTTGGTCGGATCGACATCCTCGTCGACGACGATCACGTATTTTCCGAAATAGGCGCCGGCCGTGCATTGTGCCGCGAGCGCCATCACCTGCGGAGCATGCCCGGCATACATCTGCTGGATCGAGACCACCGTGATGCCCCAGCCCGCCGCCTCCGGGATCGACCACACACCCCGGATGCCGGGCACGCCGAGTTTTTGCAGGTCGGCCCAGATGCCGGCGGAGCGCAACGCCGCCCAGAACAGCCCGGCCTCATTGGCTGCGCCGTCCGCCATCAACGCGCACGTCAAGGTCGGATTGTCGCGGTAGCGGACGCGCTCCACCCGCATATAGGGCGTCGCGCCGCTCGGCCGGCCGTAATAACCGGTAAACTCGCCGAACGGTCCCTCGGCAAAGGTCTCGTCCGGATAGAGGAAGCCCTCGAGCACGATCTCGGCCCGCGCCGGCAGCGGCAAGCCGGTGAGATCACTGGTGAAGACCTCGATCGGCGCGCCGTTGATCCCGGAATAATAATCGTATTCACACTCCGTCTTCGGCAGGCTGGTCGCGGCCACCAGAAACAGCAACGGGTCGATGCCATAGGCAGCGGCGATCGGCATGGGCTTGCCCATCTTCCACCACTTCTCGCGGTCGATGGTGGCGTCCTTGCCCGGCGAGGTGTAGACGCCGACCTCGCGCGGGCCTTTGATCATCATGCGGTAAGTGCCGACATTGATGCGGCCGGTCTCCGGATCCTTGGTGACCACGGCGTCGCCGGTGCCGAGATACATTCCGCCGTCGAGCGGCCACATGCGTTGCGCCGGGAAGATGCGGATGTCGATGTCTTCGCCCTCGACGATGTTCTGGTTGCAGATGGCCTGATCGCTCGGAACCTCCCGGGGCGGCATTTTCCGCCCGAGCTTTTGCTGAAGGATTCGCACGGCCGCGAGCGGATGATCCACAGGCTGCTCCCCGATCATCAGACAGAAACGGGACAGGTTGCAGCCGATCATGTTGTAAAGAGCACGATGGCCGGGATGGCCTTTGATGTTCTCGAACAACAGCGCCGGGCTGCGCTCGCTGCCCACCAGATAGGTGATGGTCGCCGCTTCGAGGTCGGGATCGACTTCGGCCGTGATGCGCTTGAGCTCGCCGAGCGCCTCGACCTTTTCCAGCCAGGCATCGAGGTCGCTCGAATTGGCACCGCGGGCACTCTTTCCGCCTTCGGCTTTCGCGGGCTGTCGTTCGTCCCCGGCCGCGCCAACCCTGACGTTCATGTCCATGTCCGCCTCCCGTTTCCTGGCCGATCGGCAAAGCTTAGCGCGGCAGCAGGCTGGGTGCATACCGCTCGAAGGACAGGCGGGCGCGCGAACGCGTTGGCGCGGGTTCGAATGCGAGGCTTGGCGTCGGGCAAACAAAAGCCCGGCACGGCGGCCGGGCTTGGACTGGCTCGGGCTGCGCGTACCCGATCAGAGGCCTGCCATGACGTTCTCGAGACCCAGCAGATGGGCGAGCGACTTGAGCTCACGCCTCTGGTCGTCGCTGAAACTCATGACCAGCGGGAACCCGGCGGACTTGAGCCCCTCGATATTGACCTTGCTCATGTCGACAGACGCCATCCGGCTGCCGCCTTGCGCGCCCTTCTTGTTGTATTCCATCTTGCGCAGCTCGGCCTCGACCGCGGGCCAATAGCGCTCCTGCTCGGGCGTCAGGTTAAGCCGCTTCTTGATCCCGGCGATCTGCGAATCGTTGAGCACGGCATTGGACCGGTGAACGACGGGCTTGGGAGCGACAGCGGCGGGCTTGGCCGAGGCGGACGCTAGGGCGACCTTGGTCGGCGCGACCGCTGCGGTCTGGGCCGCCGGCTTGGCCTTCGCCTCTTCCGCTGTTGGGGCAACGCCATTCTCCGCGTTGGCATCGGCGAGCGGATAAATCGGCCGCGGGGTGAACAGGGTGATTCCGCCATCGGCCGAAGCCAGTGCCAGCATCCGCGGCGATGCCTCCGAGGCGGCCTCCACCCAATCGGACGGGAAGCGCAGATTCACAGTCTCGGCCGGCGGCATCTCGGCAAGAGCCGCGACAACGGTCGTGGATGCCGTTACGGGCAAATCCGCGCGCGCATTAAACCCGGCGGCGAAACCGCCGATGCCGGCCCCGCCGAGGACGGCAAGGCAAGCCATCACGCTCGTGCTCGTGGTAATACGCTTGCTGCGCCCCCGCATGTCCCCCACGCCCGCTTGACCCCGATACCCCCATCTTCTTTCCAAACCGAGCGTAATTATGGCTGGGCGGGGACATTTCTTCGGCCTTTTTCTCCTGTTCCAAGCGAGGGTTACGGCGGAAAGGGCAGCTCCTGCAGAGCCCGGTACCGCGCCCCGTTAGCCTCGCCGCGTGCAGGAACCTCCGACACGAAGAGGCCCGGCGTTGCCGCCGGGCCTCCGGTATCTCACTTCGCGAAAGCAGCGACGACTTATGCCGCCTCTTCCTCGACGACCGCATCCTCGTCGTCGCCCTCGCCCTCGGCAGGCTTGGGACCGCGGCGCGGGCCCTTGGCCAGGGCAGCCTCGATCTCTTTGACCGCTTCGGTCTCGGTGACCCGCTGCACGGCCGAGATTTCGCGCGACAGGCGATCGAGCGCAGCCTCATAAAGCTGGCGCTCCGAGTAGGATTGCTCAGGCTGCGTGTCGGAGCGGAAGAGATCGCGCACGACTTCTGCAATCGCGACGATATCGCCGGAATTGATCTTGGCCTCGTATTCCTGCGCGCGGCGCGACCACATGGTGCGCTTGACCCGCGCGCGACCTTTCAGGGTCTCCAACGCGCGCTTGACCAGCGGCGCCTCTGCCAGTTTGCGCATGCCGACGGACGCGATCTTTGCGGTCGGAACCCGCAGCGTCATCTTGTCCTTGACGAAGTTGATGACGAAGAGCTCGAGCTTGGCGCCAGCCACCTCCTGCTCCTCGATCGCAATAATCTGGCCTACGCCATGGGACGGATAGACGATGAACTCGCTGGTCTTGAAGCCTTGACGTTGAGTCGTCTTCTTGCTGGTCATTCCGGGGGAAGCTCCTTCGTCCGGCTTGCGGCGAACGGGTGTCTTGGCCACGGGAGCTCCTCTTCGCGTCGCCGCGCGGGGAGCCTGCGATGCTCTCCGGCGAACGCCGGCTGAGGTCTTCTTGGTCCGCCTGGTCATGGCGGTGGTCCTTTTCGACCGATGGCGCGTTTTTCCTGCCACGGCTTTTTTGCGTGGGTCTCACGTCCCTAGTTGAGGTTCCTCGGAAGCGTCCCGAAAAATAACGCTCCCCTGGGGGAGCGGCTCGGGTGCGGTGGTTTTGCTCATTTTCCGACTATATAACACATTTTTCACCGAAATCAAAGCCTTGCGGCGCTGCAAACACCCGATTTCGGGCATTTCAGCATTACATTTTCGTCACACCTAGTTAACGGGAGGCCTAGTCGCCGGTTCCCGGATTGGGAGAGAACTGCGCCTCGAACTTGTTGGGCACGTCCTCCCATTCCTTGGCATCGGGGGGAGGATCCTTCTTGGCCGTGATGTTGGGCCAGATCTTTGCAAAATCCGCGTTGACCTTGAGGAAATTCTCCAGCCCGGGCTCAGTGTCCGGCTTGATCGCCTCGACCGGACATTCGGGTTCGCAGACCCCGCAGTCGATGCATTCGTCGGGATGAATCACAAGCATGTTTTCGCCCTCGTAGAAGCAATCCACAGGGCAAACCTCGACGCAGTCCATGTATTTGCACTTGATGCAACTGTCGACGACGACGTACGTCATTCACAAATCTCCGGACGCGTGCGGTGAGTAGCGCATGGGCTCCCGGCAAGCAAGAGTTGGCGGTTTCCCAAGGGTTTTGGCGGGCAATCCGCCTATTCGTCGTCTTCGGCGTAGAGGCGACCGAGCGCTCGCCGCTTGCGCTTGGCCGGCCGGTTGGCGGCGGCGTCCCGAGAACCGGAGGGCGGTGGCGCGATCGCCGGCTCGAGCGTCTCGCAGAGCGCGCGAGCGTCTATTGCGGAGCCGCGCCGTTCGGCAAAGGCCACGACCTTGAGCACCCGGACCGCACGGTCGAGAGCGACGGTCACCACATCCCCTGGCCGCACGGTACGGCTGGGCGCATCAATACGCTGGCCGTTGATCCGGACGTAGCCGCAAGCCGTAAGGGCCGCCGCCGCCGAGCGCGTCCGCACCACCCGTGCATGCCAGAGCCACTTGTCGATACGCTGGCGGTCCAAGGCTGGCGCGTCCCAGGCTGCTCCGTCCAATCCTGCGCTTCCTCAGCGCGACTCCTTGGCATTCGCCTCCAGCTGCTCCTTGAGCGCCGCGAGCTTGGCGAATGGCGAATTCGGATCCGGCTCACGGTCGTGGCGATCCCTGCCCTCCCCGCGTCCCTTGATGTATTTGGCGCGCAAGGCTGGATCGCGATCGGGACGATCACCGCGCGGCGCGCGGTCCGCGCGCTCCCCGCGCTGTGGCCGGCCCCGTTGCGAAGCAGCCTGGTCGACATGCTCCGCGCGCTCACCACGGGCCGGATGGTTGGAACGGTCCGGGCGGGGCTCCCGCTGCGGGCGCTCGCCGCGGTCGGGACGGCCAACCCGGGCTGCACGGCGGTGGTCGCGGCGCCCGTCGGGCGCGGGTGACGCATCGCTCGCCACCGGTGCGGCCGCGCTGTCCGCGCCGGTCCCAGGCGTTGCATCGGGAGGCGTCGCAAGGGCCGACGCTTGCGTCGGCGCTTCGGCGCGTCGCTGGCGCGGCCCTCGCTCCCGACGCGGCTGGCGTGCACGCTCATCGCGGCGGCCCGGTCGCCAGACCTCGAGGAATTCCTCCGTTGCAGGCTCCGTCCTTGTTGGCGCCGGCCCCTCCAACGGATCCGAGGAACGATCGTTTGCCGCCGTCCTTTCGGCCGGCTCGGAAACGGCAAGCGTTGGCGCTTCCGGAACGCTGATCACCACCTCCACGTCCGGCACCGTGGCGTCCGCAAGCCCTATCGGCTCCTCGGGCGCGGATGCCACTTGCGCGGCCGCTTCAATGGGTGATGCCTCCGGAGTCGCTCCTGCCGTCTCGACCGCCGCGTCGGGCATTGCTTCCATCGCAACGGCCGGCGCCGGCGCCTCGTCGGCCGACACCGGTTCTGCCAGCGCGGCTGGCGGCGGAAGAGCCTCGATACCAGGCGCAGACTCGGTTGGCGGCGGCGATTGCGCGGGCGGCGGTTCGACCGGTTTCGGTCGCCTGTCCATCCGATACCCGAGCGAGCGCAGGACCGAAGCGAAATCCTCGCCCGAACAGCCTGCCAGCGAAGTCATGCCGACCGTGACGGTGAAGCCAAAGCCGTCGATCGCGCCTGCCGGCTTGGCGCCCGACCCGCTGGCTCGCCAAGCGAGCGCTGGACGGATGAGGTCGGCCAGCCGTTCCAGGATATCGACGCGCACGGCGCGCGTGCCGCAGACGCGGTAGCCGGCGGTGCGATAGAGCACCTTGGCAACGTCCGGATCGGCAGCGATCGACGTGCGCCCGCTGCCAGCGAGCTGCTCAATCGCCTCGATCCCTTTCGTCTCCGGGCCGCCGTGCTTGAGCGCCCAGAGCTGCGTCGCCAGCACGCGCGGCGCCGGCTTGAGCAACGCCGGCACATAGAGATGGTAGGCACCGAACCGCACGCCGTATTTGCGCAGCGTGGCGCGAGACGACTGGTCAAGGCCCTTGACCTCCTCCGCGACCTTCTGGCGATCGAGCACGCCGAGCGCCTCGGTGAGCTGAAACGCCACTCCGCGCGCGATGCCGGTGATATCGTCCGCGGCGGCAAGGCGGAACAGCGCCTCCAGAAGTCTCTCGATATGGGATTTGAGCCACAGATCTAGCCGCGCTTGCACCCCATCACGCGGCGCACCGGTAAGATGCTCGTCGGCAATGATGCGCACGCGCGGCTTGAGCACCTCCTCGCCCGCAACGAGCTTGCCGACCGGCTGACCCAACCATCTCAGAGTACCGTCGGTCGTGAGCACGAGCTGCCCGTCGGCCGCGTGGGCCAGGCGCGTCGCGCGAGCATCGATTTCCCCCGCCAGCGCCTTCTGCGCTGCACCGGCAAGAGCCTTCGCCTCCGAGCCTGCGCTCGAGGCATCCGGCGTGAACATGAAGCCGTCGAGGCGGCCGATGGCGTGGCCCTCGACCACGACGTCCCCGGTCTTGCTGATGTCGGTCTCGAGCACCGCGTTCTCGCGCAGCCTGCGCATCAACACGCTGGTGCGGCGATCGACGAAGCGTTCGGTCAATCTCTCGTGCAGGGCATCCGACAGCTTGTCCTCGACCGCGCGCGTGACGCCTTGCCAGTGTTCGGGATCCGCCAGCCAGTCCGGGCGGTTGGCGGCGAAGGTCCAGGTGCGGATGTGGGCGATGCGGTTCGACAGCGTGTCGATGTCGCCGTCGGCATGATTGGCCTGCTCGACCTGGCGCGCGAACCAGTCGGTGGGGATCGCTCCCTCCCGCATCAGGAAACCATACAGCGTGGTGGCAAGCTCGGCATGGGTGGCGGGGGAGATCTTGCGATAATCGGGAACTTGGCAGACGTCCCACAGCCGCTCGACTGCCTGCGACGTTTTTGCAAGCAAACGGATGTCGTCGTCGCGCGCCGCATGTTCCAGCACCAGAATGTCCTCGCCGATGGGCGCGCGGGTCAGCCCATTCTCCTTCGGAGTTTCGGCCAGCGAAGCCTGCAGGGCGCCGACCGAGGAAAAGTCGAGTGCGGTGCTGCGCCACTGCAGCATCTTGATCGGTTCGAACGAGTGGCTCTCGAGCGCCTGCGCGAGGTCGGTCTCGAACGGCGGGCACCTGCCGGTCGTGCCGAAGGTGCCGTTGCGCGTGGCGCGACCGGCACGGCCGGCGATCTGCGCCAGCTCGGCCGGATTGAGCTTTCTGAACTGATAGCCGTCGAACTTGCGGTCGGAGGCAAAGGCGACGTGATCGACGTCGAGGTTGAGTCCCATGCCGATCGCGTCGGTTGCGACCAGATATTCCACGTCGCCGGACTGATAGAGGTCGACCTGCGCATTGCGCGTGCGCGGGCTCAGCGCCCCGAGCACCACCGCGGCCCCTCCGCGCTGGCGGCGGATGAGCTCGGCGATGGAATAGACCTCTTCGACCGAAAAGGCGACCACCGCGGAGCGGCGCGGAAGCCGCGTGATCTTCTTCTCGCCCGCGAATGAAAGCTGCGAAAGGCGCGGTCGCGTGAGGACATGAGCGCCCGGAAGCAGCCGCTCCACCATCGGCCGCACGGTCTGAGCGCCAAGCACCAGCGTCTCCTCGCGGCCGCGCCGGTTGAGCATTCGGTCGGTGAAGACGTGGCCGCGCTCGAGATCGGCTGCCAGTTGAACCTCGTCGATGGCGAGGAAGGCCACATCGAGGTCACGCGGCATCGCCTCCACGGTCGAGACCCAATAGCGTGGGTGCGGCGGCTTGATCTTCTCCTCGCCGGTGACAAGCGCCACCGCATCCGCGCCCGCCCGCGCTGCGACCTTGTTGTAGACTTCGCGCGCCAGGAGCCGCAGCGGCAACCCGATGATGCCGGACGAGTGGCCGAGCATTCGCTCGATGGCGAGATGAGTCTTGCCGGTGTTGGTAGGCCCGAGCACCGCGGTGACGCCAGCACCGCGGGCGCCGGTCTCACGGTTGGAGGGAGAGGAAAAGGAAATCGGCATCGACGACCGAAACTGAGGAGGAGTGAAGTTGCTGTTGCGTGATGCCGTCCGTCAACCTGCGGCAGGCGCGGCGAAACTCTCAAGCGCGTTCAGGGTTGTGCCATCCGTTCGAGCAGCGCCGTCGGGCCGCGCGCATCTCGCCGGCGGACGATAGCGGCTTCCACGGTGCTCGGCAAACGCCCATTGGGGTAAAGCACGCCAGGCGGCGCTCAGATGATTGCAATTGCTCTGATCTCGACATCCGCGGTGTCCACGCATGGTCGGGCGCCCTTGCGCGGTGGTTGCATGGCGATCGGCGCCGTATGGGACGGCCGCAAGCGCTGCCCGCGCACAGGATTTATCGGCCGCGGCATGAGACGGCAAACTGCACGCCACGGCATCGGTCGCATCGATGTCTCGGTCCGGCATGAAAATCAGAGATGGTTCCACGCGATCGCGTTGGCAAGGCGCGCGGCATTCGTCCCGCCAGCGCGAGGGGCCGCCCGGGACCAGCGAAGGATTCGCCGCGGCATCTGAGACCACCGGCGTCGACGCCAGGTTGCTGGACATCGGGGCGGCACGCCATCCCAAGGGGTCCGGGCCATTCTTACAGCCTCCCGAGCACTTTATATCATATGGCTCCAGCGCGCCGCGGGATGAGCGGGACAGGCCTGTGGGGAGCCCTGTGCTTAAGCTGTGGAACGAGTTCGAACAAATCGCGCCCGAATCGCTGACTCGACGATTGTCGGAATTCGTTCACGGCCACATGTCGTGGCGAGGGCGGCGGACACCACCAAATCCTGTAAACGGCGGCTAAGGCCGCTCCTGCGCTACGCGCGAACTCGTTAACAGGCGCGGCTCGTGGTGATGCACGAGAACCTCGTTCCCCGGGCTGGCACGCGGCGGGTAGGTTTCCCGGGCAACTACTGCGTTTTCGCGGTCGCCCTGCTCGGCTGCGGCATTGAGACGAACTGGGTCGCCTGCATGACGCCGAGGCCGAGCGGGGTCGGAACCGAGACCCGGTACGGAACCATCACCCGCGTGCCGGCGATCGGCGCCAGCCACATTTCGATGTCGCGCAACTGAACGAGATACTTGATGGCGGCACGATCGGGGACGTGTCCCGCGATCGGGGCGAACGTCACAGCGCAAACCACCGCGATCCCCTGGTAGCCCCTGTCCGTCCTCACGCGCTCGAGCCGCTTGAACGCCAATCGCAGGTCGTAGCGCATGCGGCCATCAAAGATCGCCAGTGTGCGCTGACAGGCCTGTGGAACCAGGGTGTCACCGCTGCCGGGCACCCGCATCAGGGAAGCCGTCATCGGATCGGACACACCGCGGCGGTGTGCCTCGGTCACTGGAACGCGGTCGGGCCCATTGACCGTCGGCGGGTTCGCCACGAACTCCTTCACCGTTCCGGAGCTGATCATCATCCGCACTTCATCGGACTTCTGATCGGTGACGATGCGCGACGCATAGCTCGAAGGGATGAGCTGGCCGCCGGACACGCCGCCGCGCGATGCGCTTTGACCGTGGCCGCTGGCAAAGACCTGCATCAATCCGGAGGTCGCGCCGCTGGCCGAGGCCGTGAACGAATCTTCACTGATGTCGATCACCCATGCGCCCTGGCCGATCGGGAGGCCAGCCAGCGTGACGGTGTAGCGGGCGTCGAGCTTGCCCTGGGCAAAGCCTTGATTCCGGTGGGCGTCGGCGAGCGTCACTGCGAGTGCAGCCGCGCTCAGAACCACCGCGTAACGGGTAAGGCGATACGAACCCACGAACTGCCGTCCCTGCTGTCGCGCCATTCTTGTGCCGGGTCACTTCTTGTCGTTGACCCGCCCCGCCCGGCCACCCACCGTCCGGACGCAGCCGGCGGCCAGCCGTCGGCAACCCTTGGCCGGGCATCTTGGCCCGATCAAGGCAGTTCCGGCGCATTCTGTAGTCCGACCACAAATCCCGCCGGAACGGCAGCTTGACGCCATTTCATGCCATGACTATAGCTCCCCGCCGGCTTGCAAAGCCGCAGGTGATCGAGCCGCTCTGCCGACAATTCGCGGGTGCCTTGGTCCCCGAAAATCCATTGAACCATTTAGAGGTTTCTCCATGTCGCGGCGGTGCGAACTGACCGGCAAGGGCGCTCAGGTCGGACACAAGGTGAGCCACTCGAACATCAAGACCAAGCGGCGCTTCCTGCCCAACCTGCTCAATGTGACCATGATCTCGGATGCGCTCGGCCGCTCGGTCAAGCTGCGCGTATCGGCAAATGCGCTCAAGACGGTCGATCACCGTGGCGGTCTTGATGCGTTTCTCTTGAAGGCGAAGGACGATGCCCTCTCGCCGAAGGCGCTCGAGCTCAAGCGGCAAATCCGCAAGAAGCGCGTCGCGGCGGGATAGTTGATCGCGCCCGCGCAACCCCGCAGCGCTGCGTGCAGCCGTCGTTGGCGGCGTCGCCGGGAGGGATCAGGGCTCCGTCAGCGTGAACTGCAGCAGCAGCGTGCGCTGGAAGAGGGAGAAATTGTCGTCGGAAATGAGGGTTAACACCGTCTCGCCGGCCGCACTGCGGTGCACGCTCAATCCTTCCATGTTGTCAATCTCGTAGCCGAGGTCCGCTTCGAACAGGACGGCGCCGTCAGTCAACGCGCCCGGCTTGATCTCGGCGAGCGGAATGCGCCGCAGGCGCACTGCCAAGCCACTGGTCCAGCTGAATTTCCGTTCCAGCAGCAGGATGTCGCCGCCGGGCAGCAGGGCGGCATCGCTGATATCGTAGTTCGAGCTGCGCTTCACCGCGAAGCCGCCAGGGCTCGGTCCCCCGATCAGGAATGCATCGAGATCGGCGGCGCCGTCGAAGCCGCGCTCGGAGAATGCGATCAGCGTGCCGGCGAGGGGCAAGCCCTTGGGCACGAAGACCAAAGCCTCGATTCCGCGGTTTGACGACAGCTTGCGGAACGCCGGCGGCACCGCGATCGGCCGACCGCGGGCGAGAAGTCCGTCCTTGCCGTAGTTGAAGCGGACGATCTGATGGACGCGCTCGATCGACACATAGAGCGCGCCATTGTCCTCCGCGATCGATTCCGTGTCGTACCAGCCACGCGAGGCAAGCGGCAGCCCGTCCGCACTCAGGATCGGGGCCATTTCGGCGTCGGCGATGCCGGTTGGCCGCGTGCCCTCATAGACGAGCCGCCCGCGAAACCACCAGCCGCGGTCGCTCGCGGCAATGAAATGGGCGCCGTCGGAGGCGACGCGAATAGCTGAGATGCCGCCGAAGCGGCGCTCGGACGCGCGCAATGCAAGCCCGCCGCGGAATTCAAGCAGCCCGAATTGCCGCCGAGAAGGATCGCGAACATCGAAAGCCGCAATCGGCTCGGCGCGAATGTCGATCGTGACCGACGCGGCGGTCGACGGCGGCGCGAACGGACCGGGGAAACCGGCGAGAACCAGCGCCGCGGCGACGACCGCCGCGATGATGCAAGGGCGGAGCGCGGAACGCCAAGGTGGCGGCGGATTGCTCACGCATTGAGCCTGCGCGGCCGCCGCGGCTCGACCGGCGCCGGCTCGTCGAACAGTTCGGCGAGCTTTTCGGTCATGGCGCCGCCGAGCTCCTCGGCATCGACGATGGTGACGGCGCGGCGGTAGTACCGCGTCACGTCGTGGCCGATGCCGATTGCGATCAGCTCAACGGGCGATCGCGTCTCGATGTCCTCGATCACCCAGCGCAGGTGCCGCTCCAGGTAATTGCCGGGATTGACCGAGAGCGTGGAATCGTCGACCGGCGCCCCATCGGAGATCATCATCAGAATCTTGCGTTGTTCGGTGCGCGCCAGCAGCCGCTTATGCGCCCAGTCGAGCGCCTCGCCATCGATGTTCTCCTTCAGCAGGCCCTCGCGCATCATCAAGCCGAGATTCTTGCGCGCACGCCGCCAGGGGGCATCCGCCGACTTGTATATTATGTGACGGAGATCGTTGAGCCGTCCCGGATTGGGCGGCTTGCCGGCGGCAAGCCACGCCTCGCGCGATTGTCCGCCCTTCCACGCCCGCGTGGTGAAGCCCAGAATCTCGACTTTGACGCCGCAGCGCTCGAGCGTGCGCGCCAGGATATCGGCGCAGGTCGCCGCGACTGTGATCGGGCGGCCGCGCATCGAGCCGGAATTGTCGAGCAAGAGCGTGACCACCGTGTCGCGGAAGCTGGTTTCCTTCTCGTGCTTGAACGAGAGCGGATGCAACGGGTCCACCACGATGCGCGAGAGCCGTGCCGGATCGAGTAACCCCTCCTCGAGGTCGAACTCCCAGGCGCGGTTCTGCTGCGCCATCAGCCTCCGCTGCAGCCGGTTCGCGAGCCGCGCCACCACTCCCTGGAGATGCGAGAGCTGCTTGTCGAGATAACCGCGCAGCCGGTCGAGTTCCTCCGGCTCGCACAGTTCCTCGGCCGCGACCATCTCGTCGTGCTTGGTGATGAACGGCCGGTAGTCCGGGCCGCGTGGCTCATTCTGTCCGTGCCGCCGCGGCCGCCGCGGTTCGGCCGGCGCCTCGGAATCACCCATCTCGGCGTCGTCCGCCATCTCGGCGGACAGCGCCTCGGCGGCCTCGGCGGTGGAGTCGGACATGTCCTCACCCGAGGCGTCCGATTCATCGACCCGCGTTTGCGTGTCCTCCGAATCGGCACCCTGACCGTCCTCGCCCAACTCCTCCTTACGGCGCTCCTGCTCGCCCTCCTCGCCCTCCTCCTCGTCGGATTCGGTGCTGCGGTCCTCGCCCATGTCGAGGGCATCGAGGAGATCGTGGATGACATCCCCGAAGCGCGCCTGGTTATCGATCAGCCGCTCGAGCCGATCGAGGTCGCGTCCGGCGCGATCCTCGATCAAGGGGCGCCACAGATCGACGATCTTCTTCGCAGCCGGCGGCGGGGACTGGCCGGTCAGGCGTTCGCGCACCAGCAACGCAACCGCCTCCTCGATTGGCGCGTCCGCCCGGTCGGTTATGTCGTCGAACTTGCCGCGATGGAAACGATCGTCGAGCATGGCCGAGAGGTTCTTCGCCACGCCCGACATGCGGCGCGCGCCGATCGCCTCGACGCGCGCCTGTTCGACTGCCTCGAAGACAGCGCGCGCCTGCTGACCCCCTGGCACCAGCTTGCGATGCACCATCGGATCGTGACAGGCGAGCTTGAGCGCGATCGAGTCGGCGTGGCCGCGCACAATCGCGGCATCGATGCCGGTAAGCTTTCGCGGCGGCTCGGGCAGGCGTGCCTTGCCGCCGACAATGCCGGGACGCTCGGCGGCAAACGAGATCTCAAGTTCGGGCCTGCGTGCGATCGCGCGCAGGCACCCCGTGACCGCGCGCTTGAACGGCTCGGTCGGGGATTCTTTCGACGGATTTCTAGGCTTGATGTTCGATGACATCACTGCATCTTGCGCCGGGTTGACCGTTCAACTCAGCGCCACATTGACCGACAATTCCGGCAACTCGACTCCGAAGCAACGCTGGTAGAACTCGGCAACGATCGGCCGCTCGAGCTCGTCGCACTTGTTGAGGAAGGTGAGCCGGAACGCGAAGCCAATGTCCTTGAATATGTCGGCATTCTCCGCCCAGGTGATCACCGTGCGCGGACTCATCACGGTCGAAATGTCGCCGTTCATGAAGGCATTGCGCGTGAGGTCGGCGACCCGCACCATCTTGCCGACGATATCGCGGCCCTGATCGGTGCGGTAGTGCTTGGCTTTGGCCAGAACGATGTCGACCTCGTTGTCGTGCGGCAGATAGTTGAGCGTGGTGACGATGGACCAACGGTCCATCTGCGCCTGGTTGATCTGCTGCGTGCCGTGATAGAGCCCGGAGGTGTCGCCGAGCCCCACCGTGTTCGCGGTCGCGAACAGCCGAAAGGCCGGATGGGGCCTGATCACGCGGCTCTGGTCGAGCAGAGTCAACCGGCCGGAGGATTCGAGTACGCGCTGGATCACGAACATCACATCGGGACGACCGGCATCATATTCATCGAAGCACAAGGCGACGTTGTGCTGATAGGCCCACGGCAGGATGCCGTCGCGAAACTCGGTGACCTGCAAGCCGTCGCGGATGACGATCGCGTCCTTGCCGATCAGGTCGATCCGGCTGATATGGCTGTCGAGATTGACGCGCACGCACGGCCAGTTGAGGCGCGCCGCCACCTGCTCGATATGGGTCGACTTGCCGGTGCCGTGATAGCCGGTCACGATCACCCGGCGATTGTGCGCGAAACCGGCGAGGATGGCGAGCGTGGTGGGCTTGTCGAACCGGTAGTCGGGATCGATGTCAGGCACGTGCTCATCGGCCTCGGAATAGGCCGGGACCTCCATCTCGCTGTCGAAACCGAAGACCTGGCGGATCGAGACCTTCATATCGGGAAGGCCGGCGACCTCTTGCGTTGCGGCGGTCATTGATCCTCCGTGATCTCGGAAACGACCGAGACCCGTTTCGGTCGATGCATGGCTGGGATTCCCGCGAACTTAGCAGAAACGCCGTGCGCTGCGGAAGCCGGTACGTCGTTGACCGAAAATCCCGCAATTTCAAATATGTACTGTGCGACTCCAGGTCAATGCGGCGCATCCAAGCCGCTGCGGGCGTGGCGGCTTTCCGGCCCTGTATTCGACGGTTTTCGCCGCTTCGGCATTCGAGGCGCCGGGATCGCGATGAATTTCCTCCCGCCCGATCAGGCGGTAGCTACGCGTTACCGGAAGCCGACCGACTTGAGGTACTTGTAGGCCTGAATGATTTCGCGCAGTTTGTCCTCGGACGAGCGGTCACCGCCATTGGCGTCGGGGTGGTGACGCTTCACCAAGGTCTTGAAGCGGGCCTTGACCTCTTGCGCCGAGGCTTGCGCATCGAGGCCAAGCGCCTCGAGCGCCTTGCGCTCGGCATTGCGCACGGTGCGACCGTCGGGCTGCCGTGCCTCGGACGCATGCCGTGCGCCGCCCGCACCACCGAACTCATGGAACACGCCGAATGGATCATCGGCGTCTGCGAATTCCGGATGTCGGCGGGACGAGCGCGATGTCGGCCGTCCGCCATTCATGCCCATCTTCCAGGTCGGACGATGGCCGATGACCGCTTCTTTCTGATAGCGGGCGATGTCCTCCGGACTCATGCCGGCGAAGAAATTGTATGCATGGTTGTACTCACGCACGTGATCGAGACAGAAGCGCCAATATTCCCGCTCCCGCAGCCTTCCCTTGGGCGCGCGGTGGGTCGCCGGCGCCGTGCAATTCGGCCAATCGCAGCCCGGGCAGTGGGTGCGCAGCCGCCGATCCTTGTCGGGCTTGACCCGGATACGATCGAACAAGGGCGAGTCGCTTTTCATGACCGATCAATATGCGCGCATGGCGCAGCCACCTTCAAGTCTTGACAAGTGCGATTGCGCGTTTTCCGCCGCGCCTGGCATTGACCACGAGCCGCGGGTCCCGCTATGCGGACGGTCATGGCAACGCGCGACATCATCACGGAGAAGTTGATCAAGGCTTTCACGCCCGAGAGCGTCGAGGTCGTAGACGAGTCTCACCAGCACGCCGGGCATGCCGGCCACCGGCCGGGAGGCGAGACGCACTTCAGGGTCTATATCGTGGCGGACGCCTTTCGCGGGAAGAGCCGGCTCGAGCGCCACCGCATGATCAACGAAACACTTGTCAGTGAACTCGCGGGCGGCGTGCACGCTCTTGCCATCCACGCCTCGGCGCCCGGCGAAGCCAGGTCCTGACGCTGGCGCGGCCCGTTGGTTTGTGCGCCGTCGCAAAGGCCGCATCGGCCGCCTCCACGCAGCCGTGAATGGATTGCTCACTCTCACTCAGCCGCGATGTTGGCTGCCTTAACGATCTCGCCCCATTTCTTGCGCTCGTCGGCGATGACCTTCGCGAACTCCTCGGGAGAGTTTCCCACCATGCGCGCGCCGGACTCCGATGTGAAGCGCTGCATGGACGGCAGGCGCGCGGCCCTGGCGGTCTCCGCGTGCAGTCGCCTGACAACGTCGGGTGGCGTTCGCGCCGGCGCCACCACGCCGAACCATGACGACGCCTCCCAGCCCGGCAGACCCGCTTCAGACGCCGCCGGCACCTCCGGCAGCAGTTCCAGGCGCTGCTTGGCCGCGACGGCGAGCGCGATGATGCTCCCGACCTTGATGTGCGGCATCACCGTCGGCGGATTGTCGACGACGCCGTCGATCTGACCGGCGACCAGGTCGGTGACGGAGGGCGCGGCGCCTCGGTAGGGAACATGCGTCAGGTTGATCCTCGCGACGTGCGCCAGCAGCGCCTGGCCGAGATGTCCCGTGGTTCCCACGCCGGCCGATCCGAAGTTGAGCTTCCCCGGATTGGCACGGGCATAGTCCACGAGCTCCCGCAGCGTTTTCACGCCGACCTTCGGATGCACCACCACCAGCATCGACATGTCCGCGACCAGCGAAACCGGCGCAAATGCCTTGTCGGGATCGAATGGCATCGTCTTGTAGAGAAACTGGTTGATGCTCTGGATACCGGGCGACGTCATCAGCAGCGTGTAGCCGTCCGGCTCCGCCTTGGCGACGATATCGGCGCCGAGATTGCCGCCTGCGCCCGGCCGGTTCTCGATGATGACAGGCTGGCCAAGAGTCTTGGTGAGTTCGTCGCCGATCGCGCGCGCCAGCACGTCGACCAGTCCGCCGGCCGGGAACGGCGCGATCAACCGGATCGGGCGGTTCGGATAGGTTTGCGCCGTCGCCGCCGATGCGAAGCTTGCGGTCAACACAACGCCGAGCGCGAGCGTGCCGATCCAACCCCGAGCTCTCATGGGCCCCCCTTCCCTGATGCACGCCTCACTCCGCCGTGCTTGCTGTTCACCGCAACGGGACCTCATCGAGCTCGGGGAGCTCGGCGGCCGTGGGCGGCGTGCAGGTATTGAAATTCACCGCCTCTGTCATGATGCGATCCACGCCCTGCAGACACAGCGGCGACGCTTACGACCGCACGTCGCTGCGACGACATTGCAACCTCACTCGTTGATCTTCACTCCCGAGATCCGCACCAGCTCCTGGCCGCGCAGGCGATCCTCGGCCAGGAACTTGCGAAACTCGGCCGGGGTGTTGCCGACCGCGTCATAACCGCCCAGGTTGATGAACCGCTGGTGGAAGGTCTGCGACTTGATCACCGCGGCGAGATGCGCCGCGAGATCCTCGATGCGGGCCGTCGGCGTGCCCGCCGGCGCGAACGCACCGAACCAGGTCTTGGCGTCGTAGGGCGGCAACCCGGAAGAACTGAACGAGGGCACGCCAGCCAGCGCGGGGGCCTGTTGCCCTTCGGGTACCGCAATAGGCCTGGCAAGTCCGGACTGGATTCGCTCGAGCACCGCGGGCGAGGCCACCGGATAAAGCAGATGTGCGTCGCCGCGCTCGAAAGCGAGCAGCGCCGGCGCGGCGCCGCCGTAGGGGATGTGAGCCATCTGCGTGCCGGTTTTCGCCTTCAGCCATTCGAACACCAGGTGCGAATCGCCGCCGATACCGAACGAGCCGAAGTTGAGCTTGCCCGGATTGTCCCTTGCATAAGCGAGCAGCTCTCGCATCGTGCTCGCTGGGATCGACTTGTGCACGATCATCACCTGATGCGTGAATACCGTGTTGGTGAGCGGCTCGAGATCCTTCTGCGGATCGTAGGAGAGGTTGGCGTAGAGGAACGGATTGAGCGAGATGGTGCTCGCGGTGAGGAGGCAGAAATTATAGCCGTCAGGCTCGGCGGCCTTGCATGCGGCGGCGCCGATCGCGGTCGCGCCGCCGGGCTTGTTGTCGACCACGAAGGGCTGGCCGGTGCGCTCACGGAACCCCTCGCCGAGCGCGCGGGCGAGTACATCGACGGGCCCGCCGGGCGCGAACGGTACGATGACCTTCACCGGTCTCGTCGGAAATCCCTGGGCGAACGCGGCCGGCGCGCCGAGCACGAGCGCGCAGGCCACTGCGATCAGCCGTGTGCAAGCCTTGCCCGGCATCAGCGACATCCTCCCTGATCCGGCTGGCCTCTTTGCGGGCCGCGCCGGGCATTCGCGCTCAAGGATCGCGAGACCCCACATAGGCTGCGATCGCAATCATGTCCTCGAGGGTCAGCCTTTCCACCACGCCCTTCATCAACGCCATGGTCTCGCCGGAACGCGCGCCGCTTTTCATGTCGTTGAGCTGGCGCACGATATAGGTCGGCGGACGGCCCGCAATTGCGGGCCAGTCGCCAAGCCCCTTGAGATTCTGTCCGTGACACATCACGCACGGAGCGCTCTTGCCCCCGCCGGTCTTCACCAGAGCCTCACCCTTTGCGATGCTGCCCACCGGTACATGATCGATGAAGCCGGAGTGCGGATCGCGGCTCTTCGCGCGCGCCTCGTCCTGCGGCAGGACGATGATGCGGTTGCCGATTTGCTCTTTTTCCCCGCCGGGCTCGGCGAAGCGCATGCCGCCGGCGCCGACATAGCTCTTCGGCACCAGCTCGGTCTCGATCACCTTGGTGAATACGCCGGGCTTGAGTGATGCGAAGTATTCGGCGGCGGCGCGTGCATCCGCATCCGAGATCGCCTGGGCGATCGCGACCATCGTGGTTGCGCGCACGCCTTTGCGGCCGCCGTTCTTGAACTCGCTCATCTGCTGCATGAGATAGCGCACCGGGAGTCCTGCGAGGCTGGACGATTCCGGATGCCCGTCTCCACTCGGCAGGTGGCATTGCGCGCAGGCCCGCACCGCCGGCTTACTGCCCTGCGCCACGATCGCCGGCATCGGCGGGTGCTCGTCGGGAAACCAGTCCGGCGGATTGAACGGATCGTCAATCTGCGCCTGGGTATACGTCTTCGTGCTGCCGGGCAGCCGCTTGAGGATGGTGTTGTCATGCTGCTCGGGTCGCGGCGTGACCGGATACGCCCAATCGATGTCCTCGGCCGCGGCCGCAACAACCGGAAAGATCGCAAGCAGCGTGACCGCGATGAGACGGCGCATGACCTCCGCCTCTTCCGCTACGATGCCTTCTCTGCGGGCCGGTTGTAAGGCTGCAGGCCCGGCCGGTAGGTCTTCTCGTCGAGGAACTGGCTCATCCCTTGGTCGCGTCCCTTCTCCTGGTCGAGGAAGCGCAGCTCGATCGATTTTGCTGCCAGGTAATCGAGCGCGGCCTCTTCCCCCATGTTGCGGACGTTCTTGACCGCCTGCTTGGTCGCGCGAATGGCCGCAGGATTGATCTTCATCAGCCGCTCGGCGAGCGTCACGGTCTCGGATCGCAGCAGCTCCCGCGGCACGGCGCGATTGATCAGCCGGGCGCGTTCCGCGACACGCGCATCGAAGGTTTCGCCGGTCACCGCAAACCACACGGCGTCCCGCATTCCCAGCGCCTCCACCAGGGCCTTGCTGACGAAACCGCCGGGCAGAATCCCCCAATTGACCTCGGACAGTCCGAACTGCGCATCCTCCGCGGCGATCGCAAAATCGCAGGCGATGAGCTGGGTAAAGCCGCCGCCGAAGCAGAAGCCGTTGACCATGGCGATGGTCGGCTTCGCATAGGTAAAGAGCTTCTGCCAACGCCAATAGTGGCTGGCGGCAGCCGCGCGGGTGCGCTCGACCGGCTTGTTGTCAAGGTCGCGGAAGAACAACTTGAGATCCTGTCCGGCGCACCAGGCGTCGCCCGCACCCGTGAGCACCAGTACCTTCGCCTGCGGATCGTGCTCGAGCTCGTCGAGAATATCGCACATATCGTAGTGCAGCTGCGGGCTCATCGCATTGCGTTTGTCGGGGCGGTTGAGAATGACCCACGCGATTCCATTCTCGTGCTCGACCTTCACGGTCTCGTATGTGCGCGACATGCCTCTGCTCGCTCCCTGCTTTGACTCATGGGTCAGGACGCAGTGTCCGACGACGATCAAAAAAGCCTAGCATCAAAATTGCGCACTCCATAGGACCCGGCTCAGCGCGCGGGGCGACGCGATCCGCCGGTCCTTGCCACACGCGGCGCCGGGCGCGGCCGCAATCTCCCGTTGCAACGCTTGAGGCGCTTGCTAGGCCGACTTCAGCAGCGGCTTGCGCACCAGCGGCGTGATGCGCAGTGCCGTGATGCGGTTCCTCTCGCGCCGCAGGATGCGGAAACGGAAGCCGTGGAACGTGAAGGTCTGGCCGGGCTCCGGGATCGAGCGCGCCTCGTGGATCACGAGGCCCGCGATCGTCGTCGCCTCGTCGTCGGGCAGATTCCATTCCATGGCGCGATTGAGGTCGCGGATCGGCACGCCGCCGTCGATGTTGACCGAACCGTCGGGCTGGGGGCGCACCCCCGGCACTGCGATGTCATGCTCATCGGAGATGTCGCCGACGATCTCCTCCAGGATATCCTCGAGCGTGACCAGACCCATGACCTCGCCATACTCGTCGACCACGAGCGCGAAATGCGTCTTGCGGCGGCGAAAGGCCTTGAGCTGCTCCGACAGCGGACGGATGTCGGGCACGAACCAGGGCGGGCGGGCGATCGCGGTAATGTCGACCTTGGCGAGCTCGCCACCGGAACTCTGGATCGCGCGCAGCAGATCCTTGGCGTGCACGATGCCGATGATGTTCTCAGGCTTTCCCTGCCACAGCGGAATGCGCGTGACCTCCGCGTCCAGCACCTCCTTGACCACCTGCTCGGCTGGATCGTCGGCGCAGACCGTGACCATCTCGGTGCGGTGGATCATCACGTCCGAGACGGTGAGGTCGCGCAGATCGAGAAGCCCGCTGAACATGTCGCGGTCGAGCCGTTCGACGCCGCCCGCGTGATGCAGGAGGTCGACGGCTCCGCGCAGCTCCTCATGCGGGGAGAGGATCGATTCGCTTGCGCCCAAACCCAGCATTCTGAGTATACATCTCACCGCCCATTCGACGGCGATCAGGATGGGCGCCAGCAGCCGGACGGTCCAATCGATCGGACGCGCGACCGCGAGCGCAGTGCGGTTGGGCGCGTTGAAGGCCGCCGTTTTCGGCAGCACCTCCGCCAGCACCACGATCAGGACGGTCATGATGGCGGTGGCGTAGATCACGCCCACTTCGCCGAACCAGGACAGCAGCACGCCGGTCGCGAGCGAGGACGCGGCGATGTTGACGGCGTTGTTGCTGAACAGGAGCGCGCCGATCATTCTCTCGCGCGCGTCGAGCAGGCGATTGACGAGCGCCGCGCGCCGGCTCCCCTGCTTTTCGAGCCGATGCATGCTGGCGCGCGAGGACGCGGTCAAGGCGGTCTCGCTCCCAGCGAAAAAGGCCGACAGCAGGAGACAGATCAGAATCGCAGCAACCGCGAACCAGTCGTAGGCAGTCATCGTTCTGCAAGCTTTTGGACGAGAAAGGCGCGGACCTCGGCCGCATCGACGTCGGGCGCGATGAAGCTCGCGCCGATGCCGCGTGCCAGGATGAAGGTCAGCTTGCCGCGCTTGACCTTCTTGTCCTGGGCGATGAGGTCCATCAGGCGGTCGACAGACGGCGGCCCCCCGGGAATCGCGGCGGCGCGGACAGGAAGGCCGGCCGCCGCAAGGTGGCGCTCGACGCGCTCGGCATCCGCCGCAGGCAGCAGCCCGCGCTGCGCCGACAATGCGAAGGCGAGCGCCATGCCGAGCGAAATCGCCTCGCCGTGCAGCAGCCGGTCGGAGAACCCCGCTGCCGCTTCGAACGCATGGCCGAAGGTGTGACCGAGATTGAGCAGGGCACGCTCGCCGGTCTCGCGCTCATCGCGACCGACGATGCCGGCCTTCATGCGGCAGCTCACCGCAATGGCATGCTCGCGGGCGGGACCGCCGGCGAACACCTCGCGCCAGTTCGCCTCGAGCCAAGCAAAGAAAGCGGCGTCGCCGAGCAGGCCGTATTTGGCGACTTCGGCATAGCCCGCCCGGAATTGCCGCTCCGGCAGCGTGTCGAGCAGCGCGGTGTCGGCGACCACCAGCACCGGCTGGTGGAAGGCGCCAACGAGATTCTTGCCTTGCCTCGAATTGATCGCGGTTTTGCCGCCGACGGAAGAATCAACCTGAGCAAGCAACGTGGTCGGCACCTGGACGTAGTCGAGTCCGCGACGCACGACGGCGGCCGCCAAGCCGGCCAGATCGCCAATGACGCCACCGCCGAGCGCCACGACCAGATCGGCGCGCTCGATGCGCGCGGAAATCAGCGCCTCGCACACTGTCTCGAGCATTGGAAAGCTCTTCGAGCTCTCCCCCGGCGGCACGGTCACGGACGTCGCCTCGATCCCGGCGGCGGCGAGGGCGGCCTCGGTCGCAGGAAGATGATGCCGCGCGACCGTTTCGTCGGTGACGATCGCGGCCTTCACGCCCGGACGCAGCGCGCCAAGCGCCGGCCGAGAGAGGTCAGCTGGCCGCGCCCGATGACGATCTTGTAGCTGCGCTCCGCGAGCGCGACATTGACCAGGATCGGATCGCCGGCACGCAAAGGAGCGGTCATGAGTGGCGATCTCCTTCGGCAGCGGCGCCGGGCACGGCGGCGACCACTCCCATATGGCCGGCCAACGCGCTCACGATCTCGTCGACGATCCTGTCGTGCATGACCTCGCGCGATTGCACGGTGAGATCGGCCAGGGCATAGATCGGATCGCGCTGCTCCAGCAGTTTCCGCAGCATTGCGCCGGGGTCCTCGGTCTTGAGCAGCGGTCGATCATGGCGACGCCTGATGCGCTTCATCAGCACGTCGAACTCCGCTTTGAGCCAGATCGAGATGCCCTTGGCGCCGATGGCGGCCCTGGTATCCGCATTGGTGAAGGCGCCGCCGCCGGTTGCCAGGACCTGTGGCCCGCCGTCCAGGAGGCGAAGAATCACGCGCGCCTCGCCTGCCCGGAATTCCGCCTCTCCGCGGGTGGTGAAAATGTCGGTGATGGTCATGCCCGCGGCTTTTTCGATCTCGGTATCGGCGTCGACGAACGGGAGGCCCAGGCGCAACGCCGCACGCCGGCCGATCGACGACTTCCCCGCCCCCATCATGCCGACGAGAACGACCGAGCGCTGGCCGAGCGCCGCCACAATGGCGGCTTCCAGCCGCGTCGCGACATTCTGCGCCGCACCGTGCGGCATTTGCCCTCGTCCTCCCGCGCTTGCTCCGACCGGCGTTTTAGGCGGTTTCTGAGCGAACACAACCACTTGCCGTCCGGCTTTGCTAGCACAACGGGTGCCTTGGCGCGCTATCCCCCTCACCCGTACCGCGATTGCAGCCCTGATCACGCGGCCATGTCCTAGTTTCTCCACTCTTTCCTGCCAGTCTTCGGCTTGAGGGATTCACCATGCCGAGCCTGTTTCGGTTTCTCACTTTGGTTGGCATTCTGGGCGGCCTGACCTACGGCGCCATGTTCATGCTCGCGACCTGGTTCGACCCCAAGCCGCGCGAGATCACGGTATCGATCCCGCCGGACAAATTCGCAAAGCAGCCCTGAGCGAACAGTCACCGAATGGCCTCGAAGGCCAAAAATTCCGATCTGGTCCTGATCCAGCTGTTCCTCGACATGCTCGCAGCCGAGCGCGGAGCAGCCGGGAACACGCTCGCCGCCTATGCCCGCGACCTCGCCGACTTTGCCGCGGAGCTGGGCGCGGCGGGGCACACCGTCGGCCGGGCTCGCACCGATGATGTGCGGGCCTATCTGGGCTCGCTGAACAAGCGTGGCTTCGCGCCCTCGTCGACGGCGCGGCGGCTCTCCGCCATCCGACAGCTCTATCGGTTCCTCTATGCCGAAGGGCACCGCGGCGACGATCCCACCGCGGTCATCGAGGGGCCGAAACGCGGGCGCACATTGCCCAAGGTGCTCGGCATCGCCGAGGTCGATCGCCTGCTGGCGCTGGCGCGGGCAGGCACCGACACTGCGGACCGCCCGCTGCCGGAACGGCTGCGTGCCGCGCGCCTCGCCTGCCTGCTCGAAGTGCTTTACGCGACGGGACTGCGGGTCTCCGAATTGGTCGCACTCCCGGTTTCAGCGGCCAACCGCAATGCGCACATGCTCACCGTGCGCGGAAAGGGCAACAAGGAGCGGCTCGTTCCACTCAACGACTCAGCTAAGACCGCGATGCGCGAGTACCTCGCGCTACTGTTCGAAGCGGGTCGCCACCCGAAGACGAAATGGCTTTTTCCATCCTTCGGCGAAGCCGGCCACCTCACGCGCCAGCATTTCGCGCGCGAACTGAAGACGCTCGCGGCCGCCGCCGGCTTGCGCTCGGCGCAGATAAGTCCGCACGTTCTGCGCCACGCCTTCGCCAGCCATCTTCTGCACAACGGCGCCGACCTGCGAGTGGTGCAAACGCTGCTCGGCCATGCCGACATCTCCACGACACAAATCTACACGCATGTGCTGGCCGAGCGGCTCAAGAGCCTGGTGCGCGACCTGCACCCGCTCGGGGAAGACTGACGGACAGTGTGCCGAGCTTTCGCCGACGCAGCGCAATGATGGAGTTGCCGATGGGTCTCGTGGCCGCCAAGTCCTTCTCCGCCGTCCTCGTTGCCGCCCTGCTTGTGGGAACGGGGGCCCTTGCGCAGACGCCGCAGGAGCGGCGCTGGTGCGAGGGTGATGACGCGGCGACGGCGGAGCAGAGCATCGAGGGTTGTTCCGCCGTCATCAAGGCGGGACGCGACAAGGGCGAAAAGCTCGCCGAGGCGTTCAACAGCCGCGGCGTGGCCTACCGGCTCAAGGGCGAGTGGGACCGCGCCATCCAGGACTACAACCAGGCCGTCAAACTCGATCCCAAATTCGCCTCGGCCTTCAACAATCGCGGCGTCGCCTACGACAAGAAGGGCGAGTACGACCGCGCCATCCACGACTACGAGCAGGCCATCAAGCTCAAGCCTTCGCCCGAGGCCTACTTCAATCGCGGCAACGCGTATCTTGGCAAGAGCCAATACGATCACGCCATCGACGACTACAACCAGGCGCTCAAGCTCAAATCCGATTTCGCCTCCGCGCTCAACAACCGCTGCTGGGCGCGAGCGGTCGTCGGAATCCTCAAGCAAGCGCTCGCCGACTGTAACGAAGCGCTCCGACTGACTCCCAATAGTGCCGGGACGCGCGACAGCCGGGCCTTTGTCTTCCTGAAAATGGCGCAGTTCGATGCCGCGGTTTCCGACTACGACGCGGCCTTGCAGAGCAATCCGAAGGCTGCTTTCACGCTATATGGTCGCGGCTTGGCAAGACTGAAGAACCACGATTCCTCGGGCGAGGCGGATATCGCGGCGGCCAAGGCTCTCCAGGCCGATATCGCCGAGGAATATGCCCGCTATGGCATGCAGGAGACGCGCTAGCCATTCTTCGGCGTCGCGTGCCATAAGCACGGCGATCCGCGCGGAGGGATGAGCATGTCCGACATCTGGGGAAGGCTCAAAGAATGGCCCGAGCTCATTCTGGAGCGGCTGGACGATAGCGGGGTGGCACGAATCGTCCTCAACCGGCCGGACAAACGCAACTGCTGGAACCGCGCGCTTTGCCTCGCTTTTCTCGAAGCGCTGGAAATCATTCGCGCCGACAAGGCGCTCAAGGTCGTCATCACCAAGGGCGCCGGTACCGTCTATTCCTCCGGACTCGATCTCAACTTCCTGCGCGAGGTGTCGAACGGTCCTTTGCTCGACTGGGACCGCCCCAACCTCACGATCCGGATCGCCGAAGCCGTGCGCGTCTTCCCGCGCATCTTCATCGCCCAGGTGCATGGCTATTGCCTGGGCGGCGCGCTCGGCATCATGAATTGTCATGATCTCGTCTACGCTGCCGATGACGCGCAGCTCGGCATGCCGGAGATCCTGCGCGGCAGTTTCGGTCAGCTTGTCACCGCGACACTCCTGCACAGCGGTCTGCCAGTGAAGAAGCTCGCGCATATCGCGCTTCTGGGCCGCAATATTTCCGGCCGGGAAGCGGACGCGCTCGGCATCATCAGCCAGGCGGTTGCTGCGAAAGAGCTGGAAAGCCACACTGTCGGCATTGCACGCGAAATCGCCTCGCGCCACCTCGCACCGCTGGAGCATCACAAGATCACCGTGCAGATGGGTCGCGATCTCCCGCTGGCGCAGGCAATTCAGCTCGACCAGCTGGTAGGACAGCGCATGCGGCGGGCAATGGACCCGCTCGACAACGTTGAATCCTATCTTAAGTCCCAAAAAGGGGGACCCAATTTGAGCTACAAGCGCCCGGATGTGTGAGATCGATTTCGATCAGACGGCATGGTCCTTGCTGTCGACCCGGCATGAGGCCGACGACCAAAGCCGGTGCGGGCGCGCGAGAGCGATGTGATGCGCAGCTACCTCGACTTTGAAAAACCGGTGGCCGAGCTCGAGGCCAAGCTGCAGGAGCTGCGCGCGCTCGAGACGGGCGACAGCGCGGCGGCGATCCGCGAGGAGATTGCCCGCCTCGAGGCCAAGGCGGCACACGTTCTCAAGGATCTCTACGCGGAGCTGACACCCTGGCAGAAGACGCAGGTCGCCCGTCACCCCGAGCGTCCCCATTGCCTCGACTATGTCGGCGCGCTGATCACCGACTTCGCATCGCTGTCTGGAGACCGCAAGTTCGGCGATGACACCGCGATCGTCGGCGGGTTCGGCCGTTTCCGCGGCGAGAGCATCTGCGTTATCGGCCACGAGAAGGGCTCGTCGACCGAAAGCCGTCTCAAGCACAATTTCGGTATGGCGCGGCCGGAAGGCTACCGCAAGGCGGAACGCCTGATGCAGATGGCCGACCGTTTCGGAATTCCGGTGCTGTCGCTGGTCGACACCGCTGGCGCCTATCCCGGCATCGGCGCCGAGGAGCGCGGCCAGGCCGAGGCCATTGCCCGCTCGACCGATGCCAGTCTCGACCTCGGAGTTCCCAATGTCGCAGTCATCATCGGCGAGGGCGGCTCGGGCGGCGCCATCGCAATCGCGTCCGCCAACCGCGTGCTGATGCTGGAGCACGCGATCTACAGCGTGATCTCGCCGGAGGGCGCCGCCTCGATCCTGTGGCGCGACACCGCCAAGGCCCAGGAGGCCGCGACCGGGATGAAGATCACCGCCGAGGACATGATGCGCTTCGGGGTCATCGATCAGATCATTACCGAGCCGCCCGGAGGCGCCCACCGCGACGCGGAAGCGGCGATCACGGCCACCGGCGAAGCGGTCGCCAACGCCTTCAACGAGCTCGCCGGGCTCGATCGCGAAGCCATTCGCCGCGAGCGCCGTCGCAAGTTTCTGGAGATCGGGCGCACATTCGGCTGAGGTGGATGTCGCGTCCGGAACCACTCCGACCTTGGGGAAAAGACGGTAAGCGCTTGTTTCGCAAACGAAACTCGCCCGGGGAAGATTCTTCTTCGCTGCCCTGATCTTACCCAAGTCTTGGCCTAGCGTTGCACACTGCTTGCTTTGCCGGTGGGGACGCGGGGCCAAGCTGCACTACTGAATTACCCCTCGTTCACTGTCGGTTCGCTCAAGCGTCCCATCGCTTGCCTTGCGGCGAGCGGGAGTTCCGGGTAACGGTTGGGCCGTGAAAGGCTTGGGGAAGCCTTAGGGGGGTTCGGTTGACTCGTCGGCCTTTGGTGCGTTCGCTTTTGGCGTCCGCTGCGATAGCGGCCGCCATGGCTCTTGCCGGTTGCAACACAGATAGCGCGCCGACTGCCGTTGGCGGCCGCCACATGCAACCGCTTTCCGACAAGCTGCTCACCGAAATCGATAACAAGAACATGGCGAAGGAATCGCCGATCCTGGTGCGCATCTTCAAGCAGGAATCCGAGCTCGAGATCTGGAAAGAAGACAAGAACGGCCATTTCGCGCTGCTCAAGAGCTATCCGATCTGTCGCTGGTCGGGCGAGCTCGGTCCCAAGATCAAGCAGGGTGATCGCCAGGCGCCGGAGGGCTTCTACACCATTACACCAGGCCTGATGAACCCCAATTCCAATTACTATCTCGCAATCAATACCGGCTTCCCGAACGCCTACGACCGGGCGAACGGGCGCACCGGCGCGTTTCTCATGATTCACGGCGATTGCTCGTCAGCCGGCTGCTACGCCATGACGGACGAGCAGGTCGCGGAGATTTACGCGCTTGCACGCGAATCATTCTTCGGCGGACAGAAATCGTTCCAGATCCAGGCCTATCCGTTCCGCATGACGCCGCTCAACATGGCGAAGCACCGCAACTCGCCGCACATGGCGTTCTGGAAGATGCTCAAACAGGGCTACGATCATTTCGAGGTGACGAAGCACGAGCCCAAGATCGACGTCTGCGAAAAGCGCTACGTGTTCGACGCCGAAGCATCGGGCAAATTCAGTCCTGCCGACCAGTGCCCGGCCTACCGGGTCCCCGAAGAAGTCGCGAGTGCGGTCAGAGACAAGCAGCGCCGCGACGAGGTCCAGACCGCCGAATTGATCAACCGCGGCACGCCCGCGGCGCCGGTGCGCATGGGGATCGACGGCGGCATGAATCCAACCTTCCTTGCCGCCGTAAAATCCCACGGCGGCCCCGGCGCACCCATCAAGACGGCGCTCGGCACGATACCGGCGCACGTCAACCCGCCGGGCGAGTCGGTACCTGACACGTTCTCGGGCAGCACAATGAGCCTGGCATCGTCCGAATCGCGGCCGGCCTCGGCGCCGCGCTCGTCGGTGCAGGTCGCGTCGGCCGGGAGTTCGGGCGGGATCGGGGGCTTCTTCGGCAGTCTGTTCGGATCGAACGCCGAAGAACAGCCGGCCGCACCGACGAAGTCCTCCGACGCTTCGGCTGCGAAGGCGAAACCGGGGACCAAGACGCCAAAGGCGCAAACCGCAGCCGGTGCGGGTCCGAACAAGTCGGATTCACGCCCGCCCGAAACCAAGACCGCGAGCGTTGTCGCCACCAAACCTGCTGCGGCGAAGCCGGAAGCGAGCACGGAGAGCGCCGCGCCGTTGCTCAATGGTGCCGCGCCGACGATGTCTGCAAACGGGTTCGAGGGGCGCTTCGGCGCCTGGCGCTGAGCTTCCCCAAGCGGACGCAGAGCGACGATTATCGTCGGCCGCTTGCCGGCCGTGGTCCCGGGATCAAGCGAACCGTCCGTGACAGTGCTTGTATTTCTTGCCTGAGCCGCAGGGACAGGCCTCGTTGCGGCCGACCTTGCCCCAGCTTGACGGATCGTTCGGATTGCGATCGGCGGCCGCCGTGGCGGCGAAGCCGTGGCGTGCGAGCGTCTCGGCGCCCGCCCGCGCGAGGGCGAGCTCGTCCTCCCCGGTCGAAGGATCGATCTTGTGCGCCTCCATGTAGGGTAGGCTCGCCGGCTCCTCCGGCGGCGGCGCCGCCCTGATCTCGACGCGCATGAGCTGCGAGGTCACCGCCTCCCGCAGATTGGTGCTCATCCCCTCGAACAGATTGAACGCTTCCGCCTTGTACTCGTTGAGCGGATCGCGCTGTCCGTAGCCGCGCAACCCGATCACCTGGCGGAGATGTTCGAGCATGACCAGGTGCTCGCGCCAGAGATGGTCGAGCGTCTGCAGCAGGATCGACTTTTCGACATAACGCATGACGTCGGCGCCCCACTGCGCGACCTTCGACGCCATATGCTCGTCCGCGCGCCGCTCGATCCGCGTGAGCAGCTCCTCGTCCGCAATGCCTTCTTCCTTTGCCCATTCGTCGACCGGCAGGTCGAGGTCGAGGACGCGCTTGAGCTCCTCCCGCAGGCCCTTGGTATCCCACTGTTCGGGATAGGCGTTTTCGGGAACGTGTTTGCCGACGAGATCCTCGACGGCGGCCTGGCGCATGTCGCCCACGATCTCGTTGACCGCCTCGTCCTTCATCCATTCCACGCGCTGGTCGAAGATCACCTTGCGCTGGTCGTTCATCACGTTGTCGAACTTCAGCAGGTTCTTGCGGATGTCGAAGTTGCGCGCCTCGACCTTCTGCTGCGCCTTCTCCAATGCCTTGTTGATCCAGGAATGGACGATCGCCTCGTTCTCCTTCAGCCCCAGCCGCTGCAGCATGCTGTCGAGCTTGTCGGTCCCGAAAATCCGCATCAGGTCGTCTTCCAGCGACAGGAAGAACTTCGAGTGCCCGGGGTCCCCCTGCCGCCCCGACCGCCCGCGCAGCTGGTTGTCGATCCGCCGGCTCTCGTGCCGCTCCGTCCCCAGCACGAACAGCCCGCCGGCTCCCAGCGCCTTCTCCTTCAGCCGCGCAACCTGCGCCCGGATGTCGGCCGCCCGCCGCTCGTGCTCGCCGCCCTCGTGGCTCACATCCTTGAGCTCCTGGCGGATGCGCATGTCGGCATTGCCGCCAAGCTGGATGTCGGTCCCACGCCCCGCCATGTTGGTCGCAATCGTCACCGCACCCGGCACCCCCGCCTGCCCGATGATGTAGGCCTCCTGCTCGTGGTAGCGCGCATTGAGGATGGCAAATACCTTCGCCCGCGACGCCCCGTCGTCGCCCGAATAGAGCGCCGCAAACGCGTTCGGGTCGGAGAAGTCGTGCTGCTCCCAGCCCTGCTGGCGCAGCATCTCCGCCAGCTGCTCGGACTTCTCGATCGAGGTCGTTCCCACCAGCACCGGCTGACCGCGCGCCTTGCAGTCGTCGATCAGCGTCAGGATCGAGCGGTATTTCTCCCCCGCCGTCCGGTACACCTCGTCGTCGTCGTCGATGCGCACCATCGCCTGGTTGGTCGGCACCTCGATCACTTCCAGGTTGTAGATGTCGAGGAACTCGTCCGCCTCCGTCATCGCCGTCCCGGTCATGCCCGCAAGCTTCTCGTACATGCGGAAGTAGTTCTGGAACGTGATCGAGGCCAGCGTCTGGTTCTCGGGCTGGATCGGCTGGCGCTCCTTCGCCTCCAGCGCCTGGTGCAGCCCCTCCGAATAGCGCCGCCCAGGCATCATCCGCCCGGTGAACTCGTCGATGATCACCACCTCGCCGTTGCGCACGATGTAGTCCTTGTCGCGCTGGAACAGCTTGTGCGCACGCAGCGCCTGGTTCACGTGGTGCACCGTCGAGACGTTCTCCACGTCGTAGAGCGAATCCCCCTTGAGCAGGCCGTCGCCGCGCAGCATCTGCTCCATCTTCTCCATGCCCGCTTCGGTCAGCGTCACCGTGCGCTGCTTCTCGTCAACCTCGTAGTCCGACTTGATCAGCCGCGGGATATACGCGTCGATCGTGTTGTAGAAATCCGAGCGGTCATCCAGCGGCCCCGAGATGATCAGCGGGGTCCTCGCCTCGTCGACCAGGATCGAGTCGACCTCGTCCACGATGGCGTAGATGTGCCCGCGCTGCACCATGTCCTCGAGCCGGTACTTCATGTTGTCGCGCAGGTAGTCGAAGCCGAGCTCGTTGTTGGTGCCGTAGGTCACGTCGGCGTCGTAGGCGGCCTTGCGCTGCTCGTCGTCGAGCCCATGCACGATCACCCCGACCTTGAGCCCGAGGAAATTGTAGATCTGCCCCATCCATTCCGCGTCGCGCTTGGCGAGGTAGTCGTTCACCGTCACCACGTGCACCCCGCGCCCGGCGAGCGCATTGAGATAGACCGGCAGGGTCGCAACCAGCGTCTTGCCTTCGCCGGTCTTCATCTCCGAGATCCGCCCCTCGTGCAGGATCATGCCGCCGATGAGCTGAACGTCGAAGTGCCGCTGCCCGAGCGTGCGCTTGGCGGCCTCGCGGCAGGTGGCAAACGCTTCCACCAGGAGGTCGTCGAGGCTCTCGCCGCCGGCGATCCGCTGCCGGAAGGCGTCCGTGCGCGCCCGCAGCACCTCGTCCGAAAGTCCTTCCAGCTCCTTCTCCAGCGCGTTGATCGCCGCAACCCGCGGCAGATAATTCTTGATCCGCCGCTCGTTCGAAGAGCCAAACAGCTTACGGGCAATGGCGCCGATCATGCAGTGCGTCCTTCACAATCCTGTCGGGTGCCGATGCCGCACCTTACCAAATCTGGCGGGGAGGAGCGCCACAGCGGAGGCCGATTTTTGTCCCTGCAACGGGATGGGCGCGTTCGTCTGCGGTCGCGGGATGCGGAAAATGCCGCACTTTTCGAGCGTCTTTCATGCAAACGGCGGCGGCTGACGGCCGGATCGACCGACCTCGTGGAGAGATAAGAGGGGGTCCCATCCTTGTCAATCGGCCATCCAGGCGCTCACGTTCTCGTCAAAATCGGCCCATAAGTGATTGCCAAGCGGGGCTGTTTTACCTAACTGTCCGGCGCATCTCCGACGGTCGCCTGATTCAGGACCACGCCATGACCTCCCCCAATTTGCTGCCCCGTTGCGCGCCGCACCGGCGTTCGATCGCGCTCGCCGCCGTTGCGGCGCTGCTGTTCGTCCTGCCGGCGGTTTCCGGATGCTCGAAGGAGACGGCCTCCGAGGTCCCCGCCTCCGCCTCGGACCCGGTGGTCGCCCGCGTCAACGGCGTCGACATCAGGCAGAGCGACCTCCAGCTCGCCGAAGAGGACGTCGGTGCCGACATGCAGGCCGCAACGCCCGAAGCCAGGCGCGAGCACCTCATTTCCTATCTCGCCGACATCATCATGGTCACCCAGGCCGCCGATAAGAAAAAGCTCGCCGACAATCCTGAGTTCAAGAGGCGCCTGGCGTTCCTGCGCAACAAGCTGTTGATGGGATATGAGCTGCAGGACGAGGCCAAGGCCGCAGTGAACGACGAAACCCTGCACCAGACCTATAACGATGCGGTGAAATCGATGGGCGGGCAGGAAGAGGTGCGCGCACGGCACATCCTGGTCGAAAGCGAGGACGAGGCCAAGGCGCTGCAGGAGCAGCTCAAGAACGGCGCTGATTTCGCCACCCTCGCCAAGGAGAAATCCAAGGATCCCGGCGCTGCCGAGGGCGGCGACCTCGGCTATTTCACCAAGGATCAGATGGTGCCCGACTTTGCCGATGTCGCTTTCAAAATGTATCCCGGCCAGGTGTCGAACCCGGTCAAGACGCAGTTCGGCTGGCACCTCATCAAGCTCGAGGACAAGCGCACCAAGCAGCCGCCCGAGTTCGATAAGGTGAAGGACCAGATCGAGGCGTTCTTGACGCGCAAGGCGCAGACCGAATTCATCGCCAAGCTGCGGCAGACGGCCAAGGTCGAGCGCCTCGACAAACCTGCCGAGCCGAACAAATAGTCCCGGATGCCATCGCCGGAGCCGCGCCGGACAGCCGAGAAGCCCCTTGTCGACGACCGTCTCGCCGCTCGCACCCGCGCACTTTCCCGACATGCCGCCGGTGGCGGGCGTCAAGCTCGCGACCGCCGCCGCAGGCATCCGCTATCCCGGGCGTGTCGACGTGCTGCTGGCGCTGCTCGATGAGGGGACGAGCGTGGCCGGGGTGTTTACGCGCTCGAAATGTCCGTCCGCACCAGTCGACTGGTGCCGCGCACAGCTCAAGGGCGGCAGGGCACGCGTCCTCGTGGTCAATTCCGGTAATGCCAACGCCTTTACCGGCAAGTCCGGGCGCGCGGCCACCAAGCTCACCGGGAAGCTCGCCGCAGCGGCCGCCGGCTGCAGTCCCTCGGCCGTATTTCTGGCATCGACCGGCGTCATCGGTGAGCCGCTCGACGCGGCCAAGTTTGGCGCAGTCATGGATCAGCTCGTGACGGGTGCCGCGCCCCGCGCCTGGCAGGAGGCCGCCGCAGCGATCATGACCACCGATACCTTTCCCAAGGGCGCGGCCGCCATCGCGCGGCTCGGCGCGACGCCGGTCACCATCTGCGGCATCGCCAAGGGCGCCGGCATGATCGCGCCCGACATGGCGACCATGCTGTCGTTCGTCTTCACCGACGCGCCGGTGTCGCCGCAGGTGCTGCAAACCCTGCTCAAGCAGGGAGTCGTCGACACGTTCAACGCAGTGACGATCGACGGCGACACCTCGACCTCCGATACGCTGCTGGCATTCGCGACCGGCGCGGCCGCCGCGCGTGGCGTGCCGAAGATCACCACGATGTCCGACCCGCGGCTGCCGGCGCTGCGCAAGGGCTTTGATGCGGTGCTCGCCAACCTCGCCGAGCAAGTGGCGCGCGATGGAGAAGGTGCGCGCAAGCTGGTCGAGATCATCGTCGAGGGCGCGGTATCGAAGCCATCGGCGCGGCGGATAGCGCTCTCGATCGCCAATTCCCCGCTGGTGAAGACAGCCATCGCCGGCGAGGACGCCAATTGGGGCCGCGTGGTCATGGCGGTCGGCAAGGCCGGCGAACGCGCCGACCGCGACCGGCTCTCGATCTGGTTCGGCGGCATCCGCGTCGCTCACAAGGGAGAGCGCGATCCCGGATATGACGAAGCGGCAGTTTCGGCGGTGATGAAGAAACCCGAGATCACCCTCAAGGTCGCGCTCGGGCTCGGACGCGGGAAAGACAGAGTGCTCACCTGCGATCTCACCAAGGAGTATGTGGCGATCAACGGGGATTACCGGTCATGATCCGATCGATCATGGTGGCGGTCGTCGCATTGCTGGCGGCGGTCGCGGCCATGCCGGCATCCGCCCAGGGCGTCCGCGAGGGGAAAATGCGGGTTCTCGGCCGGGCCACGGTCGAGGCTGTGCCCGACTACGTGACGGTGCAGGTTGGTGTCTCAAACCGGGCGCCGTCGCCATCAGACGCGCTTGACCAGAACTCGGTGACCGCTCGCAAGATCATCGACTTCTGCAAGAGTTTCGGCTTGGGTGAGCGAGACATCCAGACCACAACTGTGAACCTCGCTCCGAACTTCAAGACCGTACGCGACCCCAACGGGAGCACGCGACAGGAACCCGACGGTTACACCGCAACCAACCTGGTGCATGTCAGGCTTGGCGACATCTCGCGTCTGGGCACGTTCATGCGCCAGGTTCTCGATCAAGGCGCCACCAATATCGCCGGCGTGCATTTCGGCGTCCAAAGCGTCGACAAAATCGCCGACGAGGCGCGGACGAAAGCGGTGGAGGATGCGGTGCGCAAGGCGCAGGGACTTGCACAAGCCGCGAATGTGAAGCTCGGACCGATCCAGGACATCGCGCATCCTCCGCGCAACCAGTTTGGCGCGACGGGCGGTGCGGCCGACATGCCCATGCGCGCCGCCGCCAGGACAGCCGTCCCGATCGAAGCCGGCACCATCACCATCACATCCGAGGTCGATATCACCTGGGGGATCGAATGAGCGCTGCACCGGCGTGCGGCCGCGCCCCCAGTCCCGCCATTCAGACCGCGGGGAACGGAGAGTTCGCTCGCCCGCGTTGAACCGCATCAGTCCTTGTCTTCCTTCGTTGGTCTCAGGCCGTGAGCGCAAAACTCGTCTTGGTCGCCGCTTGCGCCCTGCTGGACAGCGATGGCCGTGTGTTGATCGCCCAGCGTCCAGCCGGCAAGCCGATGGCCGGCCTGTGGGAATTTCCCGGCGGCAAGGTCGAGGCCGGCGAGCGCCCCGAGGAAACCCTGATCCGCGAGCTGCGGGAGGAGCTCGGCATCACTGTAAACGAAGCCTGTCTCGCGCCGCTGACCTTCGCCAGCCATCGCTATGCGGATTTCCATCTGCTGATGCCGCTCTACGTCTGCCGTCGCTGGGACGGGATTGTGAGGCCACTGGAAGGCCAGGCGCTGACCTGGGTGCGCGCAAATCGCCTGCGCGAATACGCGATGCCGCCCGCCGACGAGCCGTTGGTGGCCCACCTGGCCGCCTTGCTGTGAAACCGGCTCGGCGAGCGCCAGGTGGCAAACCGGCGCCCGCAGCCACGCTCGCAGGTGACGTCCGGTCACCGCTCGCGGTCCTCCGACCGCGGCAGCCGGATCTCCTTGCTCCCGAGCGCGTCCGCCAGCCGCTGCCGCGCCGAGCCCGGCGCCAGCGGCTTTTGTTGGCTCTCGTGCGGCGCCCAGCCCGAGAGCCAGACGATTTCGAACGTCGCTCGCACGCGCCCGTCGGTGTCGGAGAAGCGCTCGGCGTAGACCTGCATCATCCGCGCCAAGGTCGCGCGCCTGAGCGGGCGCCGGCTGCGCTCGATGAGCGGATTGCTCGCGCCCATGCTGCGCAGATCGTGCATCAACGCGAGCGGCGAGGCGTAGCGTACCGTCATGCGGTCGACGTCGGTCACCGGCAGCGCGAAGCCGGCGCGCTGAAGCAGCGCGCCGAGGTCGCGCACGTCGGCAAACGGAGCGACGCGCGGCGACGCGCCATCCTCGATCTCGGCCTCGGCCTCAGCGAAAGCCTGGCGCAGTTCGGTCAACGTGTTGCCTCCCGCCAGCGCGGCGAGCAGCAAGCCGTCGGGTCTGAGCGCGTGGCGCACCTGGAGGAGGGTACCCGGCAGGTCGTTGACGAACTGGAGTGCGAGCGCCGACACCACCAGATCGACCGAAGCTTCGCGGAACGGCAGCGCCTCTTCGTCGGCCGCCACGGCAAGCTCGCCATCGGCCACGCTGCGGCCGGAAACCGGCACGTCGGCCGCGATGATCGCACCAACCTTGCCGCTGGCGGCAAGCACCTTGCGCACGGCATCGGTTGGCGTACCGAGATCGACGGCGCAGGCGAAGTGGCGCAGCACGGCGGAGAGGCGATCGGACAGATCCTCCGCGACACGCTCGACCAGGAACGTTGAAGGGCCGAGCGCCGCCGCGCGGCGGCGGCGGGCCCGCAGCAGACGACGGTCGAAGACGCGGGGAGGCGGCGAAGTCATGTCCGCGCTACCGCGCCGGCCGCCCGCGCAGGGCGAGGGTCAGCAGCGGGGACGCCGAAGCACCGCACGCCCGCTTGCTGCGTATGGCGTTGAGCTTCGCGACCCGGGGCGCTAGCGTTGCGCCCATGCAGGGGGAAATCGAAGCCGCCGAGGCCCCGGCGCGACGGTTCGGGCAACTGGCTGCGGCCTTGCGGTCCGCACTCGGGCTCGTCGTCGACGTCGCGTTACCGCAACTTTGCGCCACCTGTCGCGAACCGGTCGTCGGTGCGGGTCTGTGTCCGGCTTGCTGGTCCCAGCTCTCGTTCATCGGGCCGCCCTATTGCGAACGCCTTGGCATTCCCTTCCCGTTCGACGGCGGGCCCGGCCTTCTCTCCATGGAGGCCATTGCCGATCCGCCGGCCTATCGCCGCGCGCGGGCAACGGTGCGTTACGACGATATCGCGCGCAAGCTGGTTCATGCCTTGAAATATGGTGACCGGCTCGACCTGGCCCCAGCCATGGGCCGATGGATGGCGCATGCCGGCCGCGAGCTGCTCGCAGAGGCCGATGCCATCGTGCCGGTGCCGCTGCATTGGCGGCGGCAATGGGCGCGGCGCTTCAATCAATCGGCGGTGCTTGCAGAAATCATCGGCAAGGCAAGCGGGCGGGAGGTCGCCCATGGCGTCCTCAAGCGGGCGAAGGCGACCCGGCAGCAGGTCGGACTCGACAAATCGGGACGCGCGCAGAACGTGCAGGGCGTATTCCGCGTGCCGGGCGAGGGCAGATCTAAGGTCGCAGGACGGACACTCCTGCTGGTGGACGACGTGCTCACCTCCGGCGCGACGGTCGATGCCTGTGCGCGGGCGCTGTTGCGCGGCGGGGCGGCTTCGGTCGACGTGCTGGTCTTCGCCCGGGTTGTGGCGCCGGGCCGCGCCCCCATATAAACAATGGGTTAAGGCACACCGAACGAATGATCCCCATCGAAATTTACACCACCCGCTTCTGCCCGTATTGCCACGCCGCCAAGCGGCTGCTGTCGCGCAAAGGGGTCGAGTTCACCGAGATCGACGTCAGCGGCGATCCCAAAGGGCGGAGCGATATGGTCGCGCGCGCCAACGGTCGCATGACCGTGCCGCAGATTTTCATCGGCTCGACCCATGTGGGCGGCTATGATGATCTTTCCGCGCTCGATCGTCTCGGCAAGCTCGACGCATTGCTCGGTCGTGGCGAGACCGACCAGAGACCAACGGCATGAATACAGGGATGGCGACCTTTACGGCCGGGCTCGTGCAGATGCGCTCGGGCCTTTCTCCCCAGGCCAACCTCGACGTGGCGGCGCGGCTGATCGAGGAGGCCAGGAGCCGCGGCGCCGACTACGTGCTTACACCCGAGATGACCAACATCCTGGAGGTCAAGCGCGAGCGGTTGTTCGCGACCATCGCGCCCGAGGAGACCGATGCCACGCTCGCCGCGTTCCGCGAGCTTGCGCGCAAGCTCGGTGTCTTCCTCCACGTGGGCTCATTGGCGATCAAGGTTCTGCCCGAAAAGGCCGCAAACCGTTCGTTCCTGATCGACCGCAACGGCGACATCCTCGCGCGTTACGACAAGATCCACATGTTCGATGTCGATCTTGCCGACGGCGAGAGCTATCGCGAGTCGCGCAGCTACCGGGCGGGTGAAATCGCCGTCACCGCGGACTTGCCGTGGGGTAAACTCGGACTCTCGGTCTGCTACGACTTGCGCTTCCCGTCGCTCTATCGCGCCCTCGCCGAGGCCGGAAGCTCGTTTCTCGCCATACCTTCGGCGTTCACGAAGCAGACCGGCGCGGCGCACTGGCACGTGCTCAACCGCGCGCGTGCGATCGAGAACGGCGCGTTCGTGTTTGCGGCCGCGCAGGGCGGCAAGCATGAGAACGGTCGCGAGACTTTCGGGCATTCCCTCGTGATCGATCCCTGGGGCCGCATCCTCGCCGAGGGCGGCAACGAGCCCAGCGTCATCCTGGCGGTGGTCGATCCCGCCGAGGTGACGGCCGCGCGCGCCAAGATCCCTTCGCTTCAGCACGGGCGCCGGTTCGAGATGATCGGACCAATGGCGGAGCCGGCCCACCTCCACGCGGTACGAGGTCCGGCATGATCCGCTATGCGCTTGCGTGCCACCAAGGACACGCATTCGAGAGCTGGTTCCAGAATTCCGCGGCTTACGACAAGCAGGTCAAGATCGGGCTGGTCACCTGTCCGGTGTGCGGTTCGGCCAAGGTCGAAAAGGCGATCATGGCGCCGCGTGTCTCGGGTGCGAAAAGGCGCGATGACACGTCGGCCGCTGCTCCCGAAGCTGGCTCGCCTGCGCCTAGGTCCGATCCGACCCCGGTCGCCATGGTGTCGCCGCAGGAGCACGAATTCCGCAAGAAACTCAAGGAATTGCGCGAGCACCTCGTGCGCAACGCCGACTATGTCGGGCAGAAATTCGCCGACGAGGCGCGCAAGATGCACTACGGCGAGACCGAGCACCGCTCGATCTACGGCGAGGCCTCATCCGATCAGGCCAAGGAACTGCACGAGGAAGGGATCGAGTTTCATCCGCTGCCCGTGCTGCCGGACGAGCGGAACTAGGCGGACCACGCAAGCAGCTTCCGGGCACCCATTCGCTGCGTCCGCAATCTGACTCTCAATGCGTCCACAGCAGTAATGCAACCCCGCTGACGATCAACACGATGCCGATTGCTTCGCGCGGCGTCGTGGTCTGCTTGAACGCGAAACGCGAGATCGCCTGCGCGAACAGCACCTCGACCAGTGCCAGCGTGCGCACGCTCGCCACCGCCGCAAGCGCGAAGGCCAGGAACCAGAACTGGGAGGCGAGCGCGCCCATGAAGCCCGCGAACAGGGATGGCTGCCAGTTGCGCACGATCGCGACCAGCACGGTGGGATTGCGCAGCCACAGATAAAGCGACAGCAGCGCCGATTGCAGCACCAGGCCGACCACCAGCGTGAATGTCGCCGCCATCACGTAGCTCGGTGAGCCGAGGCTCAGAATCCCGCCGCGAAACCCGACCGCGGAAAGCGCGAACATCGCCCCGGCGGCTAGGCCAAGCAGCGTCGCCCTGACGTCCATTGCAGTCCCGGGCTTGAGCGCCATCACGACCACGCCTGCCGTGGCGATCAGGATACCCGCTGCCATGCCGGGGCTGACGACGTCGCCGAGAAAGACGAGGCCGAACAGCGCGGCCTGCACCGGCTCGGTTTTGATATAGGCGTAGACCACCACGAACGAGCGGTCGTTCATGGCGGCAAGCATCAACGCGGTGGCGGCGATCTGCGTCAGCGCGCCGAGCATCACCCAGGGCCAAAACGCCGGCGGCGGTTGCGGCAGGCCCTGATCGAGTGCGACCATCACTCCGGCAAGGAAGACCAGGGCGAACGGAAAGCCGAACAGAAAGCGCACGTGGGTGGCGCCGACCGTCCCGAGCTTCGCCGTGAGCTCACGCTGCGCGGCGTTGCGCACGGTCTGGGCCGCGGCGGCAACCAGCGTGAACAAGGCCCAAAGCCAGCCGGTATCGGCCACGCCCAGCTCCCTTGCGCGAAACGGGTCGACTCCATCCTCCATCGCGCCCGCCGGCGCAAGCGCCCAATCGAAAGGCCGGCTTTCGCCTTGGCCATAAAGGCGACATGATGCCGGCTTCGGCAGCAGTCAGCATGACGGGCGAACAATGAGCGAGGCGAGACGCGTCGGGTTCATCGGTCTCGGCAATATGGGTGCGCCCATGGCCGCCAATCTCATGCGCGGCGGCCACGACGTGATGGCCTACGACATTGCTGCAGAACGCGCGCACCGCTTTGCGCAGACGCACGCGGGTCGGGCAACTGAAAGCCTCGCCGAGGTGGCGAGCCACGCCGATATCGTGATCACCATGCTGCCGACCGGCCACGAGGTGCGCGAGGCGCTGCTGCAGGCGCAGGGCGGTGCCCTCGCCGCCAATCTGCGCCCCGGCACGGTCGTGATCGACATGAGTTCGGCCGATCCCGTCGGTACCCGCGCGCTCGGACAAGAGCTCGCAAGGCGCGACATCGCGCTGCTCGATGCCCCGGTCTCCGGCGGCGTGCCGCGCGCGACGGACGGCAGCCTCGCCATCATGGTCGGGGGCGACGGTGCCGCGATTGCTGCGGTCAAGCCTCTGCTGGCCTGCATGGGCCGTAATCTGTTCGAGGTCGGCGGCCTCGGCTGCGGCCACGCCATGAAAGCGCTCAACAACTTCCTGGCTGCCACCTCCTATGCCGCGGCGGTCGAGGCGATCATGGTCGGGCGTGGCTTCGGGCTCGATCCCGCGGCGATGACCGACATCATCAATGCCTCGACGGGGCGCAGCTTCGCGAGCGAGAACATCCTCAAGCAACACGCCCTGAGCGGCAGCTTCGCAACGGGCTTTGCGCTCGGGCTGTTGGCGAAAGACGTCAAGATCGCCGCCGATCTGGCACAGCAGATCGGGGTCGACGCGCCGCTCGGCCGCCTGATCAGCGATCTCTGGGGTGAGGCGCGCGATGCCATCGGCGCCGAGCAGGACCACTCGCGAGCGTGGACGCATTGGGAACGGCGCGCTGCCCGCCGGGTGGCGGAATAGCGATGCGCCCGGACGCCGCTCACTATGCCGGTCGCGCCGCCGTGACCATGTAGTTCACGTCCATGTCGGTCGAGAGCTGCCAACGGTCGGCGATGAGATCGTAGATCACGCCGGTCTCGTCCAGCACGGCGAGTCCGTGCCGCTCGAGCGCCGCCTCCAGCTCGTTGGGGGTAACGAACTTGCTCCACTGATGGGTGCCGCGCGGAAGCCAGCGCAGGACGTATTCGGCGCCGACGATGGCAAGCGCAAAGCTCTTGAGCGTCCGATTGAGCGTGGCCGTGATCATGAGCCCGCCGGGCGTTACCATCTCCGCGCAGCGCTTGATGAACAGGCTCAGGTCGGCGACATGCTCGACCACCTCCATCGCCAGCACGACGTCGAATCGCTCGCCTGCATCCGCGATCGCCTCGGCCGTGGTCGCCCGGTAGTCCACGCTCACGGCGGCCTCGGCCGCGTGCAGCCTCGCGGCCTCGATATTCGCCTGCGACGGATCGGCGCCCACGACCACGGCGCCGAGCCGCGCCAATGGCTCGCTCAAAATGCCGCCGCCACAGCCGATGTCGAGCATGCGCAGCCCGGCGAGCGCGTCGAGCCGCTTGCCGTCGCGCTCGAACTGACGGCAGACGGCTTCCTTGATGACGCCAAGCCGCACCGGATTGAACCGATGCAGCACCGCCATCTTGCCGCGCGGGTCCCACCACTCGCCGGCGAGCGCGGAGAAACGCGCGACTTCATCCACGTCGACGGTGGAACCATGCCTGGCGTTCGTACTCCCCGCCATCCGCCTCTCCAAAGCCGCGGTTGCGGCGCCCCGGCCCCGCCGGTATGTATACGCGCCTTTTCGCGCGGGGGCTTGCCGTAAAGCGGATCGCGCGCGCCCCAACCGTGCCGGAGACGCCCGCAAGCCCACCATGGCCCGCCTTGTCATGAAGTTCGGCGGCACATCGGTCGCCGACATCGAGCGTATCCGCAACGTGGCCCGCCACGTCAAGCGCGAGGTTGACGCCGGCCACGAGGTAGCGGTCGTCGTCTCCGCCATGGCCGGCGTGACCAATCAGCTCGTCGCGTGGTGCCGGGAGGGCGCGGCGCTGCACGACGCCCGCGAATACGACGCAGTGGTCTCCTCGGGCGAGCAGGTGACCGCCGGCCTGCTGGCGATCGTGCTGGAAGGAATGGGCATCAACGCCCGCTCATGGCAGGGCTGGCAGCTCCCGATCCTGACCTCCAACGCCCATGCCGCGGCACGCATCCTCGACGTCAATGGCGCCGAGCTCGTCAAGCGCTTCCAGGAACGCCATGAGGTAGCGGTGCTCGCCGGTTTCCAGGGCATGCACAAGGAGACCGGTCGCATCACGACCCTCGGCCGCGGCGGCTCGGACACATCGGCGGTCGCCATCGCGGCCGCGATCGCGGCCGAACGCTGCGATATCTACACCGACGTCGACGGCGTCTACACCAGCGATCCGCGGGTCGTGCCACGGGCGCAGCGCCTCGACCGCGTCGCCTACGAGGAGATGCTGGAACTCGCATCGCTCGGGGCCAAGGTCATGCAGGTCCGCTCGGTCGAGCTTGGAATGGTGCATAATGTGCGCATCTTCGTGCGCTCGAGCTTTGAGAAGCCGGAAGACATCGATCCGCACGGGACACCGCCCGGAACGCTGATCTGCGGCGAGGAGGAGATCGTGGAACAGCAGGTCGTCACCGGCATCGCCTTCTCCAAGGACGAGGCGCAGATCTCGATCCGCCGCGTTCAGGACAAGCCCGGGATCGCGGCCGCGATCTTCGGTCCGCTCGCCGAGGCCAACATCAACGTCGACATGATCGTGCAGAATGTTTCGGGCGACGGCGCGACGACCGACCTGACCTTTACCGTGCCCGCGTCCGATTTCCAGCGCGCGACCGACGTCTTGATCAAGGCCAAGGGCCAGGTGGGCTACGACCGTATCGATGGCGCCAATGACGTCGCCAAGGTTTCGGTGATCGGGATCGGCATGCGTAGCCACGCGGGTGTCGCCGCCAGGGCATTCAAGGCACTGGCGGAGAAGGGCATCAACATTCGCGCCATCACCACCTCGGAGATCAAATTCTCCCTGCTGATCGATGCCAATTACACCGAGCTCGCGGTGCGCACGCTGCACAGCCTCTACGATTTGGACAAGTAGCGGCCTTCGGGGGTAGGGTGGCGCGCGCAGGTTAATCTTTGCGCTGCACAACCTTGACCGTGCGAATGTCCGCTGCTCTTGTGTCCTACGCCCAGCGCTTCGAGGATCTCTATCTGATGCGGTGTCTGGGTGGCCGCGAGGGATTCTATCTCGACATCGGCTCCGGCCATCCGGTCCACGACAACGTCTCGTTTGCCTTCTACCTCAAAGGCTGGAGCGGCCTCACGGTCGAACCCAATCCCCGGCTCGCCCGCCTCACGCGCGCGGTGCGTCGACGCGACCGCCATGTCGAGGCGCTCGTCGGCGCCGCCGCGGGCGAGGCGACGTTCTATCTGGTGAACGACTTTCACGGCCTCTCGACCATGATCGCGGGGCACGCCCGCGCGGCGCAGACGCGGTTCGGAAAATCGTCGGAGCCTCTCACCGTCCCGGTCACGACCCTCAAGGACCTGTGCGCGCAGCACGTCCCGCCGAGGTTCGACTTCCTCAAGGTCGACGTGGAGGGCGCCGAGCGGGACGTTCTGCTCAACGGTGATTGGCAGAACTACCGGCCCAGGATCGTGGTGGTGGAGGCGCTCGCTCCCTACACACTGGCACCGGCCTGGGAAGCATGGGAGCCCTTTCTCGCCGGGCACGGCTATCGCCAAGTCTGGTTTGACGGTCTCAACCGTTATTACCTCGCAGAAGAAGCGGACGAACTTCGATCGTGCTTCGAAGCAGCGCCGGCCTCCTTCGACGACGTCATTCAATTCCGCCACGTCAAGCCCGCGCTGATCGACCCGTCGCACCCCGACCATCGGCTGGCGACGTTGCTGGCGCGCACCGCCATGGCGGAACTGCCGCTGCTCGGCCTCGACGTCCTCGTCGGCCTTGTCACCGCCGACATGACCCCGGCCATGCTCGACAAGCCCGCCAGCGCCGAGGACGTCGCCCGAGCGCTCGAACGGCTGCTCGGCCCCGATGCGACGCTATCGCGTGCGGACCTCAGGCTCTCCCTTCGCCCGCAGTTACGCGACGTCTATGCCGCGCTCGTCGACAGCGACCAATTCCGCGCCGCCTGCGGCCGGATTTCAGCGAGTTATGCGTGGTAGGCGCTCACGTTAGGACGCTTTGGCTTGCCCGGCCCACGCTGCATTCGGTATACGGCCTGATGGATTGTAGCCGCTGCGGGCGCCCGGGCCCGGGGGTTGCTATTTCCTGACTTTCGTCGAGCCGCGGGCACAGAGCTCCGGCCGAATGGGCTGGTCCGAGGGATCACGTCATGCGTGGCGCGCTCGGCGGTCCGCGCGTGCTGTTGCGCCGGCTTCGCGAGGTGATGGCGGAGCAGGTCAGCGCGCAGGAGCGCCTGGACAAGATCGTGGTGCTGATCGCCGCCAACATGGTGGCGGAGGTCTGCTCCGTCTACGTGTTGCGCGTGGACGGCACGCTCGAGCTTTACGCCACCGAAGGCCTCAACAAGGAGGCGGTGCACCAGACCGTGCTGCGCTCGGACGAGGGCCTGGTCGGCCTGGTGGCCAGCGAGGCGAACCCGATCAACCTGTCGGATGCGCAGAACCATCCGGCCTTCTCCTATCGGGAGGAGACCGGCGAGGAGATCTATCACTCCTTCCTCGGCGTGCCGGTCCTGCGTGCTGGCAACACGCTCGGCGTGCTGGTGGTGCAGAACCGGGCGCGGCGCACCTATACCGAGGAGGAAGAGGAGGCGCTGCAGACCACCGCCATGGTGCTGGCCGAGATGATCGCCTCGGGCGAACTCTCCGCCATCGCCAAGCCGGGGGCCGAGCCCGCGGCCCGCCGGCCGCTCCACCTGACCGGGACCTCGCTCAACGAGGGGGTCGCGCTCGGCCACGTGGTGCTGCATGAGCCGCGCGTGGTCATCACCAATTTCATCGCCGACGACGTGCCGCGGGAGCTCAAGCGGCTGGAAACCGCAGTCGAGACCATGCGCTCGGACCTTGACGTGCTGCTCGAGCGCGGGGAGGTCGCGGACGGCGGCGAGCACCGCGACGTGCTCGAAGCCTATCGCATGTTCGCCTATGACCGCGGCTGGGTGCATCGCCTGGAGGAAGCGGTGGCGACGGGCCTGACGGCCGAGGCCGCGGTGGAACGCGTGCAGTCTGACACCCGTGCGCGCATGCTGCGTGCGACCGATCCCTACCTGCGCGAGCGGCTGCACGATCTCGACGAGCTGGCCAACCGGCTGATGCATCAATTGCTGGGCCAGGACTACGCGCCGGCCCGCGACCGCCTGCCGGAGAACGCCATCCTGGTCGCTCGCTCTATGGGCCCGGCGGCATTGCTCGACTACGACCGCAAGCGCCTGCGCGGACTCGTGCTGGAGGAAGGCGGGCCCAATTCCCACGTCGCCATCGTTGCCCGCGCGCTCGGCATCGCGGCGGTGGGAGAGATCGCCAATGCGACCGGCGTCGCCGACCCGGGCGATGCGATCATCGTCGACGGGGCGACCGGCGACGTGCATGTCCGGCCATCGCCCGACATGGAGGCGGCGTATATCGAGCGGGTACGGTTGCGCGCACGCCGGCAGCTGCAATATCTCGCTTTGCGGGACAAGCCGTGCATGACCAAGGACGGTGAGAAGATCGAGTTGATGATCAACGCCGGTCTTGCCGTCGACTTGCCGCATATCGATGAGACCGGCGCCGCCGGCATCGGACTGTTCCGCACCGAGCTGCAGTTCATGGTGGCGGCGACCTTCCCCCGCACCGCCGAGCAGTTTTCGCTCTACCGCGCCGTGCTCGACGCCGCGGGCGACAAGCCGGTCACCTTCCGCACCCTCGACATCGGCGGCGACAAGGTGCTGCCTTACATGCGCAATGTCGAGGAGGAGAATCCGGCGCTCGGGTGGCGCGCAATCAGGCTGGGTCTCGACCGGCCGGGCTTGCTGCGCAGTCAGGTGCGCGCGCTGCTGCGCGCCGCCGGCGGGCGCGACCTCAAGATCATGTTTCCCATGATCGCGGCGGTGGAGGAATTCGACGAGGCCAGGTCGCTCGTCGAGCGCGAGCTCACGCATCTGCGCCGGCATAGCCACAAGCTGCCCGAGCGGGTCGAGGTCGGCACCATGCTCGAGGTGCCCTCGCTGCTTTACCAGCTCGATGAGTTGTTCGACCGGGTCGATTTTCTCTCCGTCGGCTCCAATGATCTCATGCAGTTCTTCTATGCCGCCGACCGCGGCAATGTCCGCGTCGCCGAGCGCTTCGATGCGATTTCGGCGCCGTTCCTGCGCGCCCTCAAGCTCATCGCCGACAAGGGCCGTGCCCACGCCAAACCGGTTACGCTCTGCGGAGAGCTTGCGTCGAAGCCGATCGGTGCGCTCGCGCTGGTCGCGATCGGCTATCGTGCGTTTTCGCTCTCTCCCTCTGCGGTCGGTCCGGTCAAGGCCATGTTGCTGGATCTGCGCGCCGGCAAGGCCGCCGAGCTGCTGCAGCCCCTGATCGAGAGCCCGACGGCGAGCGTGCCGCTGCACGACCGGCTCAAGGCGTTTGCGGCCCAGGAAGGGCTGCAGATTTGATGCCGACAGCCTACTTGAACCCAGTACCGATCATTTGCTGAGTCGACACGGCGATGCTTCCTGAGCAGAAACTCGACGCGCTGCTCGCCCGCCACAAGGCGGTCGAAAGCGAGCTGGCGAGCCAGTTGACGCCCGACAGCTATATCAGGCTCTCGCGCGAATTCGCCGAGCTCGGCCCCGTGGTTGCGAGCGTGAAGAGCTATCGCCACGTTATCTCGGAGATCGAGGACCTCGATGCCCTGATCGGGGATGCCGCGACCGATGCCGAAATGCGCGCAATGGCGGCTGCCGAGAAGCCGCAGCTCGAACAAAGGCGCGCCGCGCTCGAGCAGGAGATCAAGCTCGCGCTGCTTCCGAAAGACGCGATGGACGAGCGCAATGTGATCCTCGAAATCCGCGCCGGCACCGGAGGCGACGAGGCCGCGCTGTTCGCCGGCGATCTCTTCCGCATGTACGAGCGCTACGCCGCGCGACAGGGCTGGAAGGTCGAGGTGATCTCCGCGAGCGAAGGCGCCATGGGCGGCTACAAGGAGATCATCGCGGAAGTCCGCGGCCGCGGCGCATTCGCAAAGCTCAAATTCGAGTCCGGCGTCCATCGCGTGCAGCGCGTGCCCGACACCGAAGCCTCGGGCCGCATCCATACCTCCGCCGCCACCGTCGCCGTGCTGCCGGAGGCCGCCGAGGTCGACATGAACATCGACGAAGACGACCTCAGGATCGACACCTTGCGGTCCGGCGGCGCCGGCGGCCAGCACGTCAACAAGACCAAGTCCGCGGTGCGCGTCACGCACATCCCCTCCGGCATCGTGGTCATGATGCAGGAAGACCGGTCGCAGCACCGCAACCGCGCCAAGGCGATGGCGGTCCTGCGCGCCAGGCTCTACGATTTCGAGCGCCAGAAGCAGGACGCCGCACGCGCCGCCGAGCGGCGCGGCCAGGTCGGTTCCGGCGACCGTTCCGAGCGCATCCGGACCTATAATTTTCCACAAGGACGCGTCACCGATCACCGCATCAATCTCACGCTCTACAAGCTGCCGCAGGTGATCGAGGGCGAGGCGCTCGGCGAGGTCATCGACGCGCTCGTGACCGAGCGCCAGGCGGAGCTGCTGGCCGCGGAGGGCGTGCCGCAGTGACGGGGCCAGCCGGGCTTGGCGGTCTTTCGATCGAAGCAGCGCGTCGCCGCCTCGCACGCGAGTTCCGCGCGCGCGGCCTGGAGACGCCGGAGCTTGATGCGCGCGTTCTCGTCGGCCACGGGCTTGGACTCGAACATGCGGCGCTCGCCGCGGCGGCCGGCCGCGTGCTCACCGCCGGGGAGGCCGACACCATCGGCGCGCTGGCGGCGCGTCGCGTTGCGCGCGAGCCGGTGGCACGCATTATCGGCCGCAAGGAGTTTTGGGCGCTCCCGTTCAAGCTCAATGCCGATACCTTGTTGCCGCGGCCGGAGACCGAGACCGTGGTCGAGGCTGCACTGGCGGCGCTTGCCGCCGACAATCGCAGGCCACGTTCGCTGCGCATTGCCGATCTCGGTACCGGTTCGGGTGCGCTGCTTCTGGCGTTGCTCTCGGAGCTGCCGAGCGCGGTCGGCACCGGCACCGATATCAGCCGCGATGCGGTCGAATGCGCTCGCGAGAACGCCCGTGCGCTCGGCCTTTGCACGCGGGCGTCATTCGTGATTTGCGACTACGCGGCAGCGCTCAAGGGACCGTTCGACCTGGTGGTGTCCAATCCGCCCTACGTAGCTCGCCCAGCGCTTGCGGGATTGCAACCCGAGGTACGCGACTTCGATCCGCGCCGCGCGCTCGACGGCGGACCCGACGGCCTCGATGGCTATCGTGCAATTGCGGCGCAGGCTCGGCACCTGCTGGCGCCGGAGGGCCTGCTCGTGCTGGAACTGGGGGCTGACCAGAGCGACCAGGTTACAGCGATTTTCGGCCCCCTGGGGCTTGCGCCGGCAGGGCGGCGGCACGATCTTGCAGGTATCGTCCGGGCCTTGGTCTTGCGGGCGCTGCCATGAAGCCCTCACATTCCTGGTACGAAAAAAAGCGCTTGGATTGTAGGTCAAGACCGACTAGGTTTCGGCCAAGGAATCGACCCGACATGCTTGAGCACCGATAGCGAGCCCCGGAGCAGGACTGCGGAGAGCCGACGGTGCGGACGAAGCGAACGAAGGACGCCGGATGACCCGGCAGGTGGTTCCCCCAATCGGGACGAGATGCTTCATCGGTTCGGCGCTGATCCGCGGGCAATGCGGACATGCCCGTCAGGAAGAGGTGGGCAACGCCGCGGGATGCCGCGGTCAAGGGGTTGCTGCTTCGCGACACGGAACCTGAATGGCGGCGACGACGCCGCATTTTTGCCTCATGCTTGAACAGGCGGGGACGCGGATGCTGCTGCGTCGCTCGCATGAAGGCCCGAATTGTTTGGTGAAGCACGGCGACGGCACGTCGCCACAATGAGGGGTTGGCAACAGGCGAGTCATGAGAAACGGTCAGAATAAGCGCATGCGCGGGCGCAACAATCACCGCAAGAATCACAATCCGATGGCGCGCGTGTTTGAATCGAACGGTCCGGATGTGAAAATTCGCGGAAATCCGTCTCACATAGCGGAGAAATATATTCAGCTCGCGCGCGACGCACAGACCTCGGGTGATCCGATCGCGGCCGAGAACTACTTCCAGCACGCCGAGCATTATTTCCGGGTGATCGCGGCGGCGCAGGAGCAGTTTCGGCAGAACAACCCCCACTTCTCCCGTCCCGAAGGCGAGATGACCGGCGCGCGCGATGAAAATTTCGACGACGGCGACGATGACGGGCAGCCGTCCATGAATGCCGGCGGCGATTCACCTTACGGCACGCGCGAGCCGCAGCCTTACATCCCGCGCGACAGCCAGCCCTTCCCGCAACCGCAGCAGCACGGCCAGCATCAGCCGCGCCCGCAGCACGGCAATGCTCCGCCCGACGGTGATGTCGACCGGCTACCGTCCTTCATCACGGGCGGGCAGCAGCAGCCGGGACATCCGTCGCACCAAGGCGCTCCGCAGGGACAGAACGGCCACGACAATCAGCCCGACCGCTTCCCGCTGCATCGACGGCGGCGGCGGCACCGTGGCCCGCGCCCCGACATTCAGGGCGGCGGCGACGGCGGAGACGAACCGGCGTCGCGCGGCGGCGAGTAATCCAGCGCAGCAATCAAAGGCCGGTGGACGGCGGGTGCGCCCGGATGTGTGCACGGGCGCGCGCACCTTCGCCTGTGCGCGGGCCACTGCACGCGCGGGCACCGCTCAAGGCGCGAGCGCGGGCTCGAGCGCGGGCACCAGCCGCGCACGCTCGCGTCGAGCCGGAATGGCGCGATAGACTTGCTTGGTCGCCTCGACGATGTGCACGCCGGCGAACGGCGTGGCGACCGCCGATCCGGCCCGCTCCCACGCGACGGCCGAGCGCAGGAACCAGCCGCGCGCGACCGGCGGCACGTGGAGCGCTTCGCCCCATCCCGTCGGCGTGAACCATGCCTCGCGCAGAAGCTGCGTGATCTGCGAGCGCGAATACGGCCGGCCGTGGCCGAACGGCGTGGTGTCGAGCCGCGCCCACACCCCGCGCCGGTTCGGCACCACAATCAGCAAGCGCCCGCCCGCCGCCAGCACTCTCCAGACCTCGCGTAGCAGCGCGACCGGATCGTGCGCCATCTCAAGCGCGTGCACGAGCAGAACCCGATCGACCGCGGAATCGGTGAGCGGCAAAGCGAGCTCGTCCACCAAAGTGGCGAGGCCGGCCCGGTCGGACGGCCATTTCATCACCCCCTGCACGGCCGGCATGAAGGCCAGGCAGCGCTCCGCCTCCTCGCGAAACAGCCCCAGATAGGGCGTCGGGTAGCCCACGCCGAGCACGCTCAGTCCGCGCGTATCGACAAAGCGCCGCCGGATGCCGCGGCCGACGAAGCGGCGCGCCACGACGCCGAGGGGCTGGGCATAGAAGTTGCGCAGGTCAACGACGTCGATGGACATGGCGGCAGGGTAGCACGGTCGCCAACCTTGCGGGATATGTCCGGGGATGCCTAACTAACGGTCTGTGCCGACGGAGTCCGGAGAGCAACCAACATGCCCGCGCAAATCCATCTTTTCCCCTGCCTCACGGACAATTACGGCGTGCTCGTGCACGATCCCGAAACCGGCGCGACCGCAGCCATCGACGCGCCCGAGGCTGCGGCGGTCGAGGCCGCGCTGAAGGCCACGGGCTGGCAGCTCACCGACATCCTCGTCACCCATCACCATGCCGACCATACCGGGGGCATCGCGGAACTCAAGCAACGCCATCGCTGCCGCGTCGTGGCACCCCATGGCGAGGCCGGGCGCATCCCGGCGGTCGATGCCACGGTGCGGGAGAACGACAAGGTTCGGGTTGGCTCCCTCGAGGCACGCGTGCTCGAGACCCCCGGCCACACCGCCGGGCACATCAGCTATTTCTTCGCGGCGGACAAGCTCGGTTTCGTCGGCGACACGTTGTTCTCGATTGGTTGTGGGCGCGTGATCGAGGGAACGCCGGAGATGATGTGGCAGTCGCTGTTGAAGCTGCGCGGCTTGCCGGACGACACGCGGGTTTATTGCGGCCACGAATACACCAAGGCCAACATCCGTTTCGCCAAAACGATCGAGCCCGCCAACGCAGCGCTCAACGCACGCGAGTCCGAGGTGGACAAGCTGCTCGCCGCGCGCAAGCCGACAATTCCGACAACCATCGGCGAGGAGAAGGCGGCAAACCCGTTCTTGCGCGCGGACGTTTCCGAGGTGGCGAAATCGGTCGGCCTTGCAGGCAGCCCTGCCTGGAAAGTATTCGCGGAAATCCGCGAGCGGAAGAACAGGTCCTAGAGTTGTTGATGAATTGGCCCCGCAGGCGCAGCGACGCCACGAGCACCTCATAGCCGCGAGCTATGCCCATTTTCGGCCATAAGCACAGTGCAACCATCGCGCGCATCGAAAGGCACCCGATGGGAATGCAAAACATCATCATTGCGGCAGTGGTCGTGCTGGTCCTGGCTAGCCTGCTCTCTGCCGGATCTCCGACACCGGCAACGGCGCAGGGCGACATCTCTCGGCAGGGCGACATCTCTCGGATGAAAGCTGAGTATCGGCGCCCGCCTGTCCTAAACATCGAAAATCGCGCATTAGTCGATCTCGGGCGCGAACTTTTTTTCGATCCAAGGATCTCGGCATCCGGCAAGACGGCTTGCGCTGGTTGTCATTTCGCTGAACTTGGCTGGACGGTAACGGATGCACGCAGCCGGACCGATTCTGGCACACTGACATCACGCAAGTCGCAGCCGCTAATCGGATTGGGTTACGCCGGCAAGGGTCCATTCGGCTGGGATGGCCGCAATTCCAGTCTTGAAGCACAAGCGAAATCGTCGATCGCCACCGGCTCGATGTCGATGCGCGAGACAGCAACGCCGGTAAAGGTCGAGGTGATCGAGGAGCGCGTGCGATCCGATCAGGCCTACGCGGCAAAATTCGCGGCGGCGTTGCCGAATACAGCTATCAATATCGATGCGATCGCAAACGCGCTTGCAGCTTTCGAGCGGACACTCGACCCTGGGCCTGCGGCTTTCGATCGCTGGGTCGAGGGCGACGAGAGTGCGATCTCGGAAGCGGCCAAGCGCGGATTTGTGCTCTTCAACACCAAGGCAACTTGCTTCGTCTGCCACACCGGTTGGCGGTTCACAGACGATCGATTCCACGACATCGGAACGTCGGCCGAAGATCGGGGCCGCGGGCGCGAACTCAAGGACGACGAGTTGATGCAATTCGCGTTCAAGACGCCCACGCTTCGGTCGGTCGCATTGCGCCCGCCCTACATGCACAATGCGTCATCGGCCACTCTTTACGACACCGTTAAACACTATGAAAAGGGCGGCATCGACCGTCCAAGCCGATCGCCGCTCATGCTGCCGCTCGAATTGACCGAGATGGAACGGCTTGACCTCGTCGCATTCATGGAATCTCTGACTGGTGCCGCAGACCGGACGCCAAGCGCGCGTTGAAGGCCATATGTCTTCGGCCGCCGAAATCATCCGCCTGCTCGACCTCGAGCCGCACCCCGAGGGCGGGCACTATCGGCAGACGTTCTGCGATGCCCGCACGGTGGACGGGGAACGCGCGGCGTCGACCGCGATCTACTTCCTGCTGGCGCGCGGCGAGCGCTCGCACTGGCACAAGGTCGATGCGGTCGAAGCCTGGCATTACCACGCGGGAGCGCCGCTTGCGCTGATGGTCGCTGCCGACCCCGGCGGTCCCGTGCAGTCCATCACGCTGGGCCCCGATCTCGCCGCCGGCGAGCGCCCGCAGGCGATCGTGCCGGCTCACGCCTGGCAGGCCGCGCACAGCCTCGGGGATTGGACACTGGTCGGCTGTACGGTGGCGCCCGGCTTCGAGTTCAAGGGGTTCGAGCTCGCTCCGCAGGGCTGGGCGCCGGGCGCGAAACCCGGCTGACGCGCGCTTAGGCTTACACCGATGACCAGGCAGCGGCGGGGAGCGTCCGGCTCCTCAAGCGCCGGAGGGCCGGCAGCATGATCGGCGACACCAGCACCAGCGCCAAGAATGCGACCGCCTGAACAGCCAATTCGCGGACGAAGCCATTGCCCGCGTCTGACAACATCATCCCGCCACCCGCTGCGATGGACATGGCGATTGCAAAGCTTGCGATCGAGCACATGATCCACGCCGCGGTGCCGGAGGCGGCCCGGCGCAGAACCAATGCCTCCAGCCCGCCGGCTAGGGAGCCTGCGATCACTCCCAGAAAGAACCCGACCACCAGCATCGCCGCCATCGGCGCATCGTCCGTAGCGGGCGTATCGCTGGTATCAGGCAGCGCATTGAGGGCGATTTCGCTGCCGCCGCCGCCGGTCGCCGCCATCGCGAGGTGAAGGCCGATCCACGCCCGTACCGGCAGCCACGGAATGACCCGCTGCAGCACAGCGCCGGTCAGCACAGCGCTCGCGGCTCCCCAAAGGGCCCAGAGCCCGATGGCCGCGACACAGGAGATCAGCATCGCGCCGAACCCGGCGTCGGCCGCGGTGGCGCCGGCCGCAGACCGCAAGCCGTACATCAAGAGCGACGTCACGGCGCCGAGGATGGCGGCCAGAACGCTGTTCTTGATCCAATGGACCGCGATCGTGGGCCTGGAATGCGGATCGGCGACCACGCGGATGGCGGCACCGGCTTGCGAACGACTTGCTGCCATATCGCCGCTCTCAAATGACGTATTGCCCGCCATTCGCGGTGATGGTTGAGCCGGTGATGAAGCTTGCCTCGTCGGAGGCGAGGAAGATGACGCAGCGCGCGATCTCCTCGGGCTCGCCCAGCCGGCCGAGCGGAATCTGCGGCAGGATGTTTTTTTCCAGCACGTCCTTGGGCACCGCCTTGACCATCTCGGTGGCGATGTAGCCGGGGCAGATGGCGTTGACGGTGATGCCGCTGCGGGCGCTTTCCTGCGCCAGCGCCTTGGTGAAGCCGAGCTCGCCCGCCTTGGCGGCGGAATAATTTGACTGGCCCATCTGCCCTTTCTGGCCGTTGATCGAGGAGATGTTGATGATGCGGCCGAACTTGCGGCTGCGCATGCCTTCGATCACCGGGCGGCACATGTTGAAGAGTGAGTTCAAATTCGTGTCGATCACCGCCCCCCACTGCTCGGGCGTCATGCGATGGAACATGGTGTCGCGGGTGATCCCGGCATTGTTGACCAGCACCTCGACCGGCCCGAGATCGGCCTCCACCTGTTTGAGGCCGGCGGTGCACGAGTCGTAGGACGAGACATCCCACTTGTAGACCGGAACGCCGGTCGCAGCCTTGAATTTCTGCGCCGCCTCGTCGTTGCCGCCGTAATTCGCGGCCACGGTGTAGCCCGCGGCCTTGAGCGCCTTCGAGATCGCCTCGCCAATTCCCCGCGTTCCGCCCGTCACTACCGCAACGCGTGCCATGACAGCCTCCCTGGACGTTTCTTCGTGACGCGGCGGCGGTTGCCGCGGCGCCCATCTCCCACGTTACATTAAAGACGCCGATGGCCGGAACAAGTCCGGCCACCGGTCGCGATTGCAAACGTCGTGCGGACGCTAGCGTTCCAAGCACATCGCAATGCCCATGCCGCCGCCGATGCAGAGCGTGGCGAGCCCCTTCTTCGCATTGCGCCTTTGCATCTCGTGCAGCAGCGTGACGAGCACGCGCCCACCCGAGGCGCCGATCGGATGTCCAAGGGCGATCGCGCCGCCGTTGACGTTGACCTTCGACGTGTCCCAGCCGAGGTCCTTGTTGACGGCGCAGGCCTGCGCGGCGAAGGCTTCGTTCGCTTCGATCAGATCGAGATCGCCGACCGTCCAGCCGGCCTTCTTGAGCGCCGCCCGCGAGGCCGGGATCGGCCCGGTACCCATGATCGCAGGATCGACGCCGGCATGCGCCCAGGACACGATGCGCGCGAGCGGCGTCTTGCCGCGCTTGGCGGCCTCGCTTGCCTTCATCAGCACGACCGCCGCCGCACCGTCGTTGATGCCGGACGCATTGGCGGCGGTGACGGTGCCGTCCTTGGCGAAGGCCGGCCGCAACTTGGCGATCGCATCGAGCGTGGTTCCATGCTTGGGATATTCGTCGCTGTCGACGACGATGTCGCCCTTGCGCGTCTTCACCGTTACCGGCGCGATCTCGTCCTTGAATTTTCCCGACTTCTGCGCCGCCTCGGCCTTGTTCTGGGAAGCCACCGCGAACTCGTCCTGCTGGGCGCGGGTGATCTGCCACTGGCGCGCGACGTTCTCGGCGGTGTTGCCCATGTGGTAACCGTTGAAGGCATCCCACAGGCCGTCCTTGATCATGGTATCGACCATCTCCAGGTTGCCCATCTTGACCCCGCTGCGCAGATGGGCGCAGTGCGGGGCTTGGCTCATGGATTCCTGGCCTCCCGCCACCACGATCTCGGAATCGCCGTTGAGGATGGCTTGATAGCCGAGCGCCACCGCGCGTAAGCCCGAACCGCAGAGCTGGTTGACGCCCCACGCGGGACTCTCGACCGGGATCCCGGAGGCGATCGAAGCCTGCCGGGCGGGGTTTTGCCCCTGGCCGGCAGTCAGTATCTGGCCCAGGATGACCTCGGATATTTCCGCGCCCTCGACGCCGGCGCGCTTGAGCGTCTCCTGGATGGCGACTTTCCCCAATTCATGGGCCGGGAGCGCCGCAAACGCCCCGTTAAAGGCCCCGACCGGCGTGCGGGCCGCGCTGACGATGACAATATCGTCCTTCATATCGTTACTCCCTTCGTATCCGGCTTGACGGTGACGGAAACTCGCCTGTCGGCTGACTATCGGTTCACTAGGGATCTGTGGCAACGCCCGCATGACGGCGCCGTCGATCCGCCACCCATGCCGCATCCTTGAGATGTGGACGGGGGCCTGTCAATTGGAGGGATCGCCGGTCTGTTCTGCATCAATTGTCCGGGAGGGCGGCGGTCGAACGACCCCGGGGCGCAGACAAAACGGTGGCCGGGTCGAAAAAAAACAGGCTATGCTGCCCAATGGATAGGCGCGAAGCGAGTTCACCGATGCCGGCGGAAACGGTCACCATCAAGCAATACGGCCATCGAAGGCTCTATCATCCCGCAGCGGGCTGCTACGTGACCCTCGACGATCTCGGCGCCATGGTGGAGGACGAGGAGGACTTCGTGGTTTACGACGCCCAGACCGGCGATGACATCACGCATTCCGTGCTCAAACAGATCATCGTCCAGCGTGCACGTCATGGCTAAGTCGGACCAGCCGATCACCATCAAGAAGTACGCCAACCGGCGGCTCTACAACACCGGGACCAGCACCTACGTCACGCTCGAGGATCTCGCGGGGATGGTGAAGGGGGGCGAGGATTTCCTCGTCCATGACGCCAAGACCGGCGAGGACATCACGCGCCAGGTGCTGGCGCAGATCATCTTCGAGCAGGAGAACAAGGAAGGGCAGAGCCTGCTGCCGATCGCCTTCCTGCGCCAGCTCATCCGCTTCTACGGCGACAGCATGCAGATGCTCGTGCCGCGCTACCTGGAAGTGTCTATCGACTCCCTGACCCGCGAGCAGGAGAAGTTTCGTCAGCACATGGCGCAGGCATTCGGCGGCAGCCCGTTCGGTGCGCTCGAGGATCAGGTGCGGCGTAACATGGAAATGTTCGAGCGGGCCTTTGCCATGTTCACGCCGTTCGCGCGGCGCGAGGGACAATCGGGCGCAGAGGCGGACAAGGGCTCTCAGCCGGCGGGCGGCAGCGGCGACGAGATCCACGATCTCAAACGCCAGATGGAAGAGATGCAGAAGCGGCTGGAGCGGCTGAGCGACAAGGACAAGCCGTAGCGCAGCAGTTGCGCCGAATAAGCCACGGGCGGGAATTCCCGGCTCGCGCGCGCTGAGACCCGCGCACGCGGGCCTGAATTGAAATCTGCCGAGCCATGGCGCAACACCAGCCGGGCTCAGTATCCCAGCGCGCAGCCGTCCTTGCGCGGGTCCGACCCCCCGACCAGCACGCCCCGCGTCCAGTCGATGCGAATCGCCTGCGCTCCACCCCACGGCGATGGGGCGATGGCAACATCGTGGCCGCGTGCCGCCAGGCCTTCGACGCAGGCGCCCGGCAGCCCGCGTTCGACGATCGTCTTGTCGCCGACGAAGAAAGCCCGCGGGGCGTCGATCGCGGCCTGCACATCCATCCCATAGTCGACGAGATTGGTGATGACCTGACCATGCCCCATCGGCTGGTAGTGCGCACCCATGACGCCGAACGCGAGATCGCAGCGCCCATCGCGAAAACCAAGCCCGGGAATGATGGTATGCATCGGCCGCTTGTTCGGTCCGAAGGCGTTGGGGTGGTCGGGATCGGCCACGAAGCAAGCGCCGCGGTTGGTCAGCATGATGCCGGTCTGTTCGGTGCAGATGCCCACGCCGAAGGAGTTGTAGAGCGTGTTGATCAGGGAGACCGCCATGCGGTCGCGGTCGACCACGGTGAGATACACGGTGTCGCTGTCCGGCAACGGCGTGCATGGCAACGGCGCGCGTCGGGCGAGATCGATGTGGCCGGCAAGCCCGGCCGCGAACTGCTTGTCGATCAGCGCCGGGACCGATGCGCGCATGGCGGCCGGCTCGGCGATGTGAGCATCGCGCACGGCATAAGCCAGCCGTGCGGCTTCCAGCATCAGGTGGAAGCGGTCGGGACCGAGCGGATCGAGCGCGGCAAGATCGAAGCGTGCGAGGATGTTGAGCAGCACCAGAGCGGTCAGGCCCTGCGTGTTGGGTGGCAGCTCGAGGACATCGAGCCCGCGATAGTTCGATGCGATGGGCGTGACCGCCTCGCCGCGGTGCTGGGCGAAGTCCTCGGCGGTGAGGAAGGAGCCGCGCGCGGAAAGAGTCGCGACCATGTCCTGCGCGATCGCGCCCTCGTAGAAGGCGCGCGGGCCCTTGACCGCGATCGTTGCGAGCGACTGCGCCAGGGCAGGCAGCTTGACGAGATCCCCCTCCGCCGGTGCACGGCCTTCGAACAGGTAATGGCGCGTGGCGCCGCGATCGGCGCGAAGCTTGCCGGCCGCCTGGGACCAATCCCAGGCCAGGCGCGCCGCCACCGGAAACCCTCCTTCGGCGTAGCGGATCGCGGGCGCCAGCACGCGGTCGAGGGGAAAGCGGCCGTGCGCCTGCAGGATTGCCGCCCAGGCGTCGATCACGCCCGGTACGGTGACGGCGTGCACGGAGTCGGGTGCGATGCTGCGGATGCCCTGCGCCGCCAGAGCATCGAGCGAAGCCCGCCCGCCGGCGCGCCCGGAGCCGTTGTAGCCCCAGACCGCCCTCCCCGGCTGGCTCACCATGGCGAAGCAGTCGCCGCCGATCCCCGTCATGTGCGGCTCGACCACACACAGCACCGCCACCGCCGTCACCGCGGCGTCAGCGGCATTGCCGCCGGCGCGCAGGGTTTCGATGGCCGCAAGGCTCGCAAGCGGATGCGAGGTGGCGGCCATGCCTTCGCAGGCGATGACCGGCGAACGGCCGGGCAACTGGAAATCGCGGCTCATGGCTCTCGGGACGATGATGCGCTATGCGATGACGGCACTGTTGGAGCAGGAGAGACGCGATGACAATGACGCTGGCGCATGCCCGTACCATCCTCGACAAGACGCTCGCCGCCGCGCGCGAGAAGAAGTTCAAGCCGCTCGGCGTCGCGGTGGTCGACAGCCGAGGCGCATTGCGAGCCTATGCGGAGGAAGACGGCAGCCCGATCCTGCGGTCGAAAATCGCATCCGGCAAGGCTTTCGGCGCCGTCTCCTTCGGAACCGGATCGCGCCGGCTGCATCAGATCGGAGTCGAGCGCCCGCACATGGCGGCTGCCCTTGTCGAGATGACCGGCGGGGCGCTGGTACCGGTGCCGGGAGGCGTGCTCATCCGCGACAAGGCCGGTGCCCTGGTCGGCGCCGTCGGGGTGTCCGGCGACACCTCTGACAATGACGAAGCGGCGGCGGTCGCCGGCATCGAGGCCGCGGGCTTCGTCGCGGAGACCGGGGGCTAGGTTGCGACATTGCACGGAAAGGTCGCCGCGCGCCGGCGGTATCGCTGACGGGCTGCTCAACCCGGCCTGACCGTGGACGGCGTCGCTTCGACCACGATCTTGTGCTGCAGCGCGCGAGCCGAGAAACCTGTGATCAGATCGACGAAGCTGAGCACCGTCAGCAGCAACAAGGTGGGGGTGGCCGCCTGGGGCACGAACACCAGTTCGGCCACCATGCCGACGAACAGCAGAAACGACAGCACGTGGTCCATGATCAGCTTGCCGCCGGGGCGCACCGCTTTGATCAATTCGACATACAGCAGAAGAATGCCGATCGCGACGATCAGGTCGCCGGTGCTGACCGGCATGGTCCGGTCGGCAGCGAGCGGAATGGTAAACACCGTATCTCTGAACGGCTGCTTCAGGAGAAAAAGCACCATGTTGAAAAACGCAAACGGGATGAGCAGCAGAGGGAAGGCAATCATGGCGGTCGGCCTTCTTCACGTGGGTGTTGCACGCGAAACATCGAACGCGGGGCCTCACGCCCCACGGGACGTCAAAGTCTAAAGCAGGTTCCGCGAAACTGGAATTGCCCGGAGGGCCTCGCCGGGCGACGACCCGCCCGCCTGCGCCGCGGCATTGCCGAGAGCAGGGGCAACGCAATTGCGACGAGATTTCCAACGACTGAGGTCGCTCCGGATTTCACCCCGTTCCATCCACGCCGCGCGTGCGGGCTCAGGTGTCCTTCTTGGACTTGAGCACCTGGCGCCCGCGGTACATCCCGGTCTTGAGGTCGACGTGGTGGGGCCGGCGCAGCTCGCCCGAATCCTTGTCCTCGACATAGGTCGGCTGCGCGAGGGCATCGGCCGAGCGCCGCATCCCGCGCCGCGACGGCGATGTTTTTCGTTTCGGGACGGCCATGGTCTTGCTCCTCGTCGTGCTCTGTATTCGGCGTGACGCTTGCGCACGCCTGGCGCCGGAAAGGTCGGGCTTATAGAGGATCGCGGGGGCGAAGGCTAGGGCCGCATCCGCGTCCGCAGCCTTCGGCCACCGCTTTGACTATTTGGAGGATTTGGCGCAGCCCGCAAGGGCCGCCTGGGCCGCGCCCCGGACCTGGTAAATGCCCGCGAGCCGGCGCACCGCCGGCCCCGGCTGCTTGGCGTTGCGCCGGCGCGGGTTGGGCAGCACCGCGGCGAGCAGCGCCGCCTCGTGCGCGCTCAGCGAGCGCGCCGACTTGTTGAACGCGTAGCGGCTCCCGGCCTCGGCCCCGAATTGGCCGTTGGGACCCCATTCCGCGATATTGAGGTAGATTTCGAGCACGCGCCGTTTCGGCAGCACGAGATCGATCCACAGCGCGAGCGGAAACTCGAGCCCCTTGCGCACGAGACTGCGTCCGGGCCAGAGGAACAGGTTCTTGACGGTCTGCTGGGTGATGGTGGATACGCCCCGCGCCTTGCTGATGTCGTCGACCTGCTCGAGCCGCTCTTGCATCTCCTCCCAGTCGATGCCGTGGTGACTGCAGAAACGGCCGTCCTCTGAAGCGATGACGGTGATGGGCAGCACCGTCGACATGCGCTCGATCGGCACGAAAGTGTGCTCCACCCGCGCGCCTGTAATCCAGCGCCAGAGCATCAGCGTCGAGACCGGATTGACGACCCGGTAGAGCGGCGCCAGCAGATAGGGCAGCAGCAGAACCGCCAGGACGCAGATGACACCGGTCCACACCAGACGCGAGAGCCATGCGGCCGGGCGCCGCCCTTGCGTTGCGGAAGGCATTATCCGGAGTCCACCGGTTATTCTCGCGGATCGTCGTCGCGTTTGAGGCCATCATAATCGAGGGTGATTTCCTCGATGGCGACAGCGTTGCCGCAGGCGTCGAGATCGGGTGCCGCGTACTTGACCGGGAGTGCCCCCGACAAGTCCCAGCCCGCAGTGATCCGCTGCCAGGCGTCGCGCAGCTCGATTCGGACATTCTTGCGGGGAGGCGGGCCCCCGCTGTGCTGCATCGCGCGCGCCCAGGTCGCAAAGGTGTTGTCGGCGGTAAAGCCGCGCTCAAGCGTCACCCGGTCGAACGTAGTGCGCCCGATGATCACGTGGGATGAACTCGGATCACTGCCGTCATGGACCGTCACCAGCTCGGTGTGCTGGCCAAGCCCGTGGACACGACGCATGCCGGGGATCACGTGGCCGTCCGCGATGACGCGCAGCGAGTACCGTCCGCGGCATAGCTGGTGGCTCTGCGCCGGCGCGCCGGTGTGTGCATGTTCCTTGGTCCAGAGTCCGATGCGGACGATGACGAATTCCGCCGGCTTGAGCGGCGCGAAGCCTACCACGACGTTGAGGATGCCTTGCTCGAGGTCGTGCTGCGTCATGGTGGTGGCGTCGCAGCGCACGAAGTAGGCCTGCTCCGGCTTCTCCCCCTGCAATGCGCCCTGGCGGAACAGGTCGTGCATGAAATCGGTGACGCGGGTGCGCACCTGTGCCCATAATGGGGCGCTGTGTGGCTCAAGCACCGTCCAGCGCAGGCCGTACCTGATGCTCGTCTCGATGAAGATCTGCAGGCGCCGGACTGGAACGTACTTGAGTTGCGGCGTGCTGATGTCCGCCCCCGCCAGCGTTCGCGCGCCCCACAGTGCAATGGCGCCGTCGGGCAGGACCCGCAACGTGTTGACGCCCATGCCTTCAAGCGTGGAGAGCTGGCCCTCCGTCAGGGTGGCGCCCAATCCCTGCGCGCCGAGCACGATCGCCTCCGGCCCGGCCGGGGCTTTCCAGACCCCGCGCGCGCCGTCGATGCGCGCATAGATGCCGGCAACCGCCCCGCAGGGCGCGAAGCTTCCGGCCTTGTTGCCGCGCAGCGGATCGGGCGCCTTGAGCCGCGGAAAGTAGAGCGCCGCGTTGGAGCTGCGGTCGACCAGCGAGGCCACCGCCGCGTCGGAGACGCTCTTTGCCGTTGTCCAGGCCGCGGGCGGATCGACGATGACCACCGCGTTGCGCCGCGTGGCGTAGGCGATCGCGTTGTTCCAGGTCGCCTTGCCGACGTCGGTCGTGGGGGACAGCGGCGGGATGCAGAGCAGGTCGAAACGCCCGCCGTGTTCGAGGAGCCAGAGGCCGCGCTTGTTTGCTTCCAGCGCCGGGTTCGACAGATCGGCGTCGGTGAGAGGGGCCGCGGCCGGCACGACGCGCGCGATCACCGCCTCGCGCCCGCCGTTGAGGAAATACTGCTGCACGGCGTAGCCGAGCGGCATGTCGCCGGCCAACCCGCCGAAATGCGCCTCAAATTCTGCAAAGCTGCGCACCAGCCGCGGTACGTCGACCGGACCGGAGCGGGTAGCGCCGAGGAATGCGGTCGTGGAGGTGGGAACGCCGGCAATGGGCTGAACGTCCGCGGGAATTTCCTCTACATACACCCCGGGCGCCAGATATTCGGGCATGGCAGGCCTCCTGCGGCGTCGACCGTCCGAGCAGCGTAGAGGCGCGCGTCGCGCCGGTCCACGAATTGCAGCCCTGTTCGGACCGGCCTCCCGCGAACGGATCCATGTGGGGCTGCAATGGCATTAAGCCACCGCCGCTGCTAAACCGGGGCGACAAGACATCGCGGAGGATCGCCGTGGCCAGGGACGCCACCGTCTCGCAGGAGCTGGCGGACAAGTTCACGACCGAGAAGGACTCGCCCTACCTGCGCTTCGTGCGCGGCGAAGGGCTCGACATCATCAGCGCCCAGTACGTTCCGAACCTGCGCACCGTCGAGCTCAAATCCTGGCCGCGCAAGGGCGGCCACGGCGTATTCATCAACCACGAGGCCTCGCGCACCTCCAACGATTGCTATGTCTGCCAGATCGCACCCGGCCAGGCGCTTGCGCCGCAGCACCATCTGTTCGAGGAGATGATCCTGGTGCTCTCCGGCCGCGGCTCCACCACGGTCTGGAACAATGCCGGCGCCCGCGTCACCTTCGAATGGAAGGCGGGCGCGATCTTCGCCATTCCGCTCAATTGCTGGTACCGGCATTTCAACGGCTCCGGCCACGAACCGGTACGCTACGTGGCGGTGACGAATGCGCCTTCGGTCATCAACCTCTATGACGACCTCGATTTCGTGTTCGATCATCCGCACGATTTCAAGAGCCGCTTCGCCGGCGAGGCGGACTACTACAGCGCCAAGGGCGAGCAGACCGGCTTTCTGCTACGGACCAATTTCGTGCCGGACGCCGTCAACCTGCCGCTGATCACCGCCAAGGAGCGCGGTGCCGGTGGCGGCCATATTCGCTTCAACATGGCGCGCGGTTCAATCGCGAGCCACATCTCCCAGTTTCCGGTCGCGACCTACAAGAAGGCGCATGCCCACGGACCGGGCGCCCATGTCATCGTGCTTTCGGGCGAGGGCTATTCTTTGATGTGGCCGAAGGGCGAGGAGCCGCGCCGTTTCGACTGGCAGGCCGGCACGCTCATCGTCCCGCCCAACGCCTGGTTTCATCAGCATTTCAATTCCGGGCCGACACCCGCGCGCTACCTCGCATTCAAGCACTGGTCGCCGCGCAACGCGCAAGGCGTGCCGATGTCATGGATCTCGACGCGGGTCGGCGGAACGCAGGTCGACTATGCCGACGAGCAGCCGGTGGTGCGCGGCATGTTCGCCGAGGCGCTCGCCCGCCACGGCATTCAGTCGCGCATGGATGAGGTCTACGCCGCCGAGCTTGCGAACCTGCCGCCGAAGGCGGCCTGATCTGATGGCGATCCGCCTGCCCTACATTCTGCGCATCATGCACGCGCGGCCGAAACTCTTGGTCGCGATCGTGCTTGGGATCGCAGTGACGGCCCTGTTGCCGTCCGAGTGGCGGATGTCGACGCGCATCGTGTTGGGCTGGGATGCCGGTGTCGCACTCTATCTCGCGCTGACCTATTTTCTGATGGCCGGCGCAACCGTCCGACACATCCGCGACCACGCCGCGCAGGAGGACGAAGGTCGCTTCGCCATCCTCGTCCTGACGGTGCTGGCGGCGCTCGCAAGCCTCGGCGCGATCGTTGCGGAGCTCGGCACCAGCCAGGGCGCGGAGCGGACGCCGGGGCAACTCGCACTCGCGACGATCACCATCTTCCTGTCCTGGCTCCTCATCCACACCATCTTCGCGCTCAATTACGCACACGATTACTACGGCGAGCACGGCGGCAAAAAAAGCGGGCTCAAATTCCCCGACGAGGACGATCCGGACTACTGGGATTTCGTCTATTTCTCCTTTGTCATCGGCATGACATGTCAGGTCTCCGACGTCGCCGTGGCGTCGCAATCGATCCGCCGGACTGTGAACGCCCACGGCGTCGTGTCATTCTTCTTCAACACCGCGCTGCTGGCGCTGACCGTCAATATCGCCGCCAGCGCCATCTGACGATCAGCCGCGCGGCCTCGCCAAGCATCGATCCTGGTTAAGGAACTATTTATTGTCGCGCCGCGGCCAGGCGGCGGGGCCGCCGCAGATACGAAAATTTTATTTTGCCTCCACTTTGCCACGCCGTGGAACCCATACCGCCCCGATCGGGTTCTATGTGGCGGTAACTGCGGGGGTATTGGTGGGGCAAATGGAAAAAGTCGCGCTTCTTTGCGTGTTGATCGCGACCATCGGGTTGCTTGCAGAACTGGCGTCGGCGGCGCAGCCGCGACAATAGCCGACACGCGCGCCTGCGCCGCTCGGGGACCGTTGGACTTGACCTGATGCCGGAACGCTCCGGCGTGGCCGCGCCTATTCCGCTGCGGTGCGCCCGGCGCCGCCCTGCCCGAAGCGGCGCTCGATATAATCCATAACGAGCTGTTTGAAGTCGGCGGCGACGGTGGCACCGCGCAGCGTGAGGGCCTTCTTGCCGTCGATGAAGACCGGCGCCGCCGGCTGCTCACCGGTTCCCGGCAGCGATATGCCGATGTCGGCGTGCTTCGACTCGCCCGGCCCGTTGACGATGCAGCCCATGACCGCAACGTTGAGCGTCTCCACCCCGGGATAGCGCCGCTTCCACTCCGGCATCGACGTATGAATAAAGCCCTGGATGTCGCGGGCGAGCTCCTGGAATGTGGTCGAGGTGGTGCGCCCGCAACCCGGGCACGCCGCGACCAACGGCACGAACACACGAAAGCCCATGGTCTGCAGGATCTCCTGCGCCACCTTCACCTCGAGGGTGCGGTCGCCGCCGGGCTCAGGCGTGAGCGAAATCCGGATGGTATCGCCGATGCCCTGCTGCAGCAGAACGCTCAACGCCGCCGCCGACGCCACGATGCCCTTCGAGCCCATCCCTGCCTCGGTCAGCCCGAGATGGAGCGCATAGTCGGAGCGGCGCGCGAGATCGAGGTAGACCGCGATCAGATCCTGCACCGCGGAGACCTTGGCCGAGAGGATGATGCGGTCGCGCGCCAGCCCGATCTCCTCGGCCCGTTCGGCGGAGAGCAGCGCCGATTGCACCATCGCCTCGCGCGTGACCGCGCGCGCGTCGATCGGATGGGCCGAACGCGCATTCCGGTCCATCAGGTGGGTCAGCAGCTCCTGGTCGAGCGAGCCCCAATTGGCACCGATGCGCACCGGCTTGCCGTGCTTGATGGCGGTCTCGACGATGGCGCCGAACTGCCGGTCCTTCTTCTCCTTGAAACCGACATTGCCGGGATTAATGCGATACTTGTCGAGCGCCTCGGCGCAGGCCGGATGGTCAGACAGGAGCTTGTGGCCGATATAGTGAAAATCGCCGACGATGGGGACGCCCACGCCCATGCGCAGCAGCCGCTCCTTGATGTGGGGCACCGCCGCCGCCGCCTCGTCGCGGTCGACGGTAATACGCACGATCTCGGAGCCCGCCCGCGCCAGCGCCGCCACCTGCTGCGCCGTCCCCTCGACGTCGGCGGTGTCGGTATTGGTCATGGACTGAACGACGATCGGAGCGCCACCACCGACGCGCACGCCGCCGACATCGACGGCCACCGACCGATGTCGTGACTGCGGCCCGGCTTCAGTCATTCTTGGGCTCCTTGCGGCTGCGCGATTCTAGCACGTCAAACCGAGCAGCGTTCTCCTCGTGTTCTCCGCAACAACCGGTTCCACCGGGCGGAAAACGCGTCACGGAAGTGCCAGACTGGGCCGTCTGCGTCAACGTGGCCGGTTCACGAGCACGAGACCGGTCACGACCAGCCCGACCGCCAGCGCGAAGGCTGGCGTCAATGGGTCGCCCAGCACCAGGTGCCCTGCCGCCACTCCGAACAGGGGGGTGAGAAAGGTGAACGCCGACAGCCGGCTCGCGGAATAGCGCTGGATCAACGCAAACCAGGCGAGAAAGGTGAAGCTGGCGATCCAGAAGGTCTGGTACAGCAGCGAGCCCATGGCGACGGCCGACGGTGGTCCGGCCACCCGCTCACCGAAAAGATGCGCGCAAAGTGCGAGCATCGGCGCCGAGACGATCAGCTGATACAGCAGCACCTTTTCGTACGAGGCGCGCACCAGCCCGGTGGCCTTGACCACCAGCGTGGTCGCTGCCCAGGCGGCGCCCGCGAGCACCAGCATGACATCGCCGATCACCTGTTGCGCACCACCGCCCGGCGTCGGCACACCGAAGGCTACCGCCATTCCGACGAAGGAGAGCAGCAGCCCGAGCCATTGCCGGCGGTCGAAGCGGTCAGCGGGCAGCAGCCAGCGCGCACCGAGAACGACGATGAACGGCGCGGTGTAGATGAACAACGAGGCGCGGCTCGCGCTGGTCCATACGAGGCCACGATAGATCAGCAGGAATTCGAGCCCGAACAGCACGCCGGCAATGACGCCGGGAATGAGCGTGCCGTCCGCCTCCGTCAGCTTCACCCCGCGCAGACGCGCCCAGGCGACCACGACGAGCGCCCCGAACGTCGATCGGAAGGCAGCCTGGATCAGCGGCGGAATCTCCGGCAGCGCGAGCTTCACCGCAACCTGGTTGAAGCCCCAGCTCAGGCAGAGCGCGATGGTGAGCGCTGCCGCAGCCGCATCGAGCGGACGGGCAATGTCGGACGGCGAAGCACCGACGACGGCGGAGGGAAAAGGCGACGCGCCTGCGTCGCTCGTTGCCGGTGTGCGGTCATCGGCAGTTCCCATCACGCCTCACGGCAGTGCGTGCAGATACCGGTGAGCTCGATCACAGGCGATTTCGGCGTGAAACCCGCGGCGCGCGCAGCGGATGTAAGCGTCGCGGTCACCTCGGCCGAGGACGCTTCGCCCACCGCGCCGCAGCGCTCGCAGATCAGAAACACCACGAGGTCCGCCGCGGCGTGATTATGCACGCATGCGATGAAGGCATTGCGGCTCTCGATCCGGTGCACGAGGCCGTTCTCGCGCAGGAACTCGAGCGCGCGATAGGCCGTGATCGGTGCCGGGCGCGGCCCCTTGGGCGCAAGCCGGTCGATGATCTCGTAGGCGCCGAGCGGCTTGTGGCTGCCGAGCAGCGCGGCGAGCACCTTGCGACGGATCGGCGTAAGGCGCTGTCCGCGTTCCGCGCAGACCGCCTCGGCAACCGCCATGGCATCGGTCGAGCAGCGATCGTGGTCATGGTCGGGGGCGGGAAAGACGACGGGGGCAGAATTCGGCTGCCGCGATGATTTGGCTCTCGACATGGGGCCGACCTTACCCGTTTTGAGCGTATTTCCACTTTGTTGCACTGCCATATTTAATATTGCAATGCAGCAATTTCATCGCCACATTCCCCGGGCCAAACGGAATCAACCATCAACCGGTCCGAGAATGTTTCCAATTCTGCTCGCCAATCTCGTTTCACGGGCACTCACGCCTAGCAGCCAGCCTCGGCGGCCCCGAACGCGCGGGCGACCGCGGAGACGGGCGCCCAAAGCCATCAATCTGGGCCTGCAGGGCGGCGGCGCGCATGGCGCGTTCACATGGGGCGTGCTCGATCAGTTGCTGGACGATGGCCGCGTCGAGGTCGAAGGCATTTCCGGCGCATCCGCCGGCGCGGTGAACGCAATCATGCTGGCCGACGGGCTCATCCGCGGCGGCCCGGACGAGGCACGCCAGCGGCTCGCCGACTTCTGGCGGGCCGTGAGTGTCGATGGCCACCTGCCCGACCTGCAGCGCGGCGTGGTCGAGCGGCTGTTTCCATTCGTGCCGCGCGAAGGCCTGTGGTTCGGCGCGATGGCACGCATGCTGTCGCCCTATGACCTCAACCCGCTCAACATCAACCCGCTTAAGGACCTGATCGAGCGCTTCGTCGACTTCGAGGCGATCCGCGACGATCCCGACCGCGAACTCTTCATTTCGGCCACCAATGTCCACACCGGAGAGCTGCGCGTATTCACGCGCTCGGAGATCACCCCGGAAGCGGTGATGGCCTCGGCCTCGCTTCCCCTGCTGTTCCGTGCGGTCGAGATCGACGGCGTGCCCTATTGGGACGGCGGCTACAGCGGCAATCCGGCGGTCATCCCGTTCCTGCGCACGACCACGACCGAGGACGTGCTGATCGTTCAGATCAATCCGCGCGAGCGCCGTAAGGTGCCGACCCGCACGCGCGAGATCATAAGCCGCGTCAACGAGATCAATTTCAACGCGTCCCTGCTGTCGGAGCTGCGCGGTGTCGCCTTCGTCAACCGGCTCATCGACGAAGGGCGGTTGCCGCGCGGCATGGGAGAGGGCGAATTTCGTCGCCTGAGACTGCATCGAATCGTGATGGCGGACCTGGACGAGACCTTCGCCGCGCGCAGCACGCTCAAGACTGACTACGAATATTTCGAGACATTACGCAAGCTCGGCCAGCGCGCGACCCGGCGCTTTCTCGACGCGCATTTCGACGACATCGGCCGCCGCAGCACCATCGACGTCGTCGATGAGATAATCCCGGAGCTGGCCGAGTAGCGCCGCACGCGCCCGCTGCACATCGCGTGCAGTTGCGCTACCATCCCGGCGCATGGCCCCGCTCCTCACCGCGGAAATCGGCAGCAGCCGGCTTGACGTGTGCGTCGCCGACATCACCACTCTCGACGTGGAGGCCATCGTCAACGCCGCCAATCGAACGTTGCTTGGCGGCGGCGGTGTCGACGGCGCCATCCATCGTGCCGCCGGACCGGAGCTCTACGAGGAGTGCAAGACGCTGGGCGGCTGCGAGACCGGCTCAGCCAGGATCACGCGCGGCTATCGGCTCAAGGCCAGGCACGTCATTCACGCGGTCGGGCCGGTCTGGAGCGGAGGCAGGAAGGGCGAAGACGAGCTGCTGGCCTCTTGCTATCGCACCGCGCTCGACCTGGCGGCGTCGCACCGCCTCGCGTCGATCGCGTTTCCCGCCATATCGACCGGTGTCTATCATTTCCCGCCTGAACGCGCCGCCCGCGTGGCGGTCGGCGCCGTGGCGGCCGACATCGCCCATGCCGCGCGCGGCATCAGGCAGGTGGTGTTCTGCTGCTTTTCGCCCGACGCCGCCGCGCACCATCAAAAGGCATTCGCCGAGCTCGGTCTGGCGTGACATCCGCGCAAGCTTCCGTCCACCCGGGCGGGATGCTCAGTATGACCGCGGCAACCCGAGCACGTGCTCGGCGAGATAGGACAGGATCAGATTGGTCGAGATCGGCGCCGTCTGATAAAGGCGGGTCTCGCGGAACTTGCGTTCGATATCGAACTCCTCGGCAAAGCCGAAGCCGCCGTGGGTCTGCAGGCAGGTGTCCCCCGCCGCCCAGGACGCGTCGGCGGCGAGAAGCTTCGCCAGGTTCGCCTCCGCGCCGCAGTCGAGCCCGGCCTCGTAACGCGAGGCCGCCTCGCGCACCATCAGCTCGGCCGCGCGCATTTGCGCATAGGCCCGCGCAATCGGGAACTGCACGCCTTGGTTCTGGCCGATCGGCCGGCCGAACACGACGCGTTCCTTGGCATAGGCGCTGGCCTTGGCGATGAACCACTTGGCGTCGCCGATGCATTCCGCCGCGATCAGGATGCGCTCGGCATTCATGCCGCTGAGGATGTAGCGGAACCCCTCGCCCTCCTCGCCGATCAGGTTTTCCGCCGGCACGCGCAGGTCATCGAAGAACACCTCCGTGGTGGCGTGGTTCATCATGGTCCGGATGGGATTGATGCTGATGCCGGCGCCCTGCGCGAGCCGCATGTCGACGAGAAAGACCGAGAGCCCGCCGGTGCGAGTCTTCGCCGCCTCGCGCGCCGTGGTGCGCGCGATGAGCAGCAGCAGGTCGGAATGCTCGGCCCGCGAAGTCCAGATTTTCTGGCCGTTGATGATGTAATGGTCGCCAACGCGCACCGCCGTGGTGCGCAGATTGAGCGTGTCGGTGCCGGACGTCGGTTCGGTGACACCGAAGGCCTGCAGGCGAAGCTCGCCCGACGCAATCGCCGGGAGCCAGCGCGCCTTCTGCGCCGCGCTGCCGTGCCGCAGCAGCGTGCCCATGGTGTACATCTGGGCATGGCATGCCGCGCCGTTGCAGCCCGATGCCTGGATTTCCTCCATGATGGCGGCGGCGGCGGTCATGCTGAGGCCGCTCCCGCCGTACTGCTCGGGGATCAGCGCGGCGAGGAAGCCCGCTTGCGTCAGCGCGGCGACAAATTCGGTCGGATAGGCCCGTTCGCGGTCGAGACCACGCCAGTATTCGCCCGGAAACTTGGCGCAGAGCGCACGCACGGACTCGCGGATTTGCGCGAGGTCGTCGTCCGTCTGCCGTAGCTCGGTCAGAGCCATCTGTTCTCAAACCGCGTCGATCCGCGCGGGTTCCATCCCGTGCCGGCCGGCGCTCCGCCGTCGTCTGCCGTCCCCGCTTTCGGCGGGTCGGCCTCCCATCATACCGGATCCCACGAGAATACGTCGGTGGAGCGCTCAAGCGGCGTGAACGATGGCCCGAGCGCACCCTTGAGCTGCTGCTCGATCTTCTCCGGCGTCCACCCGTCGGAGCGATGGATGGTGCGGATCGGCCGCGGCTGGCTGAACAGAAAAATTTCGTTGTTGCGCACCCCGAAGATCTGGCCGGAAATTCCGTCCGCGCGATCGGAGGCGAGATAGACCGTGAGCGGCGCGATCTTCTCCGGCGTCATTTGCTGGAAGCGCTCCACCCGCGCCTTTTCCTCCGGCGTTTCGGCCGGGATCGAGTCGATCATGCGCGTCCAGGCGAACGGCGCGATGCAGTTCGATCGCACCTTGAAGCGCTGCATATCGAGGGCGATGCCGCGCGACAGCCCGACGATGCCGAACTTTGCCGCCATGTAGTTGGCCTGTCCGAAATTGCCGACCAGCGCCGAAGTCGAGGTCATATGCACGAAGGCGCCGGAATTCTGCTCGCGAAACTGGATGGCGCACGCCCGGCTCATGTTGAACGAACCGTTGAGGTGAACCGCCAGCACGTCCGACCAGTCCGACCAGCTCATGCGGTGGAAGATGCGGTCGCGCAGAATGCCGGCGTTGTTGACCAGGATGTCGACACGGCCGAAGGCGGTCAGCGCGGCCTTGACGATCTCATCGGCGTTCTTGGGCTCGGCGATCGAAAGTGTCGAAGCGATCGCCTCCCCGCCCTTGCGTTTGATTTCGTCGACCACCTGCTGCGCCGGTCCGGCGTCGGCGCCAGCGCCTTCCAGGCTCGCGCCAATGTCGCAGGCGAGGACGCGAGCGCCTTCGTCCGCCAGCAACAGCGCAATGCCGCGGCCGATGCCGCGACCCGCGCCGGTGACGATGGCGACTTTGCCGGCGACCATACCCGAAGCCATGGTTTGCTATCCTCTTTCAACAAGCCAGGTTGCGGTCGGTCGCGACCAGAGGGCGCAAATCTTTCCAGGCGCTGCGCCTCTGCCACAACCTGATGGAGTGCCGGATGCCCCGCTTTCGCGGGGCATGACAAGGGCCGAGCTCAGGATTCGACCGGAGCAGTCATCTACCCCCATACTTCGTCGGCGACTTCCACGATCCTGCGCAGCTTCGCCCATTGCTGGTCCTCGGTCAGTGTATTGCCTTCCTCGCTGGAGGCGAAGCCGCATTGCGGACTGAGGCACAATTGATCGAGGTCCACGACTTTCGCCGCCTGGTCGATGCGCCGCTTGATCGCGTCCTTGGACTCGAGCTCGCCCGTCTTGCTCGTCACCAGCCCCAGCACGACGGTCTGGCCCTTGCGCACTCGTCGCAACGGCTCGAAGGAGCCCGCACGATCGGTATCGTACTCCATGAAATAGCCGTGCACCTTGATGCGGTCGAACAGGATGTCGGCGACCGGATCGTAGCCTCCCGCTCCCATGAAGGTTGAGCGATAGTTGCCGCGGCAAAGATGCATGGTGATCGTCATGTCGGCGGGGATGTCCGCCATCGCGGCGTTGATCAGGTCGGCGTAACGTTCCGCCAGCCTGCGCGGATCATCGCCGCGCCCCTCCTGGGTCTTGCGGTAGTTCGGGTCGCACAGCATCGCGATGAATACTTCATCGAGCTGAAGGTATCGGCACCCGGCGTCGGCAAAGGCGCGCACCCCTTTGCTGTAGGCGGTGCCAAGCTCGGTGAAGAACTGATCGAGCGAAGGATAGGCTTTCTCGCTGACGGCCGCCCGACCGGTGCGGCCGTAGAGCGCCGACGGCGCCGGGATCGTGATCTTGGGCGTGCGTTTGGTGTGATCCTTGACGAACTTGAAATGGGCCAGCATCGGATGGTTGGAAAATCCGACCTTGCCGACGATGCGCGCGCCCTCCGCCCGGGTCTGGATGCCCTGGAACGCAATGCCCTGATCCATGACGTAGCGCTCGGCGCCGTCGAGACCCCAGAGGAAGTCGAGGTGCCACCAGGAGCGGCGGAATTCGCCGTCGGTGACGGCCTGCAGGCCCACCTCCTCCTGCTTCTTGATGACCCGCTCGATTTCGCGGTCCTCGACCCCTTGGAGCTCGGCGGCGCTGATTTCGCCCTTGGCATGCCGCTCGCGCGCCTCCTTGAGAGACGCCGGGCGCAACAGGCTGCCAACGTGATCGGCACGGAACGGCGGCTTGGTTCGTTTCACCTGTTCACTCCCTGCTCTCTTGCGGCCGTATCCGCGCAGGCGGGGCATTCGCTGATCACGGCGGCTGTCGTTCTCACCCCCACACCTCGTCGGCAAGCTCGACGATGAGCCGCAGCTTCGCCCACTGCTCGTCCTCGGCCAGGATATTCCCCTCCTCGGTCGAGGCGAAGCCGCACTGCGGGGAGACGCAGAGCTGATCGAGATCCACGAACCTCGCCGCCTGGTCGATGCGGCGCTTGAGATCGTCCTTCGATTCGAGCGTTCCGGTTTTCGAGGTGACGAGGCCGAGCACCACCATCTTGCCCTTGGGCACGAAGCGCAGCGGCGCAAAGCCGCCGGCACGATCGCTGTCGTATTCCATGAAATAGGCGTCGATATCGATCTCGTTGAACAGGATTTCGGCCACCGGCTCGTAGCCCCCGGAGGCGACGAAGGTGGATTGGAAATTGCCGCGGCAGAGATGCATCGCCCTGGTCATGCCGGGAGGCGCATCGGACAACGCCGCATTGATCATGCGGGCATAGACATGAGGAAGCAGCTCCGGATCCTCGCCCCGGTCGGCGACGAATGCCCGTAGCTTCGGATCGCAGAGATAGGTGAAGTTCACCTCGTCGAGCTGGAGGTACCGGCAACCGGCATCGGCGAAGGCACGGACCGCCTTGCGGTAGGCCTCGCCGAGGTCGCGGTAAAAATCCTCCATCGCCGGATAAATCTCCGCCGGAACGGCGTCTCGCCCGTAGCGAAAGTGCAGCGACGATGGCGATGGGATGGTCATCTTTGGCGTCGCCTTGGCATGGGCGGCGACGAATTTGAAATGCTCGATCATCGGGTGCTCGCTGTAGGAGCCGAGCTTGCCGGTCACGCGCAGCATCATGGGCCTGGGCTGCGGACCCTGGAACTTGATCTTGCGCTCGCCGAGATAGGCCTCAACGCCATCGAGTTGGCCGAGAAAATCGTAGTTCCAGAAGGCGCGGCGGAACTCGCCGTCGGTAACCGACCGCAGGCCGACCTCCTCCTGCTTGCGGATCACCTGTGCGATCTCGCGGTCTTCGATCGCCGTGAGTTCCTGCGTGGTAATCTCGCCGCGCTCGCGCCGTGCCCGCGCTTCCTTGAGTGCGTCCGGACGCAGCAAGCTCCCGACATGGTCGGCGCGAAACGGCGGCCTGCTGCGGGGCATGCCCTACACTTCAATTCGCACGTGCCGGCACATCACTCCGCCGCCGCCAGCGCCTCCGCCTGCTTCTGCAGCACGAAATCGTATCTGACCTCGTAGAACGCGGTGGCGACGGTCTCGCCGTTCGGGGCTTTGCCCGGCGGCTTCTTGACGAATTCGACGATCAGAGGCTCCTTGACGCCATAGACCACGTCGGTCTCGATGAACTCGTCGCCCTTCTGGAAAAGATGGGTGACGCAGCCATGGTAGCCGGGCGCGGTGATCGCGAAATGGATGTGGGCTGGCCGCATGTGGCTGATGTTCGTGCGGTTCATCAGTTCGCCCACGGTGCCGTCCATCGGGATGGTATAGGCGATCGGCGCCACGGTGCGGATCACATAGGAGCCGTCGGGCTGCGTGCGATAGACGCCGCGCATCCACGGCCCGTCGACCTCGCGCTGATCCTCGTACAGTCCTTCGCCGTCGGTTTGCCACAGGTCGAGCGCCGCCCCGGCGACCGGCTCGCCCTCAAGGCTGCGTACCGTGCCGGTTACGAAGCAGGGAATTCCCGGCGCGCCCTCGGCCATGTTGCCGCCATGCGCCACCGCAGGCGCGTTGGGCACATGGAAGGGGCCCTCGACCGTGCTCGGGGTCGCCTCGCTCGGGCGGCGGTGGTTGATCGCGTCGACCAACATGCTCACGCCCAGCACGTCCGAGGTGAGGATGAATTCCTGCCGCTTCTCCGAGCACAGCTTGCCGGTGCGGGTGAGCCAATCGATCGCGGTCGCCCACTCGGCCTGCGTCGGCTCGATGTCGCGGACGAAGCCATGGAGATGCTTGATCAGCGACTGCATGACCTGCCGCAGCCGCGGGTCGGGAATGTCCTTCCAGCGCTGCAACGCCACATCGGTCAGATTGTCTTCGGTCACATAGGGCATGGTCGGCTCCTGCAATCGGTTCTTCTTTGTTGTTGTTGCGTCTCAATCATGGCCCGGATGATCGCCTCCGCGGGCCGCGGTTGCAAGACCAGCCCGGACCGGCGGTGGAGCGCGACACGGGGACCCGTTTCGCGCTCCACCGCGGCCAGGACAAGGGATGCCTATTTGGCCTTCTCGTAGGGATAGATGATGTTGCCGGTCTTCAGGTCGGCGGGGGTCAAGACCGTCTGGGTCTCCATACCCTTGAACTGATCGACGGTGTTGCCCTTGATGTCGTGATACTGGACCTGAAGCATGCGCGACTGGGCCCATTCGCCCTTGGGGCCGAACTTGATGTCGCCCATGATGGTCTTGATCGTGTTGTTGCGCAGGTAGTTGGCGATCTGGTCGTCGTTGACGCTCTTCGCCGCCGTGACTGCATTCCCCAACAGCTCGAGATAGGCATAGCCCCAAGTGCCGAGGTAGTAGCCGAGCGGATCGACGCCTTCCGACGCGGCGCGGGACTGGTAGACCTTCAGGAACGCCTCCGCGCTCGGCGTAATCATGGACGGTACCCAGGTCTCGTAGTTCACGAAGCCGTTGAGGAGTGGTCCAAGCTGCGTCTTGAACACGGTCGCCTGCAAACCAACCATGGCGCCGCCAACCATCTTCGGCTTGTAACCGATTTCGTTGACCGCCTTCACCATTCCCACCGAGTCGAGAGGATACGAGCAGATGGCGACGATGTCAGGGTTGGTGGCCTGAATCGCGCGCACGATCGGCGAGAAGTCAGCCGTGCTTGGCGGATACGTCTTGTCGTAAACGACCTTGAAGCCGTACTTCTGGGCGTTCTCGCGCGCGCCCTGGGCCGCGTTGTGGGAGAATTCGAGATCCGCCGCGACGATCGCCACCGTCTGCGGTTTCGGGCTCTGCTCTGCGGCTACCTGGAAGAAGCCCTCGGTGAAGGATGGCTTGGTGTTCGGGCCCGACGGGATCATCGCGAAATATTTCGGATAATTGAACTCGCTGTTCACCGCGAGCCCGAACAGGCCGATGAAGACCTTGCCCTTCTGCATGACGACCGGCATCGCCGGCGCGATCATGGCGGTGGCATAGGGACCCACGACCAGATCGACTTTGTCGACGTCGAGCAGCTTGGTGTAGATGCCCGGCACGGTCGACGGATTGCTCTGGTCATCATAATAGATGATCTTGACCGGACGGCCGAGCAGCCCTCCTTTCTTGTTGGTCTCCTCCTCCCAGATCTTGGCGCCGAGCAGCGCCTGCTTGCCATTTGCGGCGAGCGGGCCGGTGAGCGCCATGGAGAAGCCGATCTTGATCGGCTCGCCGGCCGGCGCCTGGGCCTTGGCCGGGGTCAGGAACAGGGCCACAGCGGCCATAGCGAAGAACGAGGCCACTACGCCCCGCCGTTTCAGTCGTGCAAGCATTGTTTTCCTCCAGTTGGCTCATTGCGTTTGGTTGCGCGGGACTTCTTGGTGGTCCCTTTACTTCTTTCTCGGCGGCCCGAGAACCCGCGTTATTGTCGCCCCCATACTTCCTCGGCGAGCTCCACGATCAAGCGGAGTTTCGCCCATTGCTCGTCCTCGGCGAGAATATTGCCTTCCTCGGTCGAGGCAAACCCGCACTGCGGCGACAAGCACAATTGGTCGAGGTCGACATATTTGGTTGCCTCCTCGATGCGCCGCTTGATGTCATCCTTCTTCTCCAGAATGCCGCTCTTGGAAGTGACGAGACCGAGCACGACCTGTTTTCTACCCTTGGGCACGAACCGCAGGGGCTCGAAGCCCCCGGCGCGGTCGGTGTCGTATTCCAGAAAATAGCCGTCGATATCGACCTCGCCGAGCATGTGCTCCGCGACATGATCGTAGCCGCCCTGCGCGATAAAGGTGGAGCGGAAATTCCCGCGGCAGGAATGCATGGTGATGACCATGTCGGCGGGACGGCCGGCGAGCGCCTGGTTGGTCATGCGCGCATATTTCGCCGGCAGGCTGTCCGGATCGTCGCCGCGTCCCTTCGAGGCGGCACGTTCCTTGGGATCGCAGATCATCGACCAGGCGGTGTCGTCGAGCTGCAGGTAGCGGCAGCCGGCGTCGTAGAAGGCCCGGATGGCCTTGCGATAGGCCTGTCCGACATCGTCGAAATACCCGTCGATATCGGGATAGACCTGCCGGCTGATCGATTGGCGGCCCTGCCGGAAATGCAACGTGCTCGGCGCCGGGATGGTCATCTTGGCTGCGACCTTGGCGTGCTCCCTGACGAAGCGGAAATGGTCGAGGTGGGGATGGCCGGAGAAATCGATCTTGCCGACGACACGCACGCTCTCGGGCTTGGTCTCGACCCCGGCGAACGCGATGCCCTTGCCGGTGTTGTAGAGCTCCACGCCGTCGAGGCCCTTGTAGAAATCGAACTGCCACCAGGCGCGCCGGAACTCGCCGTCGGTGGCAAGCCTGAGACCGACGTCCTCCTGCTTCCTGATGACCTGCTCGATCTCGCGGTCCTCGACCTCCTTGAGCTGCTCGGCGGTGATTTCCCCCTTCGCGCGTTTCGCCCGCGCGGCCTTGAGCGGCGCGCTGCGCAGCAGGCTGCCGACGTGATCGGCCCGGAACGGCGGCTTGGTTCTCTTCATGGCGCCACGTTATGTCGATCTGCCGAACGAGCGAGCATCATTTGCCCCAGACCTCGCGGGCGAGCTCGTTGATCATGCGCAGCTTCGCCCATTGCTCTTCCTCGGCCAGCACATTGCCTTCCTCGGTCGAGGCAAAGCCGCATTGCGGCGAAAGGGCGAACTGCTCGAGCGGCGCGAATTTCGACGCCTCCTCGATCCGGCGCTTGACGTCCTCCTTCTTCTCCAGAGTGCCGCTCTTGGAGGTGACGAGACCGAGCACGACGATCTTGTTGCCCTTGGGCAGGTGTCGCAGCGGTTCGAAGCCGCCGGCGCGGTCGCTGTCGTATTCGAGGAAGTAGCCGTCGTAATTGCAGCGACCGAGCAGATTCTCCGCGACCGGTTCGTAGCCGCCCGATGAAATCCAGGTGGAACGGAAGTTACCGCGGCAGACGTGGGTGGTGATGGTCATATCGGCGGGCTTGGCTTCGAGCGCCTTGTTGATCGTGCGGGTGTAGGTCTCCTGCAGGTGATCGACGTCGAGGCCGCGATCCTTCGCCTTCTTGAGCTCCTCCTGCGAGCAGAGATAGGCCCAGGCCGTGTCGTCGAACTGCAGGTAGCGGCAGCCGGCGTCGTAGAATGCGCGGACCGCCTTCTGGTAGGCGCCCGCCAGGTCATCGAAGATGGCGTCGCGGTTGGCGTAGGCGCTCTTGCTTACCGCACCCGGCTCGAGCCGGAAATGCATCACCGTCGGGCTCGGGATCGTCATCTTCGGCACGACGCCGGTATGCGCCTTCAGGAACTTGAAATGCTCCAGCATCGGGTGGTTCGAGAATCCGATCTTGCCGGTGACGCGAATGCTTTTCGGCTTGGTCTGCACACCCTGGAACTGGATGCCGTGATCGAGCTCATAGATCTCGACGCCGTCGAGCATGCCGAAGAAATCGAAGTGCCAGAACGAGCGGCGGAACTCGCCGTCGGTCGCGAGCGCAAGCCCCACCTCCTCCTGTTTCTTGACGACTTTCTCGATCTCGCGGTCCTCGATCGACTTCAGTTCGGCCGCCGAGAGCGCACCCTGTTCGTGCTTGGCGCGCGCCTCCTTGACCGCTGCGGGGCGCAAGAAGCTTCCGACGTGATCGGCCCGAAACGGCGGCCTGGTTCTTTGCATGTGAGGGGGGACTCCTGCAGACAATCTAGCGCGAGCAAGGGCACGCCGGGCAAGGCGTCGTCAACCAGAAAACGACGGCGAATTGTCCCGATCGCAGCCGTGGGACCAATCCCATCCGACGTGAGCGCCGGCCGGCTGCGGTCACGGCCTCCCCCGGCTGCGGCGCGGGCCGACGGCGGTAACGCCGAGATAGCTCTCCAGCACCGCGCGATCAGCGGCAAGATCGGCACTCGCCCCCTCGTAGACCACGGTGCCGCGCTCGAGAATCGCGGCCCGGTCGGTGACGCCGAGCACCTTCTGCGCGTTCTGCTCGACCAGGATCGCCGACATGCCCTCGTCGCGGATGATGCGCCGCAGCGCCAGCAGCAGTTCCTCGACCAGGATCGGAGCCAGCCCTTCCAGCGGCTCATCCAGCAGAATGACGCGAGGGTTGAGCACCAGCGCGCGACCGACCGCGAGCATCTGCTGCTCGCCGCCCGAAAGCTGGTTGCCGAGATTGCGCCGGCGCTCGTCGAGACGCGGGAACAGCTCGTAAATTCGCGCCTGCGTCCACCGGCCCGGCCGTGCCACCGCCGAGAGATTTTCCTCGACCGTCAGCGACTTGAAGATGTTGCGTTCCTGCGGCACCCAGCCGATACCGGCATGCGCCCGCTGGTCGGGACGCAGCTCCGTGATATCGCGGCCGTCGAGACTGATCGTGCCCCCGATGAAGCGGGTTACGCCCACGATCGAATTGATCAGGGTGGTCTTGCCCATGCCGTTGCGGCCGAGCAGCGCGAGCGATTGCCGCTCGGCCAGCGCGAGCGAGACTTCGTGCAGCACGACCGCCTCGCCGTAGCCGGCGCTCAAGCGGGCGATGTTCAGGAGGTCAGCCATCGAGCAACTCGCCGAGATACACCGCCTTGACGCGCGGGTCGCGGGCGACCTCCTCGGGCGGCCCGTCGACGAACAGGGCGCCGTTCACCAGCACCGAGATGCGGTCGGCGAAGGAGAACACGATGTCCATGTCGTGCTCGATCAAGAGCACCGTCACGTCGGCAGGCAGCGCCGCGACCGTCGCCAGGATCTCGTGGCGCTCCTCCTCGGGCACCCCGGCTGCCGGCTCGTCGAGCAGCAGCACCTGCGGGCGGCAGGCGATGGCGAGCGCAATCTCGAGCAGGCGCTGCTTGCCGTAAGGAAGATTGCCGGTGCGTGCATACATCACATCGGTGAGGTGGAAGCGCTCGAGGATTTCCACCAGCTCCGCCACCACGGTGGGATTGGTGCCGACGTGGCGCCACCATTGCCCGCCCAGGCCCATGCGCTCGGAAATCGCCAGCCCGACGGTTTCGAGCGGCGTGAGGTCGAGGAACAGCTGGTTGATCTGAAAGGTGCGCGCGAGCCCGCGCCGCACGCGCCTGTAGGCTTCGAGCGAGGTGATGTCCTCGCCTTCGAGCACGATGCGGCCTGCGGATGGCCGCAGCACGCCAGTGAGCAGATTGATCACCGTGGTCTTGCCGGCTCCGTTCGGTCCGATCAAGGCGTGGCGGGCGCCCTTCTCGACCTTGAGCGAGACTCCGGCGACCGCGGCGATGCCACCGAAGTGCTTCTCCAGGTTCACGGTTTCGAGCACGACTGGCATCGTCAGCGCCCTTCGCCCGGCAACTGCTCGCTACCCTTCCCTGCAAGCGGAGGAGCGTAGGGCGGCGGTGTGGCACCCGGCGTGAAGCGTCGGGTGACGCGTTCGGCGAGCGCGCGCACGCCCCCGGTCAACAGGCTGATGCGCTCGCGGCCGACCAGCACGATCAGGACCAGCACGAGCCCGATCCAGAATTGCCAATACTGTGGGGTGAGGTTGGCGATCCAGTCCTGCATCAGCTTGAAGATCACCGCCCCGATCAGGCCGCCATAGAGATAGCCGGTGCCGCCGATGATAAGCACGAGCAGAAGGTCGGCCGAGCGCTCGAACGAGAACACGTCGAGCGACGCGAAGGAGGTGGTCTGCGCCAGAAGGGCGCCGGCAACGCCGGCATAGAAGGCGGCGAACGTGTAGATCGCAACCAGCCGGGCATTGACCGAAATGCCGATCGAGGAGGCGCGCAGGGAGTTGCCCTTCACCGCCCGCAGCGACAGGCCGAACGGCGAATACACGATGCGCCGCGCCAGCAGGAAGAGCACGAACAGGACCGCCAAGCAGTACAGGTACGAGACGTGGCCGAAGATATCGAACTGAAAGATGCCGAGGATGGGCCCCACGATCACGCCCTGCAACCCGTCGGCGCCGCCGGTGATCTCCGGAATCTGGTTGGCGATCTCGCGCATGATGAGCGCGACGCCGAGCGTCACCATCAAGCGGGTGAGATCGGAGCCGCGCAGAACGAGAAAGCTGGTGCCAAATCCCAGCACCGCCGCGGCGAGGCCGGACACGATGAGCGCCAGCACCGGCTCGCTGATGATGCCATGCTTGGCCAGGAGCGCCGCAGTATAGGAGCCGAGACCGAAGAAGGCGGCATGGCCCAGCGAGATGATCCCGGCATAGCCGAGAATGAGGTCGAGCGAGAGCGCGAACAAGGCGAGCCACGCGATCTCGGTCAGGATCAGGTGCCGTCCCGGCAGCAGGAACACGCTCGCCACCGCGGCCAGCCAGAAGGCATATTCCAGCGGCTTCCAGCGCGCGCGTGCCGCGAGATGCTTGGAAACCTGCTCGACCAGCGACGATGGCATCGGCGACCTTCGGCTATTTGCCGGTGGCGCGGGCGAACAGGCCCTGCGGACGCAAGATCAGGACGATGATCATGATGGTATAGATGACGAACGCCCCGAACTTGGGGACGTAGTATTTGCCCGCCACGTCGGCGATGCCGATGAGCAGGGACGCCACGAACGGACCGGTGATACTCGAGGTGCCGCCCACCGTCACCACGATCAGGAAGTAGACCATGTATTTCAGCGGAAAGGTCGGATCGAGGCCGAGTATCTCGGCGCCGAGCGCCCCGCCGAGCCCGGCGAGACCGGATCCGAAGGCGAAGGTCAATGTGAAGACCGCGTTCACGTTGATGCCGAGGCCGCGCGCCACCCGCGCGTCGTCGACCGATGCCCGCAGCCGGCTGCCGAAGCGGGTGCCGGACAGGATGAGCTGCAGGCCGACCGTGAGCAGCCCGCAGAGCACGATGATCAGCAGGCGATAGCGGCCGATGCCGACGCCGAAGATCTCGAATCGCCCCTGCAGCACGCTCGGGATCTCGATGAAGACCTGCTGCGAGCCCATGACGTAGTCGACGGCGGCCACCGACATGAACACGAGCCCGATGGTGAACAGCACCTGATCGAGATGGCTCTTGCCGTAGACGTGCACATAGAGCGTGCGCTCGAACAGCACGCCGATGAGGGCGGTGGCGATGAAGGCGATGGGAAGCCCGGCAAAGAACGGCACGCCGGCGCGGTTGACCAGCACCAGCGTGATGTATCCGCCCGCCATGGCGAAGGAGCCATGCGCGAGATTGACGAAATTCATCAGCCCGAGCGTGACCGAAAGCCCGCAGGCCAGCACGAACAGCAGCATGCCGTAGGCGACGCCGTCGAACAGAATGGTCAGCATGGGTGCTCGTCGTCCCCCCGTCGACGGTCCTCATCATATACTGCGGGCGCGACGGGGGACGATGCAAGGCCGGCGCGGCCAGACGACAGCCGGCAGGGGCGGGTCAGGCGTCGTCGCCCAGGCCCGCCGCCTCGCCCGGCAATGCAAGGGCGGATGACGCCACGCGCCTCCGCCCCGCGACCTCGGCTTACTTCTTCATCTTCAGGGGATCTTTGACCGCATCGAAGGTCGCGAATTCGACATTGTAGAGCTCGCCCCCGACTTTCTCGACCTTGCCGATGTAGATGTTCTGGACGATGTCGCGCGTGTCGGGATCGATCGAGATCGGCCCGCGCGGGCTTTCCCATTTCATGCCCTTCATCGCATTGATCAGGGTCTCACCATCGGTCTTGCCGCCGGTCTTCTTGAGCGCCTCGTAGATCAGGTGCATGCCGTCATAGCCGCCGAGCGAGATGAAGTTCGGGCGGTAATTGTTCGCCTTCTTGAAGGCCTCGACATAGGCCTTGTTGGCCGGCGAATTGTGCGCCGCCGAGTAGATGCCGGCGGTGACCACGCCCAGCATGGCATCGCCCATGCCGGGAAGATCATTATCATCGACAATGTCACCCGGTCCGATGAGCTTGATCCCGGCCTTGTCGAGCCCGCGTTCGGCGAACTGCTTGGCGAAGGTGCCAGCCTGGCCCGCCGGGACGAACACGAACAGCGTGTCGGGGCTCAGATCGCGTGCCCGCTGGAGGAAGGGGGCGAAGTCGGGATTGGCGAGCGGCACCTTGATGGTCTCGACGACCTGGCCGCCGGCCTTGGTAAAGGCGTCGGTGAACACGGCGGCGGCTTCCGCGCCGGGCGCCCAGTCGGACTGCACGATCACGACCTTCTTGCTGCCGTTCTTGGCCGCCCATTCCGCGATGATGCCGGACTGCTGGCCGAGCGTGAAGCTCGTGCGCACCATGTACGGGTTGTTGGGGTTGATGACACCGGAGGTGCCCGACACCATGACGACATTGGCGGTCTTGCCCTGGGTCGAGAGCGGGCCGATCGCCATGGCGCTGGGCGTGAGCGCCGAGCCCACCACCGCGACCTTGTCGTTGACGATCAGTTCCTGCGCCAGCCGCTTGGAGTTGTCGGGAACGCCGCCGTCGTCCTTGACGATGAGGTCGATCTTCTTGCCGGCGGCGGTCGCGCCGTTCTTGTCCATGTAGAGCTTGACGCCGGCCTGGACCTGCTTGCCGACGGGTGCGAGCCCGCCGGTCAGCGGCAGCACGAGGCCGATCTTGGCGGTGTCCTGGGCAACGGCGCCGCCCGATGCGAGCGCGCCGGCGGCAGACGCAATTGCAATGGTAAGGTATCTGCGCAGCATGAGGTTTCCTCTCTGTTTAGGTCGGTTTGGCCGCAATCTATAGCGAAACCCGGCGCGGGTCATGGCACAAAAAATGGACTTTTCGGAATAATGCGACAAGTCCACGCAGGCGTGGCGACTCGTAGCCCACATGGAGCGGAGCGCAATGCGGGGCGGTCTCAGCAGAGGGACCAGGCCCGGATTTCGCGTTCGCTCCATCCGGGCCGCGTACCTATTACGCGTGCGCCTTGCGCTCCGGATCGATGATCTGCTCGAGCTTGCCGAGGACGCGCATGCAGGGAAGCACCTGCGCCAGGCTGGCATTGGGCTCGCGCTTTGCCTTGATCGCGGCGATGAATTCGCGGTCCTCGAGCTCGATGCCGTCCATCGAGACGTCGACCTTGGACACGTCGATCTTGTTGTCCTTGCCGTCGCTGAGGTCGTCGTAGAACGCCTTGTAGGTGCCGTTGTCGCAGATGTAGCGGAAGAACGAGCCGAGCGGCCCGTCGTTGTTGAACGACAGCGAGAGCGTGAGGATCGCCCCCGACGGCACCTTGGCCACGATGCCCATGTCCATCGCGATGCCGAGCTGCGGGTGAACCGGGCCCTGCACCGCATAGCAGTCGGAGATGGTCTCGCCGGCCTGGTACTGGAACAGGTCGATGGTATGGGCGGCGTGGTGCCAGAGCAGATGATCGGTCCAGCTGCGCGGGTTGCCGGCGGCGTTGATGTTCTTGCGGCGGAAGAAATAGGTCTGCACGTCCATCTGCTGGATCTTCAGCTCACCCTTCTCGATGCGCTTGTGGATCCACTGATGGCTCGGGTTGAAGCGGCGGACATGTCCGCCCATGGCGACGACGCCGGTTTGCTTGGCGATCTGCACCAGCTTCTCGGCGTCCTCGACGCTGTCGGTCACTGGGATTTCGACCAGCACGTGCTTGCCCGCGCGCATTACCTGCTCGCCCTGCCGGAAGTGCATCTTGGTCGGCGTGGTCAGGATCACCGCGTCGGCGCGCTTGATGCCTTCCGACAGGTCGCCGGTGTGGTGCGGGATGCCGTACTTCTTGGCGACTTCCGCGGTGGCGTCCTGGTTGCCGCCGACGAGCGACGTCACCTCGACATCGGGAATGCGCTTGAGCGCGTCGAGATGTTTCTGACCGAAGGCGCCCTGGCCGGCTACGCAAATCTTCATCGTGTTCCCTTGCTTGCGACTCTGTGAACGGCCTTGCGGGCGGCAGCCTGCCTGGCCTTGCCCGTCGGCTTTGTCTTCGCCGCCGGCTTGCTCTTGCCGGCGGCCTTGCGCCTGTTTTCGAGAATGATGTGGCCGACCGCGGTGTTCGACGCCGGCACGGTGTAGAAGCGATAGACCTCGTCCACCTTGTCGTCGAGCGCGCCGCGCATGATCAGCCACATCACCATCTCGATGCCCTCGGCGCCGGCCTCGCGCATGAACTCGATGTGCGGGATGCGCGTGAGTTTCTTCGGGTCCTTGGTGAGGTTGTCGAGGAAGGCCTTGTCGAACTTACTGTTGATGAGGCCTGCGCGCGGCCCGGAAATCTGGTGCGACATGCCGCCGGTGCCGAAGATGACGACGTTGAGGTCCTTGGGAAAGGACTCCACCGCCTTGCGGATCGCCTTGCCAAGCATGTAGCAGCGATGTGCGGTCGGCGGCGGATACATGACGACGTTCACCGCCAGCGGGATGACCGGGCACGGCCATTCCTGCGGCGAGCCGAACAGCAGGTTCATCGGCACCGTCAGGCCGTGGTCGACCTCCATCTTGTTGACGATGGTGAGATCGAATTCGTCGAGTATGACCGACTGCGCAATGTGCGAGGCGAGCTCGGGATGGCCTTTCACCACCGGCACCGGCCGCGGCCCCCAGCCTTCGTCGGCGGGTGGAAACTCCGCCGCGCAGCCGAGCGCGAAGGTCGGTATCATCTCCACCGAGAACGCCGAGGCGTGGTCGTTGTAGACCACGATGGCGACGTCGGGCTTGGTCTTCGCCATCCATTCCTTGGATTTCTCGAATCCGGAGAACACCCGCTTCCAATAGGGTTCCTCGGTCTTCTTGTTGTCGATCGCCGCGCCGATGGCCGGCACATGCGACGACGCCACTCCTGCGATAATCCTAGCCACGTTTGGACCTCGACTTGCTGGATGTCTTCGATTTGGGCTTGGCGGCCTTGGCCGGCCTGTCCCGTCCGGACCTGCTGCGGTTGCCTTCGACCGAGCGCCCGCCGCCGAGCATCATCTTGGCGTAGTCCTCCTGGGTCGATCCGGTCATGATGGCGGCCATGTGCTGGAACGAGTGGCCGTCGGTCGCCCCGAGCTTGGCGGTGAAATAGATGTTGCCGCCGAGTTCCAGCAGGCGGTTGTAGTCGCGCTTGAGCACGGCCTCGCGCTGGTCCTCGGTGAGCGGGAACTTCTTCAGGTACTCCGCCTCGTTCGCCTTGAAGGCCTTGCGGTTCTCGTCCTTCATCAGCGACATGCAGAACATGTTGATGCCATATCCCTGGCGCGAGCGCTCGGCGTCGAACACGAAGGTCCCGGGAATATCGTCATAGTCCTGCTGCGTGCGTGCCACCGGCTCTCTCCTTGCCTTTGCCCGGCGCTAGTGCGCCGCGCACCGATGCTGCCCTGATATTCGGCCCCACATATTATAGCTCACCGTCGCTTGGCAACGTAGGCCGTCGTCACAGGCTCAAACGATTCTAAGCCCAGTAGAGCCGCATTGGGTTGTCGACCAGCAGCGCCCGCTGCTCCGCCGCCGACGGCGCGATCTTGGGGATGAAGTCGACCAGCGCGCCGTCGTCGGGCGCTTCCGTCTTCATGTTGGGATGCGGCCAGTCGGTCCCCCAGATCACGCGATCGGGGAACTCGGCGACCAGGCTCCTCCCGAACGGCACCACGTCGTCATAGGGCGGACCGGCGACCGTCATCCGCTCGGGACAGGTGACCTTGACCCAGAAATTCCTGTGACGGTCCATCAGCCGGTGGAAGCGCTGGTTCTCGGGGTCGCCCACGCCCTTCTTGACGTCCGGCGTGCCCATGTGATCGACCACCACCGTCGTCGGCAGCGAGGTGAAAAAGCCTTCGAACTCGGGCAGGTCCGGCATCTCGAAATAGATGACGATGTGCCAGCCGAAGGGGGCGACGCGGGCGGCGATGCCCTCGAGCACCTCGCGCGGGGTGAAGTCGACCAGCCGCTTGACGAAGTTGAAGCGCACGCCGCGCACGCCGGCGCGATCCATGGCCTTGAGCTCGGCGTCGGTGACCTCCGCGCCCACGAAAGCCACACCCCTCGCCTTGCCGTGGGAGGTCTCGAGCGCGTCCACCATCGCCCGGTTGTCCTTGCTGTGGCACGACGCCTGCACGATCACGTTCTTGTCGAAACCGAGGAAGTCGCGCAGCGCGAACAATTTTTCCTTGGGCGCGTCGCACGGCGTGTATTTGCGCTCGGGCGCGTAGGGAAACCTGCTCTCCGGGCCGAACACGTGGCAGTGCGCGTCGACCGCGCCGGCCGGCGGCCGGTATTTCGGCTTCGACGGGTTGGAGTGAAACGGAATGTAGCCTGCACTCATTGCCACGTGGGACGTCCTTCCGTTCGATAACGGTCTAGATGCGTTCGAGCGCGAGCGAGACGCCCTGCCCCACGCCCACGCACATGGTAGCGAGCGCGAGCTTGCCGCCGCGCTTCTCCAGGCCGTGCACCGCGGTGAGCGCAATACGCGCGCCCGACATCCCGAGCGGATGGCCGAGCGCGATCGCGCCGCCGTGCGGATTGACGTGCTCGGCGTCGTCGGCGACGCCGAGCTGGCGCAGGCAGGCGAGCCCCTGCGACGCGAACGCCTCGTTGATCTCGATCAGGTCGAAATCGCCGATCTTGAGCCCGAGCCGGGCCATCAGCTTGCGGGTCGAAGGCACCGGCCCGATCCCCATCACCCGCGGCGGCACCGCCGCCGACGCCATGCCGAGGACGCGCGCGCGCGGGACCAGGCCGTGGCGCCTGGCCGCCTGCGCCGAGGCAAGGATCACGGCGGCGGCGCCGTCGTTGATGCCCGAGGCATTGCCGGCGGTGACCGTGCCCGGGTTGCGTACGATCGGCTTGAGCTTGCCCAGGCCGTCCAGCGTCGTGTCGGGACGCGGATGCTCGTCCTTGTCGACCTTGACCGGGCCGGCCTTGCCGCCGGGCACCTCGACCGGGACGATCTCCTCGGCGAAATAGCCCGCCGCCGAAGCCTTGCCGGCGCGCTGCTGCGAGCGCAGCGCAAAGGCGTCCTGGTCGGCGCGCGCGACCTGGTATTCCTCGGCCACGTTCTCGCCGGTCTCCGCCATCGAGTCGACGCCGTACTGCGCCTTCAATACCGGATTGATGAAGCGCCAGCCGAGCGTGGTGTCGTAGACCTCGGCGCTGCGCTGGAACGCTTCCTGTGCCTTGCCCATGACCAGCGGCGCACGCGTCATCGATTCCACCCCGCCGGCGATGGCGAACTCGGTCTCGCCGCAGCGGATGGCGCGCGCCGCGTCGCCGATGGCGTTGAGCCCGGAGGCGCACAGCCGGTTGACGGTAAGGCCCGGCACGGAATCCGGTATGCCCGCCAGCAGCAGCGCCATGCGGGCGACGTTGCGATTGTCCTCGCCGGCTTGGTTGGCGCAGCCGAACACCACCTCGTCGAGCGCCGACCAGTCGGCCTTGGCGTTGCGCGCGACCAGCGCGCGGATCGGGACGGCGGCAAGATCGTCGGTGCGGATGCGCGCGAGGCTGCCGCCGTAGCGCCCGATCGGAGTGCGCACCGCATCGCAGATGAACACGTCGCGGATTTCGGTCATGGCGATTACCTCTGTCGATCCGTCACCCAGTCACAGGGCTGTTCTCACGCCGCCTCGCCGTGGGCGCGGGCGGTGCGCGCGTGCAGTTCGCGCAATACGGCCAGCTCGTCCGCGCTCGGCGCGGGCGTCTCGCCCACCGCCGTCGCGAACCGTACTGGCCAGCCGGTATTTGCCTTGATCTGATCGCGCGTCACGCCGGGATGAATCGAGGTGACCGACATCTCCCTGCTCTCGGGATCGGGCTCGAATACCGCGAGGTCGGTGACTAGCTTGGTCGGCCCCTTGGTTGCAATTCCCATCCGGCTGCGATGGTCGCCGCCTTCGCCGTGGCCGAACGAGGTGACGAAGTCGAGCTTCTCGACGAAGCTGCGCGGCGCCTGGCGCATAATGATGAAGATTTCGCCACAGGCGCTGGAGATTTCCGGCGCGCCGCCGCCGCCGGGCAGCCGCGTCTTCGGCTTGGCATAGGGCCCGACGACGGTGGTGTTGAGATTGGCGAAGCGGTCGATCTGCGCGCCGCCGAGAAAGCCCACGGTGAAGCGGCCTCCCTGCAGCCAGTAGCGGAACATCTCGACCACCGGCACGGTGGTGAGCGCGGTGTCGCACAGTTCGCCGTCGCCGATCGAGAGCGGCAGGACGTCGGGCTTGGTGGCGATGGTGCCGGACTCGTAGATCAGCGTGATGTCGGGAGCGTGGGTGAGCCGCGCTAGGTTGCAGGCCGCCGACGGCATGCCGATGCCGACGAAGCAGATGTCGGTGTTGCGCAGCGCGCGCGCCGCCGCAACCGTCATCATCTCGTTGGCGCTGTAAGCCATGTGCTCCTCACTCCGCCGCGTCGACCGCACGGACGGGCTGCGCCGGCTGGGCGGCGGTTGCGCCGGCGCGCGGGGAATGCGCGGCGAATGCCTCCGGCCCGCGCTCGAGCACGCTCGCCTTCATCCAGGCGAGGAAACTGTCGCGATCGCGCGCGATCGCGTCCCAAGCCTTGTAGAACGCGTTGTCGCGCGTGTAGTAGCCGTGGGCATAGGAAGGATGCGCGCCGCCGGGCACGCAGGCGATGGCGCCGACGGTCCAGCTCGGCAGGATCACCGCATTGGGGCTGCGCTCGCCGAAATCCTCGACGATCTCCTCCACCGTCACGATCGAGCGCTTGGCGGCGAGCACCGCCTCCTTTTGCACCCCGACGATGCCCTCGATCATCACATTGCCGGCGCGGTCGGCGCGCAGCGCATGGATCACTGCCACGTCCGGCCGGATGGCCGGGACGGCAGCCAGCCGCTCGCCGGTGAACGGACAGGTGACGTGCTTAATGTTGGGATTGACCTTCGGCAGGTCGACGCCGAGATAGCCGCGGAACACCGCGAACGGCAGCCCGGCCGCACCCGCCTCGTAGGCGTTGGCCATGGCGGCGTGGGAATGCTCCTCGATGGTGACCGGGGCCGGCCAGCCCTGCTCGTAGGCGTCGCGGAAACGGTGCAGCGAGCCGACGCCGGGATTGCCCACCCAGGAAAAGACCAGCTTATCGGCGCAGCCCATGCCGATGAGCTGGTCGTAAATGAGGTCGGGCGTCATGCGGATCAGCGTGAGGTGCCTGCGGCGCTGGCGGATCACCTCGTGCCCCGCGGCAAACGGAATGAGATGCGTGAACCCCTCCATGGCCACGGTATCGCCGTCGCGGATGGTCAATTCCACGGCCTCGGCAAGGGAGACGAAAGACGACATGCCGACACTTCCCAATGCGCGCAGGTTCATTTAGGGGTCATGCCCGGCAGGGTCAAATCGCGCGCATGCGCGGCTGCGATGCGATGTCTGGACTGGGTGGTGAATCGCTATGCTATCTCACGCACCGATCTTCACCATCCGTGCCGAGCTCGCCGACATCAGGCATTTCGGCGCAACGCCCTACGGCGAGCGGCGGGTGATCGACATCCTCGGCGGACGGGTCGACGGGCCGCGGCTCAACGGCCGCATCCTGCCCGGCGCCGACTGGCAGATCGTGCGGCCGGACGGGGTGACCGACCTGCAGGCGCGCTACGGCATCGAGACCGATCACGGCACCCGCGTGCTCGTCACCAGCGACGGGCTGCGGCACGGGCCGCCCGAGGTGCTGGCGGCGCTCGCGCGCGGCGAGGCGGTCGATCCGTCGCGCTACTATTTCCGCACCCTCATGCGGTTCGAGACCGCCGACCCGACGCTCGCCTGGCTCAACCGCATCCTGGCGCTGGGAACGGGCGCGCGCGAGCAGCGCGCGGTCCGCCTCGAGGTCTACGAAGTGGTGTGAGCGCTTGACCGCTTTTCGGAGAAATGTCACCGAACAGTGGCCAGCCCGCCAGCCCTGAGGTTCGCCGTGAGCGCGGCCAAATCCGATAGCGGCTTCGACGTTGAACTGCCGCGGTCGCTCAAGGCCGAGCGCCGCGGCGAGGTCGCCATCCTCCGCCTGGCGCGCGCGCAAAAGCGCAACGCCCTCGACGACCCGACCGTGTTCGGCATCGAGGCGTTCTTTTCCGCTCTGCCGGAAGGGATCCGGGCCGCGGTGCTCGCCGGCGAGGGCGAGCATTTCTGCGCCGGGCTCGATCTCAGCGAGCTCACCGCGCGCGATACCGCGCAAGGCATCGCCCATTCGCGTGGATGGCATCGCGCCTTCGAGCGCATCGAGTTCGGCAAGGTGCCGGTCGTCGCGGTGCTGCACGGCGCGGTGGTCGGCGGCGGGCTCGAGCTCGCGGCCGCCTGTCATATCCGGGTGGCCGAAAGCTCGGCCTATTACGCATTGCCCGAAGGCAGCCGCGGCATCTATGTCGGCGGCGGCGCCTCGGTGCGCCTGCCGCGCCTCATCGGGACGTCGCGCATGATGGACATGATGCTCACCGGCCGCATCTACGATGCCGGCGAAGGTCAGGCGTGCGGGATGTCGCATTATCTGGTCGCGCCGGGTGAGGGGCTGGCGAAAGGCATCGAGCTGGCCGAACGCATCGCCGGCAATTCGCCGATGACCAACTTCGCGGTGACCCACGTGCTGCCGCGCATCGCCGAGGCCGATCCCGCCAGCGGCTATCTCACCGAAGCGCTGATGGCGGCGATCGCCCAGGGCGACGACGAGGCCAAGGCGCGGCTCAAGGCCTTCCTCGAAAAACGTGCGCCGAAGACGGTGCGCAACTGACGCCGGCCAACGAACCATGGCGACATCCGTGACAGCGCGTCGTCCCGAACCCGCCCCGGCAGCGCCGGTGCGGCCGGTGCGGCTTGGCCCGCGCGACGTGGTGGTCGACCACCAGCGCGACGGCACCATCCGCCTCGCGTCGCCGCACGCGCTTGCGCCCTACCCCGCGAAGCTGACGGAGCGCCTCGAGCATTGGGCGGCCGTCGCGCCCGAGCGCACCTATCTGGCGCAGCGTGACGGCGCAGGCAGCTGGCGCCGGTTGAGCTACGGCGAGACGCTCGCGGCGGTCCGCCGCATCGGCGCGGCCTTGCTGCAACGCGACCTCTCGCCCGAGCGGCCGCTCCTGATCCTGTCCGGCAACGACATCGAGCACGCACTGCTCGGCCTCGCCGCCATGTATGTCGGCGTTCCCTCGGCGCCGGTTTCGCCCGCCTATTCGCTGATCTCGCAGGATTTCGGCAAGCTCGGATCCATCGTCGACCTGCTCACCCCGGGGCTCGTCTTTGCCGCCGACGGTGAGGCGTATGGCCGCGCGATCGCGGCGGTGGTGCCGCCCGGGTGCGAGATCATCGTCACCCGCAACGGGCCGGCGGGCCGGCGCACCACATCCTTCGAAAGCCTGCTCGCGCCGGGTTCGATGGCGTCCGCCGACGCCGCGCATGCCCGGGTGGGGCCGGACACCATCGCCAAGTTCCTGTTCACCTCGGGCTCGACCGGAACGCCCAAGGCGGTGATCAACACCCAGCGCATGTGGTGCTCGAACCAGGCGATGATCCTCTCGCAGCTCGCCTACTTCGCCGACGAGCCGCCGGTGATCATGGACTGGTCGCCGTGGCACCACACCGCCGGCGGCAATCACAATTTCGGCTTCGTGCTCTATAACGGCGGCACCTTCTATATCGACGAAGGCAAGCCGGCGCCGGGCCTGATCGAGACCACGGTTGCGAACCTGCGCGAGATTGCCACCAACTGGTACTTCACGGTCCCGAAGGGTTACGAGGCGCTGCTGCCTTATTTCCGCGCCGACGCGCGGCTGCGCGAGGTCTTCTTCAGCAGGCTGAAGGTGCTGTGGTTTGCCGGCGCGGCACTCTCCCAGTCGGTGTTCGACGAAATGCAGGAGCTGGCGCTCTCCGCCTGCGGCGAGCGCATCATGTTCCTGACCGGGCTGGGCTCGACCGAAAGCGCCCCCATGGCGATTGCACGGATGTGGCAGAGCAAAGACTCGACCAACATGGGCGTGCCGACCCCGGGCGTGGAGCTCAAGCTCGTTCCCAACGGGGGCAAGCTCGAGGCGCGGCTGCGCGGGCCCAACATCATGCCGGGCTATTGGCGCCAGCCCGAGCTGACGGCCGCGGCCTTCGATGCCGACGGCTTCTACCGGCTCGGCGATGCGCTCAAGTTCGAGGATGCCGCCGACCCCGGAGCGGGCCTGCTGTTCGACGGCCGCATCGCGGAGGATTTCAAGCTCGCCACCGGCACCTGGGTGAATGTCGGGCCGCTGCGTGCGCGTCTGCTCGCCCAGCTCGAGCCCTACGCGCGCGACGTGGTCATCGCTGGCGGCGACCGCGGCGAGATCGGGGCGCTGATCTTCCCCAACCTCGACGCCTGCCGTGCGTTCGCCGGCGGCGCCGCAGACGTCACCGCCGACGCGCGCGTCCTCGACGAGCTGCGCGCCCGCCTCGACGCTTTCGCCCGCCTGAGCACGGGCAGCTCGAACCGTGTCGCCCGCGCCATCCTGATGAGCGAGCCGCCCTCGCTCGACGCCGGCGAAATGACCGACAAAGGATCGATCAACCAGCGCGCGGTGCTCACCCGCCGCGCCGATCTTGTGGCGGAGCTTTACGCCCCGGCGCCTTCGGCGCGCGTGCTGGTGATCGGCAAGGGAGTATGACGATGGCGAGCAGAAACGCTGCCCTCACCGCGAGCTGGAGCGACGTCTGGCTGCTCGACGGGATACGCACGCCGTTCGCCGACTATAACGGCGTCCTGGCGTCGGTATCGCCGACCGATCTCGGGATCAAGGCGGCGCGCGAGGTGTTCGCGCGATCGGGAGTGCGGCCGGCCGACGTCGGCGCCGTCATCACCGGCTCCATGGCGCAGGCGAGCTTCGACACCTACTGCCTGCCGCGCCACATCGGGCTCTACTCCGGCGTTCCGATCGAGGTGCCGGCGCACATGGTGCAGCGGGTGTGCGGCACCGGCATCGAAGTGCTGATGCAGGCGGCGGACTTCATCGCCCACCGGGACGTCGATCTGACGCTGTGCGTCGGCGCGGAATCCATGAGCCGCAATCCGGTCGCGTCCTACGGCATGCGCGGCTTCCGCATGGGCGGCGTCGACTTCAAGGATTTTCTCCTGGAAGCGCTGCGCGATCCGGCGGCCGACGTGACCATGGGCGACACCGCCGAGAACCTGGCGCGCCAGTACCAGATCACGCGGCCGCAGGTGGACGCCTTCGCCGCCCAGAGCTTCGAGCGCGCGGTCGCGGCGCAGACGTCGGGCTTCCTCGCCGGCGAGATCGCCGCCGTCGCGAGCGAGACCTTCGAGCAGCCGGGCTTTGAGCCGCGCGCGCTCAAGCTCAGGGGCGCGAAGGAACTCGCGGCCGACACCCATGTGCGGCCCTCGCCGGTCGAGACGCTCGCCACCATCCGGCCGTCCTTCGGCGGGGTGCAGACCGGCGGCAATTCGTCGGCCATCGTCGACGGCGCGGCGGCGGTGCTCGTGGCATCGTCCGGCTATGTCGAGAAATCCGGCAAGATTGCGCTGGCGCGCATCGTGGCCGGCGCCACCGTCGGCGTGCCGCCGGACGTGATGGGCATCGGCCCGGTGCCGGCGATCAAGGCGGTACTGGCACGCGCGGGCCTCAAGCTTTCGGATATCGATCGCTTCGAGATCAACGAAGCCTTCGGCGCGCAGGTGATGGCGTGCGCGCGCGAGCTCGGGATCGACGAGGCCAGGCTCAACGTCAACGGCGGCGCCATCGCCATCGGGCACCCGCTCGGCGCCACCGGCGTGCGGCTCGCGCTCACGCTGGCGCGCGAGCTCAGGCGCGCGCGATTGCGCTACGGCATCGCGTCGGCCTGCATCGGCGGCGGCCAGGGCATCGCCCTGCTGGTCGAAAATCCCGACGCTGCTCCCGCACGGAAGAACTGATCATGGACATCAAGGGACACGCCGCCGTCGTCACCGGCGGCGCCTCCGGCCTCGGCGCCGCGACCGCAGACGAGCTTGCCCGCGCCGGCGCCAGGGTGGCCTGCCTCGATGTCAATCTCGACGGCGCCCGCGCGGTCGCCGACAGGATCGGCGGCCTGGCCGTCGCGTGCGACGTGACCAGCGCCGAAGGCGCCGCGGCCGCGCTGGCGCAGGCGCGCGACAAGCATGGGGCGGCACGCATCCTCATCAATTGCGCCGGCGTGGGGCCGGCCAAACGCATCGTCGGCCGCGACGGGCCGATGCCGCTCGCCGACTTCGCGCGCGTCATCGACATCAACCTGATCGGCACCTTCAACATGATGCGGCTCGTCGCCGCCGACATGCAGGGGCTATCGCCGCTCGCCGACGGCGAGCGCGGCGTCATCATCTCGACCGCGTCGGTCGCCGCCTTCGAAGGCCAGATTGGCCAGGCCGCCTATGCCGCCTCCAAGGGCGGGGTCGCCGCGCTGACCTTGCCGGCGGCGCGCGAGTTCGCGCAGTTCGGCATTCGCGCCAATGCCATCGCGCCGGGCATCTTCCACACCCCGATGCTGATGGCATTGCCGGACGAGGCGAAGAGCAGCCTGGCGGCGGCGGTGCCGTTCCCCAAGCTGCTCGGCCGGCCCGACCAGTTCGCCGCGCTCGCGCGCCACATCATCGAGAACACCTATATCAACGGCGAGGTGATCCGCCTCGACGGCGCGCTGCGCATGGCGCCGCGCTGAACCGAACACGGGGGCTCGCAGCAGGATGCTCGTCAACAGCCGCATCGTCCGCATCGAATGGGGCGATTGCGACCCGGCCGGCATCGTCTATTACCCGCGCTATTTCGCGTTCTTCGACGCCAGCACCTCGGCGCTGATCGAGCGCGCGCTCGGCATGACCAAGCACGACTATCTCAAGGCCTACGATTTCTCCGGCCATCCGCTGGTGAACGCGCATTCCCGCTTTCTCATCCCGACCCGCTTCGGCGACGACGTGCGCATCGACACTATGGTCGCGAAGTTTCACCGCACCAGCTTCGACGTGCACCATCGGCTGCACAAGAACGGCGCGCTCGCGGTGGAGGGCTTCGAGACCCGGGTCTGGGTGCGGGGCGATCCGCTCAAGGGCACGATGAAAGGCGCCCCGGTGCCGCGGGAGGTAGTGGATCGCCTGTCGCGCGATTGAGGGGACGTCCTCGAAGCGAGGCGCGTCTCAACCGTCTCACCCGGAACGGGCCAGCCCCGACTGCGAATTTACCACTAACTCGTCCGCGAGTCGGCCGTCCGTCCCGAACGCGGCCAGCACGCCGTTCGGATCCCGCGCCCAGGCGGCGATCGGCAGCGGGCTGCACACCAGCATGAAATAGTCGTAGGGCGCGCGCCGGTCGCTCGCCATGATGAACTGGTAGTGCAGACGGAAGAAGTTGAAGCGGATGCGCCAGTAGAACTGGCGCGACAGCATGTCGCCGAAGCGCACCTTCCAGATCAGCGGATTGCAGCGCACGCCGGCAGCCTCGGCGCCGACGCCGGCGACCGGGTCGAAATTCCAGAAATTGAGGACGTCGGCGCGCGACTGCGAATCGATCCACAGCACCGACGGCTCGACGGCGAGGCGCGCGAACACGGCGCGCAGCTTCGACGCCCCGGGATGGAGCGCGGCGCCGGGTGCGATCGAGCCCAGCGTCACCAGCACCACCGGCGGTCCGCGCCGGCCGAGGTCCGGATCGAGCTCGAGCGCGCGCACGATCACCGCCGGCGCCAGCGCGCCACCGCCGCTGTGGCCGACCACGATGATCTCATCGGCTTCGTTCGCGCGCACGGCCGCGATGACCTGTCGCGCGCCGGCCTCGATCGGCGCATCGAAGCAGGTGGCCTCGCCGCGCGCGAACTCGCAGAGGTAGGGCCAGTGATTGTTGATCTGGATGATGAACCAGCGCCGGGCGAGTCGGCGCAGCAGGACAAAGAGCGCGACCGCGGCGGCGATGCCGGCAAGCGCACCGGCAATCCATCCCAAGGGCCCGGTGAACCCGGGCGCATGCGCCGTCGCGAGCGCCGCCAGCGCGCCGCCGGCGAGCGGCAGCACGATCCAGGCGATCATCATCGTCTGGAAGTAGAGCAGCACCAGGCCGAAATAGGCCGAGGCGCGCAGCACCCGGAAGATCGCGCCGCTGACGAGATAGTCGAAGGCCCAGGCGAGCGCGCGCGGCATCTGCCGCGACAGCGGCTCGGCCATGTTGGCGCGGATCATCTGCTCCTGCCGGAGGAAGTCGTAGCGGGTGAAGACCTGCCAGTTCGGCCCCGCAGCCTCGACGTCCCAATGCGCGAAGTCCGGCGAGTCGAGCTCAAGCTCGCCGAGCCGCGCCTTGAGCGGCCAGATCTTGAGGAAGCGCGACCACGAGCGGCCGAACAACCGGTAATAACCCTCGGCGCCCTGCGGGTCGTAGCCCTCGACATAGATGAGGTGGCGCCGCCGGATCAAAGGGACCCCGGCCCCGCTCGCCGTCGATCCGTCAGGCACGCGCGCCGCCCGCCGCCACCGCCTCGACCACCGTCATGGCGGGATGCGCGGTCGGCACCGTGCGCGCGAGGCGAAGGCCCGCCTTCTCGAACAGGGCGGCATATTCCTCGACCGTGCGTTCGCGCCCGCCGCACAGGACCATCACCTGCAGATCGAGCCAGCGCCCAGGACCGGGGCTGTCGTCGGAAGGGAGCGGCGCTTCCAGCACCAGCACGCGCGCGTCCGGCCGCATCGCGCGCCGCACACTGGCGAGGATGCGGACGCAGTCGGCGTCGTCGTAGTCGTGCATGAGGTGGCGGATGAGATAGGCGTCGCCGTCTTCCGGCGCCGCGCTGGTGAAGACGTCGCCGGCGACGAACGCCACGCCCGGAAGCGGCCCGCCCTCGCCGCGCTTGGCGGCGGCGATCGCCTCGGCCATGTCGAACAGCGTGCCGCGCCGATTCGGATAGGCGGCGAGCACCGCCGACAGCAGCGAGCCGTTGCCGCCGCCGATGTCGACGATGTGCTCGAACGAAGAAAAGTCGTAGGCGGCAACGATCGCCGGCGTCTCCGGCCCGTGCACCTCGAGCATCATGCGGTTGAAGCGTCTGGCCTCGTCCGGATTCTCGGTCAGCCAATCGAAGAACGGCCGGCCCTTGAGCGCTTCGAACGCGGTGCGCTCGCCAGCGAGCGCGTCGTCCAGATGCATCCACATGTCGGCGAAATAATCGTTGAGGAAGATCGCCGTGGTCCTGGTGTTGCCGGGCGCGTGCGAGCTCAGCAGCCGGCCGAGCTCGGTAAGCACGAATTGCCCGCGCGCCGGTTCGCTCACGACCCCGACGGTCGACAGCGCGCGCAGCAGCCGATAGACGCGATCGGGAGCAAGCCCGCGCGCCGCGGCGATCGCCGCATGATCGCGGGCGCCATCCTCCATCACGTCGGCAAGGCCAAGACGCGCGAAGCTTCCCACCGCGCGCGTGACCCACAGGCTGCTCAGGAGCTGCAGCATCTTCTTGTGCAGCAGCGCCGGATTGACCTCGATTGCCTGCGCGCTCTTGCTCTCCGCCACGATCCCGTTCCACAGACGCTTCGACCGCGGCGCTGCCGGGTCGGATGGGCCCCCGCCCGCATAGACCAATTCAACCGGCGACGCCAGCGACGCCGCCTCGTGCCGCCAACGCGCGTCGCAGCCCCTGCGATCCATCCGATGCAGCAAAAATGCGCGCGTGGTCGCAGCGGTCGATGCCGCCGGCGGAATATGCTCGCGGGGCCCGCGAACGTCACTTTACAGCCCCGCGCAGTTCGGGCTGAATGACGGCAAAGGCCGGCCAAGGCCAAACATTCCAGCCAGGAGGAGACGATGCAATCGCGTCGCGCCAAGCGCTATGTTGCCATGTTGCTCGCGTCCGCCGCGGGACTCCTCGTGGGAGCGTCCGCCGCGCCCGCGCAGGACAAGACGTTCGACCTCAAGCTCTCGCATTGGGTGCCGCCCACCCATCCGCTGCAGAAGGCGATGGAGGAATGGGGCGCGTCGGTCGAGAAGGCGTCGAACGGCACCATCAAGTCCAAGGTGTTTCCGTCGCAGCAGCTCGGCAAGGCGTTCGATCATTACGACATGGCGCGCGACGGCATCGCCGACTTCACCTACGTCAATCCGGGTTACCAGCCCGGCCGCTTCCCCATCATCGCCGCCGGCGAGTTGCCGTTCCTGGTCGGCGACGCCAAGGGCGGCATCCGCGCGATTGACAGCTGGTATCGTAAATACGCGGCGAACGAGATGAAGGACGTGAAGTATTGCTTCTCCTTCATCCTCGATCCCCTCACCTGGCATTCGAGCAAGAAGAAGATCACGGTGCCGGGCGACATCAAGGGCATGAAGGTGCGGCCGTCGCAGGCGACGGTGGCGGCCTGGGTGACGCTGCTCGGCGGCACCAACGTGCAGGCGAGCGCGACCGAGGTGCGCGACGTGATGGAGAAGGGCGTCGCCGAGGCGGTCACCTTCCCCTGGGGCTCGGTGCCGCTGCTCGGCGTCGACAAGGTCACCAAGTATCACATGGACGCGCCGCTCCACACCGTGACGTTCCAGTGGCTGATGAGCCCGCGCACCTACGCGGCAATGTCGCCGGCGCAGAAGAAGGTGATCGACGACCACTGCACGACTGAATGGGCGGGAAAATTTGCCGATCCGTGGGCGGACTTCGAGCATGCCGGCCTCGCCAAGGTGAAGGCCGATCCCGGGCACGAGGTCTATCCGATCACCGACGCGCAGCTCAGCGAATGGAAGAAGTCGGCCGAGCCGCTGGAGAAGCAGTGGGCCGACAACGTCCGCAAGGCCGGCGGCGATCCCGACGTCATCATGAAGGAGCTCAAGACCTCGCTTGGGCAATACAAGGCGGCCTACTGACGGGTTCGCTGCACGCTATCCATCCGCGATGACACGGCGGCGGCGGGAATTTCCGCCGCCGTCAACGTAACGACGCCGCGAACGGCGAGGGGGCAAGAGCGTGAACATCAGGTTCGCGGATCGCTTCATCCAATCCATCGAGTTCCTGGCCGCGCTCTTTGTCGGGATCGTCGCGGCAGATGTGTTCATTTCCGTACTGCTGCGCTACTTCTTCAACGTGTCGATCCCCGATAGCTACGACTTCGGCCGCCTGCTGCTCGGCGTGCTGATCTTCTGGGGCATCGGCGCCACCTCCTATCGCGGAACCCACATCACCGTCGATCTGCTGTGGGCCAATGTCGGCCCGAAATACCAGCGCGCGATCGATGTCTTCGCGACCCTCGTCCTCCTGTTCGTGGTCGCGGTGCAGACCTGGACGCTCTACGACAAGGTGTGGACGACGCGCGCCGACAACGTGCTCACCTTCGACCTGCGGCTGCCGACCTGGCCGTTCTTCCTGCTGGCTTGGCTCGGCGACGTTTCGGCAGTGATACTGATTGCGCTGCGCACCTATCGGCTGATCTTCCATCCTGAATTGATCGAACGGCGGGATCCGGCGCGGCCGGTGGAATGAGAGCGTTGCAATGAGTCCCGACGCGGTTGCCATCATCGGTTTCGTGGTTCTGTTCGTGCTGATGCTGCTGCGCGTGCCGGTCGGCATGGCCATGGGGCTGGTGGGCGTGAGCGGCTTCGCCTACCTCGTCGGCGGCGCGGCCGCACTGAAGAATGTCGGCCACACCACCATGCGCACGGTGACCGACTACAACTTCGCGGTCGTGCCGCTGTTTCTGCTCATGGGGGCGTTCGCCACCACGTCGGGCATGAGCCGCGAGCTGTTCCGCGGCGCCAATACCTTCGTCGGTCATCTCCGCGGCGGGCTCGGCATCGCGACCATCGCGGCCTGCGGCGGTTTTGCCGCGATCTGCGGCTCGTCGGTCGCGACCGCGGCAACGTTCTCGAAGGTCGCCTATCCCGAGATGCGCGCCTACGGCTATCCGCAGTCGTTCGCCACCGGCGTCATCGCCGCCGGCGGAACGCTCGGCATCATGATTCCGCCCTCGACCGTGCTCGCGATCTACGGCCTGATCACCGAGCAGGACGTCGGCAAGTTGTTCGTCGCCGGCGTTCTGCCGGGAATCCTCGCCGTCGCCATGTACATGATCACCATCACGCTCATCGGCGTGGTGCGGCCTGGGTACCTGCCGTCCGGCCCGCGCCACTCCTGGAAGGAGCGGCTCGAGGGCCTGCGCGGCATCTGGGCGACGCTGCTGCTCTTCGCCTTCGTCATCGGCGGAATTTACGGCGGCTTGTTCACCGCCACCGAAGCCGCCGGCGCCGGGGCCGGCGGCGCCTTCGTCATCGGCGTGGTCCGCGGCCGCCTCTCCGGCAAGGACATCTTTTACTCGCTGCTCGAGACCACGCGCATCACGGCGGCCGTCTTCACCGTGCTGATCGGCGCCATCCTGTTCGGCTATTTTCTCACCGTCACGCAGACGCCGCAGAAAGTGACCGAGTTCCTCACCGGCCTCGGGCTCGGCCGCTACGGCGTCCTCTCGCTGATCATGATCATGTATCTGGTGCTGGGGTGCCTCATGGACGCGCTTGCCATGATCATCCTCACCGTGCCGATCATCTTCCCCGTCATCAAGCAGCTCGGTTTCGACCCGATCTGGTTCGGCGTCATCATCGTCATGACTGTCGAGCTCGGCCTCATCCATCCGCCGGTGGGCATGAACATATTCGTGATCAAAAGCGTGGTAGAGGACGTGAAAATTTCGACCATCTTCTACGGTGTGCTGCCATTCATCGTGACCGACATCCTCCGCCTCATCATCCTGATTGCGTTCCCGATCATCGCGCTCTATCTGCCGTCGAAGATGTGACCTGCGCCAAAAGGAGTCTGCCATGTCGCGACATACGCTGACTGCCTGCCTCGCGGTGGTCGCCCTGCTGCTCGCCGGGCCGGTGCTCGCCGCCGACGCGAAGCAGATGGAGGAGAACAAGAAGACCGTCGCCGCCTTCTACGACGCCGTGCTCAACCAGAAGGACTTCGACGCGGCCGCGAAATATCTCGGCCCCCGCTACACCCAGCACAATCCGACCGCCGCCGACGGACCGGAAGGCCTCAAGGGCTTCGTCGCGTTCCTCAAGGACAAGTTCCCCAACAACCGCAGCGAGATCAAACGCATCTTCGCCGATGGCGACTATGTCATCGTCCATGTCCATGCCGTGCGCGAGCCCGGCACGCGGGGCAACGCCATCGTGGACATCTTCAAGCTCGAGAACGGCAAGGTGGTCGAGCACTGGGACGTGATCCAGCCGGTGCCGGAGAAAGCCGCCAACAGCAACGGCATGTTCTAGGAAACAGCGAACGGCTCTCCGCTGTCATGCCCGCGAAAGCGGGCATCCAATACTCCCTGCCGGCGCGATCCGGCCCGCAGCGTGCCTGTGCTCAAGCCCGGTGATGACCGGATCGCCGCCTTCGCGCCGATGACCACCAGGGAGCCGACGCCTTACTTCTTCTAGTCACTTCTTCTTATCGCTCGGGCCGCCTTTGGGCGGCGCTGCCGGCCCAGGCGCCGTGAAGTAATAGGGAGCCGGCCGTCCCCCTTTGATGTCGTCGACAGCTTTCTGCTGGGCCTCGAGGACGGCCGTTGCGGTCTTGGCCTCCGTTTCGTCTGCGCCGGCCGGGTCGGCCTTTGCTTCGGTCGGAGCGACCGCTCCGGTCCGCGCTTGAGCGGAACGCCGGCTTGCCGCGATCGACCCGGCCTTGACGAAGGCCTGCTTCATCTCGCTCGACGTCAGCGCCGTTACCGTCTTGAGGTCGGTTACGCTGCTCCCCGCGGCCGCCACGACCAGCGCGGGCACCACCTCTTCGTACGACGGCCCCTCGAAGATGATGAGAAGGTCGTAATCGCCCGACGTCAGATAGTGCGCGACGAGCTTGCCTCCGACCTCCGCGATCAACCGGGCAATCGTCTCCGTCTGATCCTCCGGCGCAGCGATCATCCGCGCCAGGCCATCCTTCGCGAAGCGTGCCTGGGTTATGAAAGTCGCCATGTCATCCTCCTCGCGGGCTCCCGGGACGCCTATGCCGGATGCGAATTCGAAGACGTGAGCTCGGGACCGTCGTCCGGTGGTCCGGCAGCCTGTCGAGCGGGGTACGTCCGGGCGTCGCTCCGCATGCGGTGCCGCAACGCCGGCGTAGCGCAGCAGCAGACCGGGAGCGCAATCTATCGTAATGTAACCGCTCCGCCCGCAAGGCGGAAAGCGCGTCCTGCGGCGCGCACTCGGTAACTCGGTAGGGAGGACGGGACCGGACCATCTGGGGGTACCGTTGAGCGAACGCGGCAAGACCGACTCCCACGTCAAGGCGCTGATCTCGGCGATGCGCTCGGCAAAGCCGACCGGTCTGCCTGTCGGCTGGAGCGGCAAGGGACTGGCGCGCGTTCTGTTTCTCCTGCTCGCGGCCGCGCTGATCGCCGCGGTTGCCGCCGCCTTCGGCATCGCTCGCGATTACGGCTACCTGCACGCGTCGATCCTGACGGGCTCCGCCGGAGGCGAGTACTACGCGCTGGCCACGCGGCTGGCGGAGCGGGCGAGGCGCGAGCATGGCACCCTCAACGTGATAGCGACCGCCGGCTCGATCGAGAATGTCAGCCGCCTGGCGGCCGGCGGCGGGCGGTGCGCCGACATGTTCGCCCTGATCCAGGATGGGACGCCGGTTCCGGCGCAGGCGCGGCTCGAGCTCCTTGGCCGGCTTCCAGAGCCGGAGGCGCTGCTGCTGCTCGGCCGACCCGGCCACACCTTCCGCACCTTTGCCGATTTGCGCGGGGCATCCATCGGGATCGGCCCGGACGGCTCCGGCACCGCATATCTGATGCATCAACTGTTCGACGACGCGGATCTGCGAACGCTCGATGTCCGCTTGTCGTACCACGCACTGCCGGAACAGGCCGAGCTGGTGGCGCAAGGCAAGCTCGACCTTGCCGCCTTCGTGATGCAGGAGGACGCGGACTTCCTGCGCACGCTCGTCCGCCGACACGGCCTGGACATCGTCTCGCCCCAGGATCTCCAGGGCCTGATCGCGCGCTACCCGTGGCTCACGCTCGGCAGCATCCCCGCGGGCCGTTACGACCTGGTGCGCCCGATCCCCGCGACGGACAAACAGGTGGCGCGCCTCGCGACCCTGGTCCTCGCCAGTCCGTGCGCTCAGCGCGCCGACCGGATCGCGCTGCTCATGCTGCTCGGCGCCGAGCTGCCGGGTTTCGTCCGCAGCAATCCTCCGCGTTCCACCGCGCCGACGACCGCCTTGCCGCTCGCACCCGAGGCGCACCAGTTCTTTCTGACCGGCGAGCCCGAGATCGCCGATCGATACTTCCCGTGGCTGGTAAACCTCATGTCGCCGGCATACTGGGTCTATCTGTTCATGGCTGCGACAGTTCTTTTCAATGGAATGAAGGCATACAGCAGATTTCGCCTCTGGCGCATCGATGCGGCGCGCGAGAAGCTCGAGGCGGCGCTGCGGAAGCTGGTCGATCCCGGGCTCACCCATGCGCAGATGCGCACGGTGCCTGCCGAGCGTGCGACCGCCGCGCCGGAGCGACGCACCGCCGCCGAGGCCATCATGAGGCGGCTGGTGGAATTGCGCGCCCGCTGCCAGCGCCAGACCAACTCCTTCGTCACTCCGATGGGCGATGAAATGTTCTATCGCTACCAGCAAGCCCTGATCGACGAGGCGACCACCACCGTGGCCACGCTGCTCCAGCGCGCGCCGAGTCCCGCGGCCGCTGGCCCGAATCCGGCGGGTGGACGGCGCAACGATGATCAGGCGAGCTAGCCCACCTGTCTCCAACGATCAAAGTGATGCCTGTGGCAAAGTGGTCAACGATCAGGTTGGCCGCGGGCGCATGCGGGGGAAGGCGTTCCCCGACCATCGCCGTTGACGTATGCTGACGCCGCGGGGCCGAATGTGCACCCCGCGGAGAATGAACTCATGCCAGCATGTTTTCGGGATCGATTGGCGGTCACCCTCATGGCCGTCGTCTTGTTCGCCCTGGGCTGCCCCGCCGCATGGTCGCAGGCGACGGGAACGATCAAGATCGTGGTTCCTTACACGCCGGGCAGCGGGCCCGACATTCTGTCCCGCCTGATGGCGGAGCAGATCGGCCGCACCGAGGGGACGACGGTCGTGGTCGAGAACCGTCCCGGCGGCGGCACGGTGATCGGAACCGAGGCGGCCGAGCGCGCGGAGCCCGACGGCCGCACGCTGCTGCTGGTGGCGAGCTCCTTCGTCATCAATCCGGCCCTCAAGCGGGCCAACTACGATCCCGCGAAAAGTTTCGAGCCGGTCTGCTATCTCGCGGCCACCCCGATGGTGCTCGTCGTGCTGGGCTCATCGCCCTACCGGAACCTCGACGACCTCATCACGGCGGCGCGCGCCAAGCCTGGAGAGCTGGCGTTTGCCAGCGGCGGCCCCGGCTCCTCGCTGCACATCGCCATCGAGGTGCTCAAGCGGGCAGCGCACATCAACGTGACCTACGTGCCCTTCGGCGGCACTGCGCCCGCCGTCAACGCGCTGATGGGCAATCACGTAACCGCCGTCTGGGCCGACTATCCCACCGTGGTGTCGCAGCTCCAGGCGGGGACGCTGCGCGGGCTCGTCACCACCGCCGCCGCGCGGGTCGAGACGCTGCCGGACGTGCCGACGCTGGGCGAGACCGGGATCACCAAGTACGAGGCCGACATTTTCTACGGCATCGTGGCGCCGGCGAAGACGCCTCCCGATACGATCAAGGAGCTGTCCGGCTGGTTCACCAAGGCGATCAAGTCGCCCGACATGAAGCCCAAGCTCGCCCAGCAGGGACTGTTTCCGGTCGGAAAGTGCGGCGCGGAATTCGGCGCCTACATGCGGGCACAGTTCGAGGAGTACAGCCGCGTCATTCAAGAGGCGAATATCACGGTGAAATAGCGCGCCGCCGTGCTGGCCGTATGCGGCCGGGGCGATCGCCGCCGGCCTGCGCGACGGCCCTCGCTTCACCGCTTCCTTGCATTGAGCATCCGGCACGGCCCCAGACCATGGAGATCGGCATGCAGCGCCCGGCATTCACCTTGCTCGCGGCAGCGTCCTTCGCGCTGTCGCTCGTCGCGCCGGTCGCAGCGGCCGATTACCCCGCGCCGCAGGAAGGCGACTGGATCGCGCGCGACTTCCGCTTTCACACCGGCGAAATCATGCCGGAGCTGCGCCTGCACTACACCACGATCGGCGCGCCCACCGGATTGCCCGTGCTGGTGCTGCATGGCACCACCGGCTCCGGCAGCAGCCTGCTGACGCCCGCATTCGCCGGCGAGCTGTTCGGTCCCGGCCAGCCGCTCGATGCGAGCAGGCATTTCATCATCCTTCCGGACGCCGTCGGCACCGGGAAGTCGTCCAAGCCGTCCGACGGATTGCGCGCCAGGTTTCCGCGCTTCAATTACGACGACATGGTCGCCGCGCAGCACCGGCTCGTGACCGAGGGACTCGGCGTCCGTCATCTCCGGCTCGTGCTGGGCAATTCGATGGGCGGGATGCACACGTGGCTGTGGGGCGTAAGCTATCCCGATATCATGGACGCGCTCGTTCCCATGGCATCGCAGCCGACCGAGATGTCCGGCCGCAACTGGATGATGCGGCGCATGCTGATCGACGCCATCCGCAACGACCCCGACTGGAACAACGGCGACTACACCGTCCAGCCGCGCGCGCTGAAGGTGGCCAACGTGTTCTTCGGCATCGCCACCAGCGGCGGGTCGCAGGCGTATCACAAGCTGGCCCCCACGCGCGCGCAGGCCGACAAGCTGCTGGACGAGCGGCTGGCGGCGCCGTTCCAGGCCGATGCCAACGACGTTCTGTATCAGTGGGACGCGTCGCGCGACTACAATCCGGCACCCGCGCTCGAACGCGTGCAGGCCGCGCTGCTCGCCATCAATTCCGCCGACGACGAGCGCAATCCGCCCGAGCTCGGGGTGATGGAACGCGAGCTCAAGCGCGTCAGGAACGGCCGCATGTACCTGATACCGGCCAGCGAAGACACGCGCGGCCACGGCACCACCGCCATGGCGAGGTTCTGGAAGCAGCAGGTTCAGGACTTTCTCCAGGCGGTGCCGCGGCGCGCCATGTAGCGCACGGCGGAGATCGAGCGTGCGCTACGTCGGCGGCTTTGATCCCTTGCGGTCCGGATCTTCGGCGCAATCCCGATACGAGGCGCGCCGGACGACCTCGCCGACGGTCAGCCGGCCTTGTCGGCTGGCCTGGGCTTTCGCCGTCTCGGCTCGGCGAAAATGTCCCAGACGACCATGAACATCGCGGCGATCACCGGCCCGAGCACGATGCCGTTCATGCCGAACACCTCGAGTCCGCCGAGCGTAGAGATCAGCACCACGTAGTCGGGCATCTTGGTGTCAGCGCCGACGAGGATCGGGCGCGCGAGATTGTCCACCAGGCCGATGACGAGAACGCCGTAGGCGATGAGAACGAGTCCTTCCCAGATGGCGCCCGTGACCAGGAAGTAGACTGCGACCGGGACCCAGACCAGGGCGGAGCCGATCGCCGGCAGCAGCGACAGAAATGCCATCGCCACCCCCCACAACAGCGCGGCACGGATTCCCAGCAGCCAGAAGATCAGGCCGCCGAGAGCGCCCTGCACGATGGCCACGACGATCGTACCTTTGACCGTGGCGCGGATGACAGTGGCAAACTTGCTGAAGATGGCTTGCTGGTGCTCGGCGCCCAGCGGGATTGCGTTCTTGATGGCCCTGAACAGGTCATCGCCGTCGCGCAACAGGAAGAAGAGCAGATAGAGCATGATGAAAAGCCGCACGACGAGCTCGAACGTCGTCTGGCCGATGTTGATCGCCTGCGCGGCAAGGAACTGGCTGCCCTTCATGAGAACGTCGGACAATTTGTCCTGCACCGAAGCGAGATCCGTCAGCCCGAAGCTTTGCAGCATGCCGGTCAGCCACGCCGGCAGCGCCTCGAGGACCTGCTGGAAATTGCGCGCGAGATTGAGCTCTCCCGAGCGGAACTTCTCGTACAGGCCCGATGCTTCCTGGATGAGGGATGCGGTGATCAACGTCGCCGGCAGGATGACGATGACGACGATGATCGCAACCGTCGCGAGGGCCGCCAGGTTGCGCCGCTGCCGCGTGGACCTCAGCAGCCGCTGATAGAGCGGCGCAAAGACGATTGCGAGCACCGTTGCCCACAGCACCGCTCCGTAGAACGGCCAGAGAATCCACCCGAACGCTAGGGATACCGCGACGACCAGCAACAGGAAGGTCTTGTCTTCGAAGGTGCGCAAGCGCTCGCCCATCCTTGCCGACGTCGAAGAAGCCGTCGTCCCAATTACGGAATTGCCGTGGTTCCGACAAGGCGTCGCGTTGCCGCCTTCGAGCGGAAATCAGGGCCCGCACGGAGAATCGTGCGGGCCTCTCTTGAGATTGAGGGAAGCCGTGGCGAAACGATAGACGGCTGGCTTCGATCAGGCGGCCTTGATGAGGCCGAGTTGGGTCAGCGCCTTCACGCCGTCGTCGAGACCGATCTCCTGGGCGATCTTGCCGTTCCGGATGCGCAGGACCGTGGTGCCGGTGAAATGCATCTTCCGGCCGGTCGCGGCGGGCAGCGACCCCATCAGGAAATCACTAAAGGCGGGACCGGTGTGCGTACCGCCGCCTTCCCACTGGCCGACGACATAGTCGCCTTCGGCGATCAGGTCGGCAGTGCCCCAGAAGTTGAGATCGGGGAACGCCATGCGAAAATCGGTCATGAACGCCTTGATGTCCTCACGCCCACGGCGCGGTTCGTGCAACGAGTACTGCAGAAGCATGTCGGGCGCTGCGAGTTCGTCCACGACGCCGATATTGCAGGTCTTACCCCAGAATTCGGTGAACCACCGGCCGACGATGGCCTTGTTTTCGTCCTTGCTCATTCGGATACCCTTTCTCGTCTGGTGTCGGAAGTCACTGACCGCAGTCGATGACCTGCGCGACAGGTAATCCGCGATATGGCGGCACGAACTCCGTTTCTTGCCGCGATATCGAACCATCGAGTTCACTGCCGGGGTGCCGCCGACCGCCCACGTCCCGGCGTGCGCTGCGGGGCCTGGCCTGCGCACAGGCCATCGCCCGTAGCATTCGCCCGGCAGCCGTTATAGATGTAGGCCCGCGCGCACAGGACGGACGATGGAACGCTCCTTCAAGAAAGAGGTGCAGGCGCTCAAGCTCGGCGACGGCGAGACCTTCCGCGGCGAGGGCATCCTCGCCGTAACCAAGGCCCTGCTGCAGTCCGGCGTGAGCTATGTCGGCGGCTATCAGGGTGCGCCGGTGTCGCACCTGCTCGACGTCCTGGTCGACGCCGAGGACATTATCGGCGACCTCGGCGTGCATCTCGAGACCTGCACTAACGAGGCCTCCGCCGCCGCCATGCTCGGCGCCTCCATCAACTATCCGCTGCGCGGTGCGGTGACCTGGAAATCGATCGTGGGCACCAATGTGGCGGCCGACGCGCTGTCGAACCTCGCCTCTCCTGGCGTCATCGGCGGCGCCATGATCATCCTGGGCGAGGACTACGGCGAGGGCGCGAGCGTGATCCAGGAACGCTCCTATGCCTACGCCATGAAATCGTCGATGTGGCTGCTCGATCCGCGCCCCGACCTCCCCACCATCGTGCGCATGGTCGAGGAAGGCTTCGAGCTGTCGGAGGCGACCCACGCGCCGGTCATGATGGAGCTGCGCATCCGCGCCTGCCACGTCACCGGCGAGTTCAAGACCAAGGCCAACCGGCGCGGCGCCTTCTCCGGCAAGAACCGCCTCGCCGGCCCGCCGCGTTTTGAATACGGCCGCCTGGCGCATCCGCCCGTGATCTTCTCGCAGGAACGGCTCAAGGTCGACGAGCGGCTCCCGGCCGCGCAGCAGTTCATCCGCACGCGCAAGCTCAACGAGATGATCGCGGGCGACCTGGCCGAGATCGGCATCGTCGCGGTCGGTGGGCTCACCAACGGCGTGCTGCGCGCGCTCGCACGGCTCGATCTCGCCGACCTCTATGGCGCGAGCCGCGTTCCGATCTACGTGCTCAACGTCGCCTATCCGCTGGTCCCCGACGAGCTGCGCGAGTTCTGCGCCGGCAAGCGCGCGGTGCTGGTGGTCGAGGAAGGCAGCCCCGACTTCATCGAGCAGGCGATCAATTCGGAGCTGCGGCGGGCCGACATCCAGACCCGCGTGCTCGGCAAGGGCTGCCTGCCGCGTGCGGGCGAATACACCTCGGAGGTGATGCTGAACGGACTCGCGTCGTTTCTCGCGCAGACGCGGCCGAGCGGCATCGATGCCGACGCGATCGTCGCGCGCACGAAAGCCATGCTCGGGCACAAGGCCGCGGCGATGGCGGCGGCAGGCGACATTCCGGCGCGGCCGCCGAACTTCTGCACCGGCTGCCCGGAGCGACCCGTGTTCAGCGCGATCAAGCTGATGCAGCGCGAGCTCGGCCCCACCCATATCAGCGCCGACATCGGCTGCCATTCGTTCGCGACCTTCGCGCCGTTCAGCCTCGGCAACTCCATCCTCGGTTACGGCATGTCGCTGGCGAGCGCGGCCGCCGTCACGCCCAACATGGAACGCCGCCCGATCGCGATCATGGGCGACGGCGGGTTCTGGCATAACGGCCTGATCACGGGTGTCGCGTCGAACCTGTTCAACAAGGGCGACGGCGTGCTGATCGTGATGCAGAACGGCTACGCCTCCGCCACCGGCCAGCAATATCTGCCGTCGAGCAGCGCCAACCGCAGCGGCACCCCGACCGGCATGACCATCGAGCAAACCCTGCGTTCGCTCGGAGTCAAATGGCTGCGCACGGTGCGCAGCTACAGCGTCGCGAAAATGACCAGGACGCTGAAAGAGGCAATGCGCACCGCGGAGCGCGGTCTCAAGGTGATCATCGCCGACGGCGAATGCCAGCTTGCGCGGCAGCGCCGGGTGCGCGCCGAGGAAGCCGGCAAGCTCAAGCGCGGCGAGCGCGTGGTGCGGGTGCGCTTCGGCGTCGATGACGAGATCTGCACCGGCGACCATTCCTGCATCCGGCTCTCCGGCTGTCCCTCGCTCACCGTCAAGCCCAATCCGGACCCGTTGCGCAGCGATCCGGTGGCGACCGTGATCCAGAGCTGCGTCGGCTGCGGGCTGTGCGGCGAGGTCGCCCACGCCGCGGTGCTGTGCCCGTCGTTCTATCGCGCCGAGATCATCCGCAATCCGAGCTGGTGGGACCGCACGCTGCATCGCCTGCGCCAGACCGTCATCGGCTGGCTCGATGACCGGCGCGCCGAGGCGCGGGCATGAGGTATGGCCCCGTGTTCCGGATGCGGAGCAGCGCGAAACTCTTGTGGAGCGGTGCACCGCTGATCCGGGACCGCCACGCATACACGACGCACATAGCCCTGGGCGGTTCCGGGTCCGCAGCGCACCACTTCGTGCTGCGTCGCGCCCGGGACACGAGATCGCGCTCGACTGCGCTTCAGGAACGGACTGCCCCATGAGCGCGAAGGCGCGGCCGATCAAAATCCTGATCGCGGCGCTCGGCGGCGAAGGCGGCGGCGTGCTCACCGACTGGATCGTCGCGGCGGCGGCGCAGCAGGGCTTTCCGGTGCAGTCGACCTCGATCCCCGGTGTCGCCCAGCGCACCGGCGCCACCACCTACTACATCGAGGTGGTGCCGATGCCCGCGCCGGAGCCTGGCGCGCGACAGCCGGTGCTGGCGCTGGCGCCCGGCGTCGGCGACGTCGACGTCGTGCTCGCGAGCGAGCTGATGGAAGCCGGCCGCGCCATCGCCGCGGGCTTCGTCACGCCCGATCGCACGCTGATGCTGGCATCGACCGGCCGCTCCTATCTGGTGGTGGAGAAAATGGCGATGGCCGACGGCCGCTACGACAGCGCTCGCCTGGTCAAGGCGATCGAGACGCACGCGCAGGCCCACCACCTCATCGACATGGAAGCGCTCGCGAAGCAGAGCGGCGCCATGATCAACGCGGTCATGCTCGGCATCATCGCCGGCTGCGGACGGCTGCCGATCCCGGCCACGGCGTTCGAGGACGCCATCCGCGCGGACGGCAAGGCCGTCGACGTCAATCTCAACGGCTTCCGCGCCGGGCTGGCGGCGCTAGAGCAGGTCCATGCGAGCGCCGCCAGGGCCGACCCCCCCAGCCGCGATCGCGGCGATGACACTTCGCTCTTCGAGCTCGAACGCGAAATCGCGACCGCCGTGCCGAAGCCGGCGCGCGACGTCGTGCTCGCAGGCGTTCGGCGGCTCGTCGCCTATCAGGACATCGGCTATGCGCGGCTCTATCTCGACCGCTTGGCAACGATCCGCATCGCCGACGAGCGGGCGCTGGCCGGCGGACGCCTGCTGCGGGAGACCGCGCGGCAGCTCGCGGTGCGCATGTCCTACGAGGACGTGATCCGCGTCGCCCAGGCCAAGATCGATCCGGCGCGGCGCGCGCGCATCGCCGCCGACATGGGCGTGCAGCCGGGCGAACCGTTTACGGTCACCGAATTTCTCAAGCCGGGGATCGAGGAAATGTGCTCGATCCTTCCGCCCGGTCTCGCCCGGCGCATCCTCGCGGTCGCCGGGCGGCGCGGATGGCTCGAGCGGGTGCACTGGGGCATGGAGGTCAACAGCGCGTCGGTATCGGGCTTCCTGCGCTTCCGGCTGCTGGCGGGGCTGCGCCGCTGGCGCCCGAAGACATACCGTTTCCAGGAGGAGCAGCGCGCCATCGAGGGCTGGCTCGGCCTCATCGTCGCAGCTGCACGGCTGTCGGCCGATCTCGCGCTCGAAGTCGCGGAGTGCGCGCGGCTGATCAAGGGCTACGGCGATACCTTGAAGCGCGGCAGCGCCAACTACCGCCTGATCGAGGCGCGCGCCATCCTTCCGGTCCTGACGGGGCGCATTCGATTGCGTCCGGGCATCGACGCCATCGCGAGCGCGCGCGCCGCCGCGCTCCTTGACCCCGATGGCGCTGCACTCACGCGCTGCCTTGCCGAGCTCGGGCAGGACGCGGGCCTGCACATCGCAGCCGAGTAATGCGGGAATCTCCAACCGCTGAGCTTGTCGTCCCCGCGCATCCGATCTCAGGTTTACCCGAGATCGGCTCTTTTCGTGCGCATATCGGCTACAGCCGATATGCGTTGGGACCCATCGTGCCACGCCCGCGGGTCGCTGGAATACTGGGCCCCCGCTTTCGCGGGGGTGACCGTACCACGGCGCGAGGCGTCTGATGGACTCTCGCCCGTCGAGCGGGTAACAAGCACGTCCACTTGACCCTCGCGGCGCGCACGGCGCCCGGCATTCACGGCAGGACAGGCTGGAGGACCGCAGATGCGGATCGACGCGTATACCCACTTCTTCCCGAAAAAATTCTTCGACAAGATGAACGAAGTCGCGGGCGACTATAAGGACATGGGCAAGCGCGTGCGCTCGCTGCCGGCGCTGTTCGATCTCGACCATCGCAAGAAGATCGTCGACGGCCACAAGGATTATCAGCAGATCCTGTCCTATCCGCAGCCGCCGGTGGAGACCTTCGCCAAGTCGCCGGCGCAGATCGACGAGCTGATCCGCATCATCAATGATGGCTTCGCCGAGCTGATCGCCAAGGAGAAGGACCATTTCCCCGGCTGGGTGGCGCAGATTTCGCTCGATGCCCCGGACGCGGGCGCGGCCGAGGCGGAGCGTGCGATCAAGCAGCTCGGCGCGCTCGGCGTGCAGATCTATACCAACGTCGCCGGCAAGCCACTCGACCGGCCGCAATATCTGCCGTTCTGGAAGAAGATGAACGAACTCGGCAAGCCGGTGTGGATCCATCCGGCGCGCGGCGCCAGCATGCCGGACTATATCGACGAGAAGAAGTCGCTCTACGAGATCTGGTGGACGTTCGGATGGTCGTACGAGACCGCGACCGCCATGGCGCGGCTGGTGTTCTCCAAGATCATGGACAACCATCCTAACCTCAAGATCATCACCCACCATTTCGGCGGCATCGTGCCGATGCTGGAAGGCCGCATCGGTCCGGGCTGGGACGTGCTCGGCTCGCGCACCAGCGACGAGGATTACGTCGCGCTGCGCAAGAGCCTGAAGAAACGCCCGCTCGACTATTTCAAGCAGGACTTCTACGCCGACACCGCGGTGTTCGGCGGCACCCCGGCGACCAAATGCGGACTCGAATTCTTCCCGCTGGAGAAGATCGTGTTCGCCTCGGACTGCCCGTTCGATCCAGAAGGCGGGACGATGTATCCGCGCGTCACCCTGGAGATCCTCGATTCGCTCGACATCCCCAAGGCCGACCGCGACAAGATCGACTACAAGAATCTCGAAGCCGTCACCGGCGTGAAGCTGGTGAAGTAGGGCGTGGCGCGACGCTCTGACGCGGAAGCTGCGGCCGCTTGCGGATTTCCGGACTTATCGACTTGCCGCGCTCGTCACCCGCGGGCTTGACCACGCAAGTCGGATTGATCCGACGTGCATACCAACGCAATGCGTGCTCAGGGCTCTGCTTTTCCGCCGCGCAACTCCCAATTGGGAGGTGTTGAGCGCAATCCTGCCCTGCATTATGCGGGCGCAGCGTGCCAGCGGCGGCGCATCGGGATTTGCCCGTGACCGCATCGAATTACCGGTCAGGACGTTTGCACGCGGAGCGGAATGATCGATGCCATCGCGCGGCTGCCCGTCGAACAATAAACGCTCACGCGTCAACGCACACGGTTGGCGCGCCAGCGGCAGCTATCCGCGCGGCCCTTCATCGCATTCCGCGCGCAGGCGCGGCACCGTTGCCGGACACCGCAAGCCCGTGGCCTGACGCCGCCGCTCTCGCATGCCCAAGGAAACCGCAAAAGAGCTGGCCCGCAAGTGCACCATCATGGTGCGCATGGGAAGAAGCTTCCCCACCGTCTGGCGAACGATCCTCAAACGTCACATCCTGGTCGGCAATGTTCCGACGCAGCGATTCGAGCACGAGCGCACTCTCGTGGACATTCCCCTGACCACCGGCGAGCGGCTGATATTCGATCGAGAAGGCAAGGAATTCAGAGTCGAGCAGCCGGAGCTCGGTCAAGACATCATCGCGGCGGCGGCTGGCGCAGGATCGGAAGGGGCCAACCGCATCGTTTCAAGCATTGAGACTATCCCGCCCGCTCCCGTGAGCGGCGTCGAGCAATGCTGACCGGCCCCTCCGAATCTGGCGCTCGTCCCTTCACTCGGGAACCGTGGCCGGTTTCGACGGATCAGAGACCTGGATCACAAGATATTTGAGCGCCTGCGTGGTGCTCGCGTTGCGCGAGACGGCGTGGAGCGCGTTCGGCGCCTCATAGAAGACCTCGCCCGGCTTCAACGTGCGAACCGGACCGTCGTCGATCTTGACCTCGTAGGTGCCTTCGAGGATGTAGCCGACGGTATGACTCCCGGGATGCCGGTGCGCCGCACTGCCGTTCCCCGGGTCGCGTTCCGTCAGCCGCACCGTCAGTCGGCGGCCGAGAACGTCGTCCATCACGCGATTGAACAGTTCAGTGCTTCTCTGGCCGGCTGAGGGGGCCGGCGCTTGCGCGAGCGACGGCATGACAGCGAGATGGCCGGTCGCGAAGATGTACGCCGCGACCGCGCCCGCACAGCCGATGCCGGCATGCGAGATCAGGCTATGGACACGCATGAGGTCTCCTCCCGAAGCCGGTGCTCTTGATCAAACGACGATCCGATGATCGTGCGGCGGTTTTGACCGGCAATTGCCGGTCATACCACAATGCTGCACCCTGCGCCGCTCATCCGGATGCCGTCGTGAACGCCGAAGGCGTACGCCGCCGCTATTCGGTCGCCGGCGGAGCCTCGACTGCCCAGCTCGGATCGGCGCCGAACGGATGATCCATGAAGAACACCCAGGTGCCGTCCGGCAGCCGGCGGTGGACCTCCATGCCGTGGTGATGCACCTCGGTCGGCTTGCCGTCCTGGTCGATGCCCCTGATCAGCCACTGGGAGCGGGTCAGCGCGAAGTCGCCGGCCACCGTGGTGTGATGGGTCACGACATCCATGTGCGGCTTGAGTCCGACATAGGCGGCCATCGTCTTGCGGATGCCGTCGGAGCCGCGGGCGACGCTGGTCCTTCCATGGACTTCGTCGACCTGAACGATCGACGCCTCGGGGTGATACATCGCCGCCGCAGCGTCGACATCCTGCGCGTTGAAGGCGCGGGCGAGCCAGAGATTGCAGAGGTCAGGGGACGGAGCGCCCATATTGTATCTCCTGTGTGCTGAAGGATGGTCGTGCCCCGGGATCAGGCGGCCGCCCCGTGTTGCGCGAGATTGGGGACGAGGACGCCGCGCTGGACGGCGGGCCTGGATGCGACGTCGTCGCGCCAGCGGGAAAGGTTCGGATAGGAATTGAGCGCGATGCCGAGCTTCGCCGTGGCGGCGCGAATCCACGGCCAGGTCATGACGTCGGCGGCGCCATACTGGTTGCCGACGAGATAGCGGCCCACTGCCAGCTGACCGTCAAGCACGCGCAAGACGCGGCTGGTTTCGCGCTCGAAGCGATCGATCACATAGCCGATCTTTTCCGGGGCGAAGATCTTGTAGTTCCAGAGTTGGCCGAGCGTCGGGCCGACATGCGCCGCCTGGAACAGGATCCACTGCAGCGTCAGCCCCGCCTCAATCTCGTCTCGCGGCCTCAGGACGCCGGAACGCTCCGCCAGATAGAGCAGAATGGCGCCGCTCTCGAACACGGTCCGGTTTCGATCCGGATCGACGATCACCGGGATCTTGTTGTTGGGGTTGAGAGCCCGGAACCAGGGACTGTTCTGATCGCCCTGTTCGATGTCCACGAGATGTACGTCATATGGCAGGCCGGTCTCCTCGAGCATGATCGAGGCCTTGTGGCCGTTGGGCGTCTGGCAGGTGTACAGCTGGATCGGCGTCATGTCGGTTTACTGCCCGGTTGGTCGGTCGACCGACACCTAGGCTCTGGCGAAACGGAAAGCACGTTGAGACTCCGCCAGCGGCACTTGCAGGATTGCAAGCGGTCGGGTGTTATGACGCGGCATGGATGACTGGAACGAGCCTCGTCTCGTGCTTGCGATACATCGAGCAGGCAGCCTCACCGGCGCCGCAAAAGCGCTCGGCATCGACCATTCCACTGCGTTCCGCCGTTTGAACGCCGTGGAGGGGCAACTCGGCGTTCGCCTGTTCGAGCGCCTTCCCGGCGGTGCGTATGAAGCGACAGCGGCCGGCGAGCGGATGGCGGCTGCGGCCGAGCGTATGGAGGATGAAACCCTCGCCCTCGACCGCGACATTGCCGGGCGCGATCGCCGCCTCGCGGGCCGTTTGCGCGTCACCTCCTCCGAAACCCTCGCCTATCGTGAATTGACGCGGCATCTGGCGGCCTTCCGGAAGGAGCATCCGGGCATTGTCGTTGAGCTCGCGATCGACAACCGCGTCCTCAGCCTTTCACGACGCGAGGCGGACATCGCGCTTCGGCCCATCCGACCGAAAGAGGGCGATCTTTGGGGCCGCAAGCTCGCCGATGTCGCTTGGGCCGTTTACGGCGCCAAAGATCGTGTCGCGGCGAATAACGTGGTGCTGGCGTCCTCGGACGACCTGGGCCGACACGGCATGATCGGGTGGGAAGAGACGGCGGTCGGCATTCAGGCGGTGGACTGGCTCAACCGCAACGTGGCGGCAGAGTCCTTCGTTTATCGGACAAACAGTCTGGTCAACCAGATGGTGGCGGCAAAGGCGGGCATCGGTCTGGCGCTGCTGCCTTGCTATCTCGGCGATCGCGTCGGCGATCTGGCGCGCGCGCTGCCGGATCCGGTGCCCGAGCTGGCGGGCGAATTGTGGATCGTCACCCACTCCGATCTGAAGCGAACGGCTCGTGTGCGCGCATTCTTCGACATCGTCGGCGAAGCCATCGCAAGCGAACGCGCTCTATTCGAAGGACGAGGGTGACCGTTCACCGGGCCATTGTGTTATGAACGCCGAGGCGCTGAAACACAGCATCAAGGTCTGCATGTTCGACCAATACGGCACGGTCGTCGACATGCAGGGAGGGCTGCGCGAAGCTACCGCCCCCTTCCTCGAAGGCAAGGGCTGGACGGGCGACCCTAACGATTTCGTCACTTGGTGGCGGCGCACGCATTTCGAGAACTCGATGATCGACGCACTGATGCACCGGCAGCACACGCCGTATCGGGAGATCGGGCATCTCTCCCTCGACCACGTGATGACGCGCGCGGGCATCGCGCACACGCCCGAGGACGTGCGCCGGCTGGTCGCCTGCATCGAACGACTCAAGCCATTCCCGGAAGTGCCGGAGGCGCTGGCGCGCCTGCAGACGCGCTACAAGCTGGTGGTGCTGTCGAACGGCGATCCCGACATGCTGGAGGAGGCAAGGAAGCACCATGGCATTCCCTTCGATGCCGTGATCTCGGTGGCGGAGGCGAATGCGTTCAAGCCGCATGTCGCCACCTACACGAAGGCCGCACAGCTTTGCGGCGTCGCGATGGGCGAGGTGCTGTTCGTCGCCAACCACGAGTTCGACTGCGTCGGCGCCAAGGCGGCGGGCATGCGTACCGCCTTCATCGATCGCCGCCATCGTCCGTTCGCCGCCTGGCCGCACCAGCCCGACCTGATCGTCGACAGCATGACCAGGCTGGCCGATGTGATGCTCTGAACTGGCCGGCCGACCGCCAGCGTGGGCCTGCGAGTCAAGAGCGCAAAGGCACGCTATCCAACGGCGCTCGTCCCTGTGGCTATCTCCCGCTGCGGCATGAATCCCGCTGCGTCATCTGCTAGCGTCGCGGCGCCATGGATGCCGCGCGTCCGCTGATACCGCCTGGATTGGAATCCGGCCCGCCTGCCGAGGGCGCGGGACGCGCCACGCCGGTCATGGAGCAATATATCGAGATCAAGGCCGCCAATCCGGACTGCCTGCTGTTCTACCGGATGGGCGACTTCTACGAGCTGTTCTTCGAGGACGCCGAAGTGGCCGCGCGCGCGCTCGGCATCGTGCTCACCAAGCGCGGCAAGCATCTCGGCCGGGACATCCCGATGTGCGGCGTGCCGGTGCATCGCGCCGACGAATATCTCCACCGTCTGATCGCATCCGGCCACCGCGTCGCGGTGTGCGAGCAGCTCGAAGACCCAGCCGAGGCGCGCAAGCGCGGCAACAAGAGCGTGGTGCGCCGCGACGTCATCCGTCTGGTGACGCCGGGCACGCTCACCGAGGACAGTCTGCTCGATGCGCGCCACAACAACTATCTGCTCGCGATCGCGCGCGCGCGCAGCTCGGCCGGCGAAGAGAGCCGCTTCGCACTCGCCTGGCTCGACATCTCGACCGGCGAATTTCGCATCGCCGAATGCGACCACGCGACGCTCGCGGCCGACGTCGCGCGGCTCGAGCCGGGCGAGATCATCGTGCCGGATGCGCTCTACGGCGACGGCGAGCTTGCCCCCTATCTCCGCTCGCTGCCGGCGGTGACCCCGCTCACGCGCGACGTCTTCGACGGCGCCAGCGCCGAGCGGCGGCTGGCCGGCTATTTCGGTCTCGCCACCACGGAAAGCTTCGGCGCGCTCTCACGGCTCGAGCTCACGGCGGCCGCCGCCTGCACCACCTATGTGGAGCGCACCCAGCTCGGCCAACGCCCGCCGCTCTCGCCCCCCGTTCGCGAGGCCCAGGGCGCGACCCTGCTGATCGATCAGGCGACGCGCAACAATCTCGAACTCACGCGCACGCTCACCGGCGAGCGCCGCGGCTCGCTGCTCGCGGCGATCGATCGCAGCGTGACGGCGGCGGGCTCGCGGCTCCTTACGCAAAGGCTTTCTGCCCCGCTGACCGACCCCGGCGCCATCGGGCAGCGCCACGATGCGGTCGCGTTCTTCGCGGCAGACGCGGCGCGGCGCGCCGGGATGCGTGAGCGCCTCAAGGCGGCGCCCGACCTCGCCCGCGCGCTGGCGCGGCTGGTGGTCGGCCGTGGCGGACCGCGCGACCTCGCCGCCATCCGCGACGGGATCGCCGCCGCCGCCGAGCTCGCTGCCGAACTGGAGACGGCCGCGGATCTTGCGGCCGAGCTGGCGCAGGCGTCTCGGGCGCTGCGCCGGCCCGATCCTGCGCTCGCCCGCGAGCTCGCCGCCGCGCTCGCCGACGAGCTTCCGCATCTCAAGCGCGACGGCGGCTTCGTGCGCGCGGGCTACGACGGCGCGCTCGACGAGGCGCGGGCGCTGCGCGACGAGTCGCGCCGGGTGATCGCCGCGCTGCAGGCACGCTACGCCGATGCCACCGCCGTGCGCGGGCTGAAGGTCCGGCACAACAACGTGCTCGGCTATTTTGTCGAAGTGACGGCGCAGCACGGCGACAAGCTGATGTCGCCGCCGCTCAACGCCACCTTCATCCACCGCCAGACACTGGCCGGCCAGGTGCGCTTCACCACCACCGAGCTGGGCGAGCTTGAAGCGAAGATCGCCAGCGCCGCCGACCGTGCGCTCGGCATCGAGCTCGAGAGCTTCGACACGCTCGCCGCGACCGTGACCGCGGCGGCGGCGGCGATCAAGGACGCCGCCGAAGCGCTGGCGGTGCTCGATGTCGCCGCCGCGCTCGCGCAGCTCGCCGTCGAGCGGCACTATGTGCGCCCCGAGATCGACGCGTCGCTCGATTTCGTCATCGAGGGCGGACGCCATCCGGTGGTGGAGCAGGCGCTGGCGGTCGACGGCGGGCCGTTCGTCGCCAACGATTGCGATCTGTCGCCGCCCGCCTCCCCGTCCGGCTCTCCGGCACCGGCCCATGCTGGCCGCATTTATCTGCTGACCGGTCCGAACATGGCGGGCAAGTCGACCTATCTGCGCCAGAACGCGCTCATCGCGGTGCTGGCGCAGATGGGCAGCTTCGTGCCTGCACGCCGCGCCCGCATCGGCGCCGTCGACCGGCTGTTCTCGCGCGTCGGCGCGGCCGACGACATCGCGCGCGGACGTTCGACCTTCATGGTCGAGATGGTGGAGACCGCGGCCATCCTCAATCAGGCCGGCGCGCGTTCGCTCGTCATCCTCGACGAGATCGGCCGCGGCACCGCGACCTTCGACGGCCTCTCGATCGCCTGGGCCACGATCGAGCATCTGCATGAAACTAACCGCTGCCGCGCGCTGTTCGCCACCCATTTTCACGAGCTGACCGCGCTCGCGGCGAAGCTGCCGCGGCTGTTCAACGCCACGGTGCGGGTCAAGGAGTGGCAGGGCGACGTCGTGTTCCTGCATGAGGTGGTGGCAGGCGCCGCCGACCGCAGCTACGGCATCCAGGTGGCGAAACTTGCCGGCCTGCCGCCGACGGTGATCGAGCGCGCCAAGGTAGTGCTCGCGAAGCTCGAGGCCGACGATCGCGCGTCCCCGCGCGGGTTCGACGACCTGCCACTATTTGCCGCAGTGGCGTCCCCGACGGCGACGCCGGCCCGGGACGCGGCCCTTGATGCAGTGATCGCCGCGCTGTCTGCGCTCCATCCCGACGAAATGTCGCCGCGCGACGCGCTCGAGGCGCTCTATGCGCTCAAGGCCAGGGCATCGTCGAGGGATCGATGACGGACCTGAATCCCGACCCCGGCATCCGGCATGCCGATCATCGCGATCGGATCGTTGCCAATGACGATGAAACCGCTTTACGCTTTGCCACCTGCAACGCGCATTCGCCCGCAGGATGATCGCATCCGCAGGGAGCGAGATGATGAAACGATTTGCATTGATCCTGCTTGCGTGCCTCGCCGGCCCGGCGGCAGCACACGCGCAAGATTATCCTACCCGGACGATCACGCTCACGGTGACGGCGGCGGCCGGCGGCGTAACCGACGTGGTGGCGCGCGCGCTCGGCCAGCGCCTGTCGGAGGCGTGGGGCCAGCAGGTGGTGATCGAGAACAAGGGCGGCGCCGCCCACGTGGTCGGCGCGCAGGCCGTGGCCAAGGCGGAGCCCGACGGCTACTCGCTGCTGGTGGCGGAGGCGGGAACCTTCACCATCAATCCGACGCTCTACGGCAAAGGCAAGCTGCCCTACGACGAGGACAAGGACTTTGCCCCGATCACCAGCATCGTCCGCATCAACCAGGCCCTGCTCGGAAATCCCTCGCTGGCGGCGAAGAATGTCGACGAACTGATCGACCTAGCGAAGAAGAAGCCGGGCGACCTGACCTACGGCACGGCCGGGATCGGCTCCGCGCCGCACATGAACATGGTGATGTTCGAGAGCATGGCGGGTGTGAAGCTCGTTGCCGTGCACTACCGCGGCGCCGCGCCCGCCCTCACCGACGTCATCGCCGGCCATGTCAACCTGATGTCGGTCAGCGTCAGCCTCGCATTGCCGCCGGCGCAGGCCGGACAGGTCAGGATCTTCGGCATCGGCAGCACCAAACGCCTGGCGATGGTGCCGGACATCCCGATCGTCGCCGAGAACGTGCCCGGCTATGAGGCCGCGACCTGGTTCGGCCTGTTCGCCACCGCCGGCACGCCGCGCGAGATCGTGATGAAGATCAATGCCGAGGTGCGGAAGATCCTCACCGATCCGGACTTTCGTCAGAAATTCCTGGCGCCGCAGATGTTCGAGCCGATGGCAAGCTCGCCGGAGGAGTTCACGGCCTTGATCAAGGCGCAGACCCGGCGATGGGCGCAGGTCATCCGCGAGCGCAAGCTCTCGATCGACAAATAGGCACCGGGCTACGATCCATCGTCGCCCGGGGCCTCGGGTTACAGTGAGAGACGAGGTGGCGCGGTGTCAGGCCCGAACGCGCACGCGCAGCCTCCGCCCGAGCCAAAGGAGGCCGCTCCATCCCATGGTGATCGCGAGGCCTGCCGCCAGGGACCACCACACGTCGATGGACTCGGCGAGATAGTGCACGCCGAGAAATCCGAGCGCGAGGCCGACCAGGGCCGGCTCCACGTGCGCGAGCACGGCAGCCGCCGCCTTGCCGCCGGCGCGCGGATGGATGACCACCACGAAGCTCCCCAGCACGATCGGAAACAGCGCGAGCACGCCCGAGGCGAACGAGCCGATCCAGTGGCTCGCGGTGGTGACGAGCGCGACCACCGCCGCAACCGCCGCCGCCCGCAACGGAAGATCGTAGCGCGTGCGCACGACGGCCTCAGGCGGCACGCCGGCGCGGCGGTAACGCGCCGAGAGCGGGATGGTGACGGCGAACACGGCCGCGTTGAGGAGAAGCGCCGACAGCGGCGTCCAAGGCATCAAGTGCAGGATCGCCGCCGCGCCGAACCACACCAGCGTGGCGACCCCGAGGCTGAGCACGAGGCCGTGGCGTTGCGCGAGCGCGGCATAGATCAGCGCGAACACCGCGACCGCGGCGTTGGTGGCGATGCTGGCGACGGCGGACGCGGCAATGAAGGGCGGCGGATGCTCGATCGCCAGAATGATGTAGGTCGCGCCCGCCGCCGTCGGCAGGGCCGCGATCAGCGCGGCGATGAAGGGGCCGCTGCGCTCGGCCGCGACCGAGGCGCTGACGACCATGGCCGCCGTCATCGCCATCTTGAGGACGAGCCCGAGCAGGAACATCACGTCGGGGGACATCGCCGCGTCCCATCCGGCACGGGGCGTCGCGGCGGCATCGCGCGCGCCGCGCGGCCGGCGCTCCGGGCGTTCGGGTTTATCCCCGGTGCAGCTTCACGTCGACCGGCGGACCGCTCTTGATGGTCTGGTAGACGACGCAATAGCGCTCGGTGAGTTTGAGGAGCTGGTCGAGCTTGTCCTGCGGCGCGTCAGTGTCGACGTCGAAGCGCAGGCGAATCTGCGCGAAGCCGACCGGCGCGTCCTTGGCGACGCCGAGCGTGCCGCGGAAATCGAGATCGCCTTCAGCCGAGACCTTGCCGGACCGGAGCGGAATATCGAGCGCGGTCGCAACCGCCTTGAGGGTCACGCCGGCGCAGGCGACCAGCGCCTCGAGCAGCATGTCGCCGGAGCACAGCTCGAGCCCGGAGCCGCCGGTTGCGGGATGCAGGCCGGCGACCGCGAGCGCCCGCCCGGTTTCGACCTTGCAGGCGATGTGGGCGTCATCGAGCGTGCCTTTGGCCTTGAGCGTGATGTACGCGGACTTGGGGTCGCTCTTGTAGCGATCCTTGAGCGGCGCCTGCATGGCGCGCAGCGCGGTAGCGTCCATTGGAGACCTCGGCTTGCGATACGGGAGCAGGACAGACGACAGGCGGCCGAAAAAAGCAAGCCGGGAGTGGAATGGCGAGCCATGCAGGAGGCCGGCGGCGCGATTGCGTTTCCTCCGGCGTCACCACCACAGCCCGCCGCCGGCGGCAGCCCTGGTCTCGCCGTCGTCGGTGATCACGGCGCGGTCGAGCGACCGGTCGAGCGCGGCGAGCACGCGGCGCTTGACGAAGTCGAAGGCCGCCGACTGGCGGTCGCGCGGACGCGGCAGATCGCAGGCGATCTCCTCATAGACCCGGCCCGGACGCGGACGCATCACCATGATGCGGTCAGCGAGCACGATCGCTTCTTCCACGTCGTGGGTCACGATCACCAGCGTCGGCTTGAGCTCGGCCCACAGGTCGAGCAGGTGATCCTGCAGGTCTGCGCGGGTGAAGGCGTCGAGGGCCGAGAACGGCTCGTCGAGCAGGAGCACCTCGGGCCGCGGCACCAGCGCGCGCGCGATGGCGACGCGCTGGGCCTGGCCGCCAGACAGTTCGCGCGGCCACACCTTCGCCTTCTCGGTCAGCCCGACGCGATCGAGCGCCCGCGCCACCCGCGTCTTGCGCTCGTCCCTCGGACAGTCCGCCAGGCCGAAGCCGACATTGTCGACCACCCGCAGCCACGGCAGCAGCCGCGGCTCCTGGAAGATGATGCCGATCTTCTCGTGCGGCGCGGTAATCACCGTCCCGTCGAGCACCACCTTGCCCTGGCTCGGCGTGTCGAGCCCGGAGATCGCGCGCAGCATGGTCGACTTGCCGCAGCCAGAGCCCCCGATGACCACGAGGATCTCGCCGGGCGCGACGGTCAGCGAGATGCCGTCGAGCGCCCGTACGCCGTTGGGATAGGTCTTGCTGACGCGGTCGAGCACCAGCATCGGCCGCTCCTAGGTCCGTGCGAAGCGGTCTTCCCAGCGCAGGAACGGCGCCGAGATCAGGGCGATCAGCCAGTCCGTGGTCTTGCCGAGGATCGCGAAGGCGACGATGGCCGCGACGATCTGGGCCGGCTTGCCGAGCTGCTGGCCGTCGATCAGGAGAAAGCCGAGCCCGGTCGAAGCGCCCAGGAACTCGGCCGCGACCACGAACATCCAGCCGAGCCCCAGGCCCGCGCGCAGTGAAATCACGTAGGCCGGCATCACTGCCGGCAGCAGAATGCGCCGCACCATGGCGGGCCCGGAGAGCCGGAACACGCGGCCGACCTCGACGATCTTGCGATCGACCGACATCACCGCACCCATGACGCCGAGATAGACCGGAAAGAAGACCCCGACCGCGATCAGAATGACCTTGGACGCCTCGAAAATTCCGAACCAGAGGATGAAGAGAGGCACCCAGGCGATCGAGGGGATCGAGCGCAGGGCCTGCAGGGTCGGATCGACGACGCGATGGGTGAAGGCCGAATAGCCCGTGATGGCGCCGAAAACGGTTCCGGCCACGACACCGAACACGAATCCCGCCGCCACGCGCGACAGTGTCGCCAGTGCGTGGCGCTGCAGCTCGCCGGTGGCGGCGAGGTCGACGAACGTGTTCCAGATCACCGACGGCGGCGGCACCAGGCGGCCGTTGGACAGGCCCATGCGCACCGCGAGTTCCCAACCCAGCGCAAGCGCGACCGGCAGCAGGAATCCGAGCGCGGGCCGCAGGTAGCGCGCGACTCTCGGTTTGGGTGCGGCCGCCGCCACCGCGGCCTGTTCGACGCCCGCCGTCATGGAGACAAGAGACATAACCGGCTCAAGGAATGCAACAATGCGCTGAAATCTGGCGCCGTCACCCTGAGGTGCTCGCCCCCTTAGAGCGAGCCTCGAAGGGCGACGGCCCGAATGTGCCCGTCATCCTTCGAGGCCCGCGAAGACGCGGGCACCTCAGGATGACGGATCAAGCCCTCCGCTGGCGCTAGTTCGTCACCGTCACGTAGCGGTCGTCAATGAGGTCGTCGACCGCCTTCTTGACGTCCACGCTGGCGCCGATGACGCCCGCCTTCTGCAGCGCGATCCCCGCTTCCAGGATGGATTCCCGTTGCGCCGGTCCGACCTTGTTGTGGGTGAGTTCGGTGCGCTCCTTGAGCTGCTTGTCGACGATCGGACCTTCCAGGTTGGTGACCGCGATGAAGGTCTTTTTCAGGTCGTCGTAGTTGGCGAGCGAATATTTGCGCGCCTCCTCGTACGCCGAGATCACGCGCCGCACGACGTCGGGGTGGTTCTTGGCGAACTCCTCGCGCACGTTGAGGATGCCCCAGGTATTGGCGTCGGGATTGCGGTAGAACAGCCGGGCGCCGTCCTTGACCTCGTGCTGCGCCATCATCGGATCAAGACCCGCCCAGGCCTCCACGTCGCCGCGCAGGAGGGCGGTGCCGCCGTCGGCGTGCTGCTGCACCAGCACCGGCGTGATGTCCTTGTCGGTGAGGCCGGCCGCGAGCAGGGCGCGCACCGTGAAGATATGCGGGTCGGTGCCGCGCACCATCGCGACCTTCTTGCCCTTGAGGTCCGCGACCTTGTTGATCTTGCTGTCCTTGCCGGTCACCAGCGCGGTCCATTCCGGCCGCGAATAGACGTAGACCGATTTGATCGGGTTGCCGTTGATCTTGGCCACCAGCGCGGCCGATCCGGCGGTCGAGCCGAAATTGATCGAGTCGGCGTTGAGGAACTGCAAGGCATTGCTCGACGAGACAGTCTTCACCCAGACCACCTTGATGCCGTCCTTGGCGAATTCCTTTTCCAGGAAGCCCTTGTCCTTGAGCAGCATCGACACCGGGTTGTAGGTCGCCCAGTCGACGTAGATTTCCTTGGGATTGTCGGCGGCGATGAGGGTGGTGGCGGGAAGCAGCCCGACCAGCAGGGCAGAGCTGAAGAGCGAGCGGCGCGAAAACACGGTCATGGCGACCTCCAATCGTTAACGTTCAGCCACGTTGAACCTTCGCCGTGTTCGCTCGCGGCAAGGCCCAGTCGATGAAGGCGGGATGGTTGCCCGCCGTCAGCCTGGCGAGGGGCGGGCCCCGCGCTTTAGCTGCATTTGTTAAGCGCCCGCAAGCTGCTTGCTCAAATCGGCGCTATATTTATTCCTAGAAAGCCCTATGAAAGCCGTCAACGAGAAAATATCTGTCGTGGCGACGGCAAAAAATAGGAATTACTTTCACTTGGGCGGGTTAAACCTAGTACGTTTGCGCACCTTCCGTCATGCGTTGCGGCACGCGCACCCGGTGACACACCGCCTGCGCTCCGGTATCGGGATGAACCCATGCTGACCCCGAGCGATCAGGCCGCCGCCGATACCGAAATCTTCGATGCGGCCGCCGTTGCGGCCGATCTCGAGCGCGTGGCCGATACTCACTCCGGCAACGAGCGCGAGCTGCGCCTGGCGGTTTCGCGACGCCTCAAGGCCGCACTGCTGCAAGGGCGCGCCGAGGCCGAACGGCTGCTGATCAGGGACCGGCACGGGCGACGCTGCGCCGAGCGGCTGTGCTTCATGCAGGACGAGATCATCCGCGTCGTGTTCGAGTTCGCGGCCAAGCATCTCTACCCCGCACAGAACCCGTCGGAAGCCGAGCGCATGGCGATCGTCGCCACCGGCGGCTATGGCCGCGGCGTCCTCGCCGCCGGATCCGACATCGATCTGCTGTTCCTGCTTCCCTACAAGCAGACCGCATGGGGCGAATCGATCGCCGAGTCGATTCTCTATTGCCTGTGGGACATGGGCCTCAAGGTCGGCCATGCCACGCGCTCGATCAACGAATGTATCCGCCAGGCCAAGGCGGACATGACGGTGCGCACCGGGCTGCTCGAGTCACGCTATATCCTCGGCGACCACAAGCTCTACGACGAGCTGGTCGCGCGGTTCGACAAGGAGGTAGTGCAGGGCACCGCGGCCGAATTCGTCGCCGCCAAGCTCGCCGAACGGGAGGAGCGTCACCGCCGCGCCGGCCAGTCCCGCTACCTGGTCGAGCCCAACGTCAAGGACGGCAAGGGCGGGCTACGCGACCTGCACACGCTCTACTGGATTGCAAAGTATGTCTACCGCGTGCGCGAACGCGAGGAGCTCATCGACCACGGGGTTTACGATCCGCGCGAATACCGGCGGTTCCGCCGCTGCGGCGATTTTCTGTGGGCGGTGCGCTGCCACATGCATTTCCTCACCGGCCGCGCCGAGGAGCGGCTCTCCTTCGACATCCAGCGCGAGATCGCCGTGCGGCTGGGCTACACCGAGCATCCCGGGCTGCGCGACGTCGAGCGCTTCATGAAGCACTACTTCCTGGTCGCGAAGGATGTCGGCGACCTCACGGCCATCCTTTGCGCCCGGCTCGAGGACAGCCAGGACAAGGCCATGCCCGTGCTCAGCCGGATGATGGCCAGGTTCCGGCCGCGCACGCGGCACACGCTCATCGAGAGCGACGACTTCGTCGTCGACTACAACCGCATCACGCTGGCCGACGAGAACGTGTTCAAACGCGATCCGGTCAACCTGATCCGCATCTTCCATCTCGCGCAGAAATACAATCTCGCGTTCCATCCCGACGCCATGCATGTCGCCACGCGCTCGCTCAAGCTCATCGATCAGAAGCTGCGCGAGAACGAGGAGGCAAACCAGTTGTTCCTGGAAATCCTCACGTCCAAAAACGATGCCGAGACTGTGCTGCGGCGCATGAACGAGGCCGGCATCCTCGGCCGCTTCGTGCCCGCCTTCGGCCATATCGTCGCGATGATGCAGTTCAACATGTATCACCATTACACGGTGGACGAGCATCTCCTTCGCTGCATTGGCGTCCTCTCCGATATCGAGGCCGGCCGCACCGACGATACCAAGTTCGCCAACGAGCTGATGCGGACGATCCAGCCGCGGCACCGCGAGCTGCTCTACGTCACGCTGTTCCTGCACGACATCGCCAAGGGCCGCATCGAGGATCATTCGGTCGCCGGCGCCCGCATCGCGCGCCACCTGTGCCCGCGGCTCGGCTTCTCGCCGGCCGAAACGGAAACCGTCGCGTGGCTGATCGAAGTGCATCTGGTCATGTCGTCGGTCGCCCAGTCGCGCGACCTGTCCGACCGCATGACGATCGAGAACTTCAGCAACATCGTGCAGTCGGTCGAACGGCTGAAGCTGCTGACGATCCTCACCACTGCCGACATCAAGGCGGTCGGACCCGGCGTGTGGAACGGCTGGAAGGCGCAGCTCATTCGCACGCTCTATTACGAAACCGAGCCGGTCCTCACCGGCGGCTTCTCCGAGGTCAACCGCGCGCAGCGCGTCGCCATCGCCCAGGCTGAGCTGCGGGCCGAGCTCAACGATTGGACACCCGCGCAGGTCGACGCCTATATCGGCCTGCACTACCCCGCCTATTGGCTCAAGGTCGATCTGCCGCAGAAGGTCGCCGACGCACGTTTCCTGCGCGCGGCCGCCGAGGCCGGAAAATCGCTCGCCACCAGCGTCTCGTTTTCTGCCGCGCGCGGGGTCACCGAGCTCACCGTGCTGGCGCCCGACCATCCCTGGCTGCTCTCGATCATCGCGGGCGCGTGCGCGGTCGCCGGCGCCAATATCGTCGGCGCCCAGATCTTCACGACCACGGACGGGCGCGCGCTCGACACCATTTCGGTGTCGCGCGAGTTCGAGCTCGACGCCGACGAAGCGCGCCGCGCGGCAAGGATCACCGAGTCGATCGAGAAGGCCTTGCGCGGCGACCTGCAGCTGCCGGAGGTGGTTGCCAAGCGGGCGACGGCCAAGGCACGCCTCAAAGCCTTCGCCGTCGTGCCCGAGGTGACGATCAACAACGGGTGGTCCAACCGCTACACGATGGTGGAGGTGATCGGGCTCGACCGCCCCGGACTGTTGTTCGAGCTCACGGCGACCCTGTCAAAGCTCAACCTCAACATCGCCTCCGCCCATGTGGCCACGTTCGGCGAGCGCGTGGTCGACGTGTTCTACATCACCGACCTGTTCGGGGCGAAGATCACATCACCGACGCGGCATGCCACCCTCAAGCGCGCGCTCATCGGGCTCCTCTCGCCCGCCCACGAGCCCGCGGCCGCCAGGACCGCGGCGGTCGGCTAGCGTTGGGGGCTCGGCGCCTGCTGCCGCTAACGCGTTGGCTTCACGCTGGAAACGGCCGGTAACGCCGCCTTAAATCGCGCCCTCTACCGTGTGGCTTGGTCGCCGCGCGGGGAAACGACATGGGGGGACGAAAAGGCAGCACGCGCCGCGAACCCGCGCCTGATGCGGGCCCCTCTTCGACACCGGCAGACGGCAGCCGATCGTCGTCAAGCCGCCGGCGCAAGCGCGGCGGGCGCGCCGGCACGGCGCTGCGGCGTCTGTTCTACTGGTCGCTTGTTCTCTCCCTGTGGGCCGGCATAGCGGCAGTCGGATCGATCGTCTTCGTCGCCTCCACACTGCCGCCGATCCAATCGCTCGAGGTTCCCAAGCGGCCGCCGACGGTCGAGATCGTCGGGCTCGATGGCCGGCCGCTCGTCATGCGTGGCGAGATGAGCGGCACGGACGTGCCCATCAAGGAGCTCCCGCCCTATCTGCCGCGCGCGTTCATCGCCATCGAGGACCGGCGCTTCTACAGCCACATCGGCGTCGATCCCATCGGCCTCTTCCGGGCAGCTTTCGCCAACGTACTCCGGCGCGGAGTCTCGCAGGGCGGCTCGACCATCACCCAGCAACTGGCCAAGAACCTGTTTCTGACCCAGAACCGCACGCTCTGGCGCAAGATGCAGGAGCTCGTGCTGGCGTTGTGGCTGGAGCACAAATTCAGCAAGGCCGAGATTCTCGAGCTTTATCTCAACCGCGTCTATTTCGGCTCCGGCGCCTACGGCGTCGAGGCGGCGGCGCAGCGCTATTTCGGCAAATCGGCGCGCCAGGTGAAAGTCGCCGAGGCGGCGATGCTCGCCGGCCTGGTGAAATCGCCGTCACGCCTCGCGCCGAGCCGCAATCCCAACGGCGCCGAACGGCGTGCCCAGGCCGTGGTCGCGGCCATGACCGAGGCCGGCTTCATCACCGAGACGATGGCGAAGACCGCTCTGGCGCAGCCAGCACGCGCGGTGAAGCCCGCGGGCGGCAGCTCCGTCAACTACGTCGCCGACTGGATCATGGATGTGCTCGACGATCTCGTGGGCCGGGTGGACCAGGATCTCGTGGTCGAGACCTCGATCGATCCGAATCTGCAGGCCGCAGCGGAGAAGGCGCTGGTGGACGAACTCGCGCTCAAGGGGCCGAAGCTTGACGTCGCACAGGGAGCCATCGTCGCGATGACTCCCGACGGCGCGGTGCGGGCATTGGTCGGCGGCAAGAGCTACGCCGAAAGCCAGTACAATCGCGCGGTCGCGGCCAAGCGCCAGCCGGGCTCGTCGTTCAAGCCCTTTGTCTACCTCACCGCGCTGGAGCGCGGGCTGACGCCCGACACAACGCGCGAGGACAAGCCGATCGCGCTCAAGGGCTGGCGGCCGGAAAACTACAGCCGCGACTATCACGGCGCGGTCACGCTCACACAGGCGCTGGCGCAGTCGCTCAATACGGTGTCGGTGCGCCTGACTCTCGAATTCGGACCCGCGGCCGTCGCCAAGACCGCCTATCGCCTCGGCATTGCCTCGAAGCTCGATGCCAATCCGTCGCTGGCGCTGGGCACATCCGAAGTCTCCCTGATCGAGCTCACCGCCGCCTATGTACCCTTCGCCAATGGCGGCGACGCCGTCTCGCCGCACGTGGTGGAGCGCGTGCGCAACCACGCCGGCAAGGTGCTGTTCGCGCGCACGCCGCAGAAGCTCGGGCGCATCATTGAGCCGCGCTACGTCGCGATGATGAACGCGATGATGCGCGAGACCGTTCTCGCCGGCACTGCGCAGAAGGCGCAGCTTCCGGGCTGGCCGGCCGCCGGCAAGACCGGCACCAGCCAGGATTTCCGCGACGCCTGGTTCATCGGCTACACGGCCCATCTCGTCGCCGGCGTCTGGCTCGGCAACGACAATTCCTCGCCCACCAAGAAGGCGACCGGCGGCGGCGTGCCGGTCGAGATCTGGAGCCGGCTGATGAAGGTCGGTCACCAGGGCGTGGCGGTCGCAAACTTGCCGGGATTGGGGGCCGCGCCGGCGTTCGCTTCGGCGCTCCCGCAAGCGCCTGCTCCGACGCCGCCGACGCCGGTCGGCGGTCAAATCGGCGGCAATGCCTCGGGGATAAGGCCGCAACCGATCGAACCCGGCATCGACGGCTGGTTCCTCGACCGGCTGTTCGGGGGGCGGTGAGCGCCGCAACCGTTGTCCGTTCGTCGCCGGCTTGGTGGTACTCTCGATCGCGATCCGGAGCGGACCATGCAACTCGAGAACAAGACCGCCATCGTCACCGGCGGGGCACGCGGCATCGGGCTTGCGATCGCCAGGTATTACGTCAGAGAAGGCGCGCGCGTCACGATCGCGGATGTCGACACCGCCGCGGGCGAGGCCGCGGCAAGCGCGCTCGGCAATGCCCGCTTCGTGGCCACCGACGTGGGCGATGCGCGCAGCGCCGAGAATGTGGTGGCCGAGACCTGCCGCGCGTTCGGCGCGCTCGATATTCTGGTCAACAATGCCGGGATCATTCACGGCGCGCCTTTCCTCGACCTGGCGGAAGCGGACTTCGACCGCGTGCTGCGGGTCAATCTCAAGGGCGCGTTTCTGGTCGGCCAGGCCGCCGCGCGCCGCATGGTCGCGCAGGTCAAGGCCGGCGGCACGCCGGGCACGATCATCAACATGAGCTCGATCAATGCCGTGGTCGCGATCCCGAACCACACGCCCTATTGCGTCTCGAAGGGCGGCATCGATCAGCTTACCAAGGTGATGGCGCTGTCGCTCGCGCCCTACGGCATCCGGGTCAACGCCATCGGCCCGGGCTCGATCATGACCGACATCCTCAAGGCGGTCGCGGCCGACAAGGAGGCCAAGCGCGGAATACTCGCCCGCACGCCCCTCGGTCGCATCGGCGAGCCCGACGAGATCGCCGGGATCGCCGTCTTCCTCGCCTCGCAAGGTGCGAGCTATATCACCGGCGAAACCATCTATGCCGACGGCGGCCGGCTTGCGCTCAATTACACGGTGCCGGTGTCGGACGCGGCGCTCGACTGAGGCTGGAGCATTTTGCAGCGATGGTCGTCAAGCGCCCGCCGGGATTGGACCGAATCGACATCAAGATTCTTGTCGCGCTGCAGCGCGACGGGCGCTCCACCATCCAGAAACTGGCGCAGGCAGTGGGACTGTCGGCGCGGGCCTGCCTCGAGCGGGTACGGCGGCTGGAGACGTCCGGCATCATCGCCGGATACCAGGCCGTGATCGAGATTGGGCGGCTGTCGCGGCCGGTCAACGTCTTTGCCGAGATCATCCTGGAGAAGCATGCCAACCGTGGCCGCTTCGAGAAGCGGCTCGCCGCGATCGAGGAGGTGGTCGAGTGCTGGGAGGTGAGCGGCACCGTCGACTATATGGCGCGCTTCGTCTGCGCTGACCTCGGCGCCTATGAGGAGATTACGAGCGCGCTGATCGACGATGAAGCTCTCGGCGTCGCGCGCATCGTCAGCCATGTGGCCCTGCGGCCGGTGCGCCGCTTCGCCGGCTACCCCGAGTCGCTGCTGAGCCGCAAGCCGGCAAGAGGTTAACAGACCGCCGTTTCGGTCGCAGCGGCCACGCGCCACCGCCGAATCCGCCGTTCCCCGATTTGACTTCCGCCGCACATGTCGCGCCCGCGACATACATTCCACTCGCGGTAATGCGCATAGCGGAGGCCGTGTGATGAAAGCGATCGATCTCGAGACCCGATACAGCGCCCACAATTACGCGCCGCTTCCGGTCGTGCTGGCGCGCGGCGAAGGCGCGCATCTCTGGGACACCGCCGGCCGGCGCTACGTCGACATGATGAGCGCGTATTCCGCCGCCAGCCACGGTCACGGACATCCGCGCATCCTCGCCGCGCTGGAAGCGCAGGCGAAGCGCCTCGCCGTGCCCTCGCGCGCCTACTACAACGATAAGCTCGGCCCATTCCTCGAGGAGCTGTGCAAGCTCACCGGCCTCGATGCCGCGCTGCCGATGAACACCGGCGCGGAGGCGGTCGAGACCGCGATCAAGGCCGCGCGCCGCTGGGGCTATCGGGTCAAGGGCATTGCCCGCGACCGCGCCGAGATCATCGTCGCCGCTGGCAATTTCCACGGCCGCACCACGACCGTCATCTCGTTTTCGACCGAGGACGATTACCGCGACGGCTTCGGACCATTCACGCCCGGCTTCCGCGCGGTGCCGTTCGGCGACCTCGCCGCCGTCGAGCGCGCGATCACGCCGCGGACGGCCGCCGTGCTGGTCGAGCCGATCCAGGGCGAGGCCGGCATCATCGTGCCGCCCGCGGGCTGGCTCAGCGGCCTGCGCCGCATCTGCGACGCCCATCGCGTGCTGCTGATCCTCGACGAGGTGCAGTCCGGATTGGGACGGACCGGGGCCTGGTTCGCCTTCCAGCACGAAGGCATCCGCCCGGACGGGCTCGTGCTGGGCAAGGCGCTCGGCGGCGGCGTGCTGCCGGTCTCCGCCTTTGTGGCCCGCCGCGAGCTCATGGACGTCTTCACGCCCGGCTCGCACGGCTCGACCTTCGGCGGCAATCCGCTCGCGGCCGCGGTGGGGCTCGAAGCCCTGCATGTCATTCGCGACGAGGACCTGGTGGAGAAGAGCCGCGTGCTCGGCTCCCACATGCTGGCGCGTTTGCGCGCGATCGAGAGCCCGGCGCTCAAGGAGGTCCGCGGCCGCGGCCTGTGGGCCGGTGCCGAGATCGATCCCGTGATCGCAAGCGCACGCGATGTTTGCGAGCGCCTGCTGGCGAAGGGGGTGCTGTCGAAGGAGACGCACCGCACCGTCGTTCGCCTGGCACCGCCGCTGATCATTGCGCGCGACGATCTCGACTGGGCGCTCGATCGCTTCGAGGACGTGCTGCACGAACTCGACGGTACGCGCCGGCGCTTCGACGCGGCTTGAACTTCTGACTGTGAGGACGACAAATGACGACGCTCAACGGCGCGCGCTTCCTGATGTGCCGACCGGATCACTTCGCGGTCAACTACAGGATCAATCCGTGGATGGATCCGAAGAGCTGGGCGCGCGACGCTCGCGCCCACACGGCGGCGACGCGCGAATGGAACAGGCTCCATCACCGGCTGGGGGAGCTCGGCGCGGCAGTCGAGCTCGTGCCGCCGGTCCCCGGCCTGCCCGATCTCGTCTTCACCGCCAATGCGGCCGTCGTGCTCGATCGCCAGGTCCTGCTGGCCCGGTTTCGCCATCCCGAGCGGCAGCGGGAAGAGGTGCATTTCGACGCTGCATTTCGATCGCTCGCGGCCCGTGGCCTGGTCGATGGCGTGCGCAAGCTGCCGGAGACGCTGATGCTCGAAGGCGCCGGCGACTGCGTCTGGGATGCGACGCGCAAGCTGTTCTGGATGGGCTATGGGCCGCGCTCCGATGCAGGCGCCAAGGCGGTGATCGAGGAGACATTCCGCCAGCAGGTACTCGCGCTCGAGCTCGCGGACCAGCGCTTCTACCATATGGACACCGCGCTCTCGGCGCTGCCGGGCGGCGAGGTCATGTATCTGCCGGACGCCTTCACCGCGGCGGGAACGGCCGCGATCCGCGCCCGGGTCGCCCCGCAGGATCGGATCGAGATCGGCATCGCGGATGGCAGCCAGCTGGCTGCGAACGCCGTCTGCGTCGGCCATACGCTGGTGATGTCAGGCTGCAGCGAGCGCCTGCGGGCCGAGCTCAAGGAGCGAGGCTATGAGGTCGAGGCGACCCCTTTGCCGTCGTTTCTGCGCAGCGGCGGATCGGCCTTCTGCCTGACGCTTCGGCTGGATCGTCGGTCGGCCCCGGCCGCGGCCGCCGTCGAGCAAGCCGCGGTGGCGTGACGCAGCCCGGCTGCGTCACCGGCACGCCAAATCTCCCCTGACAATCGCGCAGGTTTTGATCTAAGCTTGATGCAGTCTCGGACGTGAAGCCGAACGGGCCGTCAACGGCGATTGACGGCAACAGAAACGGCGGCGTCCGCGCGGGAACCCATGGAGGAACTGCATCATGCCCAAGAGCAGGATGACGCGACGGCGTTTTCTGGCGACGGCGGCCGCCTCGACGGCGGTCATTGCGATGCCCCATGTGCGCGGTGCGTATGCTGCCGGCAAGCTGTCGATGGGCTTCTGGGACCACTGGGTTCCCGGCGCCAACAATACCACGACTGCGCTGGTCAACGAGTGGGCGGCCAAGGAGAAGGTCGAAGTCTCCGTCGACTACATCACCTCGCAGGGGAACAAGAACCTGCTCACGATCGCCGCCGAGGCGCAGGCGAGATCGGGGCACGACATTTTCGCCTTCCCGACCTGGGAGCCGCAGGCGCACGCCAAGAGCCTCGAACCGGTCGACGACATCATGGCGGAACTGGTCAAGCAGAACGGCACGGTCAATCCGACGGTCGACTATCTCGCGCGCGCCAACGGCCATTGGGTCGCGGTGCCAGCCACCGTGGGGAGCCAGATCAAGGGACCTTGCTCGCGCATCGACCTGCTCAAGCAGCATGCCGGCATCGACGTGGTCGCCATGTATCCCGCGGGCGGCCCGCCCAAGGCCGAGGCCTGGACCCTGGACGCAATGCTCAAGGCCGCGGAAGCCTGCCACAAGGCCGGCTGTCCGTTCGGCATCGGGCTTGGAACGACGGAGGACAATACCGACACGTCGGGCGCGATCTTCCAATCCTTCGGCGCCAACCTGGTCGATGCCAAGGGCAACATCTCGGTCAAGTCCGATCAGGTTCGCCAGGCGCTGGAATACTACAAGAAGCTCGCCCAATTCCTGCCGCCGGATGCCCCGGCCTGGGACAATGCGTCGAACAACAAATATCTGGTCGCCGGCAAAGGCGCGCTGATCATGAATCCGCCGAGCGCCTGGGCCGTGGCCAAGCGTGACGCGCCGCAGATTGCCGAACAGCTCTGGACCCACGGCATGCCGTCCGGCCCGGCCGGGCGCTACGCGCCGTTCCTGCCGTATTTCTGGGGCGTGTGGAATTTCGGCAAGAACAAGTCGGCGGCCAAGAGCCTGCTCGTTCACCTCTCGCAACGCTCGTCGGCGGAAAAGATGGTGGCGGCGAGCGCCGGCTACGACCTGCCCTCGTTCGCGAGCTTCACCGATTTCAAGACCTGGGCCGAGGAAGGGCCGCCCAAGGGCACGCTCTATCACTATCCCAACCCGCACAACCACCAGATCCTGTCGGTCGGCGCCGCGCCCGCGCCGCCGCGCATCGCACATCAGATCTACACCCAGGCGATCCAGACCAAGATGGTGGTGCGCTTCAAGCAGGGCGAGCCGCTCGAAAAGACGCTGGCCTGGGCCGAGAGCGAAATCGAAGGCTTCATGCGCACCTGAGCTTGCGCTTGCGGTGCCGCCGGCCGCCCACGGAGCGGTCGGCGCATCGCCGCGCGGCAGCGGGCGCATCGCCGGGTGATCGCGCCCGCTGCCGCTGACCTGGAATCGAGAGCGGGACTGCCCTCTCCGCTTGACATGCCCTGCGGAGCCGCCCGCAGGCGCCAGCGAGGACAGTTAAAGCATGGTCGACGCCGCATTGGACGCGCCTGCGATCGCCGGGAGTACGCCCCGGCGTTCCAGTTTCCGCAAGGCGATGCAGCGCAAATCGACGATTGCGTTCCTGATGACGCTTCCGCTGATCCTGCTGGTCGCGCTCCTCGTTCTCTATCCCGCCCTCTACTCCGTCCATCTCGCCACCCTCAACAAATCGATGGAGCGCTTCGTCGGCTTCGGGAACTTCCTGTTCCTGTTCAAGCGCGAGACCTTCTGGATGGTGGTGCAGCAGTCGTGCATCTTCGCCATCACCGCCGTGATCTTCAAGGCGATCATCGGCTTCATCGTCGCCCACTTCGTGCACAACATTCCGAGCCGCGGCCAGCGCAAGTGGCGCGGCATGCTGCTGGTGCCCTGGGTCATTCCGCCGGCGATGAGCTGCCTCGCCTGGCTGTGGCTGTTCGATCCCTCCTACAGCGCCTTCAACTGGATCCTGGCGCAGTTCGGCGTAGGACCGGTGCCGTGGACCGGCGAGGCCTATTGGGCACGCTTTTCCGTCATCCTGGTCAACGTCTGGATCGGCGCCCCCTTCTTCATGATCATGTACCTGGCCGCGCTGAAATCGGTCCCCGAGCAGCTCTACGAGGCCGCCGCGATCGACGGCGCCAATTGGTGGCAGCGCATCTGGTACGTGACGCTGCCGATGATGCGCAACATCATGGCCATCACCGCGCTGTTTTCCCTGATCGTGACCTTCGCCAATTTCGACATCGTGCGCATCCTGACCGCGGGCGGCCCGATCGACCGCACCCACGTATTCGCCACCTGGGCGTTCTGGATAGGCATTCAGGGTAACGACATTCCGCTCGGGGCCAGCGTCTCATTGTTCATGGTCCCGATACTGACAGTCGCGGCCGTCTTCATCCTGCGCGACATTCACCGCCGCGCGAGCGAGATGTCATGACCGCCGCATCCATGCCGACGACAGCGGCGCCCGCGCGCAGGCGCAAATACGGCAGCATGAGCCGGGACCGGCGCTGGGCGCTGCGCTGGTCCTATTTCTTCCTGACCCTGTTCGCGATCTTCTTCCTGATGCCGCCGGTCTACATGCTGATCACATCGCTGAAGACCAGCATGGAGATCTCGGCCGCGACCAATCCGTGGTGGGTCTACAATCCGACGCTCGGCAATTACATCGAGCTGCTGACGTCCTCGCAATACCTCACCTTCTTCCTCAACTCCGCGCTCGTCTCCGTCATCGTCGTCGCGGTCACCATGCTGATCAGCGTGCCCGCCGCCTTTGCCTTGTCGCGCATGCGGTTCTGGGGCTCGGTGACGCTCGCGACCGGAGTCTTCCTGACCTATCTGATCCCGGAAACGCTGCTGTTCATTCCGCTGTTCAAGATGTTCGCCCTGGTCAACGAGTACACCGGCATCCAGATGATCAATCGATGGTGGGTGCTGCTGCTGCTCTATCCGACGCTCACGGTGCCGTTCTGCACCTGGATCATGATCGGCTACTTCGCCTCGATCCCGAAGGAGCTCGACGAAGCGGCGCTGATGGACGGCGCCAACTACCGGCAGATCCTCACGCGCGTGTTCATTCCGGTCGCGCTTCCCGGCCTCATCGCGGCGACCATCTTCGCCTTCACCGTGTCGTGGGCGCAGTTCCTCTATCCGCTCGCCTTCACCACCTCGGCCGACCAGCTCGTGCTGCCGGTGGGCATCATCACCACGCTGATCAAAGGCGACGTGTTCAACTGGGGGCAGATCATGACCGGGGCGCTGCTCGGCGCCGCTCCACCCCTGATCATCTATGCCTTCCTCATGGACTATTACATCGCCGGGCTCACTGCCGGCGCCACCAAGGGATAGAGGCGTGATTCAGTTCCGGCTTCACGCTGGCACATTCGTCTTGGTCACCCGCGGGCTTGACCCGCGGGTCCATCCCGTTCGCAAGAGGCCTTGTTGTGAAGAGGATGGATTGCCGGGACAAGCCCGGCAATGACAGCGCGGAGATTGGCAATGCACCAAAGAAGGCTCTAGCCATGGCCCAGGTCTCGCTGCGCAAGGTGGTCAAGCGCTTCGACGACACCGAGGCGGTGCGCGGCATCGACCTCGACATCGCCGACAAGGAATTCGTGGTGCTGGTCGGGCCGTCCGGCTGCGGCAAGTCGACCACGCTGCGCATGATCGCCGGGCTCGAGGAGATCAGCGACGGCGAGATCGCGGTCGATGGCGAAGTCGTCAACGACGTACCGCCGAAAGACCGCGACATGGCCATGGTGTTTCAGAACTACGCCCTCTACCCGCACATGACGGTGTACGAGAACATGTCGTTCGGGTTGCGGTTGAAGCGCTACCCGAAGGACGAGATCGCGCGCCGTGTGCAGGAAGCCGCCCGCATCCTCGACATCACCGAGCTGCTCGACCGCAAGCCGCGCCAGCTCTCCGGCGGCCAGCGCCAGCGCGTGGCGATGGGCCGCGCCATCGTACGCAATCCGAAAGTCTTTCTGTTCGACGAGCCGCTATCAAATCTGGATGCCAAGCTGCGGGTGCAGATGCGCACCGAGATCAAGCGCGTGCACCAGAAGGTGCGCACCACGACCGTCTACGTCACCCATGACCAGGTCGAGGCGATGACGCTCGCCGACCGCGTCGTGGTGATGAACCGCGGCCGCATCGAACAGATCGGTGCGCCTAACGATCTCTATCATTGCCCGCGGACGCGGTTCGTCGCCGGTTTCATCGGCTCGCCGGCGATGAATTTTCTTCCCTGCCGGCTGGAGGAAACGAACGGAGCGCTCCGCGTCCGGTTGAGTGACGACATCGTGCTGCCGGTGCCGCCATCGCGCGCCGCGCGCTATCGCCCTCATCTCGGGCGGGACGGCCTTACGTTCGGGTTGCGTCCGGAGCATCTGACCGAAGCCAAGCCCAACGGCGAGAAGCAGCTTGGCTATATCGATGCCGCCCTCGAGGTCACCGAGCCACTCGGCATGGAAACGCTGGTGTTCTTCCGCCTCAATGGACGCGACGTGTGCGGGCGGGTAAGCCCCGATGCCGGCGCACGCGAGGGCGAGCGCATGCGGCTTGCCGCCAGCGTCGACCACATGCATCTGATCGAGGATGCGTCGGGAACGGTGCTGTGACGGCGCTCGACGATTGCAGCGATTTGAGTAGCGCGCGGCAGGCCTCGAAATCAGGCAGATATGCCAGAGATTTGCTCGTCGAAGGATGCTCAGCTGTTGCAAGCGTGCGTGTTTTGGCAACCGGCTGGGTGCACCGGCACACTGCCGATTGCGGGTTCGGCTTGGGAATCAAACGTCGATGAAAATTCCAGTCGCTGCGGTCGTGCTGGTTGCGCTGGCCGGCATTGCCGGCGCGCAGGCGCAAGATTATCCCGTGCGCACGGTCACGATCGTGGTGCCGTTCGCCGCCGGCGGGCCGGCTGACATCACCGGCCGCATCGTCGCCGACCAGTTCTCCCGCGCACTCGGGCAGCAGTTCTTGGTCGAAAACGTCGCCGGTGCCGGCGGCACCACCGGCACGACGCGTGTCGCGCGCGCCAATCCCGACGGCTATACGCTCGCTCTCGGCCATATGGGGACGCACGCCGCCGCCGTCGCGCTTTATCCCAACCTAGCCTACCGGCCGGACGCCGATTTCGATCCCATCGGGCTTGTCGCCGAGCAGCCCGAGTTGTTGGCGGTGCGCAAGGACTTGCCGCCAGGCACGCTCAGGGATTTCGTCGCCTATGCCAAGGCCAACGAGAGCAAGCTCAACATGGCGCATGCCGGCATCGGCTCGGTGTCACATGTCGGCTGCCTGTTGCTCAACACCGCGATCGGCATCAAGCCGACGATGGTGCCGTTCACGGGCACGGGGCCGGCCATGAACGCGCTGATCGCCGGCCAGGTGGACTACGTCTGCGACCCGATTCTGGGTCCGCTGCCGCACGTGCGGGCGGGGACGGTCAAGGCGCTCGCCATCGCCTCGGGCAAACGCAATGCTCTGTTGCCGGACGTGCCGACCGCAGCCGAGGGCGGCCTGCCGGAGTTCAACGCTGCGCCGTTCTACGCCGTATTCGCCCCCAAGGGCACGCCACAGCCGATCATCGACCGCTTGGCCAACGCCTTGAACAAAGGCCTCAACGAAGACCTGGCGCGCAAGCGCCTGCTCGAGCTCGGCGCGGAACTGCCCGAGCCGCACCGGCGCGGTCCGGCCCCTTTGGGGGCGCTGGTTAAGAGCGAGATCGCGCGTCTCACGCCGATCATCCAGGCCGCCAGCGCGAAAGCCGACCACTGACTGGCTCGCAGCAAATCCGATCGGCCGTTACTCGATTCATTCCTTGAAAAAATCAGCAATCCTTCGGAAGCTCGAAGCATGTCGCGCCAGCGTTGCGCTACGGTTGCGCCACTTTGCCCACCAGCGCCGCCACCCGCGCGCCGAAGGCTTTGGTTCCGAGCGGACCGCCGAGGTCGCGGGTACGCCATTGCGGGTTGGCGACGGCGCGATCGAGCGCGTCCTCGATCGCTGCCGCCGCCCGCGTCAAACGATCCGCGCCCCCGCGCTCGCCGAGCCATTGCAACAGCATCGCCGCCGAGCCGATCAGGGAGGCCGGATTGGCGTGGTCCTGTCCGGCGATGTCGGGCGCCGAGCCGTGCTGCGCCTGGGCGAGCGCGTGCTCGCTGCCGGCATTGAGCGAGGCGGCGAGCCCGAGGCTGCCGCTGATCTCGGACGCCAGGTCGGACAGGATGTCCCCGAACATATTGGTGGTGACGATGACATCGAACGCGCCGGCGTCACGCACCAGCAGCGCCGCCATGGCGTCCATGATCCGCTCCTCGTAGGCGACGGCGGGAAAGCGCGACGCCACCGCGCGCACGCAGTCGAGAAAGAGACCGTCCGATACCCGCAGCACGTTGGCCTTGTGCACGGCCGTCACCTTGCCGCGGCGGCGCTGGGCGAGCGCGAAGGCTGCTTCTGCGATCCGGGTCGAGCCGTGGCGCGTGATCTTGCGCACGGCGAGCGCGAGGTCCGGCGTCGGCATGAACTCGCCGGAACCGAGAAACATCGAGCGGTCGGCGTAGAAGCCCTCGGTGTTCTCGCGGACGATGACGAGATCGACCGGCGAGCCGCAACGGGGCGGAAAGCCCCCACGGCTGCGAGCCGGACGGATATTGGCGAACAGGTCGAGGCGCCGGCGCAGTTCGCCGGACGGATTGAGTCCGCCCTGCGCAACCGGCGGATAATCGTTGTGCGACACCGGCCCGAGGATCACGCCGTCCGCGGCCTTGGCCGCCGCCACCGCCGCCTCCGGCAGGGTCGTACCCTCCCCGCGCAACGCGGCAAACCCGATCGACACCGGCGTAAACGCAAGCCCGAGCTCGAACGCGCGGTCGGCGGCGCGGAGGACCGTCATCGTGGCCGCGGTGATTTCAGGGCCGATTCCGTCGCCCTCCATCACCACGATCCCAACCGCTGCGGCTGACGAGGCGTTCACGCTTCCCTCCCCTGCTATGCCGAAGCTAGCAAGCCCGCGGCAGGTTGACGACCGATCACCGGGATGAGCATCATGATGCGAAAGCACTCCAGCCCCGTGCCAACCCGATCGGTCATTCATGCAAGAACGCAATACCCAGGCAATGTCCGCTCATGACATCGCGGCTACTCCCAGCGATCTCCTCAACCTGCATGAGCTCGTGGCCAAGGCGCGACAGAACCTGAACCAGAACGACTGGGACTATATCGTCGGCGGCGCCGAATCCGAGACCACGCTGCGCCGCAACCGCATGGCGCTCGACTCAATCGCATTCCGGCCGCGCGTGCTGCGCGACGTCAGCAAGGTGGATTCCTCCGTCAGCCACTTTGGGCGCAAGCTGCGCCTGCCGGTCATGCTCGCCCCCGTCGGCTCGCTGGAAAGCTTCCATGCCGCCGGAGCGGAGTCGGTCGTGCGCGCGGTGAATACGTTCGGTGCCGCGCACATGCTGAGCTCGGTGTGCGACCCCGGGCTCGAGGATCTGGCGGCGGCGGCGCCGGGTGCGTTGCGGCTCTACCAGCTCTATGTGCGTGGCGACGAGGCGTGGGTCGACGATCATGTTGCGCGCGCCATCGAGCATGGTTACGCCGCGTTCTGCCTGACGGTCGACACCGCCCACTACAGCCGGCGCGAGCGCGACATCGCCAAACGCTTTGTCACCGCGGGCCGGCGCCGCGTCCAGGGCCGCGCCTTTCAGGCCGGGCTCGACTGGCGCACGGTCGAGCGCATCAAGGGACGTTTCAAGATTCCGCTCGTGATCAAGGGCATCGCCACCGCCGAGGACGCCAGGATCGCACTCGATCACGGGGTCGACTGGGTCTACGTGTCGAACCACGGCGGCCGCCAGCTCGATCACGGCCGCGGCTCCCTGGACGTGCTGCCGGAGGTGGTCGAGGCGGTCGGCGGTCGCGCGAAGATTTTGGTGGACGGTTCGTTCTGCCGCGGCACCGACATCGTCAAGGCGATGGCGCTGGGAGCCGACCTGGTCGGTGTCGGCCGCATGCAGTGCTATGCGCTCGCTGCCGGCGGCGAGGCCGGGGTGTTGCGTCTGCTCGAGCTTTTGGAGGACGAGGTCCAGCGCTGCCTCGGCCTCCTCGGTGCGACCAGCTTTGCCGCGCTCGACCGCTCCTATCTGCATGCCGCGGTGCCTGCGAACGTGCCGCATGTGCTGAGCGCGTTTCCCCTGCTCAAGGTCGAGGACTATCGCTACTGACGGCGTTGGCCGCCACCACGCTGCCCGCCGCCCAGGCGGCAGGACTATCACTCCTATTTCGCGTATATGCGCCGCGGCGGCGCCGTCGGCCGGGTCTGCGCACGGTCGGAGGGAGACAGCGTATAGGTGAGCCACACGTTCCACCCTTCCGGCCGGTTCGCCGCAGCGAACTCCTTGTAGGCTTTGACGTTCACGTTTCCGTCGAGGTCGCCCAGGGGGATCGTATAGCCGAGCTGCGCGCCCGCGCTCGCGACGCGCGACTGGAAGCAGCCGACCCGGTCTCCCGACCCGCCATCGCAGCTCGCCTGGTTGTAGAGGTAGCCCACCAAGCCGATCTGAAGCTGCTTGGTCAGGAACCGCGAGGCTCCCCAATCCAGATGGAAATCGACGCCATTCTGATATTGGGTGTGGGGATTGATGAAGTTGTAGGTCAATCCGGCGACCGCCGAAAATTCAAGCCCGGTCTGCTCATTGAAATAGGTGTAACCGAGACCGCCATCCAACGCGCCGTGCCCGATGCCGATATTCGACAGCCGGGCCGCATTGTAGGTGCCGACCGGAATATTGCCGGTTACATAGGTCATGACATTGTGGACGTCGGCGCTCCACCGCAGCGAGAACTGCGGAGACAGGTCCCCGAAACCTGTCACCGTGTCACTGATCGTGTCGAACCGAGACTGGGTGATTGCGAACGGTCCGACCAGCAGAGGGGTATTGAAGACCACATCGTCGGTCGTTCGCTTGCGGCCGTATGTCGCCTGCAGGGCGACGGCGGCCTGCCCCCCGAGAACCGGGGTCGCGAACGTGTAGGACGGCGTGACCATTGCCAAATCTTCGGGCGAGATTGAGATTGCACTTACGCTTTCAGCGACCGACGCCTGCAGCCGTCCAATTCTGATCAAGCGGGCGCGCGCGACCTCGCTGCCGGCCGTCGTCGAGGTGTGGTAGATAGGCCGACGTCAGGGAGAAGCCGGGCTGCGACGGGGTGGCAGCGAGGCTCCCGAAGGATCCAGGGGTCCAGAAGCTCTCCCCGCCTTCATCTGCCGAAGCAGGCTGCGAGACCAGGGCAAGCATCGTCGCAAGCATCCCGCCCGCCAGCCGGTGCGACCAAGAGCTGTGCCGCGCGCGAGATCCGCTGGTCCCCATTTTGCCCCCAAACGCCATCCCGGCCGCCTGCGGCAGGCGCTCGGTCAACCGAGGTCTGGCGCTGCAACTATACGGAGCGCTCTGCGCGCAAGCGCGGCCACCGAGCACAATCACTGGCCCCGCACGAAAAATGTTGGCGATTGTTGCCGGCCGGAAACAGTGCCGTCCCGCACAGCGGGATGGCGCAGGTCAATTCCATTTCAACGGATACGTCCCGGCTTAGAACGTCAACCCCGTGCGGAACACGTCGGTCGCATAGAAATAGAGCTCGGCGTCAAGGCAGCGCTGGATCGTGTCGGCCTTGCGGAAGCCGTGCTGCTCGCCCGAGAACAGAAAATAGCCGACCGGGTTGCCCTTGCGCCGTAACGCCTCGACCATCACCTCGGCCTGGTTCGGCGGCACGACGGCGTCTTCCTCGCCCTGAAAGAAGATCACCGGCTTCGACAGCCGGTCGGCATGGTAGACCGGCGAGCGCTCGCGGTAGCGGGCCGCTTCCTGCGGATAGGGTCCGATCAGCCAATCGAGATAACGCGACTCGAACTTGTGCGTATCGCGCGCAAGCGCAGCCACGTCGCTCACGCCGTAGTAGCTCGCTCCGCCCTGGAAGAAGTCGCGGAACGTCAGCGCCGCCAGCGTGGTATAGCCGCCGGCGCTGCCGCCGCTGATCACGCAGCGCCTGCCGTCGACCAGCCCGCGCTCGGCCAGGAATCTGGCGCCTTCGACGCAATCGTCGACATCGACCACGCCCCAGCTCAGGTGCAGGCGATCGCGGTAGGCGCGGCCGAAACCGGTGCTGCCGCGATAGTTCACGTCCAGCACCGCGATACCGCGGCTCGTCCAATACTGGATTCCGAGATTGAGGGTGCTCGATGCCGCCGAGGTCGGGCCGCCATGACATTTTACCAGCAGTGGCGGGCGGTCATGCGAGGTGGCCGCATAGTCGGGATTGTGCGGCCGGTAGAACAGTCCATAGGCAATTTCTCCGCCCGTGGTTGGAAATTCGACGCTCTCGACCTTGGTCAGATAATCGCTGATGCGCAGCTCCGGGCGATCGAGAATGTCCGTTGCCTGCTTCAGGACTGAGGAGTGTCCGGAGCCGAGCTCGAGCGCGACAATGCTGGCGGGACGGTCGGCTGCGCCGGCGCGAAACACGACGCGGCCGTCTGCGGCCCGCACCGAGCCGAACTCGGTGAACGGCAGGTCGAGCGGTTTCAACGCGCCTCCAGCCAGATCGAGGACCGCCAACCGGCCAAGTCCGCCCTGCGAATAGGAGCAGACGATCCGATCGGGGCCGGCGAAGGCAAAGGTCGATGCGCCCAGCACCCACTGCGGGACGCCGAACTCCGCCGCCATCGGCGCCAACGACCGGGCCGTGCGCGCTGCAACCTCGAAACGGTAGAGGTTCCACCAGCCGGAGCGATCGGACACGAACGCGATCGACGCGCCGTCGGGCGACCACTCCGGCTGAAAGATCGATTCCGCCGCTCCGCCCGCGATCAGGCGGGGCTCGCCGACGGCGCCGTCGGTTGCGACCTCCGCAAGATAGAGCAGCGTGCCGTTCCAGGGCATGTTGGGATGATCCCACGCCAGCCAGGTGAGCCAGCTGCCGTCCGGCGACAGCCGCGGCGAAGCATAGAAATCGTGGCCGCTCAGCAGCACGCGGCCGGGCGCGGCGGCGGACCCGTCGAGCGCAACAGCGACGATGGTGTTGACGGGTTCGCCCTCGACCGTGTGATCCTCACGCACGCCGATCCAGCGCTTGCGGCGAGGGTCGATGACGCCATCGGCGAACCTCCAGTCGCGTCCTGGCGCCGGCGGCGCGGGCGTCAGCGCCTGCGGCTGCGATGCCCCTTCCGCCTGGCGATAAAGGCGACCGTCCGCGAAATTGGAGAAGTAGACGGCGCCATCCACCACCGTCCACGAGCCGCCGCCGTATTCGTGCACGCGCGTGCGCGCATTGTAGGGCGGCGGAGTAATGTCGGTCCGTCGCCCGTCGGCGTCGCCGCGCACGATGACATGGCGGCCCTGCTCCTGCGGCCGCCCTTCGAGCCAATAGATATTGCCGCCATCGAGCCGCGCCTCCGACAGCGAAATGGATTGTGCGACGATGAGCTCCGACGTGACCGGCGATTTCCAGGAGCCGTACGGCGCCGTCTTGGGGGTCGACATGGCTAGCCCGATGCCGTGTACGCCACGCCGGCGCCGTTGTCGGGGACGGGCCGCAGCCGTTCCTCGCGCACAAGATAATTGACGTGCGCGAGCACCTCGCTGAACGCAAAACCCATCTGATGGGGATCGTCGATCGTCCGGCGGAACACCACCGGCACCAAGTCCGCGGCCGTGCACAGAGTTCGTCGCGATGCGTCCTCGATTGCAAGGCAGCGAGCCTCATGATGCTGACCGAGTTCGTCGGTCCGCGTGTGCAACCCGACGAACGGCAGGTTGTGTCCAGGCAGCACCAGTACATCTTCCGGCATGTCGCGCTTGAGGCTCGCGAGCGAACGCAGATAGATGCCGAGCGGATCGCCCTCGGGGTCCATCGCCTGAACGCTGATGTTGGGCGAGATGCGGGCGAGCACCTGATCGGCACAGAGGAACAGGTTCTCGGCTGGGCAGAACAGCATCACCTGCTCGGGCGCGTGGCCGCCGCCGCTCAGGACCTCGAACGTTCGCTCACCAATGCGCAGCCGTTCACCGGCAATGAGGCGACGAAACGTGCGCGGCAGCCCGGAGATCATCCGCAGGTAGCGATGCCCGCTGGTAAGCAGCCGCTCGGTGGTATCGCTGTCCAGACCGTGCGAGCGATAGAAGCTGCGATAGGGCTCGGCATTGAGCGCGCCCGGATCGAGGTGAATGTTGAGGCTGACGAGATATTCGGTCTGGCTCATCAACAGCGGCAGATCGAAGCGCTCGCTGAGCCAGCCGGCGAGACCCATGTGATCGGGGTGATAATGGGTGACCAGGATGCGCGTCAGCGGGCGCCCGCGCAGCGGCCCTGCGAGCAACGCATCCCATGCGGCGCGGGTTTCCGCATTGTCGAGTCCGGTATCGATGACCGCCCAGCCCGCGCCGTCCTCGATGAGGTAGACGTTGACGTGGTCGAGCCGGTACGGAAGCGCGAGCCGCAGCCACAGGATGCCGGGCGCAACCTCGATCACCGAGCCTGGTGGCGGCGGCGCCGGAAATGGAAACGTGATCGAACGAACCGGATCAGGCCTGAGCATGAAGGTGGGCTTTGTCCTCGCGCGCTGTCGTCAATTTGACGGCGATCCCGTAGGTAACACGACTTTTCCGAACACCTGGGGAGCATGGCCGGTCCATCGGAAGCCTACGAAGCCGCCGTCGCCGTCGTAGAGATAGTCGAAGCCGTTCAGGAAACCCAGGCTGGTATTGACGAACGGCGCGCGGGTCCGGCCGACGAGGACGAGCGCCGCGGGAGCGAGCGGATTGACACCGTCTCCGACGGCAAAGGCATAGAGCGCCTGCGGAGAATCTTCCGCCGGAACCGCGATCGCGACTTTCGTGCCCGTCACAAAGGTCGAACCGCGGCCATTGCTGGTGCGAATGTCCGCCGGTGCCTGGCCATCGGGCACCGTCAGATACATCGTGGTCACGCCGGTATCCATCAGCAGCGTCCCGCAGGCGGCGGGCTTGGCATCGTTGACTGAAATGCAGGCGGGCGGTCGGCGCCCAGTCCTGATCATTCGTCGCGCGCGCAAGCTTGACATATGAGAACTCGCCTTGCGTGTTCGCCGCCATCAGCCCGACATGGACGCCGCGCCGGGTGACGATATAGCCGCGCCGCATCGACTGCGCGGCGCTGCCGCCAGAAATGCGTGCGACATTGAGGAATGGATTCTTGTCGGGCCCGCTTTGCGGCTGGTGATCGTGCCGGCGGGCGAAGCCGATCCCGAGCATCGAAATCCCGCGCGGGGCGGCATTGGGGCGACAGCGGCGCGCGTTTTGCGTGCACTCCACGCGGGTCACGGCCAGAACCGGGATCGGCGCGGTGGTGATGCTGGTTCCGCTACCGCCCGCGACCGTGACCGGCGTGATTACCCACTGGCCCATCATGACGCGGCCGGAGCTGGAGTAGGTCAGCGTGCCCGGCCCCAGCGACGGCAGAGTGTCGATGCGCGGGATCTTGTCGGCCGACACCACGATGCCGGTCGAGCCGGTATCCATCACCACGCCGTAACCGCGTCCGCCGAACGATATGCGCAGGCGGGGGACCGCAACGAGATTGTCGCGCGGGCCTGGTGCGTTGACATAAGGCAGATACACACCGTCGCGGTAGGCTTCATAGCGGCCGGACGGATCGGCAATGGCAGGACCGACCGCCAGGGCGATACCCGGCACGACCGACGCGATCAGCGTCGCGGCATGCCGAATGAGCGGGATCACCAAGGCGAAATTCCATCAGTGCCAATACGGCGGGTAGCCGGAGTCGCGGTCCTCGGCCTCGAGCAGCCGCAGCATCGCAGGCCATTCCAGCACACCGTAAGGCCGGCGCGTCCCCGGTTGATAGAGATGCGCGGTGTGCGCGAGCACGTTCTCGCCCGGCATGGTGAGCTCGGTGCGCGCCGCCATGGCATCGACCTGCGAACGGCACGACTGCTCGAGCTGATACATGGTGTTGAAGGCCTGCTGGATGGTTGCGCCGCAGGTCAGGAGCCCGTGGTTGCGCATGACCAGCGCATCGTGCGGCCCGAGGTCGTTGACGATGCGCTCGCGCTCGTCGAGGTCCACCGCCGGGCCCTCGTAGTCGTGATACCCGATGTGGCCGACGAAGCGGATCGAAGTCTGCGAGAGCGGCAGCAGCCCGCAGGTCATGGCCGACACGGCGATGCCGGCGCGGGTATGGGTATGCAGCACGCAGGCCACATCCGGCCGGGCCTTGTGGATCGCGCCGTGAATCACGTAGCCGGATTTGTTGATGCCGTAGTCGGTGTCGGGCTTCCAGATGATCTCGCCGTCGACGTCGATCTTCACCAGGCTCGACGCGGTGATCTCCTTGTAAAGCATGCCGTAGAGGTTGATGAGAAGATGGTCCTGGCTCCCCGGGATGCGCGCGGTGATGTGGTTGTAGATAAGATCGGTCATTCCGTACTTGTCGACAAGGCGGTAGCAGGCGGCGAGATCGACCCGCGCCTGCCATTCCTCGGGCGAGACTTGGCCGCGGATCGACTTGAAGTCAGTCGCATAATTCATGGATAGTTTCCGTGGTTGCCCGATGCCGGGGTTCTCCCGCCAGCATAGCGCCGCCGCACTGACAAGGCCAAGAGAGGCCTGGGGAGGGGCTCACGTGTCGATACGCGACATCCTTCGCAACAATGTCAAGGACAAGCTGGCGCGCGACGAGGTGGTGGCCTCGATGACCGTGCGGCTCGTGCGCACCATCGAAATCGCCCGCATCGCCCGCACCGCCGGCTTCGACACGCTCTACGTCGACCTCGAACATTCGAGCTTTTCGCTCGAGACCTGCTCCCAGATCTGCGTGGCGGCGCTCGAAGCGGGCATCGCGCCGTTCGTGCGGGTTCCCGCCAATACGCCCGACTACATCGCGCGCGTGCTCGAAGGCGGCGCACTCGGCGTGATCGCGCCGCATGTGCACTCCGCCGGCGAAGCCAGGGAGGTCGTAAAGGCCGCCAAGTTCGCGCCTCTGGGCGACCGCTCGAATGCCGGCGGGCTGCCGCACCTGCATTTCCGCTCATTCCCCGCGGCCGAGGCCTACGCCGCGCTCAACGACGCCACCATGATCATCGTGCAGTTCGAAAGCGCGGCGGCGCTCGCGAAGACCGACGAGATCGTGGCCGTCGACGGCGTCGACATGGTGCTGTTGGGAATCAACGATCTGCTGGCCGATCTGGGGACTCCCGGCGAATACGATCACCCCCGCGTGCGCGAGGCCTATGCCAGCACGATTGCGGCCTGCCGCAGGCACGGCAAGCATTGCGGCGTCGGCGGCCTTTCAACACGTCCTGACCTGGTGGCGGAATTCGTGAAGATGGGGGCGCGCTACGTCTCGACCGGCACCGACCTCGGCTTCCTGCTGGGCGCCTGCAGCGCGCGCGCCAAGCAGGTGCGGGAGATCAGACTGTGATGGTCCCGCCGCAGGCGGTCACGGCGTCCCCTGTCTATGCCGACGCCGGCGCGGCCGACGCATTCGCCAGACGGCTGCTCGTGGCGCATGGGGTGCCGGACGACGACGCGGCGATCGTCGCGGCCTGTCTGGTGAGCGCGGATTTGCGCGGCGTCGATACCCATGGTTTGTGCCGGTTGCCAGGCTACCTCGACCGCCTCCGCCGCGGCCTGATCAATCCGCGTCCGACGCTCACGCCCCAGCGCGTTGCACCGGCCGCCGCCGCGCTCGACGGACAGAACGGTTTCGGCTTCGTGGTGGGCATGCGCGCGATGGAGGAGGCGATCGCGATCGCACGCGAGCTCGGCATGGGCGCGGTCGCGGTACGCCGCAGCACGCATTTCGGCATGGCGGCCTCCTATGTGCAGCGGGCACTCGACGCGGGCCTGATCTCGCTCGTATTCAGCAACGCATCGCCGGCCATGCCGCCCTGGGGAGCGCGCAATGCGCTGCTCGGCACCAATCCCTTTGCCGCGGGAGCGCCCGCGGGCCGGCACGACGCGTTCCTCCTCGACATGTCGCCGGCAGTGGCGGCGCGCGGAAAGATCCGTCGCGCCGAGCGCCGCGGCGAGAGCATTCCGTTGGGCTATGCACTCGATGCCGAGGGCCGGCCGACGACGGACCCGAAGGCGGCGCTGGGCGGCGTGGTGTTGCCGATCGGCGGCCACAAGGGTTCCGGACTGTCCATGCTCATGGATATTTTCGGCGGCGTGATCTCGGGCGCCAATTACGGCGGCGACGTCGGCGATCAGTACAAGTCCTATGACCGTCCGCAGGACGTCGGTCACTTCTTCCTGGCGATGAAACCCGATCTGTTCGTCAGCGGGCAGGACTATCGCACCCGCATGGACACTTTGATCGAGCGTGTGCATACCTCCCCGACTGCGGACGGGAGCGACGAGGTTTTGATCCCGGGCGAGCCCGAGCGCCGCCACGAGCGGGCGCGGCGCAAGTCCGGCATCCCGTACAGCGCCGGCGAGGTCGCGGCCTTGCAGGAAGAGGCCGCGAGAGCCGGACTTGCGCCGCTTGGCGTCTCCGAGACTCCGCTCGGCGCATGACGGTTGGCGTCGTGATCATGGACATTCTGGCGCAGGCCGCGGGTCACCATGTACCGGTGTGTCATGCTATGGCAGAGATGCAATCCGCTTCCCGCACCGAGTACCTTGTCGGGCGGAAGGGGGCGCCTCGATCGGCGGCAGTCTGCACACGATCGGGCCGCCACGTTTGACGGCTGGATGATGATAGTTCCCGGGAGGACGTAAGCATGCCGAAACTGCATGGAACGCTGCTCAGGGCCGCCGGCCTGCTGCTGGCGCTCACGACGGCGGTTGCCGCCCAAGACTACCCGACCAAGCCAGTGCGCCTCATCATCCCGTTCCCTCCCGGCGGCAGCAACGACGTGGTCGGCCGGCTGATCGCCACGCATCTGAGTGAGCGGCTGGGCAAGCAGGTGGTGGTCGACAATCGCGGCGCCGGTGCCGGCGGCGTGGTCGGCTCCGAGGTCGCCGCGAACGCACCGCATGACGGCTATACGCTTCTCATCATCTCGCTCGCGCACGCGGTCAATCCGTGGCTCTACAAGCTGCCATATGACCCGATCAAGTCGTTCACGCCGATCGCCATTCTCGCCTCCGGGCCCAATGTGGTGGTGGTCAACCCGGAACTGCCGGTGCACTCGGTGAAGGACCTCCTTGCTCTCGCCAAGGAGAAACCCGGCGGGCTGCAATATGCGTCGGCCGGCGTCGGCAGCTTCCAACATCTCGGTGGCGAATTGTTCAAGCTCACCGCCGGGGTCAATCTCCTGCATGTGCCGTTCAAGGGCGGCGGGCCCGCGATGATCGACGTCATCGGCGGCCATACCAAGGTTATGTTCAGCTCCCTGGTGCAGACCACGCCGCACATCCGCTCCGGCAAGCTGCGCGCGCTTGGAACCGGCGGATTGACCCGCAACCCGGTCCTGCCCGACGTACCGACGGTCGCGGAAGCGGGCGTGCCCGGCTACGAGGCGGTCAACTGGTGGGGCGTCGTGGCACCCGCCGGCACGCCCGCCGCCATCGTCGAAAAGGTGCACAAGGAGATTACGGCGGTGCAGAACTCCGACGAGGTGAAGAAGCATTTTGCCACAGAGGGGGCGCAAGTCGTGCAGATGAGCTCAGCCGAGTTCGCAGCCTTCATCGAGAAGGAAATGAAAAAGTGGGAGCGCGTCGTCAAGGAAGGTGGCATCAAGGCGGAGTGACTGCTCTCGATCGACAACGCTGAGCGACCCGTCACCCTGAGGCGCGAGCGAAGCGATCCATCGCAAGCCGGCTTGGCCGACTTGCGCCTCCGATATGCGATCTCAGGTAAACCCGGGATCGGTGGGCGACGGCCCAGTACCGCGATCGTTTGTCCTGATGCAGCTCAATCTGCGCAACAACAAGGATGTCTGGGCCGGCGTGATGCTCATCGGCATCGGCGCCGCGGCGATGCTCATTGCGCGCAACTACCCCTTCGGGACGGCGTTGCGCATGGGCCCTGGCTATTTCCCGGTCGTTCTCGGCGCGCTGCTGATCGTGTTCGGCCTTGCGATCCTCGCCTATGGCTTGCGCGCACGCGAAGAAATCGCTGGATCCTGGTCGCTTCGCGCACTCATCATCCTCCCGCTCTCGCTCGTTCTGTTTGGCTTGCTCATGCAATATGCCGGCTTCGTACCGGCTCTGATGGTGCTGATCTTCGGATCGGCGACCGCGAGCACCGAATTCAGGTTCGTGGAGGTCCTGCTGTTTTCGATCGGCTTGACCGCACTGTCCGTTGCCGTGTTCGTCTGGGGACTTGGCCTGCCTTACCCGCTGATCACGGGCCTCGACTGAGGCAGTCATGGATCTCTTCAACAACCTGATCTTCGGCTTCGGCGTCGCGCTGTCGTTCCAGAACCTGCTCTATTGCCTCGTCGGCGTGACGGTTGGCACCCTGATCGGCGTGCTGCCGGGCATCGGGCCGCTCGGCACGATCGCGATCCTGCTGCCGATCACCTACGGCGTCCCGCCGGTGGGCGCGCTCATCATGCTGGCGGGCATCTACTACGGCGCGCAATATGGCGGCTCCACCACGGCGATCCTGGTCAACTTGCCCGGCGAGACCGCGGCGGTGGTGACCTGCATCGACGGCTATCAGATGGCGCGCCAGGGCCGCGCCGGTCCGGCGCTGGCGATCGCGGCCATCGGCTCGTTCTTCGCCGGCACCGTCGGAACGCTGCTGATCGCCCTGTTCGGTCCGCCGCTCGCCGAGATCGCGCTCAAGTTCGGCTCGCCGGACTATTTCTCGCTGATGCTGATGGGGCTCGTGGCCGCGGCCGTGCTCGCCCAGGGCGACATGATGAAATCGCTGGCGATGGTCGTGATCGGCCTTCTGCTCGGCATCGTCGGCAGCGACGTCAATACCGGCGTGCAGCGTTTCAGCTTCGGCATTCCGGAACTCTCCGACGGCATCGGCTTCATCGTGGTCGCAGTCGGCGTGTTTGCGATGGGCGAGATCATCGCCAATCTCGGCGACAAGGAGGAGCGCCACGTCTTCACCGCCAAGGTGACGAACCTGTTCCCCTCGAAGGATGATCTCAAGCGCTCCATCGGGCCGATCCTGCGCGGCACCGGGATCGGCTCGTTCTTCGGGGTCCTGCCCGGGACCGGACCGGCGATCGCCTCGTTCGCATCCTACATGCTGGAGAAGAAGCTTGCCGCCGACCCCTCGCGCTTCGGCCAGGGCGCGATCGAGGGCGTCGCCGGGCCTGAATCCGCCAACAACGCCGACGCCCAGTGCAAATTCATCCCCATGCTCACGCTCGGCCTGCCGGCGAGCGGCGTGATGGCGCTGATGCTGGGCGCCCTCACCATCCAGGGCATCCAGCCCGGGCCCGAGGTCATGAGCCAGCGTCCCGAGTTGTTCTGGGGACTGATCGCCAGCATGTGGATCGGCAACCTGCTGCTGGTCGTGCTCAACCTGCCGATGATCGGGCTGTGGGTGAAGCTGCTTCGGGTGCCCTATCGGCTCCTGTTCCCCGCGATCATGGCGTTCTCCGCCATCGGCATCTACAGCGTCAACAACTCGTCGTTCGAGATCTATCTCACCGCCCTGTTCGGCATCTTCGGCTTCGTCTGCATGAAGCTCGGTTTCCCGCCGGCGCCGATGCTGCTCGGCTACGTGCTGGGACCGATGATGGAGGAGAATCTGCGGCGCTCGATGCTGATGTCGGGCGGCGATCCGACCGTGTTCGTTAAGCGCCCGATCAGCGTCGCTTTCATCGTCGCGACCGTAGCGATCCTGATCGTGATGGTCTTGCCCGCCGTGCGCCGGCGGCGTCAGGAGATCACGGACTGACGCGGCGGCCGTGGATCTACGGATCCGCGCGAGCGGCGGCGGGCTGCGGCTGCGTCTCGGCCGACCCGCGGACGTTGCCGGCGCGGCGCCTCCCGCTATCCACCATCTCACTCCGGCTTCACGCCGGACTGCCTGATGATCTCAAGATACTTATCACTCTCCGCCTTCACGAAGGCCGTAAACGCGTCGATCGTGAGCGGCGTGACATCGGCACCGTCATCGCGCAGTTTCGCGATGACATCCGGGTGGGTGACAACCTTGTTGATCTCGGCATTGAGCCGGGCGACGACGTCCTTCGGCGTCCCGCGCGGGGCGAAGACGCCCTGCCACAGGCTGATGTCAAAATCGGGAAGCCCGGCGGCCTCGGCAACGGTCGGCACGTCGGTCGCCGCGGGCGAGCGCTTCGCCGTCGAGACCGCGATGAGCTTGAGGGCGCCCGCCTTCACCTGCGCCGCCGCGGCAGGAAACCCCGAAAAGAAAAAGTCGACATGCGCCCCGAGAAGGTCGTTCAAGGCCGGCGCCGCGCCTTTGTAAGGGACATGCGTCATGTTGCTGCCGGAACGAAGCTTGAGCAGTTCGCCGGCGAAATGCCCCGGCGTGCCGGTGCCTGCCGATGCGAATGTCAGCGCGCGCGTCGCGGACGCCTTGAGCATGCCCGACAAGGTGGCATAGGGCGCCGTTGCGGGGATCACGAGGGCGAGCGGCACGATGGTGGCGAGCGCCACAGGCTGCAAATCCCGGTCCGGGTCGTATGTGAGCCCTTTGATCCAGTGCTGATTGATGGCGACTTCCGCGGGTTGTCCGACCAGCAGGGTGTGACCATCGGGCGCGGCGGAGACAACGCTCTGCGCGCCGATCGACCCGCTCGCTCCCGCCCGGTTCTCGACCACCACGGGCTGGCCGAGCGCGGCGGCGAGCCTGTCCGAGATCAGCCGCGCGACGATGTCGCCGGTGCCGCCGGGCGCGTAGGCGACGATCAGATGCACGGGGCGGTTCGGAAAGCTCTGCGCCCAAGCCGGCAACGAAACTCACAGCAAGGCCGGCCGCCAGCATGGCGGCCGCGAACGGAGATCGCCAACGCATCGTCATCGCTTCCTCGCTGATCGGCCAAGCGACATGCCTTGCATTCGATCATAGGCGCGTCCTTCGCCCGCCGGCAGAGGTAGGACGCATCGAGCGCTGCCGCGCGCCAGCAGGAGCGCCAGGCAAGCCGTGGCGGTGAGCAGGCAAATCGGCGCGCGCTCTCCCCGAGCATTTGCGTTGCCCGCATGTCGCTAAAGCTTCGGCGGGCGACTGAGAAATCCCGCCATCGCCTTTGCGACCACGGGCACTGCCTTACCGAGCGGAGACGTGGGCAGCCCGCCTGCGCCGCTGGTTCACATGCCGTTCTGGCGCAGCGTCAATCGGCCCGCGGGTCTCCTTCGCCGGTGCCGTCCCCAGTATCGCGGCCAGAGCGCCGGCCAAGGTCTCGTGCCGGAACTTGAAGCCGCTGCCGTCCGCCTTGTCCGGCAACACGCGCTGCCCTCCCAGCGCCAGCTCACGGGCGAGATCTCCGAAGAGCCCGCGCAGCAGAGACGCGGGCACCCGGACCCGAGACGGCCGACGCAAGGCGTGGCCCAGCTCGCGCGCGAAGGTTGAATTCCTCACCGGCACCGGTGCGGTGCCATTGACCGCACCCGTCAGTCGCGGATCGGCCATGACGTGCGCAATCAGGCGGACGAGATCGTCTCGCTCGATCCACGACATCCACTGCTCGCCGGTGCCCATGGGCCCGCCCAGACCGAGCCGGAACGGCAGGAGCACGCGGCCGAGCATCCCGCCGTCGGAACCGAGCACGATGCCGATCCGCAGGCGGACCACCCGCAGGCCGAGCCGCTCTGCTTTCTTCGCCGCGCATTCCCAGGCCTCGCACAGGCGATGGCTGAACCCGCGCTTGCCGCCGTCGAACTCGGTGAGCAATTCGTCCTTCCACCGTCCGTACCAGCCGATGGCGGAGCCGCTCACCAGCACCGCGGGGCGATGCTCCAGTCGGCCGATGAGGCCGACCACCCCGCGCGTCACGCGCAACCGCGACGCCATAATCCGGCGCCGCTTGCTGCGGGTCCACAATCCGTCGGCGATCGGCTCGCCCGCGAGATTGACCACGCTATCGATCATCGTGTCGTTGGCGATCTGATCGAGTCGCGTCACCAGCCGAAACGGCGGCCGCAACATCGCGGCCTTCGCCGGATCGCGCACCAGCACGGTGACGTCGTGCCCGGCGCTCGCGAGCGCTCCGACCAGCCGGCGGCCAATAAATCCGGTTGCGCCGGTCACGAGCACATGCTGCCGAACCGGCAGCGCCGCGACCAACTCTGCCGCACCGGCGCTCGACCCGCTGGCTCGAGCGGCGGGACCGTCGAGTGTGCCGGGCGGCGTGAGCATCGGCGCCCCTCGCTATCTCTGCTTGGCGGCCGGCAGCAGGCCGACGATGCGGGTGCCGAGCCGGATCAGGGTGGCCAGCTTCGGCTTCGGCACCGTCAGCATCTGCGCGTACCAGCGATCCAGGGTCTCGGCGAAGGCCAGCATCTCCTTGAGCCGCCTGTTCGCGACGGGGTGGAGCTTGAGATCGCGCTCGGCAGCGGTGACGCAGGCACGCAGCGCGTCCAGGGCCGGATCGATCTCGCGCTCTTTGCGCACTGCGGCAATGCGCATGGCGACCTCGAACGGGTCGGTCTCGGCCTCGAAGTGTTCGCGCCGGTCGCCCCTCACCGGCACGCGCCGGATCAAATTCCAGCTCATCAGCTCGCGGATCGAGGTCGACACGTTCGAGCGCGCGAGCCCGAGCATGGCAGCGATCTCCTCCGCCGTGCGGGGCCGTTCCGACAGATAGAGCAGCGCATGAATCTGGCTGACCGAGCGATTGACGCCCCACTGTCCGCCCATGTCCCCCCAATGCAGGACAAAGCGCTCCACCGCATCGGCGAGCTTGACGCTCTTTTCCGTAATTTCTGTCATGACAGAAATATCGAAAAACGCGCAATTGAAGTCAAGCGCCGAAGCCGCGCGGGCAGGCTGAACAAAAAACGAGGGCGAAGCGCCGCCGCTGTTCCGCGGCTCAGAGATCGCCGGGTCGCCGCCGGGCGGCCAATCCGTAACGATGCAGGTCGGTGCCGTGCACGTCGAGCCACACCTTGGCGCGTTCGACATCGGGGTAGAGACGCTTCACCAGCCGCCAGAATCGCGGCGAGTGGTTGAGCTCCACGAGATGCGAGACCTCATGCGCCGCGAGGTAGTCGAGCACGAATGCGGGCGCCAGGATCAGCCGCCACGAGAACGACAACACGCCGGTATTGGAGCAGGAGCCCCATCGACTCGACTGATCGCGTACGCAGATGCGTTTGATGCGAACGCCGAGCTTGGCTGCGTAGCCACGGCTGGCCGCCTCGAGATCGCGCTGCGCCTCGCGCTTGAGGAAATCGCTGATGCGGCGGTCGACATGGGGCGGTTCACCCGCGACGCAAAGCAGCCGATTTCCGGAGGGGTCGGCCTCGGTCCACACCGTGCCGCGCTCGCCGCGGCGATGCACGATGCGATGCGGCTCGCCGCGCAGGGGCACCTCGAGTCCATGCCGAAACGGCGCCGCTTCCGGCAGCCGCTTGAGCCGCGCCGCGATCCAACCGCCGTGCTTCTGGGCGAACTCCTTTGCTTCCGTGACGCTTCCGCGCGGCGGAATGGTGAGCACCACCTCGCGAGATGCGGCGTCGATGCGCAACGTATAGCGGCGCGCCTGGCGGTGGCGGCGCAAGCGCACGAGATAAATCGCCCTGTCGAAAACGACCTGCACGACCGAAGGCTCGCTCGGTCGCCGATACAGCAAAGCGCGAAGCGGCATGGACGCAATCCACCCTACGAAACAACCCCGGCGAAATACTGCCACAGGCGCAAGACCCCAGAGCACGATGGGCAACAAATATAGCCCCTTCCCCAATAGGCTGGGCCTCACTTTCTTAGACTCTACTATAGCTTGGGATGCCCAAGATATGAATCCTGTTTCAGAGCTTTCCGGGACAACCCGCGCTCCAGCGGCGCAAAGGTCACCCATTTTGCGCCCTCAGCGCGAAGACAAATCCATAGCATAATCAATAGTTTACAGTCGATGCACGCGACCGGCGGGATGACGAATCACGCAAAACCCCCGGCAGGACGCCGGTTGTCGGCATCCGTGATACGAAATTGCTGAGGCGAAACGGCGGGCCGGCGTATGGCAGCCGACTCCCCGGCACACTCACTCCGTAGTCAACTGCGGGGATAGCGGCGCAAGCGCCGGACCTTCGCGTCTTCGCGGCGCCCATCTTGTCGCGGATCGCGCGCTTCATCGCGCTGCGGGCGATGTGCGAATTGTGCGAGAGCACGAAGTCTGCGATGCGGGGCACGATCTCGGCACGAAAGCGCGAACCGTTGAATACCCCGTAGTGACCTACGGCGGGCTGCAGCCAGTGCGCCTTGTGCTCTGCCGGTATGTTGACGCACAGCCGATGCGCCGCCTCGGTCTGTCCGACGCCGGAGATATCGTCGTTCTCGCCTTCCACCGTGAGCAACGCCACGCGCCGGATCTTGGCGGGATCGACGCGCAGGCCGCGGTGGGTCATTTCGCCCTTGGGCAGATCGTGCCGCACGAACACGGTCTCGACGGTCTGCAGATAGAACTCGGCGGCAAGATCCATCACCGCGAGATACTCGTCGTAGAATTCGCGATGCTTCTGCGCAGAATCGCCGTCGCCGCGGACGAGATGAAGAAACAGGTTGCGGTGCGCCTCGATGTGCCGATCGAGATTCATGCTGACGAAGCCGTGGAGCTGCAGGAAGCCCGGATAGACGTCGCGCAGGAAGCCCGGATTGGGAAACGGCACCTTGGTGATGACGTTGCGGCGAAACCAGTCGATGCCGCGCCGCTCCGCCAGCGTGTTGACGGCCGTCGGGTTCACGCGGGTGTCGATCGGCCCGCCCATCAGGACCATGGAATGCGGAACGTAAGGATCGTTGTCGGCCTCCATGCGCGCGACCGCGGCGAGCACCGGCACCGACGGTTGACACACCGCGAGGACGTGCACGTCGCCGCCGAGGAAGTGCAAGATCGAGATCAGATAATCGATGTAGTCGTCGAGGTCGAAGCGGCCTTCCGAGGCCGGCACCATCCGGGCGTCGACCCACTCGGTGATGTAGACGTCGTGATTGGGCAAAAATCCCTCGACGGTGCCGCGCAGAAGCGTCGGATAGTGTCCCGACATCGGCGCGACGATGAGAAGACGCGGTTGCGGGCGCCGCGGCACGCGCTCGAACGCACGCTCGAAATGCAGGAGACGGCAGAACGGCCGCTCCCAGAGTGTGGTGACATGCACCGGCACGCGCTCGCCGCCCACGACGGTCGAGTTGATATTCCATTCGGGCCTGCCGTAACGCCGGGTCGAGCGCTCGATCAATTCCATGGTCGCGGCCATGGTCTTGCCGAAGGCGGTGTACGACAGGGGGTTGGCGGGGTTGCGATAGAACAGCTGCCCGGCGTCGGCGAACGCGCGCAAGGGATTGAGTGCAGCCTGGCTCATCTCATAGAACCAATACGCCGGCGCGGCATACGTCGGGCCAATGTCGCCCGCTGCGGCCGGCGCGCCGCCGAATTCACCAATTGCCATCGTCCCGGTCTCTAGCGGCGTTTGATTGCTGCGCCGCAGCATAGTGTCGTGTTTCCGTCACACAGTCAACATACGCACCGCGGTTGCCCACCGCGTTACATAAGGGCGAACTTCGCGCGCCGCTTTCGCACCGCAGCAAGGCTGCCATAGGTAACGGAACAGCTCCTCCCCGGTTCCCTATTCACCGGATTGCAGCAGCGAGCCGACGCGGCGCGCGCTTGCGAGCAACTGCAAGAAAACTACCACGGCGGCGGCGAAATACAGTGCATTGAGCGCGAACGCCTCGATCATCAGGTCGGCGCGGAACACATGCTCCATGATCAATGCCCGCATTCCTTCGAACACATAGGTAGGCGGCAGCAACCAGGCGACCCCTTGCAGCCAGTCCGGCAACACGCTCACGGGATAGTAGACGCAGGTCAGCGGCATGAGCACGAACATCAACGTCCACGCCAGCGACTCGGCACCCATGCCATTGCGCAACAGCACGCCGGAGACCACGATTCCGACCGCCCAGCTCGTCAGGATGAGATTGACGAAGAATGCCGCGAGCGCGAGGCCGAGCGCATAGACGTTGAAACCGAAAAAGGCCATCGCGAGGAAGGTGACCGGCACCATCCCGATCGCCAGCCGGATCAGGCTCATGACCATCAGTGCGCAGACGAATTCGATCGGACGCAGCGGACTGATCATCAGGTTGCTCAGGTTGCGAGACCACATCTCCTCGAGAAAGGAGATGGAGAAGCCGAGCTGTCCGCGAAACAGCACGTCCCACATCAACACGGCGGCGATGAAGATCCCGGCCGCGCGCGCGAAGAAGCCCGAGTTCTGCGCGAGGTAGAATTGCAGAAATCCCCACACGAAAAGCTGCACCGCCGGCCAATAGATCAGCTCAAGGAGCCGCGTCCAGGACGAGCGCAGGAGATAGAGATATCGCAGCACCATGGCGCCGACCCGATGCGGCGCCAGCGTGACCGTGCTCGCCGAGTCGATGCTCATTGTGCGGCCTCGCGGACTTCGCCGCGCCCGCGCGCAACGTCGAGAAACACCTCTTCGAGCGTCTCGCGGCCATAGCGGATGAGAAGGCGCTGCGGCGTGTCGTCATCCTCGATGCGCCCGCGCTTCATGATGATGACGCGCTCGCACAAGCGCTCGACCTCGGCCATGTTGTGGGAAGCAAGCAGCACCGTTGCGCCGTGTTCCTCGCGAAAACGCTCGAGATGGCTGCGAACCCAGTCGGCGGTGTCGGGATCGAGCGACGCGGTCGGCTCGTCGAGCAGCAGCACCCGCGGTGAATTGATCAGCGCCTTGGCGAGCGCGACGCGGGTTTTCTGCCCGGCCGATAGCTTGCCCGTGGGCCGGTCGATAAATTCCAGCAGATCGAGCTCCTCGGCAAGCGCGGCGATGCGGCCTTGCAGATCCTCCACCGCGTAGAGCAGACCGAACACCTTGAGATTCTGCCGCACCGTGAGGCGGTGCGGCATGTCGATATAGGGGCTCTCGAAATTCATCTCGTGCAGCACCTGGTAGCGCTGGCGCGGCATATCGGCACCCATCACCTTCACCGTGCCGGACGTGGGCGTGACCAGGCCCAGGATCATCGCGATGGTGGTGGTCTTGCCCGCGCCGTTGCCGCCAAGAAGCCCGGTGACCGAGCCGGGCTCGAGCGCGAAGGAAATGCCGTCGACCGCGCGCGTGGTCCGGTAGAGCTTGACCAGCTGGTCGACGGCGACGGCGGGCTGAGAGGCGTTCGGCATGTCATGCATCGGGCTGCGGCAATGCGCACATGTTGCACAGCCCGCCACGCGGCGCAAAAGGCAGCGGATGCGGCGCGGCGATGGGCCCAGGACGCGTGGTCGGGGCATTCGGCCACGTTTGAGGACGGCGGAGGAGGGCTTACATTGTCGCCATGACCGAAACAGCCACCGAAGAGGCCCATCGGACCGGGCGCAGCGTACGTCTCGACACGCTCGTTCGGCTGCGCTGGCTCGCGGTGATCGGCCAGACGACGGCGGTGCTGGTGGTCTATGTCGGGCTCGACTACGAGCTGCCGATCTGGGCCTGTCTTGCGGTGATCGCGCTCTCCGCCTGGCTCAATATCGCGCTGCGCATTCGCTTTCCGATGACGCAGCGACTCGAACCGGACCGCGCAGCCTGGCTGCTTGCCTTCGACATCGCCGAATTGGCGGTCCTGCTGTTCTTCACCGGTGGTCTGCAGAACCCGTTCGCATTCCTCTTTCTCGGGCCGGTGTTGATCTCGGCCACCGCGCTGCCACCGCGCATGACCTTGATGCTCGGATGCTTCGCCGTCGCCTGCGCCACCGTGCTCGTCTTCGTCCACGATCCGCTGCCGTGGGATACCGATCCTCCGCTGGAATTGCCGGCAGTTTATGTGATGGGAGTTCTGGCTCTCCATCTTGCTGTCGATCGGCTTCATCGGCATGCACGCTTGGCAGATCACCGAGGAATCGCGCCAGCTCGCGGATGCGCTGGCGGCGACCGAATTGGTGCTCGCCCGCGAGCAGCATCTCTCGCAGCTCGACGGGCTCGCGGCCGCCGCCGCTCATGAACTGGGTACCCCGCTCGCCACCATCACCTTGATCGCAAAGGAGCTGCAGCTCGCCATCGCACCCGACTCCGAGCATGCCGACGACGTGCGGCTGTTGAACGAACAGGCCAAGCGCTGTCGCGCCATTCTGGCGAAACTCACTGAACTCTCGAGCGGCGATCCGTTCGACCGCATGAAGCTGTCGACCCTGATCGAAGAGGTGGTTGCACCGCATCGCAACTTCGAAGTCGCGATCAACGTCGCGCTTTCCGCGGGCGACCTGGCCGAGCCGGTCGGCGGCCGCAACCCGGCGATTCTGTACGGCCTCGGCAATCTGCTCGAGAACGCCGTCGATTTCGCCGACGAACGGGTCGAGGTCGCGGCATCCTGGAGCGGCCAGGACGTCGCCGTCACCATCACCGACGACGGTCCCGGCTTTGCCCCGGAAATCATGGACCGGATCGGCGAGCCCTATGTCACCAGCCGCCGTCGCGACCGCCAGACCGGCGACGGCGAAGCGAGCGGCCTGGGGCTCGGCTTCTTCATCGCCAAAACCCTGCTGGAGCGCTCGGGCGCAACCCTCGACTTCGAGAACCGCGCATTCCCGGAGCGGGGAGCGGTCGTGCGCGTGCACTGGGGCCGCAGCGATTTCGAGCGTCCGATGGCGTTCGCGGCATGACCCGCTGGACGCCGCAAGTCATTGCCAGCAAGAGCTTTTTCATCGCGATCGGGGCGCAGGACGGCTTTCATTATCGATTATTCACTTGAGGTGTTCAGACCCGGTTCCTAGAATAATTTTCAAATCTACGGGCGAATCGTCGCTGTCGCCGGTGGCGTCGGGCCTGCGAAGCGTTGTGGCGGCATGCCACATTGTGGAGGCAATACATGGCCATGGCCGATTACGTCGCGGCGGCGATGCCGAGTGATCGCTCGCTGCTCATCGTCGAGGACGACAAATCCTTCCTGCAACGGCTTGCACGCGCCATGGAAAGCCGCGGCTTTGCCGTGACCACCGCCGAGTCGGTGGCCGAGGGCATCGCCCAGCTTGAAACCGCATCGCCAGCCTTTGCGGTCGTGGACATGCGGCTCGAGGATGGCAACGGCCTCGACGTCATCTCCGCGCTCAAGCGCCGCCGGCCCGACGCCCGCGCCATCATCCTGACCGGCTATGGCAACATCGCAACGGCGGTCAATGCGGTGAAGCTCGGCGCCGTCGACTACCTCTCCAAGCCCGTCGACGCCGACGACGTGGTCGCGGCCCTGTTGGCGCTCGAGGGCCGCAAGGCCGAACCGCCGGAAAATCCCATGTCGGCCGATCGCGTGCGCTGGGAGCATATTCAGCGCATTTACGAACTATGCGGCCGCAACGTCTCGGAGACCGCGCGCCGCCTCAACATGCACAGGCGTACGCTGCAGCGCATCTTGGCCAAGCGCGCACCGAAATAGGCGCCGCTCTCGCGGGCGAGGTGCCCGCATTCGTCAAGGAAAGGCTTGCGCTTCCCACGGCCGGCCATGCGCCGTGCGTTGGTCGAACCTGGCCGCATGCCCGGTATTGACGTCCGCCTCATGAAAAGCGCAGCGGCTGCAATTCACATCGCGCGCGTGTGATGCGTGTGTGATGAGAAAGAAGGCAGACGGTTGCAGTGCAACCAAAATCGGCTTTGTGCGTTACCGGTCTGGAGCGATCGGAGATTTGAGACATGGATGCCAGTCAGGATGCCATTCCCAATCAGGACGCCATTTTCGAACGGCTGGAAACGACGAAGAAATTCGGTCTGCTGGCGGAGTATCTGGTCAGTTGGTCGGGGCGGTCCGGACGGCTCAGTCCCAAGGTGACGGTATGGGGCCGCGAGGGCACTCCGGAGGACGTGGTCGAGCACTACGTGGCGCGGCTGCTCAAAGGACTGGTGAACAACCGCCAGATCACGGTCGCGATCGACTAGCTGCTTCGATCGCAGGCATCCCCGCACACGTCTCTGATCGCTGAGCGCCGGAAGCGCCTTTCAGCGGGGCGTAACGCGCAGGTTGGTAAAGTAACCCTCGGTACCAATACCAACCCAAAGACCAACGTCCCCGGCTGCGGGCGCGGCTTTGGGATCCGTCAGCACAAGTTCTTCCTGGCCGTTGACCGACACCCTGACCCGCGCCTCGTCGATGTCGAGCTTGTAGGTAATCCATTCATCGTCGGCGATATCGGCCCCGGACTCGTAGTGCCCGTCCGGATACTCCTTGCGCAGCCGGTCGAACTTCCAGTCCGGATAGGCGAAATACTAAATCGCGCGCCTGTCGCGCGGGGACGGAGGATTTTTCTTGCGGCCATTGAGCGGACGCAGATAGGCCGATTCGAAGCGCCCTTCGCCATCGACGACGCGGTACGCGAGGCCGATGAATGCCCGCGCGTCCGGTGGCCCCTTTCCGTTCAGCCGACCCAGAACCTCGACCTCGATGGTCCCGTTCTTGAAATCGGCGGGAATGAGCACGAACGTCGGCATGTCGAAATCGACGCCAAGCTGAGCCTTGGCGGCGGCGTCGGTGATCTCGACCTTGAGCGCCTTGCGGCCTTTGTACTCCGCCGGCGCCGCGGTAACTTTGTGCAGCGTCGCACCCGGCGGCAGCTCATGCAGGTCGTAGGCCATGGGGGCCTGCGCCCAGCTCGCCGATAGTGCGAGCACTGACGCGCCCAACAAGGCCGCAAAGAACGCCGATCGCATCGCCCATATCCTCCACGCTCGTCGTCGATCAAAAGTTCTACCGACTTCCGGCGGCCGCTCCAAAGCCGGCATCGATGAACCGGCCGTGCGACCTTTCCGGTGCACCGAGCATGACCCTGGTACCTCGGCCCTAGGCGGAAAAGTTCCAATGGACTAGATTGAAAGTCAGCATTGCTCACGTCGTCACGAAAATTCACCTTCGATCCCCGGATTTGGCGGCCCGCTCACGGCGGGCCGACCACATGCCAGACCGACCGGCGATCGGGAGACCGCTCGATGCGATGGTTTTCGACAGGACCAGGAGCTGACAATGGATATCCGCGATGACGTCTTCGGCCCGGCCCCCCTCGGCGCCCCAAACCGGATTTCCGCGGCCGGGAAAAGGTGCCAGGGCAACGTAGGTACCTTGTCGATCACCCCATGCATCTACGGGCGTCTTACGGCGCTTTTCGTCAGCGCGGCACTGGCGCTGACGATTGCGGGCGAGGCGCGCGCCGCCCGCGGGGCGCGCGCCGCCCCCCCGGCGCTCGATGCACAAACGGTCAATGAGGCCCAGCTGCCGGCACCGTCCGGTAAAAAGAAGCGCGCCGGCGCTCCCAGTGCGGCCGCCATCATAAAGGCCGAGGTGTTGCTCGACCGGGCGGGTTTTTCACCCGGCGTGATCGACAGCAAGACCGACATCAATCTCCGGAAGGCCATTACGGCGTTTCAGGGCGAAAACGGCATCAAGCCAACCGGCGAGCTCGACCCGCAGACGTGGGAGCGTCTGACCGCCACATCCTCCGATCCGGTGCTCGTCGACTATGAGATTCAACCGGCGGACGTGAAGGGTCCCTTCAACAAGACCATTCCGGCGTCCCTGGAGAAAAAGGCGGAGTTGAAGACTCTCAACTTCACGAGCCCGCGTGAGCTGCTCGCCGAGAAATTTCACATCGACCCGGGTCTGTTGACCAGGCTCAATCCCAAGGCGTCGCTCGAGACTGCCGGCAGCAAGATCCTGGTGCCGAATCTTGCCAGGAAGCCGTCGCAGGCCAAGGTGGCGAAAGTCGTGGTGAACAAATCCGAGCGAACCGTTCGCGCATTGGACGGCGAGGGAAAACTCATCAGCTTCTATCCAGCGTCGGTCGGCAGCGAGGAGCGGCCCGCCCCCAGCGGTACGCTGCCCATTCGGTCCGTCGCCGAGAATCCCACCTACACGTACAGCCCCAAACTCAAGTTCAAGGGCGTGAAGGCGACGAAGCCCTTCACCATCGCGCCCGGCCCCAACAATCCGGTTGGCGGCACGTGGATCGATCTCGGCGATGGCTACGGCATCCATGGCACTCCGCAGCCGGCGAACATCGGCAAGACCGCATCGCACGGGTGCATCCGGCTGACCAATTGGGATGCTCAGGCGCTGGGAAAGATGGTCCACAAGGGAATCAAGGTCGATTTCATCAACTGAGTACCCGGCTCCGCAGAAGGTGACGGCCGACGTCCGGTCCCGATTTCGGGAGGATGCGTTCTAGGGACCGGCACCTTTCAGTCCCTCGGGATCGGCCAAAGCGGACAACCGCAGCGCGGCCGCGCGCGCGAAGGCGAGCGTCATGCTCCTGCGGGTGGCGGCACGAAGGCGATGCTCCGGCGCCTCGCACAGGATCGCCGCACCGAAAGCGTCGGCGACGATGAGACCGGTGTCCGCCGGGAAGATGTCGCGCGGCAGGTCGAGCGTCGTGGCGAAAAACAGCCGGTCGCAATGCAGGCGGTAGTCGATCCACTTCTGGTCCGCACGAAAATCCGCCATCGACGACTTGATCTCGACGATCCATAGATCGCCCTCGCTCCCGAGCGCCACGAGATCGGCGCGCCGGCCGGACGGCAGCGGCAATTCGCTGACCACCGAGAGCCCCAGCGAATGCAGCAGCCGCGAGGTGCCGCGCGCCACCGCCAGCGCGGTCGGCGATTGCCGCCCGTCCATGGGCAGCGAGGCAGCCAGCGAACTCGTGCTCATGGAATGAAGAAGTCCCGGCAGGGGCACGCTCGTCGTCGCAGGACGGAACCGAAGGTTACTCACGCTACACTCCCAGGCGACTCTCGTCAGGTTGACACTTGTCGGTCAGTCATCGGATGCCCAGCCCATCGCGCCCGGTTTGCTCGCACGCCATTACCGGTTCGCGCTCTCCGGCTTGCCCGGTCCCAGCTCCATCAGCATGCGCGCAAGCAGGTAGAACCGGGGCACGATGCTGTCGACCTCGGCATATTCGTCAAGCGAATGGGCGTTGCCGCCGACAAGCCCCAATCCGTCGAGCGTCGGCTTGAAGACGCCGGCGGAAAAGCTCGAATCGGCGGCGCCGCCGCTTCCTTCGAGCGTCAGCGTCTTGCCCAGTTCGGCATAGATCGCCTGCGCGGTGGCTGCGAGCGCGCGCGTTGGCGCGCTCTGCGGCATGACCGGGAACAGGCGGGTCAGGCTGGTGGTGACTTCGGTATCGGGAATGAGCTTGTTCTGCGACTTGGCGGCGAGCTCGCGCTCCACGCGATCGAATTCGTCGCTGCTCAGCGCCCGCACGTCGCCCTCCGCGACCGCGTAGTCCGGAATGACGTTCTTGCGGTCGCCGGCATTGAGCACGGTGAAATTGACGGTGGTGCCCATCTCACGGTCGCCCAGCTTGCCGAGCTGGAGGATTTGGTGCGCAAGCTCCATCGCCGCGTTGCGGCCGTTGTCGGGGGCAACACCGGCATGCGCCGCCCTCCCCTTCACCTCCACCTTGATGACGCCGGAGCCCTTGCGCCAGACCACCAGCCCATCGCTGGGGCGGCCGGCTTCGAGATTGAGCGCGACGTCGTGTTCCTTCGCAAGCCGTTCGATCAGGAGCCGCGTGCCGAGCGAACCGGTTTCCTCGTTCGTATTCAGCAACAGTGTGATCTGGGCGTAGTCCCTGAAATTGAGGCCGTGCAGGATTTTCAGGACATACAGCGCGGAAATGATCCCGCCCTTGTTGTCCGAGACCCCCGGGCCAAGGGCGCGGCCATCCTTGATGCGGAAGGGGCGCGCCGCCGCCACGCCTTTCGCGAACACGGTGTCCATGTGGGCGATGAGGAAAATCCGTCCCTTGCCGGTCCCGGCAAAGGTCGCGACGATGTTGTCGCCCACGGCCGGCTTCGCCGAAACGGTCTCGAGACGGGCGCCGAGCTTGTTGAGCTCCTCCGTCGCAATCGCCGCCACCTCCTTGAGGCCCTGCTCGTCCCCCGTTCCGGAATCGATGTTGACGAGACGCTCCCACAGCCTGAGTGCCTCCTCCTTGTACCGTTGCGCCGCTTCGAGAACCTGCTTGTTCGGTTCGGCGCGCGTGGGTTCGCCCGCCGCCGCCAGGGCAACGATCGCCATCGCGGCCGACGCGAGGCTGCATCCAACCCGGCGCCGCGCCGGAAACGGGAACGTCATCGCGGGCCTCCAGCGAGCGCGGGGACCATGCCGAGCGCCCCATGCGAGATTACAATCTTGGCGCACGACGCGAAAGTAATGTGAGAGCCAGGGGTAACGTGGTCCACATTCACCGCCGGCCATCCGAGACGGCGAGCGGCGCCCAGGTCAATCCGCCGCCGAACGCGCGACGGGTGCCGACGCCGCCGCGGCGCGCTCGACAAAAGCAGCGGCGAGCGCGTCCCGACGCGGTGCAATGATGCCGCGCTCGGTGATGAGGCCGGTGACGAGACGGGCCGGGGTCACGTCGAAACCGTAGTTCGCGACCGCCGAGCCGTCCGGGACGATGCGCACGGTCTCGAGGCGGCCGTCGGCGGCGCGGCCGGTCATGGTCGTGACCTCATCGGCACTGCGTTGCTCGATCGGGATCTCGGCGACCCCGTCGGACACCGCGAAATCGATGCTCGGGGACGGCAGGCCGACATAGAACGGCACGCCGTTATCCTTGGCCGCGAGGGCCTTGAGATAGGTGCCGATCTTGTTGCAGACGTCGCCGTTGGCGGTGACGCGATCGGCCCCCACGATCACCATGTCGACCATGCCGTGCTGCATCAGGTGACCGCCGGTATTGTCGGGGATCACCGTGTGCGGCACGCGCTGCTGGCCGAGCTCCCAGGCGGTCAGCGCGGAGCCCTGATTGCGCGGGCGCGTCTCGTCCACCCAGACATGGAGCGCGGCGCCCTGGGCTTGCGCCGCATAGATCGGCGCCAGCGCAGTGCCGAAGTCCACGGTCGCGAGCCAGCCGGCATTGCAGTGGGTGAGTACCTGCACCGGCTCGCCTGGCTGCTTGCGCGCCGCGATCGCGGCGATCAGCTCGGCCCCGTAGCGGCCGATCGCCTGGTTGATGGCGACGTCTTCGTCGCAAATCTCGGCCGCGCGGCGGTAGGCCGCAGCCAGCCGTTCGTCGCGCGCACGGTTGCGCACCGCCGCCACCATCTCGTCGAGCGCCCATTTGAGGTTGATCGCGGTCGGACGCGTGGCGAGGAGAGTCGCAAACGCGTGCTCCAGCGCCTGGTCCGAGGGGTCGGCGCGCAGCGCCAGGCAGACGCCGTAAGCCGCCGTCGCGCCGATCAGCGGCGCGCCTCGCACCTGCATGGTGGCGATCGCGCGGGCGGCGTCCGCGAGGCTCGCCAGGCGAACCGTCGCGAACCGATGCGGCAGCTGGGTCTGGTCGATCACGCCGACCGACCAGCCGTCGGGCTCGACCCAGATGTTGCGGGTGTGCTTGCCGTCAACCTTCATCGCGCCAGACATAGCTTCGATTCAACGAAAGGCAAAGGCCGCACACGGCGCCCTTGCCTCTCCCCGCGGGCGGGAAGAGATGATAGAGAGACGCCACAGGGGGAGAGCGCATGCCCGTCGACTACGAAACCGAATACAACAACCGCGCCCGCGTACCCGAGCACCCGGACATCTTCGCGCGCTGGGCGCGCGAGGCCGAGGACTATCGTGCCGAGGCGATGAAGGAACGGCGCGCGGAACTGGGACTGAGCTACGGCGAGTCCCTGCGGCAGTTCATCGACCTGTTCTCGCCCCGCCCCGGCGTGACCGCCCCGCTGGCGCTGTTCATCCATGGCGGCTACTGGCGCTCGCTCGATCCGTCGCTGTTCAGCCACATGGCGCGCGGGCTCAATTCCCGCGGCGTGGCGGTGGCGGTCGTCGGTTACGACCTCTGTCCCGAAGTGACGATCGCCGAGATCATCGAGCAGATCCGGCACGCGTGCCTGTTCCTGTGGCTGCGCACCGGCCGCCGCATGATGATCTACGGCCATTCCGCCGGCGGCCATCTCGCCGGCGCAATGGTGGCAACCGACTGGCACGAACGCTATCCCAAGGCGCCAGCCGACCTCGTGCCCGCGGCCTACTCGATTTCAGGCCTGTTCGATCTCACGCCCCTCGTCCACGTCACGATGGCGCAGGATCTGCAGCTCGACGATGCGCAGGCCCGGCAGGTCTCCCCGCTGTTCTGGCCCGCGCCCGCGGGGCGCGTGTTCGACGCCGTGGTCGGCGGCCTGGAGTTCGAGCGAATTCCTGCGCCAGAGCCGCGTCATTGCGGAGGCATGGGGCAAGGCGGGCGCACGCACGCGTTACGAGGAAATCGCCGGGACCAACCATTTCACGGTGATCGATGCGCTGCCCGATCCGCAAAGCGCCATGGTCGCCCGCCTCGCCGAGCTCGCCCAGACCGTTCAGAGCCAATAGCGCCAGGCAAAGACGGCGGTCAGAAGCGCGCCGACGAACACCACGAGCGTGCGCGCGGCATCGTTCGGCATCACCTGCGCGAGCCGCGCGCCGATGAGACCACCGACCAGGGTTCCCAGCATCATCAGCAGAGTCGCCGGCCACGCCAAGACGCCCTGCGCCGCAAAGATGAAGGTGGCCGCCGTGCTGTTGACCGCCGTCAGCAGATTCTTGGCCACGTTGGCGGAGCGATAGTCGCCGGCCGTCCCGACCGACAGAACGCCGAGCATCAGCACCCCCAGACCGGCGCCGAAGTAGCCGCCATAGATCGAGACCGGCAACATCGCAGCGACCGAATGGATCGGCCGCCGCGTCTTGCCGCCGGCGGCAGTGCGGGCGGCGAGCCAGCCGCTGATGCGGCCGGCATAAGCGAACAAGACCGTCGCGAAACCGAGCAGCAACGGCACCAGCGCCGAAAACATCCGTTCGGGCGTGAGCACCAGAAGCGCGGCACCCACCAGCGACCCGGCGACCGCCGCCAACGCCATTGCGATGAACGACCGATCGAACGGCGGGAGTTGCGAGCGGTCATAGATCGCGGCGAGGAACAGGCCGGGGACGAGCGCCGTGGTATTGCTGGCGGTCGCGACCACCGGCGGCAGTCCGGCGGCAAGCAGCGCGGGAAACGTGATCACCGCCGCGCCGCCGGCCAGCGCCGCGATAATGCCTCCCACTACTCCGGCGGCAACGAGGAGGACGCCGTGCAGGAGATCCATCAAATAGGACGGGCTAGAAAAACGCCTGGATGCCAGTCTGTGCGCGGCCGAGGATCAGTGCGTGAATGTCGTGGGTGCCCTCGTAGGTATTGACGGTCTCGAGATTGCACAGCACGCGCATCACGTGGAACTCATCCGCAATGCCGTTGCCGCCATGCATGTCGCGCGCCAGCCGCGCGATCTCGAGCGCCTTGCCGCAATTGTTGCGCTTGAGCAGCGACACCGCCGGCGGCGCGGCGCGGCCCTGCTCCAGCAGCCGACCGAGCCGCAGCGCCGCGTGCAGCCCGAGCGTGATCTCGGTCTGCATGTCGGCGAGCTTCTTCTGGATCAGCTGATTGGCGGCGAGCGGACGACCGAACTGTTTGCGGTCAAGCACGTATTGGCGCGCCCGGTGCCAACAGAACTCGGCGGCTCCCAAGGCGCCCCACGCGATGCCTGCGCGCGCGACGTTGAGGCAGCCGAAAGGACCGGCGAGACCCTTGACGTTGGGCAACAGGTTCTCCTCCGGCACGAAGGCGTCTGCGAGCACGATCTCGCCGGTGATCGAGGCGCGCAACGACAGCTTGCCTTCGATCTTCGGGGTCGAGAACCCCTTGGTTCCGCGCTCGATCAGGAAGCCACGGATGACGCCGTCGAGCTTGGCCCAGACCACGGCCAGGTCGGCGACCGGCGCGTTGGTGATCCACATCTTGGTGCCGGTGAGCCGGTAGCCGCCGCTCGTCTTTTCCGCGCGCGTCACCATCGAGCCGGGATCGGAACCGTGGTCGGGCTCGGTCAGGCCGAAGCAGCCGACGATCTCGCCCGTGGCGAGCTTCGGCAGGTATTTCTTGCGCTGCGCCTCGTTGCCGTAGGCAAAGATCGGGTGCATCACGAGCGAGGACTGCACCGACATGGCCGAGCGATAGCCGGAATCGACCCGTTCGACCTCGCGCGTGATCAATCCATAGGCGACATAACCGAGCCCCGCGCCGCCGTACTCTTCCGGGATCGTCGGTCCGAGCAGGCCGAGCGCGCCCATCTCGGAGACAATGGCGCGGTCGAAGCGCTCCTCGCGGTTGTCCAGGAGCACGCGCGGAAACAGCTTGTCCTGCGCATAGCCGCGGGCCGTATCGCGCACCATCCGCTCTTCCTCGGTGAGCTCGCTCTCCAGATCGAGTGGATCTTCCCAGTTGAACGCGGCGTCCTTGAATTGCGACGGCGGCCGGTGCTCGCGCTTCTCGGCGGTCTGCGACATGGCATGCTCCCGGGCTTGGCTCTGTGTGCTGACGCGTTTTCCAGGGCGAAGGGGTGTCCACCTCGCCGGGCAACGCCATGCGGCCTTTCATGCCCACGTTCATCCGCCGGATTCAAGGGCTTTCCCGATCCAGGCGGTGGCGGAGACAGCGGCCATGCCGGCGACGGGGTCCTTGACCGGCGCGCAACGTGTCACCAGCCTGACGCTGGCGACAACAGGACCCGCGACCATGAACGATCAAGCTGCCTTCCGGAGCGTTTCGTGGCCCGGCGGAAAACGCATTGCCGTCTTGGTCAGCATTCTGTTCGAGACCTGGTCGGACGGGAAGGGTCCGAGCTATTTCCCCCGCACCACACCGTTGAAGCCTGGCACCGTCGACCGCGGCGCCATCCAGTGGGCGCAGTACGGCGGCAACGAGGGCCTGTGGCGGATCCTGCGCACGCTCGATCGCCACTCCGTTCCCGCCACGATCTTCTGCAGCGGGCGATGCGGCGAGCTCTATCCGCAGGTGATCGCCGCCGCCGCCCAGGCGGGCCACGACATCGCCGGTCACGGCTACACCCAGGACGGACTGTTCTGCTACATGACGCCGGACGAAGAGCACGTCGCGATCCGCAAGACGCTGGACGCGCTCGAGCAGGCGTCGGGGATTCGCGCGCAAGGCTGGGCGACACCAGCCTATAGCTGGACCGAACATACCTTCGATCTCCTGCTGCAGAACGGCGTTCGCTGGTACGGCGACGCCCTGGACATCAGCCTGCCGCGCAGACAGCAGACGGCGAGCGGCGATATCGTCGCCTTTCCCTGGAGCGACTTCGTGGACAATCGCGTGCTGCGCGGCGCGCCGCAGACCTTCTACGACGTCTATAAGGACACCTTCGAGTATCTGCGCGCGCACGAGCCGGTCGGCCTCATCCACATCGGCTTCCACAGCCATTTCGGTGGCCGGCCGCTGATGACGGCGATGTTCGACAAGCTGCTGAAATTCCTGACCACGCAATCCGACGTGCACTTTCCCGGTCACAACGCGATTGCAGAGTGGGTGCTCGGGCGCGGCGACACCGAATTGAGCTCCGCCAGCCGGTTCTCTGCGTAGCGGATGATCGCGGGCAGTCGACCGGCCGGGAGAATACGGCGCGCATCATTGCGCGATCTGGATGTTCTTCTCCCTCACCAGGCGGCCCCACTTGCCCATGTCGCCGGCTAGAATCGCACGCATCTCCGCGCTTGCCCCGCTCCTGATCTCCATGCTCAGCGCCTCGAGCTTGGCCCGCACCTCCAGCGCGGCGAGCGCCTGCCTGACGTCGGCCTCGATCTTGCCGACGATGTCCTTCGGCGTGCCGGCCGGCGCGAACATGCCGATCCAGGTCGCGACATCGTAGCCGGGCACCCCCGATTCATCGATCGTCGGCACGTCGGGCAGCCGCGGCACGCGCTTGAGTGTCGTCACCGCCAGGGTGCGCAGCTTGCCCGACTGCATGCCGGCATTGGCGGTGGCGAGGTCGGCGAAGATCATCTCGGTATCGCCGGCCATCACGCCGGTGACGGCCGGCGCGCCGCCGCGGAAGGGAATGCTGGTGATGTCGACGCCGGCCATGGCCTTGAACAGTTCAAGCGCCAGCAGGGTCGCGGTGCCGCCGGAGGCATGATTGAGCCTGCCCGGATTGGCCTTGGCGAGGGCGACCAGATCCCGGACCGATTTGGCCGGCACCTTCTCGTTGACCAGCAGGACCTCGGGGATCGAGGTAAGCAGGGCGACCGGCTCGAAGTCGCGCTGCGAGTGATAGCCGAGATTGGGATAGATGACCGGGTTCATGGCCATGGTGCCGTCGTGCGCCACCAGCAGCGTGTAGCCGTCGGGCGCCGATTTCGCTGCGGCCTCCGTGCCGATGATCATCGCGGCGCCTGCGCGGTTCTCGATCACGACCGGCTTGCCCCAGAGCTCGGCGAGCTTGCCCGCGACCACGCGCGCCGTGGTGTCGATCGAGCCGCCCGGCGCGGTCGGCACGATGATGCGCACGGTACGGTCGGGATAGGTCTGTCCGTGCGCCGTCTGAGCGAGCGCCGCCAAAGTCACAAGCGCTGCGGCCAGCACGCCGCATCCCGCGGTGTAGGGGTGCCGCTTGCTCATGGCTTCCCGCCCTCGTCGTCTCTCGCCGGCGCGCCCTGCGCGCATTGCCGCGCCCGGATCGATCGGCTAATGACATGTTCTAGCGCGCCCGTAGCTCAGCTGGATAGAGCGCTGCCCTCCGAAGGCAGAGGTCACAAGTTCGAATCTTGTCGGGCGCGCCAGTACGGATGCCGTTAACGGGCGCGCTTCGTCCGGTCCGCTACTGGCTCAGCAGTGCCTACCAGGCAGGATCGTTCTGCACCACGAATCCTGCCCCGCCGGAATGAACTTTTGCAGCCTGGAAAAGTTGTCATCCGGTCGGAGGCACGAGCAGCATGCGATCGGAATCAGTCATCGCTCTCCTGTATTGCATGGCGATCGCCGGATCGGTTGCCGGCTCGGCACAAACCTCCACCACCCTGCAGGCACCGTCCGCGTTCGCTTCCATCGCAGATCCGTCCGAGCGCTCGCGCGCCATTTTTGCCGAGGCGGCCAAGGTCCTCACCCATCCGCGCTGCATGAACTGTCATCCCGCCGGCGACCGTCCGTTGCAGGCCAACAACAAGCACCCGCACGAGCCGTTGGTGACGCGGGACACCACGTGCATGACCTGTCACACCGACCGCAACTTCACCCTCGTGGAGCGGGCGTCGTACCGCAGCATCCCGGGACATCCGCGCTGGATGACGGCTCCGATCGAGATGGCCTGGGAGGGCAAGTCGGTGGGTGAGATTTGCCGCCAGATCAAGGATCCCAACCGCAACGGCGGCCGCAATCTTGCGCTGTTGCACGAGCACATGGCGCATGACGACCTGGTGGCATGGGGCTGGAGGCCGGGCGCCGGACGCGAGCCCGCCCCCGGTTCGCAGGCGCTGCTGGGCGAGTTGATCCAGGCGTGGATCGACACCGGCGCGCAGTGTCCGTAGCCGCGCTCGACAGACGCCGGCGTCATTCGTCGCGAAAAAATCGCCGATGTCGCCGTGTCCGTCGGTGATCTTGCTACGACGGAACGCGCAAGAAGATGTAGCTCAATCGCCAGAGATACTGGAACGTCGCCCGGCAGATGCTTTCCGGGTCTTTACTGTCGAGTCCGCTGGCGGCGAAACATTCCCGGACAGATTTCGTGCCGTCGATCTGCCGAAACAGTGCCGACGCCGGCGCACTGAGCGTATAGGCCGGGCGCGGCTTGCGTTCCACGGCGATGCAGCCAGCAGGCACATCTGCCTTGGGCGCGACTTCCCGACAGCGCAGGATGGGAACGTAGTCCATGAACGCGCCGGTGCCGAAATTGATCTGGTAACTGCTCGTCGGCCGGGCGGGATGACAGACGCAAAAGTTATGCTGTCCCAGCGTGCCGTTGAACAACTCCATGAACTGCCAGATCGACTGCTCCGGCAGCGCGTTCACCCGCCGATAGAAATCATGGTTCACGTTGAGCTGACCTTCGGGGTAGTACAGGATATTTTCCCACCAATGCATGAAGGTCGTGCCCGCCTGCCGCGCGAAATCCAGGCACTGCGCGACGGTGTAGGCCCTGTCCTGGCGATGCAGAAAGGAATCGACCAGGCCGGCGTCGTATTTCAGATCCGGCGCCCGACCGATGTAGTCCTGGATGGCGTGGTGTTTGGGCAATGACGCAAGCGCCTGCTTGACCGCGACGACATCCTGCTCGGTTTGCCCGAGGCCCAGCAGGCGAAACATTTCCTGCAGCATGTAGACGCCGGTCCGTCCGTATTGCCCGTAGACCATGACGCTGATGGTCCCTTCGGGACGCAGAACGCGGGCGAGCGCCCTCAGACCACCGACCGGGTCGGGAAGATGATGCAGCACGCCGGACGCGTCGATGAAGTCGAAGTCCCGGGCGAGCGAGGCCACGTCCTCGATCCGCGCCTGACGAAGGGTGAGATTGTCGAGGCGGTGCTTGTCCTTGAGATACGCCTCATGGGCGAGGCTGGCCGAACTCAAGTCGATGCCGGTGACGCGTGCTTTCGGGTGATTGAAGGCATAACGCGCGGCGGCGTTGCTGCCGCAACCGGCGACCAGGACGTCAAGGTCCTCGCGCGGCGCCCGATCGGGCCAGAACGTATACCAGTTGCGCTCGAAATCGCCTCCGTCCCTCCGCGCGCGCACGTCCGGGGCATCGAGGTCCGCAATCGGGAACGGATAGACCCATTTCTCATATTGGCTGGCGACCGCGCCGGATTCCGTTGCAGATTCTGCCAAGGGCGTCTCCCTCGCGATGGCTGTTCGGCAGACCGCTCGGACGGTGGCGACACGACTGCCGCGCAAGGTCTCGCCGCCGGAGGCAGTGTACCCGGCTCGTCGTGAATTCGTCCAACCGGCACGCCGCGAAGGACTGCGACATCCGCGCCCGCGGGCCAACGAGGCAAGGATCGCAGAAGCCACCGCGCCACGGCTGCCGGCGCCCTCATTGCAACGACCAAATTGGCTGGCCGGTCATGCCCTCCGGGAATGCCGGTGCCACCTTCGCCATGGCATAAGGACGTCGAACGCGTTCCGAGGTTGCTCGCGGGCAATCCACCAGGCCAGGGCAGATGGCGTGACCGAAGCGAGCGTCCCCGATCTGATCGCACCGGCAAAGCCGGCGCAGCGCGAGCACGTCCCGCTCGGCATTCTCTACATGATCGGCGCCACGATCATGTTTGCGGCCTCGAGCGCGGTCTCGAAATGGCTGGTCGCTGCCTATCCCGTGGGTGAGGTGCTGTTCACCCGCACCGCGGTCGCGCTCCTCGCCTGCGCAATCTTCATCCTGCCGCAGACCGGGCTTGCGGTCTATCGCACGAAGCGTCTCAGCCACCACATGTTGCGGTCGGTTTCGCAGGGCTTCTCGCAGACCTTCCTGCTGATCGCGTTCAGCTTGATGCCGCTCGCCAGCGCCATCGCCATCAACTTCTCCGCACCGTTGTTTGCGACCCTGATTTCCGCGCTGCTGCTCAAGGAGGCAGTCGGGCTGCCGCGCTGGGCGGCGCTGCTGGTGGGCTTTTGCGGCATCCTGATCGTCACCCAGCCCGGTGCCGAGACTTTCCAGATCGGCGCCCTGTTCGCGCTGGCCAACGCCGTTCTTTACGGTTCGGTCACCGCCGCCGTGCGCGGCATGACGGCAACCGAATTGGCGGAAACCCTGACGCTCTATCAGTTGACCCTGCTTACGGCGTTCTTTGCGCTGCTGTTGCCGTTGGGATGGGTCTCGCCGACGCCGGTCGATGCCGGGTGGATCGTCTTCAACGGCGTCTCCAATGCCATCGGGCAATACTGGTGGACGCGGGCGCTCCACCTCGCGCCGGCTTCAGCGGTGGCGCCGTTCTATTATCTCTCGCTCATCTGGGCGAGCATTCTGGGCTTTGCGGTCTGGGGCGACGTGCCGACCGTCCACCTGGTGATCGGCTCGGCCGTGGTGGTGGCGTCCGGCCTGTTCCTGATCTGGCGCGAGAGCAATGCGCGGCAGGCACGAATGCCGGCGAACGAATGAGATCGAGTGCGGACGCCCGACGCGGCGCCCCACCGTCATCCCCCTCCCGTCCTGGCCTTGAGAAAATCGGCGGTCCACGCCGCATAATCGGCGTGGCGCGTGCTGCGCTTCATCAGTTCCGATGGCGGCGAGATGTTCTCGAAGGCCGAGCCGGGCTTGCCTTCGCGCAACGCCTTCAGCGTGGCATGCACGGCATTGATCGCCGCCATGATCGGAGCGTGTCCCTGCAGGCAGACGCGAACGTTGCGCTCGGAGAGATAGGCGAGATCGTCGAGCTCCTTGCCCGCGCCGCCGAGGCACAGGGGAAGCTTCACCGCCGCCGAGATCGCGTCGAGCTCCGCCCGCGTCTTGACGCCGACCATGAACAGCATGTCGACACCGGCGGCCTCGTAGGCCTGCAGCCGGGCGATGGTGTCGGCGAGGCCGCTGATCGAGAGCGCGCTGGTGCGGCCGACGATGACCAGACGCGGATCCTGGCGGCCGGCGAGCGCGGCACGCATCTTGCCGACGCCCTCCTCGATCGGGATGAGCTGGCTCGCGGTCGCCCCGTACGGCGTGGGCAACATCGTGTCCTCGATGGTGATGGCCGCCACGCCCGCTGTCTCGAGCTCCTCGACCGTGCGCTTGACGTTGAGGGCGTTGCCGTAGCCGTGATCGGCATCGACGAGGAGCGGCAGATTGCCGGCACGATTGATACGATAGGCCTGGGCGGCGAATTCCGTAAGCGTGAGCACCACGACATCGGGCGCGCCCAGCACCGTGAGCGAGGCGACCGAACCGGCAAGCATCCCGGCCTCGAAACCGAGGTCCTGCGCAATCCGCACCGAGACTGGATCGTAGACGGAAGCCGGATGGATGCAGCGTTCGCCGCCAAGTATCGACCGGAAACGCGCGCGTCGATCGGTCCAATCCATTGTAATGCCCCCTCACGGTGTGGTCCCAGGCGGTGATCGTTCTAGCACGTGTCATGCGCCCGGGGAGGCGCGTCCCCGGAGGCAGCGAAACCCGCGAACTCCCGGCCGGCGAGCGCTTCGCACGTCATCGAGCGGTCAATGGCCGCGGAAGTGGGACGCGCGCGCGTTTTCGGCCCGCCTCTTTGCCGGCACGTTTTCTCGACATGATGGTCGTGCCACGCCGCGAATGGGCGGTGGGCCTTGTCGGCGCGCACGAATGGCTCGAAGATGCCGCCACGGGCCGGCGAAGAGGACACGAGCCGAGATCTTGGCATGAAACGCTTTGTTGCGTCGCTCTGCGTCTGTTGGGCCGCCTTTTGCGGCACCGAAACCAACGTCGCTCCCCTCGCCTTCGGCATGACGCCCGACCAGGTCGCGCTCGCGCTCGGGGTCCCGCTTGTCTACTATTCCGGGCGACAGGGCTCGGAAATCTACGTCGCCTACGGATCGCCGGGCATTCCGGGGTTCTATCCCGTCGACTCGGCGCTTGCGCTGCAGTTCCGCAACGGGCACCTGACCGGCTGGAAGAAGGATTGGCGTCTGCGCCGACCGTGGCCGTTCTGAACGGCACCCCGGCCAGGTATTCATGGTCCCGCTCTCGATCCTCGATCTGTCGCCGGTGACGACCGGCTCGTCCGGTGCGGTGGCGCTGCGCAATTCGCTCGACCTTGCCAGACTTGCCGACCGGCTCGGCTACACGCGTTACTGGGTCGCCGAGCACCACAATCTGCCCTCGATCGCAAGCTCGGCGCCCGACATCATGATCGGACAGATCGCGGCGACGACCGAGAACATCCGCGTCGGGTCGGGCGGCGTGATGCTCCCCAACCATGCCCCGCTCATGGTCGCCGAGCGCTTCAAGGTGCTCGAGGCGCTGTTTCCCGGACGCATCGATCTCGGTCTCGGCCGCGCGCCCGGCACCGACCCCATCACCTCCTATGCGCTGCGGCGCCGGCAGGACGCCGGCGACGACGATTTCCTGCAACGGTTCCAGGAGCTGATCCTGTTCGACAGCAGTGCGTTTCCGGACGGCCATCCTTTCCGCTCGGTGCACGCCATGCCGCAAGATGTCGCCCTGCCGCCGATCTGGCTGCTCGGATCGAGCGGTTACAGCGCGCAACTCGCCGCCATGGTGGGGGCCGGATTTTCGTTCGCGCATCATTTCTCCGATCACGATCCGGTGGCCGTGATGTTGAGCTACCGCGATCAGTTCAAGCCCTCGCCGGCGCGGGCGACGCCCTATGCCATTCTCGCCTGCGCGGCGGTCTGCGCCGACAGCGATGCCGAGGCGGATCGGCTCGCCTCCACCATCGACCTCAACTTTGTGCGGCGGCACCGCGGCGAATATCTGCCGCTCGCGAGCCCGGAAGAAGCCGCCGCCTACCCCTACTCGCCGGCCGAACGCGGATTGATCGCGCGTAATCGCTCGCGGCTGTTCGTCGGCGCCAAGGCGACGGTCGTGGAGCGGCTCGCGGCGATGATCGCGGCGACGAAGGCGGATGAAGTCATGGTCACGACCATGATCTACGACCATGAGGCGCGGCGACATTCCTATGAGTTGCTCGCCGAGGCATTCGCGTTGCGCGCCTGAACCCCATCTCGCCGCCTTCTCTGCCGCAGGAACCCGAAGCCTGCACGGAACTTGCGTTCCATTTCCCAAGCTCCGGCCTGGCATGCACCAGTTGCTTTGTTGCGGCGAAAGCGTGACATTCCCCCGCCCGATGCCGGGACATGATCGTCCGCCCGGCTGCCTGTACGCAAAGGAGGTTCTCTTGGGTAAGCAGTTCTCGCTCACGTCAGCCGACAAATTTCAGCTGGGTGCCTATCGTGCCGATCCGTCCGGCCCCGCCAAAGGCGGCGTCGTGGTCATCCAGGAAATCTTCGGCGTCAACCATCACATCCGCGCCGTCTGCGACCGGCTCGCCGGCGAAGGCTATGCGGCGGTCGCGCCGGCATTGTTCGACCGCCAGGTGAAGAATTTCGAAAGCGGCTACACGCCGGACGAAATCGCCGAAGCGCGCAAGTTCGTGGCCAATCCCGATTGGGGCGCGATGTTGAAGGATACCCAGGCTGCCATCGATGAGCTCAAGAAAGACGGCCCGGTCGCCATCATGGGCTTCTGCATGGGGGGTACCATCGCCTTCCTCGCGGCCTGCAAGCTCAACGGCCTCTCGGCCGCCGTTTGTTATTACGGCGGACAGATCGCCAAGAATGCCGATGAAAAGCCGAAGGTACCCACACTGATGCATTTCGGCGAGAAAGACGCATCGATCCCGATGAGCGACGTCGAGATCGTCAAGCAGAAGCGCGGCGGCGACACCGAAATCCACGTCTATCCCGATGCGCAACATGGCTTTCATTGCGATGAGCGCGGGAGCTTCAACGAGGCCAGTGCCAAGACGGCATGGCAGCGCTCCATGGATTTCCTCAAGAAACACATGAAGAAGTGAGCGAGCGCCGCTCGGCGGGCACGCTGGACTGCGCCGAGAACTCAACGCCGACACGTGACGGTGCCAGGAGCATTGTCCCGAAAAGTTGCGGCTTTTCGGGACCTCTGCGACGTCATTTCTGTAAGCTGCGGCGGAGCGCCGATAGGGAGAGCGCCCGCGGCAATCACGCGTGGCAATCCCCGCGGCACTCTATGAAGACGCCTTGGCTCGCCGTCTGTGCTCGGGCGTGCTTCGGTCGTCCGAGAGGCGGTCGGCGAGCGCGACCACCAGCATCGATATGAGAAAGACGACGTGGATGCCCGCCATCCACGCGAGCTTGGTATTGTCGTATTGATCGATATTCATGAATGCGCGCAACAGCTGGATCGCCGAGATCGCCACGATCGAGGTCATCAGCTTGTGCTTGAGCCCGCCGAAATCGACCTTCGTCATCCAGTCCGGACGATCGTGATCGGAGGCTTCGATGCGCGACACGAAATTCTCGTAGCCCGACATCACTACGATCAGGACGAGATTGCCGGTAAACACGACGTCGATGAGGCTCAGCAGGCCGAGAATGACATCGGTCTCGCTGGCATGCGGAATCCTGACGACGAACTCATAGATCTGCACGCCGAAATGGTAGAGGAGCAGCAGCAGGCAGAATGCGAGGCCGATATAGAACGGCGCCAGCACCCACCTCGACTGAAAGATGATCGCCTCGATCACGAGCTCGATGTTGCGCATGGCGGGACCCCCGAGGTGCCATCTCGACCGCTCAACCAAAGGCGACCGGCAACGCGGGCCCTGGATCTCCCGGGGTCCGCGTCACTCTTGCGCAGGAACGCAATCGGTCTCTCTCTGCTTCGTTCGTGCTGGAGCGTCGGTGCGCAGTCAAGCTTATGCCGACTGCGTCACCTTGTCCGCGACGCCAACGGGACAGCTCACGCCGGTACCGCCGAGGCCGCAATATCCCATCGGATTCTTCGCCAGGTACTGCTGGTGATAGTCCTCGGCAAAATAGAACGGAGGCGCATCGAGAATCTCGGTGGTGATCGGGTCGAAACGCCGCGCCTTGAGCTCCTTGTCGTACATCGCCTTCGACGCCTCCGCGGCTTTGCGTTGTTCGGGCGTGAAGACGTAGATGCCGGAACGGTACTGCGTGCCCACGTCGTTGCCCTGCCGCATGCCCTGAGTCGGGTCGTGATTCTCCCAGAACGTCTTGAGCAGCCGGTCGTACGAGATTTTCTTCGGATCGTAGACCACCAGCACGACCTCGTTGTGGCCAGTGCGGCCCGAGCAGACCTCCTGGTAGGTTGGATTGGGGGTATGGCCGCCGGCATAGCCGACCGCAGTGGTGTAGATGCCGTCGCCCAATTCCCAGAATTTGCGCTCCGCGCCCCAGAAGCATCCCATGCCGAAGATCGCGGTTTCGAGGCCGTCCGGGTACGGTCCCTTGAGCGGTCGATGAATGACGAAATGCTCCCGCGCAGTCGGAATCGGCGTCGGACGGCCGGGCAATGCCTCGGCGGCCGACGGCATTTCAAGCTTGTTCTTGAACATGAACATGGCGGCGTCTCCGATGATCGTGCGACCAATATAGGCGCGGCGCCGGCGGAGCGCACCCGCCTTGCGCATCACATCTCGTGTGGCTGCACCGATATCGTGAGCGGCGGCGAAGCCGATGTATCTACAAGCCGGTTTCGCGAGCGCGTGCAAAGCCCTATGCTGCCGCCGCGCCCAATGCCGAGCCCGTTCCGAGGACGGCAGGGACAAGTGGGAGGTTCTACTCATGCGTAGTTTTGTTGCGACAATGTTGGCCGCCTGTGCGGTTCTTTCGGCTGCGGGGGCCGCGTCGGCGCAAGCGCCGGCGCCGGCCGCCGCGGTCCCCGACCAGATGCCATTCGATGTTCCCTATGGCCCGCCAATCACGGCGGACCGCGCCGCCCAGGTCGTTGCGGCCACGGTGGCCGAGGCGCAGAAGTCGCCTCGCAACTGGAAGCTCGCAATCTCGGTGGTCGATCCCAACGGAGACCTCGTCTATTTCTACAAGATGGATCAGACGCAGGTTGCATCGATCGGGATCTCGCAAGGCAAAGCCCGCACGGCGGCCCGCTTCCGGCGCCCTTCGCAGGCCTTCTTTAATCTCATGCAGACCCCGGCCGGCGGGTATGCCGGCACGCTCGACCCGACCCTGGTCGCGTCTCCCGGTGGCTTCCCCCTCGTCGAGGGCGGCAAGATCATCGGCGCGATCGGCTGCAGCGGCGCCACCGGCGACCAGGATGCCGTGGCGTGCAAGGCGGGCGCGGATACCGTTAAATAACGGAAGCGTTCAAGGCGCGGTCATGGGGTCGCGGCATGTGCCGCGATCCCGCCCTAGTCGCGCGCGTATCCGATCAGCGGCTTCTTCTTCCGTCCCAGCAGGATCAGGATGCCGCCGAAAATGGCGAGCACGAGCGATACCGGCTGGGCGAGAAAGTAGGGTTGCATCACGCCTTGCCACGCCCATACGCCGCCCAGCCGCTCGATGGTCGGCTGCAGCGCCACCAGCGAGTTTTGATGGACATTCGACCAGGTGTCGCCCACGCTGCTGATATACATGCGCTGGTCGGCGATCGACTTGGTGCCGTCATGGACCAGGAAGATAAACCCCAGGGCGAGCGACACGAGACCGATGAAACGAAGAACAAAGCGGATCATGGGGTAGCCGTTCTACACGCGGGATAATATGCGTCGCCCATCTACCGATTATCCTGCTCGCCGGCTGCGTTCAATTATTCACGGTTCGGACGACGTGTTGCTATGGACGAGGCTATGCCCGCGCCAGCATGATGGCGCGGATAGGGCGGGCGGCGAGTTCCAGGCTTTTCCTCCAAGACCGGGCCTCCGGTGGCTCTCTTTGGCCGCTCGGCCGTCGCAGTTCAAGATTTCGTAAGGGGTTGAGATGTCTTCGAAAACCAGCGGGGGCGGGACGCGCCCGACGTTCACCGACCAGGAGGCCCTGCTGTTCCACAGCCAGGGCCGGCCGGGCAAGCTCGAAGTGGTGGCGACCAAGCCGATGGCGACCCAGCGCGACCTGTCGCTAGCCTATTCGCCCGGCGTGGCGGTCCCCGTGCTGGCCATCGCCGAATCGGAAGACCGCGCCTTCGACTACACTACCAAGGGCAATTTCGTCGCCGTTATCACCAACGGCACGGCCATCCTCGGTCTTGGCAACCGCGGCGCGCTCGCGGCCAAGCCGGTGATGGAAGGCAAGGCGGTGCTGTTCAAGCGTTTCGCCGACATCAATTCGATCGACCTCGAAGTTTCGTCCGAAGACCCCGACGAGGTCGTCAATTGCGTCAAGCTGCTCGGCAAGAGCTGGGGCGGCATCAACCTCGAGGATATTCGTGCGCCGGAATGCTTCGTCATCGAGCAGCGGTTGCGGGAGCTCCTCGACATCCCGGTGTTTCATGACGACCAGCACGGTACCGCCATCATCGCCGCGGCGGGATTGATCAACGCCCTCGATCTCACCGGGCGAGACATCAAATCGACCAAGCTCGTCTGCAATGGCGCGGGCGCGGCCGGCATCGCTTGCCTCGAGCTGCTCAAGGCCATCGGCTTTACTCCCGACAACATCATTCTCTGCGATACCAAGGGAGTGATCTATCAGGGCCGCACCGACGGGATGAACCAATGGAAGTCGGCGCATGCGGCGAAAACCTCCGCCCGCACGCTGGCCCAGGCGCTGGCGGGCGCCGATGTCTTCTTCGGGCTGTCGGTCAAGGGCGCGGTGACCAAGGACATGGTCAAATCCATGGCGCCGAACCCGATCATCTTCGCCATGGCCAATCCCGACCCTGAGATTACCGCGGAGGAGGTGGCCGAAGTGCGTAATGACGCCATCATGGCCACCGGCCGCTCCGACTATCCCAACCAGATCAACAACGTGCTCGGATTTCCCTACATCTTCCGTGGCGCGCTCGATGTGCGTGCGACCGCGATCAATATGGAGATGAAGATTGCCGCCGCGCGCGCGCTCGCCGAGCTTGCCCGTGAGGACGTTCCCGACGAGGTCGCCGCTGCCTATGGCAGCCGGCCGAAATACGGGCCGCAATACATCATCCCCGTGCCGTTCGACCCACGGCTGATCTCGTTCGTGCCACCCGCCGTCGCCTCCGCTGCCATGGCCACCGGCGTCGCCCGCCGTCCCATCGTGGACATGGACGCCTATCAGGCGCAGCTGCGCTCGCGCCTCGATCCGGTGGCCGGCGTCCTGCAGCGCGTCTACGAGCGGCTGCGTCGCCGGCCGCAGCGCGTGGTGTTCGCCGAGGGCGAGGAGGAGCAGGTGATCCGCGCGGCCGCAAGCTTCGTCGAGCAGGGTCTCGGTACCGCGCTGCTGGTCGGCCGCGAGGACCGCGTGCGCGAGAGCGCCCGCAACCTCGGTATCGAGCTTGGCGGCGGCATCCAGATCATCAATGCGCGGCTGTCGCAGCGCAATGCATCCTATGCCGCCTTTCTCTACGAACGGCTGCAGCGCCAGGGCTTTCTTCAGCGCGACGTACAGCGTCTGGTCAACCAGGACCGCAATCATTTCGCCGCCTGCATGGTCGCGCTCGGCGACGCCGATGCCATGGTGACCGGGGTCACGCGCAATTTCTCGGTTGCGCTCGAAGACGTGCGCCGCTGTATCGACCCCAAGCCCGGTCACCGGGTGATGGGCGTGTCGCTCGTGTTGGCGCGCGGGCGCACCGTGCTGGTGGCCGACACCGCGGTCACCGAAATGCCCAATGCCGAGATCCTGGCCGACATCGCCGTCGAGGCGGCCGGGGTTGCCCGTCGGCTCGGCTACGAGCCGCGCATCGCGCTGCTGGCGTTCTCGACCTTCGGCCATCCGCCCGGCGAGCGCTCGGCGCATGTGCAGGGGGCGGTGCGCATTCTCGACCAACGCCGCGTCGATTTCGAATATGACGGCGACATGGCGGCCGACGTTGCACTCAATATGGATTCTGCGCGAGGCCTATCCGTTCTGCCGGCTGTCCGGCCCGGCCAATGTCCTCATCATGCCGGCGTTCCATTCCGCCTCGATCTCGACCAAGACTGCTGCAGGAATTGGGCGGCGCGACGGTGATCGGGCCGATCCTGGTCGGGCTCGACCGGCCGGTGCAAAATTGTCCCGCTCTCGGCCAACGACGCCCAACTCGTCAACATGGCCGCGCTTGCGGCATTCAATGTCAACGGATAACGCAACGCGGAGACCAAGGAAGGATAAGCAGTCACTGAATTCGCATGTCGCCGCTCGCCTCTCCGCCCTCACCCAGGAGGCACCATGACCAGCAGGCTTCGCGGCGTGATCGCCGCCATCGCGACCGCCGTCGACGAGACCGGCGAGGCGGATTGCGCGCGGTCAACGGCGCTCGCCCGCTTTCTGCTGGCCAACGGATGCGACGGATTGAACGTGCTCGGCACCACCGGCGAGGCCACGTCGTTCTCGCTCGAGCAGCGCAAACGCGTCATGCGCGCCTATCGCGACGCGGGGCTGCCGCTCGACCGCCTCATGGTCGGAACCGGCGCGGCGTCGGTCGCCGACGCCGTTGCGTTGACGCAGCACGCCGCTGAGCTTGGCTTTGCGGGGGCGCTGGTGCTGCCGCCGTTCGACGACAAGAAGGGCGTGCCGGACGACGGCCTTGTCGCCTATATCGAGACGATCCTGACGGCGACCGCCGCACGACCCATCCCGATCTATCTCTATCACTTTCCCGCCCAGTCCGGACTGCCGTGGCATGTCGCGCTCGTCGCGCGCCTGCGCGAGGCTTTCGGTGCAC
>CAVUAI010000038.1:0-55618 GCA_963739385.1 uncultured Alphaproteobacteria bacterium
TCGATGCGCATCGACCTCCAAGTTTATTCACCTTTTAGACTACTATTAGTGCTTTTATCGCACTGCGCTCTTGATGGTGCCAGCAGCGATTGTGGCCATCGGAGAAGCAGTCGGATCTGGAGACGTCACTGGGCAGCGTGTATAGGCGCGCGCACGCCGAGATTGCCAACTAATTTGGACTTCCGGCCGGCACAATTAAAGCATGGGTACGAAGAGAGCTCCTCGCTTTTCGCGAGCGATCAAAATAGTCCGGCGAATTTTTTTTGACCCCTGCATCCGCAGGCGCACTTCGGGGACATTAGTAGGGAGGGCGTGGTGGTCCGGAGAGCGTATGTGCTCGCGACCACAAGGAGAATACTCAGCGCTGCCGAACAGACACCTGCGCGAGAACTCCGGAGGTTCCATGGATATCGCGGGTGTCTTCGACTGGTTCGCACTAGAAAGCGTGCGTGCCGCTGAGCAGACTAACGACATGAGGCAGCGTGAGCTACTTCTCAAGTTGGCGTTGCTTTGGGCGGCCGCCGCGCGGCAGGAAGTAGAGGCAACAGAGCCTACTCTAGCACCGAGTTGAACGAAAGCCGCCCAGAGCATGGCCGACTGGGTGCTGCCAGCGGGTGCACAGCTTAAGGGCCTTCGGCAAGGTCAGCATGTAGTTGCGGGCGTCGCCAACCGTGCGGAGCAAGCCACTGTCTTTGGTCGGGAGTGGCTAGGCTTCGGCCTCGGCGAGATACTCAAGGGGAGGCTGTTGCCTGTTACGACAACGACGTCTGCGAGAGTTCTAGACGCTGAAACATTCCGGCAGACAACCCCTCGGTCCGGCCGTGGTAAAGCCAGTCCAGGCTGATCCCTGGGCACCTGACGCAGATTCGGTTCGCTAGGCGGATGGATAGGGTGTACCCGTGCAGGACATTTCCCCAGCGTGTTTTACTGATCCCGAGGCGGAGAGCCATGCGCGTCGAGGCGCCCCTATCTGTGCCCTCCAAAATCTCCTGAAGGCGTCGTAGTCGCCCGCTTATCGGATTGATCGGCTCCCCCATGCGCTGATAATGCACAGGTCTAGGAGAGCTTCTGAAGTTGAAATATTTGGACAGAAGCCGAGAATAACCCCCGATCTGAAGCGTTCCCCCCGTGGAATCAAGATGCCTCGTGTTGACTGAAGGCCCGATGCTGGCGGGTTTTGCGTGCTGGCTGCTACCCGCCGGGGTTTCGGATTCTAGATGGGGCCCAATTAGGAGGCGGGAAGTCCATGGGCTCCCTGAGTTACGCAGGGGGCGCCACCTTCGCGGGTCGGTCCTCGGTGCTGCATGGCCCGCAACCACCGGGGACCTCCTCAAACACGGGCCGCAACGGCTATGCACTTACGTCATCGTGCTTGCTATGTGAATTCAGTTTTTTTTGGATTTAGTTAAGTTTTACCGATGCTGCACTCTTGCCCCGCCTTCGCGCTGACCTCACGCCCCAGCGAAGTAATTCAAGCCAAGTGTGAGGTCATACTTAGGGCCATAGCCTCCCCCTATCGTGAGCCGTTGGGCTGGAGGCGAACATGCGAAAAGTGTGGGCGCGCAAGACCCGGTCAGCGTTCCTGGTGGCAGGAATTTTCCTTGCGTTTTCAACGACAGGTCTCGCCCACGGAGACTGGCCAGATGGGCCGCACAAAGATTGGTTTCAAAATCTCCAGCGCCCAGATAATAACGCGCATCCGTATCGGCAGGCAGACCACAAATCGCTGTTCTGCTGTGGCGCTGCCGATGTGGTGAAGACGAAGTTCAAGGTCGAGCCGGCTGGCGATCGCTACCCCGAAGATGTCTGGTACGCGTGGCTCGACGACTCCTGGGTCAGGGTTCCCCCTGAGAAGATCGTCAAAGACTTCGCTCCCGACGAACAGGCCCACATTTTCGTCCTTGCGGGCACGATCCAATGCTTCGTGCACCCGAAGGGTGGCATCTGATCATTGGGAAGTCGGGGAGCGCCATATGCCAATCACCCCATTCCTAATTGGCCAGCGGTTTGACCTAGAAACCAAGCGAGTACTAGTCCGCCTAGGCTCCAGGGCCGCTCGCTCCGCTTGCTCTTTAGGTCCCATACGGGACCATCTTGGCTCTGGCGGCACCCTGTCCGTCTCCATGAGAGTCAGAGAGCAAGTAGAAAAGGTCGTGTCCCTCCGGAAATTCTGGGGCGCGACGTCTCCCTGTGCGGCCAGCTCGGTCGGACGGCGCCCGAGGTCGCGCTTGTAATCGACCGCCCCCGACCGTGCGCCCTAAGGGCGTGCAGTCATAGATCCGCTTTCTGTAAGCTGGCTCAGTTACTGTCCGCGTAGCTCCGAAAGCGACCGGAAGTTCGGCGTTGCCGCGAATTGAAGCGATGTGCGAAGGCACGGGCTGCCGAAGCCGCCGCGGCCACCCGAGTTCAATCTGTTTGATGAGCCGCGCAAGCGCCTTTGGCGAGGGAGCGGCGGTTGAGCTCAGCACCAGGCGCACGCCGCATAGGGAAACCCCGCCAAGGGCTGCTTAGGCGGGGTTGAGCGGGCGGCCAGTCTACTCAGGAGTGTGAGGAGGGGGGCCGAGCGCTCGACCGCATTGTGCATGGAAGATCGTCCCTGCGGTCGTGCGTAACTACCGGCTAACTAATTTTGCCGGTGATCGGGTATGCTGAGACCGTCCGTTTAGAAACAAGCGCAGGAACTGAGGCCTGCACTGGAGCCGCTAACGAGTCCGACTTTACACTAGCCCTTGGGCGGCTAGTGAGTGGAGGAGGACCCCGGTGATTGCGGCCATGCAGAACCGACGTCCCCCAGCGGACTGGGAGGTGCGATTCCCAAGCCTCCCACACCTATGTCGAACTGGGACGCTGCCGCCATTGTTTAGTGAGGCCGACAGTCAAGTTCCTCTATGGCGGAGATTGCCTCCTCTACCGCGTCGCGGACCATCTCTTTCGCGGTATCTTCGCCGACATGGCAGTAGGCGAAATGCAGTGCCTCCGCGACCAGCGCATGAACAATGGCGTCAATCCCCAAATGGGTGCGCTCCATCTCCTTGATGGCACCTTCCAGAAACTTCAAAGGCAATGTCGCTCATAGTGTTAGTGTCCCGACATAGCCGAGGGAGGGTCATAGAAAAAAGGCCGCCCGAGGAGGAGACAGAGTGGGCGGCCCCTAACAGTTTGGGAGCACCGCCGGTGGAAACACCGTGGCGCCACACCTACTCTAGGCGCGGGGCTGGGCGATGCACCCCCCAAACGGAGAGTTATTTTTTGGACGCCGCCGAACACTCCCGACCGTAATGCATTAATGGCGCGTACCCTCCCCTGGTACTGACGATGCATGTGGTCGATCGGCAGAGCCCCGCACCTCAAGGCGGGGTTCTGCTTTTTGCTGCGCGGGCTACACTGTGGGCAAGCGTGGATAGGACTGACTTTCGCCGCCTTTGCCACATTGCCTGCGTTTGCGCGGGGCAGCCAGCCCGTTAACTACCAGCGGGGCGGCGGGCCTCCTTCCAGGCTTCCACGGGAGGCCCGCCGTTCTCCCGATGCCGTCCTTTGCTGTGGATTGTCCCACGCACATCGCGGCGTCGTCATCCAGCACGACAATAGGTGCAGGGTCCCTAAGGTGACCCCTCTAGCCCTGCTCGCCGGGCGGGCTTTCTTTTTTCGCTCGCTCTTTAGGAGCCAGGGGAATTTGCGACTTTGTTGTCGAGTTTACTGGGAATGCACGATTGGATGGGGCACCGAATGATCGGTTCAGATGACTGCATTGAACTAGCGCAGCGATACGCACAACTCGCCATTGCATGTGTTCCCTCCCTATCCGAGGCGCTGATGAAGCTTGCTGGTGATTACTTGGCGCAGAGCCACAAGCAGTCAGCCGGTGAACTTAAGTTTCACCAACAGCCGATCCACTCGGCTTCGGAGACTAGCCCTGGGAACGCTGCCGCGCTTCCTTCAGCATGTGGCGATCGGCAGCGCCCGCACCCTCAAGGCGGGACTTTGCTTTTGCGCCCTATCGCCAATTCTGTTTGAGGCTGGTTGCCCTAGGGGGCCCATGGGGGTGCGCAGGCCCGGGGGCGGTCCATGGGGCCGCCCCTCTTACATTGGTCGAGCGAAAAGCATATGGTTGTGGCGGGCCTCGGCTACACCCCCAACACCCCCCCGTGCCGAGGTTCAGAACCCCGTCTGCTCCCCTAGCTAGGCGGGGTTCGCCTGTCAGTGACTCGCGCAGCTGCGCTTGAGCACCCATCTTGGCCGGTATGTTGTCGCGTACCCGCCCCTTCCGGCTTCATCAACGTGAATGGGACGCCCGGGATCTCGGTAGAGACCGTCTTCGGTGTGGCTGAAGGGCAACATCGATTCGAAAATTCGCGCGTTAACCATCTCTGGTAACGGGGCACACATCGTTTTTCTGTTCGGCGTGTCAGATTGACATCGACGCTCGGCTCAGCCCAAAACCTGCCCGGAGAGCCGCCCGTCGCGAAACCCCGCCACCCACTACCCCGGGCGGGGTTTTTTCTTGGCGCTGACCGGTGCTGTGGTTTAGCCCATCTGGGGAAAGTAGATGAAGGTCGACTATCGGACTGCCAGAATGCGGACCCATCGGCGTAATATTCAACGCTATGGCCGGCTGCTCGCGACTACACTGACCGATCTTGAGCGCCGGTATCTCCATAGGCAGATCGCCGAGGAGCAGGCCGAACTGGAGCGGTTGGCGCGTGAGGGTCGTGCGTTGGCAACGCGTACTGGTAGAAATAGCATGGCGTCATCCGCAAATAGAATGGGACGCTCGCGAGCCGGCAACCCATGATCGTCGGGCTGGTTGGTCGAATCCACATCCCCTTCGGTCTCAAGTCCCGAGCCCCGGTGGCCAGTAAGGGGCTCGCGCTTCATGCGGTACACGCGACCTTGGTCGGTCTCTCCCGGCCAAAGTCACCGCGCGTACGGAAACGCCAAGCCACTTGACCTATGTCGCCCGTCATTCGGTTCTGGGAACGGGAATAGTCTGGCTGCCTGCGCATTAGAATAATCAAACTCGTACTCTTACTTGGCGTAGTGATCGCCATCGCTGTCTGGATGTTGATGTATTTCAACCCCTACAATTCGTGCATCCGAGAAGGCTGGAGTCAGGAAATCTGTGAGTGAGGGCTCGATTAGCAGGCAGCAAATCTGATCAGGTACCCGACATGCGGCCCAGGGCGGAGAGTACCCAAATAAAGACCGTCATGGCTGTGCTGGCAACCGCGAGCTTTACAAGTTCGCTGAGCATTTGGTGTGATCCGACCGGCCAATCGGGTATCTGGCCAAATTGGGACCCGGCAGAAGTGCCCGCGCCACCGAGTCAATCTGAGCGATGAGCGGCGCAAGCGGCTGGCGGTGCGGGAGCGGGATTAGTCCAAAGCAATCCGCCGCAAGCTACCGGCGGTCCGTTCGAGAACCTTGGCGGCACTTTCAAGTGATGCCTGAAAGTCTGCAAGAGCTGTTAGATTTTGAAAATCCTCGGCCCGCTTTTTCAAAAGTTCGCTTTCGATTCGATCCGCAAGCGTACGACACCTAAAGACTGCTGCCTTGATAGCAGCTCTCTCGATTGCGTCGAGCCTGCGGAACTCAGTTAATCTGCCGGACATTGCGCGTCCGGAGTTAGTTCTTGCCCGTGACATTACCTCGATCCCTGCCGCATCAGATTTCGAGCACGTTTCGCGCCATTGTGTCGGCGGCTGCGATGACGTCATCCAAAATCAATTCAACTTGGGCGGGCCCGGCTGTGGTCGAATCAGCCGGGAGCCCTAACGGTTTCCGAACGCGCAGCAAGCTGGTTCCGCAAAACCGCTGCTTCGAAGGTGTGCAGTGGGCGCGGCAAACTTGCTAGTGTCGAATTTTGGAATCCAGTTTTTGTCGTTTGCCGAGCATCAGGCGATACAACTAAGGTGCGCCTTACCGACCAACTCCGCTGGCGGCCAAGTGGGATTGGGGGTCAAGCCCCGCCCCAGGTTCAGTCGCCTCGATCCTGGTGGCGGGGTGCGCAGCATTACTCTGTTGTAATTGGAGCCTCGGCTATCCGTCCCCCGACATCCCGCACCGAGGTTCTGAACCCCGCCGGCGGCGCCCCCCTCCGGCGGGGTTCGCATTTCAGATCACCACACGTAGCAAGCCGACGCCGCGGCAGTCGAAGAGTCCAATCCGAGACGATGAGCAGCGCGCAAGCCGCTCGTGGTGCAGGAGGGACTAACCGGAAGGCATTGCAGGCGGCGGCGGTAGGCTCCTGCAGAGCTCGGCGAACCGCCTCGCGAGCTCCTGCGCCCGCGCGATGGCTTGCTCGCGGACCATGGCCTCATCGTGGTCGTTTGGAACGAGGACCGTCTCGATCTCGCATTGCAGCAAGGCAGCCTCACCCTCCTAGACGCTCAACAGATCGACCGCCGGCAGCTTGTATGTGAGCAGCGCGTCACTGATCAGCTTCGCCATGGCGGCGCGGAAATTATCGATCGTCATGTAAGGTTCGCTCGTTCCTCGTCGAGGTCAGGTTTAAACGCCGGCCGGCAGCCGCTGCGGGTTGTCGGCTCGCTCTGCTCATAGGTCGGTACCCCGAATGCTCCACTTTCATCTCGCGAGGAACGAGCAAGAGCAACAATTTCAGGAATGCCGCAAAGGGTTGCTTCATACCTTTTTGATCGCGGCGCGACCGCCACGATGAAAGGCGAGGTGCATCTTGGGGATCGTGTCGGCATTGAGGCCGTGACGCTAACGATGGACGTTGCCGGAACCTCACTGTGTTACGAGCGATGTACCCTTGAGGATAGGAGTCCAGTGCGCAATTTCGACCTTCACCAGACGGGAGAAACTTGCCGGCGTTCTCTCCTGCTTAGCAGGAATCGATCCGCCCAAATCAGAAATCCGCTTCTTCACCATCGGGTCGTCCAGTGCCTTGTCCAACGCGGTCGCCAACCTCGCGACGATCTCTTTAGGCGTGCCCTTAGGCGCAAAAATACCAGCCCAAATACTCATCTGATAGTTAATTCCGCTCTCTTTGGCGGACGGAATATCCGGTAGTGCGGCTAAGCGTTGGTTGGCCGAAATGACAAAGGCTTTTACGGCACCTGCTCTGATCTGCTCCGCTACGCTTACTGATTGCTCGCACAGAAAATCAACATGCCCACCGATCAAATCATTCATCGCAGGAGCAGTGCCGCGATAAGCCACGGACGCGGGTCGGACGTCCAACGCTCGGTTGAACATTAGGCAGGCCATATGGGAGGATGCGCCGATGCCGCCATGCGCCTGTTTCACCTTGTCGCCGTTCTGTTTGATGTAGGCCACGAACTCAGCCAGATTTGTTGCGGGAAAGTCCTTCCGTGCCACAATCACAGCAGGCGCGTGCGCAGTGAGCCCAATCGGTTCAAAGTCACGCTCCGAGTTGTATTTGACGTTTGGCGTAAGTACCGGCGCGGCAACGTGTGATCCCATACTTCCGGCCAGCAACGTGTAGCCGTCCTTCTGCGCGGCGGCCACCCGAGCGCTACCCAATGTGCCGCCCGCGCCGCCAACATTCTCTATGACCATTTGTTGGCCAAGCGTCCGGCCCATATGCTCCGTCACGATACGTGCGACGACATCGCTCGGACCACCGGCCGGGAATGGGACTACCACTGATATCGATCGTGTTGGATAGCTCTGCCCGTGTGCAATGATCGTCGTCAAGCTCAGGCCAAGGATGACATACGCCGGCAGACATCGCGCTTTCACTAAGGTTCGCATCTCTTGTCAACTCCTTTATCATCACGTTTGGTCTGCGGTCCGAAAAAATTCGTCGACCACAGCTCCGCTCGCGTATGCGACTTGGAGATGGGTCCGTCGGTGAATGTACAGCGCGAAATATCGCTGTCGCTATGGCATCATCTCTTTCGACCACCCTGCTGCTCGCGCCACTCTAGAAACTGACGGAATAGCGTTTCCCGGTCGGCCTGGGTTTGCGGGGCGCCTGTTCCGATACGACTCAGAAATGTTTGAAAATCGCGACTTATATCTGGGGCCAATGCCGACGGGCCCCGAAAACGTTCGAGCATCTGCTCTGCGATAGTGTGTCGAGTCCAACCCGGAACGGTGGCTCCAACATTGATTTCGCGCCACTTAGGATGTCGAGGCGCAACCAAAAACTGGTCCCATAAAGTGAAAAGGCGTTCGGCGAAACGCTCTATCCTCCGATATCTGTCGCTGCCCCTAGGCCAGTTGAAGACCGCGAGGACCGCAGGGACCGCGATTGTATCGACCTTCTGTCCAGCGGTTATCAATGATGAGTAGTCTTTCGTCTCGAACTCCCCCAAAGTGTAATAATCTGAAAACGCCTTCGTGAACGGGACTGGAACGAGGTGAAGATCTGAACTCGAGGGAATCCGGGCGAAGAAATCTACCGGTTTTCCTACAACGCGTACCAGCGCTGCGACCTCGCCAGATTGCAGCTTCTGGAGTGCGCTCTGCTGGTCGATCAAGACTTGCTCGACTTGTATTCCAAGTCGCTGGAAGACGATCGTCCCTGTGAGACTCGATCCGCTCCCTGCCGGTCCAAAGTTCACTTTCTTGCCGCGTAGATCCTCAAGAGAACGGACATCTCGCTTTGCCAGAACATGAAGTTCCGCAATGGGAAGGCGTAGAATGTAGTGAATTCTGTTTTGTAGATTTGGTGTTTTGCGCTCAGTCCGAAAATATTCGAATACGTCGGATTGCGTGACCGCGATATCGACACCACGCAGATAGAGCAGATCATCCAAATTGGATGCGGCACCATACGAAACCATCGGTAGAATGCGTAGATTGTCGCCATCGTCCAGCACTTTGCCAAGCTCGTCCGCAAAGCGCATGTAGGTCCCGTCGATGAGACCGCCGGCGATGCCAACAGTCCAGGCATTCTTGCGCTGTTTAATGGCGGCATCACTCCCACTCTCTTGGAGCGATTTTGGTATGATTTGCGCGTGCGTGGAACCCGTTCGGACCACAGCGGCCAACGCGATGACCGCGATGAACAGGGCGCGCCAGGAAATTAGGTGCATGTGTAAATGTTTATATGATGGCCAGCGCATCATCGGAGCTCACTGGACAACAACTGCAGCCGTCGCAGCGCCACGGTCGAGCCCAACTCCTTTGCCTTGTCGTACAACGCGCGTGCCATCGCGATGTCGGCCATCAGGGCAGGAGCCTTGAGTTCCCGTAAGACCAAAGGATCGTACGTTGCTGCCAGTGCCAAGGCCGACTCGGCATCGTTCGCATCGGCGGCTCGCCGCAACACAATCCGTGCGGCGACAAGATCGCCGTTGGCCATCAATTCCTTTCCGCGCGTGAGATGAAAGTCGATCTCCTCTTGATTGAGTTTATTCTGCGCGAGAGAGAACTTCGGCGCTGCCGTGATTTGTTCTTGACCCCCTCGCAGGTGTGTCAAGATCGGTAGGACGGACGGCGCAGCAATCTCCTGCTGCATCAGTGGCCGCAATTCCTTTGGTTCTGAAACTGAAGGCGATCTCAAAAGTTCTGTTTCATCGAATTGCCCTGGTACCGAGGAAGTTTCTAATCGGACTTCCGCGGCATCCTCGGGCAAGTCGACCTGCGCCTTAGCAATGGTCGGCAGGTCGGCAGGTGTCAGGACGGTAGTTGTCTGATCGACTTGCGAGGCTAAGGGCGGCTCCTCCCGGATTTCTATCTGGTCGAGATGGTTGCGTGCGGCAGTGAGCGCCAACCATTCAAGGCGTATCAATTGCCGATCAACGACCTCATCGCGCAGGTGAAGCTCGGCAATGAGATCGACCGAGCCGACAAAATCCACGGGTGGACCGATCCAGGCGTAGCCAAGATCGGTTGCGCGGATCTCCCAAATGTCACGGCCGAGCGCCCGCCCGGATGACAATTCCATCCCGGCCGCCAAGCCCACAAGATGGACGACAGCGCCATCGGGCTGCCCCTCTACCACCACGCCGAGGGGTACGGGCTCCCCCGCGACCCCGGTTGAGGGGTGAACGGTCAACCGGGGCATCGACAGATCAATTTGTGTTGCCGATATGGATTGAAGGGGCGAACCTAAGGGTGCGTCAAGCGAGATCGTCCGATCGATCTCCCCTTTTTGATCGATGTCGGCGCGTTGGAACTGACCGATGTCTTTGGTGGTCCCAGCCAGCACGGTGACCGACAGAAGGCCACACATTATTGCGAGTTTTGATCTTCTGCCGGAACGCGATTGAACATCCGACGCTTTAGGATCGAATGACTGGTCACGCATGATCGACAGCGGAATGAAACTTTCCGCGGCAATCGATCTAGTCGACCTGTTTGGGGTGTCTGCGTTGGTATTGGCGCTGAACTGACTGGGCGGGCCTAGTGTGTTCGACAGCGCCGTCGCTGCTTGCGATACCTGGCCGAGCAAAACGACCCGCGACCGGTGGCCTTGATCGTCATAGCGATCAGCCGTTGCACCCATGCATCGCCCCCATACCGCTGTCTCCTACCATAGGAGAACAGCAGTTTCGGCGTGACACGTGCTAGCGAGTTGAGGCTTCTGCTCGTTCTCGGTCATGCGCTATAGGGAGCGCAGATGGACTTTCGACCGCGCCCGAACGCGATCTCGTCATCGAACCGTCACTCTGATTGAAATTCAATCCGGAAAAGCACGAGTTCAAAAAATAGCTTCCCAAAGTTCCATCTAAACACTTTGAGCGCTTTACGAGCTGGGGTGCGGTTCGCGCTTCGCGTTCGGAGCGGCGCAAAGTTGGGGCTGAAGGAGATCGCAACTGATCCCCACCGTCGGAATGGCCTCGGGCGACTGAGTGGGAGTTCGCGAACTTTTGACTGTTCTCCACGTATTCGGCCGAGCGCGCCGTTTTCGCATGATCAATCGCGCCTCGCCAAAGGGGGTCTGACGGACAGCCATGCGGCCGCGGGGTGGAGACCCGCGCGCCATCAAAATAGGTCAGCTGGAGCCACGGAGTTGCGTCCGCTCGCCGTGGTCAGGCCCCGGCGCAAACGTTCCAAGGGTCGGGGGCCGCCTATAGCGAAAGGAAAAACCATGTTTGAACGGGACCCTGATGCGTCCGGCTTGGTGTTCTGGCCTGTGATGCTGGTTATGATCAGCGTTCTAGGCTTTGTCGCTCTCACGGTGCGATGATGCCGTCCCTAAATCTCACGGAACCGCACCGGAGAGGGTCCCACAAATCTCCCCAATTGACCGCGCCATCAACGTCCACGCAGTCGCACAACTGCCGCGCGAGCACTTACCAACTGTTGTTCATAGTACGCTGCCGCTGAGGGCTCGGCGCCGTCCCGCATTGTTTCAAACGCAGTGCTGATTAGGTTGAGGGCGTCCTCAGCCATGGCTACATCCGCGCGTCGCCGGGCGAGGTGCATCAGCGCGACCCCTTCGTTGCCAACAGCAATTGCCCATAGGGACGGCACACGCTCATAAGTCAGCTCCCTCAGCGCTTCGCGATAGGCGGCAACGGCCTCTTCAAGGGTTGCCGTCCCGGTCTCACCTTGCCCGAGGACCAGAAGGGCACTCCCCAGGTTAATTTGCGTCGTGGCCCACTCGAGCGGCACCCGCTCGCGGGTTAGCTCCTTCAGTGCGTCGCGATAGGCTGCGATGGCTTGTTCAAGCTCCGCCGCCCCGTTCGTGCGCTCCCCGAGAACCCTAAGCGCATTACCCAGATTGTTCCGGGTCGCGGCCCATTGGAGCGGCACGCGAGCGCGGGTCCACTCCTTCAGGGCCTCGCGATAAGCCACGACGGACTCTTCGAGTTTCGCGGTTTCGCTCTCCTGATCTCCAAGGGTTCTCAGCGCAACACCTAAATTGTTCTGAATGGTGGCCCATTCGAGCGGCACGCGCTCGCGGGTCAACTCATTTAGCGCTTCTCGATAGGCGGTGACCGCCTCTGCAAATTTCGCCATCTCGCTGGCGCGCTCCCCAACGACCAGAAGAGCACTACCCAGATTGTTCTGGGTCGTGGCCCAATCAAACGGTGCGCGCTCGCGATTTAGCTCCTTCAGCGCCTCGCGATATGCGGCGACGGCCTCTTCAAGCTTCGCCGTTCCGCTCTCGCCTTCGCCGAGGACACGCAATGCGATGCCGAGGTTGTTCTGGGTCATTGCCCAGTCCAGCGGCACGCGCTCGCGGGTCTGTTCCTTCAACGCCGCGCGATAAGCGGCGACGGCCTCTTCCAGCTTCGCAGTTCCACTCTCGCGCCCGGCGAGGGCCAGAAGGGCACTGCCCAGATTGGTCTGCGTGATGGCCCAATCGAGCGGTACGCGCTCGCGATCTAATTCCTTCAGCGCCTCGCGATATGCGGCGACGGCCTCCTCAAGGCTCGCCGGCCCGCTCTCGCGTCCTCCCAGGATTCTAAGCGCGTTGCCCAAATTGTTCTGGATCGCGGCCCATTGGAGCGGCACGCGCTCCCGCGAACCAAGATCGAGTATGCCCTTGTATAGCTCGATCGCCCAGCGAAGGGCTCCATTGTCGCCAAACTCTTCCCCCTGTTGGTAGAGGGCAGTTGCCTGTCTCGTGAGATAGACGAGTTGCTTGTCCTCGTAAGTGCTCCCGTGGGGAAAGACGCTGGCTGCCTGGGCAAAGTGAGCAGCGGCTTCAACGTAACGCAGTCGGGCCAGGGCAATTTCACCGCGTTTGGCAATGGCACCAGCTCGGTCGAGAATATGCCCCTGTTTCGTTTCGACATCCGCGATCAGTGCATCCGCTTTGGCCAATTCACCTGCGTCTATGGCCTCCCGGACTTCGGCGTTGCTGGGCAGCGCCGATAGCGTTCTCCGCAGGACTTTAAAGCTCTCTGCGATCTCCACAAGCTTGACGACGAGGAGTTCCGCCGGAATGTCGGCGTCGGCAAGAATATCCAGTGCGGCAAGTACTTGGCGGTCATTGAGGTTCAATTTTCCCCCAAGTAGAGCGACGTTCTCTAGCAGTTGAGTGGTCAAGTTCTCCTGCGAGCGTCTGGCATCGCGAACGAGCTCCTCCACTTTCTCCTGAGAGATGGCGGAGGTGGTCGACCTACCAGAGTTGCCTCCGATGGCCACCTTACCTTCAGCGTTAATCTTTTGACCGTGGACAGCGGTATTCAGCGCGTAGAAGCACACGCTTAACCCCACAACGAAAGGCAGATGCCATTTCACAAAAGCACCGTCATTTCCGCTCGAGGTATAAACTGAGGGGCCTAGAGGTCACGATTGATTTATCGCAATGACTTCTTGGGATTCCAACTCTGGCTCCCAGCGGGTCACCGCACATTATTACCGCAGATCGCAGGAGCGTACCATTGACCTGTCATCCCAGCGCGGTCGGAGAGCCCGTCAACTAGTCGCCAGCATGTCGGCAGCATGGCGAGCGGTGTCGAGCCGGCCGAGGATGCGTAACGTGGGAAATCGTGCCATCATACCAACGTCTGAACATGATGAACCGCGCGCGATAAATAATATGGGAGGATGGTCAATGACGCCTGCAACGTTCCGGCACCACGTTGCCAACATTTTCGTCACGGCGCTGCTACTCGCAGCACTCTCCGCGTCCGCTAGCCGCGGAGGGAGATTTCGAAGCGAGCTGGCGCAATCGGCTGGCGTGCCGGCCAGGCCACGGTCCGCCGTTCTCGTCTGAAGGAAACCAAACAACAGCCCGCACGTTGATCTGATGCGCGCGGCAGATGCGCAAGTGGAAGGTACTTCAACCTCTGGCTCGGGTGTGCGAAGCTCGCGCACGGTCGCAAACCCGACGAAGACGTAGGCATGATCAATCGTTACCGTGGCGCCGGTGCTGGCTGTACACGGCGAATGCGCAAACCCTCCTCGAGCTCCTTCAACCGCGACTCGTGTTGATCTCTGAGGGCTTGAACCTCGTGACTGAGCGCCTGGACCTGTCGCTCGGTCGACAGCACCTGCGCCGTGAGCTGGTTGTTCAGGATATGAAACTGATTGGTGAGGATTTGGATTCGCTGCTCGATGTCGGCGAGGGTGCGCTCAGCGGTGGCTAAACTGCTTTTCTCGCGTCGGTCGACCTCGTAAAGACTGGCGGCTAGAGCGATGAATCCGGCAACGGACAAAACGCTGATGAGCCGAAGAGCCACGTTGCCATTGCGCATCAGCGCTCTCCCTAGGTTACCTCTCGCGAGGAACGTCGCCGGCTTCCCCGCGAGGCGTCATTGCACTCGCCAGCGACAGCTTGTGATAACGGCAATTGCGCCAAACGCGAAGCAAGGACGGTCAAGTACTGCTGCTCCAGCTTGATTAGCTCTGGTGCGGATGCAGCTTAAGGGCGTGGCCATGACACGATTTGCGGCGGCTACACGGCAGCGGTGCTCCTGGTCTCCGGCTTCGCCTATGCGCAAATGGGCGGAACAAGCATGTCCCACCCGGCTTGGCGTGGGGTCTCCGCTTGGCCCTGGGTCCGGGTTCGCAGGTCGAATCATGCGGTGTGAACTCACTGGGCCATGAGCGGACCGAACAGGGCGGGTTATTGCCCTATTCCAGTTAGGTCCCGGAACGCGGGCTGTGACATCGGCCCACTCACCAGCGGCGCCTGCTGAAAGCGGGCCGGAATGCGGTTTTCAAAGGCAGGCATCTGAGGGGCTGGTGACCCCAAGAGAGTAGTAGGATTGCGCACAAAGCCGCCACGACCGGAGGCGACTGCGCGCGTATCGCCGGCGCGGCGCCCCTCGTCTGCATGCCCGTGTTGAAGACTGCCTCCGCAGGCCGTCCCGCTCTCATAGATCGCAAGCAAATATTTTTTCAAGCACCATTGAGATCTCGATTTCGCCCAACGACCGAGTTGGCAGACCAATATGCCTTCAGGCTGATCGCGCTGGCGGCAATATCAGCAATTCCCATCAATCTGCTGCAAGGCCAATCAAGCATTTCGGTCCGCAGCTCTTACATGCCGCAAACGTTCAACAATGGAGATGTCTCGTGGAGGCGCTTACGCCACAAATCCTGATGACCTCGATAGCAGTGGCAATGCTCGTCGGCACCGAGGGCATCTTCGCTGGCAATGCTCTCGACGCGGCTTACGGCCTGCAGGATCGCGACGCGGCCTTTGATGCTCAGGGCACGGACCAGGAAGGAATTCAGGGGGCCCGCGCGTCAGAGTCCAACCCGGCGATGCGGACCTGCCTCCCGGCGTGGCGCAAGACGAGAAGCAAATGGAGCCTGAGCTAAACGCCATCGCTAAAGGACAACGAGAAAGTCGAGAACAAAATCTGCCGCGGCTGCTAGCGGCGTGTCCTACGCCAACGAGTCCGGCCTGTCGCCGCATGGGCTTCGATAGGTTCCCACGAGCGCGGCCAAGCGGCCTCCGGGCCGTCCATTCCGCAACAATGTTTTGGTCAAGACGCATGATTTCGATCATTGATGATGATGCATCAGTTCGCGCCGCGACTTACAGGCTCGTGTGCTCGCTTGGATACATTGCCGCTACATTTGCGTCGGCAGGCGAATTTTTGCGATCCCCCCAGCTGGATCATACCTCCTGCGTGATCGCGGACATTCAGATGCCGGGCATGAGCGGCATCGAGCTGCAAAATCTTCTGCAAACGCAAGGGCGCAAGTTGCCGATGATTTTCATCACGGCTTTCCCCGAAGAGAGAGTCCGGGCGCAAGCACTGAAATCCGGAGCAGCCTGCGTCCTGAGTAAGCCGTTCAACGCGCGGACATTGATTGAGTACCTCGATGCGGTGATGAAGAGTCATAGGGGTCGATCCGGCAAGTGAGTTCCGGCTTCTGGTCTCGCGGTTTCCCTCCGTATCCGGCTTGTGACGCCTCGGCGGCCCCCTCGCGATCCGCCACATCGCACGCATCCGCAACCCGCACTCCTAAACCTAGGTATGCGGTTCTCATCCAAATGGGGCGCGTGGCCCAACCACCGTAGAATGGATTCGTCCATGCCTGGGACTATGCTGATACTCGGAACTGACAGCCTTCTGCACGAGAGCTGTCCGGGAATTACGATAAGGAAGAACGTCATGAGGAAATGCATGCACGCTTCACTGACCGCTATTGGTCGTCAACTGCACGATGGCTATTTGCCGATCCTGGCGAAGCCCCTGACGAGGGAACTGGAAGATCTGGTCGCCCAACTTGCTGCACTCGAATTCGGCAAGCGCGGTAGGATCGACCGGGCGATCCCCTGAGGTGTTGCGTCGTCCCAGCCCCGGATGAGGGCGGCCGCCTTGAGGCGGCGAGGCGCCGACGTTCACGATACCGAGATGGCCACCGGCGTGCCCGGCCATGACAATCGTCAGAACGTCACCCGTATCTCGAAGCGCTGAAGCCGTCGGCGCGTAGTAGCAGGTGCAAGCACATGGCTCGTCAGGTTGAGGTTCTCAAGTCCGGAATGGAGCATGCGCTCATTCGCGGCACATCCATTGAAGTATCGCGGGTTGCCATCGGCACCTGGGCGATCGGCGGCTGGATGTGGGGGGGCACGGATGAAGCTGAATCGATTGCCACGATCCGCGCGGCGGTCGAGCGCGGCATCAATGTTATCGATACCGCGCCGGCATATGGGTTCGGACGTTCGGAAGAAATCGTGGGCAAGGCACTCGCCGAAGGCAATCTGCGCTCGCGCGTCGTCATCGCTACCAAGGTCGGACTTGAATGGGAAGGCGGACGGGTTTTTCGCAATGCCAGCCGTGCGCGAATCCGGGAAGAGGTTGAGGCCTCCATGCGTCGGCTTCGAACCGACCAGATCGACATCTACCAGGTGCACTGGCCTGATCCTCTGGTGACGATCGAGGAAACCGCCGAGGCCATGCACACATTGTTCGAGCAAGGCAAGATCCGCGCTATCGGCGTTAGCAACTTCTCGGTCGCGCAAATGGAGCGGTTCCGCCGCGTTGCGCCACTGCACGTGGTCCAGCCGCCCTATAACCTGTTCGAGCGAGGCATCGAGAGCGATATCCTGCCCTATTGCCGCAAGCACAACATCGCGACCTTCGGCTATGGCGCGCTATGTCGCGGTCTCCTCTCCGGCCGGATGCGCGCGGACAGCAAGTTCGAAGGTGACGACCTGCGGCGCACGGATCCGAAATTCCGGCAGCCCCGCTTCGCGCAATATCTTGCTGCCGTGGAGGAGCTAGATCGCTTCGCACAGCGACGCTTCGGCAAGCGGGTCATCCATCTGGCGGTCCGCTGGGTACTTGACGAAGGCGTCACCGCGGCCCTGTGGGGTGCTCGTCATCCCAGCCAGCTGCAGCCGGTCGACGAGGTCAGCGGGTGGTCGCTCGATGCCTCCGCCAAGGCGGAAATCGACCGCATCCTGAGCACAACGATCAGCGACCCGGTCGGTCCGGAGTTCATGGCTCCGCCGGCGCGCAGCGTTGCGGCGGCCTGAACCGGAGGGCTTGGCGGCAAGCCGATGCCGTCCGAAGTCTCCGTCGAGGTAAGCCGTCTTGCGAAATCTCATCTCCATCGAATGGGGCTGTACAATGAAGCGTCTTGTTGTCCTGAACTTTGTCCTCGGCATGCTCGTTGCACCCGTGACCGCTCAAGCCCAGCAGTCCGTCCCTGGAGCCCCGCGAGGATTTAACGGGCTGGTTTGGGATCCGCCGGTGCAAACGACCGTGGCACCTGGCGCAAACAGATAATCTTCCTCGAACCGTCATTCAGAAGGTGCCACGGCCGTTCCGCGAAGTGAGGCGTCGGCCTGTCGCGGTGACCGCAGGCACCCTTATCCTGCAGGCTTGGCACGGCGGAAACACGGGGCGCGCCAGTGCAACCCCGTTTTACGGCTGCTTGGTCATCTCGGTGCAGGAAGCCACCCGCGCGGCCGATGACTGGCGCATGTAGCAGAGCTCCATGCGGTTCGGCGCCATCAGCGTCCCGACCGTATAGCCGTCATCATCGACCATGAGGATCGTATTGTTGCGCGCCACGACGGCGATGATGGGGTCGTTGCCGAGCGCCGACTTGAACGAGCCGGAGAAACGCCGGCCATCCTGCTTGTCGATCGTCATCGTAAACGCGATGCCGCTGAGCCGCGGCCCGGTCGCCGATGGCCCGGCGTGATGCGCGTTGCCGTCTCCCATCACGATCAACTCGCTCGTGCCCGTCCAGGTGCCGCGAAGGTCAGGAATTGCGGTCTCCGCCGCCGCGGACGTGGCTGCGAAAACGGCAAACGCGGCGATCCAGGCAAATTTCGACATCGGTGGTCTCCTCAATTGGCGTCTGTCCCGGGCCGAGTATCGAGCACGGCTGATCGCAACACAAGCACACGCCATCGTGGCAGTGGCGTGCGCACACCCGATGGCCGGAGCGGTCTCGCGGCTGACTTTATTCCCGGTACAGCCCCCACACCGCGAACAGCGCGCTGACCGTCGCGAGCAGGAACAGCACGGACAGAATGCCTTCCTGTACGTCCCAATGCAGCAGCCGCGCGAGGTCATAGACGACATAGGCGCCAAAGGTGAAAGCAAGGCCGTAGAGATAGGGCTTGCGCCTGCGTGCCGCCAAAACCGCGATGATCGCGACTGCGGCCTCGAGAACGATCGACAGGATAAGCATGTGCGTACGCTCCAGCGAACAATGTCGGTACATGGCGCAACCGTGGGCGGCAAATGCGCAACGCGCGTCGATCAATGCGACCCGCGCCACGCAACGCGGGCGGATTTCCTTGGCAGCCTTCCCGATCGCCTCTATCCTCTGCCGCTCGCAGCGGGAGGCCAAATACAATGTTGAGGGTGTGGTCCGGAGTTCGCATTGGCCTTGTCGATCTGCCAGCCGGTGCTGGCGGACGACATGGACATTGCGCGCCAGCGTTACTACCAATATCGCTACACTCTGCCGCCCGCGCGCCACGTGATCGAGGTCGTGCAGCCCCCTTTCAGTGCAAATTTCATCATCAACGGCGCGCGGTTCACGGGCGTCACGCCGGCATGCTTCAGCTGGGTCGCCGGCGAACGGATCAGGCTCGTCGCCGGCAACTGGAACGCACAATGTGTGGAGGCGGTGTTCTACAATCTCTATCGTCGCAACACCTGTGTGACGCTGTGCCGGCCCTCCTGGTGGTGACAACAGCTGTCGCGCGTGCCGTTCGCATTCACGGCTCGACCTTCGGCGACGCGCCCGCCGGCGGATAGGCGTGGCGCCCGCCGTTGAAATCCTCCACCTCGTATCGGCACGCGCCGTTCGCACCCACGGTCCGGGAAAGATATTCCGGCCCGATCGGCGATTTGCCGTAGCCGCCGGGAATGTCGAGCACATAAGTCGGCTGGCAGAGACCGGAGAGCCGGCCGCGCAGCGCGCGCATCAAGGCCTGGCCATCCGCGATACCGGTGCGCCAATGAGCGGTGCCGGGCGCGAGATCGCCGTGGTGGAGGTAATAGGGCTTGATCCGGCACTCCACCAAGGCCCGCATCAATTCGCCGAGAGTGGCCGCGTCATCGTTGACGCCACGCAGCAGCACGCTCTGGCTCAACATCGGGATGCCGGCATCGACCAGGCGCCCACAGGCTGCGCGTGCCGCCGCGGTGAGTTCGCGCGCGTGATTGGCGTGCAGCACGAGATATGTCGCCTTGCCGGATGCCCTGAGCGCGCGCACCAAAGCCGGCGTGACACGCGCCGGCTCGACCACCGGCACGCGGCTGTGCACGCGGATGACCTTGACGTGTGAGATCCGCCCCAGCGCCGCGACGATCTCCTTGATCCGCCGCGGTGACAGCACCAGCGGATCGCCGCCGGTGAGGATGACCTCCCAGACGTCAGGGTGGGTGCGGATATAGTCGAGAGCGAGGTCGAGCTCCGCGCGCGAGAGCGCGCGCCCGTTGCCGACCGCCTCGCGACGGAAGCAAAAGCGGCAATAGACCGCGCAGACATGGACCGGCTTGAGCAGCACGCGGTCGGGATAGCGGTGCACGATGCCCTCGACCGGGCTGTGCGCATCGTCGCCGATCGGATCGGCGGTCTCCCCGGGCCGAGGCTCGAGCTCCGCGCGATCCGGGATGAACTGGCGTGCGATCGGATCGTGCGCATCGGACGGATCGATGAGCGCAGCGACGTTGGCGGTGAGCGCCACGGCGTAGCGCGCGGCGACCGCTTCGATCTCGGCATGCCGTTCGCGCGGGATCAGCCCGGCCGCGACCAGATCGTCGGCGCGGCGCAGGGTCTTGGAGACTGGTTTCATCGCAGGATCCTGGCGGCAGCGTTTGCTTGCCCGTGCGTCCAATCGCGCCGGGCAAAGTATGCCGCTGATGGTGCGCAGGAGGCCAAATGTCAATCCACATCCGCGGCAGGGCTGGTCCGGTGCCACGGCGGCCGACCGTCCCGCCTGCGCTTGCGAACCGCTAAATTCGGTGTTGGTATGCGCTCATTCCAGGGAGCGAGGACAAGATGAAGAACTATCTCGACGGGGGCGAGGCAATCCTCGAGGCATTTCGCAAGCTCAAGATCGACTACATCATGTCCTCGCCGGGCTCGGAATGGTCACCGATCTGGGAGGCGCTGGCGCGGCAGAAGATCGAGAACAAGGCCGGTCCCACTTTCGTCGAATCCTGGCACGAGACGCTCGCCGTCAATATGGCGACCGGCTACACGCTCATCACCGGCCGCCCGCAGGCGGTGCTGCTGCACGCCGGCGTCGGCATGCTCCAGGGAAGCATGGGCGTGCACGGCGCCATGCAGAACGAAGTGCCGATGGTCGTCATGTCGGGCGAATCCCAGACGCTCGGCGAAGACCCCGACCTCGACATCGAGCAGCAGTGGTACGGCGGCCTGACCGTCGGCGGCATCGAGCGGTTCGTCGAGCCGGTCGCCAAATGGGCGCGCGCGGTCACCAGCCCGCACACGCTCTATGAGAGCGTGATCCGCGCCGGCGAGATGGCGCAACGCGTGCCGAAGGGACCGATTTATCTCAACGTCGCGCTGGAGCATATGCTGCACGACTGGACGCCCCCGACCGCGGCGCGCGACGTGCCGCCGGCGCCGACCCTGCAGCCGCGGCAGGACGATATCGCGGCGGTGGCCGAACTGTTGCGCGCCGCCAAGAGCCCGGTGATCGTGGCGGAGACCGCCGGGCGTGACCCCAAGGCGTTTGCGGCGCTGGTAGAGCTTGCCGACCTGCTGGCGATCCCGGTGATCAACGGCCGGGCGAGCTCCTACGCCAATTTCCCCACCGATCACCCGCTCTATCAGGGCGTCGGCAACTACAAGGCGCTTCCTGACGCCGACCTGGTCCTGCTCGTCGGCGGGCGGGCACCCTGGTATCCGGCGCGCCGGCGCCCGACCAGCGGCAAGATCGTCGCCATCCATGAGAATCCGCTCAAGGGGCACATGATCTATCAGAACCTGCATGCGGACCATTATCTCGAAGGCGACGTCGCGGAATCGATCAAGCTCCTCACCGTCGCGCTCAAGTCGGGGAAGCTCGACGCTGCGACCGTGGACGCGCGGCGCCAGCGCTGGACGCGCGAACACGAGAGCTATGTCGCGGGCCTGCGCGCCGAGCGCGAGAAGGCGCGCAACGGAAGCCTCATCGACCCGCTCTCGCTGCTGGGCGCGCTCGGCGAGGTGATGCCCGCCGACACCATCTACGTCGATGAGACGATCACGCATTCACCGATGCTGCGCCAGCATCTCCCGCAGACCAGGCCGCAAAGCTTCTTCCGCGGATCGGGTGGCCTGGGCCAGGGGATCGGCACTGCGCTTGGCATCAAGCTCGCCGCCCCGGAGCGCCCGGTGGTGCTGCTCGTCGGCGACGGCTCGTTTCTCTACAATCCGATCATCCAGGCGCTCGGCGCCTCCAAGCGCCACGATCTGCCGATCGTCATCGTCATCCTCAACAACAAGAAATACGAAGCGATGCGCAAGGGCCACGTCCATCACTATCCCGATGGCGCCTCGGCCAGCAAAGACCTGCACTACGGCGTGACCATCGACGGACCGGACTATGAGCAGCTAGGGAGCCATTTCGGCTTCCATGGCCAGCGGGTTGAGAAGCTCGCCGAGTTGAAAGACGCGCTGCAAAGCGCGCTCGCCGCCACCCAAGCCGGGAAGACCGCGATCCTGAACGTGCACGTGAGCCACTGAGCCGCGCGGCACAGCGCGCCCTCCGCAACGGTGCGGAGGGATGCAATGGTTGAGCCGCGGCGGTGCCGGCTCACTCGGTGGAATAGCCGATCGCGCGGGTCATCTTGCCCCAGGTCGTCACCTCGCTCTTGAAATACGCAGTCGCCTCGGGCTCGCTCTTGATCACGACGTCAAAGCCGATGCTCTTGAGTTTCTGCTGCGCCTCCGGCTCCTTCATGATCGCATTGATCTCGGTATTGAGCTTCGCCACGACCGCGTCTGGCGTCTTGGCGGGTGCAAAGAACCCGACCCACGAACCGGAATAGAAATCGGGAAATCCCATCTCGCCGTAGGTCGGCACGTTCGGCACGGCCGCATTGCGCGTCGCGCTGGCAAGACCGATGCCACGCAGGAGGCCCTGCGTGATTGGGGGCACCACCGTCGGCAGGGTCAGCACGATCGCGTCCACATGGTTGCCGATGGCGGAGGTGACCGCCGGTCCGCCGCCGGTGAACGGCACGTGCACGGCCTGCACCTTGGCGACCTCGCGGAAAAAATATTCCGCGCCGATGTGGGGCCCGGTGCCGACGCCGGCGCTGCCATAGGTGAAGCTCTTGGTCTTGCCGTTCTGCACGAACTCTTTGAGATCCTTCGCCGGATTGCTCGGATGGATGGCGAGAACATCCGGGCTGAACGCCACGATCGCGACGGTGCGAAAGTCATCGACCGAGAAGCCCTTGTTCCTGGTTGCGGTCTCGTTGACCGCAAGCCCGGTGGTGGTTGCCAGGATGGTGTAGCCGTCGGACGCCGCGCCGCTGACTGCTTTTGCGGCGAGATTGCCGCCGGCGCCGCCGCGGTTCTCCACCACCACCGTCTGCCCGAGGCGCTCGGTCAGTTTCTGTCCGATCAGGCGGGCAACCACATCGGCAATGCCGCCGGCCGCGAACGCAACCTGGAACGTAATGTTCTGCGTCGGATAGGTCTGCGCACAGACTGGTTGCGCGAGGCCGGCAGCGACGAGTCCCGCCGCCGCAAGCATGCGGCACTGGGTACGAAATAGAGGCATGCAATGTCCTTTCGTCATCGATTTCAATCCGCCGCGGTGGGCGACGTCAGAGCGCCTGCGCGATGCGCTCGACCTGGGGCCAGGCCTCGGCGCCGCGGCGCTGCATCAGCGCAAGGTAGTCGGCATTCTCCCATTTGACGATGCCTTCGCGGAAGCTCGGCCGCGCCTTGCAGCGCCGATACCACTCTGCGACCCGATGTCGCCCTGCGATCATGCCGAGAATGTTGAGGTGCTCGAGCCGCGCGAGATAGGGCGTGAATGCCACATCCGCCAGGGTGTATTCGTCGCCGGCGAGCCATGAATGAGCGGCGAGCGCCTCCTCCATCTCGTCGAGCAGCAGCACCATGCGCTCGACCGCGATGATGAAGTGCTTCGAGCCGGTGCCGTTCGCGACGACGTCGCGCCGGCGCTCGCGCTTGAAGACATTGGGGATCTGTTCGAGCATCTTTTTCCCGAGCTCGCCGCGCTCGATATATTGATGCCGGAACGCGATGCCGAAGCTCAGGATCGCGGCCGAGGCGTCGTGGACGTCCTCATCGAGCTGCTTGGTCCACAGCCGCATCCTCGCCCGGCCGAAGGAGTCCTTCGGCGCGAGTGCCGGCTCGGGATAGCTCTCGTCGAGATATTCCAGGATCACGTTCGATTCAGGAATGACCTTGTCGCCGTCGACGAGCGTCGGCACGACCGCGCGGCGGTTGAGCTCGAGATACCAGGGCTGCTGGTGCTCGCCCGCACGCAGGACAAGGTGGCGGTCTTCCCATTCAAGCCCTTTCTCGGCGAGACACACCCTTACCTTCTGCGCACAGAGCGACATGTCGTTGTGATAGAGCGCCAGCATGGTGTTTTCCCTTGCTCGATCGTTCAGGTCGCCGACATCGGCGTCCAGATGACCTGCTCGATGCGCTCGGCACCGGTCGCCAGCATGACCAGACGATCGAAGCCAAGCGCAATTCCACTCGCCGGCGGCATCGCCGCCACGGCGCGCAGAAAATCCTCATCGACCGGATAGCGCTCGCCGTAGATGCGCTCCTTCTCGGCCATCTGCTCCTCGAGCCGCTGGCGTTGCTCGGCCGCATCGGTGAGCTCGCCAAAGCCGTTTGCAAGCTCGACCCCGCAGGCATAGAGCTCGAACCGCTCGGCGAGCCGCGGATCGGAAGCCGTCGGCCGCGCCAGCGGCGACTGCACCGCAGGATACTCGTAAAGGATGGTGGCGCGTTCCATCCCCAGGCGCGGCTCGACCTTTTCCACCAGCACGCGGCTGAATACGTCGCCCCAGGTGTCGTCATCGGCGGTGCGAACGCCGGCGGCCCGCGCTGCCGCGGCAAAGCGCGCAGGCGGCACCGGCGGCAGCAGCGCGAGGAGATCGATGCCGGCGTAGCGCGCCAGCGCGTCCGCCACGCTGAGGCGTTCAGGCGCGGCAAAGGGATCGATCGCACGGCCGCGGAACGTGAAGCGCTTCGTCCCCGCGGCCTCGGCCGCGAGCGCGAGAATGTCCGCACAGTCCGCCATCAGCACATCGTAAGGCTCGTGCGCGCGATACCACTCGACGAGCGTGAACTCGGGGTGGTGCAGCGGTCCGCGTTCGCGGTTGCGATACGAGCGGGCGAACTCCACGATCCGGCGCTCGCCTGCGGCCAAGAGCTTCTTGCAGGCGAATTCGGGCGAGGTTCGCAGATAGTGCCGCTCGTTGGTGCCGGCGGGCGTGACGAGGTCGGTGGCGAAGGCATGCAGATGGGTCTCGTTGCCCGGCGATACGACCACCGCCGCGGTCTCGACCTCGACGAAATCCCGTGCCGCGAAGAACTGCCGGAGCGCGGCGGCAATGCGCGCACGCGCCAGCAGGAACGGCCGCCGGTCCGCGTGCTGGGCCCAAGACGGGCATCAGGGCGCTCCTTTCGGACCAACGTCAGCGGTCCGGCCAGCGCGGAAATCGCTGGCGAATGGTCGCAGGATCAGTATGGTGCGCCCCGACATTTGGGCCGGACCGGCACCGGCTGCGCCCCGCCCGACAATCGAGGAAAACCGACCGTGAAAGTCATCGCCAGCTCGCTCCGCAAGGGCAATATCGTCGATCTCGACGGCAAGCTCTACGTCGTGCTCAATGCCGAAAGTTTCCATCCGGGCAAGGGCACACCCACCACCCAGGTCGACATGCGCCGGATCAGCGACGGCGTAAAGGTCGCCCAGCGCTACAAGACGACCGAGCAGGTCGAACGCGCCTACGTGGAGGATCGCGAGCATCAATACCTTTACCAGGACGGCGACGGCTTCCATTTCATGAACATGGAAAATTACGATCAGGTCACGTTGCCGGCCGACATCATCGGCGACCAGGCCGCCTATCTGCAGCCGGAAATGAAGGTCACGCTCTCGGTTCATGAGGGAGTGCCGGTCTCGATCGAGCTCCCGCAAAAGGCGATCCTCGAAGTCGTCGACACCGAGCCGTCGGTGAAGGGCCAGACCGCTGCCTCCTCCTACAAGCCGGCGGTGCTCTCCAATGGGGTGCGCACCATGGTGCCGCCTTTTGTCGGCCCCGGCACCAAGATCGTGGTCATGACCGCCGACGGCTCCTACGTCGAGCGCGCCAAGGACTGAAGCAGGCGATCGTTAGACTGTCTGACCTGCCGCGCGAACCTATTTGCAACACCGAGGAACGATTTCGTTAAACTACTTGGCAGGAATCACTCTTGCAGCAATACTGAGTCTCGCCCGGACGTCGAGGCGACCGCTCCGGCGAGGTAGGAGCGTCATGTTGCGCCGATTCGGCATTGCGGGCCTCGCGCTCGCCGCTGGCGTCATGGCCGCGGCCGCGCAAGAGATGACCCCGCCGCGCATTTCTCCCGCCCACGTCGACTGGGACGCGGTCGTCGCGGAGCTTGCGGTGACCGTAGGGACCAAGCCAGCCGCGGACGCAATTGCGGATCTCAACCGCGCGACCGGCCAGCGCTTTGCCAATATCGCGGCGAGTGCGGTGCCGGTGCTGCTGCCCTTCGATACCTCGGCTTTCCTGCGCGATCGCGCGGCGGCCGGCAATGAACCGCTCGCAGGCGGCGAGGCGGCGCTCGCGCCGGGCGAAAATTATCTCTTCGGCTTCAGTGCGGTGTCGTTCTTCTATCCCGGGCCGGCCGGCTACGATGCCGTCGTCGTCGCCCGCGCGCAGGAGATGCGCGACTTGGGGATCGCTTATCCCGATCCGATCTACATCCATATCGGCGGCTCCGCGCTCGTCTACCAGCTCGACGAGCCCAGAGGCTTGATCGGGTGGCGAGTGCATGGCCTCGACGAATTCCCCGGCATCCACCGCATGTTCCTGGAGAACTATGTGCGGTACACCTTCGTACGCTACGGCGTGCCCTACGTCGTCGCGATCGAATGTTTCGATGGCGGTTCACGCTTCCGCAAGATCTCATGCCGCGATGCCGACAAGGTCGCGGTGCGTTTCCTCAAGGCGCTGCGGCTGGCGGGCGGAGCACCGCACACCGAGCCGGAGGCGATCATCGCCGAGACGATCGATCGGCCGCGCGAGCAGTCCACCGTCTTCACCTATCACAGCCCGGGCGACATCCTCCCGGGCACCGGTTTCAAGCGCAAAGGCGGCGTCGCCGATTACACCGTCTATTCCAGGATCCGTTTTCCGATCGCCAATGCGCCCGCCTTCGCCAACTCGCAGTCGTTCATGAACTGGGGAAACTGCGAGGCGACGGGGCGGTCCGGCGCCGGGACGCGCGGCGGCGTCGGCGCCTATCGCTGCCGGGTGAACGGCCTGCCCTTGATCAACGACAAATCGGCCACGGAGAACTACTCCTACCCCTGGCGAGACAATTTCTGCGAGACCCGCAACTTCTATGTCGGCCAATGCCCGGGCGGCCTGGGCCACCAGGGGCAGGACATTCGCCCCGCCTCCTGCAAGCAACGCATCCAGGGCGCGAACCGCTGCGAACCCTACCAGCACGACGTGGTCGCGGTGCGCGACGGGGCGGTCCTGCGTGCGCCCAGCCAGGAAGCCCTCTACATCGTGGTCAATGCTCCCAACGAGCGCATCCGCTTCCGCTACCTGCACATGCAGCCCAGGCAATTCGACGCCGATGGCATGGTCAGCGGCCGCTTCGTGCGCGAGGGCGAGGTGATCGGCAAGGTCGGCAATTTCTTCCGGCGCGAGCGCGCCACCACCTATCACCTGCATTTCGACGCGCAGGTGCCGACGATCCATGGCTGGGTCTTCGTGAATCCATACATGACCCTGGTCGCATCATACGAGCGGCTGATCCGGGGCCGCGGTGAGGAAATCCGGGAGGACACCACGGACGATGTCCCCACCGGCTCGACGCCGGCTGAGCCGATGCCGGCGGTCCCGGCGGTCCCCGAGAGCGCCACGACCGTGGCCGCAAAGCCGACAGAAACGGCTGTTAACCCCCTGCCGCCAAGGAAACCCGAGACCGGGATGCGGCGCCATGAGCGAATACAGAAAGCTGCTGTTGTCACGGCGAGCCTGCCTGCCGCTGCTCGCCGGCGCAATGGCTTCATGGACCACCGCGGCGCGGGCGCAAAGCAGCAGTTCGTCGTTCGACCAGTGGGTCGCGGCCTTCCGCGCACGGGCACGCGCACGGGGCATCTCGGACGCCACCTACAGCCGGGTGATGGACAATCTCAAACCCGACACGACGGTTTTTGACCTCAACCGCGCGCAGCCCGAATTCACCGAGCAGGTCTGGCAGTACCTCAACCGTCGCGTCTCCGATTGGCGCATCATCACCGGCAAGGAGAAGGCGAAGGAATACGCGCCGCTCTTTGCCCGCATCGAGAAGGACTACGGGGTCGACCGCTCGGTGATGCTCGGATTGTGGGGCATCGAATCGGCGTTCGGGGATCCCGATGTCCAGCAGAACCACATGCGCCCGGTGATCCCCGCGCTGGCCGCGCTTGCCTGGGGCGAACCGCGCCGTCGTGCCTATTGGGAGCAGGAGCTGCTCAACGCCCTCGTCATCATCGATCGCGGCTGGAGCACGCCCCAGGAGATGCGCGGTTCCTGGGCCGGGGCCATGGGCCACACGCAATGGATGCCTGAGGTCTGGCTCAATGTCGGGCTCGATTACGATCGCGACGGCCGGGTGACGCCGTTCGGCAAGCCCGAGGACGCGCTGGCCGGCACCGCGCAGTATCTCGTCAAGCGCGGCAAGTATCGCGCCGGTGAGCATTGGGGCTACGAGGTCCGCGGCGCCGGCAAGGGCGGCGAAGGGGCGTCGCGCAGCTACGAAGCCTGGCAGAAGGCCGGCGTGACCCGCGCCGACGGCAACGCATTCCCGCAACCGAACGCAACCGCCAAGCTGTGGGCGCCGGTGAATGGCGGGCCGGTCTTCCTGCTGGGCCCGAATTTCTATGCCGTGCGTTCGTACAACCCCTCGATGAACTACACGTTGTCGATCGTGCATCTCGGCGACCGCATCATGGGCGGCGGGCCGTTCGTGCAGCCCTTCCCGGGCGGCGAACGCACGCCGACACTGGCCGAGGTGCAGGAAATTCAAAAGCGCCTGACCGAGCTCGGCTTCGACACCGGCGGCACCGACGGGCGGGTGGGCAATGACACCATGCGGGCGGTGCGCAACTTCCAGCGCAAAGTCGGCATGCAGCCGGCCGACGGCTATGCCGGGGTGAAGCTCCTGGCGCGGTTGCGTCAGGCCTCCTGATCCGGTTCTATGGGGGCCACGCGGCTTCTCCCAGAACCCAAGGATCACCCGTGACGACTGCAAAAGCCAAGGCGGCGCCCGCCGCCGAAAAACCTGCGAGCGCGGCCCACCCTTCGCTGCGCGCCCTCGAGCGCCCGACCAATCTCACCGGCACGAACGCCCCCGGTTTCGGCAGCGACGTGGTGGCCGACACGTTGCGCGCGCTCGAGATCCCCTACATCGCTCTCAATCCCGGTGCGAGCTATCGCGGACTGCACGACTCGATCGTGAATTTCCTCGGCAACGAGACGCCGCAGATGCTGCTCTGCCTGCACGAGGAGAGCGCCGTCGCCATTGCGCACGGCTATGCCAAGGTGACCGGCAGGGCGATGGCCGCGGCGGTGCATTCCAATGTCGGCCTGTTCCACGCCACGATGGCGATGTTCAACGCGTGGTGCGATCGCGAGCCGGTCATCGTGCTGGGCGCGACCGGCCCGGTGGATGCCGCCAAGCGCCGGCCCTGGATCGACTGGATTCACACCGCACGCGACCAGGGCGCCATCGTGCGCAACTATACCAAGTGGGACGACCAGCCCGCCTCCCCCGCCGCGGCCCGCGAGGCGCTCATCCGCGCCACCTGGATCGCCAATACCGCCCCCAAGGGCCCGGTCTACATCAACCTCGACGCCGAGATGCAGGAGGCGAAGCTCGCCGAGCCGTTGGCACCGATCGACGCGGCGCGCTTCATGCCGCAGGCCGATCCCACGGCATCTGCGGAGCTCATCAAGCAGGCGGCCGCGATCCTCAAGGGAGCGAAGCATCCCGTCATTCTGATGGGTCGCGTCTCGCGCAGCCTGGACGGCTGGAACGACCGCGTCGCGCTCGCGGAAGCGCTCAACGCCAAGGTGATCAGCGACCTCAAGATCGGCTGCGGCTTCCCCACCGACCATCCGCTGCACGCGGGCGCCCCGGCTTCGAACGCCATGGTGCCGGAGGCGATCGAGGCGCTCAAGGCAGCGGATGTGGTGCTCGCGCTCGACTGGGTCGATCTCGCCGGCGGCTTGCGCAATGCGCTCGGGCCGGAGGCGCCGAAAGCGCAGATCATCAATGTGAGCGCGGACTTCCACATCCATAACGGCTGGAGCATGGACCACGAGATTCTGCCGCCGGTCGATCTGCTGTTGCCGACGACGCCGGACGAGGCGGTGCCGCTGCTGCTTGCCGCGCTCGGCGGCGCCAAGGCCCACAAGCCCGCGGCGGCAAAGGCCAAGGCGGCGACGTATGAGCCATCTAGCGGGCCGTTGCGGGTCGACGACCTCGCCCGCTCGCTCAAGGCCGCGGTGGGCGAACGCGCGGTGACGCTCACGCACCTTCCGCTCTCCTGGAATGGCGCCACCTGGCCGTTCCACCATCCGCTCGACTACATCGGCTCTGAGGGCGGCGGCGGCATCGGCGGCGGACCCGGCGTCTCGGTCGGTGCGGCGCTGGCGCTCAAGGGCTCGGGCCGGCTGCCTATCGCGATCTGCGGCGACGGCGACTTCTGCATGGGGGTCACCGCGATCTGGACCGCGGTGCATTACCGCATCCCCCTGCTCTTCGTGGTCTGCAATAACCGCTCGTTCTTCAACGACGAGCTGCACCAGGAGCGCGTCGCGCGCATCCGCAACCGGCCGCCGGAAAACCGCTGGATCGGCCAGCGCATCTCCGACCCCGACGTCGATTGCGCGGGGCTGGGCCGGGCGCAGGGCGCGGTCGGCTTCGATCCGGTTACCAAGCCGTCCGATCTCGTGCCCACGTTCGAGAAGGCGATCGCGGCGGTCGAGCAAGGCCAGGTGGCGGTCGTGGACGTGCGCGTCGAGCCCGGCTATTCGGCGGTCGCCACCGCCGCCATGTTGCGTGGCACCGAGAAGAAATGAGCAAGCGGCAAGACCGCGGACTGGAGGGGCGAGGACAGAAGATGGAGATACCAATGCAACCTGCTCGCTGCCTCGCCTTTGCCGCGGCTGTTGCGGCGGCGCTCGCAGTCGCGGCGCCGGCGTCCGCCGCCGACCTGTTCAAGATCACGGTCGGCCAGCGCGGCAACTGGGATACCTCCATCGCCCATCTCGGCGACAAGGCCGGCATCTTCAAGAAGCACGGCATCGAGCTCGAGATCATCTACACGTCGGGTTCGGGCGAAACGCTGCAGCCCGTCATCGCCGGCAGCGCGGATATGGGTTTTGCGGTAGGCACCCAGGGCGCCATGGCCGCCTACGCCAAGGGCGCGCCGGTGCGCATCATCGGCGCGGAGGCAACCGGCGCCGCGGACTACTGGTACGCCAAGGCGTCCTCACCGATCAAAACCTTGCAGGACACCAACGGCCGTACCGTCGCGTTCTCCACGCAAGGGTCGTCGACGCAGAGCATCGTCCGCGCCTTCATCGACGAGTTCAAGCTCACCGCCAAGCCGACCGCGACCGGCAATCCGTCGGCCACGCTGACCGCGGTCATGACCGACCAGGTCGATGTCGGCTGGGCCTCGCCGCCGTTCGGGCTCAAGGAGCAGGAGGCCGGACAAATCCGCGTCGTCGCCAAGGCGAGCGATTCCGCGCTCGTGCGCGGCCAGACCATCCGCGTGATCGTCGCCAACGCGCAGGCGCTGGAGAAACGCAAGGAGGCAATCGCCCGTTTCATGGACGCGTATCGTGAAACGATCGATTACATGTACTCCGACAATCCGCAGGTGTTCAAAGACTACGCCGCGTTCGTGCAGGTGCCGGAAGCCATGGCCAAGCGCGTGCGCGACGACTATTTCCCGAAAAACCTGGTCGATCCGGACGCCATCAAGGGCATCGACGTCTTGATGAAGGAGGCGGTGAACCTCAAATTCATCAGCGAGCCACTGACGCAGAAGCAGCTCGATGAGCTGATCCAAATCCCGCCGCGGAAGAAATAGCGCAGATCCAGTGTCCCGGATGCGGTGCAGCGCGGAGCATCTTCGCGCAGCGGTGCACCGCTGATCCGGGACCGCCGGAAACTCGGACGGTCCCGGGTCTGCAGCGCATCGCTTCGTGCTGCGTTGCGCCCAGGACACGCGCACAGAACGAGCTCAGATCGCGAAGCTTTCGTGGGTCGAGGGATGAAACAGCTCGTCCGGCGACACGAGGCGCGATGACAGGCCCTGCGCGTGGTGGTGGCGCAGGAAGGTCGCAAGGACCTTACGGTTGGCGGCGAGGCCGTATGACCAGAAATCGCGTCCCATGAATTCACGCGCCGCGCGCAACTGCTCTTCCACGAACGGCAACGTGACTTTGGCGGCCGCGGTGTCCTCGAGCGCTTCGAGGCACTTCGCTTTCAACTCCTGGAACGCCTTGAACACGGCCGCCGGCAGCCACGGATGCCTCTCCACCAGCTCGCGGCGAATGCCGGTGATGTGCATGATCGGAAAAATCCCGGTGCGCTTGAAGTAGTCGCGGCCCGCGGCGACCGGATCTGGGAAGAGCCAGCCGATATCGGGGTTGTTCTTGCTCGCGAGGCTCGGCACGCGCGGCGCGATGAATGCGTCGATGTCGCCACGCTCCAGCAGGGCGGAGATGGTCGTGCCCTCCGGCGCATCCTCCATATGCGTGCCGGGAGGCAGCTTGATGGTGATCTTCTCGGGCCGGCCGGCATGCTCGATCCCGCCGCGCACCCAACGCATGTCGGACGGTTTCACCCCGTGATCGTCCTCGAGAATGATGCGCGCCCACACGCACGCAGTGAGTTGGTATTCCGGCAGCCCGACGCGCTTGCCCTTGAGATCGGCGGGCGAAGCGACGCGGTCGCGGCGCACATAGATCGAGTTGTGACGGAATGCCCGCGAAACGAATGCCGGAACACCCACATAGGGGCAGTTGCGCTCCGCGGTCTTCACCGTGAAGCTCGACAGTGACAATTCGCAGATGTCGAAGTCCTGGCCGCGGAACGCACGGAAGAAAATCTCCTCTGGCGGCAGGTTCATGAAGACGGGATCGACGCCGTCGATCTGGACCGCGCCGTCCATGAGCGGTCGCACGCGGTCGTAGTTGCCGACCGCGACGGATAACGGGAGTTTCGACATCGTCCTCGCTCTTTCTGCTGGAGATTGGCGCGCTAGATAGCCTTGCCGCCGGCGCCGAGGCAACTCAGGAGCGTCTCGACCAGGGTGGCTAGCGGATGCCGAGGCTCGCGTCGGCCGGCGCCACGTCCACGAGCCGCAGCTGCACGCGTTCGACGCCGTTCCAGCGGTCGAGACACAAGGTGCCGGCCGCGTGCACGGACTGGCCGCGGCTCTGCGCCAGCGCGATCCCGAGTTTCTGTCCGACCGCGCGAAACGCGATGGCGTCGATGGTCGAGCCATCGCCCGCGCGCAGCCTTGCGCGCATATGCGACTGCCCGACCTCTTCCGCATAGACGACGGTGTGAGCCGGCAACGCAATCACCGGCTCCGGATTGCCGGCGCCGAATGGACCCGCGCGCGCGATCATCGTCATCAGGTCGCCGTTCGCGGCAGCGGCCGTGACGGCGCCGTCGACCAGCAATGCATCCTCACGGCGCGCCGCCTCCACCGCCGGCGCGAGTGCGTCTTCGAGATAGGCGCGGAACGGGCCCAGTCCCTCCTTGCGCAGGGTCACGCCGGCCGCCATGGCGTGGCCGCCGCCTTTGATAAGGAGGCCGTCGCTCACCGCCTGGCGCACCGCGCGGCCGAGGTCAACGCCCGCGATCGAGCGACCGGAGCCGGTGCCGATGCCGCCCGGCTCGAGCGCAACGGCGAATGCCGGCCGGCCGAACCGTTCCTTCAGCCGCGCGGCGACAAGGCCGACCACGCCGGGATGCCAGCCTTCCGCCGCGGTCACGACGACGGCGCCCTTCTCCTCGATACCGAGCGCGGCCATCGCCTCGGCCTCGGCCTGAGCCACGGTCGCAACCTCGATCGCCTGGCGTTCGCGGTTGAGACGGTCGAGCTCGGCGGCGATGCGCGCGCATTCCGACGGGTCGTCCTGCATGAGCAGGTCGACGCCGAGCGTGGCGCGGCCGATACGACCGCCGGCGTTGATGCGCGGCCCGAGCAGAAAACCCAGATGCCAGGGCTCGGGCGGCCCGCCCAAGCGCGCGATATCCATCAGCGCGGTGAGCCCGGGATTGTCGCGCCGACGCAGTGCGAGCAGTCCCTTGGCGACGAATGCGCGGTTGAGGCCCTTGAGCGGAACCACATCGGCAATCGTGCCGAGCGCCACCAGATCGAGAAAGCCGAGCAGGTCGGGCTCCGGCCGCTCCGTGGTCCAGAACCCGCGCGTGCGGAGCTCACGATTGACCGCAACCACGGTCATGAACACGATTCCCACCGCGGCGAGATGGCCGAGCGCCGAGACATCGTCGAGCCGGTTGGGATTGACCACGGCGAGCGCCGCCGGCAGCTGTTCGTCCGCCTGATGATGATCGATCACGATGACGTCGAGGCCGAGATTGCGCGCTTCCATGAGCGGCGCGTGGCTGGTGGTGCCGCAATCGACGGTCACGAGGACAGTCGCTCCCTGCGCGGCGAGCGCGCGGATCGCCTCGGCATTCGGCCCATAGCCCTTCGAACAGGCGATCGGGGATATGGACGAGGGGCTCAAGCCCGCAATGACGCAGGAACCGCCCAAGCACCGCGGCCGAGCTCGCCCCGTCGACGTCATAGTCGCCGAACACGGCGATCGTCTCACGCGCAATGACCGCGTCCGCAAGCCGCATCACAGCCGCCTGCATGTCGGCGAGGGTCGCGGGATCGGGCATCAGCGCGCGCACCGTCGGATCGAGGAAGCTTGTCGCCGTGTCCGCCTCGACGCCGCGGCCGGCGAGAATGCGCGCCAGCAGCTCGGGAACGTCGTCGTGGCGTTGCGCGATGGCAAGCGCACGCGCGCAGCCTCGCTCGTCGAGCCGATCACGCCACGCGCGCCCGCACGCCGAGCGCTCGACGCCCAGAAACAGGCGCCGCGTCGGGCTCGCCGGTGTTGTCAGCGCGATGGTCATCCAGTCCGTGCGCGAATCATCTTCAAAACAACATGTAATACTCGATGAACCCGGGGCGATCCGCCAGCTTGTCATAGAGGGCCCGCGCCCGCGCATTGGTCTCGTGGGTGTGCCAATAGACCCGGCTCGCGCCCGCGGCGCGCGCCCGCTCCTCCACCGCCAGGATCAACGCCCGCCCGAGCCCGAGATTGCGTGCATCTTCAGCGACGAACAGGTCCTGCAGATAACAGTAGTTTCCGATCGTCCAGCAGGAGCGGTGAAAGAGGTAGTGCACGATGCCGCGCAGCCGCCCGTCCACGTAGGCACCAAGCACGTTCATGGGCTCCGCCGGATCGTGCAGACGCGCCCAGGTCACCGCGGTGGTCTCCTCCGGGATGGCGACCTCGTAGAAGGCCTGGTAGCCCTTCCACAGTGGCTCCCAGTCGGCGCGCTCATCCGCACCGATCGGCCGGACCACGACGTTGGATGCCGCCATTCGGGCGTCCGCGAAGGTTGGTGCGTCTATTCCGCCGCTTCGGCGTGAATCCGCAACAGGTCCGGTATAGTCTCGACCGGTCGCCGACCGAACCCGCATTCCGTCGCGATCGAAAAGTTCTTCACATGTTTTTCCGCGGTGGCGAGGCGCGCCCGCGTGCCCGCCACCCCGTCGGTATAGTGCACGAGCCCCAGGCAGAGCTCGGTCTCGGGCTTCAACCTGAGCCGCCCGAGCGGCGCAAAGTAGGCGTCGTCGGCGCGATCGCGTGGCACCGGCATGTGGATCAACTGGATCGGTCGCGCGATCGTGCGTGCAAGAGAATTCGCCATATCGACCATATCGCCGCTGTCGATGGGCTCGACAACGTGCCGGTGATTGGAGTCGCCGTAGCAGAAGTGAAACAGCAGCTCGATATCGGCCGGCACGTGCTCCGCGAGCTCGGTCAGAATCGTCGCGAACGTTGCCAGCGTTTCGTCCCGGTTGCGTCCGTAGGCGCTGCGCTCGTTCCTCTGCAGCCGCGCGAATACCGCGGAGGCGACGTCGAACTGGATCGCGAGCTGATCGTGCGGAACGGCACCGGCGAGCTTGTCGATCTCGCGCCGCACAGCGGCGTTATAGATCGGGTCGAGCGCCTGATGCAGATCGTCCTGAACGAACAGCCAGATCACCGAATGAGCCGGAACGAAATCGACCTGGAACCGGCAATGCGCGGGGATCTTGCCCTGCTGCTTGAGCCTGGCGAAATCCCGGTACGAGCGCACTGCGACGTCGGCATAGCCGAGATTGCCGAACACAACGTCCTTCACCGAGGCGCCGGGCTTGAGCCGGTAGCGCGTGCGGTCGGGCGCACTGGCATGCAGGCGAAACACCTCGTCGGATTTTTCCAGCGCCGGGTTGCTGGCAAAGATCGTTTCCAGGTGCACGATCCAGTCGCTGCGCGCGCCGGTCTCGCCGTCGGGAATCCGGCGAAGTCGCGGGCCCAGCGCCGCGCTCACGGTTTCGAACACGGTGCAGGCATCGGCAAGCGGGACGCTGCCGACGAGATGGACGTTGCGGGCGCTCATGGATGCTCGTGGTGTTCGCGTTCAAGGCTCGGCGCGGCGACCCGTTGCGGCCGCAGCGATCAATCGAGGTGAAACTTCTCGTGCTGCCGGTGCTCTGCCCGGATCCATCTGACTGTGCCGGTGACCGAACGCATGACGACAGTCTCGGTTACGATCAAGCCCTTGCGCAGCCGGACGCCATCGAGCAGCGCCCCATCGGTGACGCCGGTCGCGGCGAACAGGCAGTCGCCCTTCACCAGGTCGGCGATCTCGTACTTCTTGCGCGGGTCCTTGATGCCCATCTTCGCCGCCCGCGTCCGCTTTTCCTCGGTGTCGAGCAGAAGCCGGCACTGCATCTGGCCGCCGATGCAGCGCAGCGCCGCCGCGGCCAGCACGCCCTCGGGCGCACCGCCCGTACCCATATAGATGTCGATGCCGGTATCGGCGGGATCGGCGGTGTGAATGACGCCCGCGATATCGCCATCGGTGATGAGCCGCACCGCCGCGCCGGCCTTGCGCACGGCGGCGATGAGGTCGGCATGGCGCGGCCGGTCGAGGATCAGCGCGGTGATCTCGGCCGGATCGACACCCTTGGCCTTGGCAAGGCCCTTGATGTTCTCTTCGGCAGGTGCATCGAGATCGACGACGCCCTTGGGATAGCCGGGACCGATGGCGATCTTTTGCATGTAGACGTCAGGCGCGTTGAGCAGCGTGCCGCCTTCCGCGATCGCCATGGTGGCGATTGCGCCCGGTATGTTCTTGGCGCAAAGCGTGGTGCCCTCGAGCGGATCGACCGCGATGTCGACCTTGGGTCCGTGCTTGTTGCCGAGCGTCTCCCCGATGAACAGCATGGGCGCCTCGTCGCGCTCGCCCTCGCCGATCACGATCGTGCCGTTGATGGGGAGGTTGTTGAGCTCGCGCCGCATGGCGTCGACGGCGGCCTGGTCCGCCGCCTTCTCGTTGCCGCGGCCGGTCCAGCGCGCGGCGGAAACCGCCGCCCGCTCCGTCACCCGCACGAGCTCGAGCGTGAGGACGCGCTCCAGCGCCAGCTCCGCCTGGACGGTGATCGACGGCACGGCGTCGCGACCTTCTTTGCTCATGTCCTCGCCTCGCGCTCGCCTTGCTGCCCGGCCGGGCCGCCCCTCTTCGATCCAGGCGGGATGCCGTGCCGGCGAAATGGTATCAATTTTTCTCGATCCGAATGACCTGCGGCTTGCCCGAGATCACCCGATCGCGTCCGACCGCGGCGAGCGCCTTGCGCACCGCGTCCTCGGTGGTCGCATAGGTGATCAGGATCACCGGCACCGGCGCGCCCGAGCGGCCAGGAGCGGCACCGCCATGCGGCGGCGCGTCGCGATGCCGCTGCACGATCAACTCGAGCGAAATGTGCTGCTGCGCCAGCCGTTTGGCGATGGTGGCGGCGGTCCCGGGCTTGTCCACGGCCAACAGCCGGATGTAGTAGCCGCCCTCGTGGCGCTGCATCGGCGCCTTCCTGCTGACGGTGAGACGCGCGGCCGGGCGGCCGAACGGCGTCGTGCGCACGCCGCGCGCGATGTCGCCGATATCGGCGACGACGGCGGACGCCGTCGCCAGGCCGCCGGCACCGGGACCCACGAGCGTGATCGGCGCGATGGCGTCGGCATCGACGGTGACGGCGTTGGTCACGCCCATCACCTGCGCGATCGCGGTCTCCTTGGGAACCATGGTCGGATGCACGCGCTGCTCGATACCCTGGTCGGTCTTGACCGCGACTCCCAACAGCTTCACGCGATAGCCAAGTTCGTCGGCCCATGCGAGGTCTTCCGGCGCGATGGAGGAAATGCCCTCGACATAGACGGCGCCTTCATCGACCTTGATGCCGAAGGCGAGGCTCGCCAGGATCGCGAGCTTCTGCGCGGTATCGTGGCCCTCGATGTCGAAGGTGGGATCGGCCTCGGCGTAGCCCAGCCGCTGCGCCTCCTTGAGGCACTCGGCAAAGCCGAGCTTGTCCTGCTCCATTCGCGTCAGGATGTAGTTGCAGGTGCCGTTGAGAATTCCGTAGATGCGCGCGAGCGAATTGCCGACCAAGCCCTCGCGCAACGTCCGCACGATCGGGATGGCGCCGCCGACGGCAGCCTCGAAATTGAGCGCGACCTTGTTCTTTTCGGCGATGGCCGCCAGCGCGACGCCGTGGCGGGCCAGCAAGGCCTTGTTGGCGGTGACCACCGATTTTCCGGCTGCCAGGGCGGCCGCGATGGCGGCCTTGGCGGGGTCGCCCTCCCCGCCGATCAGCTCGACGAAGACGTCGATCTCCGCGTCGGTCGCCAGAGCGACCGGATCGGCGATCCAGCGCAGCTTCTTCTGATCGATGTCGCGTTTCTTGCCGCGCGAGCGGGCGCTGACGGCGACCACCTCGATCGGGCGGCCGCAGCGCGTCGCGAGCGCGTCGCGCTGGCGCGCGATCAGGCGCACGACGGACGCTCCTACCGTGCCCAAGCCGGCAATACCGAGTTTCAGCGATGAAGCCATTGCAGGTCGTCGGCCTGTGTGGGAGCGGCGCGTCTACCGCCGATGGGCCAGAGGGACGACGTTGTGCAACTTTTCCGGACCGGTTTCAAGAAAGCGGCGGATGTTGCGGGCGGCCTGCCGGATGCGCTGCTCGTTCTCGACCAGCGCGATGCGCACGTAACCTTCCCCATGCTCGCCGAAACCGATGCCGGGAGAAACCGCAACCTCGGCCTTTTCGACCAGCAGCGTGGAAAATTCCACGCTGCCGAGGCTCTGGAACGGTTCCGGAATCGGCGCCCAGGCGAACATGGAGGCCCGCGGCGGAGGCACTTCCCAGCCGGCACGACCAAAGGATTCCACCAGCACGTCGCGCCGGCGCTTGTAGGTTTCGCGCATCTCGCGAATGCAGTCGTCGGAGCCGTTGAGCGCCGCCGTCGCCGCCACCTGGATCGGCGTGAAGGCGCCATAGTCGAGATAGGATTTCACCCGGCCGAGAGCCGCGATGATGCGCTCGTTGCCGACCGCAAAACCGATACGCCAGCCCGGCATCGAGTAGGTCTTCGACATCGAGGTGAACTCGACCGCGACCTCGAGCGCGCCCGGCACCTGCAGCACCGACGGCGGCGGATTGTCGTCGAAATAAACTTCGGCATAAGCGAGATCGGACAGCACGAAAACGCCGTGCTTCTTCGCGAACGGCACCAGTTCGCGATAGAAATCGAGATCGGCCACCGCCGCGGTCGGGTTCGAGGGATAGCAGACGCAGACCGCGATGGGCTTGGGGATGGAGTGCAGGATGGCGCGTTCCACCGCCGCAAAGAACGCCGGCGTCGGCTCCGACGGCACCGCGCGGATCACGCCGCCCGCCATCAGGAAGCCGAAGGCGTGGATCGGATAGCTGGGATTGGGCACGAGAATAACGTCGCCGGGCGCCGTGATCGCCTGCGCCACGTTGGCGAAGCCTTCCTTGGAGCCGAGCGTGGTGACGATCTGGGTTTCCGGGTTGAGCTTCACCCCGAAGCGGCGCGCGTAGTACGCCGCCTGCGCGCGCCGCAGCCCCGGAATGCCGCGCGAGGCCGAATAGCGGTCGGTGCGCGGCTTGCCGACGGTCTCCTTGAGCTTTTCGACGACGTGGGCCGGCGCCGGAAGATCGGGATTGCCCATGCCGAGATCGATGATGTCGGCGCCGGCGTTGCGCGCGACCGCCTTGGCACGGTTCACCTGCTCGAAGACGTAGGGCGGCAGGCGCCGAATACGATGAAATTCTTCCATGACCCCGGCTCCTAGGGCCAGCGCGCCGATGCTGTGCGAGCGGGCCGGCGCGAGGCTTTTATCATGGGTTTCAGTCGCCGCCAGGCGGCGGGGTGTTGGCGGCCGCTGCGCGCGCGCGGGCGGCGGCGAGATCGGCTTCGAGCTTGTTGCGCTCGGGGTCGGTGAGCACCGTGGTGGCACGCGGCGGCGGCGCGGAGTGCACGGCGGGGTACGCATTCGGCGTCCCGGGGCGCTGCGGAGTGCCTTCCGGCAGGCCGCCGAGCGCATTCGGCATGTAATCGCCGACCACGCCGCCGGTCGAACAGCCGGCGAGACCCATGGCGGCGACGGCCATGACGAGCGCCGTCGCGAGGCTGCGCCTCAACCTGGCCCGCCGTGACCGCGGTATCGATGTCATGCCCGGCTCACCCCTCTGCCCGGCCGCAAGCGCGCGGCCGCCCGACTTGCCTGCTCCGACGTAAAAGTGTCGCGAGTTCAACCCATTGCCCGCTCGTCCTCTAGTCCGGCAATATGACGAAAGCAAGGTTAATGCCGGCGCCGGAAGGGGCCGCCCGGCGGCCCCGCGTGCCTCTGTTTGCGGCCTGCGCTGCCCATGGATGCGTCTTGCAGCGCGAGCGGGTAAAGTCCATTTGAGGCCAAGAAAACGCCATCCCGGGCCCCACGCCAGAACCGCGAATTGAGGCGTTACCGTGAGAGCCCCGTCAGACCCGGTCAAGAGCGGCTCCGTCAACGTGGAGGAGTTCGCGCGCAACGTCGCGCGCATGATGGAAGAGGGCGGCAAGGCGCTGGCCGCCTACCTCAAGCCGCGCGAGGAAGGCCAAGTCGACGATCAATATGCCGAGGTCACCGACGTGGTGAAGACCCTCGGCCAGGTCGCCGACTACTGGCTGCGCGACCCGCAGCGCGCGCTGGAGGTGCAATCGAGCCTGGGCAAGGCCTATCTCGACCTGTGGGCCAATGCGGTCAAGCGCCTGGCCGGCGAGACGGTAGAACCGGTGGCCGAACCCGACCCCAAGGACCGGCGTTTTGCCGATCCGGAATGGTCGAGCAATCAGTTCTTCGATTTTCTCAAGCAGGCCTATCTGCTGACGACGCAATGGGCCAACCGGCTGGTGCATGACGCCGAGGGGCTCGATCCCCACACCCTGCAGAAGGCCGATTTCTACGTCCGCCAGATCGCCAACGCGATCGCACCCTCGAACTTCGTGCTGACCAATCCGGAGCTGCTGCGCGAGACGGTGACCTCGAACGCGAGCAACCTCGTGCGCGGCATGCACATGCTGGCGGAGGACATCCAGGCCGGCCGCGGCAGTCTCAGGATCCGCCAGTCCGACTCCAGGATGTTCGAGGTCGGCCGCAACCTCGCGCTCACCCCCGGCAAGGTGATCTTCGAAAATCCCCTGATGCAGCTCATCCAATACGCGCCGGCGACCGGGACGGTGCTCAGGCGGCCGCTGCTGATCGTGCCGCCCTGGATCAACAAGTTCTACATTCTCGATCTCAATCCGGAGAAATCCTTCATCAAGTGGTGCGTGGACCAGGGCATCACCGTATTCGTCATCTCATGGGTGAACCCGGACTCCAACCTCGCCAAGAAGGGTTTCGAAGACTACATGCGCGACGGTCCGCTGGCCGCGCTCGACGTGATCGAGCAGGCGACCGGCGAGCGCGACGTCAATGCCATCGGCTATTGCGTCGGCGGCACGCTGCTGGCCGCGACGCTCGCCTATATGGCGAGCCAGCACGACGAGCGTATCGCATCGGCGACGTTCTTCGCCGCCCAGGTCGATTTCACCCATGCCGGCGATCTCAAGGTGTTCGTGGACGAGGATCAGATCGCGGCGCGCGAGCGCGAGATGGGCGAGCGCGGCTATCTCGAAGGCAAGAAAATGGCGACCGCCTTCAACCTGCTGCGCTCGAACGATCTGATCTGGCCCTATGTGATCAACAACTATCTCAAGGGCAAGGAGCCGGCGCCGTTCGACCTGCTCTACTGGAACTCGGATGCGACGCGGATGCCGGCCGCTAACCATTCGTTCTATCTGCGCAATTGCTACCTCGACAACAGGCTCAGCAAGGGCGACATGGTCATCGGCGGCAAAAAGCTCAAGCTCAGGAACGTGAAGGTACCGGTGTACAATCTGGCCACGCGCGAGGACCATATCGCGCCGGCGCGGTCGGTCTTGCTCGGCTCGAAATTCTTCGGCGGTCCGGTGCGCTTCGTGCTGGCCGGCTCCGGTCATATCGCCGGTGTCGTCAATCCGCCCAACAAGATGAAGTATCAGTACTGGACGGGACCCAAGCCCACGGGCGCCGATCTCGACAAGTGGCTGGCAAAGGCCAAGGAGCATGCAGGGTCGTGGTGGCCCGACTGGCTCGAATGGATCAAGGCGCAGGATGCGAGCGCGGTGTCCGCGCGCGAGCCCGGCGGCGGCAAGCTCCCGCCGCTCGAGGACGCGCCCGGGAGCTATGTTAAGGTCCGCGACTGACGGCCGTTCCGGCCGGATCGCGGAGACGTCGGCTGCAAGGAAATTTTTCGGTTCACAGCGGAGAACGGCAATGAATCTCAGGATGCTGCTTCCGACGATCGCCGTGGCGACCCTCGCGGCGGGGACCGCGCCGGCGCAGGACGTGACCGGCACGCTCAAGAAGATCAAGGACACCGGCACCATCACGCTCGGCCATCGCGAATCGTCGGTGCCATTCTCGTACTACGACGACAGGCAGCAGGTGGTGGGCTACGCCATGGACCTGTGCAACCGCATCGTCGAGCGGGTGAAGGCTGAGCTCAAGCTTGCCAAGCTCGATGCCAGGCTCAACCCGGTCACCTCGGCGACCCGCATTCCGCTGATGGCCAACGGCACCATCGATCTCGAATGCGGCTCGACCACCAACAATCTCGAGCGGCAGAAGCAGGTCGCCTTCACCATCACGCATTTCGTCACCGCCAATCGCTTCGTGTCGAAGAAGTCGGCCAACCTGAAGACGGTCGAGGACCTCAAGGGCAAGTCCGTGGTGTCGACCTCGGGCACCACCAACATCAAGCAGATCACCGAGATCGGCGCGCAGAAGGGACTCAATCTCAACATCCTCGCCGCCAAGGACCACGCCGAGGCGTTCCTCATGGTCGAGACCGGCCGCGCCGCCGCCTTCGTCATGGACGACATCCTGCTCTACAGCCTGGTCGCCGGCTCCAAGGCGCCGCAGGACTACGCCATCTCGACCGACGCGCTCTCGGTCGAGCCCTACGGCATCATGCTGCGGCGCGAGGACGCGCCGTTCAAGAAAGTGGTGGACGAGGCGATGATCGCGACCTATCGCAGCGGCGCAATCAGTCCGATCTATGACAAGTGGTTCCTCAAGCCGATCCCGCCCAAGGGCATCAATCTCAACGTGCCGATGAGCGACGCCTTCAAGAAGGTGATCGCCAGTCCGACCGACAGCGGCGATCCCGCGGTGTATTGAGCGATCCGTTTCGCGTCCCGGACGCGGCGCAGCATGGAGCGCGCAAGCGCGGAATGATGCGCCGCTGATCCGGGACCGCCAAAGTCCGTAACGATCCCGGGTCTGCAGCGCACCGTTACGCTTCGCTTCACGCTGCGCTGCGCCCGGGACACCAGCGAGGGGTATCGCACGCGTGAACTACAACTGGAACTGGGGCATCTTCTTCGAAATGTCCCCCGACGGGGTCCACACCTATCTCGGGACCCTCATCCTCGGCACCGGCTGGACGCTGGCGACGGCGCTGGTGGCGTGGTGCCTGGCGCTCACGCTCGGCTCGCTGGTCGGGGTCATGCGCACCACGCCCCATCCCTGGCTGGTCCGGCTCGGCAACGCCTATGTCGAGCTGTTCCGCAACATCCCGCTGCTGGTGCAGATGTTCCTCTGGTATTTCGTGCTGCCCGAGGTGCTGCCAACCGCCATGGGCGACTGGCTCAAGCAGCTTCCGGACGCCTCGTTCTACACCGCGGTGGTCGCGCTCGGCTTCTACACCTCGGCGCGCATCGCCGAGCAGGTGCGCGCCGGCATTTTGAGTCTCGCCCGCGGCCAGCGCATGGCGGCGCTCGCGCTCGGGCTCACGCTGCCGCAGGCCTACGGCTACGTGCTGCTGCCGATGGCCTATCGCATCATCCTGCCGCCGCTCACTTCGGAATTCCTCAACGTCATCAAGAACAGCGCGGTCGCGCTCACCATCGGGCTGATGGAGCTCACGGCGCGCGCCCGCGCCATGCAGGAGTTCACCTTCCAGGTGTTCGAGGCCTTCACCGCCGCGACCGTGATCTACATCGTGATCAACGTGATCGTGACGTTCGGCATGCGCTTCATCGAACGCCGCGTCGCCGTGCCCGGCTTCATCGGCACGGCGCCGCAGGCCGTGACGCACTGAGGCCGACGCATGTTCAGCAATTTCGACTTCGACGTCATCATCCGCTCGCTGCCGTACCTGTTCTACGACGGCATGACCTTCACGCTGATGCTGACCGCGCTCGCGACAATCGGCGGGATTTTCTTCGGCACCATGCTCGCGCTCATGCGGCTCTCGGGCATCGCGCCGCTCGCGCTGCTGGCGGCCGGCTATGTCAACCTGATGCGCTCCGTGCCGCTGGTGCTGATGATCTTCTGGTTCTACTTCCTGGTGCCCTATATCGGGCAATGGGTGACCGGCTCGTCGCAGCCGATCCAGGTCGGGGCCTTCGTGTCCTCTCTCGTCACCTTCACGCTGTTCGAAGCCGCCTATTTCGGCGAGATCATGCGCGCCGGCATCCAGTCGATCTCGCGCGGCCAGGTGGCGGCGGCGCAGGCGCTCGGCATGACCTATCCGCAGACGATGGGCTACATCGTGCTGCCGCAGGCCTTCCGCAACATGATACCGGTGCTGCTCACCCAGACCATCGTGCTGTTCCAGGACACCTCGCTGGTCTACGTGCTCTCGATCACCGATTTCCTCGGCGCCGCGTCGAAAGTCGCGCAGCGCGACGGGCGGCTGGTCGAGATGTACCTGTTCGCTGCGCTGGTCTATTTCGTCATCTCGCTTGCCGCCTCCTACGGCGTGCGCCGGCTGCAGATGCGCACCGCCATCATCCGCTGAGTTTGAGACCGCCGCCATGATCACGATCAGCGAGGTGAGCAAGTGGTACGGCGCGGCGCAGGTGCTCAAGCGCTGCTCGACCCATGTCGACAAGGGCGAGGTGGTGGTGGTGTGCGGGCCTTCCGGCTCCGGCAAGTCGACGCTGATCAAGTGCGTCAACGGGCTCGAGCCGTTCCAGGAAGGGTCGATCGCGGTCGACGGAATTTCGGTCGGCGACCGCAAGACCGATCTGCCGAAGCTGCGCGCCCGCATCGGCATGGTGTTCCAGCATTTCGAGCTCTTTCCCCATCTCAGCGTGATGCGCAACCTCGAGCTGGCGCAGATCAAGGTGCTCGGCCGCGGCCGGAAGGAAAGCGCCGAGCGCGCCATGCGCCTGCTCGAGCGCGTCGGCCTGCGCGAGCATGCCACCAAATTTCCCGGGCAACTTTCCGGCGGCCAGCAGCAGCGGGTGGCGATCGCGCGCGCGCTCGCCATGGACCCGATCGCCATGCTGTTCGACGAGCCGACCTCCGCGCTCGACCCCGAGATGATCAACGAGGTGCTCGACGTCATGGTGGCGCTCGCCAAGGAGGGCATGACCATGATGGTGGTGACCCACGAGATGGGCTTCGCGCGCAAGGTCGCCCACCGCGTGGTGTTCATGGACCGGGGCGAGATCGTCGAGGACGCGCCCACTGCCGACTTCTTCGGCAAGCCGCGCAGCGAGCGCGCGCAGGTGTTTCTGTCGAAGATCCTGCAGCATTGAACGCCGGCCGCAGTGTCCCGGATGCGGTGCAGCGCGAAGCAGCGCAGATTAAGTCTACGCAACCTGCGCAAGCTTGATTGCGCGCTGCGAAGCGGTGCGCCGCTGATCCGGGACCGTTCCAAAGACCATGTGTGTAACGGTCCCGGGTCTGCAGCGCATCACTCCGCAAGTGCTTCGTGCTGCGCTGCGCCCGGGACACACGTTTATGCAGCGGGTCGACGCGGGAGCATTACGCGGTGCGAAGCAGAGCGTAGGGCGCAATAGCGTAGCGTATTGCGCCGCTGCCGGACCAGTTTGGCGGAATACGCTTCGCTATTCCGCCCTACGCAACTCCGTCGCGCATGAGAGCGATCCTGATGCAAGCGCCTGCGACAATGCCCACCCTTCTGGCTGGCGTGCGGGCGCGCGCAGGCGCGCCCTCGGCCGGGGCCGAATGCGTTGCCGTGCGACGCGATTGCGCTCGAGCGCGCCGTTTGGCGCTGCGCCGCTCGCGTCGTTCCCTCTTCACGATGTCAAACAGCGCAGTTTCTTCGTTCCCGCGGCGCGCTTGCGCGTCCGGGTTTGTCTTGCCTTGGCACCTGACCCCGAACCCTTCGTGCCGACCCCAACCGAGGGGCAGGCGGAGCGCCGGGAGGCGCATTGCCTTGAACTGGTCGCGCTCGTAAGCGCGCGACGCCACGCTTGCGAGGCATGGGCCGTCCCGCGCAACCGGGACGCCGCCTCTCGGCGCTCCACCGTGGCGCTGTCGGCCCAGGGACCGCTTCCGTCTCCGGCATTGCCGCCGGCTCCGGTGCGAAGGCTTCACGCCGCTGGGCGAAAACGTGCCCGGCCGCGGCCCCGGGCGTCTCGTATCCGCGGTTACGAGCCGCGGTCGACGCCACTCCCCGCTCCGCCATCAGGATCGTCTCCGGAGACGCCCCTCGATGAGCGAGGATGGGATTGACTTAGCATAGCTTCGTATAGTAGTCAACTACTATTTGCAGTCATACAAACAAGATCGGGACGCCTGATTTCCGGACGTCACCGTCCCGTCATACCGGCGCCGTCATACCGGCTCTGGCGCCCCTGCGGCGCGAACCCCAAATACCTGGGCGGCATCAGGCCGGCCGATGCCGATGGCGGCGACCGCCATGGCGCGGCCGGAACTTTCATCGAGGTTGAAGCGATCGCCGCCAGGATCGCCCTGGCAACAAGACCCCTGGCAACAAGACCGCGCTGGCAAGGAGCGACGGAGATGAGAACGCAGGAACAGATCGAGGCGATGGTGCCGGTCAGCGATCGCAGCGCGCAACGTTTCCCGCGACTGCGCGACGCGCAGCTCGACATCGTCAAGCGCTTCGCCGACGCCGAAGCGCGAGGCTTCTCGCCGGGCGAGCCGATTTTCCAGATGGGCCAGCGGGGCGTTCCGGCCTGGTTTCTGCTCGAAGGGTCGGCCGAGCTGTTCGGCCGGGCCGGGCTTGATGAGGAGATCGCCTTGCGCGAGCTCGCACGCGGCCAGTTCACCGGCGAGCTGCATCAGCTGGCGGACAAGCCGACGCTCGCGGGCGCGCGCGCCGGCGCCAAGGGATGCGTCGCGCTGCCGCTCGATGCCCGACGGTTGCGCGCGCTCATCGTCGGATTCCGCGGAGCTCGGTGAGCTGATCATGCGCGCCTTCATCCTGCGGCGCGTCGGCCTGCTGGAGCGCGGGGTCGGTCCCGTCCTGCTCGGCCGCGCCGGCTCCGCCGAGCTTCTTCGCCTGCAGGCGTTCCTGACCCGCAGCGCCTATCCTCACCTCGTTATCAACTGCGCGAGCGAGCGCGGCCGCCAGCTCATCAACGATCTTGCCCTGCCGCCCGAGGACCTGCCGCTCATGGTCTGTGCCTGTGGCCGCGTGCTCAAGCGGCCCACGAATGAAGAGGCTGCTGCCTGGCTCGGCATCACCCCGACGCTCAAGGCAGACGCCCTCTATGACGTCGCGGTGATCGGATCCGGCCCTGCCGGGCTCGCCACCGCCGTGTATGCCGCCTCGGAAGGTCTCTCCGTTCTCGTGCTCGATGGCGAGGTGCTGGGCGGCCAGGCTGGCGCCTCCGCGCGCATCGAGAATTACCTGGGCTTCCCGACCGGAATCTCGGGCCAGGCGCTGGCCGGCCGGGCGCTCAACCAGGCGCAGAAGTTCGGAGCCGAGGTGGCCATCCCCCTGGTGGCGACCCGCCTCGAGTGCAACGGCGGCCGCGCCGCTGCCGACGACATTGTGGAGGTGACGCTCTCCGAGCAGGGCTCGGTGCGGGCGCGCGCCGTGGTCGTCGCGTCGGGCGCGCGCTACAAACGGCCCGGCATCGCGAACCTGCAGATGTTCGAAGGCGACAGGGTCCATTACTGGGCATCGCCGGTCGAGGCCAAGCTTTGCGGCGGCGAGGAGATCGTTCTGGTCGGCGCCGGCAACTCGGCCGGCCAGGCGGTCGTGTTCCTCGCGCCCTACGTCAAACGCCTGACCATGATCGTGCGGGGCGCCGGGCTGGAGGCGTCGATGTCGCGTTATCTGATCGACCGCATCAGGTCGCTGGACAACGTCGATATCCGGGTTCGATCGGAGATCGTCGAGCTCCATGGCGATCGCGCCGGCGTTCTCGAGCAGGCAACGGTCCGCGACAATGCCTCGGGGGCAATCTCGCAGCTCCCCGCCCGCCACGTCTTCATGTTCATTGGCGCCGAACCCAATACGGCCTGGCTCAACGGATGCCTCGCGCTCGACAACAAGGGCTACATCCTGACCGGTCTGGGTCCGGCCGACGCGCAAACGCCCGCTCCCCTGCCCTTGCAGACCAGCCTGTCGCGCGTGTTCGCGATCGGCGATGTGCGATCCGGCTCGACCAAGCGTGTGGCCTCCGCCGTCGGCGAGGGGGCTGCCGTCGTGGCCCAGATCCATTCGATCCTGGGCGCCGCCACCATGACGGCGTGACGCCGGGCGGGCGCGGTGCCAATTTCTGTCGACGCGACATAATATATGGCAGTCATGTCTTCAAAGCAGTCGCGCGTAAGACCATGGAGATTCGACGGATACGTGCTGACGAAGGCTTGCGGCTGAGAGCCCTTCGACTCCGCGCGCTCGGTGACACGCCCACGGCCTACGGGTCAACATTGGCAAGTGAGGAATCATACCCAGAGGCCATTTGGCATGAGAGAGCCGCAAGCGGAGCTGCCGGTGATAAGGTCGTGACTATTGTCGCTGAGCATGACAATCGCTTGTTAGGCATGGCGACTGGACTCCCTGCCGATTCAGCAACTCATGATGAGCTAAATCCAACAATGGTCGGCGTATTCGTGGACGGCACAGTGCGTCAACAAGGTGTTGGAGCTGGGCTGGTCGAGAAGGTAATTGACTGGGCAAAGGCACGTGGGTCGGCTCGGCTGTTTGTGTGGATCACATCCGGCAATGAACCTGCCATCGCGCTTTATCGTCGCTGCGGATTTCGAGTTACCGGTGCAACCAGACCGAACGCGCACACGTCTACTCTCCTCGAATACGAGATGTTGTTGGACCCTTGACGCGCGTTTATTTCCATAATGGACCTACAAACAGTGTCGGCCGAGGTCTCAAAAGTGCCGAGAAGCCGACCTTTACCAGCGCGCCAGTGAACGGAATTTCCTGAGATTCCTAGGACCTTCTCGCCGCCGCTCTGGACAACGCCGCGCGGCTCACTCTATTATATAACCAGTTATATAGATCGGGAGGTGCGGAGACATGATGGGAGACGTTATCCGGGACAGGCCGCATCTGTTCCTTGGCAGCCGCCTGAAACGACTGGCCGAGCAGATGCAAGGCGATGTGATGCTGGTGACGCAGCGCGCCGGCATCACGATTCAGCCTGGTCAGTATCCTCTTCTCGCTGCCCTCGACGAGCATGGGCCTCAGACCATCGGCGAGCTCGCGCAGGGCATGCGGATGAGCCAGCCTGCGATCACAAAAAATGTTGATCGCCTGGTCGATGCGCGGCTGATCAAGGTCAGTCGCGGTGATGCGGATCGTCGTCAGAAGGTCGTATCGCTGTCCGCCGCTGGCAGGCGGATGCTGGAGCTCTCCAAGCATGAGGTGTGGCCGTTCGTCGAGGCGGCTGTGAAGGAGGTGACGGACGATCTGTCGGGTCCGTTACTGGAGCAGGTTGCCGAGATCGAAGCGCGCCTGGCAGCGCGCCCCCTGAGCAGCCGGGCGGCCGCCGCCGCAACCCCTCGACTGATCGCAGCTACCGACCCGGACGTGCCGTCAATCGTGGCGCTGATGAATTTGGCCTTCCGCAGTGGCGGGGCCGATGCGGGGTGGACCACCGAGGCCGACTGTTTCGAGGGCAATCGGACAAGTGAATCCCTTCTTCGGCAGGACATGGCGGCCAATCCGGACGCGAGGATGCTGATCTGGCGGCGGCCGTCGGATGGCTCCCTGCTCGGCTGCGTATGGCTTGAGCCGGAAGGCGATGGTGTCTGGTACCTGGGCTCACTCAGCATTGACCCGCGCGAGCAGAACACGGGCCTCGGCCGGAAGCTCCTTGCAGCGGCGGAGAACTGGATTTTTGAGCGAGGCGGCCGGGAGATCAGGATGACGGTCATCAACGTTCGCGACACCCTGCTGGCGTGGTATGCACGACGCGGCTACACGCTGGCCAATGAGACCAAGCCGTTCCCGTATGGTGACAATCGCTTCGGCGTCCCCAAGCACGACGACCTGCACTTCGTCGTGTTGCAAAAGCGGCTTTGAAGGCGGCTGTGCTGCCGATCAGCGTGAAGCGAGATCCTCACCTGCGGTGCACGACGAAGGGGCTGGCTGCCGGGATCGCGTCCCGCTCAATGATTGCGGGCATCGATGCGCGGCGTGCTGCGTGCGGCACTGCGGACACTCACATGAAATCGCGACGAATGGAGCTTTGCCATTCGCGCTGACAGACTTCGGTCGCGTCCTCGCTGGCGCGCAATTCCGCCTCCAGCACGAACTGATCGCGCGTGCATGACAGCTTGATGCGGGTCTCGATCCGGATCTGCCAGCCGTCCCGCGCGACCGTATCCGCCCGCCGCATCTCGGCGACTGCGCTCAGAGGGTCGTCATCGTCGACGTGGTAACTCGATCGGCCTTCCGTCGCCACCTCGAGGCCAATGCGGTCGATGCGCTCAACACCGCCACGGATCATCGTGGGCCGCTCCGGCGCGGCAGTCTCCGGACCGGGCAGCGGTCGCAACGCGTCGTCCGCGGCACGGAACGGACGCACCGGCAGCTCAAGCGTTCCGCCGAAGATCGTCACCGTCGCCGTCTCCGGACTCGGCCAGATCATCGGCCAGTAGGCGGTGGAGAGCGCGAGCCTTATGCGGTGGCCGGCCGGAAACACCGCGCCTGCGTCGTTGAGCTGGATACGCACCCGGTAACGCTGCCCGGGCTCAAGCGGCGCAGGGGTCTCGTGGCCATCGCGATGCGTGAGGTTGAGGATGCCATAGGAAAGGCGCAGCGACTCGCCGGACGGACGCACGTCGCACAAGCGAACCGCCAGGTTCGCGATCGGCTTGTCGGATGCGACGTCGAGGGTGACGATCGCCGCTCCGAGGATGTCGAAGCTGGTGTCGAGCGGCGCGGTCTCGAACACCAGCGACCGCGCGTCGTCCTCCTGCTGGTCGCCGGCCTGATCGCGTCCGCTGCCGAACGGGCACCATTCGCCGGCATGCTTGCCGACCGTCTGCGGCGAGCACACGGCACGCGCGGCCAGCGGCGCCGCCTGCGCGCGCAGACCCGCATCGGTCAAGAACAGGCGCTGCGGCACGATCCCCGGCGACGGCCATGACGGTTCCGCAACCCATCGCCCCGGCAATTCATCATGATGGGGAGCAGGCTTCACGCTCTCCGTGATCCAGGCGCGCAGCATGGGCTCGTCCATCACTCCGGTATCGATCCCCTTCAGCCAATGATCCCACCAGCGCAGCGTTTCCTGCAGGAAGCCGATCTGCGGACCCGGCAGCGCAAAATGCGGGTAGGCGTGCGCCCACGGCCCGATGAGGCCCTTGCGGGGAACCTCGAGGCGCTCCAGCAGGCGCGGAACGACATTGGTATAACCATCGGTCCAGCCGCCGACGGCGTAGACCGGGCACTGGATCGCGCCGTAATCCTCGCACACCGACCCGTGCCGCCAGTAGGCGTCGCGCCGCTGGTGGCGCATCCAGGATTCCAGAAACAGCGGCACGTTCTCCAGGCGTTCAAGCCACATGGCCCGCCAGCGATCGCCGACGAGCATGGGGTCGGGCGGATGGCACATCGCGCGGAAAAAGAACGAGCCCCAGTCAAGACCGGCCTTGAGCAGGGCGCCGCCCATGTAGTGCACGTCATCGCGGTAACGATCATCGGTCGAGCAGATCGTCACGATGGCCTTCAGCGCCGGGGGACGGCGGGCCGCGACCTGAAGGCCGTTGAACCCGCCCCAGGAGATCCCCATCATTCCAACCGCGCCGTTGCACCAGGGCTGCGCCGCCAGCCACGCGATGAGCTCGAGCGCGTCGTCCTGCTCCTGCTTGGCATACTCGTCGAACAGCAGGCCGCCCGATTCGCCGCTGCCGCGGATGTCGACGCGCACGCCGGCGTAGCCATGACCGGCCAGATACGGATAGGTCAGGGAGTCGCGTTCATAGGTGCCGTTGCGCTTGCGGTATGGCAGGTACTCCAGGATCGCGGGCACCGGATCGGCCTCGGCATCGACCGGCAGCCAAATCCGTGCCGCCAGCGTCGTGCCGTCACTCAGCGGAATCAGCGTGTGCTCGATGATACGGACGGCGCGGGGGAAGTCCGTTCTGATCAAGACCTGCTCCTGCTGATGCGCGAGCCATCGCGGATGCACCCGCGGCGGTCAACCCCGACACGGCGCCGATCGACGCTCGTCTCAACCACTTTCCTGTGGCACGGCCCACAGCAGGCGCGCCGCGTGCGCGCGGACACCGCCGTCAGCCGGCGGCGCTGAGCGAGTTGGGCGGCCGGCGGAAGGCAACGGACATGCGGTTGTAGGTGTTCATCAGCGCGATCGCGAGGGTGAGGTCGGCCAGCTCCTTCTCGCCAAATTGCGCGGCTGCCGCCTGATAGTCGGCGTCCGGGGCGTGCGTCTCGGAGATGTTGGTGACGGACTCGGTCCACGCCAGCGCCGCGCGCTCCTGCTCCGAGAAATAGCGGCCGGCCTCGCGCCAGGCCGACACCAGCATCAGCTTCTCCACCGGCATGCCGCCCTTTCGCAGGTCGGCCGTGTGCATGTCGATGCAATAGGCGCAGCCGTTGATCTGCGAGGTGCGCAGGTAGACGAGGTCGATCAGCTGCTTCGGGAGTCCGCAGTTTGAGATGTAGACGTGGACGCCGCCGAGCCCCTTCAGGCCGGCAGCGGCGTGGGTCTGGTATGCGGAGCGCTGGGTCATGTCGTTACCTCCGGATGGGGGCGGGTTTTGGATGGCGCGCACTCCATGCAGTACCTCTTGGCGGGCTGATCAATCCGAAAGCCGATCGGTCCACGGCTTCAGCCCGCAGCAGGAGAATTCAAGCCCAAAACTGTATCAGACGACATTACAGAACGGTAATGCGCTTGCCACTTTGTCGTAAGGCGGCGTTCTCCATCGTTATCGGCCAAGGGAACGGCTCGGGGGATGGGGGAAGTGATGCTGCTGAACGGACTTCTGCACCACGTGCGGGATCTTGCGGCTGCGTGCATCGTCGGCACATGCTTGACGGCATGCGGGGAGACCACGAACGAATTCACGGTCTTCGCTGATCCCGGTGAATATGAGTGGTATTCCTGCGAACAACTCCTCCCATTGCGGAAGCCCCTTGAAGACCACGAGAATGAATTGAAGCTCCTGATACACAAGGCCAAGCAGAGCACGGGCGGCGCAGCGATCAGCGTGATGGCCTATCAAAGCGATTACGTTACGGTGCACGAACAATCAAGGTGCTCGATGCGACCGCGCGCATTAAGAAATGCAAAATCCCGAACGATCCAACGCAAAGCAGTTCTGCCATCAGATGATAGCAGCCGAGGCTACCTCGACCACTCCTCTTCGGTCCTCGCTTCACTGCTGGATTTCTTGAACTTGAGCCATCCTTCGAATTTGGCCCTCGCGTGTCGATGTCGGCTCCGGGTCTTGGTCGTGTAAAAACGCCTTGGTAGGAGCAATTGACGCCCCACCATTTCGGCGAGATGTCTTTTCCGAATTTGGCAGCTTTTCGGTCTGGCGGCGACTATGCCCTCATCACCGCCACGAGCGGCTGGATGCCCATGATGTTCATGACGCGGGTCAGATTGTAGGCCAGCACGTGCAGTGCCATCTCGGTGGCGACCTTTGGCAGCGTCTTCATCAGGAAGTGAGTGGCGCCCATCCGGGCCTTGATGGTGCCAAACGGGTGCTCGACCGTCTCGCGCCGCTGGCGCATCTTCTCCGGATGCTCGTCAAGCCGGCGCTGCACCGCTTCGAGAACATGCTCGTGCTCCCATCGGGTGATCCGACGCTCTTTGCCGGTGGTGCAGCTGTGCTTGATGGCGCAACTCTGACAGGCGTTGGTCCAGTAGCGGCGCAGGACCAATCCATGTTCTTCGTTCGTGTAGTGGTAGGCGAGCCTTTCACCGGCAGGGCAAATGTAAACGTCCTGCTCCGCCACGTAACGGAAGTCCTGTTTGCCGAACCGCCCTCTGACGTTGATGCCCGAGGTCATCGGCTTGGGCAGCGTGACCGTGATGCCCGCTTCCTCGCACGCCAGAATCTCCTCGCTGTCGAAGTAGCCGCGATCGGCGACGGCATCGAGGTTCTCCACTTCCAGCGTCGCCTTCGCCCGCTTGGCCACGGGCGAAAGCTGCGACCGGTCGTTACCGACGTTGGTCACCTCATGCGTGATGATCAGATGATGCTCGGTGTCGACGGCGACCTGGACATTGTAGCCGACAACGCCGGAACCGCGGCCGCTCGTCGCCATCGAGCGGGAATCGGGATCGGTCAGCGAGATTGCTGGTCCGGTGTGGCGAGCATTTTCATCTTGAGAATCTCGAGACGCTGCATCTCCTCCTTCAGCTTCTCGATCTTCTCTTTCAGGCGGCTCGTCTTGGTCTTGAGCGCCTCGGACGGCTCCTGCCGGTCGGCAGTGTCGAGCTGCTGCAGATAGCGCGCGACGCTCTCCTTGATCTGCGCCATGCGTCGGTCCATCTTGGCGCGCGTGAAGTTCTTATCGCGGTTGTTCACCGCCTTGAACTTGCTGCCGTCGATCGCGACGCAGGCTTCCGTGAGCAGGCCCATTGTGCGGCACAGCGCGATGAAGCGTGCGCACACTTCGCGGATGGCAGTACCATTGTCCCTACGGAAATCGGCAATGGTCTTGTGGTCGGGAACGAGCCGACCCGTCAGCCACATGACCTCAACGTTGCGTCCGGCCTCACGCTCGAGCCGGCGGCTCGACTGAACCCGGTTGAGATAGCCGTAGATGTAGAGCTTCAGCAGGACCGACGGATGATACGAAGGCCGCCCGGTTACCTCGGGATCGAGCCTGCGGACCAAGCTCGCAACATCGAGTTCGTCGGCAAAGACGTCGATCACCCGAACGGGATTGTCCTCGCCGATCCAGTCTTCCAGGCATCAGGAAACAGCGTGCTCTGCCCGCGATCCGTGCCTTCAACGAAGCGCCTCATCCAGCCCTCCCGCGAAATCATATCGCGAGAATCACATCAAAAGAGGCGTTTTCACACAGGGACGGTCATAAGCAGACCTCCGCCATCCTTGCGCCATGTCCGCTTTGCCC
>CAVUAI010000039.1:0-62027 GCA_963739385.1 uncultured Alphaproteobacteria bacterium
GCTGCGTCTATGTCGACTTTCTCAACACCGGCCCGGCAGTCTCGAAGACCCTGCGCGCGGTGGTCACGCGCAGCAAGGACATCCGCAAGGCCGGCGACCTCCTGATCGTCGACCTCGTGCGCGCCGGCGACGAAATCGCGGGCGCAACGGCATGGCACGTTCCGACCGGCAGCATGGTCACGATCGCGGCCAAGGCAACAATCCTCGCGACCGGCGGGCTGACCCGGCTTTACCGGCGCAACAGCGCCTCCGCCAATATGGGCGGCGACGGCTATGCCCTGGCGCTGCGCGCGGGTGCGCCGCTCGTCGACATGGAATTCGTGCAGTTCTTCCCGATCGGACACCTTGCCCCGCGTCTCATCGGCATGGACCCGATCATGTGGGATCCGTTCCGCTACAAGCTCGGTGGCCGGCTCCTCAACCGCGACGGCGAGGAGTTCACCGCACGCTACGGCGTGAGCGAGGACGGGCGTTATGTCATCACCCGCGACCTTGCGACCTATGCCATCGTCAAGGAGGTGGAGGCCGGGCGCGGCTCGCCGCATGGCGGCGCATTCCTGAGCTTCGAGCACTGCTCGCAGGCCGAGCTGCGCACCGCGTTCGGTCCGGTGATCGACCGGCTCGCGAAAAACAACATCGACCTCACGCGAATGCCGATCGAGGTCGCGCCGATCGCGCACTACCACATGGGCGGCGTGGTCGCCGACGAGCGCATGGCGACCGAGCTGCCGGGCCTGCTGGTCGCGGGCGAGGCGGTCGGCGGCGCCAACGGCGCCAACCGTCTGTCCGGCAACGCCATCACCGAGGCGCTGGTGTTCGGCCGGCAGGCCGGGCGCAGCGCCGCCGAACGGGTCAGGCACATGCGGGCCCACGCCTTCGATACCGGCGCCGCCCGGCCGACACGCGATGCGCTCACCGCAGTTGACGAGGGAGACAACATCAATACCGCCGCGATGATGCAGCGGCTGCAGGCCATCATGGCGGACGATGTCGGCCCGTTCCGCACCGCCTCAAAGCTCGCACGCGCCCTCGCCGCGATCGAGGAGCTGAGCCGCGCGCTCGGCGGGCGTCCCGCCGGCAGCAATGCGCCGTTCGACCTGCGCCGGCTCGAATGGTTCGACCTGCGCAACATGCTCATGGTGGCACGCACGGTAACGATGTCGGCGCTCGCGCGCACGGAGAGCCGCGGCGCGCATCAGCGCGAAGACTTCCCCGGCATGCTGCCGCAATGGCGCCTGAACCAGGTGGTGCGGCTGGGCGAGGCGGGCCTGACGTTAACGCCGGTGCCCGTGCTCGCCGCGGCAGTCGCGCAGTGAAACCGAGATGACGCTGCTTGCGCACCTCAAAGTATGGCGCGGCGAATCCCCGCTGCCGGGCGATGGGAGCACCACGAGGTGCCCTTCGAGCCCGGCCAGTCCGTGCTCGACGGCCTGCGCTGGATCCGGGCCAATCGCGACCCGAGTCTCGCGATCCGCTTCTCCTGCATCAACGCCAATGCCTGCAAGGAATGCATGATGGAGCTCGACGGCAAGACCGTCTATGCCTGCACCGCGCGGCTTGCGGCGCGCGAGATGACGCTTGCGCCGCTCGCGAACAAGCGGCTCGTGCGCGACCTCGTTACCGAGATTGCACCGCCGGCGGAACGGTTTATGAAATGAGTGCAGGCGGCAGGGAGCCTTGCTGTCGTCGAATGATGATGCAAAACAGAGCGTAGCCATGTATCAGACACGCACGGGAGACCTCGCCGTCGAACGCAAGCCGACCGCATTCGGCGATCTGCGCGCATGGATCGATGCGCTCAAGGCTCATGGCGAGCTGCAGGAGATCGCCGCCGAGGTCGACTGGAACATCGAGCTCGGAACGATCATGCGCCTGGCGCAGGGGCCCGGGACCGGCAAGGCGCTGCTGTTCAACAACATCAAGGATTACAACCGGCCGGCAACCCGCTGCCGCCGCATTTTCGGTTCCGCGCTCAACAGCTACCGCCGCATAGCGATGATGCTCGGACTGCCGCCCGACACGCATCCGCGCGAGCTCGTCAAGATCGGCCGCACCATCCTCGCCGGCAGCGTCCCGCCGACAATCGTCAAAATCGGTCCGGCGAAAGAGAACATCATTACCGGCGCGGACATCGATCTCTATGAGTTTCCCGCGCCCTACTGGAACCGGCTCGACGGCGGGCGCTATCTCATGACCTACGGCGGCTGCGTCACCAAAGACCCCGAAACCGGCGTGATGAATGTCGGAGTTTATCGCGGGATGATCGCCGACAAGACAAATATTCCGATCCTGATGTGGCGCGCCCAGCACATCGGCCACCACGTCACCGCCTGGCAGAACGGCGGTGCCAGCGAGATGCCGATCGCGGTGGCGATGGGAGTCGAGCCGGCGCTGGAATTCGCCGCCGGCGCGCCGGTCCCGAAAGGAACCTGCGAGTACGACGTGATGGGCTCGATCCGCGGCGCGCCGGTCGAGCTGGTCAAGTGCGAGACCGTCGATCTCCATGTGCCCGCCACCGCCGAGATCGTGATCGAAGGTTATCTTCAGATCGACCCGGCAACCTATCTACCCGAGGGCCCGTTCGCGGAATTCACCGGCTATATCGCCGGCGATCCTTCGCCCAAGCCGGCGATCCGCGTTACCGCGATCACCCATCGCAACAACCCGATCCTGCGCGGGACGATCGAAGGCGCGCTGCCGGGAAGCTACTCGGAGAACGCCGTCACCTCCTCGATCATGCGTGCCGCCACCGCCTGGAACGTGCTCGACCGCGCCGGCGTGCCGGGCATCACCGACGTTTGGTGCCCGCCGGTGCATGCTGGGGTCAATCTCCTGATCCAGATGAAGCAGAGCTATCGCAACCAGGCGAAGCAGGCGGCCAATGCGATCTGGGGCTCGTCGGCCGCGCACGTGCGCTACAAGCACATCACGGTGGTCGACGATGACATCGACATCCACGACTATGCGGCCGTCGACTGGGCCATCGCCTACCGGGTGAACGCGGGCGAGGACGACATCGTCATCATGCCGTCGACATTCGGGCTCGGCCTCGATCCATCAGTGCGCAAGCGCGACCGCAATCCGGCGCTGTTCGGCACCGGCAAGTGGAATCGGGTGCTGATCGACGCCACCATGAATCTCGACTATGACCCCGACCCCGACTTCGGCGGCGCACGCTTCCCGCCCAAGGTGTGGCCGGACAAGAGCGACATCGACAAAGCCTACGCCCGCTGGAGCGAGCTCGGTCTCGGCAAGCTCAAAGGCGGGTGAAATGGTGGAATTCGGGTCGGCTTGCGACGGCAGGCTTGACGGTCTCGGGGCGCAACCTGTCCTGCGCTCAAGCCATGGCGTGCACGCGGCGGCTACTTCCATCCCCACGCGGTTTCGATAAAGTCATCCTCCCGCCGCGAGGAGCATGCCCATGAGCGAAGAAGCCGTCACCTTTCCGTCCGCCGGCCTGAAGCTGTCCGGCGTGGTGCATGTCCCGAACGGGATGCGGCCGGGCGAGCGTCGGGCCGCGTTCCTGGTGCTGCACGGATTCGGCAGCAACAAGACCTCCTCGAATACGATGCAGCCGACCAAAGTGCTCGGCGACCTCGGCTATGTGGTGCTGCGCTTCGACATGCGCGGCTGCGGAGAGAGCGAGGGCGAATTCGGTCGCGTGATCTGCCTGGAGCAGGTCGAAGATACCCGCAGCGCGCTCACCTTTCTCGCCAAGCATCCCGCGGTCGATCCCGCGCGCATCGGCGTCATCGGGTCGAGCTTCGGCGGCGCCGTCGCGGTCTATGCCGGCGGCGTCGACGATCGCGTCGCCGCGGTCATCTCCAACGGCGGATGGGGCGACGGCGAGCGCAAATTCCGCGGCCAGCACAAGAGTCCCGAGGAGTGGACGCGGTTCACCAACATGCTCAAGGAGGGACGCGAGCACCGCGCCAGGACCGGCAAGTCGCTGATGGTGCCGCGCTATGACATCGTCCCGATACCGCCGCATCTGCGCAACAACCTGGCCAGCAATTCCATCCATTCGTTTCCCGCCGAAACCGCGCAGAGCATGTACGATTTCCGTGCCGACGACGTGGTGGGACGCATCGCGCCGCGGCCGCTGCTGCTCCTGCACTCCGCCAACGATTCGGTCACGCCCACCGAGCAATCGATCGAGCTTTTCAAGCGCGCCGGCCAGCCGACCGAGCTTCACCTCATCAGCGACGCCGACCATTTCATGTTCGGCGAGGGCAATACCCGCATCTGGGATCTGCTGCGCGGCTGGCTCGGCGACTATTTCCCGGCGGCGAAGGCTGCGGAGAGAAAGATGGCCGCCGGCGCGGGCCATTGAGGCGCATGTGAACAACGGCGCTCGCGCTGCGCGAGGTGCCATCAAGAACAATGCGGCGACGACGGATGGCGACGGCCGTCAGGGATCGCCGCGAATCGTCTCCTGGGAGGTGACGTCCATGCTTCGACCGGCTGTTCTCGTGCTTGCGCTTGTCCTCTTTGCTTCCAGCGGGCAAGCCGATGCCGCCGATCCCGCGCTGGTCGAAGCCGCTAAGAAGGAAGGAAAGGTCGTCTGGTACACCACCCTGATCGTGAACCAGGCCATCCGTCCGCTCAAGGCGGCCTTCGAGAAGAAATATCCCGGCATCGAGCTGCAGTTTTCGCGCGCTGACGAGACGCCGACCGCCGCCAAGATCCTCGAGGAGGGCGTGGCCAACCGCGTGCAGGCCGACGTCTTCGACGGTATCACCAACATGATCCCGCTCAAGCGGGCGAAGCTGCTGGCGTCCTATGTCCCATCGTCCGCCGGGCAGTATCCGCCGGAGCTCAAGGACCGTGGCGGCCATTGGAATGCATTGCTGCTCTACGTCTTCACTCCGGGCATCAACACCACGCTGGTCCCCAAGGAGCGCGCACCCAAGACCTACCAGGACCTGCTCGATCCCCAGTGGAAGGGGAAAATGGCCTGGAATCCAAACTCGATCGCGGGTGCGATCGGCTTCGTCGGCAATATCCTCACCAGCATGGGCGAGCAGCGCGGGACGGAATTTCTGAGGTCGCTCGCGACGCAACGCATCGTGAATGTCGAGGCGTCGGCGCGCGCCATCCTCGATCAGGTCATCGCCGGCGAATACGCCATCGGGCTGATGTCGTTCAATCATCATACCGTGATCAGCGCGCAGAAAGGCGCGCCGGCGGACTGGCTCAAGCTCGAGCCGGTTCCCGTTGCGCTCGATTCCGCCGGCATTCTCAAGGATGCGCCGCATCCGAATGCGGCACGGCTCTTGATCGAATTCCTCACCTCCGAGGACGGACAGAAGGTGCTGCAGAAGGCCGACTATTTGCCGGCCATGCCGAGCGTCCCGGCCATGAAGCCGGGCCTGCGTCCGGAGGACGGTGCCTTCAAGGCCACGTTCTTTCGCCCGGACGAGACCTACGACCGCATTCCCCAATGGGTGAAGCTCGTGAGCGAGTTGTTCAAATCATGAGCCGCAGCACGCCGCGCTGGTTCCCGGGCGACCTGCCGCACGCCGGGGATCTCCCGGCATGACCTCGCCTTCCGGCCTCGATCTCGACGTTGCAAAGAAGAAAGTCGCGGCGCTGACCGCACCGCGCAACGTCGTTCTGGTCGGCGCCAGCGATCGCCCCGGAAGCTGGGCCGCGCGGGTGTGGCACAATCTCAACCGTTACGAATTTCCCGGTCCCATCCATCTCATCAATCCGCGTCGCACCGAGATCTCGGGATCGTCCGTGCTATCCTGATTTCACGGCGCTCCCGCAACCTCCCGATCACATGGTCGTGCTGGTGCCGGCGGCGGGCGTCATCGACACGCTCGCGCGCGGCGCGGCCGCCGGCGCCCGCAGCGCCACCGTCTTTTCGGCGGGTTTCGGCGAAGGCTTCGACACCGATGCCGCCGCGCTCGGGCGCGCGCTTGCAGCCGTGATCGCGGACACCGGGCTCGCCGTATCGGGCCCGAACTGCATGGGCAATGTCTGCGCCAGAAGCCGGCTGGTGACCCTCACCGAGGACCGTCCGTTGGCGGTGCAGCCGGGTCCGGTCGCGCTCGTCGGCCAGAGCGGCGGCATGATGATCTTCACCAACCAGGCGCTGCAGGAGCGCGGGATCTGGCCGGAATATCTCATCACCAGCGGCAACGAGGCCGGCCTCACCACCGCCGATTACGTCGCCTTCTTCGCCGATCAGCCCGAGCTCAAGGTCGTGATCATCTATGTGGAGGCGATCGCGCAGCTGGAAAAATTCAAGGCCGCGTGCCGCATGGCGCGCGCCGCCGGCAAATCGGTGGTCGCCGTCAAGCTCGGCCAGTCGGAGGGCGGACGCAGCGCCGCCATGGCGCATACCGGCTCGCTCGCCGGCAGCGTGGAGGCCTTTGACGCGGTGGCGGGCGAGGCCGGCGTCGTGCGCGCCGACACACTGGACGACGCTGTCGAGATCACGGAGCTGCTCGTGCATACCGGCGCCCCGCCCGGCCGCCGGCTGGGCGCCGTCACCTTGTCCGGCGCCTATCGCGGCCTGCTTCTGGATTCGGCGGAGCGAAACGGCCTTGAATTTCCCGCCCTCGCACCCGCGACCACCGAACGGCTCAACGCCGTGCTCACGGTCGGATCGCTGGTGAGCAATCCGATCGACGGCGGTTTCGGAGTGCTCAGCAGCGCCGACAATTTCATGGCCAGCATCGACGCGCTCCACGCCGATCCGAACGTGGACATGGTGCTGGTTCAGGAGGGGCTGCCGCGCGCCCCCGGCTCCGACCGCGCCGAGCACTATATCCGTCTGGCCGACGACTACGCCGCGACCAAAGCAACCAAGCCGATCGCGTTCATCACGCCCATATCGCATGGGCAAACCGATTACAGCCGGGCGGTACGGGCGAAAGCGACCCATGTGTCGTTCCTGCAGGAGGCCTACAAGGCGCTGCGTGCGATCACGAGCATTGCGCGCCGCGACGAACGCGAGCGGCTGGCGCGCGCCTGCGCATCCGATGTCGAGTCGCCTTCGCCCGAGCGACGTGCCGTCATCCAGCGACTGCAGGCGCGAGCAACGCGCGAGCCGGTCGCGCTCGACGAAGTCGAATCCAAGGACGTGCTGCGGACCTATGGCATCGACGCTCCGGCGCAGGAGCTGGTGTCGTCGCGGGCCGCTGCGATCGAGGCCGCCGCGCGCATCGGCTATCCGGTAGTGCTCAAGGGGGTTTCTGCGACGCTGCTGCACAAGTCCGACGCGGGCGCGGTCGCGCTCGATCTCGCAACCCCCGAGCAATTGGCGGCGGCCTATGACCGCATGACACAGAAACTCGCGGGACAGAGCATCGCCGGCATGCTGGTCTGCCGCCAGATCCGTGGCGGCGTGGAGCTGGCGCTCGGCCTGCATCGCGATCCCGAAATGGGCCTTGTGGTCATGGCGGGCAGCGGCGGCGTGCTGCTCGAGCTCGTCAAGGACGTGACGTTCTGCGCTCCGCCGGTGAGCGCGGACAAGGCCCACGACATGCTCGCGCGCATCCGCGGCGCGAAGCTGCTCGCCGGCTATCGCGGCAGCCGCGCGCTCGACATCGATGCGGTCGTAAAGGCTCTGATCGCGCTCGGCCAGCTCGCCGTCGACCTCGAGGACATCGTGACGTCCGTCGACATCAACCCGTTCGTCGCGCTTCCCCGGGGCGGACTTGCACTCGATGCGCTGGTCGTGCTGCAGCAGCGCGGGTGAGCGACCGCTGTTTGTGGCACCCGGGGTATGACGCAACGCCCTATCGCACGCGGATTGAGCATTTCCGGATGGGCTTTGGCCCGGCCGGCGCGTGTGCTAGGGCACGTCCGACAGAACAGCTGGTCGGATAACACACGCGCTCAACATGACCGCTTCGACGCAGGATAAGCAAAAAGAGATCGCATTCTTCGATCGCCATGCTGACGCGGACGATTACAACGTGTTCACGCCGGACGCGACCGCCCGCCTCATCGGCGCGTTCGTACGGCTGACCGGGCTTCAGCCCGGCGCGCGGGTGGCCGATCTCGGATGCGGGTCGGGCGCGTTCACCACCCTGTTGGCGCGGGCCGGCTACGACTGCGTCGGCCTCGACATCAGCACCAAGCTGCTCGCGGTCGGGCGCCGGAAATATCCCGGCATCGACTTCGTCGAAGGCGACATCGAGCGCCTGCCGTTTGCGCCGGCGAGCTTCGACGGCGTGCTGTTGAGCGGCGTGGTGCATCATTTTCCCGACCCGTCGCGCTGCGCGGCGGAGGTATTTCGCGTGCTGCGCAGGGACGGACGTTTCCTCGCCTTCGATCCCAACCGGCGAAATCCGTTCATGTGGCTCTATCGCGATCGCGCTTCGCCGTTTTACAGCCCGATGGGCGTGACCGAGAACGAGCGGCCGGTGCTCGCCCGCGAGGTCGCCGGCGTATTCGAACGCGCGGGCTTCGTCGTATCGTCGCACTATCTCTCCGGCCTCGCCTATCGCTACGTGGCATCGCCGCGCATGCAGCTCCTGCTGCCGCTCTACAACATCATCGACGCCGCGGTCTTTGGGCTTCCCGGCATGGAACGGCTGGCGCCGTTCGTCCTCACCGCGGGCGCCAAACGCCCGCCATGACGCCCGAGCTCGACATCGTCATTCCGGTCTACAACGAAGGGCACAACATCGTAGCCACGCTGGCGGCGCTCGCGCGCGCGGTGGCGACGCCCGCGCGGGTGCTGATCTGCTACGATCATCCCGAGGACGATACGCTGCCGGCGATCCGCGCCAATCCGCAGGCCCATGCCGCGCTGCCCGTCGAGCTCGTGCGCAATACCGGCCGCGGTGCCCATAGCGCCGTTATGACCGGTTTCGCCGTGAGCACCGCGCCGTTCGTGCTGATGTATCCGGCCGACGACGATACCAATGCTGCGATGGTCGACCGTATGGTGGCCTGTGCGCGCGCGGGACACGACATCGTCTGCGCCAGCCGGTTCATTCCGGGCGGCGCCATGGTCGGCTGTCCTCTGCTCAAGGCCGTGCTGGTGCGCACCGCCAACTTCACGCTGCGGCACGTCGCGCGCCTGCCCACCACCGATGCCAGCCACGGCTTCCGCATGTTCTCGCGCCGGGTGATTCAGGAAATCGCGGTCGAGTCCGACCAGGGCTTCTGCTACAGCATCGAGCTGCTGGTGAAGGCCCACCGCCTGGGCTGGACAGTCGCTGACGTGCCGGTGCGTTGGCTCGAGCGCCGCCACGGCGAGAGTCGGTTCCGCGTGCTCAAATGGCTTCCGGCCTATCTGCGCTGGTACGCCTACGCCTTCGCCACCACCTTCCTGCGGCGGCCGCCGCACACGGTGACCATGAAGGGAACCCGCACATGACCGGCGGATCGCAGCGGATGAAATGGCCGCGGATACGCTCGCGCCGCACCACCGCGGTCTCGCCGTGGGTCGGCATCACCGCGCGCGAGGTGGAGTTCGCGCCCGGCGAGACGCCGCAGATTTACCACGCGGTCGAGCAGGCCGATTACATCTCGATCGTCGCGCTCACCCGCGCCGGCAAGATTCCGATCGTGCGGCAATACCGACCCGCAATCGAAGCCTTCGCGTGGGAGCTGCCCGCTGGCTTGGTGGATCCCGGTGAAAGCCCGGCCGAAGGCTGCCGCCGCGAGTTGCTCGAGGAGACCGGGCTCACCGCGCGGGCCGTGCACGGGCTCGGCGAGAACTGCGCCTGCCCGGGACGCCTGAACAATCACGTGCACACGTTTTTCGTCGAGGCCGGTCCGCGCTCGCGTTCGTTCAAACCGGAAGCGGGCCTCACCGTGAAGCTGGTGTCTCCGGCGGAGCTGGTCCGGCTCATCAAGGCCGGCGGTTTCGTCTCGCAGCTTCACCTCGGCGCCTTGCTGCTCGCCGAGCTGCACGGCTTTCTAGCGCTGCCGCGTACCACGCGGCTGGCGCGCAAGAAAGCGTAGGAGGCAGACCGACTTCGTGGCAGGACGGTTCATCAAGCCAACAGGCCGGACATGCGATCAAGCCCGCGCGCAAGCGCAGCGCTGGCCGGATGCTTCGCGATGCGCGCGGCGAAATCGGGGAACCGGCGCTGCAGCAAGGCAAGACCTTCGTCGTGCACCCAGACTGCGACCACCAGCAAGGTCAGCAGCCAGGTCACATAGGCGTAGCGGCCGGTCGGCGCATAGACCAGGGCGACGCCATGCTGCGCCAGCGTCGCCGCTGCGGTCAGCCGCACCCATCCGTCTTGCCCTTTCCAGAATACGACACGCACGAGCACGACGACCGCCGCAGCGTTGAGCGGCGCCATGGCGACGAATTCGGACGGTCCGGCGAGCCAGCCGCCGATCTGGCGGATCGCCCGCATCACATGCTCGCCGGCGAGATCGAGATGCCCGAGCTCTGCGAGCGCCGCGAGCCAGGCCGACGGTGGCATCAGCAAAAGCCCCGGATGCGCGGCGGTCGACGTGAACGGCACGAACACGCCGCCATAGACCCAGTTGTGCAGCGCCATGCCCAGCACCGGCAGAAAGCCCAGGCACAGACCCGCGACTCGGCGGAACTGGTGTTGCCACAGGGCCGCGACGCCACCGCCCGCGAGCAGGACTCCCGCTGCCGGCGCAAGATTCGGCCGCACGAACAGCGCGAGCGCAAACAGCACTCCGGCGCCTGCGGCGGTGCCGAAGCGATTGTCGGGCCCGGCGCGGGTTCGGCCCACGAGCAGCAGGAAGGCAGCCAACAGCAGGATGGCCGCCGCCGGGTCCGCAAAGCCGCGCGCCGCCCACTTGACGTACTGCACCAAGCTCGAGCCGAACAGGACGCCGACCGGAATGGCAGCGAATACGAGCGTGAGCGCCAGCGCCCAAGTGAGCGGCAGGAACCGCCGGAACACGGCGAACACCAGGAACGGCAGCAGCAGCACGAGCGAGAGGTAGCCGAGATAGGTCTCGCCGAAGATGACGTGCTCGACGGCTCGCAGGTAGCGCAGGCCGGGTGTGAAGTAGAAGACCTTCTCGCCGCCCTCCAGTGCACCGGCAATGTCAGCGGCGAGGAGCTTTCGGAGCATCCCGCGCGCCATGCCGTCGTAGACCAGGCCGTCGTCGCCGCTGTCGAGCGGCCGCACGCCGCCGAGAAAGCTCGCATCGTTGAGGAAGACGACGACGAGCGTCACCGCCACCAGTGCAAGCGGCAGGACCAGCCGCCGCGGCCGCACGCGCACCAGCAGGCCGAGCACGAGGGCCGTTCCAACCAGGGCCAGCACCGGCTCGACCCACTGCCGCAGCCTGACGCTGGCGCTGGGATCGAGCCGCATGGCCAGCGGCGGCGTCTGCTTGATCGCCACGCCGAAGATGCGCCGTCCCACATCCTCGGACGCGAGCGTCCGGCACTGCATCGTTGCATGCGTGATCGGCTCGAACCGCCCGCCCGCACCCTCCCACAAGACTTCGCCCTGCCAGCACAACGCACTGCCGACGAAATCGGCGGGAAAGCGGTACATGACGAACCACGGCATCGTGAGCTTCCAGCGCTGCAGCGCCAGCGAGCGGCGGTCGCGCGTCGCGCGATCGAGGTCACTCACCTCCGAATTCCAGTTGTAGCCCCACTCGTTGATGAACCCGAGGCGAAGCCATACCGGGTCGGCGAAATCGATGTCGCGCACGCGCCGCGAAAAGGCTGCGCGGTCAAGGATCCCGTCGGCAGAGAAGGCATAGGGCGTGTCGGGAAAGGACTGGCCGCGCCAACAGCCATCCTTGGCGGGATCGCAGCGCCGCGCCGGCGGATACTTGGCGTCGAACTCGGCTGCCATGAACCGGAAGACGTCGGGCGGCAAGCCGGCTTCGAGCGCACCGCCGGCGCGATCGACGATAAAGATGTTGTGGCCTTCCTCGATGCGCGGCGCCTTGAGCCCGATCTGGCCGAGCACGCACAGCACCACGACCGCCAGCGCGCCGAGCCATGGCCTGGCACGTGCCGAGACTTGGCCCATCGCCACCACGACCGCTGCGACCACGAGCAGCGCGTAACGCCACAGATCGTTGATCGGCAGCCCGAGCGCCGCGACCACCAGCACGAGCGCGGCGAGCCTGAGCCACGGCTGATGGGACGATGTTTGGCTGGCGGGGGAATTTTCGGCGGTCAATGCTCAGGGTCCGGTTTTGCCGGACCGTATCGAGTTGAATCGAGATTGTCGAAGGGACAACGACAGACAGCGCTGGACCGCGCGCAGTCCATGGCTACAGTCAATTCGCTTCAGCGGAGAACAATCGCATGCCCCCCGTGCTTGCGCTTTACGAGGACACCCTCTCGAACGGGGCGCTGCTCGCCTTGCCGGCACTGCCGCGCATGATCTTCGTCGTGCACGGGGAGGTCGCGGTCGCGGACAGCCCGCTGCGCGACGGCGGAGCCTGGCACGGTGAAGAGGCGGCGACGCTCACCGCGGGCGCGGCGGGCGTGACCTGCTGGCGGTTCGAGCTGGCGGCCGCGGCTACGGCGAGCGGGGCGGCCGCGGGCGCGACCTCGCGCCTCAAGCTCGCTGCCCAGCTCGACACCTTGCCCGCAGGCGATCTCCTCATCCGTGGCGACAGCGTCGGCTTCCCGCCCGGCGGCTGCGCCTACCTGCACCGGCATCAGGGCCCTGGTATCCGCTGCCTGATCGAAGGCGGCATCCGCATCGACACCCACGGCCACTCGACCTCCTACGGCCCGGGCGGCGCGTGGTATGAGACCGGCCCCGATCCCGTGTTCGCGCAGGCCGCTGCGGATCGGCCGAGTCGCTTCGTCCGCGTCATGATCCTGCCGCGCGCGCTCATCGGCAAAAGCTCGATCCAGTACGTCAGCGAGGACGACAAGACGAAGCCGCGGGTGCAGCAGTACAAGATCTTCGCCGACGCACCGATCGCGCGGCCGAAGGAATAGTTACCCGGCCAGCTCGATAACGAGGTAATCCTCCTCGACGGAGACGGCGAAGGTCTCGGCGACGTAGGGCCCCTTCACCAACTCCGCGCCCAATTCGATCGTCACGGCAAATTGCCGCGCCCGGGTCGAGTGAGGATCGCACCAGGATTGACCGGTGCGGATGTCGAACTCCCATCCATGCCACGGGCAGCGCAGGAATTCCTGATGGCGCGCGAGGCGATAATGGCCGGGTCCGTCGGACATCGCCAGCGGAACGATGCGGCCGCTGCACAGCGGGCCACCGGCATGAGGGCAGCGATTGGCGAGCGCGAAATAGCTCCCGTCGATGTTGAAGATGCCGATGTCGCGACCCTTCACGGTCACGATCTTCGAGGTCCCGGGCACCACCTCGCTCGCCCGGGCAACCACCTGCCGGCTCACGTCAGTCCGTACAACGCCTTGGCGTTGTCCCGGAACACCTTGCACCTCTGTTCTTCGCTGAGCTCGAACTTGAAGGCCTGCTGCGGGTGATCGAAATCCCAGTGCGGGTAATCGGTAGAAAACATCACCCGGTCCCAACCGAGCCAGGAGATGACGTCGGCGAGATGTGCGGGAACCTCCGGCTCCTCGATCGGCTGGGTGGTGAACCAGCAATGGTCGCGTACGTATTCGGACGGCGGCCGCTTGAGATCGGGAGTTTCCTTGCGCATACGTTGCCAGTGCTTGTCCATGCGCCAGCACAGCGACGGCACCCAGGTGAACCCGCCTTCGATCAGCACTACCTTGAGATCGGGAAAGCGCTCGAACACGCCCTCGAACACCAGGCTCGTGACGGTGTTCTGCATGCCGGTCGTAGTGGCGTAATGCTCCTGCATGTAATAGGTCGGCCAGCCCGACCCTGTCGAGGCGTGGCCGCCGCTGTAACCCTGCACATGCAGCGCAATCGGCCGCCGGCAGCGCTGCGCTGCCTCGTAGATCGGCCAGTAGCGGCGATGGCCGAGCGGATCGCTGGCGCGCGGCGAAATCAGGATCTGGACGAAGGCCGGATCGTTGGCGCGCCGTTCGATCTCGCTCACGGCGAAAGCCGCATCCTCTTGCGGCACCACGATGCCGGCGCGCAACCGCGGCTCGGGCCTCACCCACTTCTCGAGCTGCCAGTCGTTGACGGCGCGCGACAGTGCGGCGGCGAAGTCGAGATTGCGCTCCTCCATGCCGCCGCGGCTCAATTGCATCAGCATGCCGTACTCGACCCCGTTGGCGTCGAGATGCTGCCGGCGCATGAGCTCGAGGTCGGAGCCCGGCGGTCCTGCCTCCGGAAACGCGTCGAGGCGCATCCCCGCCGCCATCATGCGCGGCCAGGCCAGTTGCCCCGACAAGCCCTGTCGCAGATGCTCGCCGAAGATGGTCATGTGCTCGCGCCAACGCGCCGGCAGAAACGGATGCAGATCCGCCGGCGTGCGATAGGCCGGATGGATGTCGCAGTCGACGATCATCAGCTGCTGCGACGCGCCGGCGTGCCGGAACGGAACGTTCATCGCACGTGCTCCTGGCTTGCGGAGGCATTATCGCGCAAAACGGCGTGGTCGGCGACCGTCCCGTCACGCAGGCGCGGATAGGTCTCGAGCGGGTTGTCGATCATGAGCCTGCGGAGGGTATCGTCCGTGAGCCCGTCCGGCAGCACGTCCTCGCCGTCGAAATGCCAGTGCGGATAGTCGGTCGAGAACAGCAGCATGCGGTCGGAGCCGACATGGTCCAGCACGCGCGCGAACCGTTGTGGATCGCCCCGTGGAACGTCGAGCGGCTGCAAGGTCAGGCGCACGTGCTCGCGCAGAAGTTCCGCCGGCGGCCGATCGATCCACGGCACCTCTGGCCGCACGCCTCGCCAGGTTTTGTTGGTCCGCCACAGCAGCGTCGGCAGCCAGGTAACGCCCAACTCGATCAGCACCAGCTTGAGCGCGGGGAATTTCTGAAACACGCCCTCGGTCAGGAAGCTCAGCAACTGGGATTCGAACGCCGCCGATTGCGCGACGTAATCCTCCACCCGGTGCGCCGGCCAACCCGACGGGGTCGGCGCATGGTGATAGGTGCTGCCGGCATGAATGCCGATCGCCAGCCCATGCTTTTCGGCTGCCGCATAAATCGGCCAATAGGTTCGGCGGCCGAGCAGCATCTCACCCATGGCAAGCAGCAGCACCTGCACAAAACGGCGATCGGGCGCGAGTCGCTCGATCTCCCTCAGCGCCAGCACCGGATTATGCGCGGGCAGAACAATTGACGCGCGCAAGCGCGGCTCGCGGTCGAGCAGTTCCTTCGCGGTCCAGTCGTTCACGGCTGAACACAGCGCCGCCGCCATGTCCTCATTGAATAGCGCGACCGCGCCATGCAGCACATTGCAGATGGCTAAGCGCGTGCCAAAGGGGTCGAGCGCATGCCGCCGGATCGCGTCGATGTCGCCGGCTGGAAGCCCCGATGCCTGACGCCAGTCCGGTCGTGCGCTGAGCGGCGAATATGGCGGATAGCTCGTGAGGACGAAGGAGTATCGATCGATGTGGCGGTTGACGAGTTGGTCGCGCCAGTACTCGTCGAGATACGGCAGCAGCGCCGTCGCGCTCGGCATCAGCGGATGAAGATCGCAATCGATGGCGCCCGCAAACGGCACTTTCATGCGCGCGCCCTCCGCTGGGCTCCCGGGATCATCGTCGTATCATGCGCAGGCTCGACCAGCGCATCCATCGTCTTCGCAGGCTCGTCTTTCGTAAGAACGATGGATTGCCGGGTCAAGCCCGGCAATGACGGAACGCGGCCAAGCGTCTAGAGTAGCGGCGAGCTTCTGCAGGGAGGACTCGATGCCAAACCGCGTCATCGCTGCCGCCCTCGGCGTCGCAGTCGGGCTTGGCCCCGCTGCGGTCATGGGCCAGGAGATCGACATCCTGATGACGCTGCCGGCAGCGACGCTCACGTTCAGCGCGCCGTTCATCGCCGAGGACGCTGGCTTCTACAGGAAGGAAGGCCTCAAGGTCAGCCACCGCACCATCGTCGGCGTTGGCGCGGTCAATGCGGTGATCGCCGGCAGCGCCGACTTCACCATGGGCACCGGGCCGGTCTTCCTGCGCGCCGCGGCGCAGGGCCAGCGTCTCTACGCGATCGCCAATCTCATCGATAAGCCGCTGGTCGAACTGGTGTTGCGCAAGGATGTCGCGGACGCCGCCGGCTTGACCGACACGACGCCGCTCACCGCTCGCGCCAAGATGTTGCGCGGCAAGACCATCGGCATTCAAGGCGTCGGCAGCATCGTGCACGCGTGGCAGCGACTGGTCGCGAACCGCGGCGGACTAGATATCGAAAAGGACGTGCGCATCGCACCCATGGATCCCTCGGCGATGCTTGCGGCGCTGCAGACCAAGTCTATCGACGGCTACGCGACTTCATTGCCGTTCACGACCGAGGCGGTGGTCACTGGCAAGGCTGTCATGCTGGCCAGCGCGGTGCGCGATGCAACCGATCTCCTGCCGTTTTCCTACGGGCTCGTCTACACCCGCCCCGACACCTGCAGCAGGCAGCGGGAGAAATGCGCGCGCCTGGCGCGAGCGCTCGCCGGCGCCAACGCACTCATCAACGATCAGCCCGCGGCCGCGCTCGATCTCCTGAGGAAGCGGTTCGATAAGATGGATCCCGCCGTGCTCGCCGCCGCCTGGCAGGTCGTCTCTGCCGCCCATGCCAAGGACGTGCGCGTCACGATCCCTGGCCTTGAGCACTCGCAACAGGTCAGCCTCGAAGCAAGGCTGCTCGAACCAAAGGATGCACTGGCCAAATTCGACGGTCTCTTCACCGATGAATTCGTGCGGTGATTGATCGTTTGTCGATCGTTGTTCGAATTGATCGCGCACCTCGCACGCGGCGTGCTCCACTCCCCCTCACTGGGAGCGCTCTCCACCCCTCCCCCACAAGCGGGAGAGCAGACCGAGTCCGCGGCACGTGCATGGGCTACAATCGCTGAACTCGTGCCGCCCGAGAGCGTTCCATGTATCACGCAACGATCGCAACCAGCCGTTACGTCTTTCCCGATCTCGCGACGTTGCTCGCCAAGGCGACGCCGCTGCGCAGCGGCGATCTCCTGGCCGGCGTCGCCGCGGCCTCGGGCGAAGAGCGGGTGGCCGCACAATACGCGCTCGCCGACCTGCCGCTGCGGACCTTCCTCGTCGAGCACGTCGTTCCCTACGAAACCGACGAGATCACGCGGCTCATCGTCGACACCCACGATGCGGCCGCCTTCGCGCCGATTGCGCATCTGACCGTGGGCGGGCTACGCGACTGGCTCCTCTCCGATGCGGCGACCACGGAGAAACTGACCGCGCTAGCGCCCGCCATTACGCCCGAAATGGCGGCAGCGGTGAGCAAGATCAGCCGCCTGCAGGATCTCATGGTGATGGCGGCGAAATGCTCGGTCGTGACCCGCTTCCGCAACACCATCGGATTGCCCGGACGGCTCTCGGTGCGGCTGCAGCCCAATCATCCGACCGACGATCTCGCGGGCATCGCCGCCAGCATTCTCGACGGCCTCCTGCTCGGCGCCGGCGACGCCGTCATCGGCATCAATCCCGCGACTGACAGTCCCGAGCGCGCGCAGGCGCTCACCGCCATGCTCGACGAGGTGCGCGTCAAGCTCGACATTCCCACGCAAAGCTGCGTGCTCGCGCATGTGACCACGACCCTCGCGCTCATCGCCAGGGGCGCCCCGGTCGACCTCGTATTCCAGTCGATCGCCGGCACGCAGGCGGCGAACAGGAGCTTCGGCATCGACCTCCCGCTCCTCACCGAGGCGCATGCCGCCGCGCTGTCGCTCGCACGCGGCACCGTCGGCGACAACGTGATGTATTTCGAGACCGGGCAAGGCAGCGCGCTCTCCGCGCAGGCGCATCACGGTGTCGACCAGCAGACGCTCGAGGCGCGCGCCTATGCGGTGGCGCGGCGCTTCCGGCCGCTGCTGATCAACACCGTGGTCGGGTTCATCGGCCCGGAATATCTCTACGACGGCAAACAGATCATCCGCGCCGGGCTCGAGGATCATTTCTGCGGCAAGCTCATGGGCCTGCCGATGGGCTGCGACGCCTGCTACACCAACCATGCCGAAGCCGACCAGGACGACATGGACGCACTGTTGACGTTGCTGACCGCCGCCGGCGTCAACTTCGTGATGGGCGTGCCCGGCGCTGACGACATCATGCTGGGCTATCAGAGCACGTCGTTCCACGACGCGCTGGCGATGCGCGACCTGCTCGGCCGCCGCCCGGCGCCGGAATTCGAGGCGTGGCTGGCGCGCCAGGGGCTCATGGACGAGGCCGCGCGCATCCGTCCGCGCGCACTGCCCGCGCGCTTCCGCGCCCTCCTGCCGGCGTGACCGTGTGGCGTTCGCGATTGATGGGTTTCGCTGACGCTCAACCCATCCTACAAACGGCTGATGAAGCGCGAACCACCAGCGCCGGCTCCCGCGACGCCATCACCGCCCGAGCGCGAGCCGTGGGACACGTTGCGCCGTCATACCGCGGCGCGAATCGGGCTTGCGCGCACCGGCGCATCGCTGGCGACCGCTCCGCTGCTCGACTTTCGCCTTGCCCATGCTCGCGCACGCGACGCCGTGCACGAGCCGCTCGACGACGCGCGGCTGCGTGCAGAGTTGGCAACGCTTTCGCTCCCCGTGCTCGCGCTCGCAAGCGCGGCCGAGAGCCGCGAGCAGTACCTCATGCGCCCAGACCTCGGCCGCAGGCTCAGGCCCGACGACATTGCGGCGCTCGCCGCCCACGCGGGCGGTTACGATGTCGCCTTCGTGGTCGCCGACGGCCTCTCCGCACGCGCGGTCGAGACCCATGCGCGGCCGCTGCTGGCCGAGACCTTGCCGCCGCTGCGCGCCGAAGGCTGGCGCGTGGCACCTTTGGTCGTGGTGCACCACGGCCGGGTGGCGATCGGCGATGCGGTCGCAGCCGCGCTCGGCGCCGACATCGTCGCCATGCTGATCGGCGAGCGCCCGGGACTCTCCGCCCCCGACAGCATGGGTGCCTATCTCACCTGGCATCCGACCGCGGCGACCACCGATGCCGAGCGCAACTGCATCTCCAACATCCGGCCCGAGGGACTGCGCTACGGCGATGCCGCCTTCACCCTCGTCCATCTGCTGCGTGCGATGCGCAGGCGCCGGCTCTCCGGCGTCGCGCTCAAGGACGACGGCGGCCGTCTCTCGATCGAAGGGCGGTGAGGACCCCACAGTGTGTTCAGCAACATGGACCCCCACCCCCAGCCCCTCCCCACAAGAACTCGGGTCTACCCGAGTTCGCAATTTAAGTGGCCGAAGTCGGATGAATCCGACTTCGGCGGGGGAGGGGAGCACACCGAGTACGCGGCGCTGTCAGTAAACTGCTGATCGAACGCTTCTGACTTACCGCGAATTAACTCAACCTCGGCGCCGGCGTAGCTACAATCCTGCCCGACTTCATCCGGGTGTTTCACCGTGCCTGTTGGGTTCGGCAGGAGGGAACGATGCGCCGCGCAACGGGTGCGTTGAAAGCGATGTCGACGGCAGCGTTCCTGTCCATCGCCGCGATCGTTGCACCCACCGGGGCACATGCGTATTCCGACGCCGAGATCCGCGCCGCGGTCGAGCGCCAGATCCAGCCGCTCCTCGACGGCACCGGCGGCGCCGCGGTCGCCGTCTACAGCGACGGCCGCACGCTGTTCTACAATTTCGGCGAGGCGCGCGACGGGCGTCCGGTGACCAGCGACGCGCTGTTCAATCTCGCGTCGATCGGCAAGGTCTTCGTCTCCACCCTGCTGGCGCAGGCGGTCAAGCAGGGCGAGGTCGCGCTCGATGATCCCGTCGCCAAATACGTGACCGAGCTCAAGCAGGGCGGCGACATCAAGCGGGTCACGCTCGGGCAGCTCGCGACCCACACCTCCGGCCTCACCAGCACCCCCCAGCAAGTCGAGACCTGGCATCGCGGCCAGTACACGCTGCCCGACTTCATCCGCTATCTCAACGCCTGGCAGGCCGACGACGGACACCAGCCCGGCAAGCAGGAGATCTATTCCAATGCCGGCTTCGTGCTGCTGTGGCTCGCGCTGCAGCGCAGGTTCGACACCCCGATCGCCGCGTTCCAGGACAAGCGCCTGCTGCGGCCGCTCGGCATGACCTCGACCGCGCTGCCGGTGCCGGGCGCGAATTCGCGCGGCGAGCTCGCGCCGGCGCTGCGCCAGCGCGCGGTGCAGGGCTACGGCCCCGAAGGCCGTCCGGTGGGCGCACCGGGCAACGAGCAGGGCACCTTCAACTGGCCCGGCACCGGCCAGATGTATTCCTCGGCGCGCGATATGGCGGTGTTTCTCGCCGCCAATCTCGGCGCACTCCCCAACCAGCGCCCGCTGCAGCAGGCGATGGCGTTCGCGCAGGAAGGCGTGTTCACGGTCGGCCCCCGCTTCACCCAGGCGCTCGGCTGGGGGCTCGTCCGCAACGGCGACCTCACCGTGGTGGAGAAGAACGGCGGCCTCAACAACACCTCGACCTATATCGGCATGATCCCGGAGAAGCAGCTCGGCATCGTCATCCTGATGAACCGCGGCCGCCAGCCCGCCACCCGCACCGGCCGCCAGATCATGCTCGCGCTCGCGCGCGGTAACGCCGAAGTTTCCGAGCAGGGCCGCAGCCGCGACTGAGTCACGTAAGTCCCGCAAGGGCTGCGGCCTGCCTTGAAACGCCGCGCGCGCATCGAATTTTGTCGGCGGTCATGACGGGTCGCGACGCCTGGCCCCGCCGTGACGCGCGCAAAAGCCGCTGCCGTCCGTCATGCGGCTGCGACGAATGTGAGCTATGCTGGTCGCCGGATAGCCCTGAACTAGAGATAGATCTCCCTACTCTTTTACGACCCGCGGGCAGTTATTCGTCAGGGAACGATATGGGTGGTAGTCGGCGCCGCGCTCGCGGTCAGTCTTCCGCCCTGGCACAGCTTCCGCCGCTACCGGTCGATCCCAACCAGCGCCAGGTCTACCTCATCCGCAAGGACCAGTCCGATTGCAGCAACAGCGACGTCCCAATGTCGACTCGCCGCTGGTCGCCGGCAACCTCTGGGTCACCCGCCTGCACGACGGCAATACCAGCGTGAAGATCGCGGTCACCGCCAGGCCGAACACCGCCTACCGCTTCTTCCTCAAATGCGTGCGCCAGCTCGGCGACATCAAGACCGACGACGAGGGCGTGGCCAACGTGGCGTTCGCCTTCCCGACCAACCTGGTCGGCGCGGTCTATGGCTTCGACATGTATCCGGAGGGCGCGCCGGCGGGAAACAAGTTCCAGAGCGCGCAAGTCTCGTTTCGATAATCGCGTCTGATTGCAATGGCCGCTGGCACCGACGTCTCCGTCGTCATCGCCGGGCTTGACCCGGCGATCCATCGCAATTCGAACAATTGCTTCGTTTCGATGGATGCGCGGGCCAAGCCCGCCCATGACGCACGGCGGAAGGTAGGCGGCGGTCGGCACACTCACCCCGGAGGGCATCATGCGTAGCATTTCGCTGTCGCTCGGCTTCGCCGCCACCTCGCTCGTCGTTCTGCTCGCGGCCGCGCCCGCCCAGGCCCAGGCGACGCGCACCTGGGTGTCGGGCGTCGGCGACGACGCCAATCCCTGCAGCCGCACCGCGCCGTGCAAGACCTTCGCCGGCGCCATCTCCAAGACCGCGCTCAACGGCGAGATCAACTGCCTCGATCCCGGCGGCTTCGGCGCCGTCACCATCACCAAGTCGATCACCATCGACTGTCACGAGATCTTCGCCTCGATCCTCAACAGCGGCACCAACGGCGTGAACATTCCGTTCGACAGCTTCAACGCCGCCGACGTGCGCAAGACCGTGCGGCTGCGCAACATCAATTTCAACGGCGCCGACACCGGCGTGAACGGCATCCGCATCACCGGCGGCGCGGTCATCGGCGCCGGCGTGGTCATCATCGAGGACTGCCTGATCGACGGCAATTTCGGCGGCGCGGCGCGCGGCATCTCCGACGAGCGCACCGCCGGCGGCGAGCTCTACGTCAACAACACGACCGTGCGCAACACCGGCGTCTTCGGCATCACCATCAATCCGCCGGTGGCGCGGCCAGCGCATCGACGCCGCGTTCGACAACATCCGCGTCCAGAACACCAACAATATCGGCATCTTCATCGGCAACAACGGCCGCGTCCTGATCAACCGCTCGGTGATCACCGGCAACGTGCAAATCGGCATCGGCGTCAGCGGCCTGCTGGCGGCCTCGGAAGTCAATGTCAGCAACAGCGCGATCAGCAACAACGGACTCGGGATCGGCAATCTCGGCGGCACCACGACCATCCGCCTCAACAACAACGACGTCTCCTTCAACAACACCGCCTTCAGCGGCACCACGCTTTCGCACATCAACAACCGCGTGCAGGGCAATACCCAGCTCGGCCCGGCGCCCACGGCGATCGGCGTGACGTCCAATCCCACCGGATTGCAGTAGCGCTCGCGCGCGATGGCCGGAGCATATCCGCGCCGCGATCTCGGTCTGCTCCCCTCCCCCTTGTGGGGAGGGGTTGGGGGTGGGGGTCGTTGTTGGTGGACGCGACCCGGGACTACAACTCCGACCCCCCTCCCTGTCCCTCCCCCACCCGAACGGGTTTACCCGAGTTCGGCACTCAATGCGGCCGAAGTCGGATAAATCCGACTTCGGCTGGGGGAGGGAACGCTGTGGCACCAGCCTTCGCCACATCACGAACGCAGCTTGAGTCAACGAAGTCGAAGACCCGCTCAGCCCGGCCGGTTGCGCAGCACCAGGCAGGCGCCGCCGGCGCGGCGGATGCTGCTGCACAGGCCCTCGGCGGCCTGCCGGGTCTCGGCGCCGACCCGCACCTGGTAGAACGGGTTGGTGCCGCGGCTGCGGAACACGCCGCTGAGCAGGCTCGGGTCGCGCCCGTTGAGGATCTCGCCGTAGCGTCTGGCGATCTCGGCATAGGAGGCGAGCGCGCGGTCGCGCGAGAAGCCGGCGCTGAGCTGCACGCCCCACGGCGCCGCCGCGGTGAGCGTCACGCGCTCCTCGAGCTTGGCCACGAACGGATTGGGCGCGCGGTGCAGCAGCGCCATCAGCTGCTCGCAATTGGCCTTGACCGGCTGCACCGGCTCGCGCTTGCCGCTGCGCGCCCATTCATCGGCCGAGATGCCGGTGATGGCCTGGACGTAGTTGCGGGTCTCGGCCGGCAGGGTGCGCGCGCCCGAGAGCCAGTCGCGCACGCGCTGCGGGCCGGCATTGTAGGCGGCGGCGGCAAGCCCGAGATTGCCGAACTGGTCGGCGAGCTCGCGCAAAAATTCCGCCGACTTCGGCAGCGCCTGCACCGGGTCGAACGGATCGAGCAGCCCGCGCTCGGCCGCGGTGCGCGGCATGAACTGGGCGATGCCTTGCGCGCGGTCGCCGCTGCGGGTGCGCGGGCCGACCACGTTGGGCTGGAAGCGGCTCTCCTGCCAGATCACGCGCGCGAAGAACTCGAGCGGCAGGTTGTGCGCGCGCGCCGAGGCTTCGATCATCAGGCAGACCGACTGCCGCACGTCCATTCCGCCGGTCGCGGCAGGTGCGGGCGCCGGCGCCGGCGTGGCAGATGGCGCTGCCGTTGCGGCTGGTGGCGCGGTCTCGGTCGCTGGCGGTGCGGCTTGCGGCGCGGCTGCGGCGCAGTGTCGCCCGCGGCCGGCGGCGTGGCGGTTGCCGGCGGCGCCGGGTTCGGTGCCGGCTCGGCGGGCGCGCGCCCCGCGGAGGCGAGCAGGATCAGCGCAATGATCGCGATGCGGGCCATGCGCATTAGTGATAGAGATCGCGCTTCGGTTCCTCGCGCAGATTAGCAGCGCACGGCCGCGCCCGCGAAGCAGGCTGAAATCGAGCGACAATCGGGACCGCTGTCCGAAAGAAATCCGAGGGTCTCTCCGTTCCCCTCCCCCTTGTGGGGAGGGGGAAGGGGTGGGGGTCGAGTTGGCGGAAACACCTCGGGCGACAACTGCGACCCCCCTCCCCACCCCTCCCCCACAAGGGGGGAGGGAGCAGACCGCCATCGCGGCGCGAGCGGTGGACCACTCTCGCTTCGTTGCTACACTGAATATCCGTTCGCCCTCTCATCTTACCGCCCCGCATGCCGCTTCCCCTTGCAGGCCTTCTGGTGGTGTCGCTCGAGCAGGCGGTGGCGGCGCCCATGTGCACCTGCCGGCTCGCCGATGCCGGCGCACGCGTGATCAAGATCGAGCGGCCGGAGGGCGACTTCGCGCGCTATTACGATGAGCTGGCAACTCCACGCCAAGACGGCCAACGCCCTGGTGCTACACATGAAGACGGGCGTGAACGCCCTGGTGCTACACATGAAGACGGGCGTGACCGCCCTGTTGTCGGCCAGAGCGCCTATTTCGTCTGGCTCAACCGCGGCAAGCAGTCGGTGGTGCTCGATCTCGCTCGCGCCGACGACAAGGCGCTGCTGGCGGCAATGCTGGCGAAGGCCGACGTGTTCGTGCAGAACCTCAAGCCCGGCGCCATCGCCAAGCTCGGCTTCGCGCTCGACGATCTGCGCCGCGCGCATCCGCGGCTGGTGATCTGCTCGATCTCGGGCTACGGCGAGGACGGCCCCTACGCGCGGCGCAAGGCCTACGACATGCTGATCCAGGCCGAGTCCGGGCTCGCCTCCGTCACCGGCGGACCGGAGGCGCCGGCGCGCGTCGGCGTTTCGGTCTGCGACGTCGCCGCCGGCATGGACGCCTACGAGGCGATCCTCGAGGCGCTCATTGCGCGGGAGAAGACCGGCGACGGCGCCGCGATCTCGATCTCCATGTTCGACGCCATGGCCGACTGGATGGCGGTGCCGCTCCTGCAATACGAGGGCGGCGCGCCGCCCCGGCGCATGGGGCTCGCGCACACCTCGATCGCGCCCTACGGCGTGTTCAAGACCCGCGACGGCGCCGACATCCTGATTTCGATCCAGAGCGACCGCGAGTGGCGCGTGCTGGCGGAGAAGGTTCTGGGCGACGCTGCGCTCGCCGCCGATCCCGCGTTTGCCACCAATGTCGAGCGCGTCAAGCGCAGGAGCGAGACCGACGGCAAGGTCGCCGCCGTGTTCGCCGCCACCGACGAGCGCGAGCTCACGCAAAAACTCCTTGCCGCCGACATCGCCTTTGCCCGGGTCAACACCACAGCCGACCTCGCCGCGCATCCGCAGCTGCGCCGAATCGATGTCGCCACGCCGTCCGGCACCGTGTCCTATCCGGCGCCCGCCGCCCGCCGCGACGGCGCGCCGCGCCAGTATGGCGCGGTGCCGAAGCTCGGCGCCGACACGGATGCGGTGCGCGCCGAATTTTTGCCGCAAGTGAAACGCCGGTAACAAGTAGGGTGAGCACGGCGCGCACCGGGTCGATGCTCAGGCTGCAAATCGGCGGTTGCCGCTCGTGCCCTCTCCCCTCGTGAGGGGAGAGGGCGGCGCAGCAGTCCCACAAACAAGAATGGGTGAGGGGCAGAGGCTGTGGCGCATCCCCCTCACCCCGAACAACTCGTTTCGCCACCTTTGAGCCCTCTCCCCTCACGAGGGGAGAGGGCACAGCCGCACGAGCGCCCCGAATTGGCCGCCGGCCCGTTCGCGCGGCGTACGCTCACCTGGCGTCGGCGTTGCGCTGCTTGGTGGCAAGATAGAAATAGCCGACGCGGTTGTTGGGCGGCGTGCCGAACCAGATGCGGCCGTCCTTGTCGAGGAAGAAGTCGCGCATGCCGTTGTCGGTATAGGGCATGGGATATTCCGTGACCTTGCCGGTCTCGGGATCGAGCCTGCCCATGACGTCGCGCCATTCCGACGAGTACCAGATCGAGCGGTCGGGCGCGACCGCGAGCGCGTAGGGCTTGGTCTTCGGGCTCGGCAGCGCGAACTCCTTGAACGTCTCGCTGGTCGGATCGAAGCGCACGATCTTGGCGCTCTCGTAGATGCAGAACCAGATCATGCCGTCGTCGTCGATCTGGATGCGCCGCGGGCGGTCGCGCGTGGGCGGGATGTATTTCGTCACCTTGAGCGTGGTGGGATCGACCTTGCCGAGCGAGCCCGCGCGCGTCATCTCGGTGAACCAGACCGTGCCGGCCTTGTCGAGCGCGATGCCGTAGGCGGTCGGCACCTCCTTGATGTGGGTGTAGGTCTCGGTCTTCGGATCGAAGCGCGTGAGCCCGCCGGTCGACCAGATCGAGCCGTCCGGGTGCACCTTGATGGTGTGCTTGCGCCAGTCGTCCTGGAACTCGCTGATCTTCTGCGTCGCCGGGTCCCAGCGCCCGAGCTTCTTGGCGCCGGCCTCGGTGAGCCACACCGAGCCGTCCGGCGCCGGCACCGCCGAGTGGATCAGCGCCGGGCCCATGTGCGGGACGCGGAATTCCTTGATCTCGCCGCTTGCCGGATTGAAGCGCGCGATGCGGTTCGACACTCCGTATTGCGGGATCCAGAAATTGCCGTCGGCGTCGGGATGCGCGGTCCAGGGGAAGCGGTTGGGTCCGGGCATTTCGAAATCGACATAGACGATGCGCAGCGCCTCGTCGTCGACCGGGATCAGCGTGTCCTTGTAGGCGGGAAGCTCGGTCGGCGACTTCGGCAGCACCGACGCTTCCCCGAACACGTGGTTGAGATAATAGACGACCTCGTCGGCCTGGGCGTCGCTGAAGCCCGCGCGGTCGGCGAGCGAGGAGCGCATGGCCTCGCGCATGAACTCGACGCGGGTGCGCCAGCCGTCCTCGTCGGTGGTGAGCGCCGCCATCTTGGACTGGAAGCCGTGGCAGCTCACGCAATTGTCGAACAGCGTCTGCTTGCCGCGCGCCTCGGGCAGGAGCTGCACGCCTTGCAAAATGGTGAGGTCGCTCCAGCGCACCGGCGTCGCCTGCAGCGCGAAGTCGTGGCTCGCGCTGCCGTCGGCGGCGAGAGCGATCCCGCTCTTGGGCTCGGCCTTGCCGCCGATCATGCGCACGCTCAGGCGATAATCGCCCGCCGGCAGGTTCTCCACCACGTAGCGGCCCTGCGCGTCGGTGAGCACGCTCACCGTCATCTTGAGCTTGCCGTGGCGGGCCTGCACGAACGCCGCGCGCACCGGCGCGCCGTCCGGTCCGGTCACGGTGCCGGAGATGGTGGCGGCCTGCGCCGGCGACGCAGCGAACGCCAGCGCGACGCATGCCGCGATGGCGACGGACGACACGGCGGCAACGGACGATACGAACGCGGAGAAAGACAGTCCGGACACGGCTGATCGCGCGCCGGCGACGCAGGCTGATGACCGCATGGCGTTTCCTCGGGTTTTCTTCTGACGATTGCGCCGCGCATTCGGCTCCCGCCGCCGCGGCCTGTCAACATAAAGTCGGCGTAACCCCGCGCCCGGCTGCCATGCGGAGAACTCTCACGCCGCATGCGCCGCAACTGGGGCTCATGTCGCAACTGGTCCTCATAGAGAGCGCTCGCGCAGCGGATTCGGTCTGCTCCCTCCCCCCTTGTGGGGGAGGGCTGGGGAGGGGGGTCGTAGTTGGTGCGCGAGATGCATCCGCCAGCGCTGACCCCCACCCCCAACCCCTCCCCACAGGGGGGAGGGGAGCACACCCAGTCTGCGGCACCTTTAGTGACAATCATCCTCAGCATTCGAGATCGCTCCGCGCGTGTCCCGGACGCGGTGCAGCGTGGAGCGCGTCAGCGCGCAACGGTGCACCGCTGAGCCGGGACCGTTCCAAAGGCGGTGTGTGTAACGGTCCCGGTTCTGCAGCGCATTACTCCGCATAGCCCGCGAAGACGGGCGTAAACGCCCTTATGGCTTCGTGCTGCGCTGCGCCCGGGACACGTGGCAACACTAGCGCGATATCCAAGCTGCTGCATCCAGACATGCGGCATCGCCCCGGGACGCGAGTCACCGGGTTGTCGTGCTACCCCTATTCACACTGTCAAACAGCCAACTCTCGTGCGCCGGACAACTCGCCCGGCACCCGTATCGAACCGCATCTCTCCGTCCCCGCTGCGCCTCGCATATTGCGCCTCGGGTCCGAACCTTCTTCCTTCATCAGCCACCCCCGAGGGGTGGCGGAGCGCCGACAGGCGCCTGTTCCATATTGTTGTGCCGCGCGGGTCAGGCGCGGCGCGCACCTTGCGATCGGTGCGCTCGCCTCTCGGCGCTCCACCGTAGCAATGCTATGGCGTAAATAATGCAATGATATAAATCGATAGTGGCCTGAGTGTCCCAATAGTGTCCCGACGCGAAAGTTGCCCCCGTTTTCCGAGCCATTGCCGGTTCAGAGGCCGCCCGGTCCCGAACGTCGGCTCTCCATCCACAGCATCGGGGCGGGCTGGCGATTAACCTCGCGGCAATCATACGATGGCACCCTGCGTTTCGCCCCAAAGGCCGACGAGGGAGCCCCCAACGCGACGGATCACGAGGACATCAACGCGCGCCCGCGCTCGGGTCGCGCTCGTTCTAGTGGCCGTGTCCACAAGCTTGGGCCTCGCGGGGTGCGCTGCGATTGATGAGTTAAAAGAGACCTTTTTGCGATGGGTGGAGTCCGAGAGGCTCCCGAGTGGACGCGGCGTGTTTCCCGACGAGTCGCCAGACGCGACCCCTGTGGTTCCGCCGGAGAAAACGCCGAAGGAGCCAACCAAGGTGCGTCCACAGCCGAAGGATACAGCGCGCAAACTGCATCGGCCGCAGACCGTTGTCCTTGCTCCTAAGGAACCACCGATCCCGGAATCCACCGAGGGGGTGAGACCGAAAAGCACCGAGGGGCAATCGGCGCCGCCTGCGACTTTGCGTTTGCGCACCCCATGGCCTGAAGCACCGCCACCCGACCGTTTTTCACGCTGAAAGCCCATCGTAGCATCGGGCAGTCTCGCCGTTAACCGCGCGGCAACCATAACGGTGCCACCCTCGTATCTCTCCCAAGACCAACGAGGGAGCCAGCCTGTTCAGGCGGTGACCAACGGATGTCGATCTTCACTCACCCCTTCGCCATCGCCGCCGCTAAGCCTGTCGCTAGATGCGCCTGTTGCCGTCATCATGAGTTGACAATTGCCGACCTCCAAGCGTGGGTCGAAAATCTGCGCCAGTCTCGTGATCACTGGCGCGAGCTAGCCCTTGAGGCGCGCCATTTGGCTCTCCATGCCGAGCACGCAGCCGCCGACGCCGCCCTCAAGTTGTCGAAGGGGGTTCGCCTTTAAGGACTGCGGCTCGTATCTTTGGAGCCATGCCTGTTACGCTTAGCACCTTCATTGGGCCAGCCGCGAAGTGACGAGCAACAGAGTAGCGCATGGAATGCACGCCGAAAGGGCAGTCTAATGTTACGTAAGACCACGATTGTCTTAGCTACGGCTGCGGCTCTCACTGGGGGACCGACCGCTGACGCGATTACGCTCGCCACGGCACACAGTGGTTGAGATGGACTCGGTGATGTGCGTGGACAGAGTAGCTCCTACCGGCCGGAACGTCGTCGTCCGACTGGAACGTCGAGGTCCTGCAGAGGCCGGCGCTGCGGTTTCCCACTTTGAAACAACTAAGGGCTCGGTGTGTGATCCACCTCTTGGTGGTCCTTTTCTTACACTTAAACCCCGCTTTGGCGGGGCTTTTCTTTGGCTATGCGCAGCCCCCTAGGTATCACGCAGGTCCCGAAGTCTATGACACGCAGGCGAATCCCAGATACGGGTTCGGTCCGCGTGTCACGGCGCAGCCCGGAGACGTGATCTCGGGTAACCGGCAGATTGGCCGCGATCCAGATCCGCGCATTCGAGATCAGATGCTGCGGGAATACAATTCGGGACGTTTTGACTGAACAGTCTGCCCTATGCACAAGCCCGGCGCGAGGCCGGGCTTCGTGCCTTCGTCGCGCAATGCGGCGACAAAACGGATCAAAAGCGCATATCTGAACGCATCCGCGTCGTTGGGGCGAGTTAGGACTGTGCGCCACCGAATGACACAAGTGATGAGGGGCGAGGACGTGATGCAAATGTAGTGCACAGGATAAGGGAGATAGTCACCATGATATCCTATCGCCCTGAGTCGAACGCCGATCATGGTCGTGTAATAAAATTTCGGCCGCGAGTTGACATGTCGCGCGGAAGTCACTGCGGGGACGCGACTACTGATAATGCTGGGCCAGAATACTCACCCGTCCCGGACCTCGCAAAATATGAATACCCGGAAAGCGATGATGAGTATCGGCATCGCATGATTGTGAATGCCATCGCGGCGGCTTTCACAAGTGTACTGATCCTTACGGGCGTATGGCTCGCCAATATGATGGCGCACGCTTGAGGCGGAAGCATCATCGACTAGGTCTACGTCTCCACGCCCTTGCTACCGAGCTGCTCTCGAGCCGACGGCAAATATGCGCAGTCAGGACGGCAAGGGCACGCATCCTTCTGCCTTGAAAGGCTATCATGTAGTGAGTTCGCTTTGGCAAGCGCGCCATTTTTACGCAGATTTCACTAGTCTCGACCACGGTCCCCGGGCAAACTACTGCGTGGGTGGCGACGCGCTTTCGGCGTTGGCATGGTTCGACGTTTCATTTGTGGAACGCCACATTCGCTCCGAAAGCTAGTTCGGCGTCCCCATCATGCCCTCGCACATACTCGATGACTTCCACCATTGGCGCAACCGTGCCGAAGCGTCGCGTGTCTTGGCGGAGCAAATGAACGACGCGATCGCGCGCGAGATGATGCTTCGCGTTGCCAGCAATTATGAGCGGATTGCCGATCAGGCCGTTGCACGTGCGGAGACGCGGCAGGCCTAGGTGGCATCATCCATGGGAGTTATTCAATGAATCTGACCTCGGTGTCGGCCACGCCAACCACCAAAGGCAACAGTGCGGCGTGGTCGCCTGCCAAGTGCCCTTCAACCGTTAGCGTTCAGCCACGCCGGTGATCGGGCTGCGGCACAGCGGAGCGCCCGCAGTCGTCGCGGTTTTCCATGGGAGGAAGCAATGCCGGGAACAGGCATCACGAATCCGTCAGGTCTGCAACTCGTCGCCTATGGCGGCGCAAATTGCGTGCTAATTGCCTTCTCTGTTCCTGACAATCAGACGAAAGGTCTTGCGGGGTTCGCGATTTGGCGACGGCGCGACGGCGACGCCGAGCAGCCGCTCCTCAATCGGCTGAATTTCGACGATCCGATTACCAGCGCAACGACGCCCGCGCAGAGGAAGTGGACATCGTCCGAGACGCTCCTTTCCAGACATTCCGCTGGGTCGACATACCTCCGGACGGGCTCGGTAAATCGACGAGCTATAGAGTCCGGGCCATGTTTTTTTCCGGTGGTGGCAAGTCCATGCATCCGGGCCCCGAAGCCAGCGTCACGGTCGCGTCCGTCGACCGGAGCCATACGCAGTTCCACGCCGCCTTCACGCGCGGCTATATCTCCTCGCAGGCCTACGCGGATCGATTCAACAACGCTCCCATCAGGCCTACGGGCAATAAGACACCGAATTTTGATACCAAGCCGTACCAGTCACAATACGAATGGCTCGGCGCCGGGGCTCGCAAAGCCCTTTTCGACTTCCTCGACGACTGCCGTAAGGACAAGAGCTGCAAGGTCGACGTTTTTGCGTACGACCTCGATGAACCGGACGTTGTTGCCGCGATATGTGAAATCGGCAAGGAAAAGCGATTGCGGGCTGTGCTCGATAATGCACCGTTACACACCGGCAAAGCGCCCGAGGTACTCGCGGCCCAACTGATCAAGGAGGCGGCCGGAATCAACAATGTTGTCCAGGGCCATTTCTCGCGATTCCAGCACAACAAGGTATTCATCAAACGCGACGCATCCGGCGTCCCTCAGCGCGTCCTGTTCGGATCGATGAACTTCTCGGTACGCGGGCTCTATGTACAGTCGAACAATATCATCGTTGCAGACGACCACGCGACATCGAACTACTTTGGGGAAGCTTTCGATAACGCATTCAAGAACAAGACCTCGACGGCAAAGTTTGCGCAAGACAAAGTCTCGGCTCAGTACAATGTGATTAGCGACTCCGACAATACCTCCCTACCGAAAGCCGCATCGCACTTTCGCCGCATGCCGACTCGTCCATCTCGCTTGGTCCGGCAGCGACTCGAATTCGCGCGGCCAAGAGTTCGGTCCTTTACGCCGTCATGCAGCCGACAGGAGGAGGCGACGTGCTCTCCTCGTTGCGCACGATTGCTGCGAAACCCACCGTATTCTCTTACGGTACGGTCGAGACGGCCACCGGATTGGCGGTGCAGCGCGGCGACGGAGCAATGGGCGCCTTAGCGGACTTCGCATACTTGAAATCTAGGGTGCCATTTCCGTTCACGACGGAATTCGACCCCGGCCCAGGCATCCACATCCATAACAAGTTCATTGTGATCGATTTCAACGGCGACAGTCCCGCGGTCTTCACCGGCTCTTCGAATCTCGCCGAGGGCGGTGAAAAGGCCAATGGCGATAGTCTCATCATGATCGAGGACAAGTCGCTCGCGGAGATTTATGCAATCGAAGCACTCAAGATATTCGATCACTATTCATTCCGCGACAAAATGAAATCGGCGACGGACGCCAAGCCCTTGACACTGTGGTATCCGGGCAAGCCAGGCGAGGCGACGCCGTGGTGGCAGCCGGCGTATGATCCCAAGAACATCAAGTACCGCGAACGCTGCCTTTTCGCCGGAATACCCCTTCCTGCCAATCTCCAGTCGCAAAAGAACGTCGATTGGGGCGCGCTCGGCAAGCCTGCACCGCGGTCGGGCCGCGCGGTCGCCTCGGACAGAGCAGCCACAAAGAAGAAAGCTTCGCGAGCGAAAACCGCTCACAATGCTGCGAAAAAGCATTCGCCGGCCAAAAGCAATGTCCAAGGCCTCGACAAAGCGCGCATGAAGATGCGTAAGGCAGGCTCAAAAAAAGAGCTTCTCCGACAGTCATAAGCGGCACGTCGCGTGCCAAAGTTCTCCAATGGGGTGCTGCTTCTGGGAGCGGGATCGTAGGATTTCGTTGCGCGGCCTCTCAAACTTGTCCTCGGTGGACATCCCGCCTCCTCGGAGGATGTGGCACGCGGCAAGCCGAGCGGCCCTCTGCTCAGCGACGGCTGGCCTCGCGGGCCCTTCCCCTCCGACGGCTGGCCTCGCGGGTCCCTTCCCCTCCGTCAGTCTACACCGCGCGCAGCATCGGGTCTCGGCTCTAGGCGCGGAGCACCTACGGATTGGTCGCGCACGCGGAAGCAGCCTGCCGGTGGGCCTTCGATCCTGCTAGGCTGCGGCAAAGCGCAGAAAAATCCCAAACGGAGGCTGCACCGATGAAGAAGCTGATTATCCCCGCATTGGTCCTCAGCGCCGTGCACAGCACTGCGTTAGCTGCGCCAGGCACCGCAAATGGGCCGACCGCATTGGCGTTGGCCGCAGTGATAGCGCCACACTCGCTTGCAATGCGCGCTTTCGACAAGCGAGTCATCGCGCGTCTTTTCCGCGGCAACACCAGATTCGGGTTCACGCCCAACACGAAAATTTCTGTCGATGTGGATTCCGTGGTCTGCCGTGTAAGCAATGTCGATATCACGTCGCGCAGGTGCGATCTCAAGTTCGGGACGAGAACCCGCATGCTGACAGGACGCGAAGCCAACGAAATTGGCGCAACGGCGGCGGCGGCGGGCATTCCATCTCAGGGCGCCGCAGGCTCAAGTATCGCAAGCATCTCGAACTTGCGGTGCACGATAGACCCGAACGAGATCATGCAGAAGGCGGGGGGAGGCGCGGAGTGCAGTTTCGAAACAGGGCAGTAGACGTCTTCGCGCGAGTCAGCGACGGCTGGCCGCTCCCGCTTTTTGCGCTCGCTGGCGCCGTTGCTCGATCAGCCGCGCCAAGTTCCCGTGGTCCTGGCACGCAACTCAGTTGCCCCTGCGGGATTCGGCAAAGCGCCTAGCAAGGTCCTGCGCCCGAGAGATAGCCAGGTCGCGGACCATACCCTCATCGTGGTCGTTTGGAACGAGGACCGTGAACGTCATCGCTTCCGACGGCCCATCAAATTCCACTGTCACGATCACGAGCGCCTGCGTGTTGCCCGGCTGCGGTCCGTATCCAGTGACCTGCGCATTGATCTTGACCGCCATCGCATCACCCACGCCGACGAGAGCAGTTAGCGGGCTTCTTCGGGCAGCGGCCGCTTGAGCAGGGTGTATTGGAGCACGCGTCCCTCTCTGATTGCCATCAACTGTTTCTTGCAATGTAAGCAATGGGCCTTGCGTTCGGGGCTGGCGGCCGCATCGGTCACGATGACGCCGGACTCCGCGCCGCAATCGCAAACAAATTGTTCCATGCCATCATCACCTTCTCGGCATCGCGAATTTCCAACCCGATCCACGCACCGTCGGCATAACCGAGCCTAGGATCGGCTCCTCTCAGACTGCCGCGACAACACGGATGCGCGAATCAGCGGCAGAGCCGGGTCACGCAGCCCGACCTCTAGAGGTGCTCCCATGGCCAGCGCAACGATTCTAGTCATCCTCCTCATCGCGATGATTTCCTCGGCGGCATTCGGTACCATTGGAGTCGGTGGTTCTAGTAAGCCTGCCGCACTCCGCCAAAACAAGCGCCTGGCAGTGCGGGTCGGGCGCATTTCGCCCGATTTCAGGGGGAAGTGTGCCCCTAAACGAGTGGGTCTGCGGAAATTTGAATGATGCGGTTCGTGGTTGCGATGTACCTGGTGCTGGCCCTGGCATGCGCAGCCATGCTGTTCCCAGGCGAGGTGGCTGATTTTGTTCTGTGGTTGGAGGAATGGTGGACGGAGAGGCAGTCATGACGCCCCGTCATTTCCAATCGTTCGACGTCGAACGATCAGTCAATGACGGCCCCAAGACCCTCTACGAGATGGGTATCTCGCGCGATCAATCCTCGCGCTGCGGGGGCCATGGCGACGCCGGCAATCCCGATGCGCGCGACGCCATTCGGTGGGGCGGATTGCCGCGTGCCCGGAACCAATATTGGGCCGGTCCGCTAGTTCCTAATGGCGGTCCCCGCCAGGGCTTTCCCAACCTCTGGGCCCGCCCGCCGGGGGACGCTAGGGCTCCGCGGATCAATTCGCGGGGCCCTCCACCCCAAGCCGCGCGCAGGAGCCACACAGGCCGGCGCGTTGACCCCCAGCGACCGGGCCGCGTCAGCCATACGTGGCCAAAGCGCAGCGGCGGCAGGCGCCGACGCCTCACCAGCTGAATCTAATCCCTCCACGCCCGCCATAGCTGTAGCCGTTGTTCGCGAACTCACCGTCGAAGCTGGCGAATAGTGATGCGTATTGATTGAGCGCGTGACGCGAGCCGGCATTCACCTTCAGCGCGTCGCTCCAGGCACGGGCGCCATCGACCCCGAACAAAGTAACTGGAACCGATACGAACGATCCGGCAATCGAGCGGTCGCGGTTGAACTCGTGCATTCAGGCCACACGCACGAAGGGCGACCACATCATGCCGTTCGCCCACGAGTAGCGAGCATCTAGCTGCACGCCAAGGAAGGTAGGCAGTGACGTGGTTGTCTGCGACCCATACGTCAGCCCGAGAATTCCAGGCAGTCCACCGGCAGTCGTCGTCTCGCTGAAGCCGCGCTGCCAAAGCGTTGCGGTCTGCACGGCCGCGAACGGCGTGACATTGAGCCATGGCAGTGCATAGCTGCGGCCCAGTTCAAGCCGGGCTCCGAAGAGGTCGCTGGCAAACCGCCCGCTTGCAGTCTCGGTCGCCCCGACCCCAGCGATCGTGCGCTGGACCTCGTTGTCGAACCGGCCGTAGCTCATCACGACGTGATCCGGTTAAGTCCGCTTACGGGGTCAAAGCGGTCGTGCCGCGGACATCGTCAGAGGGCCGAATCTGACCCGATTCAGCATTCGGCCCTAAGCGGGCCTGGCCAGCGCCTGATAAGATGCTGCCATTACTCCAACCGTGTCTTCATTTGGCGTGCCAGGTTTTTTCTCCCACTCGCCGAGCAGCTCCGAGTTTGCCACGATCATACGGCAGCGCTCGTAGCGCTGGTGCATGAAGTCGTCCAAGACTGCATTGAGCGAACGCTCGGACTGGAACAGCCGCGCCAAAACTATCGAATCCTCGATGGCGATGCTCGCGCCGCTGGCCAAGTGCGGCGTAGTCGTATGTGCGGCATCCCCGATGACGATGATCCGGCCACGGTGCCAGGGAGACCCCAGCATCATCGAAAAGACTGGCCGGCATGTGATCTGCTCCGGGGTATGTATTTCTTCCCGGGCGCGCCCAAGCACACCGTCAAACTCAGCAAGCAGATCGCGCAGGATCGTCGGGAGCTCGGCGTCGTTCCATCGAGGACGCTCCTGCACATTTTGCACGGCGTAGATATACATTTGGCTATCTGAGATCGGATTGAAGCCCGATTTGATGGTGGGCCCAAAATACGAGTGACGGCATTCAACGTCGCGCGGCCGGCTCACGGTTGCACGCCAGACTATCTGACCAGTATAACGCGGCTTGTGCTCTGGACCGAATGCAATGTCGCGTATCAACGAATTCATTCCATCCGCGCCAACGACCAGATCATAGCGCGCGGTCTTGCCGTTTGTGAATTGCACCGTCACGCCTTGATCATCCTGCGTAAGCGTGTCGACTGTGGTGCTCAGCCGGATTGGAACCCCGAGCTTTGATAGTTCAGTGGCGAGCACCTCATGTACGGACTGACGTAAGATGCCAATTGTAGCGGGATAGTTTGGCCCGAGGAGCCGCGGCAGATCCACTGTGCCGGTCACATTACCCATCGCGTCGCAAGCCTTGAAATAGGAATATCCGAAGCCACGCGATGTGCATTGATCCAGCACGCCCACAGTCTGCAATGCCCGTAAAGCCGGCCCTTGAAGCGATATCCCAGTCCCCGGCTCCGTCAGTTCGGGTCGGATTTCGACAATCTCGCAGTTGATCCCTGTGCGCCTGAGCGCCACGCCGAGCGACATCCCGCACATTCCAGCGCCAACGATCAGTACGTTTTCCACCGAGTGCATCCGTTATGCTCCCTCGATTGATGCGTGGGGGCGGCACGGAAGCCGACCGCGACCAATCGAAGGCTATCACGAGGCCAAACTGCCGACTAATCCTCACGAGGTCTGCTCCTCGCACTTTTGCGACATCACAGCGCGCTGTGGTTACGTCCGCTTACGAGGTCAAAGCCGTCGTGCGGCGGACATCGTCGGAGGACCGATTCTGACCCACAAGGGGACATTGGCCGAAATCTCGCAACGGCAGCAGTCTCCCGCGATGTGGAGGTGTGCTATCCTCTAGAACTATGGATGATCGAATTATTGAGGTTCTGTACCGCAACCTTCAGGAAGTCTTTGGCGAAGGTGACGCGGCCCGCCGCCGCGCCGCCATTCAGGACTTCTATACTGAAGACTGCGTGCTGTACGTCCCGCCCGGTGTGTTTGTTGGACACGACGCTCTGGACAAGTTCGCCGGAGACCTCCGCGTGACACATCCACACTTCGTCTATACGCCCCATGGAGAGCCACAAGCCCTGCATAACGGGGGAATTCTGGCATGGGGCTCAGGCCCGAAAGGCCAGGCCTCAGTCTACACCGGACTGGATGTCGTCATTGTTCGCGATGGCAAGATCGCTGCGCTCTACGTCTTTCTCGATCCCAAATTTGCATAGCGGGCGCGGCACCCTCGCGGCTCGCATCCAAAGGGAGTTCCGAACTTCAGGAGGCGAGGTGCCATCACGTCAGTGCTCGACGCGGCCATGTCTGCAAGTGGTGCCATAAGCGGTCATGCCCCCTTCCGCCAGTCGCGAGGTTTATGTAGCCTAACCTTCGAGCCTGGCCCAGCGGGACGTGCCGAAGTCCCCCCTTTTGATGGCGGCAGGCTGGCCGTCGGCGGGCATCCCACTCAGACCATCATTTGTGCGGTCTATCCACGCTCGCATCGTGCGCCCGCATTCACGCGCGCGATCGGGGAGGAGGACGCCAATAAAACGTCCCCGCCGCAAATTTCTGCATCTGGCAGTGGGCGCTGCCGCGTTGCCGTCTCTCTCGCGCCGCGCTTTCGCGCAGGCCTATCCGTCGCGGCCGGTGCGCATCATCGCCCCCACGGCCCCCGGCGGCGCGCCCGACATTCTCTCGCGGCTCATCGGACCGTGGCTCTCGGAACGCCTCGGCCAGCAATTCGTCGTAGAAAACCGCCCGGGTAGCGGCAACAATATTGGCACCGAAGCGGTCGTGCGGGCGGCACCGGACGGCTACACGCTCCTTATGGTAAGTTCGTCAAACGCGATCAATGCGACGCTCTACGACAAGCTCAATTTCGTTTTTCTTCGCGACATTGCGGCCGTCGCAGGTATCATCAGCCTCCCCTTCGTCATGGTGGTAAATCCGTCGGTTCCGGCCAAAACGGTTCCCGAGTTCACTGCGTACGCCAAGGCCAATCCGGGCAAGATCAGTTTCGGGTCGCCCGGCATCGGAACGCCCGGCCATGTGGCTGGCGAGCTATTCAAGATGATGGCCGGGGTCGAAATGATTCATGTACCGTATCGCGGCGGGGGTGCCGTGCTGAGCGACTTGCTCGGCGGACAGGTACAAGCATTGTTCGGCACCACGTCACTGACGGTTGAGCAAGTCATGGCTGGCAAGCTGCGTCCATTGGCGGTGACGAGCGCAACACGATGGGAGGGGCTACCAGACATCCCGACAGTGGGCGACTTCGTTCCGGGTTACGAGGCGAGTTCTGTATTTGGCCTCGGTGCACCCAAGAAGACGCCTGTTGAGATCGTCGACAAACTTAACAGAGCGATCAACGCTGCTCTCGACGATCCGAAGCTGAAGACACGACTGGTCGACCTCGGCGGCACGCTGCTTGTGGGCTCGCCTGCCGACTTCAGCAAGCTCATTGCAGACGACACCGAGAAGTGGGGCAAGGTGATCCGGGCGGCCAACATCAAGGCGGAGTGAGGGCTGCCTGCGCCCACATTCATAACTCCCATTCCGCGAATGCGTCCCGATGCCGCTGTGGGTCAGATTCGGCCGCGGCGGCATGTCCGCGTTGAGTCCGTTCTACCCCCAACTTCGGACATTCGCTGGCGCGGGTGGCTCGGCAGAAAAGTGCCAACAACCGACATTTGATGCGTGGCGTTGCGCTTCCCCTCCCTCCATCTAAGCGCGTGATGTAGCCTAACAGTGAGGCGTCAACGCCTGTCAATTCAGGCATTTACGCTTGGGGAGGGTCTAATGGTCCCGGCTATCGTTCCGGTTTACGCGGCAGTGCTCGCTTTCATCTACATCGTGTTATCCGCACGGGTTATTCAAGCGCGGCGGAGCGCGAAGGTGGCAATCGGCACCAGGGGCGACGTTCATCTGGAACGCAAAATGCGAGTTCATGCGAACTTCGCCGAATATGTCCCGTTCGCCTTGCTGCTCGCCACTTTCATCGAGATGCAAGGCACGCGGGCGTGGCTCATACATTTGCTTTGCCTTGCGCTTGTGGCTGGACGCGTCGTCCATGCCTACGGTGTTTCTCAGGAGCACGAAAATTTCAGGCTGCGGATGGCCGGCATGGCAACGACCCTTGCTGTCCTTGCCGTAATGGCCGCGTGGCTCCTTATGGGGGCCATTGGGCTGTCTTCGCCGTGACGAGCGCCGGCAGGCGATTTTACAGCGGCATTTCCGCAACACTTCCCTAAGAAAACGCCCATCGGTGCAAAAATGAGGCGCGATGCCGCAACCTCGTCAACATTCTCTATAGCATTGGCTCCGGCTTCCCGTTTCTAAGACGTCGGCTTATGGGGATGCTGACGCTCTTCGGAAGTCGGCCGTGGCAGTGAGAGGCGCTGACTCTCTTTGCCCCCGACTGTGACACGCTGCGGCAGCCGTCCCCGGCCCAAGTGTCGGAGCGTTGAATCCGACCTTTGCGACGCACCTTTGGTGCACCGAAAAGTCAGAAATCTGAACTGCAGCGGACCGAGTCCCGCCACGGGACTGCGATGTCTAGGGAGATAGCAAAGCAAGCTTATGAAGTTGGCGGCAGCCGGCGCGCTGTCGCTTTGCGTAACTGCCTCGGCGCTTGCCGGCTCAGTGACGCAGCCGGGTGAAACTGTGGGCCTCGCGTCCGGGGCTCCACTTCCTCAGGGTCTCTATTTCGTCAATACCGGGGACTGGGGCAGGAGAAGTGACCCTGCCGATACATCCGTCGGCGTCGATATCCCGGTGCTGGCTTGGTCGACCCCATGGACGATCCTAGGCGGCAGAGTGCAGTTCCTGATAGCGGGTCCCGTGGTCGAGGTCGGCGTCCACCATGCGAACTACCTGCGGGGGGTCTACAATCCGCTGGTTTCGGGCCAATTGGCGTGGGACCTCGGTAACAATTGGGGCTTCAGCTATCTGCTCGGTGCCTATTTGGGTGTTGATAGCGAAGTGGCTTGGAGTTCGACTTCGCTCAATCAGCGCTTTGCCCTGAGTTATACTGGCAATCAGTTGAACCTCACCGCAAATGTCATCTGGGGCACCCACTTCGACCATGTTACGGGCAGTCCGCAACTGTCGCCGTGCCCGGCGCCCTTCGCCTTGAACGGCTGCAATCCGGACTTCCTGAATGTCGATCTGACCGCTACCAGGAAGTTCGGTGATTGGGAGTTCGGTCTGGTCGCCTTCGGGTCGACTGATCTCAGTTCGCCAATTGATGGCTACCTCAAGCAAAGCCAAATCGCCGTCGGTGAACTCATCGGTAAGAGCTTTGGTCCGGTCATCCTGCAAGCCTATCTGACTACAGACGTGTATGAGAAAAATTACGGCGGCCACGACACCCGTTTGTGGGGACGCTTCATCATACCGGTCTGGCTTCCTTCCACTCCGCCAACGACACAGCTTTACAGAAGGGGGTGACCGACGCTGCATCGCCGCCGAAAGGGGCATCGTCAGCGCACGGAAGGAGCAAATATTGATCGTTGATGCGAAGGAGCAGGGCAACCTTGCAACCGCGTTAAAAGCGGCTCGTCATAGACAACTGGGGTGACTCCGGCGGTTTCACGCGGCCCGGCAAGACGCTCATGAATGTTCATTGGCTGAGCGTCACGCGTGCAACTGAGGGCCGCTGTCCGCAATCAGCGGCCCTTACTTTGACCTTGTCTGCGCCGTGAAGATGTAGGCACGTCGAAAGCCTCGGGCGCCCGTCCGAACGGGTCAGGTCAGATGCTCGCTTCGACACAGGGCGTGTCAAAATAAGTATCGCGAGATACCCCCATTTGGGGGTTGTGAGAGCGTTGTTTGTATGCTCCGCAGAAGGGGGCGAACCTCCTCGCTTAGATCCCGGGATCGAGGATCGAGACCTGATGGCAGAAAATAGCAACAAGTCGGAGACCGTCCAACGTGTAGTGTGGGGCCGTCGATTTCTTGCTGCGACCGTGGTCGTACCACCCTCAATGGGTGAACATCTGAACACTGATGCAATGGCCGTGCTTGCCGTCATTCGAAACGAAGCCGCGGTGACCGGAAGGTGTACTCTACCGGTGGCACGGATCGCCGAGCGCGCCAATGTTGGTAGGGCCAAAGCTCGCGCCGCCCATCAGACTTGCTGAGCGCCTCGGAATAATCGCCATCGAAGTCGCGTCCGACCGGAAACGCATGATCATAAACCGGTGCGTCACCTCGCGCTGTTGAAGCATCGAGCCTCGGTCCAAAGTGGCGACGTGACCGCGCAAACGCGCCTCGGCTCCGGATTGCGTTAAGATCGGCGCTCTTGAGGCGCAAAGACCCTTGGACTGAGGGTCAAAGTGACAAAGGCTCACGGCGAGCAAGTCTCGTCCGTAATTCATGCGAAAGCCGACATAACCAGGACGTGGCGGCAAGTCGCATTCGTGCCATTTTCGGACTTGCCTAAGAGCGACCTTGCTAACTGCTTCGTGGCGGCTTGCAGCAGCGATTGAGTGAAGTTGATCGACGGCAAGCGCGCAGCGCGCTCTCCGGGTCGTCGGTCTTGTCGCGCAACGCATCGGCCGTTGAGCGTCTGCTCGAACGTCCAGGACAAAGTTGAGTTGTTATCGCAGATTCCGGGCCCGCACGCCGAACGGGTCCTCGCGGCGGGCGAGCTTGCGATAGGTGATCAGGTCGTCCTCTTCGAGTGCCGGTCCCTCGCCACGTCGCTCACCGGCACCTGTGCTCGGTCCCAACGGGAGTGAAGTGCCGACGCCGGCATAGATATACCGGTTGCCGAATGCCTGCTTTAACGCCGCGAAGGTGGGTTCGCCAGTGCAGTGGGCCGGGCGCGAGGTTCTCCACCTTGAAGGTGTCCTTGAGTGCCGCCACAGCCTTCGCAATGGTGTCATCCGGCGCGGCCACGAGGTGGAACCCGCCGGCGATCAGGTGGATTTTGGGATTGATGGCCGCCGCCTTCCTCAACGATCTTGTCGATCCCGGGGTGCGAGCAGGCTACCAGGAGCACGAGGCCGTCCGCGGTGTTGACAGCAAGCGACAACTCCCTGAGTTCCCTGGTGCCGGGGGCGTCGGATACAAGGGCGATGAGTGTGATGCCGGGGGCGACTTCGGTCGTCTTTTCGATAGGTTCGAAGTTGGCACCCTGCCAGGCGGTGCCGAATGTCATGACCTCCGGCGGCTTGCCGTCGTAGTAGCGCATCTGCGGCGGCAGCGACTCGTCCTTGCGGTAGAAGCTCGATGGCAGCGACGAGCCGTAAATGCCGAAGCCTTCCTTGGGAGCATAAATCTTCACCTTCGGGTTCACGCTCAAGACATGGCTCAGGCCCGCCATACGATCGGAGTGGCGGTGCGACAGGACGACGAAATCGAGATTGGTAAGATCGATGTTCTTCGCCTTCACATTGGCAGCGAAGATGTCGCGATCGTTGCCAGTATCAAAGAGGATTCGCTTGCCGGCGACCTCGACCAGCGCGGAGAAGCCCCAATCCTTCTTCATCGCGGCATCGTCGCCGAAGGCGTCGTAGAGGATCGTAATTTTGGACTCGGCAGCGAGGGCCGTTTCAGTCACGGCTGCGAGGGTGACGGCGCAGGCGAGCGCGCCTGCAATGACCGATGTTAGGTTGAGCTTCATGGCCGTTCCTCCCTTTTGTTGAGGGCAACCGTCCTTCCACCACGCGTGGTCCTCGCACGAAGCTCGACGTCGCTTTGCTCAAGCGGTCTACGCGGTCTTCTTGGGTACCACGCTCTGGTAGGCGGCCGTCTCGAAGTCCATGTAACCACTGAACGACACGGGATCCCCGAAGGGAAGTATCTGCGTGGCCCAATAGCCGCCGAGGCCGTTCTTGCGGTCGATCCAATAGAACAGATTGGCCAGTCCAGCCCAGCCGAGCGCGCCTGCCGGGCGGCCGGTCGGCGCTTCCTCGTCGTTGACCATGAACGTGTAGCACCATGACTTCGGCATGCCGGGGAAGAACTCCGCGTCGTTCGACAATGACGATATGACCCCCGGCAACATTTTAATCTTCATATCGCCGAGACCGTTCACCACCGCGGCGCAGACGGTCTCGGCGTTGAGCACCCGCCCGTTCTCTCCCGCCCCGTCGTTCAACCACATCCGAATAAAACGGCAATAGTCGCCGACCGTCGAATAAAGCCCGTGACCACCCATTTGGACTTCTGGTTCCTGCGGCAGCTCGAAATCGGAGAGTGGGGTAAGCGAGCCGTCGGTCTCGCGCTGATGCATGCCCGCTAGCCGCGCTCGCATCGTTGGCGTGAGGGCAAAAGCGGTTTCGTTCATGCCAAGCGGCTCGAAGATCCGCTCCCGCATGACTTCGCCTAACCGCTTGCCGCGGATGCCCTCGACGACCTGGCCACACCAGTCCAGGTTGGTGCCGTATTCCCATCGATCGCCGGGATCGAACAAAAGCGGCGTCGTGATCGATGCCTTCGACGCAGTAATAACACTTGGCTGGCCGTGTTCGCTGGCGAGCCGGTTGTAGTTCTCGTTGAAGAAATCATAGCCGAAGCCGGCGGTGTGCAGCATTAGCATGCGGGTCGTGATATCGCGCTTCGGCGCGCGGAGCTTCGGCTTGCCTGCAGCATCGAATCCATCGAGCACCTGAAGCTTGCCGATGTCGGGCGCATAGTTCTTCGCCGGAGCATCGAGGTCGAGCTTGTCTTCCTCGACACATTGCATCACGGCTGTGCCGGTGATGGCTTTGGTCGTCGAAAAAATGGCAAATACACAATCGGTTGTCATGTCGGCGTCTTGGCCAAGCATGCGCTTGCCCGCTGCGCCTTCATAGATGTTGCCGCTTCGATCGGTAACCATGGCGACGACGCCCGGCACCCGCAAGCTGCTCGAAACCATTTGGCTTAGCACATGGTCGGCCGCCTGCTGCAATACACCGGTCATTGTTTCCTCTCGCCTTCTCGCGCCGCATGATGCCACGTCGGAGAGCTCCTCCGAACCAACGCCTTACCACGGTTCCTAGGGGAGCTCCCTGGAGGGTGAGGACCATTGCTGGATGTGCCGACGCAAACGGCAGCGCATTGATTGGCTGAGCAGCGAGTGTTTAACTCTATCAGGCAAGAGCCTCTGGGGTCGGCAAGTGAAAATCATGCACTTGACATAGATCCTCGCGCGTTGTGAGGAACGCAACTTCGCCAGATATTGTGGCATTTTCGAGCGTGGACCCTCAGTCCTAGACCAACAGAGTGGCGACGCCCCAGCCGATCAAGGCTATACCAATAGCCCGGCCGGCCCATTGGCCCAAGGGCAGCGCTTTCTCGATCAGTACCAAAATGGCAAGTGCGGCGATCCAGGCTAGGTTCATTACGCCGCCCACAACCAACAATGCCATTAGCATCCAGCAGCAGCCGACACAATATGCACCGTGCATTACGCCGAGACGAAGGGCGCCCATGATGTGCGGACGCCAGTGACGCGACAGAAATGACGTGGGCGCCCGGCAATGCGCTAGGCAGGTATTCTTGAGCGGCGACACTTGATACAGTCCGGCGGCCATCAGGACGGCGCCTGAAAGCAACCTGCTCTGTGAGCCCATCATCATCGCGGACACGAGCCCTGCGCGTTCCAGCCCCCAATAAAGAGTGGTGGCGGCAGCGGCAAATGCGAGCCAGACCAAGAGGTAACCCATAGCAAAGGCGCCGGTTGGCGCAAGCTTGTCTTGAACCTCGCCCTTTGCGAGCGCGTGGCGATGCACGCGTGCGTAAAGGAGGATTGTCGGCGTTGCGCTCGGTGTCATCATGGCGATCATCATGATCCACCACATCGCAATCATGAGGGCCCAAGTGGTTAACCCCCACGCTATGGCCACCGGTACCGTGGCGGCCATGTCCGGGCCGGGCATGCCTGGCATTAGGTCGTGGGCTTGCTGGTGCGGAAACAACGCAAGCGTCGTCATTTCCCATGAACTCATGCCGAGGCCCGCACCCATTACAATGTAGAGCCAGGCCAGAACACACAGCGCTGCAAGTCCTACAAACGTGATGGCACGGTCCCGTTTGAGCAGGAGTTCGAATGTTGAGGATTCGCACATGGGGACGCGTTAGGACCGCACGACGCCGTGATTATTGAGATGCAATCGGGCGAATTGGCCGTATGTGTCTTTCATTTCGACCTGGACCGGCCCCTTGGTCTTGCTCGACGCACTGCCGATCTCGGCCACTGTGTATTCAAAGCCTTCCGGCATCACGATTTGCGCACGGGATTCTTTGCCCGTCACCTTGTTGCGGATGGGCTCCCCCTTCGTATCGATATAGTCCTCGACAAAAATGCGGCCCCTTCGGCCGTCAATGTCGAGTTCAAGATCGATCTTTGTGAAGACTGGCGCGTTCATTTTGGTGACAGTCGAGGCATAGACAGCGAACATTGTTGCAAACGGATCGGTGTCTTGCCCCGTCATTATATTCAACAGCGCCTCGCGCTGCTCGGCGTTGGCTTTCTCATCGACGAAAGCAATAGCCTCGCCATTACCCTCGTGGATTGCTCCAGGCCATTTGAAAATGGCCGCGATCCGCAGGCCGTCAAGCTTCGTCTTGCCGTAATGGCCTTCGTCTATCTGGATGCCCGCCACCGCGTGGCAATGACCTTTGTCGGGCAGCCCATTGAATTGGCAATTACAGCCATATTCGCAGGTGCAATTTACAAGTTCGTGTCCTTTGATTTCCCAAGGCGTCATGGTGATCTCCTGCGTCTTGTGTCTTGCTTTATCCGACCAGATCCTGCGCCCGTTGAGCGGGGCCACGCTCCCGACGTTAGACGTCGCGTGATGGTCGCCTTATTTGGCTGCCCAGAACATAGGGCTCCACATCCACGAGGCAAGATTGCTAGGACCTCGCCCAGTTGGCGACATGTCGCTGCATGTCCGAATTGGGGCATGACCGCTTCACCCAGATTGAACGGACATAGCCAGCAGCGTTCGGCTCGTCCGCGTCGTGCCAAGACCGGAAGTGACCTCCTCATTGATCACCCGGTCGGCCTCCTAGCGATCACGCTCGCGTGAGAGACTTCTGATGTTTCGGCGAAAGAAGCGGACGCAGCTCGCGAAGAATATCATCGCCAAGAGCGAGCGCGTCATTGAGTTCGGTGAGGACTTGCCGTATTCGCTCGGTTCTACTGCCGGCTGAGCCTTCCGAGATAGGCTCTGTCGCGAGTCGTGTAAGGTCGTCCTGGATCGATGCAATCTGAGCATAAAAATAGGCGATCTTGCGCGGCACTGGCAACGGCAGCTCATCGAGCTTGGCTGCGTCCGCCGTATAGATTGTGAACGCCGGCAACGTCAGGCTTGGAAGAGGGGCCGGATGATCGGAAGCATCCCGCCCTTTTTCGAGCATTGATACCACATCGTGCGTTTTGATCAGGTGCAGAATGGCGGCGATTTCACCGACGAACGCAGATGCGATGCTTAGAATCTCCCGTCGATGCGTGAGGCTGTGCAAGCTCCAGTTCGAGAGAGACGCCATGTTGGCCTCCTCGCGTAGCCGCTCGGAGGGCGCGACTGGTGTCTGAGCGGCGCTCTTTTGCGCTCTTGTGCGTGCGCTCTCGCGACGCTACGGCCAACATAACACCAAAGCCACGGGCGCGACAGTGGATCACGAGACGTTGACGGGACGCGATCGAACACATAAATTTCCGGAACATTGATACAGGGGATGGAGTTCCCCGTAACCGCCGCACTGGCTGATGACTCCTACCGCGAACGTCATGCGGTAGGAGTCCGTTTGCGACCCGCCGCTAGGCGGGTTTTTGTTTTCGAGCATGCGTCCAAGCGGCGCGAGCTCCCGGTGCGCAAGGAGGACTTCATGACCGGAGTTTGGGCGCTGGCAGCGTTGTGGCTGGGTCTTGCGCTGATTGCGAGCTTGATCTCGATCTGGCTGCGGATTTCGACGGCGCTTTCGGAAATCGTGGTCGGCACGATCGCCCAGCTGATCATCGGGGCCGTCATCGGATCGGCGATTCTGGGCACGGACGAATCCTGGGTGAAGTTTCTCTCCGGCATTGGCGCGATCGTCCTTACGTTCCTTGCCGGCGCGGACCTCGACCCGCAGGTATTCAGGCTCAAGTGGAAGGAGGCGGCGGCGGTCGGCTTGGCCAGCTTCTTTTTTCCGTTTCTGGGGTGCGCGGCAGCGGCCCATTATCTGCTCGGCTGGGAGGTCATGCCGAGTTGGCTGGCCGGCGTCGCCATGTCGACCACGTCGGTCGCGGTCGTTTACGCGGTGATGCTGGAATTCGGTTTCAACGCGACCGAGTACGGCAAGACCGTTCTCGCCGCCTGTTTCGTCACCGACCTCGGAACGGTCGTGGCGCTCGGCTTGATCTTTGCGCCGTTCACCATGAGAACCTCGATCTTCCTCGGCGTCGGCGTGGCCGTGTTCGTGATCCTGCCGTGGCTCACGCCCCGTTTCTTCAAGCTCTACGGTAATCGGCCTTCCGAGCTGGAGACGAAGTCCTTGCTGTTTTGTCTACTCGGCATGGGCGCGCTTGCGGGGTGGGCCGACAGCGAAGCCGTGCTCCCCGCCTATCTGATCGGAATGGTGCTGGCTGGAACTGTCGGCAGAGATCACGCTCTGGTCCGGCGTCTACGGACATTGACGTTCGGGTTATTGACGCCGTTCTATTTTATCCGTGCGGGCTCATTCGTGTCGATCCAGCGCTTGTGGCCGCGCCGGCTGCGTTTACATTCTTTTTGGTCGTCAAAATTGCGACCAAGATCGTCGGCGTCTATCCGGTGACGAAGTTCTACGGCTCGCCCAACAAGGAGGCGATGTACACGACGCTGCTGATGTCGACGGGCCTCACGTTTGGAACGATCTCGTCCCTGTTCGGTCTTTCCCACGGCATAATCGACCAGGCGCAGTACTCGGCGCTGGTGGCCGCCGTGATCGGAAGTGCGGTGATCCCGACGATCATCGCCAACGCCTTTTACCTGCCACATCATCTGTTGCCAAAAAAGGAACAGGCATCCGAGGAGCCCATGAGGGCGACATCGGTTCGCCGGGCCGCAAGCGAAACCAAGTAGTCTACTTTACCCCCGACACTCGCCGTCAAAGCGGACATTCGAGATCGGCAGGTTCGTGCCATAACCGGTCATCGACCAACGGCTACTCGATCACCTCGTCGGCACGCTGTTGCAGAAACAAAGGCACCTCGATGCCGATTGCCTTCGCGGTCTTCAGATTGATCACCAGCTCGAATTTTGTGGGCTGCTCGATGGGCAGGTCCGCAGGCTTGGTGCCTTGCAATATCTTGGACACAAATACCGCGCTGCGCCTATACATGTGCGATATGTCGGCGCCATATGACAATAGCCCCCAGGCGTCCACGAAGGGCCGCAGCACCGAAGCGGATGGTAGTCGGTATTTGATCGCCAAATCGGCGATAGCATTTTGAAAGAAAATGCCGGCTTGCACTACGACGGCTCCCGCTCGCTCTTTGGCTATGGCCGCGAACGCCGCATCAACCTCGTCAAGCGCTCGGACCATTGCCACCGGAGCAATTTCAATGCCGGTGGTGCGACCGGCAAGCTGGACCTGCTCCAGGATCGACCGCGTGAATGGATCGACCGGGTTGGCCAGAACGGCCACACGGCTGAGCGATGGCAGCATATCCCGAAACAGCTCGACACATTTTCCCGCCGCCTCGGAACCCATATTGGACAAGCCCGTGATATTCCCGCCGGGCCGAGCTAGACTTGCCACGAGCCCGGTTCCAATGGGATCACCGGCAATCACGAAAATGGGAATCTCACGCGTCGCCTGCTTCGCCGCCAAGGCGCATGGTGTGAAGATGGCCGCGATGACATCGACCTTGAGACGAACCAACTCTTGCGCCAACTGCGGAAGTCGATCGGCCTTTGCGTCCGCCGAACGCAGCTCGAGTGCATAATTCTCCCCTTCGATGAGCCCAAGCTCGCGTAGTCCTTCGCGGAGTGCCTTGCCAAGGGCTCGTCCGTCCTGATCGGTCAGGACGAGTGCACCGATTCGAGGCGCCTTCGACTGCTGAGCATACGCTGGGAGCGGCCGAAGCAGCGAAAGGGCGGCCGCACCGCCGAGTAGCGTGATGAACTCGCGCCGCTTCATTCGATCACCTCGTCAGCGCGGGCGAGTAGCGATGGCGGCACAGTGAGGCCGAGCGTCTTCGCAGTCTTGAGGTTGATTGCCAGCTCGAACCGGGTCGACTGCACGACCGGAAGATCGGCAGGCTGGGTGCCTTGAAGAATGCGGCCCGCGTAGACGCCGCTTTGACGATATGCATCGGGGATGCTGTTGCCGTAGCTGGCCAGGCCACCCGCCTGGACCCATTCGCGTACAGGATAGATCGTCGGGAGCGAATGGTGGGCCGCGAGCGCCACTAGTCGATCGCGCCAACCAAACAGCGCGGGTCTGGAAGCAATCAGAAGCGCCTCGGTCTTTTGCTGTGCCAGTTTCGCGAATGCAGTATCGAACTCACCTTGGTCTTTGGGGCTTAGCACATCGAGCCGCAGCGCAAGCGCACGTACCGCTGCCTGCAGGTCCCGTGTCTCGTGTTCCGTTTCCGGATTTTTCGGGTCGACGATAAATGCGACCAAGGCTGCCGTGGGAACGAGCTCGCGCAACAACTCCAGACGCTTACCCGCAAGCCCGACGTTGAAAAATACCGCGCCAGTGATGTTGCCGCCCGGCCGATTGAGGCTGGCAACCAACCCGTACTTAACCGGATCGTCGCCGCTGACGAACACGACAGGAATCGTTGTCGTTGCGGCTTTCGCCGCCAGCACGGCAGCCGGTCCGCCGCCAACCGCGAGAACCGCCACCCGACGCTTCACCAAGTCGGCCGCGAACGCCGGCAAGCGATCGTAGCAGCCCTCCGCCCAATGGTATTCGACCGCCACGTTTTGGCCGACGGTCAAGCCTGATTCGGCGAGGCCCTTGAGAAAGCTTTCGACCTGTTCGGCGCTTGGGCCGGGCGAGCCGGCGTGCATGAAACCGATCACCGGCATCGCCGGCTGCTGCGCGCGCGCCGCGAACGGCCACGCCGCCGCCGCGCCGCCGAGCAACGTGATGAAGTCGCGCCGCTTCATTCAATTACCTCGTCGGCGCGGGCGAGCAGCGTCGGCGGCACTTCGAGGCCGAGGGTTCTGGCGGTCTTGAGATTGATCACGAGTTCGTACTTGGTTGGCGCCTGCACCGGAAGGTCGGCAGGCTTCTCACCCTTGAGGATGCGGTCGACGTAGCCTGCTGCGCGCCTGTATTGGTCGATCACATCAGCCCCGCAGGAGATCAAGCCTCCGCTGGCGACAAAGGTGCGCTGGAAATAGACCGTTGGCAGCTTGTACTGGGCCGCTAGCGTAACGATCAGATCGCGATGAAACACAGTCAACGCGCTGCCGGTCACGATCAGGCCGTCGCGCGAGTTGCGTGCGAAAGCCGCGATGGCGCGCTCGATCTCGCGGGCGTCGCGTACATTAATTGGGGTAACCTCCACGCCGAACGACGGCGCTAGCGCCTGGATCGCGCCGACCTGGCCCTGGCCCGCGGTAGTTGCAGGATCGCGAAGGACTGCCACGCGCGTCATGTCCGGCGCGATTTCCTTAAGAAGCTCCAGCCATTTTCCACTGATGCCGTATTCGAACTGGACAAATCCGGTCGCGTTGCCGCCCGGCCGCGCCAAGCTGTCGACGAAGCCGGCGCCGACCGGATCGGGAACAAGCACGAATACGACCGGCACCGTCTGGGTTGCTTGCAGCAGTGGCGCCACGCCGGCGGCGCCAGTGGCCAGCACAGCATCGGGGGTTAGCGCCACCAATTCAGCGGCGTGTTTGCGAATGCGTTCAGCATCGGCCGCAGCCCATCGTTGTTCCAACCGCAAGTTTTGGCCTACGTTCCACCCCAGTTGTGCTAGCGCCTGCGCGAAGGCTGTGAAGCGGACCTGCCCTTCCGGATCGTCCGCAGCCAGGTTCGTAAGAACGCCGATGCGCCGCATTTGCTCGGCCCGTTGCGCATGCGCAGCAAGCGGCCACGCCGCCGTGCCGCCAATTAGCGTGATGAAGTCCCGCCGCCTCATGCCGGACATGGGGGCTCCCTCCCAGAGTGCCGCCGCAGCCGATCATACCACCGAGGGACCGCCGGGTGCGGGCGGTCTGACGCATCAGGAGCCTGCCGGGGGAAGGGTCAGCCGGTCCTTGGGGCAGACCTGAATCGTTCTGAAATCGAGTAGGTGGGCGGTTTCGACCAGCCGCGTACGCGTGATGCCGCCAAACCTCTTAAGCCCAGCCGACGCCAAGCGGCGCCGGACCCGGGCCGTGAACTTGCAACCCGCAGCAGCAGCTTTTAATCGAGTTGTGCACATCCGACTGCTGGCCAACCAGCGCGACAAGCCCAGTCCTCATACGCTACCCAGCCTTGGGCGCTGCACCGATCGCACCAAATAGTGCCGATACCACGATGATCACCGCTCCGACCTGTTGCCAACGCGTGAGCAAAAGCGAGAGCCAAAAATGTCGGATTTCGACAGGCTTGCCGTCCCAGTAAAGGTTGCCGTGTCGATCGATGCCTAAGCAATCTTGCTCCTCCATGGCGATTTCCCGAACGCCGGGTGGCCACAACTCCTTGTTCGCCTTCCAAAGTGGAACGTCTCTCAGTTCGTCCTCTCTTGTGCGGTCTGTCATGGGCATATCTCTCTGGACTTTTCTGAATTGAGGCGTCGTTGCGCCTTAAGGAACCTCGCCGTTTTTGCTTGATGGACACGCCTTGGCTCAAACCAAGCAAGCGCCCTCTATAGCGCGGTCTAAAGGGCATGCGATACGTCGTTCCGAGACACACGGGACGCACGTTGTTAGGTGCAATCGACAGGTCTAAGCTTCTCTGATCCGAAAACAGAATTAGGGAGGCGACGATGGGTAGTTGGCTCAGCGAACGGGAACAGCGTCTAGTCGCAGGCGCTGAATCGGCTTCTGCCGCAACCCATCCAGCCGGGTTGCTTGGGCGTGATCACCGTATGAGCGAGCAAGCGCAAATCGCGAGGACACGCGAGGTAATCAACGATCCTTCGCCGGCCGCGATGGGTGATCGACCCGAAAAGCTTGGCGGCCTTGCTGACCCCTGAGCCCACGCCGTAAAGTTCGTCGCGTTCCACGAAAATGGGAGGAAGCAATGATCCGCAAGGTATTCTGGTCCCTCGCCATCGTCATGTTGGCATGCTCCAGCGGCAAGGCGGCCGATATCCGCCGCGTTGTGACGGGCCTCGATACCAATAACAAAGCAATCGTGCTGTTCGACAGCCGCCTGACGCTCAAGCCTGGGGGCTCCGGCAACCCAGCGGCCAATCTGTGGATCACGGATTCCTCGCCCCCCGGACTCTCGTTCAAGGACGACAACGCCGCCAAACCGATCGGCCTGTCGCCGCCGGACAACGGCACCGCAATTCGTGTAGTGGAATTTCCGCCACTCGATCCCGCATCGGAGGCGAAGATGGACCCCGATTTCATGATGAAGGTTGTCGGCGACCGCGCGCCGGCCAGGGGTCTTCCTGTGAAGCATCCTCTCATGCACCGCACGCGCACGGTCGACTACGCCGTCATCTTGTCCGGTGAGATCAACATGATGCTCGACGATACGGTGGTACACGTGAAGGCGGGCGATGTCGTGATCCAGCAGGCAACCAATCACGCCTGGATCAATCGCGGCACCCAACCCTGCCGCGTTTTGTTTGTGCTGATGGACTCCAAGCAGCCTTAATCATTGATCCGCACATGCACCACTTTGTGTCGACCATCGGCACAATTCGGAACCCAAGCGTGGGAGGATCTCACATGTCGTTAGATCGTCGCATGTTCGTTCAAACCGCGACCGCCCTCGCCGTTGGCACGGCCGGCACTCGGGCCGCGCAGACCCAAACTCCGGCACCCACTCAGCTCGCGGAAACTGCCCCCGCCACCGTTGGCGCCCTGAACGCCTTGCCGGAGGTTTTCCAATTTGGAGATGAGATTTCGCTAGTTCGAATCCTCCCACCCCAGCCACCAGTCCGGTCTCCATCGGCCAAAATGTACGATCGTTTCGTCCGCGTCTTCGCCGTGGCGGTCCGCGGATGCCCACGCACCGGCGGTTTCTGATCGTCTAGATCGACGGCCCGTCGCGCGTGGTGCTCAAACAGTAATTGGCTTCAGGCCGCATGCCGTTGGTGAAGCGGATGCTCTCTGGTGCATATCTTGACGCCACAAATCCGTCAAAGCGCGTCATCGATGCGATATGGCGCCCTGCAGGTGCTCATTGCGCCGGCGGATCAGTTCGATAATCATTATCATGGCAATGGAGGTAAGGACCAGCAAAGTCGCCGCGGCCAAAATAGTCGGGCTCAATTGCTCGCGCACGCCATTCCACATCTGGATGGGAATGGTTCGCTGATCGTAATCGGCAAGGAAAAGAACCACGACCACCTCATCGAACGACGTGACGAAGGCGAGCAGCGCGCCTGAGATGATGCCCGGGAGCACCAGCGGCACCACCACGCGCAGAACCGTATAATGCGGTGGCGCGCCTAAGCTTGCCGAAGCACGCATCAAAGTCTCGTCGAAACCGGTCATAGTAGCGGTCACGGTGAGGATCACGAAGGGCGCGCCGAGCGCTGCGTGCGCGAGAATGATTCCGAAGAGCGAATGCACAAGTCCCATCGATGCATATGGTATCGAGGCGCAGGCCGAACAGGCACGAACAAATCAAATGGCCATTTGGCGACGGTGACAATTACAGACCGCGGACCCTATGTGAGGGGCCGCTGTATCGATCTGACAAAAGCCGCGGCGCTGTCCCTTGGATTTGCTGGGCTTGCTTCAGTAAACGTGTCACTTGTGAATACGGATTAGACGACGCAACTAACTGGTGCGCCGCGACCCTCGCGAGGTGCTGCATGGGTTGCACGGGTTGCAAAAGCAGGTCGAGCGGCGACCCCAGTGCTGGCGCATGTAGTTGATTTTGCATTTTTTTCCGAAATGGGCTGTTGAAATCTGTCACTGAGCGCCGCGAGTAGGCCGACGCCGTGGCCCTCGCGGCGCCGAAGTTGATCGCGTCGCCCCTAGCAGCATCGATTGGCATCCCGTCTGTTGTACCGCCGTTCGATGAACGTCCTGACGAAATCACGTTCACTCATCGGCGACGTACCTGGATGGCGCGCTGTATGATGGACAAGGTATGCGCGATAGTCGGGCGCACCGATCGCCCTTAGCCATCCCTGGCGCAGTTGTGCCGCAGCGTCCGACGCGCAGGAAAGGCATCGCTCTACCGTTGGGCTACTGACCTGTCGGCACGACAGCCCAGATTGAGGACTATTACGCAGCAGCACCGGTCAATCCTCCTTCACGAATTGTGGGCGGCGTCTCGGCCGCAGTTGGGATTGCGTTGCGGAGCGCGGTAATCGACATCTTGATAGTGAAGAAAGCCATCACCACCACCAACGCGACGAACATCACGGTCAGGGTGCCGCATATGTAGTTGTTGAGTGCAACGCGCTGCATCTCAGCGATGCTCTTGGCCGGAGCAAGCACTGTGCCTGCCGATGCTGCCTCGCTATACTTATTTGCCAAGGCGTAAAAGCCGATGCGCGGATCCGACGAGAACGCCTTCATCCATCCCGCGGTGAGCGTGCACACCAGGAGCCATGCCGTGGGCGCAAGCGTCACCCATGCGTAGCGCTCGCGCTTGAGCTTGATTAGCACGGTAGTGCCCAATAGCAGAGCAATGCCCGCGAGCATCTGGTTCGAAATTCCGAACAACGGCCAGATCGTATTCACGCCGCCAAGCGGGTCGATGGTGCCTTGATAGACAAAGTAGCCCCAGGCGGCGACACATAGCACCGTAGCAATCACATTCGAAAATAGAGATTCGGTGCGGCCGAGCGGGGCGTAGATATTGCCGAGCAGGTCCTGGATCATGAAGCGGCCTGCGCGGGTGCCGGCATCCACCGCCGTGAGGATGAACAGCGCCTCGAACAGAATGGCGAAGTGGTACCAGAAGGCTTCGAGTGCCTTGCCTCCGAAGGCCTGTGCCATGATCTGCGCCATGCCGACCGCCAAAGTCGGCGCGCCGCCTGCTCGGTTGAGGATCGTGTGTTCGCCCACATCGGTGGCAGTCTGGGTGATTGTCTCGGGCGTGATCACCCAACCCCAATTGCTTATCACCTCGGCTGCCTTTTGAGGCGTGTCGCCGATTACCGCCGCCGGGCTGTTCATTGCGAAGTAGATGCCGGGATCAAGCACACATGCGGCGCAAAGCGCCATTATGGCGACGAAAAACTCCATCAGCATGCCGCCATAACCAACGAAACGGGCATCCGACTCCCGCTCAATCATCTTTGGCGTCGTGCCGGACGAGATCAACGCGTGAAAGCCCGAGACTGCGCCACACGCGATGGTGATGAAAAGAAACGGGAATAGCGGGCCGGAGAACACTGGTCCGCTGCCGTCGGTGAATCGGGTCACCGCCTCCATCTTTAGATCAGGCTGGACAAGATAGATGCCGATAGCGAGCGCCACGATGACCCCGATTTTAAGGAATGTGCTTAGGTAATCGCGAGGAGCGAGAAGGAGCCAGACAGGCAGCATTGAGGCGATGGCGCCATAGACAATAATGGCCAAAGCTAGCGCGGGCGCGCTGTACGTGAAGGCTGGCCCAAGCGTTGCGTGCTGCGCTACGTACTGGCCATACCAGATGGCGAGCAAAAGCACGACGACGCCGAATGCAGAGGCCTCCCCCACCTTGCCGGGCCGGATGCTGCGCATGTAGACGCCCATGAGCATGGCGGTCGGAATCGTGATAGCCACCGTGAACGTGCCCCACGGGCTTTCGCCCAACGCTTTCACGACGACTAGGCCGAGCGCGGCGAGAATAATGATCATGATCCCGAGCGTGCCAACGAGCGCAACGCCGCCCGCAATCGGGCCCATTTCCATCTTCACCATTTCACCGAGCGAGCGGCCATCGCGGCGCATCGAGCAGAACAGGATAACGAAGTCCTGAACTGCGCCTGCAAACACCACGCCTACGAGGATCCAGAGGGTCCCTGGTAGATAACCCATCTGTGCAGCGAGCACCGGCCCGACCAGTGGGCCCGCGCCGGCGATGGCCGCGAAGTGATGGCCGAACACAACGTATTTGTTGGTCGGCACGTAATCGAGGCCGTCGTTATGCCGATCGGCCGGGGTAATGCGGGTGTCGTCAAGTTTCAAGACTTTGTCGGCAATGAACCTGCTATAGAATCGATAGGCGATGAGGTAAACGCAGATCGCCGCTGTAACGAGCCACGAAGCGCTCACCGGCTCATCGTGATTGAGCGCGATCCCGGCAAAGGCAAATGCGCCAAGCGCAGCTATGCCCACCCAGATCAACAGAGAGATAGCACGATTTGGCAACGAGGGATTTAGGAGCGTGTGCTCTGACATGGCCTTCCTCCAACTTTGCACTATCTATTGAATTGGACATTCTCCCGAGACGGGCATTTTCCCTTTCATACTCCGCTGGCGCGTCCCCGTTTTACTGCGATTGATCGGCACGTAGTATGTGGGTCGGCAGTCTCGAAAGACTCAGAGTCTCATTGGGAGTACAACCATTGGCATGTCCAGTAGATGCAGGCGGCGCAACATAGTGAGAGCGGCCTCGCTGTGAAGCTGGCGGATGTACCAGTTATCGTGCTCGAAGATGAGTTTGCTGGTGAAGAACATGCTGTGTGGAAATTCCATCCGAATTTTCTCGGCAAGGTTTGTGAGCTCTTCGATTGGGTCGGTGCCGAATCCAACGTACGTTTTTGCGGCAAGGCCACGGTTGTTGCAGTAGAGGACGAAGTAGCTCAACGTGTCCTCGGCCTTTTTGCGTTCCTGCTCCATTTCATCTGAGCCACTGAAGCACTTAGCGTCGACAGTGCGCGCGCTCATGAAGACGAAATTGCGAAAGTGTCCAGGGAATTCGCGCCTGACCCAGTCTACCGCATATATACCTCCCCACCTGTTCGAGCCGACCACGAATACTGCGGTTAACTCTTTTGGCTCAATTATGGTGAGCGAGGCAGGGTCGAAGTACTCCATCGGTAAAGCTGCATCTGCTTTGTGTAGCTTTCGACGGATCTTGCGATAATGTCCGCGGTTTAAGAGGCAGAACCCAATCACTACCCCAGTAATGAGGACGGTCATAAAGCCGCCTTCAGTGAACTTCTCTACCGTCGTCACTGCGAGGATCCCCGAAGTCACCGCCAAACCAAGGCCGGAAAGAGCAATCCGTATAAGCCAGCGGCGATCGGTGCTCCGCGCTCGCCACCAGTAGATGCAGAGCCCAAGAAGCGAAAGCGAGAAGGTTAGAAAGACGTTGATGCTGTAAAGGACCACCAGCAGCGCAACACTGCCCCCCGTCGCAAAGAGGATCCCGATGGCGGCTACGCCCATGAGAACGATCCCGCGTTGCGTGACCAGCCGGCTGGAGAGGTACCTGTATTGATGCGGAACCCAAGAATCTGCGGCCATATTGGCGAGTACAGCGGGACCACCGAGATAGCCCGTATTTGCGGCGACGAAGAGAAGCCCGCCCTCGAGGGCAAGAATGAGCCACAGTGTTGGCGATTCGATCTCAGAATTCCCGATGGCGTCCTGAAGAATGGCGCGAAACGTTACGGCATTGAGAGTCTCACCTTCGACTGGCTGAACGTCCCAAAGCAGATAGAGCAGAATGATGCCCCCGGCGGTGAAGCTGAGCGACGCCGCCATATAAAACATGGTCCACTTGCCCGTAAGCACGCGGGGCTCGGCGAGCGACTGAACGTTGTTGGACACCGCTTCAATTCCGGTATACGTGCCTCCCCCGAGGGAGTAAGCACGTAGAAACAACGAGGCGACAAACACCCAACCCATTTGCTGCGTTAACTGCTTGGTCTCGTTCAAGGTATTTGGAATCAGATCAGGAATGCGATCGGCGTGCATGCCAATCCCCAAGAAGATCACTATCGCGTGGGTGAAGAAGAAGCCAAGAAAGATAGGCAGCAGAACTTTGATCAATTCGCGCATTCCGCGCAGGTTCAGCACCAACAAGAGAAGCACTAGAGTGATCTCAACCTCGAGCTTCACGTAATGGATATCGCGCGGAAGAAAGCTGAACACCGCGTCCACGCCGCTCGCCACTGATATCGCAATGGTCAACATATAATCGACGATAAGGGCTGCACCGGAGACTAAACCGGCATAGGGGCCGATCAAGCTAGTCGCGACCTTGTAACCGCCTCCGCCCGAAGGAAATAGTTCGATGACCTGATTGTAGGCGACCGCAATGATGAAAACCGTTACGGCGGTAGCGATGGCCAGATACAGACCCAGTTGGCGGTTACCGCCGAGCGCAAGAAATGCCTCTTCCGGTCCATAACATGACGACGACAGACCATCGGCACCAAGGCCAATCCAGGCCAGAAACGCCACAAGGACGACATGGCGCCGTGTCTCTTTACTAAAAGGATCAAGCGGCGCGCCGAAGATGATCTCGCTGACTCTTCGCTTGCCCGGCACGTGCTCCTCCCAGAGTTGTTCTATCTTCTTTTTGACTCCTGAAATGAATCAACGGACCTGTTGTTCGTACACTCGATGACACCAAGGTCAGGTCTTATTTAAAACCTTCTCGCTCTCAGCTTGAGCCATGCTGCCGGTCATCACCCTGCACCTGCACAAGAACAAGGCAACGGACGATATCGGACAGACCCGGCTATATTCCTGCGAGCAACCAAGGACGTTACCTTCTGGCATGTTGCCCTGCCGCACCAATGGCTTGATACCCACTAACGTCGATCGCACGCGGCTGTCGCTCACTGTCCAGCGCAACATAGGTAAAGTTGCCATCGGTAACGAGTAATCGGTCGGTCTGGTTGCGTCGAATGACCCAGGCCTCAACGTGGACGGTGACCGAGGTGTTACCAATTCGTATAAGGTCGGTGTAAATGCACATGACGTCTCCGACGAACACGGGTTTACGGAACGTCATTGCGTCTACAGCAACTGTTGCTGTTCTTCCCTTTGCAATTCCGGCCGCGAAAACTCCACCGGCGATGTCCATCTGCCCGAGCAGCCACCCTCCGAAAATATCTCCGTACTGATTGGTGTCCGCGGGCATACCGAGAGTCCGAATGGACAGTAAACCGCGTGGTTCGCTTGCAGGGTTACCCTGAGGACCTATGTCTCGTTTCGGTACGGTCATAAAGGCTTACTCGCAGCTCATGTAAGTCACGCCGCTCGTCAAGAAATCCGCTACGCTTGAATGCGGCAAGCAGTATCTAGTCGGTCTGTCCAGCCCGTCCGATCTGGCGGTAGTACCGTATTGCGCCAGGGTGAAGGGGAAGGAACGTATTGCGCTCTAGGTTGGCCGGAACGGTCGCGGCCGCCGCTGCGTGCACCTCCATCATCTCTTCCTGCTTCTCGAAGACGACCCGAACGATGTTGTAGACGAGATCGTCGGGCAGCTCGGCGTGCGCGACAGCGAAATTGTAAAGGCCCACCGTCGCATAGTGGCGGAGTAGGGAGGGATACGTGCCGGCGGGCACGCGCGACGGCGTCAGCTCAGGCATTGCCAGCGGCAGCGCTGCGAGTTGCTCCGGGGAGAGCGCGATGTAGCGAACCCTGTGTTTCAATTCGAGTTCAATGAATGATGGAAACGGCACGCCGGCCGCGACCGCCAGCACGTCGATCGAGCGCATCTGAAGTTGGGAAGCCAAGTCGGCCCAGTCGCCATAGACGAAGTCTGTCGAGACCTTCAAAACGTTGAAGATGCCTGGAAAGTACGTGGCCGAGGTGCCGCCTCGCGGGCCGACGCCGATGCGCCTGCCGGCCATGTCGGCGATGGACCGGATGTTGGTGTCCTGCAACACCAAGAGTTGGAAGGGGGTATCGTACATCGGGAAAATCGCCCGCATCGAGCGGGCGGGCGGCTTGCCTGCCCATACGCCGGTCCCGTTCCACGCCTGCAGCGCCACGCCTACGGTGACGAAGCCGAGTTTTGCCTCGCCCGCTTCCAGCAGCGCGACATTTTCGGCTGGCCCTTCCGTCGGTCGGGCGACGACCGGAAGATCCAGCGCGCGCGTCAGGATCTGGGCGAGGCCCGTGCCATAAACGAAGTAGGTGCCGCCGGGCGAGGCGGTACCGATTGTGAGGTAATCGGGCCAATTAGGTTCGGCGGCCCGGCCAAGTGACGAAAAGGTGAGCGTGGCGGCGATTGCCGCAATCCGGGCCAACAGGGGTATCTGCATGGTCTCCCCCAATGCTTGTCCTCAGGTTGATGGCTGCGGCAGCAGCGGTTCGGGTGGACCCATTGCGGCCTCCGGGTCCGAGGCCTCGAGCTCCGTCTCGTGATCGAGTGTCCGACGCATGCGATCCTCGTCGAGCGCGTCTTCCCATTTGGCGACAACGATCGTCGCGACGCCGTTGCCAACCAAATTGGTCAGTGCGCGAGCCTCCGACATGAAACGATCGACACCGAGGATCAGCGCAATGCTCGCCACCGGGATCGTCCCAACCGATGCGAGCGTCGCTGCCAGCACGATGAAGCCCGACCCCGTTACGCCGGCCGCGCCCTTCGAGGTAAGCAGAAGCACACCAATGATGCCGAGCTGTTGCCATAATGTCAGCTCGGTATTGGTTGCCTGCGCCAGGAAGATTGCCGCCATGGTTAGGTAGATGCAAGTACCGTCGAGGTTGAACGAGTAGCCGGTGGGGACCACCAGACCTACGACCGATTGCTTGCAGCCGAGGTTCTCGAGCTTCGCCATCATACGCGGCAATACCAATTCGGATGAAGAGGTGCCGAGAACGATCAGCAACTCTTCTTTGATGTATTTAATGAACTTGAGGATGTTGAACCCTGCAAACCAGGCGATCGTGCCCAGCACGAACAGCACGAAGATCAGGCAGGTCACATAGAAGGCAATCATCAAGTGCGCGAGCGAGAGCAGCGTGCCTACGCCATACTTGCCGATCGTGAAAGCCATCGCGCCGAAAGCGCCGATCGGCGCCGCTTTCATAATGATGCTGACGATCCCAAAGAAGGCATGCGAGACGATGTCGATAATGGCGAGGACGGGCCGCCCGCGTTCACCCAACATGAACAATCCGAAAGCGAACAGGATCGCGAAGAATAGAACCTGCAGGATCTCGCCCTCCGCGAAGGCGCCGACCACGGTGTTGGGGATGATGTGCATCAGGAATTCGACCGTGCCCTGCTGCCCGGCCTTCGTCGTATAGACCTGGATCGACTTGGTATCGATCGTTCTGGTGTCCACGTTCATGCCGACGCCGGGCTGAAGGATGTTGACCACGATCAAGCCGACGATCAGGGCGAGGGTGGTGACGAACTCAAAATAGATCAGCGCTTTCACCCCGACGCGGCCGACCTTCTTCATATCGTCCATGCTGGCGATGCCGTGCACGACGGTGCAGAAGATGATCGGCGCGATGAGCATCTTGATCAGCTTGATGAACCCGTCGCCGAGCGGCTTCATGGCCTCGCCGAGCTGCGGGTAGAAATGACCCAGCAGGACACCGAGCACGATAGCGGTGAGCACCTGCACATAGAGATGCGTGTAAAACGGTTTGTGCGGAATATCGGCAGCCGTCGAACGTGCCATCTCCATGGCCTCCCTCCATGCTAATCGACGCCGGTTGACGCCCTGACGTCACATAATGTTACGCGATCTACGGGTGGCTGTCTCCAACGCGTCTCACTCCCTG
>CAVUAI010000040.1:0-119259 GCA_963739385.1 uncultured Alphaproteobacteria bacterium
ATTCGCAACAATTCTATCCATGGCTCATCAACCATCGGCCAGGGACAAGTATGAACGGCGGGCCTTATCGCGGATTCGCGATTAGAGCCTTCGATGAGGCGGCGAGTTGCGGCGGCAATCGTTGCAAGACCGAGATACGCTACTTTAGCTTGTACATAATTGGCAGAAAGAAGCCAACTCGCCCGCGCAGCAACGATTTCCCGAGCCTTGCAAATGCCGGATGCTCCAATGCGTAGAGTGCAAGGAACCTTCAATTTCATGTCGCGTTGCAGCACACATAATGCTGCTGGCAACGAGCGATAGCGAAATGAGGAACACAGTGCGTCATGCCGGCAGCATTTGAGCACCCACAGAAGGCTGATCTTTCGGCTGCCCCGGCGCTGGCGACGAAAGCGGTCGCAATCAAAGGTGCGCTCGCGGGCTTGTGGCCTCCGGCCATGATAGGAATGGGGGTTCTTCTCACGCTTGTCTGGAGCGGCGGACTGCTGTGGCTATTCGTGCGCACGATCGTGGCGCTGGCCTGATCCAGTGCTCGATTACGGCGTAGGCGAAACACGCCCGAAAGGGCTGATTCGGGCGGCGCGGAATCGGTACGGCGGAGTGACGACGAACGCTTGGGCGGGAGAACAGGCGACCAATGCGCCCTAGCGTGCGCGGGCCATTCGCGTCTTGCCTTTGTGCCGGCCGCCGGCTGCGCTTGCCACCCGCGAACGGGCATCGCGCAAGGCGACCGACGCTTTCCCCCAATCGCCTTTCTGCTGGATATGCGCGGGATCCGCGCCGGGCATGGGACGCGCGAGCCCATACTTCGCGCCGTTGGCATCGAGCCACTGCCACACGACTTCCGGATTCCCGTCCGCCGAGGTGATGTCGATGGCGCGGCCGAACCCGTAACCGCCGGTACGACGGCTGCCGCCGTGCAGCGAATTGCCGGTGCGAGCCTTGAAGCCCGAGGCGAGGGTTTGCCGATAGTCGTCGCGGAACGCGCTCAGCATCGACCACGGAATCCCGTCCGCGTCCATCGCGCGTCCGGCTTTGTAGAGTTCGCTCGCGGAAGTCGGGAGCCATGCCGCCGATCACATAGTCCTGCAGTGAAATGCCCATGCGTTTGGCCGCGGCGGGGTCTTTCCACGTGAAGTCGCCGGTCGAATCGCGCTTGATCGGCGCACGCTGATAGACTTCCCACAGATAATCGTCGATCTCGTCCAGGAAGGTTCCGGCAGGCCTGCGAATACGCCGCACGATGCTCTCGCCGGTCTCCGGCTCCGTCAACTCCTTGGGGGTGAACACCGTGAAGCCGTGAACCTTGATCAGCCCCTGGCCGCTGATATCGCCCGTCACCGAGGCGAGGGCGACGCGCGGCTTGGGATTGATGAAGCGGATGGTCTGGATTGCGCGCTGAAAATACGAGACCTGTTGGTCATCGAGCCCGGCGGCAGCATCCGCGTCGGGCAACTCGGCTTGCACAGGCGGCGCCCGACGAAACACGATGGTCTCGTTGGGGGCCAGACTTGCGAGTTGGTAGCCGGTCGCGGCCGGCTTGACGTCGAGATTGTTGATGATGGCCAGAGCGACAATTCCGACCGCCAACGCCCCGGCGGCGATCTTGAGGGCGAGCGTGCCGTGCGCGAGCACCAGGTTCAGCGCGGTATTCAGCGCGGCCGCCGGCTGGCGCAACGCCCTTACGATCGTCGGCCGGTGCACTTCGAAGACGCTCGCGGGCCGGTAAACAGCAGGCACAAACGCGAGCCGGCGCGGCGGCGGAACAGGTCTCGGCGGAATCCGCCGCGGCGCGGCAGGGGCGCGCGGATGTCGCATCACAGCGACCGACTGTGCGATCAAACGAAACTCCCCCCTGCCGATCACTCCAGTCGGAGTCGTCACGTTGGAACCGGCGCACGCGAAGCCCTCCCCAGGGCAGCCGCGGCGTCAACGCCCGTACGTTCCAATCATGACGAAGAGAGTGATCCCCAACCCAGACAGTGATCCCCGAATACCGGCCAGGAGTTGAATTGACAATTGAGGAAAAAAATTGACCTGGCCGGGACCAATTGACGGCGGCCACGGGGTCCGAATGCCCTTCGTGCAAGAGAGATAATGCCCTCATGGCAGAGATATCGTGCAATCCCTGACCGCAGCACGGGGACATTCTGGTTCGTGGTTCGCTTGCCTTGATTATGGTCCTATTAACGATCCTGTCGGTTTTTGGCTGATCTACCGGCCGCATATTGGCGCCGGCGGCCTTTGCGGCGGGGCACGCCAGCCGGTAAACAGGGCGCGGAACCGGGCCACCGGGTAACCGGCTCGGACACGAGAAACCGATCTGTCGATGACTGAGGAGCCAAGCGCAGCCGTCGCCCCCAGGAGCGACCTCGACTATCGCCTGCTCCTTCCCTTCCTGGTGCACGTCACGCTGACGCAGACGCTGATCCTCATCATCCGGATCACGACGTCCTACCGGGCGATCGAGCTTGGGCTCCCCGTCCTCTGGCTCGGCATCATCGCCGCCGGCTTCGCCATCATCCCGGTTTTCACGGCGCTGCAGGTCGGGCGCTGGATCGACCGCGGCAACGACGCCCGCGCGACGTGGATTGGCGCCGTCCTCGTGTTCGTGGCCTGCATCGGCTTCTGGGCCTGGCCGCAATCGGCCATGCACCTGCTCGGCTTCAGCGTGCTGCTGGGGTTCGGCCACATGTTCTGCATGGCCGGCCACCAGATGCTGGCGGTTCGCTCGGGCCGCCGGCGCAGCCGGGAGACCGCGCTTGGTTACTACATGGTTGCCGCGTCGATCGGCCAGGGGCTCGGGCCGTTCGTCGTCGGCTGGCTCGGGGGCTCGGCCGCACTGCCGCCGACGGGCCCGCTGTTCACGATCGGCCTCGCCGCCGCCGCTGCCAGCGTGGTCGTCGCGCTGCTGATCAGGCCGGCAGGCGGCAAGGCACGCTATCAGGAGCCCGCTGCCTACATGCCGGTCGGCCGATTGCTCAGGCTGCGCGGCTTTCCCGCGGTGATGGTGTCGAGCGTGGTGACCGTGACCGCGCTCGATCTCCTGGTGATCTATCTTCCGGCGCTGGGTGCCGAACGGCAGATCGAACTCCAGCGACATCGGCTTGCTGCTGACCGTGCGCTCGATCGCGTCGCTGGTGTCGCGCATGTTTTACGCCCGGCTGATCTTTACCATCGGCCGCCTTCCCCTCACGCTGACGAGCATGTTCGGCAGCGCCGCGGGCTTTTTGATCCTGGCGTTGCCGCTCTCGCTGCCCATGATGTACGGCGTTCTGGTCATCCTGGGCTTCGCCATGGGCATCGCCTCGACCCTGACGCTCTCGGGCGTGATGTACTTGGCGCCGCCGGAAGTCTGCGGCACCGCGCTTACGTTGCGCATGACCGGGAACCGCGTCGGCCAGATCGTGTTTCCCGCGCTTGCTGGTCTGGTCGCTGCCGCGACCGGCGTCGCCGGCATCTTGCTGGCGCTCGGCGTCGGCCTGGCCGCATCCGGGATTGCCGTCGCCATGAGCCAACCCCCGCCGCCATCCTGATACGATGCGCCAACGAGGACCTGCATGTCCGATCCCATCCAGATCCGCATGGGGGGCTACGGCCCCGCGAGCACGGGCTTCAGCCGCGCGCTCAAACGCATCGGCGACCGGCTCACCGCCGAATTCGGCGACCGGATCGACGTCAAATACGTCTGGAACATCATGGATCTCGGCTATCGCGCCGAGGACATCCTGTGGCTGGTCGAGCACGGCCTGCTGACGCTCGGCTATCAATCATCGAGCTATCTCACCGATCGGGTGCCGGAGCTCGGTATCGTCGATCTTCCGTTCCTGTTCGCGCGCAACGACGACGCGCGCGCGGCGATGGACGGCGCGCTCGGTGAGGTGCTGGCCCGCAAGATCGAGGAGCGCGTCAACTACCGCATCCTCGGCTGGTTCGAGAATGGCTTCCGCCATATCTCCAATCGCGTGCGGGCGGTCCGCACACCCGCCGACCTCGCGGGCCTGCGCATCCGCGTGCTGCCGAGCAAGGTCCAGGCGCGGACATTCGAACTGCTGGGCGCGATCCCCATGCCGATGGACCTCACGCAGGCGCTCGAGATGATCACCGCCGGCACCATCGATGCGCAGGAGAACCCGCTCTCGAACACCGTGACCTACGGCGTGCACAAATTTCATCGCTTCCACACGCTGAGCAACCACTTCTACATTTCGCGCCCGATCTTCATCCACCGCGACGCGTTCGAAGCGTGGCCCGCGGATCTCCAGCGCGCCATGCGCAGCGCCGTCGCCGACGCCGTTGCCTTCCAGCGCGCGCAACATGTCGAGGAGGAGGAGGCCGCCCGCCAGACGATCGCGGCGCAGGGCGGCGAGGTGATCGGGCTCACCGCGGCTGATCACAAAGCTTTTGCCGCTGCGGTCGATCCGCTGCTGCGCGAGGCACGCGGGACCTTCGGAGGGGAGCTGTTCGATCTGACGCGGCCGGCGCCCGCGTCAGCCTAGAGCATGATCCCGAAACGTGGGCACCGGTTTTCGAAAAGATCATGCTCTGGCAACAAGCTAGACGCGATGACGAGTCGAAGACAAAGTCATCGCGCTCTAGCCGCGGCGCTCGTCGGGCTCAGCAAGGATGAGCGCCCAGAACACCTTGTATTTCGATTTGGGCGAATAGACCGCCGCGATGCCGATGCGGGTCGCGCCGTTGAGCAGCATGTTGGCACGGTGCGGCGGCAAATCGCGCCAGCCGGAGAAGGCTTCCGCCAGGGTGTGATAGCCGGCGCCCACGTTCTCCGCTGCGGTCTTTGAGCGGTAGCCCTGGCCTTTGAGCCGGTCGCTGAAGCTGCGGATGACGTCGTGACCGAGCTTGTCGCGGCTGGCCATGGCCTGGGCCTGGGCCTCGGCGAGCTTCATGAGCTCGGGATCGACGCTCACCTCCGCCAGTCCATTGTTTTTGCGATAACCGGAAATCATCGAGGCAGCGGTCGACGCATCCACCTGCGCGCCGGACGCCGCCATGCTGCGATAGAAGCTCGGGTCCTTGACGGCGGGATCGCCGCCGCCGCTCAGGCAGCCCGAGAGGAGCGCAGCCGCTGCCAGCGCAGCAAGGCGCACGCCCGCTTTCCCAAACGATCGATGCGAGCTCATGGTCCCCCAGATCCCCAAATCCGGCCCGACCATGGGTCAGCAGCATGGCAGAACGATGGTAATCCCTGCGGCCGCGGGGCAAGGCCGGCTGTCGCTGCGACGGGCGGGCTTTGAACTGCTGGTCAGGGCCGATTGAATCCGATGTGCCATACCTCCCGTACGCAGATCCTTCTGCACACAGGTCGGTGATCATCGCCTGTGGCGAGCAACCATTGCCGCCAGCCGGAATTGTCTTCGCATCCAAATGCGGGGCGATCCCATTGCGACGGTGCTGCGACAGCGCCGATGCCGGGTGCGCCCATGTTCACTCAAATCCTCGATCCTACCGGGAATCTCTTCACGACCTGGATCATCGCACTGGTCCCGGTCCTCGCCCTGCTCGTCATGCTGGCCGGGCTCCGCATATCGGCCTGGCTTGCGACCTTGATCGGCTCGATCATCACGTTCGTGCTGGCGATCGGGGTCTGGCGGATGCCGGTGTCCGGCGGCATCGCGGCCTATCTCTATGGCTCCGCGACCGGCGTCTGGAATGTCGACTGGATCACGTTCTGGGGCGTCATGCTGTTCAACACCCTGGTCACGACTGGCGCCTTCGACAAGTTCCGGCGCTGGCTGATTGCGCAGGGCACCCAGGATGTGCGTGTACAGACCATCCTGTTCGCATGGGCGTTCGGTGCACTGCTGGAGGGGCTGGTAGGTTTCGGTTACCCGTGGGCCTTCGTGGCACCGATCCTGATCAGCATCGGCATTCCCGATCTTGATGCCATTCGTGTCGCTGCGATCGCCAACAACGCGCCGGTCTCCTACGGCGCGCTGGGTGCTCCGATCATCGCGCTGGCCGCGGTCACCGGCTTTCCGTTGCTCGCGCTGTCCGCCTCCGTCAGCAAGATCGTCGCCGTCCTGGCGCTGCTGCCACCGTGGATCCTGCTCTATCTCGTGTCCGGTCGGAAGGGCATGCTGGCGGCCTGGCCGCTCGCCATCGTCGGATCACTGGGATACATCGCCGGCCAGCTGCCGGTCGGCCTTTTTCTCGGCCCCTATCTGCCTGACGTGGTGGGCGCCATCGTCTGCTTCGGTTGCCTGCTCCTCCTGCTCAAGGTCTGGCGGCCGGCGGACGTGCTCGGGTACGGAGGCATGCCGGTCGCAAACGCCGGGGGCACGACGGCGCATGGGCTCTCGGGCCGGGAAATATTCGAGGCCTGGCTGCCCATCCTCGTGCTGGTGGCGGTCGTCGTCGCCTGGACTGGGCCATGGTCGAACCTGCCGGGGATCGTCGCTTTCCATCGTCAGGTCGTGGCCGCCTCCTCGATCACGCCGGGCACGACCATCGCGGCGGTCTTCAACTGGACGCCGTTCGTCGGCGGCACGGCGATCCTGGCGTCATGGGTGTTGGTCGCCCTTCTGCTGCGCGTGAACGGCAGTCAGCTGATTGCGATCTGGAACAAGACCTGGGAGCAGATGTGGGGCGCGCTGCTGGTGGGCGTGTTCATTTTCGGCTTGGCCTACGTCTACAACTACTCGGGGATGGCCGCGTCGCTCGCGAGCGCGTTCTCCAAGATCGGCGTTGCCTTCATCCTGGTCGCGCCGGTGCTCGGATGGATCGGCGTGGCGCTTTCGGGGAGCAATACGTCGACCAACGCCATGTTCGGCAAGTTCCAGGCGCTGGTCGGTCAGATCCTCGGATTCCCGCCGCTGCTGCTGCCGACCCTCAACTCGGTCGGCGCCGAGATCGGCAAGCCGGTGGCGCCGCAGACGGCAAGCGTCGGCGTATCGACCACCAAATTCGTCCGCAACGAAGGCGCGGTCATCCGCCACAACATGGGCTGGACGTTCGCCCTGCTTGTGTACCTGATCCTGATCGGCGTCGTCGCCTACTGGTTCTTTCCGTCGCTGTTTGCGCTCTGAGCAGGCGTCTCGGCCCGGCTCGCCGGCCGCGGTCGGAACCGATCTGCGTCCGCCCCGCTACTGGAAAATCTCGTTGAAGCGCCGCTTGATGCGCGAGGTCTCCTTCTCGATGTAGTCGTCGTCGACGGCGACGATCTTCAGGCTCTTGAGATCGGGCGAGCCCGGCGGCGGGGCAATGTCAGTGCGGGCGGAATAGCCGCCGTCGGCGGGAAAGATCTTCTGCGCCGTGTCGCCGATCATGAATTCCGCAAACAGCCGGGCGGCGTTCGGATTGGGCGAGCCCTTGACCACTGAGGTCGGTGAGGGAATGACGAACATGCCGTCGGAGGGATAGAGCGTCTTGATCGGGTGGCCTTCCTTCTTGAGATCGGCGGCATAGGAATCGAGCGCGCCGACCGCGATCAGCCGCTCGCCACGCTTGAGCATGTCGGAGACCTGCTGGTTGCCCTGCACGATCATGACGTCGTTGCCCCTGAGCTTGTCGTAGAAGCCCCAGCCGCGCGCCTTCGCCATCGTGCCGACCACCGACACCTGCAGCGAGGTGAAGGACGGATCGGTCATCACCAGCTTGCCCTTGTATTTGGCGTCGAGGAGATCGTCCCAGGTCTTGGGCTCGTCGGCGGCGGCGACTTTGTCGCTGCGCAGGTAGTGCGTCATCATGTTGAGCCGCTGGCCGACGAACAGGCCGTTCGGATCCTTGGCGGCATCGGGCACCTTGTCGAAATTCACGGGCTTGAAGGCGACGAACATGCCTTTCTTGCCGAGCGCATTGGCGGCGGCGGGCTCGGAGTGGGTGAGCACATCGACCGCGATCCGGCCGGCATCCATCTCCTGCTGGAACCGCCGCAGGATGGCCGAGCCGCCGGAGCGGAACATCTCGACCTTGATGCCGGTCTCCTTCTGGAAGGCGTCGGCGATCTTCTGGCCCTGCTCGATCGGCGTCGAGGTGTACCAGATCACCTTGCCTTCGGCCTTGGCCTTGGCGGCATCGACCGCGTCCTGGGCGCGCGCGGGAGCAAAGCCATGGGCGAGCGCGAATAACCCTGCGGTTAGCGTGAGCGTCAGCTTGAACATCCCGTTTCCTCTCTTTGTGGGGCGAGCCCTCGTCATGCCCGGGCTTGACCCGGGCATCCATCTTGCAAAGAGGATGGATTGCAACGGAACTCGGGCTTGCACGAGTTCCGAACCTTTAAGCGCCGCAAGTCGGGTAAACCCGACTTGCGGTGTCGAGCTTGGCAATGACGCATCGCGTCTCAGTGTCCGCCCTTGTAGATCGGCGCCGGCTGCGAGAAGAAGCTCTCCAGGATATGGTAGCAGATGGCGTAGTTCTTCTGGTGAAACGAGGCATGCGCGATGCCCGGCATCACCGCGAACTGCTTGTCGGGATTGGGCAGCTTCTCGAAGAACTTCACCAGGTCGGCAAAGCTCGCAATGCCGTCGAACTCGCCGCGCATAATGAGCGTCGGCACGGTGATCTTCTCGGGATCGCACACCGGCAGGTTTGCGCACATGTCGACATAGGTTCCGGTCGGCACGGAATCATCGAGCTTGAGGATGGCGTCGGCGAACGCCTCGATGACGGCGTCGTCGGCGGTGCCGGGATGGTCGCGCTCGAAGATCGAGCGCACGAACTTGCGGTCGATCGGGCGCCGGTTCTTGGCGCGGAATTCGGGCAGCCGCTTGCTGCGCTCCGCCAGCGTGGGCGAGCCCTCGCCGGTCCATACCATGGCGTCGAGCGCAAGCCGCGCGACCATCTCGGGGTGACGCTGCGCGAACAGGGCGCCGCGCAGGGCGCCCGACGAAATCCCGTAGACCAGCAGCGGGCGCTTGCCGCGCAGCTTCTCGATATAGCTGGCGGCGGCAAAGCAGTCCTCGGCGCCGTAGGCGATGGGAGCATTGTTGTCGCGCGTCTTGGTGGAGCGGCCATAGCCTTCCATGTCGACGCACCAAGTGTCGTAGCCGCGCGCGGCGAAGTAATCCATCACCGAGGAGTCGGCGCGCCCCGGCACCTGCAGGTCGAAGGTCGGCTGCGAGGCCATCGACGAGCCGTGCACGAACAGAATCCGGCCCGCCGGTCCGGAAGGATCGCCGCCATGCTTGTTCCACAGAAACAGCCGGACATCGTCGCCCCTGTTGGTCCAGTGCTCCTCACTGCGGATGACGGCGGCCGGCGAAACAGGTTTGTTCATCGTGCACTCCTCGGTTCTTGCGTCACGCCCCGGCATCCGCCGACCCGCGGCGGAACACACTACATTGCGTCGCATCGATCTCGACCGCAACCTCGTCACCGACCTTGAAATACTGCAACGGGTGGGTCTGCACGCGCAGCACCGGGCCGCTGCGCAGCGTCGCGTAGTATTCGCTGATATTGCCGAGGAAGACGTGGCTGGTGATCTTCGCCAGTCTCCCGGCGTCGGCGCCGTCCGCCGCGCGCACTTTTGAGTCACCGCGCTGGCCGCTCGTTTCGCTCGCCAGCGCGGTCAGGCGGATGTTTTCCGGCCTGATGGCGACGTCCACGCTCTCGCCCGGCCTGAAGCCGCCGAGCGCGGCGACGGCGAGCGCGAGATCGGGAGCGACCTCGATCGTGCCGCCGCCGTTCGCGACCGTCCGCACCGTGCCGGGCACCAAATTCACCAGCCCCATGAAATCGGCGACCATGCGATTGGCCGGATGGGCATAGACTTCGAACGGGGTACCGTACTGCTGCAACCGGCCGCCGCTCATCACCGCGACCTGATCGGAGAGCGCGAGCGCCTCGGCCTGGTCGTGGGTGACATAGACGAAGGTGATGCCGGTGCGCCGCTGCAGGTCCTTGAGCTCGGTGCGCATGCGCTCGCGCAGCTTGGCGTCGAGATTCGACAGCGGCTCGTCGAGCAGCAGGATCGACGGCTCGACCACGAGCGAGCGCGCGAGCGCGACGCGCTGCTGCTGGCCGCCGCTGAGCTCGTTCGGGTAGCGGCCCTCCAGGCCCGAGAGGTTGACCAGCGCCAGCGTCTCCTCGACCCGCTTGCGCGCCGCCGCCGCCGCGACCTTGCGCAGCTTGAGCCCGAACACGACGTTCTCGAACACGGTCTTGTGCGGCCATACCGCGTAGTTCTGGAACACCATCCCCATGCCGCGTGCGTCCGGCGATACCACGGCGCCGGGCGACGACAGCACGCGGCCATCGATCTCGATGGTGCCGTGATCCGGCACGATGTAGCCCGCGATCAGGCGCAGCGTCGTGGTCTTGCCGCAACCGGAGGGACCTAGCAGCGTCACGAACGAGCTGTCCTTGACGTCGAGATCGAGATCGGCGACCGCCGCGAAGCGGGTGTCGCGCGCGCCGAAGCTTTTCGACAATCCGCGGATGGCGATGCCGGCCATGCTCAGGCACTCACCGGCGCGGCCTCGCCGCGCGTGCCGATGCCGCCGCCCAGCCAGTTCGCCAGCCAGATGGCGATGCCGATGATCACCATGTTGATCATGGCGAGCGCGGCGACCGGCTCGATGTAACCGGTTTCATAGAGGTTGTAGACCGCGACTGCCAAGGTGATCGAGCTCGACGAGAACAGCAGGATCGACGCGGAGAGTTCCTGGATCACCGGCACGAATACCAGCAGCCAGCCCGCGAACAGGCCCGGCCGGATCAGCGGCAGCGTGATCTCGCGCATGGTCGTGGCCCACGAGGCGCCGAGGATCTGCGCGCTCTCCTCGAGCGAAGGATCGATCTGCCGCAGCGAGGAATTGGCGGCACGCACCCCGAGCGGGATGTAGCGGCCGACATAGGCGAGGAGCAGAATCGCCAAGGTCCCGTAGAGCGCGATCGGCATCGCGAGCCAGAACTGGATGAGCGCGACCGCGACCACGATGCCGGGCAGCCCGAGCGGGATGAGCGCGGCGTAATCGAGCGCGCGGCGGCCGGGGATGCGCGTGCGCAGGTCGATCCAGCCGATGACGGCGCCGAGCAGCACCGCGATGGTCGCAGCCGCCGTCGCCAGCATCAGGCTGTTGACGATCGCGCGTTGTGTCACGTTGTAGTCGAACAGGATGAACTTGTAGTTGGCAAGCGTGAGGCCTTTCCAGAATTCGAGCCCCCAGGACTTCGAGAACGACACCGCGATCAGGGTCGCGTAAGGGGCCGCGATCGAGACGATGAAGATCAGGATGACGCAGCCGAGCATGACCCAGCGGAAGGCGCCAAGCTGCATCAGCTGCGGCCGCGAGCCTTTGCCGGCGAGGGTGACGTAGGACCGCCGCGCCAGGAACGCGCGCTGCAGGTAGAGCGCAACGACGGTGATGAGCACCAGCACCAGCGACAGCGCGGAGGCAAGCCCGTACTCGGGCGGATAGTCGAACAACGCATAGATGCGGGTCGGCAAGGTGAAGATGCGTGCCGGCAGCCCGATGATCGCCTGCGAGCCGAACAGGGCGAGCGCATTGACGAAGGCGAGCAGCGTGCCCGACAGGATCGCCGGCGCAACCAGCGGCGCGGTGATGGAGAGCGCCGTCCGCAGCTTGCCGGCACCCAGGATCTGCGCCGCCTCCTCGTAGGAGGCATCGACCGACAGGAGCGCGCTCGAAGCCAGCAGATAGACGAACGGGAAGGTGTGCATGACGGTGACGAGCACCAGCCCGGGCATCGAGAAGACATTGAAGGTGAGCCAGGGGAGCCCGGCGACGTCGCGCATGAGCACGTTCATCAGCCCGGCATTGGGGCTGAACAGATAGGTCAGCGCGATGGCGGTGAGAAACGGCGGCGACAGGTACGAGAGCGTGGCGGTGAGCTGGATCAGCGGCTTTGCCGGCACGTCGGTACGGCTCACCGCCCACGCCAGCACGAGGCCGATGATCAGGCTGAACAGGCCGGTCCAGGCCCCGAGGATGAGCGAGTTCTTGAGCGCGGTGAGATAAAGCCGGCCGGACAGCACCTCGCTGAAATGATCGAGGCTGAGCCCCTGCTCGCCCTTCACGCTGCCGAACAGGAGCGAGAGCAACGGCAAGACCACGAGTACGATGAGCGCGACGATGGCGCCGCCCATCACCACATGCTCGAGCCTGAGCCGCGCCCGCAACGGCGCCCGTGCAAGGCCGGGACGCAGGGTGGCACTCACAACATCGGTCGTCATCGGGATCGCTTCCGCCCCACTCGACCGCGGGATGGAACCCGCAGGCATTGCATTCTTAACACCGCGTTACGCGGAAACATCCGCCGTCGCAACCTCGACCGGCCACCGCCGCGAGGAGGATCGTTCCGCCGATCGCAGCGGTGCAAGGCAAATGCTCGCGCCCTCGCCGACGCATTATTGCAGGCCCGGCGCCGCGTGGGTGATCTTCCCCGCCATCTCCGCCAAAGCCCCGGCAAAGGGATGGAAAGTGAAACGCACCACGTGCCGTCCGCGCGGGCACACCACGGCGCGGAAGATCACATCGGCCTTGAGAATTTCCGCCTCGGCGCCGTCGATGCTGGCGCGCCACCAGGGATGCCAGACATCGTTAAGGAGAAGGATGCCGCCCGCCGGCGCCTGCACCTCGACAACGACCTCGGTATTGGCATAGCGCAGCAGGCGCGCGCTGCCGCTGGAGCCGACCGCCGCGCTGGAGGAGAAGCCGATCGGCGCCTTCTTCAACAGCACGACGCGGCGCGGATCGACGCCCGGCCATCCGTCGCGCACGAGCTGGTCGAAATCGACGACCCGCCAGTCCGTCAACAGCATCACGCGCGGCAGCGCGCGCGGATTCTCGTACACATAGGCGTCCTTGGTGCGCGCGACGAACTCGAGATCGCCCGGCTTGAGCGATGAATCGATCTGCTCCACCGGCACGCCGGTCGCGATCAGGCGCACGCCGAGGAGATCGGCAAAGGCCGATCGATAGGAGGGATAGAGCGGCGAGAACCTCCGCTGGCCAGGCAGTGCGACCGTGTCGCTCGCATGCGTCACCTCCTGAAACCAGCGCAGCCGCAGCGGGTTGTGGCCGAACACGTGATCGAGGCCTTGCGCCAGCGCAAGGTTCGGCCAGTGATAGCCGATGCCGATGAGCTCGACGCGGTCCCGCCGGTCGGGCGCAGCGGCAGCGTCGAGTCGCGCCTTGATCAGGCGTACCGTTTCGTCGGTGGTGTCCTGCCGCAGCGCTTCAAATTGGGCGGGCGGCAGCGCCGTCGAGTTATGGGGCGCGTTGTTCCAGGCGAGGTCGACGCTCATGAAAGCGCCGATCAGCGCGATGGCGGCAAGCGGCCAGCGCAGGTTGAGATGGCGCGCCCAGGCCAGCACTGCCACCGCTGCCGCCGTGAAGACGATCGCGCTCGCCACCGGCACCAGAACCGGGGTGATGCCGACAACCGAATGGGCCAGCGCCAGCGCGCCAGTGATGAGCGCGATCGCACAGGTGATCTCCAGGGCGCGTTGGAGACGGGTTGGCCTGGGTACCGTGCCGGTCAGCCAGCGATGCACCAGATAGCCCGCAATCACGGCCACCAGCGCGCCCAGCACGAAGGTCGCATCGGCCGGCCGGCGGTAGAGCGCAATGCCGGGAAGAAGGTCGTGCATGAGCCGGAAGGCGGGAGTGTAGGCTCCGAGGGTGTAAAGCAGCACCAGCAAGGCCGCGACGGTGAAGAACCGGATCTCGCGCGCCCAGGCCAGTCCGCGAATGAGCCCGAACGACACGACCGCGACGAAGGTCAGGGCGCCGGCGTAGAGCAGGCTCATGTTCTGCGAGAGGTAGAGCCCCGGCCACCCCCAGGCGGCGTCCCAGATCGGACTCTGCGGCGCCCAGAATTCGATGTGCGGGTCCATGGCGCCGTAGAGATCGGCGAAGGCGAACTGCAGCAGGTGGACCGGATGAAGCGAACCGCCGGCCGCCGCGTCGAACCCGATCTCGGGCCGGTTCGATCGCGCCGCCAGCAGCCAGGTCATGATCACCGGCACGGCGGCAACGAGCGCTGCGCTCACTCCCGCCGCCGCCAGCGGCTTGACGCTCGCGCGCAGGCGCGCCGCCGGCCGCGCGTCCGTGAGCCAATAGGCCAGCACGAATCCGGCAAGCACATAGAGCGACAGCAGCGCGACCTGATCCCGCCCGACCGCGATCAATCCGGCGAGCAGCCCGGCCGCCAGACCTGCACGCCACGATGATCGCTCCAGCGCTCGCGCCAGCAGCCAGAGCGCGAGCGGCAGATAGGCCAGGCTGATGATCTGCACGGTGTGCTGGATGCGCGCGTTGGCAGACCCGCCGAGCGCGAACGCCATCGCGGCGACCAGCGCGCCGCCGGCATGCCAGCCGCGGTCGCGGAAAAAGAGGATGATTCCGATCCCGCCGATGAACAGAGAGCCGAAGGTCACGGCATCGAAGGCGCGCAGGCTGATCGCGGGCGTGACGGCCGCCAATGCGACATAAAGCGGCGAGAACAGCAGCGTCTGCGGATCGGAAATCTGCGACCAGCCGGCGAAGACATCGGGCGACCACCACGGCCACTCACCGCGCGCAATCGAGCTTGCAAGAAATTGCACCTGCGGAAAGAACTGCGATTTCGCATCCCACGGAATCGTCACTGCGCCGGACAGCCACGGCCACGCCACCAGCAGGAAGCCGAGCGCGAAGATCGCTACTGTCACCATCAGCGAAACGCGCGCGACGGAGACGGCCGGTCGATCTGCGGTGCCGGCGGTGTGCGATCGCAGAGCATGCGCCGCTTGCGCGGCTGCGTCGGGCCAGCGCGACGTAACCTCGCCGTCCGCCGGCATCGGCGGGTCGTTCCTCAGGCCCATTCCCTATCCCGCCTTGTGCACCGAGCGTGGGGCACAACATACTGCGGTCCGCCGCAGCGGAGCTCGCGAAGATGTCGCACCGGAACGCAACGCATTTGCTCGGTGGATCGTGACGCGGCGCAGCCCTATCATAGCCAGCGAATGGAGTGAAACACCCCGCCAATGACGACCACACCTACGACACCGACACCCATGTTGCCGCGCGACCGTTGCGACTATTCGGCGATCATCGATCGGCCGCCACTCAAGCTGCCCGGCGATGCAAGGCTCGCGTTCTGGACCATCGTCAACTACGAGGTCTGGGACATCGGACGGCCGATGCCGCGCCAGGTCCTTCCCGCCCCGACCGGGATCCCGCTCCTGCCCGACGTGCCGCATTGGAGCTGGCACGAATACGGCATGCGGGTTGGCGCCTGGCGCTTTTTCGAATTGTACGAGCGGCTCGGCATCAAGCCTACGCTCGCGGTCAATGCGCGCACCTGCGAGGACTACACCCGCGTCGCCGAGGAAGCGAGGCGCCTGGGCTGGGAGTTCATGGGTCACGCCTACGACCAGATGCCGATCCACAAGGTCGAGGACCAGGCGGCGATGATCAACCGCTCCATGGACATCCTCGAACGCTTCAGCGGCAAGCGTCCGGTCGGCTGGCTGGGACCGGGACTCACCCAGACGCTCGAAACGCCCGAGCTTCTGGTCGATGCCGGAGTGAAATATATCGGCGACTGGGTCTACGACGATGAGCCGACGGTGATCCGGACCGCCAAAGGGCCGCTCGTCACCCTGCCCTACACGGTCGAGATCAACGACATCGCCATCATGATCGTGCAGCACCACGAAAGCGAGCAGCTCGCCCGCCGTGCCATCGACCAGTTCGAGCGCCTCTACGCCGAGGGGAAGAAGCGAGCCAAGATCATGGCGCTCGCGATCCACCCCTATATCAGTGGCCAGCCGCACCGCATCAAATACCTCGAAGCGATCTACGATCATGTGCGCCGCTTCGAGGGCGTGCTGCACTGGAACGGCGCCGAAATTCTCGACTGGTATCTCGCCACAAAGGCGACGAAAACCGGCGCCGCGGCCTGACGCGCTCGGCCAGCGGCCTACCCCCGAGGTCCCGAGCGCGCTGCCGCGCGCTCAGCAATAACCTTGCCGCATCAATCATTTGAGAGCTAGGTTGGAACGTGCTCAGCAATCGGGGTCGGAGCGCGCAGCGTGGGGAAACCTGTCTTTTAATTAAGTAGTCGCGTTGGGCCGGACTGCTAATATGGCGAGTTGGGTAACGGGGTTGGGGAAGCGTGCTGGGTTGACGCTAGAGCCCCGTTTCACGGGTGTCCGTAGCGTTGAAAGTCGGTCCCATGCTCGACGAGTGGTGCAGGCGCGCCGTGCTGATCAGAGCCGGACGCTTTCGCCCCGTCTTTGTCGTTTTTTTGGGATTAGCTCTGGTGCAAATGCTGTCCGGGTGCATTTTCAGCTCCGAGCGGCCGGACCTCGCTCTCGATGTCCCGCCGCGCTATGGTGCCGCGAGCGGAAATGTCCAGGCGGCGCTGCCGGCGCTGGATTGGTGGCGCGGCTTTCATTCGTCCGAGCTCACCGGTCTCATCGAGGAGGCGCAGACCTCCAATCTCGACATCGCTGCCGCCATCGGGCGCATCATGCAGGCCGACGCACAGGCCAAGATCATCGGCGCGCCGCTGTTGCCGGCGGTCGATTTCCTCGGCATCGCGGAGCGCCTGAAGCCGGCCGGGCGGGATCGAGCGCGAGCACTACCGGGTCACGCTCAATGCCGCCTACGAGATCGATTTCTGGGGCAAGAACCGCGCCAACTCCCGCGCCGCGCAGCAGATCGCCGTCGCCACCCGTTTCGACAAGGAGGTCGTCGTCCTCTCGACCATCGTGGCGGTCGGCACCGCCTATTTCCAGGTGCTCTCGTCGCAGGACCGGCTGCGGATCGCACGGCAGAACCTGGACGCCGCCAACCGGGTGCTGACGCTGGTCAAGCAGCGCTTCGAAGCCGGCACCGCCTCGCAACTCGACGTCGCCCAGCAGGAGAGCCTGGTTGCCCAGGTGCGCGCGACCATTCCGATCTTCGATCAGACGCTGCGCCAAAACATCGCCATCCTCGCGGTCTTGATCGGCAAGCCGCCGGTCGATGTCCTGGTGAAGGGCGGCAGTCTCTACCGGCTGAGCATTCCGCGAGTCACGCCCGGGCTGCCGTCGCAGATCCTGCTCCAGCGCCCCGACATTCGCGCCGCCGAAGCCGACCTCGCCTCCGCCGATGCCAGCGTGGAAGCCGCGCGCGCCGCCTTCTTCCCGAGCATCTCGCTCACCGGCCAAGGCGGCTACGACAGCGCGATCTTCAAGATCCTGCTTACGCCGCAGAACGCCTTCTACAACGTCGCCGTCAACGTCGCGCAGCCGCTGCTCGACGGCTTCCGGCTGGAGGGGCAGCTGGAATTCGCGCAAGGCCGGCAATACGAGTTCTTGAAGATCTACTGCCAGACCATACTTGCATCCTTCGGCGACGTGGAGATCGCCCTCATCGCCATCGCCGACTCGGCCGAGCGCGAGCGGCTGCAGAACCTGGTCGTGATCAGCTCGCGGGAAGCCTTCCGCCTTGCCGAAATCAGGTTGCGCGAGGGCACGGTCGATCTGGTGACCGTCCTGCAGACCCAGCAGACGCTGTTCACGGCCGAAGACAACCATGTGATCGCCCGGCTTGCGCGCCTGCAGGCCGTGTTGAGTCTGTTTCAGGCGCTTGGCGGCAGTTGGCTGCCGCCGGGCGTCGCAGCCGGTGTGAACGTGATCCGATGACGCTGACGCGCCGAATTATCGTCCTGTTGATCGCCGCCCTCGTGATCGGCGGCGTCGTTGCCGTCTATTACATGCCGCAGTGGGAGCAGACGCAGGCGGCATCGCGGCCTGGCCGGCGCGGCGGGCCGCCGGCGACCGAGCCCGTTCCGGTGCTGGCGACGTCCGCGCGTGCGGCCGACGTGCCGGTCTATCTCGACGGCGTCGGTACCGCGCGCGCTCTCAACACTGTGACGGTGCGCTCGCAGGTCGACGGCAAGCTGATCAATATCTCGTTCACCGAAGGCCAGGACGTTCCCAAGGGGTTCGTGCTCGCCAAGATCGATCCGACCACCTATCAGGCGCAGTACGACCAGGCGGTCGCCAAGAAGGCCCAGGACGAGGCGCAACTCGCCAACGCGCGGCTCGATCTCGATCGCTACACCCGGCTGGCGGCCTCGAATGCCGTCAACAAGCAGCAGCTCGATACCCAAAGGGCGACGGTCAGCCAGCTCGAAGCGCAGATCAAGCTCGACCAGGCGGCGATCGACAATGTGCGCGCCATTCTGTCCTACACCGACGTCATCGCGCCGATTGCCGGCCGCACCGGCATCCGTCTCGTCGATGAAGGCAACATCGTCAAGGCGGCGGACGCGACGGGCATCGTCATCCTTACCCAGCTGCGTCCGATCTCGGTGCTCTTCAGCCTGCCGCAGCAGCACCTGCCGAGTCTCAACAAAGGCATGACCGAGGGCCAGCTTCCGGTCGACGCCCTGACACCCGACGGCAAGAACGCGCTCGACCGGGGCAAGCTCATGGTGGTCGACAATCAGGTCGACCAGACCACCGGCACGGTGAAGCTCAAGGCCGAATTTCCCAACACCAATCTGCAGCTTTGGCCCGGCCAGTTCGTCAATGTGCGGATACTCATCGACACCTTGCGCCAGGTGGTCGTTGTGCCGACGGCCGCACTCCAGCGCGGGCCGAACGGCCCGTTCGTCTATGTGCTCAAGGCCGACAACACCGTGGCGGTGCGGCTGGTGAACCTGACCCTGCAGGATGACCTACAGGCCGTGGTGGGGTCCGGCCTGGAGCCGGGTGAGCGCGTGGTGACCACCGGCTTTGCACGCCTGACCGAGGGAGCCCAGGTGGCGGTATCGAGCGCCGAGGACGCCGGGCAGATCTCGCCCGACGGCCGTCCGCGCCCGGACGGCACCCGCGGCACGCGCGGCCGGCGAACACCGAGCGCGGGACTTCCTCCGGCCAGCAATCCATGAGCGTGTCCTCGCCCTTCATCCGGCGCCCGATCGCAACATCGCTGCTCGGGGTGGCCGTGATGCTGGGTGGCATGCTCGGCTACTGGCTGCTGCCGGTCTCGTCGCTGCCACAGGTCGATTTTCCCACCATCCAGGTCACCACCCAGCTTCCGGGCGCGAGTCCCGAAGTGATGGCGTCGCTGGTGACAGCGCCGCTCGAGCGCAATTTCGGGCAGGTCCCGTCGCTCCAGGTGATGACGTCGTCGAGTTCGTTCGGCGTGAGCCAGATCACCCTGCAGTTCGATCTCGGACGCGACATCGACGCCGCCGCCCAGGACGTGCAGGCGGCGATCAACGCCTCCGGATCGGTGCTGCCAAGAAACCTGCCCTACCCGCCGGTCTACTCCAAGGTGAACCCGGCCGACGCGCCGATGGTAACGCTGGCGATCACCTCGGACACGATCTCGCTGCGGGCGCTCAGCGACGTGGCCGATACCTTGCTGGCGCAGCGGCTGGCCGAGGTCACCGGCGTCGGCCGCGTCACCGTGCAGGGCAACATCAAGCCCGCCATCCGCATCCAGGCGGATCTGTCGCGGCTCGCCAATTACGGCATCGCGCTCGAGGACCTGCGCAACGTCATCGTCGCCGCGAACGTCGCGGGCGCCAAGGGCGCGCTCGACGGCGCACACCAGTCCTACACCATCTCAGCCAACGACCAGCTCGCCGCGGCGGACGCGTACCGCACCATCATCGTGGCCTATCGCAACGGCGCGCCGGTGCTGCTGCGCGACGTCGCCGACGTGGTCGACGGCTTGGAGAACAGCCGGGTCGCCGGATTCTACCAGGGCATGCCCGCCATCGTCGTCGACATTCAGCGCCAGCCGGGCGCCAACGTGATCGAGACCGTGCAGCGCATCAAGATCGAGCTGCCGAAGCTGCAACGCGCGATGCCGATCGGCGCGACGCTGACCGTCGTGCACGACGCCACCGCCAGCATCCGCGCCTCGGTCCGCGACGTGCAGTTCACGCTGATCCTGAGCGTGGCGCTGGTCATCACCGTTGTTCTCATCTTCCTGCGCACGATGCGCGCCACGATCATCGCCGGCGTCGCGCTGCCGCTGTCGCTGATCGCAACCTTCGGGATCATGTGGTTCTGCGGCTTCTCCCTCGACAATCTGTCGCTCATGGCGCTGACCATCGGCACCGGCTTCGTGGTCGACGATGCCATCGTCATGATCGAGAACATCGTGCGCCACATCGAGGACGGCGAGGAACCGTTCGCGGCCGCCTTGCGGGGCGCGAGCGAAATCGGCTTCACCGTGATTTCGCTGACGGTCTCGCTGATCGCGGTGTTCATCCCGCTGCTGTTCATGACCGGCCTCGTGGGCCGCATGTTCCGCGAGTTCGCGTTGACATTGACCATCGCCGTCGTGACCTCGGCCATCGTCTCGCTGACCCTCACGCCGATGATGTGCAGCCGGCTGCTGCGGCACCAGGCGGCAGCGCCCGCGGGCGCCGGAGCCGGCGTCACCGGACTCTTTCACCGCATGGTCGACTGGTCGGTGGAGCTCTACCGGCGCAGCCTCCACTGGGTGCTGCGCCATGAAACCCTCACGCTGGTGGTCACCGCCGCCACGCTGGTCGCGACCGTCTGGCTTTACATCATCATTCCGAAGGGTTTTCTGCCGCTGCAGGATACCGGCCTGATCTTCGCGGTCATGGAAGGTGGACAGGAGGTTTCCTTCACCGAGATGAAGCGGCTGCAGGCCACGGTCGAAAGCGCGATCCGCAAGGATCCCGAGGTGACGGGCGTGGTGTCCGTCATCGGCGTGACTCCGATCAATGCCTCGCCGAACGCCGGCCGGCTGGCCATCACCCTGCGCTCGCGCGACGAGCGCAGGGTGTCCGTAACGACCATCATCGATCGGCTCCAGCGGGTGGTCGCCGCCGTTCCCGGCGTGGTGGTCTATTTTCAGCCGGTGCAGGACATCCAGATCTCGACCCGGCTCAGCCGTGCGCAATATCAATACACGCTGACCGGCACCGATGCGCGGGAAGTCGAAGACTGGGCGGCCCAGCTTGCACGCAAGCTGCGGTCGTCGGCCGCGCTGCAGGACGTCGCCTCGGAATCGCAGAACGACGGTTTCCAGGTCAATGTCGAGGTCGATCGCGAGACCGCCGGCCGCCTCGGCATCTCCATGCAGACCGTGGTCGATACCCTGAGCGATGCCTTCGGCCAACGCCAGATTTCCACCATCTACGGCCAGGCCAACCAGTACCGCGTGATCCTCGAGGCCAAGCCGGAATACCAGAGCGACCCGAATTCGCTGGCCAAGATCTATCTCCCCGCGTCCGGGCTTCAGGCGGTGGCGCAATCGACCTCGTTGACCTCGAGCTCGCCGCTCAACGTGCCGACGGTGGGCAACAACTCGATGGTGCCTCTGGGCGCGGTGGCGCGCCTCGAGCACGGCACCGCGCCGCTGGTCATCGCGCACCAGGAGCAGTTCCCGGCCGCCACCATCAGCTTCAATCTCGCGCCGCATGCCGCGCTCAGCGACGCGGTCAGGGCCATCTCGGAGGCCGAGCGGGAGATCGGCATGCCGACGTCGGTGATCGGCAGCTATTCCGGCGACGCGGCGGAATTCGCCAAGTCGCTCGCCGGCGAGCCCTGGCTGATCCTGGCGGCGGCGGTCACCATCTACATCGTGCTCGGCGTGCTGTACGAGAGCTTCATTCACCCGCTCACGATCCTGTCCACGCTGCCCTCGGCCGGCGTCGGCGCCCTGCTGGCGCTCATGCTGTGCAAGCAGGATCTCTCCGTCGTTGCCCTCATCGGCATCGTGCTGTTGATGGGTATCGTGAAGAAGAATGCCATCATGATGATCGACTTCGCGCTCGAGGCCGAGCGCAAGCAAGGCCTCTCGCCGCGCGAGTCGATCGTCCAGGCCTCGCTGCTGCGTTTCCGCCCGATCATGATGACGACGCTGGCGGCGCTGTTCGGAGCCATTCCTCTGGCGTTCGAGTCCGGTACCGGCTCGGAGCTGCGCAATCCGCTCGGCATCACCATCATCGGCGGGCTGCTGCTCAGCCAGCTGCTCACGCTCTACACGACCCCGGTGGTCTATCTCGCGATGGAACGCCTGAAGACGCGATTGAGCCGCCCGGCGCCGCTGCAGACCGAGCTCGACCTGGCGGAGCCGGCCGAGCCCGCGCAGCGGCCGGCGGAGTGACGGCATGAGCGCCGCGAACTTTTCGGAACCCTTTATCCGGCGGCCGGTCGGCACCACCCTCCTTGCCGTCGGGCTGTTTCTGGTGGGCGCGGTGGCCTACCACTTCCTGCCGGTCGCCAGCATGCCGACGGTGGATTTCCCCACCATCAGCGTGACCGCCAACCGGCCGGGCGCCGACCCCGAGACGATGGCGGCGACGGTGGCGGCCCCGCTCGAGCGCCGGCTGGGAGAAATCCCGGGGGTCACCGAACTGACCTCGCGCAGCTCGCTCGGCATGACGCGAATCTCCGTGCAGTTCGACCTCAACCGCAACATCGACGGTGCCGCCCGCGACGTGCAGGCCGCGATCAATGCCGCGCTCACCGACCTGCCCAGCGATCTGCCGTCACGGCCGTCGTTCCGAAAGTCCAATCCGGCGGCGACGCCGATCATGATCCTGGCGCTCACCTCCAAGACCGTCGCCCCGAGCGACCTCTATGACGCCGCCGACACGGTGATCGTGCAGCGCCTTTCGCAGATCGAGGGCGTAGCCGAGGTCACCGTCAACGGCGCCGAGCAGCCCGCGATCCGGGTGCGGGTGAACCCGGTTGCGCTGGCATCGATGGGTCTCGGCATGGAGGACGTGCGCCTCGCCATCGCCAATGCCAACGCGACCGGACCGATCGGGGTATTCGACGGCAACGAACGCGCCATGACCATCGCCAGCAACGATCAGCTGCGCACGGCGTCCGACTACGACCCGATCGTCGTGCGCTCCGCCAACGGCACGGTGGTGCGGCTCTCGGCCATCGCCTCGATCGAGGCAGGGGTGCGCAACAGCCGCTCCGCCGGCTGGTTCAACGGCCAGCCTTCGGTGCTGCTGGTGATCAACAAGCAGGCCAACTCGAACGTCATCGATACCGTCGATCGCATTTATGAGCTGCTGCCGGAGATCAAGCGCTGGATCCCGGCCGGCGTCGACATCTCGGTGCTGTCGGATCGCACCAAGACGATACGTGCCAGCGTGTTCGATATGCAGCTCACGCTGCTCGCAACGATCGCTCTGGTCATGTTCGTCGTGTTTGTGTTTCTGCGGCGCGCAGCGGCAACGATCGCCGCCGGCGTGACGGTACCGCTGTCGCTCGCGGGCACCTGCGCCATGATGTGGGTCGCGGGTTTCTCGATCGACAACCTGTCGCTGATGGCACTCGCCGTCTCCGTCGGCTTCGTGGTCGACGACGCCATCGTCATGATCGAGAATTGCTTCCGCAATCTCGAAAAGGGCATGTCGCCGTTCCGCGCGGCGTTGGAAGGAGCGCAGCAGATCGGATTTACCGTGCTGTCGATCAGCATATCGCTGGTGGCCGCCTTCATTCCGCTGCTGTTCATGACCGGTGTGGTCGGGCGGGTCTTCCGGGAGTTCTCGGTGACGCTGGCTTTCGCGATTGCCGTGTCTACGGCGGTGTCGCTGACCGTTACCCCGATGATCTGCGCACATTTCGTGCGCAAGCCCCCAAGCCCGGACGCCAACTGGTTCGATCGCGCGGTCGAGCGCCTCCTGAGCTTCATGGTGCGGGGTTACGCAAGAAGCCTCGCTGTCGCGCTCAATTACCGCGCGCTCACGTTGCTGATCCTGGCTGCGGCCATAGCGGTGACCGCCATGCTCTACGTGCGGACGCCCAAGGGCTATTTCCCGCAGGACGACACCGGTCTGGTCTGGGGCGGCACCCAGGCCTCGACCGAGGTTTCCTTCCAGGCGATGTATGTCTTGCAGCAGAAGGCGGAGGCGATCGTACGCGCCGATCCGGCGGTCGCCAATGTCGGCTCGTCCATCGGCACGTCCGGCTTCAGCGCGTCCGTGAACCGGGGCTCGCTGTTCATCAGCCTCAAGCCACTGGCAGAGCGCGGCGGGCTTTCCGCCCAGGCCGTGGCCAACCGGCTGCGGCTGCAGACCGCCAATATCCCGGGATTGCGCGTGTTCTTCTTTCCCATGCAGGACGTGCGTGTCGGCGGCCGCTCGAGCGACTCCTCCTACCAGTACACACTGTGGGACACGAACTACGGCGAGCTACTGGAGTGGGCTCCGCGCGTGTTCGCGAAGATCCAGACCGTGCCGGGACTGGTCGACGTCTCCACCGATCGCGAGCAGGGCGGGCTGCAGGTGAACGTGACCATCGACCGGACCGCGGCTTCGCGGCTCGGCGTGCGCGTCCAGGACATCACCAATACCCTCAACAACTCTTATGCACAGCGCCAGATCTCGACGCTCTACACGCAGCGCAATCAGTACCGCGTCATCCTCGAGATCGATCCGCAATATCAGAGCGATCCCTCGGACCTCTCCCGCATCTATGTGAGCGGCGCCAACAACACCCAGGTTCCGCTCACGGCGGTGACCAAGATCGAGCGCGGGCTCTCTCCGCTCGTCGTCAACCACCAGGGACAGTTCCCGGCGATCACCGTCAGCTTCGGCCTCGGCGAGAACATGACCATCGAGCAGGCGACGCGGCGGATCGACCAGGCCGTGGCCGAGCTGCACATTCCCGACACGCTGCATGCCGAATTTGCCGGCGACGCCCGCGCCTATCGCCAGTCGATCGGCGCGCAACCGCTTCTGATCCTGGCCGCCCTGATCGCCGTCTACATCGTGCTCGGCGTATTGTACGAGAGCCTGGCGCACCCGCTGACGATCATTTCGACCCTGCCCTCGGCCGGCCTCGGCGCGCTGCTGGCGCTGCAAATCTTCCATACCGAGCTCTCGCTGATCGCCTTCATCGGCATCATCCTGCTGATCGGCATCGTCAAGAAGAACGGAATCATGATGGTCGACTTTGCGCTCGAGGGAGAGCGCAAGCGCGGGTTGCCGCCCGAGCGTGCGATCTTCGAAGCCTGCCTCGAGCGCTTCCGGCCGATCATGATGACGACGATGGCCGCCCTGCTTGGCGCCGTGCCGCTGATGATCGCAACCGGACCCGGGTCGGAACTGCGCCGCCCGCTCGGCATCACCATCGTCGGCGGGCTCGTCGTCTCGCAGATGCTCACGCTCTACACGACGCCGGTCGTCTATCTCCTGCTCGACAAGCTGCACCGGCGGCTGTGGGGCGCCCGCGTGCATCATGAGCCCGGCTATCTGCTCAAGTCGGCGGTGCGCGCCCTGAAGTCGTAGGCCGCGTCGCGCTGTTCCGCCATTCCTTGCTCGCTGTCATCGCCCGCGCGGGCGGGCGATCCATTACCCACTAAACGCAGCGTGATGCACGATACCCGGAAGAATATGGTCGCGTGATTACTGGATGCCCGCTTTCGCGGGCATGACAGTCTTGGGGGCGCCCTAATTTACTACCCCGCCTTCGCCAGCGGCGGCAGGTCCGCGAGCTCCTGCGCGTAGGCCTGGTCCATGCGCGGCGTAAGGCCGTTCCTGGCGCACTCGTCGGCGAACATCTTGCGCACCACCGGCGCCTCGTCGGCATAGTCGATCTGGTCGCCGCCGACGCGACGGCTGATCCAGGCCTTGGGCACGCCCTGCGCGTTGCGGATCGACACCACCTCGTGCTTGAAGGCGAGATAGCGCGCCGGCGTCGTGCCGCTGTTGAAGTGCTGGTGGAACCACATGTTCGGCGGTACGACCAGCGTTCCGACCTCCCAATCGTAGCGGCGCGGCTCCTCGCCCTCGGGCCACATCAGCGAGTAGCCCTGGCCGGACAGGATGATGACGTGGGCGCCGGGTCCGTGCGCGTGACCCTTCTTGTAGGTTCCGATCGGGAACTGCGAGATGTGGCTGTTCATCGAGCCCTTGGCCATGTTGAAGCGGATATGACCGCCGCCGGCGCCGCGCTCCTTGGCGCTGATCAGCGGCAGGTTGACAGCGTCGGCCACGAAGTTGGTGACGAGCAGGAGACCCTTCTGCTCGCCCTTGGCACTGAAGTATTCGGGCTCGCCGTTGAAGCGGTTCTTGAAATCGTGGCTGGTGTTGAAGACGAACTCGACGTCTTCATAGAGATTGATCACCGGCGGCGCATTGGTGACGGCGACGTAGCGCGCCGGCGCCTGGCCCGAGCCGTTGAAGTGCTGGTGCCAGCAATTGAGCGGGATGGCGAACATCGCGCCGGCCTTCCACTCGAAGGTGATGCGCCGGCCCTCGTCGTTCCACACGGTGGTGGAGCCGCGGCCGTCGAGCACCAGGATCATTTCCTCGAACAGCTGGCGCTGCGGCGCGAGCTTCTTGCCGGGCGGGATCTCGCAGACGTAGCAGTCGTTCGAGGTGCGCGAGGCCTCGTGATTGATGTAGACGCCGGCGCCGCCGCGCCGCGCCCACGGCTTGAGCTCGACGGTGCGCAGGTTGCGCACGTAATGCGCGCTGATGATGTCGAGCCCCTCGCCGCGCACCCATCGCAGATAGGGCGTATCCTTCTCGGTCGAGAACTTCTTTGCCAGCTCTTCCGAAACGATGGCGTCCTTGGCCATGCCTTGCTCCTGCAGTCTAGCTCGCGCGCGCCGGGCTGGTCATATCGGTCGCGATCGCCACGCACTTCTCCGCCTTGATGCGCAGATAGATCGGATCGCCGGTCGGCGTGCGCAGCGAAGGATGGGCCTTCGCCAGCAGCACAACATCGCCGACCTTGACGTGGAAATCCAGATAGTCGCCGAGAAAATCCTTGGCGTCGACCGTACCCCTGCAGACGTTGTCGCCATCGGTGGCAACCGGAGCGGCCTCCGACAGTTCCACGTCCTCCGGCCGCACCGATACGATCACCCTCGCGTCCTTGCCGACGCCCTCGCTGGCATGCGCACGAAGCTCGCCCATGGCCGAGCGCACGACGCAACGGCCGGCCTCGAGCGCGGTGACAGTGCCGCCGATGAAATTGGTGGTGCCGACGAAATCGGCGACGAACTTGTCGGTCGGCTGCTCGTAGATCTGGCGCGGGGTGCCGACCTGGACTACCCGGCCTTCATTCATGACCGCGATCTCATGGGAGAGCGCGAGCGCCTCGCTCTGATCGTGGGTGACGTAGACGGTGGTGAGATTGAGGTCGCGCTGCAGTCGCTTGAGCTCGGAGCGCATGCGGTCGCGCAGCTTGGCGTCGAGATTGGAAAGCGGCTCGTCCAGCAGCAGGAGCTGCGGCTCCATCACCAGGGCGCGCGCCAGCGCCAGGCGCTGCTGCTGCCCGCCGGAAAGCTTGGTGGCATCGCGATCCACCAGCTCATCGAGCGCGACCGCATGGAGCACGCGCATCACCCGGTCGCGGATCTCCTTCTTGGCGAGCCGGCGCACCTCGAGCGGGAAGGCCACGTTCTGAAAGACGTTCATGTGCGGCCAGATGGCATAGGACTGGAACACCATGCCGAAATTGCGCTTGTTGGGCGCGACGAAAATGCCCTTGCCCGACGAATAGACGATGCGCCCGCCGACCTCGATCTCGCCCTCGGTCGGCTTTTCCAGGCCGGCGATGGAGCGCAAGGTCGTGGTCTTGCCGCAACCCGATGGTCCGAGCAATGTGAACAGCTTGCCCTCGGGCACGTCGAACGAGACGTTCTGGGCGGCCTTCACCGCCTCGCCGCGCTCATTGGCATATTCGGTGAAAAGCGATCTCACGCTCAGCACGTTCCCACCCTTTGGTTCGGACGCTGCCGCCCGCTCGGTTTCTTATGCTTGCGCTATGCCGAACCGCCGCCCGGCAAGCTGCGCCAGCACGACGAGGCAGAACAGCGCGGCGATCAGCATGACGCCGAGCGCCGAAAGCTCCACGTACTGCCCATTCTGCCACAGCTCCCATATCATGATCGACACCACTTCACTGCCCGGCGAGTAGAGCAGGATCGAGCTCGACAGCTCCCTGATCGAGACGATCACGACGTAAATCCATCCCGCGAGCAGGCCGGGCTTGAGCAGCGGGAGGACGACGCGGCGAAAGGTGACGCCCCAGGACGCACCGCTCACCGCGGCGGATTCCTCGAGCTCCTTGTGGATCTGCAGCATCGAAGCCGACGTGTAGCGCATGCCGTAGGGCAGGAAGCGCGTGACGTAGGCGATGAACATGATCCAGAGCGTGCCGTAGACGCCGATGTCGAGGTAGAGATAGCAGACCATGATCGCGAGCCCGAGCACCAGCCCGGGAAAGACCAGTCGGCAGCGACGCCAGGTTGTCGAGCAACCAGCGTCCCGGCACCTTCGTGCGCAGGACGATCCAGGCGACGACCGCCGACAGCAGCATGACCACCGTAGCGCTGCCGACCGCGAGCACGAGACTGTTCCACACGGTGCTGGCGAATTGCGGATAGTCGAGTATTGCGCGGTAGGAATCGAGGCTCACCCTGCTCAGCGCCGCCCACGACGGCACGCTGTAGAACTTCTGCAGCGAGGACCAGACCAGGACCAGGAACGGCATCAGCACGATCACGAGCAGGTAGAGAATGAAGATAGCCGCCGTGAGGTAGCGCCACCTCCCGAGGTCGATCGTGCGCGGGCGAAACCCTTTGCCGGTCACCGTCGAAAATCGCGCGCCCTCCCGGGCCAGCCGCGACTGCGCGTAGATGCCGAGCGAGGTGAGCAGCAGCAGGGTCACTGCATAGGCGGCGGCAAGCCCGACCTGGCTCGGATATTCGTGGATCGCCTGGTAGATCGACGCGGTATAGACATGAATGCCGACCGGCAGGCCGAGCAGCGCCGGCACCTCGAACGATTCGATCGAGCGCACGAACAGGATGAGCAGCGATCCGAGCGCCGCCGGCAGCGCGAGCCGCAGGCTGATCCGCCGCGCGGTTTGCAGCACCGAGGCCCCGCTCATGGCGGCCTGCTCCTCGAGCGCGGGATCCATCGAGCGGAACGCCGCCGTCATCAGCAGAAACGCCATGGGCGAGTAGTGCAGCCCGTCGACCCAGATCATGCCGGTCATGGTGTAGATGTTCACGAACACGGTGTCGGTATTGAACATCGCCTGCAGGGCGAGGTTGATGATGCCGATCTTCGGGCTCGCCAGCATGATCCATGAGACCGTGAACAGAATGCCGGGGATCACCAGCGGAACGATCGCCAGTGCGAAGAACAGCGTCTTGAACGGGGTATTGGTGCGTTCGTTCATCCAGGCGAGACCGGTGCCGACGACGAGCGCGAGCACCGCGGCGCCGGTTGCGAACTGCAAGGAATTGAGAAACAGCCGCGCGTTGTCGCTGCTCAGATACGCCGTGCGGAAATTCTCCAGCGTGAACTGCGCCGGCGCCGTCGCGGTCTCCGGCGTGAGAAAACTCTGCCACAGCAGGAACCCGAGCGGGACGAGCGCGAGCCACGCCACCAGCGTGACCGGGACGCCGAGCATCAGCCATTTCGAATCGAATCGCGGCGCGACGTCGGGCGCGTGAGCCAGGCGCCCGGCCGCCGGGGTCACCGGTCTTGCCTCGTCTCAAACGCAAGACCGGCCGTGCTTGGGGCACGCCTTGTCCAGCGCACCGCTTGAATCCGGACACTAATCATGATCGTCATGATGGTGATGATGGTGTCCGTGAGCGTGACCATGACCGTGCCCATGGTGATGATCGTGGCTGTGGTGATCATGCTCGTGATGGTGGATGCGCTGGTGCGGGCGGCCGCGGCGCGGGTCCTCGCTGAACAGCAGCGACTTGATCGTCACCGGCACGGTGTAGGACGGCATGCGGATGCGGCCGAGATCGATATAATCGAAATCGCGCAGCACCACGCCGTCGATCGCCAGGATCTCGCTCGCGACCAGCAGCTCCTCGCGCAGGATCGCCCCCAATGTCTGCGCGATGTCGCCGTCGAGCATGATGTAAAGCGGCTTCTTGCGCTCGATCGTGGTGGCAAGTCCATGGCGAATGCCCTCGGCGAACGCAAGAATGCGTTCGTAGGACGGCGCGCCGAGCCAGCGCAGTGCCAGCGCCACCTCGCCTTCGCCTTCCACCAGATCGAAGGCGGTGAAGTGGGCGCGGATCGCCTTTGCGAGCGCATGGGAATCGATGACGTCCCCGCAGACATACGAAGGCTGCAGCACCTGTAGATTGCGCCGCGGCAGCAGCTCTCCCGGTTTCGAGATGTAGCTGGTATTCCCGCTGAGCTGGACACTGTATTCGGAGGCGCCAAGCGCGGTCGCGCGGATGCATTCCCCGGCCGGCAGCAGCGGCCATGGCAGCACGCCGGAATCGAGCCGCTTGCGGATGGCGCGGCCAAGACGGCGTCCCAGGTCGCCGAAGTCGCGGTCTTCGCGGCCGTAGACGTATTCGCCGACCCCGCCCGAAAACATGATGCCATCGATGGCGCCGAGGTCGGCGATCGGATCGGTCAGATAGAGGTGCTCGACCGCGTGCGGCACCGGGCGCTGCGTGAGCGCCGCCACCAGCAGACCCGCCATGTTGTCCGCGACCTTGTCGAGCTGCGAGGGCGAGAGCACGTCCCCGCGCGACCAGTAGAAGCCCGCCTCGCGGGCGTGGAATTTTCCTGCCGGATCGAGCCGCACGATGCGCCCGATCTCGTCGATCACCTGCAGCCGGCCGCCGATATGCAGCGCGGCGGTCGCGACCACGTCGCCCTTCTCGACGATGCCCAGCTTGGTAGTGCCGCCGCCGATGTCGACATTGAGGATGCGCTTGCCCTCATCGTAGGAAACCTTCGACGCGCCCGAGCCATAGGCCGCCAGCATCGACTCCATGTGGTGCCCGGCGGTGGCGGTGACGAAATCGCCGCGCTGCTCCGCCAGCAGGCCGGCGATCGCCTGCGCGTTCTCGCGCCGCAGCGCCTCGCCCGTGAGGATGACCACGCCGGTATCGATGTCCTCGGGCCTTACCTGTGCCGCGGCGTAGGCGTGGTCGATGATGGCGCCGAGCGCGGCATCGTCGATGCGCTGGTCGCTGGCATAAGGTGTCAGCGCCACCGGCGACTGGAACAAGGTTTCCCGCGAGACGACGTAATAGCGGCTGGTGAGGTCCTCGCCATAGCGGCGTAGGTTGATGCGCGAGAAGATGACCTGCGTGCCGGATGATCCGATGTCGATCCCCACGGTCACCAGCGTGACGTGGTCCTGGATCCAGATCGGATTCTCTTCCAGCGGCCCGTCGGCGTCGAACTCGAAATGATCGTGGTCGTGGTCGGCGTCGCCGTCGTGCTCGTGCACGAAATCCTGGCCGAGGAGGTGGTCGGAGAGCGTATGGCTTTGCTTCTTGTCGTCGGCCATTCACACCTGCTCCCTGCAACACGCAACGCTCGCTCGCGCTTTGCGCTGTTATGGCACGGCCGATTTGCCATGGTCAAAATGCGAGCGGGATGAACGAGATCATCGCGGTCCGCCGGGCCAGCCGGGCGCCGCGACAAGGCCCCTTCGCTTCATTGACAGACCCCGCGTGGGCCGTCACCTTGCAACGCCCAATCCCACCGAATGGATGTGACCGTGACCGACCCCAAGACCCACAACGGCATGGCGGCCGAAGCCTATATCGCGCGGCTCGGCGAGCGCGGCATCGAGTACGTGTTCGCCAATGCCGGGACGGATTTTGCCCCGATCGTGGAAGCGCTGGCGCATACCAAGGGCGCCAAGGTCCCGCGTTTCATGACCGTTCCGCACGAAAACGTCGCCATGGCGATGGCGCACGGCTATTACCGCATCGCCGGCAAGCCGGCCGCGGTCATGGTGCATGTCACCGTCGGCACGGCGAATGCGATCAACGGCATCATCAATGCCGCGCGCGACAACATCCCGGTGCTGCTCGCCGCCGGCCGCACGCCGCTCACCGAGACCGGCAGCATCGCCTCGCGCAACCGGCCGATCCACTGGGGCCAGGAGGCCTTCGACCAGGGCGGCATGCTGCGCGAATACGTCAAGTGGGACTACGAGCTGCGCGGCGGCCAGCCGGTCGAGGCCGTGGTCGACCGCGCGCTCGACATCGCCATGAGCGAGCCGCGCGGCCCGGTCTACCTTACATTGCCGCGCGAGGTTCTCACCGCGCCCGGCGCCAAACCGCGGCGCGACACCGTGCGGCCGCTCGGCGCCAGCGCGCCGGAGCCGGCGCGCGCCGCGATCGAAGAGGCGGTGCAGCTTATCGCCCGAGCCGAGTTTCCGCTGATCGTGACCTCGAGCAGCGGGCGCGTGCCGGCGGCGGTCGGCGCGCTGGCCGCGCTCGCCGAGCAATTCGCCTTACCGGTGGTGCAGGCTGAAGCGCGCGACATGAACCTGCCGACCGACCATCCCATGCACCTCGGCCACGATCCCGGCGCGTTTCTGCCCAAGGCCGACGTGGTGATCGTCATCGACAGCGTGGTGCCGTGGATGCCGCGCAACCACCAACCGCGCAAGGACGCCAAGGTCATCCACATCTCCGCCGACCCGCTCGAGACCCGCTATCCATTCCGCGAGCTCGAGGCAGACCTGCTGATCACGGGTTCCTCGCTCGCCGCCATGATCATGCTGCGCGAAAGCCTGGGCGAGGCGATGAAGGGCAAGAAGACCGCGATCGAGAGCCGGCGCAAGGCGCTCGCTGCCATGCGCGACGAGATCGACGCCAGGCGCCGCAAGCTGATCGAGACGGTGAAGGATCAGACCCCGATCCATCCGGCCTGGCTCGCCGCCTGCATCAACCAGGTGAAGTCGGAAGATGCCATCGTCATCAGCGAATTGGGCGCGCCGCTGCCCATTCTCAATCTCACCAAGCCATCGACGTTCATGGGCGGGCTTCTGTCCGGCGGGCTCGGATTCGGTCTTGGCGCCGGGCTCGGCGCCAAGCTCGCCGCGCCGGAGCGCGAGGTCATCGTCACCGTCGGCGACGGCTCCTACATGTTCGGCAATCCGGTGCCGTATCATTACGTCGCGCGCGCCGAGCAGCTGCCGACCCTGACCGTGGTCGCCAACAACCAGTCCTGGCTCGCGGTGCGGCAGTCGACCCTCGACGTCTTTCCCGACGGCCATGCCGCCAAGGCCAACGTGATGGCGCTCACCGAGCTCAAGCCATCGCCCGAGTACGAGAAGGTGGTCGAGATTCTGCGGCGGCCGCGGCGAGAAGGTCGAAGGTCCGGGCGATCTCGTGCCGGCGCTGCGGCGCGGCCTGGAGGCGGTACACGCGGGGACGCCGGTCACGCTCAACGTGCAGACCCAGGCGCGCAGATAGCAAACTTTCGATCGGGTCACGGATCGCGCCACGTCCGCCTGAAGCGTGATTCCCGGCCCAGTTTTGACGCCGCTTACTTCGGCAAATTCTTCATGTAGTCGAGCAGGAATGCCCTGACCTCCGGCCGCACGCTGAGCGCGGTCTGCGCCACCGCCGGAGTGTCGGGCCCGGCCGCCCACAGCGGCACGAAGCCGAAGACATTTTCCGCCTCCTGCGCATAGGCCTTGTCGCCGTTGACCCGCGTGATCGCCGCGCGCAGCGCCTCGACTGCGGCCTGCGGCGCATCAGGCGGCATGACGATCACGCGCTGGATGATGCCGTCGGCGCTGATGATGGCCTTGTAGATCTCCCAGAACTGGCCCGACGGCATCGTGCCCCTGATCTTCTGGTAGAGCTCGTGATAGGTGAGGATCGGCAAGCCCTTGACCGCATCCGGAACGAAGAAGTCTTTGCCGTCGTAGCCGGCATCATAGAAAATCGGGATCGCCTGTCCGGTCTTCACCAGGGTCGGATCGACCACGCTGCGGTAGCTCGGCGGCGATTCCGAGAAGAAATTGATCTCGCCGCGCTGGAACGCCAGTCGTGCCGCCGGGCTCGAGCGATATCCGGTGACGTATTTGAACGGGACGCCGAGCATGTCCATGGCGAGCCGCAGGCGCAGATCCTTGGGCGTATCAACACTCAGCCCGCCCACAACGAGACCTTTCGCCTTGACGATGTCGGCCGGCTCCTTGAGCCCGGGCGCAATGTCGGTGCGCGCGAAGTGCACGGTCGTGCCGGGCTGGGTCGCAACGAAGCGGTAGGTCTTGAAGTCGACGCGGAAGCGCTCGGGGTCGAGCGCATACATGAAAGCTGTGCCGGTGAAATATCCCGCCATGGTGCCGTCGCGCGGCGCCACTTCGCCGAGATACTTGGCGCCGACGATGCCGCCGGCGCCGTCCATGTTCTGCACGACAATGTTCGGCTGGCCGTCGACATGGCGCGCGAGATGCTTGGCAAACAGGCGGCCCTCAATGTCGGTCGGCCCGCCGGGGGCGAAGTTGATCAGGATGGTGAGGCGCTTGCCGCTATAGAAGTCGTCGGCGGCGGCATTGGTGGCGGCGAGCGCCAGGGCGACACCGGCTGCGAAGGCGGCGCGGCGCATGGGCATCCTCACCGTTTCGGGTTCTTGATGTAGTCGGCCACGAACTGCCGGATCTCGGGCTTGACCTCGAGCCGTTTGCGCACTTGCTGGTTGATATCAGGGCCGGTCTCGTAGTGGGGCACGAACTGGATCGTCTTCATCGCCTCTTCGGCATAGTCCTTGTCGTTGTTGAGGCGCGCGATCGCCAGCCGCAGCGCGTCGACCGCCGCCTGCGGCGAGCCCGGTGGCATGACGATCAGGCGCAGCATCGCCGAATCGATCGCGAGGTTGGCGCGATAGACATCCCAAAGCAGACCGGACGGCATGGTGCCTCTGAGCTGTCTGTAGAACTCGGGGAACGGCAGCGCCGGCGAGCCTTCCATCACCCTGGGCGCGCTGAAATTCGTGCCGTCGTAGTTGGGGTCGTACCAGGTCGGAACCACCATGCCCTTCTTCGTCATGCTGGGATCGACCACGCTGAAATAAGCCGGCGTCGTCTCCGAGAAGAAATTGATCTCGTTCTGCTGCAGCGCGAGCCGCGCCGTCGTGTTGCTGCGATAGCCGGTCACGTAGCGATAGGGCAGGCCGAGCATGTCGAGCTGGACACGGATCAATATGTCTTTCGACGAGTCCGCGGAAAGACCACCGGCCACCAGGCCCTTGGCCTTCATGATGTCGGCTGCAGCCTTGATCCCCGGCTCGGCGTCGGCGCGAACATAATAGACGGCGTTCCCCGGCTGCGAGGCGATGAACTCGTAGCTCTTGAAGTCGACGCGAAACGTGGTGGGATCGATGACGTAAGGCCACGCCGTAGCGGTGACATAACCGAACATGCTGCCGTCCTTCGGACCGAGCTCACCGATATAGCCGGCCCCGATCAGGCCACCGGCACCGTCCTTGTTCTGCACGACGATGCTCGGCGCGCCGTCGAGGTGCTTGACGAGGTGTTTGGCGAGCAGGCGCCCCTCGATGTCGCTCGGACCTCCGGCGGCGAAGTTGATCAATAGATTGAGGCGCTTGTTCTTGTAGAACGGATCCTCGGCGTACGCCCTCGGCGCCGCGACTGCGAAAAAGGCGCAAAGCGCGATGACGGCGCGCGCGAAGGGCATTCGAACCTCCCTCTGGGCCGGCTTGCTCTCTCCCGGCCTGTTTTGCGCAAGCTTATCCGTCTCTCCGCTGTCGGGGAAGCACGTTGCAAGAGCGTCGCTCTCCTACCACAATGCGGCATCGTGACACGACCACGCCGACAATGAACGGGAAGCGCCGTGCTGGAAAAAACCGCCAACCAGGCCAACAGCTTCAACGCCTATGACCGGCCGCACGACGACGTGCGCGAGTTCATCGCGCGCGCCGAGCGCGCGAATGAGATCGTGCGCATCAAGGGTGCGGACTGGAAGCTCGAAATGGGCACGCTGGCCGAGATCGTGAACCACGCGCGGCCGGAGCCGCCGGCCATCCTGTTCGAGGACGTACCCGGCTATCCCAAGGGCATGCGGCTGCTTTCCGGCGCGACAAATTCGTCGAAGCGGCTGGCGATCACGCTCGGCCTGCCGGTACCCGGCAATCCGCTCGACGTGGTGCGCGCCTATCGCGACCGCATGAAGACGCACCGTCCGATCCCGCCCAGGACGGTGGCGACTGGGCCGGTGTTCGAAAACATCGACCGCGACGGCAAGGTGGACGTGTTGAAATTCCCGGTGCCGTTCCTGCACGAGCACGACGGCGGCCGCTATATCGGCACCGACGATCTCGTGATCATGCGCGATCCGGAGGAAAACTGGGTCAACTGCGCGACCTATCGCGCGATGGTGCAGGACAAGAACCACGTCTCGTTGTGGATCTCGCCGGGCAAGCACGGCCGGCAGATTCGCGAGAAATACTTCCGCGCCGGAAAGCCGTGTCCGGTGCTGATCTCCTGCGGGCATGATCCGTTGCTGTTCCTCGCCGGCGGCAACGAGCTCAAATTCGGCCTCTCCGAGTACGACTATGCCGGCGGCCACCGCGGCGAGCCCTACGACATCGTGTTGAGTGAGCTGCACGGCCTGCCGATGCCGGCCCATGCCGAGATCGTGCTCGAGGGCGAGCTGATCGAAACCGTCAAGGCGAAGGAAGGACCGTTCGGCGAGTTCACCGGCTATTACGCCTCGAGCCCGAGCGAGCAGCCGGTGGTGGAGGTCAAGCGCGTCTATTACCGCAATGATCCGATCCTCGGCATCGCCTCGCCGATGCGCCCGCCGTCGGACTTCTCGTTCAGCAAATGCGTGATGAAGGCGGGCATGATCTGGGACGAGGTCGAGCGCGCGGGCCTTTCAGGGGTCGCCGGCGTGTGGGTGCACGAGTTCGGCGGCGCGCGCATGTTCAACGTCATCGCCATCAAGCAGGCCTATCCCGGCCACGCCCGCCAGGCCGGCCTGCTCGCGGCCGGCTGCCAGTCGGCATCGTATCTCGGCCGCTTCGTCGTGGTGGTGGATGAGGACGTCGATCCGACCGACCTGTTCGACGTGATGTGGGCGATGTGCACGCGCTGCGATCCCGCAAACGACATCGAATTCGTGCGCCGCGCCTGGAGCGGCCCGCTCGATCCCTTGCTGGACAAATCGAGCTCGACCAACTCACGCGCCATCATCGACGCGTGCCGGCCCTTCGAGCGCCTGAAGGACTTTCCCATGGTGGCGCGCGCGAGCCCGGAGCTGCGACAGAAGGTCAAGGACAAGTTTGCCGATCTTCTCAGCAAGATCGGATGCGCATAGCGGGAATGTTGGTGCCGCCGCCGACCCCCGCTGTCATCATCCGCGAAAGCGGATGATCCAGTAACCACGCAACAAGGATGTGGCACGCTGGCCGCGTCAGCGCTTGCAGTGATGACTGAATGCCCGCTTTCGCGGGCATGACAATCCCGTCCAACCGAGGAAAACCCTCCATGCCCGATCCATTCGCGGACCTGCGCCAAGAGCTCGCCGTTGCCAACCGCATTCTCGCCAATGAAGGCATCATCGACGCATTCGGACACATCAGTGCGCGCAATCCGAAGGATCCCAATCGCTACTTCATCTCCCGGCATCGCGCCTCCGAGCTGGTCGAGCCCTCCGACATTCTGGAGATGACGCTCGAACTCCAAGCCGGTCGAGCCGACCAGCCTTCGCCTTTACAGCGAGATGGTGATCCACGGCGAAATCTACAAAGTGCGCCCGGACATCAACTCGGTGTGTCACCACCATGCGCCGTCGGTGCTGCCGTTCTGCGCGACCGGCGTGGAGCTTGTCCCACTCTTTCACCTCGGCGCCACCCTCGGCAGCAAGGTTCCGTTCTGGGACAGCAGGGATGAATTCGGCGACACCAATCTCCTGGTGCGCACGCCGGAGGAAGGCGCCTCGCACGCCCGCGCGCTGGGGCCGCATTACATGCTGCTGCTGCGGCGCCACGGCGCGTCGCTTGCCGGCAAGTCGGTGCGCGAATGCGTTTTCCGTTCGATCTACACGACCCGCAACGCCGAGCTGCAGCTGCGCGCCATGGCGATCGGAACCCCGGGACCGCTATCGGCGGGCGAGACCGAGAAATGCGGCGGCCACAATCTCGGCTCGCGCGGAGTCGAGCGTGCGTGGGAATATTGGGTGACGCGGCTGCAGAAGGCGGAAGCGATGTGGGCCGCCGCAGGCCTCACACGGATGAAGGGTCTCGCCGAGGTCGCGCGGCCGCAGACCGCAGGTCTCCCGCCCACACGCACCGCCCCGCGGCGCGCCAGCGCAGCCGGTGGAACCGGCAAGCGCGCTGCAAATAAACGGCGATGATTCGTTGCGGATAAATGATCCGTTAATTCCCCGTTAACGGTCGCCGGAGTTAGAATCGTACCGCTCGCTGGCGGCTGAGTCGGGCCCTGCCGCGGCGGGCGGAAAGCGGCATCAAGGCGGCGGCAGAATTCATCACCGGTAACACGATAGGCCCGATTGTCGCCAAAAACGGCCGGTACGCGCACGCCCCTTCGGAAGGGAAATGGGAATTGGAAATGCAGACGCGGCGGACCTATCAGGTGCAACATTGGCCGAACGGCCAGTGGGATCGCGAGTACAACTGGCGAAAGGTGGAAGCGGCCAGCGAGAAAGAGGCTGCGGAAAAAGTGTGCGGCTTGCGGCTGACCAACGAAGGCAAGCTCGCCCAGCTTCGCGCCCGTGTCCTGACGTTCGGCAATCTCAAGCAGCGTAGTGCGACGCCCTTCTATGCGGCCGAGTAGGCGGCTGCCGGCGCCAGCAACCCCGCAATCTCCGTGACGGCCGCCTCGGCCTTGTCCACGATCTAGCCTCTGCGCCATCCACTCGCACGGGCGACAGCACGCGCCACCAAGCGGCGTGCGCCCTGCTGGGCGCGTCTCCGACCTACGAGCAACTGCTGCGACGAGGCCAACCGGCCTCGCTCTTCCGCGCGGCCGAACGCAGGCGCGGGCGCGCGCTGGACCGAGCGTTGCGCACCCCCACATAATCCCGTAAGGACAAGCGCATTCGGTATCAAAGCTCGCTAGCAACAACGGGCGGCGCGGCTCGCCCAAGCGCAGCCAATTCGAGGGAGGCGCCGGAATGACAGGCATGTACGACCAGGTGCGGCCAGGCATCGGTCACAACCAGCCCGACGAATACGCCGAGGAGAAGAAGCACGAGAAGTGGGAGCGCTGGGCGAAAAAGCGCACCTTCGTGCGGGCGCTGGAAGGCACCTACAGCCACCTCTACAAGGCGCTGCTCGAGGAGAAGCGGGTCTACCCCTCGCAGGAGGTGCCGTGGAAGGGCGGACCCGGCCAGTACGGCAAGAGCGTCATCAGCCCGCAAGCCACCAGCATCATCCAGTCGATGGAGTCGCATATCGAGGCCTATGCGCCGAGCGCCTATGGCCAGAAACACGGCCATCTCAACAGCGCGGTGTTTTACGTGCTCAAGGGCCGCGGCCACGACGTGCACGACGGCCGGCACATTCCGTGGAAGGCCGGCGACGTGATGATCGTCGAGAACGGCTGCGTCCACCAGCATTTCAACGATGATCCGGAGGAAGAGGCGATCCTGCTGGTGTTCAAGGCGAAGCCGCTGTTCCTGTTCATGCACCTCCTGTTCCAGAAGATCGTGGAATGGCCGCCCGACAAGTTGCCGCCCGGCCAGGACAGCTACAAACCGCCCGCGGATATTTGAGAGCGCGAGGAACAGCCATGCCATTCGAGGACAAGAAGGCGGCGTTGTCCGGCTCCGCCACGTGCACCTTCCATGCCGACGACGTCGCAGCCTCGCAGGAATTCCGCAAGCATTACGAGACGCTTCCCAACGTCGTCAAAGCCGAGGACATGCCGTGGGAACGTTCGGCCGACGGCCTGATCAAGCACCTCGTCCACCATCGCCTCGACACGCGCGAATGCTGCGTCGAAGCCTATATGCAGTTCCTCAAGACGGGCGAGCGCTCGGGCAAGCACCGGCACATGTGGGAAGAGGTCATCTTCGTGGTCGAAGGCACCGGCTACGACCTGCACTGGGACATGAAATTCGATTGCCTCGATGCCTTCAAATGGGAATGGGCGGAGGTGCCGAAGAAGTTCGAGTGGAAACAGGGCGACTACATCTACATTCCGCCTTTCACCACCCATCAGCATTTCGCGACGGCGGAGGCGCGGTTGATCATGATGAGCAATCGCATGGTCAAGGAGATGGGTTTCGACTGGTTCGACCAGGTCGAGAACGCGCCGGGATTTGAAGGCGGCCAGAAACAGGCGGGATGACGTCCGAGGAGTAGCAAGATGCGTGTTGGGACCTGGGCCGGCGGCATGGTTGCCGCAGTTCTTGCGCTTGCGCCGGCGGTGTTCAGCCCGTCGCCCTCATATGCGCAGTCACCGGCGGAGTTCTACAAGGGCCGCAACGTCGATCTCTATATCGGCTATAGCGCGGGCGGCGCCTACGATCTCTATGCCCGGGTGATCGCCCGCCATCTCGGCAAGCACATTCCCGGCAATCCGACCATCGTGCCCCGGAACATGGAGGGCGCCGGCAGCCTGCGCCTCGCCAACTGGCTCTACAATGTCGCCCCGAAAGACGGCACGGCCATCGGCACCATCGGCCGCGGGACCGCATTCGATCCGCTGCTCGGCTCCAGAGGCGCACAGTTTCAGGCCGACAAGTTCACCTGGATCGGCAGCGCCAACAACGAGGTCAGCATCTGCGTCGCCTGGAAGACCAGCGGCATCACCAAGCTCGAAGACACGCTGAGCAAGGAACTGATCGTCGGCGGCACCGGACAGGCGGCCGATACCGACCAGTTTCCCCGCATTCTCAACGGCGTCCTCGGCACCAAGTTCAAGATCGTCACCGGCTATCCCGGCGGCAATGACGTCACGCTTGCGCTCGAGCGCGGCGAGGTAAAGGGCCGTTGCGGCTGGTCCTGGTCGAGCGTTCTCGCCACGCAGAAGCGCTGGATCGACGACAAGTCGATCATCATCCTGGCGCAACTGTCGCTCAGCAAGCATCCCGATCTGCCCGACGTTCCGCTGGTCATGGACTTCGCCAAGACCGAGGACCAGCAGCAGATATTCAGGCTGATTTTCGCGCGGCAGGTGATCGGCCGGCCTTTCCTGGCGCCCCCCGGCGTGCCGAAGGACCGTGCCGAGGCCCTGCGCGCGGCCTTCATGGACACGATGAAGGATCCGGAATTCCTCGCCGACGCGGAGAAATCGCAACTCGAGATCAACCCGGTTTCCGGCGCCGACGTCGAGAAGCTGATAAAGGAGATCTATCAGACGCCCAAGGCGCTGGCCGACAAGGCTGCGGAATTCATCCGGCACTAGCGCATTTGACCGGTCGGATGATGTCATCCGAAAAGTCACAACTTTCCTGATCCTGCCCTAGGCGCGGCGGGGAGTGCGCCGGTCCTCCTCGATCATGCTATGAGGCGTCAGTGATCGAGAGAGCAAGTCGATGCAGGAACAGACCGGACGAGCGCACCCCACCAACCAGAACTATCGCGGCTGGCAATCCGACGTCATCGTCGACCTGATCAAGCGCTACGGCTTCCCGTACATCACGCTCAATCCGGGTGCGAGCTTTCGGGGTCTGCACGATTCGCTGGTCAATTACGGCGGCAACGAACCGCCGATGATGCTATGCCAGCACGAAGAGATCGCGGTGCAGATCGCGCATGGCTACGCCAAGGTGACGGGCAAGCCGATGGCGGTGATCCTGCACAATCTGGTCGGGCTGCTGCACGCCTGCATGGCGATCTACTACGCCTATATCGACCGGGTGCCGATCTTCATCATCGGCGCAACCGGGCCGATGGACGAAAGCAAGCGCCGCCCGCACATCGACTGGACGCATTCGGCGCTGGTCCAGGGCAACGCCATTCGCGACTACGTCAAGTGGGACTACCAGCCAACCTCGATCGAGGGCGTGCCGGAAAGCTTCGCGCGCGCCTATTCGATCATGACCACGCAACCGCAGGGCCCGGTCTACATGTGCTACGACGCCGCCCTGCAGGAGGAGCCGCTCACCCGCGAGGTGCCGCTTCTTCCCGCCGCCGCGGTCGCGACGCCGGCGCCGATGGCCCCGGATCCCAGTGCGATCGAGGCCATCGCCGACAAGCTGGTCAAGGCCGAGCACCCGTTGCTGCTGGCGGAATATGCCGGCCGCCGCCAAGGCGGCTTCGACAGCATCGTGGAGCTGGCCGAGACGACCGGCGCTGCGGTCTGGGACGTCAACAACGCGCTCAATTTTCCCAACAGGCATCCGCTCTGCCTGAGCATGGACAAGGACACGCTCCGCCACACCGATCTGGTCGTGGGGCTCGACGTCAACGACTGGGAAAAGCAACTCACCGAACTCAACAACGCCAAGCGCACGCGTGAGCAGATTACGCCGCCGACCTGCGATTTCGTCGAGATCGGCTTCGGCGAGATCAACATCAGCAAGTGGGCGATGGACTATTGCCGCATGCAACCGTGCTCAGTCCGCGCGCTGGGCGATACCGCGTTGGGAATTCCCGCGCTCACCCGCATTTGCAAGGACCGCATCTCGGGCGATCCCAAGCTGCGGTCCCGCATTGCCGAGCGCAAGGCCGCGATCGGCCGGCGGCACGACGAAGTTTGGGCGCAGTGGCAGGAGGAGGCGCGCAAGAACTGGGACGCCTCGCCCATCACCTTTTCACGGCTGGCGCTCGAAGTCTGGGAGGTGATCAAGGACGAGGACTGGGTGCTCACCGCCAACAATCTCAAGCAGCAGGTGCGCAAGCTGTGGGACTTCGACAAACCCCATCGCCATCCCGGCGTCGAGCTCGGGACCTCGACTCAGATCGGCATTTCGCTCGGTGTGGCGCTCGCCCATAAGGGCACGGGACGCGTCGTGGTCGACATCCAGCCCGACGGCGACCTGATGTTCGACGCCGGCGCGCTCTGGATCGCCGCCAAGTATGAAATCCCGATGCTGGTGGTCATGCACAACAACCGTGCCTACTACAACGACTGGGAGCACCAGATCCGCATGGCCAAGTTGCGCGGCACCGATGAGGCCAAGGCCCATATCGGCATGGACCTGTTCGGGCCGGCGCCCGACTTCGCCGGACTCGCCCGCTCCATGGGTTGCTACGGCGAGGGGCCGATCGAACAGCCGGCCGACATTCGTCCGGCGCTGCTGCGCGCCCTCGCCGAGGTCAAGAAGGGCCGGCTCGCGCTGGTCGACACCATCACCCAGCACCGGTGACGGCGGTTCTCTCCGCTGTCATTGTGCGCGAAGGCAGCGATCCAGTAATCACCACCCCTTCGTGTGGCACGCGCACTGGTTCACAACATGGTTCAATGATCACTGGATCCCCCGCATTCGCGGGGCATGACAACCGGGAAATTCGCCAATCAAGACTATGCCGGCTCCAGGCCCAGCTTCCGGATGACGGGCAGCGCGGGCTCCGACGAGATGAACTTCACCAGCGCGGCCGCCGCTTCTTTTTCCTTCGCCGTCGACGGCGTTGCCGTCGCATAGATGATGTTGGCCTGCAGCTCTTTCGGCAGCGGCCCCACGAAGTCAATGCCGGGGATGAGCAACAGCTCGGTTACCTGCTGCACACCGATCTCGGCATCTCCCTTGGCAATCAATGCGCCGACCCGCTGGCCCAGCGGCGGCACGACTCCCTTGGCCTTGATCTGATCGGCGATCCCGAGCCGCGCCATCGTGGCCATGAAATGCACGCCGCTCGGACCCTGGCTGTAGCCCACCGACTTTGCGGACAGCAGAGCGGCCTTGAGCGCCTCGGGCGTGCTGATGTCGGGCTTGGGCGCACCCGAGCGCACAGCGACACCGGCGCCCGAGCGGACGAAATCTGCGCGCGTGCCGGCGACGACCTTGCCCGCCTTCACAAGGTCATCGATGGTCTCAGGCGTGGTCACGACCAGATCGGCCTGCGCCCCTTCCTTGATCTTCACCGGCAGCACGGCTCCGGACTGGAAGCTGACCGCGACCTTGTGGCCGCTCGCCCGCTCGAACATGGGGACGAGCTCCTCCAGGACCTCGCGCATGGCGGTCGAGGCAATGACATTGACTTCTGCGGCATTGAGAGTGCTGGCCGCGAGCACGACGCCGAGGCAGCCGGCCACGGCAGCGGTTTTCGACCACATGTTTCCTCCCCTTCGTGTTGTTGTTCCGAACTTTACTCTAGGCCCCGGATCAGGCCGGCTCCAGGCCCCTTTGCTTAAGCAGCGGCGGCGACCGGGACGCGACGAATTCAAGCAGCGCCCGTGCGGCCTCAGGCTCCTTCGTGGCCGCCAGCACGCCGGCCGTGAACGTCGTGATTTTCTGCAGAGCGTCCGGCAGCGGGCCTACGATCTCGATGCCGGAGACCGGGAGAAGCTCGCTGATCTGTTGCACCCCGATCTCGGCGTCACCCTTGGCGATCACCTCGCCGACCGGCGTTCCCGGATCCGGCATCACGATCTTCGACTTCATCTCCTCGACAATGCCGAGGCGCGCCAGCACGGTGGGAAAATAGATGCCGCTCATGCCGGTCTTGGAATGGGCGACCGACCTGGCCGCGAGCAATGCGCGCTTGAGCGCCTCGGGCGACGCGATATCGGGCCTGTTCGCACCCTTGCGCACCGCAACGCCGATGCCGGAACGGGCGAGGTCGACACGGCCGGCAGCGATCACCTTGCCACGCGCGATCAGGTCGTCGATCGCTTCGGCGGTCAGGATGACGACATCGCCCGACGCCCCGCTCTCGAGCTCCTTGAGAAGGCCGTTCGCCGAGCCCCAAACGGTCACCACCTTCGTCCCGCTCGCACGCTCGAACGCGGGCATGAGGTCGAGCATCACGGTCTTCAGGCCGTTGGTGCAGAGAATTTTCATCGCAACGATCCTTTCGCGTTTCCCCGAATTGCAACTAGTCCGGCGTTCGTGGGCGATATCCGCCATTGCGGGCGGCGCGGCTGAACTCCTCGTTGACGCCGGGCCGGCGAAGATGTCACTTCTAGGCTCATGACGGCGGACTGGCATGCTTATACCGAAACGTCGCGCCGGTCGAAGGGAACGCAATCGTGGACAGCGAAAGTGCACGCATGAGTTCGGCCGCGGAGGCTCGGTTCCGCGTCGATTACCCCAATTCGCGGCCGCGCGTCGTCAAGGTGATCGCGCTCGACGAGGCGAGCGAACGCGTGGTCAAGCGCGTAGCGCAGGGCACGTGGCAACGTGCCAGCTTCTTCACCTCGATCAGGTTCGACGGCGCGCCCACACACGCCGACGAGCCCGGTTCAAAGCGAGTGTCCGGCGTGCGCACCATGGAGTTGCCGCGCTGGCCGCTCGCTCCGCTCGCCAGCACGGCGGGCGACGAGGGATGGTCGATGCAGGCCTGGCTGAGCGATCTCGCCGGCCGCACCAAGGCGCTGGTCGACGAGGTCGCCGCCGCTGACCTGGTGGTGATGGTCTCGAGTGCCGGCACCAGCGCGCAGGCTGCCGCTGTCATTGGCGAAGCCTGCGCCGTGCGCAAGGTGATGACCACGGCCCTGATCATCGGCAGCGAGGAGCGCTCGAACGAAGAGCTGTCAAAGACCCTGGCGGCGCTGCGGCCCTATGCATCGATGCTCGTCATCGCCAGTGGCGACGAATATATCGACGAGATGCTGGCGGCGCTGCGCGCCTGAATCCTCGCCGGCGCGGCGGTGAGAATGGCCTCAATTCAACGAGGCCACGGGTTGCCGCAGCCGCCGAGCGGCATGACCAGAATAGTCCGGCCGAAGGGAAAACTGGGGCATGAATGCGGCCCGCAAGATCGTCATAGTCGGGGGCGGGCCGGCGGGCGTCGCGGCGGCGCTCGCCGCCAAGCAGCAGGACGCCACCGCCGACGTGGTGCTGCTCACCGACGAGCCCCACGAGCCGTACGAAAAGCCGCCGCTGTCGAAGGCCGTGCTCACCGGCAAGGTCAGCCCGCATGATGCCCCGATCGCGGGCCCGCAAGGCGTATCCGGCGGTGGCGTTTCCCTCAGGCTCGGGACGGCGGTCAAGGCCATCGACCGCGGCGCGCGCAGGGTGGTGACGGATGCGGGCGAGCGCATCGGCTATGACACGCTCGTCCTCGCCACCGGCTCCACCAATCGCGTGCTTGCGATGTTTCCGCCGGAGCGCAATGGCATCTACTACTTGCGCACCGCCGCGGAGGCGGGTGCGCTCAAGGCGCATCTGCACCAAAGTCGCTCGCTCCTGGTCATCGGCGGCGGCCTGATCGGGCTCGAAGTGGCCGCCTCCGCCGCAGAACTCGGCGTCAAGACCACGGTGGTGGAGATCGCGCCGCGCATCCTCGCGCGGGTATGCGACCCGGAGACGTCGGCTCTGATACACGAGTGCCATCGCGCGCACGGCGTCGATATCCGCACCGAGACGATCCTGTCCGGCCTGCGCGAATTGGCGGATGGACGGCTCGCGGTCGAGAGCGGAAGCGGCGACACCATCACCGCCGATCTCATCGTGGTCGGGACCGGAGCGGCACCCGACGACCGGTTGGCGAAGGCATCCGGCCTCGCCGCGCGCGACGGCATCGTCGTCGACGACCATGGGCGAACATCCGACCCGGCGGTCTTCGCGGCCGGCGACTGCACGCGCTTTCCCGGGCCGCACGGCGCGGTGCGGCTGGAAAACTGGCGCCATGCGCAGGAGCACGGCGCCGTTGCCGGCCGCAATGCTGCCGGGGCCGACGTCGCCTACAGCGTCCCGCCCTCGTTCTGGTCGGAGCAGTACGACCTCTACATCCAGGGCGTCGGCTGGCCGGCCGCGCAGCCGAGCGCGCGCGTGCGGCGGCTGGCCGGCGCCGCAACGCTGCTGTTCGAGCTTGACGGTGCGCATCTCGTCTATGCCATGGGCATCAACGCGCAACGCGACATCGCCATGGCGCGGCGGCTGATCGAGCGCAAGGTGCCGGTCGATGCAAACGAGCTGGCCGATGCCGGGAAGCCGCTCGCGGCGATGCTCAAGGCGAAGACGTAGCCGCAATCGTCATCGCCGCGTGACGAGGGAGACATGAATGACCAACGGGAAGGCAGAGCGTGTCGGTATCGTGGGCGTCGGGCGCATGGGACTTGCCATGCTCAAGCACCTCGTCAAGCGCAGTCACCCGGTCACGGCCTGCGATCTCGACGATGCGCAGCTGGCGAAGGCGCGCGCAGCGGGCGCCGCGACCGCCAAGACACCGGCCGAGGTCGGGCGCGCGGCCGATTTCGTGATCATCGGCGTCGGCTATGACGACGAGGTCAACGAGGTCGTGCTCGGACCGGACGGATTGCTCACCGCGCTCGCTCCCGGTTCGATCATCGCCGTGTCCTCGACTGCAAAGCCCGATACCGTCACGGCGCTCGACGAACGCGCGCGCACGCAAGGTGTGGCCGTGCTCGACGCGCCGATCTGCCGGGGGCGTTTTGCGGCGGATGAAGGCACTCTGCTTGCGCTCGTCGGCGGCAAGCCGGACGTGGTCGAGCGCGGCCGCGCCGTCTACCGCTCTTTCTGCTCCGACTATGTCCATCTCGGCGCAGTCGGCCACGGTCAGGTCGGCAAGACGATCAACAACCTGCTGCTTTGGATCAATGCGGTAGGCTTGATCGAGGCTGGCCGGCTCGCCGATAGCACCGGCATCGACCTCGTCAAGCTGCGCGAGGCGCTGCTGATGAGTTCGGGCGCTTCCGACGCGCTCAAGGAATGGGACATGATCTCGTTCACATGGGCGCTCAAGGACATGCAGATCGTCGCCGATATGACCGACAAGGCCGGTCTCGCGCTGCCGGTCACCGGCGCGGTCAAGGAGCTGGTCAAGGATGCACGCCGCATCAAGGCGGGCAACGCGCCGCGCTGGACGGGAAAAGGACCTTAGATTCGGCTGCGCGCGAAAGGATGACCGCGCTCAAGCGGGGCGATCCGATTTGCGCACGCGCCGTCTACGACAAATCCATGGCCGAGACGCCGCCGTCGACGAAGAGATTGGCGCCGTAGACGAACGAGGAATCCTCGCTCACCAGGAACAGCACGGCCTTAGCGGCTTCGAGCGGTTGGCCCGGACGCTTCACCATGTTCGGCACCGGCCGCGCCGGATCGAACTCGTCCTTGCCGACCGGCGAGCCGATCTTGTTCGGCACGATGGCGTTCACCCTGATCCGATGCGGGGCGAGCTGCGCCGCCATCGCGCGCGTGAGGTTGGCCACTCCACCCTTGGCGGCGGAATAGGCGATGGCGCGGCTTCGTCCCATGAAACCGGAGGTCGAGCCGATATTGACGATCCGTCCGGGCGTACCCTGCGCCACCATCTGCTGCGCCACCGCCTTGCCCATCAGGAACTGGCTCTTGAGCGTCACGGCCAGCACCCGGTCCCATTCCTCCTCGGTGATGTCGAAGATGTGCTTGTTGTCCGAGATCGCGACATTGTTCACGAGCACATCGATGCGGCCAAAACGATCCACCACCGCCTTCACGAGAGCGGCGACATCGCTGCCCTTGGAGACGTCGGCAGCGAATGGCTCGGCCTCGCCGCCCGCAGCGCTGATCGCAGCCGCGACGCGCTCGCCACGCGGCCGGTCGAGGTCTACAAGCGCGACCTTGGCGCCCTCGGCGGCGAACAGCTTGGCGATCTCCTCGCCGATGTTGCGGCCGGCGCCGGTCACGATCGCCACCTGATCCTTGAGCTTCATGCAATGTCCCTCATCGCTGTTGCGCCCGTCATTACCCGCGCCGAAGGGATGCGGCAACAATGCTGGTCTCGCGGGCCTGCCGCGGACATGCTAGGAACGGCTTGCCCAGGACTCGACAAGCATGACCGCCCCGCTGAAGACCGTCGAAAGCACGACCGACATCGCCGCCGTGATGCACGACATCGGGCGCCGCGCCAAGGATGCCGCACGGGCGCTCGCGCTCGCGGCCACGGCGCGCAAGGACGCGGCGCTGTCGGCGATGGCGAAGGGGCTGCGTGCCCGCAAGGCGGACATCCTCGCGGCCAATGCCCAGGATGTGGCCGAGGCGAAGGCCGCCGGCGCGACGGCGGCCTTCCTCGACCGCCTCGCGCTGGATGACAGGCGCATCGCCGCGATGGCGGACGGCCTCGACGTGGTGCGCGGCCTGGCCGATCCGGTCGGCACGGTCACCGAACGATGGACGCGGCCCAACGGCATGACCATCGAGCGCGTACGGGTACCGCTCGGCGTGGTCGGCATCATCTACGAGAGCCGGCCGAACGTGACCGCCGATGCCGCCGCACTGTGTCTCAAGGCCGGCAACGCGGCCATCCTGCGCGGCGGTTCGGAGAGCCAGCGCTCCAACCGCGCCATCCATGCCGTCCTGACCGAAGGGCTGCGCGCAGCAGCTCTACCGGAGGCCGCGATCGAGCTCGTGCCGACGCGCGACCGCGCTGCGGTCGGGATGATGCTCGCGGGCCTCGACGGCGCGCTCGACGTCATCGTCCCGCGCGGCGGCAAGAGCCTGGTCGCGCGCGTGCAGACGGAGGCGCGCGTACCGGTCTTTGCCCACCTCGAGGGCATTTGCCACGTCTACGTCGACAGGGCGGCAGAGCTCGACATGGCGAAGACGATCCTGCTCAACGCCAAGATGCGACGGACCGGCGTCTGCGGCGCGGCCGAGACCTTGCTGGTCGACCGCGCGGCGGCGCCGACCCACCTCAAGCCGCTCGTCACCATGCTGCTCGATGCCGGCTGCGAGGTGCGCGGCGACGAGGCGACGCGCGGCGTCGACCGGCGCGTGAAGCCGGCGAGCGAGGAGGACTGGTCGACCGAGTATCTCGACGCGGTGATCGCCGCCAAGGTGGTCGACGGCGTTGACGCGGCGATCGACCATATCGAGCGCTTCGGCTCGCATCACACCGATACGATCGTAACGGACGATCGCGCCGCGGCGGAGAAATTCCTGACCGAGGTCGACTCCGCGATCGTTCTGCACAATGCTTCAACCCAATTCGCGGACGGCGGCGAATTCGGGTTCGGCGCGGAGATCGGCATCGCCACCGGCCGCTTCCATGCTCGCGGGCCGGTGGGAGTCGAACAGTTGACCAGCTTCAAATATCGCGTGCGCGGCTCGGGGCAGATCAGGCCGTGAGCTCGCGCTCGCTGTCGAGGACAGCTGGCCGCCGCGGCCGGGTCGGGCTTGCCTGCGCGAGCCCGTACGGGTCGGATCCCTTCGCAACGGCAATTTTCAAGCCACGGGACGCGTGATGCCTGCTGCCCGCGTCCTCCTTCCGCCCCATGCCCCCGGGATGCGCATCGGCCTGTTCGGCGGCACGTTCGATCCGCCCCATGACGCGCATCTCGGCGCCTGCCTGCTCGCGATGAAACGGCTCAGTCTCGACCGGGTCTGGTGGCTGGTGACCCCCGGCAACCCGCTCAAGGACACGCGAGGGCTGGCACCACTCGAGCAAAGAATCGTCGCCGCCCAGGCGTTGGCGCGACATCCCCGCATCGAAGTGACCGGCATCGAGGCGCAGATCGGGACGCGCTACACCTACGAGACCATCGCCTACCTGCGGCACCATTGCCCCGGCGTGCGGTTCGTCTGGATCATGGGCGCCGACAATCTGCGCAGCTTTCATCGCTGGCAGAAATGGCGCGGGATCGCCGGCCTGGTGCCGATCGCGGTGGTCGACCGGCTCGGCCCCAGCCTTTATGCGACGGCCAGCGCCGCGGGTCAGGCGCTCGCGCGCGCCCGTATCCCCGAGGCGCAGGCGGCGTCTCTGGCCGACCGCAGACCACCGGCCTGGGTCTACCTCCACGGCCTCAAGTCGCCGCTGTCGTCGACCGCGTTGCGCACCGCGCGTCATAAAAGCGATGCCAAATCACCACAGTATGGCGATTGTGGAACGGCGACCAGTTGAAACCGTTAACCGGCCGTGCCTATCTTAGCGTTGCCCTGCTTCGCGGGGCGGTGATGCACCGAAAGGAAAGGAACCCTGCCAACACCTGCACTCTCTCGCGCCGGCGCCCGCCGCCCGGCCGAACCCATCTCCAAGGTGCGCCCTGACACCGAGGAGATCCTCCGCTTGGTCCTTGCCCGTCTCGACGACATGAAGGCCGAGGACACCGTCACCATCGATCTCACCGGCAAATCGACGATCGCTGACACCATGGTTGTGACCTCCGGAAGGTCGAGCCGCCATGTGGGGTCGGTCGCCGATCGCGTGCTGGAAGACCTCGCCAGTGCGGGCGTGCCCGACGCGCGGGTCGAAGGCATGCCGCATTGCGACTGGGTGCTGATCGATGCCGGCGACGTCATCGTCCACGTCTTTCAGCCGGAAGTGCGCGCCTTCTACAATCTCGAGAAGATGTGGGCGCCGGCACGACCGCACGCTAGGCGGGCTAGCTGAGAGCACCTCTGACGTAGCCCGTCGGAGGCTCTGGACCGGCTTGAGCTTGCGCACGCTCCGTGCGTATCGTCGCGCATGCGCATCGTCGTCGCCGCGGTCGGTCGGCTGAAGCAGGGTCCGGAACGCGAGCTTGCGGAGCGCTATCGCAAGCGCGCCGCGGACGCCGGCCGAAGCGCCGGGCTCAGCGCCTTCGACATCGTCGAGATCAAGGAAAGCCGCGCCGGCGACGCCGAGCGGCGCATGCTCGAGGAATCGATCGCCATCGCCAATATCATCCCGGAGCGCGCCGTCACGGTGATCCTGGACGAGCGCGGCGAGAGCATGAGCAGCGGCTCCTTTGCCGGCCGGCTGCAAGGTTGGCGGACGCAGAACACGCCGGCAGTGGTGTTCATCATCGGCGCGGCGGACGGCCTGGCGCCCAGCCTGCGGGAGCGAGCAAGCCTTGCCATCGCATTCGGCGCGGCGACCTGGCCGCACCAGCTGGCTCGTATCATGCTGCTGGAGCAGCTCTACCGCGCTGTCACGATCCTCGCCGGGCACCCGTATCATCGGGCCTGACGACTTCTCCGGCGCGGGCCGGCGCGGCTCGCAGCCGCGACCCCGGCAGCGGTCTTAATCCGGTACCAATCGTCGGTATGTATTGGCACAACTGGAACTGTTCTTGCATAGAAACGGGTTGATGCAGGTTGCCCGGCGTCCTCCGGTGGCTATCCGCCAGGTGATCCTGGCGGTCATGCTCGTTTTGCCGCTGGGTCTCATCTCCGCCGCCGAAGCCCAGCGCTCGCGCTCCCAGCCCGCGGCAGACCCGACCCGCCCGACCGTCCCGCCCGCGAGCCTGGATGCCATCAAGGAGCGCGACCAGCAGCTCGAGGAGCTCCGCAGCGAGCAGCGCAGGGCGCTCGAGAATGAAGCAAGGCTCAAGCGCGAGATCGACTCGATCGGCGACGACCGGCGCAAATTCAACGAGCAGATCATCGCGACCGCCGCGCGTGTCGCCGGCGTCGAGGAACGCATCGCCCGGACGCAGGAACGCCTCGAGCCGCTCGACGAGCAGGAGCAAGCGCTGCGGGCGTCACTGGCGGACCGGCACGACACCATTACCGAGGTGCTGGCGGCGTTGCAGCGGATCGGCCGCCAGGCGCCTCCCGGGCTCATGATCAGGGCTGACGATGCGCTGCGGTCGGTGCGCTCGGCCATGATGCTGGGGGCCGTGCTGCCGGAGATGCGGCACCAGGCGGAGGTCCTGGCGGCCGATCTCACCGAGCTTGTCCGCCTGCGCAAGGAAATTGCCGGCGAGCGCGACCGCCTTGCGCGCGACCTGCTGGTGCTCGCCGATGAGCGTCAGCGCCTCTCGCTCTACATCGACGAACGCCAAAAGCGCCTCGGCGAAGTGGAGCAGGCGCTCGCCGACGAGCGGCTGCGCGCCGCGCAGCTTGCCCGCCAGGCCGAGAATCTCAATCAACTTATCGTCAAGCTCGAGCAGGGCCTCGACACCGCCGCGCGAGCCGCGCGGGCGGCCGCGCGAGCGAGCGAAGAGCGCAAGGCGGCCGGCCGGCCGGACCTGGTGGCGCTAAGGGACCCCGGGCGGCTGAGCCCGGCCATCGCCTTCGGCTCCGCCAAGGGATCGCTGCCGCTGCCGGTCAACGGCGTCAGAATCAAGGAATTTGGCGCCGCCGACGGCGTCGGAGGCACGGAAAAGGGCCTATCCATCGCCGCCCGGCCCGGGGGCCAGATCACCTCCCCCTGTGACGGCTGGGTGGTATATGCCGGCCCCTTCCGCAATTATGGCCAACTCTTGATCCTTAATGCCGGCGGCGGATATCATGTCTTGCTCGCTGGGATGGAACGGATATCCGTTGACTTGGGGCAGTTCGTGGTAACGGGCGAACCCGTTGCAGTCATGGGCAACGGCGCCCAATCGGCCGGTGCTAAAGCGGGCGGTTCAATCCAACCCGTACTATATGTCGAGTTCCGTAAGGACGGGATCCCCGTCGATCCAGGCCCCTGGTGGGCCGCAAACGAAGGCCAGAAGGTTCGCGGATGATGCGCAAAACGTCCCTCATTCTCCTTGGCGCGGCGGCTGGCGTTGCCGTCACGCTGATCACAACCCAGCCCCGCATCATCTTCGATGGTGCCCGCGCCCAAGCGGCCGCCGCCGACACCTATCGGCAGCTCAGCCTGTTCGGCGACGTGTTCGAGCGGGTGCGCGCCGACTATGTGGAGAAGCCCGACGACAGCAAGCTGATCGAATCGGCGATCAACGGCATGCTGGCCGGGCTCGATCCGCATTCGAGCTACATGGATTCCAAGAGCTTCCGCGACATGCAGGTGCAGACGCGCGGCGAGTTCGGCGGCCTCGGCATCGAGGTCACCATGGAAGACGGCCTGATCAAGGTGGTCGCGCCGATCGACGAGACCCCGGCCGCCAAGGCCGGCATCATGGCCAACGACATCATCACGCATCTCGACGAAGAGCCGGTGCAGGGCCTCACCCTCAACCAGGCCGTCGAGAAGATGCGCGGCCCGGTCAACACCAAGATCAAGCTCAAGGTCATGCGCAAGGGCCAGGACAAGCCGGTCGAGGTGTCGATCACGCGCGACATCATCCGCGTGCGCTCGGTCCGCTCGCGGATCGAAGGCGATGACGTCGGCTTCATCCGCGTTACCCAGTTCAACGAGCAGACCACCGAAGGCCTCAAGAAGGCGATCACCGATCTCTCCGCCCAGGCCGGCGACAAGCTCAAGGGCTTCGTCATCGACTTGCGCAACAATCCCGGCGGATTGCTCGATCAGGCGATCTCGGTGTCCGATGCGTTCCTGGAAAAGGGCGAGATCGTCTCGACCCGCGGACGCAACGCCGAGGAAACCCAGCGTTTCAATGCGCGCTCGGGCGACCTCACCCGCACCAAGCCGATCATCGTGCTGATCAACGGCGGCTCTGCCTCGGCATCCGAAATCGTTGCCGGCGCGCTGCAGGATCACCGCCGCGCGACCGTGATCGGCACGCGCTCGTTCGGCAAGGGCTCGGTGCAGACCATCATTCCGCTCGGCTCGGGCAACGGCGCGCTGCGGCTGACCACGGCGCGCTACTTCACCCCGTCCGGCCGCTCGATCCAGGCGAAGGGTATCTCGCCCGACATCGAGGTGCTGCAGGAGGTCCCCGACGAGCTCAAGACGCGCACCGATACCCGCGGCGAGGCTTCGCTGCGCGGGCATCTCAAGGCTGAGGGCGACGAGCAGACCGGCTCACAGTCCTACATCCCGCCGGATCCGAAGGATGACAAGGCGCTCCACACCGCGCTCGATCTCATCCGCGGCGTGCAGAAGAACTCGGCCTACCCGCCGAATCCGAAGACGGCGGTGCCGAACTAAGCGCCGCGCGAATACCGATCGATGCATGGGGCGGCCCGCGGGCCGCCCCATTTCTTTTGCGGCGGTCATGCTCTCGATTGCGGCCGCGGCAACGGCTATGGATGCGACCATCACGCAAGCAAATGGACGATCCGATGCCCCCTTTCGAATCCTTGCCTTACCGGCCCTGCGTCGGCATGGCGGTCTTCAACGGCGACGGCCGGGTCTTCATCGGCCGCCGTATCAACGGGCCCGAGCACGTGGACGAGGTCCACGCGTGGCAGATGCCGCAAGGGGGCATCGATCGCGGCGAGGATCCATGGCCGGCCGCGCTGCGCGAGCTCCACGAGGAGACCAACATCCGCTCGGTCGAGAAGCTCGCGGAAGTCGACGAGCAGCTCTGCTACGATATTCCACGCGCGATCGTCGGCCAGGCCTGGAAGGGCAAATATCGCGGGCAATGCCAGAAATGGTATGCGCTGCGCTTTACCGGCGACGATAGCGAGATCGACATCGCCCATCCCGGCGGCGGTCATGATCCGGAATTCGTTGAGTGGCGCTGGGAACCGCTCAACAACGTCCCACACCTGATCATCCCGTTCAAACGTCCGGTGTACGAGCGGGTGGCGAAGGAATTCGCAAAGTTTGCGAAGCGGTGACGGCGCGCCATTCGCGTAAGCGCCGTGTCCCGGATGCGTTGCCGCGCGCAGCGGTGCACCGCTGAGCCGGGACCGTTCCAAGAGACGGTGTGCGTAACGGTCCCGGTTCTGCAGCGCATCACTTCGTGCTGCGCTGCGCCCGGGACACGACCAACTATGCACGTGCGACATCGCCCCCAGGGCGTGAAGCCCTCCGGGATTGTCGCCTGATTCCTATTCACACTGTCAAACAGCCACCTCTCGTGCACCGGACGTAACTTGCCGCCGGCACCCGCATCGAACTGCAACTCTCCGTCCCCGCAGCGCCTCGCACATCGCGCCCCGGGTCCCGAACCTTCTTCCTTCATCAGCCACCCCCGAGGGGGCGGCGGAGCGCCGACAGGCGCGTGTTCCTTGTTGTTGTGCCGCGCGGGTCAGGCGCGGCGCGCACCTTGCGATCGGTGCGCTCGCCTCTCGGCGCTCCACCGTAGCAATGCTGTGTGCGGAAATAGTGCAATTATATCAATGGAAAGAGCCACGAGTGTCCCAATAGTGTCCCGACGAGCAAGTTGAGCCCGGTTTTCGCGCTAGTCACCTCGCGATCAACGCCGCCGAAGACGCGACCTCAAGCCCGACCGCGTGGGCGCGCGCGGACTGCTCGCCACCTGCCTGGACGGCCGCACCGAGCGTTGCACGCCCCACATTCTTCGGCCTACGCTTCCCTTGAGGAATATCGGAGGGCGGTCATGGCGTGTCGCGCGGTAACGGCGCTCGGGGCGATCCTTTTGGCGAGCGCTACATGGGCTCACGCGCAGCAACCCGGGATCCAGCGCAAGTCTCTGCTTCAGCAGGACGGACCGCCCGGCTACCAGACGATCATCAACGTTTTGGAGTTCGCGCCGGGCGCACGCGAGGTCAGGCACACACATCCCGGTCCGTTGTCAGGCTACGTCTTGGAAGGAACGCTGACCCTTGAACATGAAGGTCGCCCGACGACCGCCTATAAAGCGGGAGAGGCGTTCTATGTTGATGCTGCCGCGATACACGTCGGCATCAACGACAGCACCGTCCCGTTGAAATTCCTTGCGACGCTCGTTGTTGAGAAGGGCAAGCCTGCTGTCACCCCCGTGCCGTAGCGCAATTTCGGTCCGACCTCGGCCCGCGCGTTGCCGAGTGCATCGTGATAGGGCCGCGGACGATTGCTCGCGCGGGTGCGGATCACGGAGGCGGACGGCAGGCGCACTCGCCAAGTGACTATCCTCACCGACTACAGGAGCTAACAATGACGGTTTACTTGATCGCAGACGTCAAGATGACTGACGATGGATGGGTGCCTGCGTACGCGGCTTCGGTGCACGACATTGTGCACAAACACGGCGGCAAGTACCTGTCACGCAGCGGGAACGTGAAGACGCTGGAGGGCAACCCTCTGGATACCACCCTTATCGCACTTGTGCAGTTTCCATCCGCGGAAGCAGCCGAGGCCTTTGTCACCGATCCGGAATACGCTCCTCACGCCGCGGCCCGCAAGGGTGGAAGCGAAAGCCGTTTCCAGCTAATCGACGACACCGATCTGGCGGGGACAATTCCTTATCTACCGAAGGGATGATCAATCGAAAACGGCTTGTCCGCCTCGAGACGAGCCGCTTGGCCTCCGCCACCGCCTCGCCGACACGGTCGCGGTCGATTCTGTGCCTTCCCGGAGCCATCCAAGGCGACCAGCGCGTCGATTTCTAGCGACCCTAGAGGGACACGATACAATGCCACGCCAGCGCGCTGGCGGGCCTCGTAGCGGGCCTGCCGCTGACGATGACGCGCGCGCTTGGAATCCTCGCATGACATGTCAGGAATGTAGGCCGCGCACTCATACATCGCTAGATGAGCGCGTCCACGAAATTCGTTGGCAAAGTGATGCACCTCACGCTTACCCGAGATGAGATCGTATCAAATAGTCAGGAAGCGTCCCCGCGCCTGTTGAGAGAGGCCAACGATGACATCCCTGTCTGATTTGTATGAACTAAACACTAAGCAATACAGAGGGGCCGTCGATCGGATCGGCGACCCGGGTTACCGGCTGATTTTACTCCAGATGGTCCGCGCATGGCTTGACGCGGCCGCGCTGCCCGCACCGACGCAAGAGACGTCGCCAAGCACAGACGCGCCTGCGCGTTTTGAAAAACGTGCTGCCTGAGGCGCTCGTTAGGCTCGCTCGCTCTGATATGTCGCCGACGTAGGCCGCGCACTTGTACATCGCTAGATGAGCGCGGCCTGATCAAAAGGTTATTTGCGTATTGCCCTAGCTTGGCAAGCGCACCGTGAACACCGAGCCCTTGCTTAGCTCGCTCATCACCGTCACATCGCCGCCCATCATGCGCGCGAGCTTCCGGGTGATGGCAAGACCAAGGCCGGTGCCGCCGAAGCGTTGCGCGGTCGTGGCATCGGCCTGACTGACTTCCTCAAACAGTTTCGCCTGCTGCTCCGGGGTGATGCCGATGCCGGTGTCTGAAACGGCAAGCTCGATCCAATCGCGTCCATCGACGAGCCTTCGCGCCTTGAGCTTGACCTCGCCTTCCTTTGTGAACTTGCAGGCGTTGCTCAATAGATTGAACAGGATTTGCCGTAATCGCATCGGGTCGACGGTCAGCGAGCCAAGGTCGTCTGGGGCCTCAGCCGTGAGACGGTTCTTGTTCTGGTCGGCAAGCTGGCGCGCGGTACCGATGACCTCGTCCATCAGCCGTGCGAGTTGCACGATCTGGGGATTGAGCTCAAGTTTTCCCGCCTCGATCTTCGACAGATCGAGGACCTGATTGATGAGGCCAAGCAGGTGCGTCCCGGCGCGGTTCACGCGCTGCAGCGGCTCAAGCGCCTTTTCCGTGCCGAAGCGCGCTGCGTTGGTGACCATCATTTCGGTAAGCCCGATAATTGCGTTGAGCGGCGTGCGTAGCTCGTGGCTCATGCTAGAAACGAATTGTGACTTGTTCTCGCTCGCCTGTTGCAGCTGTCGGTTCTTATCCTGAATCTCGTCGAACAGTCGGGTATTCTCGATCGCGATCGCCGCTTGGTCGGCGAAGGTGGTGACAAGCTCCATCTCCTTTTCAGTGAACGGCCTCACCTCAGCGCGCGACAGCGTCAAGACGCCGATCGTGACGTTCTCACGCAACATTGGAACGCCGAGCACGGTGCGATAACCGCCTAACTTTTGCGCCACCATCCACTCGTATTCCACGTCGGTCTGCACGTCCGGAATATGGATCACCTTGCCTTCTAGCAAAGCCCGTCCGGTCGCTGTCCCACGCGCAGGCTCAACGGGCAAATTCTGTATGAATTTAGTAAATTCAGGCGAGTGCCCGTAAGTCTCGGCATGAAAGAACTTCCCATCCGTCTGCCGAGTAATTCCGGCATTGTTGGCGTCGCAAAGGCGGGCTGCTGATTCGACAAGCGTTTGCAGCACCGACTTAAGATCGAAAGTCGATCGGCTGATGACCTTGAGCACGTCGGCGGTCGCGGTCTGCTGCTCCAGGGCCTCCGACAGTTCGCGCGTGCGCGCCTGCACCTCGTCGAACAGCCGCACGTTCTCAATCGCAATCACCGCTTGGTCGGCGAAAGTCTCGAGCAGCGCGATCTGCTTCTCGGTAAAAGGCCTCACCTCCAAGCGATATGTCAGGATGACGCCGAACAGATCATCGGCCTTGAGCATCGGGACCGTGAGAACGGTCCGGAACGCTTCGACATCCTTCGCCCCGAAGGAATATTCGGGGTCGGCCCGTACATCGTGAATGTGGATCGTGCGGCGCTCGAGCGCGGCACGGCCTGTTGCGCTGTCGCGGCCGGGCCTGATCGGATGGTCCGCCATCCATTTCCTGAATTCCGCAGGTGTGGCGTAGTCCGCCACCATTCGGAGGACCTCGCCGTCGAAGCGGTAGATAAAAGCGAGCCGAGCCTCGCAAAGGCGCACCGCACTCTCGGCTATGGTCTCAAATACCGGCTGCAGATCGAAGGCCGAGCGGCTGATCACTTCGAGCAAGTTGGCGGTGGCGGTCTGCTGCTGCAACGATTCGGCGAGGTCGTCAGTGCGCTGGCGCAGCTCATTGAGCAGCCGCGTGTTCTCGATGGCGATGACGGCCTGCTTGGCGAAGAAGTAGACCTGTGGACCGAGCTGGCCGCCAAGCTGTCGGTAACCCGTTTCCTTCCGGAAGCGATTGGGACGTATCACGAGTACGTGACGCACCGAATGCAGATGGCAGCCGAAGACGGGCGCCGGATGTCTGCGGAGTGTCAAAAGAGCAACGGTTCTCCCGGCCGCTGCCCAACGGGTGGCCGACCGGCAGTACCTGAACGAATCCGTCGTCTTGCAGATCAGCCGCCGTAAAGTTGCATTTGTGCACTGACCTCGAGCCGATCCGTGCGCAACAGGAGACTCTCATGGAGCGGGCGCGCGAAAACGAAGCAAAGTCCATCGATCGAAGATCATCCCGGGAGTGGGAGGAACTGATCCGCAAGCTGCGCTGGATTGGCCTGGATGACGAGGCGCGCCGCCTGGAACTCGCCATAAGCACTCTGCCTCCGGAGGAAAGAGGCAGCGTGCCGGTCGGGCCGTTCAGCACCGACTAGAGCGAGTCATTGCGGCTTCAAGTCCTCGCTGATTCAGTCCCGTTGCTGCCGACGTGCCGATTGGTTGCCGGACCGCGTTCCTGAGCAGGGTGTCAGGGCCGGCCACACCGCAGCGTCCACCTAAAGCGCGAGAACAAGAGGGGTGCGATGATCCCGGCTGCAAGAGCTAAACTGCTCGAGGGCAAGAGAGGCCTCGTCGTCGGCATCGCCAACGATCAGTCGATCGCCTGGGGGTGTGCCAAGGCGTTCCGCGCGTTCGGCGCCGAGCTCGCCGTGACCTATCTCAACGACAAGGCCAGGAAATACGTCGAGCCGCTCGCCCGCGAGCTTGAAGCCCCGATCGTGATGCCGCTCGACGTGAGCAGGCCGGGTCAGATGGAGGCGGTGTTCGAACGCATCGCCAAGGACTGGGGCAGGCTCGACTTCGTCGTACACTCCATCGCGTTCTCCCCCAAGGAAGCGCTGCAGGGGCGGGTCGTCGACGTTTCGCGCGAGGGCTTTCTGACCACCATGGATGTGTCGTGCTGGACGTTCATACGCATGGCGCATCTGGCGGAGCCGCTGATGCGCAAGGGCGGCACGCTGTTCACCATGACCTATTACGGCAGCCAGATGGTGGTGAAGAACTACAACATCATGGGCGTCGCCAAGGCTGCGCTCGAGAGCGCGGTGCGCTACCTCGCCGCCGGCGGCAGGCGATCTAAGAAGGTCAATTGATCGTGCGGCGGGGCGGCAAGGGGTTGGGTAGCTCGGTGACCTCGTCGTCGCGCTCGCGCTCGTTGGCGCCCCAGCGCTCTTGGCGACTCAATTCAGTTTCGGTGGTTCATCTTTTTTGTGCTCAGAGAGAGGCAGCGGCAGAGCGTCAATACGCGCCTGGAGGCTCGCAAAGCCCGCGTCCGTTTGCGCCTGCAAATCAGCGAATAACTGCCGATTACAGATTTCAACTTTGGTGAGGACTTCATCAACTCGCGCAAGCAGTCCCCCGACAACCTCCATCACCTCGGCGACCTCACTCCGCAACTGCTCTATATCCCGCTCGCAGTTTTCACAGCGACTTTCGAGATCGCTCATGGGCCCACCGAGCTATCCTACTTCGTGCAAGAACTGCTCAAACAGCCCGCGCAAGTTCAGCGGCGGACTACTGGTGCCGTCGCTCATCACCGGCGTCACGGTGTAGGCTGCGCGGTCGAGGTCCCAACGGACAACCGTCGCGGTGTCTTTTCCCGGCGGACCGGCGACGCCAGCAGGACCCCGATCGCCCTGCGGCCCTCTTTCGCCCGCATCGCCGCGCTTGCGCTGCAATTTGGTTACCCCCAGCGTCGTCGACTTCCGGTTATGGCACTTCTCACGATGCGGTCAATTAACCCCCATCACCAGCGCGCTTGGAATCCTGCCATGACATGTCAGGGATGTAGGCCGAACTTGAGAATCAACATCAGCAGCTCGCCCGCGCCGGTAGGTGATCGAATAGATTGACACGTTGCACGGCGACTTTTGCATCGATGCAATCGAGCATCGGCGCTGGTTATGTGTCATCAACAGCGGGCTCAAAAAGTGCTGCAGAGAAACCACAGCTATCAAAATTCGGCGCGGCCCAGCCCGAAACGCTTTGACTCCAATCTTCAGGCAACGAAAGGCTTGCTCGAAGTGCGAATGCGTTCAGCCGGGGGGCAGCGAAATGCGCACACATTTGCTGACGACCACTGCGGTGATGGCGTTGCTCGCGGCGATGCCGGCTCAGGCGCAGGATGCGAACTGGCGGCTCACTCCCGTCTCGGGAGATTTCAACACCGCCGGCAACTGGAGCCCTGCCGCGGTGCCGACCGGGACCGGTACCGCGTTCTTCGGGTTGTCCACGATCACCAACCTGACGTTCAACTCGGGTGCCGCAAACAGCGTCGGCGGATTTCTCTTCAACAATGCCTTTGCGTCGGACTATTCGTTCAGTCTTGCTCCCTTGAGCAGCCTGACATTTACCGGCGCAGGCATCTCCAACTTTGCTGGGAACGGCGTGCAAATTACCGCTTTGCCCCTAAGCAATTTGGTGTTCACTAACAACAGCACAGCGGGCACTGCCGCCACCACAATCACCAACAGCGGCACCGTGACTTTTGCTGGCACCAGCTCGGCGGGCGACGCTACGATCGCGAACAACTTTAGGTTATTTTTCACGAACACAAGCACGGCTGGCAACGCCACCATCACCACGAATGCTCTGACGCAGTTTTCGGACAACAGCACCGGCGGCAACGCGCAATTGATCACCAACGCTGGGGCGTCCGTCATTTTTGAGTTCACGGCGGGGCCGAATGGCGACAATCAGATCACAGCCGGATCGATCGCGGGCGCCGGCAATTACATACTTCCCGGCAAAACACTGACAGTTGGCAGCAACGATCTATCGACCAACGTCAGCGGTGTGATCATCGGCGCCGGCGGCTCGCTGGTCAAGACCGGCACCGGGGTGATGACCCTCTCGGGCGTCAACACGTATACCGGGCCGACAACGGTGAATGCCGGCGCGCTGATCGTCGACGGCTCGATCGCGCCATCCAGCCTGACGACGGTGAACAGCGGCGCCGCACTTTCTGGCAGCGGCACCGTGGGCTCGACCGTCGTCAACAGCGGTGGCTTCCTTGTCCCTGGTCCGGTGGGAACGCCCGGCACAATGACCGTCGCGGGCAATCTCGCGTTCCAGTCCGGTGCGCTGTACATCGTGCAGGTCAATCCTGCGGCGGCCGCTACGACAAACGTGACCGGCATTGCCTCCCTTGCGGGGACGGTGGGAGCCGTCTTCTTGCCGGGTAGCTATCTCTCAAGCAGCTACACCATTTTGACAGCCGCCGGCGGGGTCGCCGGGACGTTTAACGCACTTGCCACCGCTGGCTTGCCGGCCGGCTTCCAAACCAGCCTGAGCTACACCGGCAATACCGCAGTGCTCAACCTGAGGGCACAGCTCGTTCCCGAGCCTGGGCGGCCTACGGCGCCGATTCCGCCCGTACCGGGGCTGGCGCCTTTGCCGGGACAGCCGTCTGCGCCGGGGCTGCCGCCTTTGCCGGGACAGCAGTCTGGGCCACCGCTGCCGACTTTCACCGTCAACCAGCTCAACGTCGGCCATGCGATCGACAACTTCTTCAACAACGGCGGCGCGCTGCCGCCGGCATTCGTTCCGCTCTTTGGCCTCACCGGTAACAATCTCACCAATGCCCTGGACCAACTCTCAGGCGAGGCCGCCACTGGCGCGCAGCGGGTCGGCTTCCAGCTCGGGGACCAGTTTCTCAACCTCATGCTCGATCCCTTCGTCGATGGGCGCAGTGGCGTGGGTGGGGCAGATCACCCGGCGCTTGGGTTTGCCCCCGAGCGGGACAGCACCCCACCTGACATCGCGCTGGCCTATGCCTCGGTGTTGAAAGGACCGCGAGCGCCGGTGCCGGTCTATGAGCCGCGCTGGACGGTGTGGGGTGGCGCTTATGGCGGCAGCAACCGTACCACCGGCGACGTCGCCGTGATCGGCAGCCATGACTTATCCGCGCGCACAGTCGGCTTCGCCGGCGGTTTCGATTATCGCCTCACGCCCGATACCGTGGTGGGTCTCGCGTTTGCCGGCGGCGGCACTGACTGGAGCCTGTCCCAAGGGCTTGGCGGAGGCAAAAGCGATGCCTTCCAGGCCGGCGTCTACGGCGCCACCAAATACGGCCCGGCTTATCTCGCCGCAGCCTTCGCCTTTGCGAATCACTGGATGTCGACCGACCGCTCCGCCGTCGGCGATCACCTGACCGCCAACTTCGACGCGCAGAGCTACGGCGGGCGGCTGGAAGGCGGCTATCGTTTCGCTACGCCCTACCTTGGGATCACGCCCTACGCTGCGATCCAGGCGCAGAATTTTCACACGCCGGGCTACACCGAGACGGGGTTGATCCCCAACGGCTTTGCGCTCACGTTGAATGGCCGTGACGCGACCGACACCAGAAGCGAGTTGGGCGCCCGCTTCGACCGGGTGCTGGCGGTCTACTCCAACGCGGTGCTGGCCCTGCGAGGGCGGGTCGCATGGGCGCACGATTGGGTCAGCGACCCGACGCTGACGCCGCTGTTCCAGGCGCTTCCCGGCGCGACCTTCATCGTCAACGGCGCGTTCCCAGCGAAGGATGCGGCGCTCGCATCGGCAGGCGGAGAGCTTCGCCTCGCCAATGGGGTCACGCTGCTCGCCAAGTTCGACGGCGAGTTCGCCTCGCACTCGACCACCTACGCCGGCACGGGGACGTTCCGGTATCGGTGGTAAGCAGCGGATGAACAACTCTCATCTCGCCGCCGTCGTCGCCACTGCCGCTGCTATCATCGTCTTGATCGGCGTGCTCCTTGCCACCGGACCCTGGCGCACACGCGAGACGTACTTCCCAGCCAGCTCAAGCTCCCGCCCCATCCAGTTGCCTCCGCAAGACCGCTGAGAGGCAAGCAGGCGCCAACGCAACGATCTGTTAACCCGCCCGCCATGTAATGCTCCCGACCGGCGGCCGCTCCTTGCCGTCGAAGCCGATCATCCGAGGGGCCCGGCCGCCTCCGCAAATCCCCTTCCGCTCAACCGGCCCAGGCTGGCCGACCCGCATCAACGCCTCTACGCCGCGCCGCTAAGCTGAGGGATAGGAGCAGGCCGATAGAAGCGAGACGCCAATGAAGACCGCCGTCGCCGTACTGGCCATCGTCGCTGCCGCGCTGGCTTCTGTCGCCCTCGCAGGCAATAACAAAATACCAGCTCAGTTTCACGGCTTGTGGTGCGGTGATGGCAATGATCCCGACAATCCGCCTAACAGGCCGCTTAAGCGGGTGCGCTCCAAATACTGCCCCCGCCAATCGGGCGATGTCGTCATGTTCATCACCGCCGATGGCTTTGAGGCCTCAGAAAGCCGCTGCAAGCTGCTCGAAGCCGTTAGCGACAAGACGGCAGCCCAACTGAAGTTCACTTGCGGATACAAGGGCGACGGCTGGGAGACCAACCTGCGCCTCTCCATCGTCAATGGAAAACTTCGCATCGAAGGAAAACCGAACACAGACGAGACCGAAAAAGAAAAAGAACCTGAGAACGAAACTGAAAGACTGCCCGGTCCCGGTCCTTGAAGGCGAGCGAACTCCAGCCGCGAGTTCCGGTAGTCGATCAATTTGATTATCAGCCCAGCGGTATTCGATCGCTACGTCCTCGCCCTCGACCTAGCCAGCGTTTTTGAGGCCCTGCCAAAAAGGGGCGCAGCAAAATGGCGGCGATTATGTCAGGCGACTGACTGTCGAGGTAGCCGATCCCCGGCCTCGGCTGCTGCGCGCGCGCCGACAGCGGCCAGTCACAGCCGCGCCGCCGAGCAGCGTGATGAACGCACGCCGTCTCTAGCAGACGCTCAATGCGAAAGGCGCTGGGCTTCATGGGTGCTGGTCCTCTCGTGCGCAGCGCCCTTCCTCTCATGGGCAACCCGGCCGGCAATCTGGTCCATGCGGGCTTCGAGTTGCTCTAGCTTCTGCGTCTCAAGGCACGCGCGCATGATGCCCAGGCCGTTGCAGATGCGGGCGCCGACCTGGTGTCATCGCTGCCTCACCGGCGGCGGCGTGGTGGTGACGGTGCGCGGATCGGTCGACTGCAGCGCCTTGAGCGGATCGATCAGGCCGGAGCCGAAATTGTCGTCGCGGTCGCCGGTGCCGAGCCGCTTGGCGCTCGAGGTCAGGATGCGGCGGATGTCGGCCGGGGTGAGCTTGGGATTGCGCTCGAGCAGGAGCGCCACGATGCCGCTGACCTCGGCGGCCGCAACCGAGGTGCCGGTCGTGAGCTGGTAGCTGTTCTCCGGCGCCGGCACCAAGATGTCGACGCCGGGTGCCGCAACCGAGATGTACTTGCCGCGGTTGGCGCCGCTGAACAGCTTGTCCTCGACGTCGGTCGCCGTCACCGCGATCACGTTGGGATCGGCGCCGGGGAAGAGCGGGGGCGATTTCGGGCCGGCATTGCCGGCCGCGGCGATCAGCACGATGCCCCGGTCATAGGCGAGTTTGAGCGCGCGTTCGAGCGAGGGGTCCTTCGGACCGGCGAAGCTCATATTGATGATGCGCACGCCCTGGTTCACCGACCAGTCCATGCCCTTGAGGATATTGAAGGTGGTGCTTTCGGCGTTGGCCGCATTGGTGGAGAACGCGTGCACCGCCAGGATGCGTGCGGCGGGCGCGGTTCCGATCAGGCGCTGGTGGGAGCCGATGGCGCCGGCCATGCCGGTGCCGTGCGGGTGCGGCTTCTCCTGCGCGCCGACGGCGCTGAAGCGCTTGGCGATCACCCCTTCGAGATCGGGATGCGCAGCGTCGATCTCCGAATCGATCACGGCGATCAGCACGTTGGTCCCGCGCACCACGCGGTGCACGTCGGAGATCTTGAGCTTCTCGAGAATGTACTGGGCAGGATCGCCCTGTTGGCCGGTGTCGCCGCGCGAGGCGGGCGCCGGATCGGGGGCCGGCTGCTGCAGGCTGTAGACGTAGTTCGGCTGCACAATCGCGGCCATGCCGACCCGGGCGAGGGAGCGGATGGCGTCGGCCGGGCTGCGTCCGTCGGTGATGCGCAGGCGCACTGCGATCGATCCCGTGCTGGTGAGAGCCTGCAACTCAACGACGGTCAGCCCCAGGCTGCGGATTGCCGCCTGCAGCCGGTCCAGGCTGGCGGCGATCTGCACCACCACCTCGTCCGCAATCATGCGGGTCTCGCCGACGGGCGGAATATCGACGATGCGGCGGTCGAGACCCGGCAGGATCTGCCGCCCGGCGGCGGCGGTGCCTGGCGTCGGCGTCGGCACCGGTGGCTGCGGCGGCAGGTTGATGCCGCCCTGGATGTTGTCGACCAGCGGCGGATTGCCGGTGGTGTTGAGTGCGACGAGCTGTGCGTTCTGGACGAGATTGCTGATGATCAGCGACTGCACAGGCAGCGACGCGAAGAAATCGGGCGAGAGCGCGACGAGCTGCGTGTTCTGGACGAGATTGCTGATGATCTGCGACTGCACAGGCAGCGACGCGAAGAAATCGGGCGAGACCGGCAGCAACGGTGAGGGTGACGGCTGCGGAAACGGCTCGGGTGACGGCTGGGGCTGCGATCCGGGTGGCGGCAGCTGCCCGGTATCTACGAACACGCAGGTCGGATCGCTGCAGCCGCCGAGGATCGAGGGGAACGGCGGCAGATTGGACGCGGAGGTCGGGTTGCTCAATGCGACGAACGTGCTGACCGTGCTGCCGGAACCGCCTGTCGCGGTGCCGGTGGCGAAGGAATTGGTGATAGAGCCGACCGGGAAACTCGAGTTCGGAACCGACCCGGCGTTGAAATTGATGAAGGTGGCGTTGGTGCCGGCGAAGCCGCCGACCGCGCTGTTGGTATTGCCGCTCGCGTTGCCGGCTGACGTGGACGAATCGATGCTGCCGAAATTGGCGCCGACGAATCCGCCGATGATGTTGCGGTCGCCGGTGCCGGTGACGGTCGAGGACGGCGCGGTGGACGACGCCTGGATCGCACCGAGATTCACCCCGGCGAACCCGCCGAGATAGCTGTCGCTGATGCCGCTGACTGGACCGGACGCGCTCGACGCCGTGATCGTGCCGCTGGTGAGGCCGGCAAATCCGCCGACGGTGCTGGTCGCCCCGGTGCCGGTGACCGGGCCGGAAGCGGTGGATTGCTGAATGAGTGCAGGACCGCCTGCAAAGCTAAAGACACCGATGAAGCCGCCGAGCACGCTGTTGTTGCCGCCGCTTACTGCACCGGTGGCGTTGTTGGCGACGAACGCGCCGTTGCCGGTGCCGGCAAATCCGCCCGCGACGCCCGCGGCGCCGACGGTGACGTTGCCGCTCGCCGACGATCCCGTGATCGTCCCAAGATTGGTGGCAACTAGTCCGCCCGCTATATTCGAGGCGGTCGTGGAATTGGAATCTCCGACGCTGACAGTGGCGGCCGAGCTGGAACCGGCGATGACGCCGCTGTTCTGACCCACGAGCCCGCCGGCGCCGACACCAACTATTCCCACGCCGTTGACGAAGCCGCTTACGTGGCTATTCGGCTGGGTGACCGATACATTGATGATTTGCCCTGCATTGGTGCCCGCAACGGTGCCGACCCATTGCGATGGGACGTTCGGATTGGCGCTCACCCTGACATCGGTCAGGTTGAGATTGCGCACGATGCCAGTAGCGCCGATGCTGCCGAACAGGCCGATGTTTCTGGTTGTGGAGTCCGATGGCGCGATCGTCAGATTGCTGATCGTGAAACCCTGGCCGTCGAGAATGGTATTAAACGAGGACGCTCCGTTGCCGATCGGCGCAAAGTTCGCAATCGAGCTTGCATTGATGTTCCTGCCAAGCGCGTATGCATTTGGTCTAATGGTCGACGTGGTTATAGCTTGCAGATCGGCAGCCGTGTTGACGAGCATGTAGGCTGTCAGTTGCGATGCCTGCGCGAGAACGCCGCTGGAACACGATCCTGAACAAAGGAAAGGCGTTGGATTGTCGTATTTGTTGCCTTCACCCGAAGGGTTATAAAAGATCGAGATAGCCCCAGTGCTGCTTCCAAAATCGACGCGGCTACCGGGACTGAAGACGACTGTTCCTGCTCCAGTTCCCGTGTTGTCCGCGCGTAGGACCAAGCTGCCCGAGCCAGTGTTTGTTACGCTGCTGCCCAATTCAAAAATGATGTTGTTGAAGGCATTCAGCGTCAGGGTGGTACCGGCGTTCCAGGTGACGTGCGCGCCCCCGCTGAGTTCGATGTTTCCATTTCCCTGAACCGTCGGGTCCGTGGTCAAGGTCACGTCGTTGTTTGCAAGAGAGGTGCCGATGGCATCGGCCGTTCTTGAATCGATCACGATGTCCTGCGGATCGAGTAGCAGCGTGCCCGCCCTGCCCCGCGGCGCGCCAGCATTGACGTTGCCAGTGAAGGAAAGCTGGCCGTGGCTCGACGTCTCCACGAAACCGCCGTCGCCGCCTTGCGTGCCGCCGCGGGCCAGAATCGTTCCGGCAAATGTGGTCTGAGTGTCGGACCAGATCACCACCTTGCCGCCGTCTCCGCGTCTGGTGGCCGATGCATTGATGGTCGTTCGCCCATCGATGTTCACAGTGGCGGCGGTGCCGATCGCGTAATCTTCGAGCGTGGCGCTCTGGTTGTTCTTGACGAGGCTCTTGTTCGGATTGCCGCCGCCCCAGTCGCCGCCGATCATGACCTTGCCGCCGCCGCGACGGCCGGACGCGTCGAGGTTGGCTTGCTTGAGCTTGATGTGCTCGCCGCTCACGACGATCGTGCCGCCCCTGGTGCCCCGGTCCTTGCCTGCCGCCGAGAGCGTGCCGGAGATTTTGATCGTCTGTGCCGGGGCGCCCGCGGGCTTGCTGGCGCCGGTGGCGGCGGCAAGCACGATCATGCCGTTGCGGTGCCCGATGGAGTCGGCCCGGATCACGCCTCTGGTGTTGATGACCGAGTCGACCACGGCCCGTGCGGCGGCGGCGGTGAGCTCGACGCGGCCGCCGTTGGCGCTGAGCGTGCCGTTCCTCGTGTTGCTGACCAACGATTTGAGCGGCCGGCCGCTGGCGACGTCGATGACCTTGGACGCGATCTGGTCGCCCACCGCGAGCGTGATCAGCTTGTCGCCGTACATGTCGAGGGTGAAGCTGTTGCCCGAGGCGAGCGCAACCGTGCCGAGGGTGGCGGTGATGGTGCCGGAGTTGCGCACCCCCGGCGCGACCAGCGCGGCAAAGCCGCCGCTCGCGGCCGTGATCGTCCCCTTGTTGACGATCGACGCATCCGGCCGGCCCGGAATGTTGAAGTTGTACTTGCCGGCCATGAAGTCGGCGTTCCTGATGTCGTTGGTGCTGGCCAGGAAGCCCGCCGTGTTGATCACGGCGCCGGGGCCGAACAGGATTCCGTCGCGGTTGACGAGAAAGATGCGGCCGTTGGCAGTCAGCGTGCCCATGATCTGCGACGGCCCGAGGCCGCCGGTGACTCGGTTGAGCGCGACCGAGGAGCTTGAAGGCTGATTGAAGCGCACGCTCTCGCCGGCGCGGATGTTGAACGTGTTCCAGTTGATGATCGCGCTGGGGGTCGACTGGTTGACGATGACAGCAGCGCCGCCCTGGCCCTGAATCGCGGCCGCGCCGCCGACGACCGTGCCGCCCTCGGGGCCGGCCGCAGCCGGAGCCAGGCCGAGCGCCAGCAGCGTCGAGGTCGTGAACAGAAGATAGGCCAAACTTGGATGCACCCCAACGTCCTACTACAGCCGAGAGGAGAGGATGAAGAAGAATCGCGTCCCGCACGGGGGTCTTGCCTCGAACAGGCCTGGCAAGGAACCGGCTTCGACTGTTGACATTGCGCGATCTGCGTGGACAAACAAATAAGTACTAATCGTTTTCAGTCGAAGACGGGGTTCAAGCAGGCGCCTCGCGGCATGCAGAGTTCTGGTCTCGCAGCGGCACACATGCACTAGCGATGGCCGCATGCTACTCGCGCCGGCCAGAGCTGCTGGTGGCAAGGCCTATTGTGGCAAATCTGCTACACCCGCAGTGAATCCTCCATTCCGTCCCTCGGTTACCTCCGCTCTGCGTTGTCCTGTCGCAATGGCGGCGCATCCATAATCTGCGTTGTCAATCTTATAAAAGGTAGAGCGAGAGTGATGGTCTTCTCGCGCTATGGCGGTATAGTTACAGTCACGCTCGTGGCTTGCGTGGCCTTTGCCACGGCTGGTCATCCGACTTTCAGCAGTCGCGATGACGTCAATTATGTGGGTCGTTCCGTGATAACTGAGATCATCAAAAGTATCAGTTTTTCGAAGCATGCCATACCCGAGTTCGCAATCAGCGACGAGCAACGTGGCCGTATTTACGAAGCTGTGATGCGTATTTCGGATGCGCCGGTCGCCGCCGGGCCAGCGCCCGCTGTCGCCGAGCCGTTACCAAGAAATGTGCCGTTGCAGGATTTGCCCAACGGCCTCAGCCAGGACATTCCGCTGGTTCAGGCCATAAGTTTGTGAAGTTCGATGACCGAATTTTGGTTGTTAATTCCGCGAGCCGCTTGGTCGCTGCGATGATTCCACGCTACAAGCTCTTACCATCGCTGTTGTTCCGCCAATGATGGGCGGCGAGGTAACGTGACCAGCGAAGCGGAGTAAGGCCCGGCTGTGCGCCTGCCAGTTGGCACCCATACACTGAAGCAAATTGGCCCCGCGGTCCGCTTCGGGGTCTCAAAACCGGTAGTCTCGAAGTGAGCAGATGTTTTCCGATTTTCCCCCCGTGTGTGGACGGCTTCGAGTTGGCAAGGACATTCTTTACGTATTCAGAATTGGTCGGTGCGCCCATGTGTTCGGCCTGTTAGCGCGGTTCACATGACCGCTGGCCATGAAACACACGACTAGCCCCCATCATGTGCCTCATTTCGCGCCCCTAGCGGCTACGCCACGGCGACGCTTGCGTCGAAAGGGCGGCTAATGCGCTGCACTGCCCAGGACCAATGTAAGAGGGGCGGCCCCATGGACCGCCCCGGCCTCCGCACCCCCACCGGCCCCAACATCGGATTAGAAGTTAATTAGGGCCGCCCAGTGGCGTGTTAAGCGGCGTGGGCCGATTGTGTTCCCGTAATGAAATCGGATTTCGTGGCAAGCACGCATGCTGCGACAAAGTTTGCTTCCGACAATGGATCGCGTGACGGGAAATCACCGTGGGCGGACGATGGCTCTATGAGTGTTCATCGCGGCGGTCGTCAACCTTGTACGGGGATTTAATGCGTAGCCGGCGGTGAGCCGCAGGTTGACTTTCTGAACGCCGAGGCCGCCGCTCCCCGACGAAAGGATTTCACAGCCGGTTCGCACTCCTATTTTACACTTTTTTCATTGGCTGGGAACGTCTTTAGAGGGGGCCGAGCTATCCGCCTCCGCCGGCTATCCTCAATCACCCGCGCCGGGATTTGCTGAGAAGTATTGGAGTTTGTCCGGCTTCCCCTCCCACTCCTTAGAGTCGGGCGGCGGCGCTTTCTTGACGGTAATATTTGGCCAGATTTTCGCGTATTCCGCATTCAGCGACAGCCATTTCTCAAGTCCCGATTCGGTGTCGGGCTTGATCGCGTCGACCGGGCATTCCGGCTCGCAGACCCCGCAATCGATGCATTCGTCCGGGTGGATGACGAGCATGTTCTCGCCCTCGTAGAAGCAGTCCACGGGGCACACGTCGACGCAGTCCATGGTTTTGCAGCGAATACAGCTCTCGTTGACGACGTAGGTCAATCAAGCGTCCTTTCAGCAGATCGCAGTGGTGAATTCATCGGTGTCTGCCATCGCGGTGCTCGCTCGTTGGCTGAAAATGGACGCAGAGGAGACCTGCGTCCTCTGACTGGATCGGCACGCCGAGCAGTAGGCATTCAAGTGCTGAGGAGTTTGCGCTTGTCAGATTGCAGCGCATCTCTCCACCGAGGTACATGCAATCCTGACAAACACCGAAGCGCCGATGCGCTCCACTCGCAGCCACAGTGGTCAGCACTTGGTGCAAGGCGTGGTGCATCTCAGTTCGCTCTTTCGCGTCGAGCGAGTCCACGGCGCGCACCAGAACCTCGAACGGATCGCGCGCAAGCGCTTTCTTACCTTTGTTCGTCAGTCGCAGACTGACGCTTCGCCTGTCCGCCTTGGATCGCTGTCGGACCAAGTACCCACCTGCCTCAAGTGCCTTGATCGCCTGCGAAGCGGTGCCACGGGTGGTCGCTTGAAACTCCGCAAATGCCGACGGAGTCTGGGAGAACGGATTGGCGCGGGCGAAGTAGCGGAGCGCCATCCATTGGGCGGGGCTGAGTTCGCCGTCATAGCCCTCAGCTTGCACAAGCCGCCCCACCAGCAGCAGGAGCTCTGCCGTTTCGCGTGCTGACATGGTCTGGTCGCCTCTCGAAGATAATAGCGTTTCGAAACCAAATTGACAATGGGGGTAGCTGCAGATAATTTTTCTTCGAAAGTAGTTGGGCGGCAATGACGCCCGTGCGTACGATGTGGTGGAGATTATGGTTTGGCTGGCGACCGCGGATCAGAGGGTGACGGCCGAATCCGGCATCACCCGTTATCTGGAAGAAATCCGGCAGGTCCCGATGCTGGAACCGCACGAAGAGCACATGCTGGCCAAGCGCTGGCGCGAGCACGGCGACCACGAGGCGGCGCACAAGCTGGTCAACAGTCATCTGCGCCTCGTCGCCAGGATCGCCACGGGCTATCGCGGCTACGGCTTGCCGATCTCCGAATTGATCTCGGAGGGCAATGTCGGACTAATGCAGGCGGTCAAGCGCTTCGAGCCGGACAAGGGCTTCCGGCTCGCCACCTATGCCAGATGGTGGATCAAGGCTGCGATCCACGAATACATCCTGCGCTCGTGGTCCCTGGTAAGGATGGGCACCACGGCAAACCAGAAGAAGATGTTCTTCAACCTGCGCAAGGTTAAGAACAAGATTTCTGTGCTCGACGAGGGTGACATGCGACCGGATCAGGTGCAGATCATCGCCCGGCGACTTGGCGTCACCCAAACGGACGTGATCTGCATGAACCGCCGGCTCGGCGGCGACGTGTCGCTCAATGCCCCGATCCGCGAGGACGGACATTCCGGCGAGTGGCAGGACTGGCTCGTCGACGACATCTCCGACCAGGAGACGCGGATGGCAGAGAGCGAGGAATCGGACAACCGCAGGAAGGCGCTCGGTGAGGCACTCTCTGCGCTCAACGACCGAGAGCGGCGCATCTTCGAGGCGCGCCGGCTCGCCGACGAACCGATCACGCTCGAGGAGCTCGCCGACGAGTTCGGCGTCTCGCGCGAGCGTGTGCGCCAGATCGGCGTGTGTGCCTTCGAGAAGGTGCAGAAGTCGGTGAAGGACCGCGTCGCCGCGATGGAAGCTCCGGCGCCTCTGCCGGCGCATTAGCTTCCAACCCTTTGCGCGGTCGGAGAAACCGAAATGATGGCAGATCCGAAACGCAAATCTCATCAAGACGATGGCGATAGCGACAAGCGGAGCCGCCAGGAGGATGCGCTCGACGAAGCCCTCAAGAACACCTTTCCGGCGTCCGATCCGGTTTCAGTGGAGCAGCCGACGACGAGCGGGCGCGCCTGTCGTTCCTGACCCTGCTCATTCGCATGGCGCGGATCATTCTTGAACGGCACACCGACTATCCCATTTGGCAATAAATGGGAAAGTTCACTTACTTCATCACGGTGATTCCCGGCGGGTCAAAGTCAGCCCTCCCGTTTTGTCAGCTTAATGTCCGGATTACCCCCGCGAGCAGACATCCCCGCGGCATCAGTTCAGGTCTCAAATGTGCCAACTTCGGACATCACGCCAAGTCCTGAACAAGTCCGGCCCGCGAAGAATCGCGGCAGGAATGTCATCGACGGCGCGTTGTTATGCGTGATGCGTCACGTCGATGGGGTGTCAACCTCGTGCTGCCATCGGCCGACGAAGCCTGCAAGAGCCGCGCCGAGGCACGGCGCAAGCCAGAAAAGCCAGAGCTAGCCGATGTATGCACCGCCGGCGAACAGCGCGGGGCCAGTACTACGAGCCGGGTTGACGGACGCGTTTGTGACCGGAATCAGAAACAGGTGGATCAGAGTCAGGCATAGTCCAATTGGAATGCCGGCAAATCCCACCGCTGCTCCCTTTGAGGTCGTGCCCATGATCACGTACAGAAAGAAAAAAGTTGCGATGACTTCGCTGAAGAGGCACGACACAAGTCCGTATTTGCCGGGGCTGAGATCGCCAAAGCCATTGGAGGCAAATCCACCTGCCACCCAGTCAGGCTTCCCGATGCAATCGCGTAGAGAACTGCCGCTGCAACGATGGCCCCTGCCACTTGCGCAACGATCCTTGAAGCGGCCTCCAGCCCAGAGCCCAATTGTGACCGCACAATTGAAATGCCCTCCGGATACATGACCGACCGCATACGCCATCGTGAGGACTGTTAGGCCGAACGCCAGACTGACCCCTAAAAAGCCAATGCCCAGGGCGGGAAAGCCAGCCGCGAGCACAGCGCTACCGCAACCAGCAAAGGTCAACCAGAACGTTCCAAAGAACTCAGCACCAAGGCGGCGAGGCATATCCATTGAGAGTCCCCTTCCGCATTCTTTGACACAGCCAGGATCGCGTTGGAGGATACAGAACTGGCAAAGGTCAGTGCAGGAGGTAACGGAACGATTTTACAACCTGTCAGCCGTTGGCGAGGGCGGCCAATGTCCGAAGTGTAAACGTCCTGCTCCGCCACGTAACGGAAGTCCTGTTTGCCGAACCGCCCTCTGACGTTGATGCCCGAGGTCATCGGCTTGGGCAGCGTGACCGTGATGCCCGCTTCCTCGCACGCCAGAATCTCCTCGCTGTCGAAGTAGCCGCGATCGGCGACGGCATCGAGGTTCTCCACTTCCAGCGTCGCCTTCGCCCGCTTGGCCACGGGCGAAAGCTGCGACCGGTCGTTACCGACGTTGGTCACCTCATGCGTGATGATCAGATGATGCTCGGTGTCGACGGCGACCTGGACATTGTAGCCGACAACGCCGGAACCGCGGCCGCTCGTCGCCATCGAGCGGGAATCGGGATCGGTCAGCGAAATCTGCTGGTCCGGTGTGGCGAGCATTTTCATCTTGAGAATCTCGAGACGCTGCATCTCCTCCTTCAGCTTCTCGATCTTCTCTTTCAGGCGGCTCGTCTTGGTCTTGAGCGCCTCGGACGGCTCCTGCCGGTCGGCAGTGTCGAGCTGCTGCAGATAGCGCGCGACGCTCTCCTTGATCTGCGCCATGCGTCGGTCCATCTTGGCGCGCGTGAAGTTCTTATCGCGGTTGTTCACCGCCTTGAACTTGCTGCCGTCGATCGCGACGCAGGCTTCCGTGAGCAGGCCCATTGTGCGGCACAGCGCGATGAAGCGTGCGCACACTTCGCGGATGGCAGTACCATTGTCCCTACGGAAATCGGCAATGGTCTTGTGGTCGGGAACGAGCCGACCCGTCAGCCACATGACCTCAACGTTGCGTCCGGCCTCACGCTCGAGCCGGCGGCTCGACTGAACCCGGTTGAGATAGCCGTAGATGTAGAGCTTCAGCAGGACCGACGGATGATACGAAGGCCGCCCGGTTACCTCGGGATCGACCCTGCGGAACCCAAGCTCGGCAAGATAGAGTTCGTCGGCAAAGACGTCGATCACCCGAACGGGATTGTCCTCGCCGATCCAGTCTTCCAGGCATTCAGGAAACAGCGTGCTCTGCCCGCGATCCGTGCCTTCAACGAAGCGCCTCATCCAACCCTCCCGCGAATCATATCGCGAGAATCACATCAAAAGAGGCGTTTTCACACAGGGTCGGTCAAAATGCGAAGAACTCGCATTGAGCATATGTCGACCGGTCTTCTCCCAAAAGCCAACATTGCTCGGCGCGGTTGGCACGGCAGAAAAGTGCCAGGAAGCGACATATGCAGTGCAGCAGACTGCACCGCTCTCCGCAGCCATTTTTACCCCTTGGTTAGCTGTCGGCGCTGCCAGGTAGGCGCACCGTGAAGACCGAACCCTTGCCCGGCTCGCTCGTCACTGTCACATCTCCGCCCATCATGCGCGCGAGCTTGCGCGAGAGGGCAAGGCCGAGCCCCGTCCCGCCGTAACGGCGCGCGGTTAGGGAATCGGCCTGGGTAAATTCTTGGAACAGTCTCGCCTGCTGTTCGGCGGTCAGGCCGATGCCGGTATCCGCGACCGCAAGCTCGACCCAGTCGCGTCCGTCCGCCACCCTGCGCACCCGGAGCGCGACCTCGCCCTCTTTGGTGAACTTGCAGGCATTGCTCAGCAGATTGAGTAGTATCTGCTTGAGTCGCATGGAATCCGCATTGAGCGCGCCCACGTTCTCTTGGGCTTCGACAATGAGGCGGTTCTGGTTCTTCTCGGCGAGCTGTCCTGCGGTCGCGATCACCTCATCGATAAGCTGTGCCAAGTTAACAGGCTCGGGATTGAGTTCGAGCTTGCCAGCCTCGATCTTCGAGAGGTCCAAGACCTCGTTGATGAGGCCGAGCAGGTGGGTGCCGGCGGCATTCACTCGGCGCAGCGGTTCCTGCGCCTTCTCCGTGCCGAAACGCGCCGCGTTAGTACACATCATCTCGGTGAGCCCGATGATGGCGTTGAGCGGGGTGCGCAGCTCGTGGCTCATGCTGGCGAGGAACTGCGACTTGTGCTGGCTTGCCAGCTCGAGCTGGCGGCTCTTCTCCTGGATCTCGTAGAACAGCCGTACATTCTCGATCGCGATCACCGCCTGGTCGGCGAAGGTCGTGGCGAGATCGATCTGTCGGTCGCTGAATCGTCGTACCACTCGGCGCATCAGCACGATCATGCCGATCGGGTTTCCTTCGCGTAGCAAGGGAACGCCGAGCATGGTACGGGCGCCCATCTCTCTTGCGGAAGCGCCCAACGTGTATTCCGGGTCATCCTGAACGTCAGTTACATGGATGACGTCGCGTTCAAGCGCAGTTCGCCCAGCGATCGTGCCCCGACCCGGTTCGAACTGGATCTTTGTCATATGGTCACGGAGGGCGGGCGTGAGCCAATGGCTTGCGGCATGTTCGTAGATTGAGCCTCTCCGGCGATGAATTGCCGCCATATCGGCGTCGCACAGCCGCACCGCGGATTCAACCAACGTGTCGAGCACCGCCTGCAGATCGAAGGTCGAGCGGCTGATCACCTTGAGCACGTCGGCGGTCGCCGTCTGTTGCTGCAGCGACTTGCGCAGCTCGTTGAGCAGGCGCGTGTTCTCTATGGCGATGATGGCTTGCTTAGCGAAGTTGCTCAGGAGCTCGATATGCTTGTCGCTGAATGGTTCGACCTTCTGGCGGAATATTAGGATCGCGCCGATGAGCTCTTTATTTTTAAGCATCGGCACGGCAACTATCGTCCGATAACCGCCTAGGTCGACGCCACGAATCAAAAATGGATCCCGCTCGATGTAGGACCGCGTCGTCTTGATGTCGGCGATGTGGGCCAGCTGTTTCGTGATGGCAACACGACCAAGGGCCGAGTCCGGGGGCGGTCGAACAAGTGGATTGTGTTTGCGAGCCTCGGCATACGCGGGTGCCGCGCCGTGCATCGCAACGATGCGAAATGCGTCTTCCTCGCAGAGATACAAATTCCCGAACTGAGCGTCGCAGATGCGCGTCGCGTTCTCCAGCATCGATTGGAACACGGGCTCCAAATCGCCCGGGAAGCTGCTGATGACTTGCAGCACCTCGGAGGTGGCCGTCTGCTGCTCCAGCGCCTCGGCAAGGTGTTCCTGAGACTCGGCAAGTTCGCGCCTGCACGCTTCGAGCTGCTGCCTCCAGATCGCGCACCGGCCCGTGTGCGTTTTCGCCTTCGTTCCGGTTGAACGAAGACCGGGAATGCAGGCTGGGCTCTTCGCCCCCTTGCGAGACAAGGTCACCTCGTCGGCACAGTCATCGGTCCCCTTCCGGTCGGGGCCCAGCCATGGATCGAGCCTGTCAATCCAAACAGAACCGCACGATAAGACAGTTGTGCTGCTTCGCATGATTCGCCTCCCATCCACCTAGGACCACGCGGCCGGTGCGGGAATGCGAATGTGAAGTAAGTCACAGAGGAGGCGGAATCCAAAAAATAAGCTGGCCGGCGCGCTCGCGCTATGTCTCTGGCCGCTGTCGAGACTGGCTCAAATTCAAGGGCACCTCGAAAAACAGGCGCTACTTCTCCGACGCTGCAAAATTCGAGGACAGGAACGTGGCGATCGAATACCGCTGGGCCTACAGTCGGTACGACCGGCTGCCGGAGCTGGCGGCCGATCTGGTCCGCCGGCAGGCCCGGGGAGCGTGGCTGGGACAAGCAAGTGGCGCTAGCGTTCAGTCAACAGCGGGAAAGCGTTCCGCGCCACGGCGCACCACGCGTCTTTTCCATCTTTTTTGATTTGGTCCTCGATCCACATCATTGCCGCCGCCACTTTCGGCTCCCCCCAGAGAGATCAATGAGTTCTGACACTAGTTCCAGATCGTTTGCACAATGCACGCAGGCCCTCGCGCGCCCAAGCTCGACGCCGGGCATGACGCTAGGGAGCCTATTGCCAGCATCATTTCTTGCGCGCATCGGCATATGGATAGATCAAGTCCCCGGACTTTGATTCGACCGGCCACACGATGGGTTGCACCTTGCCGTCGCGGAACTGATCGATATTGTTCGGCTGCACGTTCTGGAACTGCGTCCAGACTTGGCGCGTCTGCGACCACTCGCCATCTTGGGCGAATGAGAAGTTGCCGGCGACGGTGTTGAACTTGGCCTTGTGCATGTAAGCGGCGAGCTTGTCGTGGTCGAGACTTTTGGTCTCGGCCACCGCTTCCGTCAGCACCTGGCCCGCCGCATAGGCAAACGGCCCCCAGGCGAAACCTAGCGGATCGATACCGGCGGCGGCCGCCTTTGCGCTATAGCGTTTGAGGAAGTCTGCCGAGCCGGGCAGGCTTGGGGCCATAGCCGCGGCGAAGTTCTCGCCGATGATCAGACCGTTAGCGATTGGTCCCAGCTGAACCTTGATCGGAGTGACAAGCATGCCGATCATAGCGCCGCCGAACATCTTGGGCGATAGCCCGATTTCGTTGGCGGCGCGGATGATCCCGACATTGTCCGGCGGGTAGGCGCCGACGTAGAGAATGTCGGTGTTCACCGCCTGGATCGCACGCATCACAGGCGCAAAATCCGTTGTCGGCGGCGGATATGTCTGGTCATAGACGACCTTGAAGCTATGCTTCTTCAGCTCTTCGCGGGCGCCGTCGGCGGCGCTGCGTGCGAATTCGGCGTCGGCCGCAAGGATCGCGACAGTCTGCGGCTTGGGATTTTGCGCTGCAGCGATCTCGAAAAAACCCTTGGAAAAGGCGTTCACGCCGTCCGGCCCAACCGAAACCATCGAGAAATACTTCGGATAGTTGAAGTGCCGGTTGATACCGATAGCCGTGAAACTGATCGTGAGCTTGTTGTGCGGGATAATCGCAGGCATTGCCGGTGCGACGAAGTTCGTGCCATACGGCCCGAGCAGCAGGTCCACCTTATCGACCGAGATCAGCTTGGTGTAGATGCTGGGAACATTGGCCGGCGCACTCTGGTCATCATAAACGACGAGCTCGACCGGTCGGCCGAGCAATCCGCCTTTGGCATTGACGTCGTCGCGCCAGATTTCGAGCGCGGTGCTGATCACCTTGCTCGGCGCAGCGCCGGCACCGGTCAGGGCGAGGCTCATTCCGACCTTGACGGGATTGCCGCTCTGCGCGAATGCCCCTGAGAGCGCAAAAAACCCCATGATGGATGCCGCGACAAACGCGTGTAGCGCAGTCCCACACATCTTTGCCATCGTTTCCTCCCGTATGCGGAACGTCGGTGCGCTCCGCCTCTCATGGTGCAGCTCCTATTTGTGCATTTCGTCACCTGGCATGATGCGCCGGTAGTTGGCGGCCCTGACTACCCTTCCATCATTTCTTCTTGCGCGGCATCGAATTGACGACATCGACAAGCACAGCGACATCATGCGTGTCACCGAGCCCCATGTCGACGCATTTCTGGTATATCTCGATCGTGCGATCGAGCAGCGGCGTTGCGGTTCCGGTCTCGTCGGCCCACTGTTCGATCATGTGGAAATAGTGAAAGAGCAGCCTTGCCGCGCCCTGCACGGGTTGGAACCTCCTCTCCGCCATCCAGGGCGCGCGAATTCCGAATTGCGTCGAGCCGCCGCTGCCCGAGGCGATCGCCTTGATCATCAGATCAACATCGACACCGGCCTTGAGCCCGAGCGCCATCGCCTCGGCAGTCGCGGCGATGTTGATCGCAACCAGCAGGTTGTTTACGAGCTTGACCTTGGTCGCGGCGCCGAAGGGACCGAAGTAGACACACATGTCAGCGAAACCCTTGATGACGGGCTCCACCTTCTTGGCGGCTTCTGCATCACCTCCGAGAAAGATCACCGCCTTGCGCGCCGACACCATACCTGGCGTGCCGCTGACCTCGCCGTCGAGGTAGGTGGCGCCCTTCTGGGCAAGCGGTCCGACGTGCTTTTTCTTGTCGGGGATCGGATGCGAGCCGAGCTCTACGATGATCTGTCCGTGACGCGCCGAGTGGATCAAACCATTCGGCCCGTTAACTACCTCATTTACGGCCTCGGCCGTAGGTACACAGGAGAGGATCACATCGCATTGCGCGCCGATATCGGCGGGCGACTTCGCCGCAACCCCGCCGAGCTTCTCGAAATCGGCGAGCGAACTCCGCCGGTAGCCGAGCACGCGGTATCCGCTCTTCATGAGGTTTTCGCTGATTGGCAGACCGATCTTGCCGACACCCACCATACCGATCGTCGCCATTGGTTCCTCCTTCGATCTGTTTCAGCACCTTCCATCCCGGCCCACTCGCGGCACGTATGAAATCGCATTCGCGCCTCGACAAAAGCTGCGCCATCACCGCGCATGCGCTTGGTCGTAGTATTGCAGATCGTAATATTTGACCGGCTCACCCAGCGGCTTCCGCGGCTCAGCATATTCGCTTCGGAGTTGAAGCACCGTCTTCACGCCTTCCACGTCGAGCTCGGCGCGGCGCGTGAAACCTTTTGTCGGATGAAGCATGATCTCATACGACTTGTTGGCAAAATCCTCTGAAACATTGGGAAGATTCTTGCGGAAGACGGCGAGAGCTTCCAATTTATTCGCCGGATCGAAAAGCCAGTCCAGCGCAGCAACATAGGCCCGGATATATCCGACCAGATCTTTCTCGTTGTCCTTCGCCCAGCTACGGCGCGCGGCGCCGACAAGGCCCTGGTAGCGCCCCAACGCTTCATCGGCATTGGCCAGCCGGTTGAATCCTCTCGCTTCCACGCCGACTTCAAAAGGGGAAATCAGCAGCGTTCCGGCATGCTTCTTCTCCAGCAAAGCCTGGAACCGCTGCATCACCCCGACAGCGCTGACGAATTCCATTTCGCCGGGCTTCAATCCGCCCTTCTCTAGCAATTTGCGAAGGACAAACGCGTAGCCTGTCGTCATCGCGTCGACAGACAATTGTCTGCCTTTGAGCCCCTCATAGTTCTTCACCTCCGGGATGGTGACGAGACGGAGAAAACCGTTGTCGGCGCCCATGAACGCAAAAATTTCCGGTGTTTGGCTGGTGGGGGCTGCGCCCTGCCCTTCCATATAGGCGATCACATTATCGATCGCCGTCATGGCGATGTCGAACTTGCCGTCGATCAGGTTGGTGAGTTGGAATTTGGAATCCGGCGTCGGTGTCACGGTAACCACGATGCCGTTGCGATCAAAGAGCCCTTTTTCTTGCGCAACCCAAATCGGCCAGTTGAAGCCGCCGGGAAAAACGATCACCGAGATAGGTTTGAGCGGTTGGGCAACGGCCGGTGCTGGCGCCATCATTAAACCCGCCAGACACATCGAAAAGCAGAGCAACCACGGTCTGCCAGATATTTTGAACATTTGTATCTCCTGTACTTTCTGCGGCGTCAAGCTGAGCATTTGGACTGCAGTGATTGCATCAAATTGCCAATTGGGAGAGACCGGCGTTGGCGCTGAGCTGCGGACAGTGCAGCCTCAGGACTTTCCCGCACGCGCCCGAACCGGAGCAACTCATCAGGACCCGCGCGGAGCCGCGGTGCAAAGGTTTGCGACCACGAGCATCTCGTCCATCGTGAGCTGACTCGGATCGATATCACCACCCGTCATGCCGGTCACAGTGACACTATAGCTCGTCCCCGACCCGCTGACGGTCGCGGCGCCCGCCGCAACGAAGCGTCACGCGAAATCATACCCTCTCAGGAGATCATTTGCGAAGGCGGCGATAAGGAGCTGCGCAACGGCCTCATGCTCGATCGGGGTCCAGCTCCGCATTTTTTTCTGGCCCCTTCCCCGCGGCTCGCGAGCCGGTGGCCACAGGTTCACCCCAACAAACTATACGCCGTTCCATTTACATTAGAGCCCATCACTGACGACGGGACACGCGTTTGCTGAGGAACAATCGTTTACTTCGATTTCGCAAGGTAACGATCGACAAGTTGGATGCATTAGTTGAGCGCGCGGGGAGATCGGTTGGTTACGACCTCGCTTCCGGGAGGCTACAGTCTAGAATGGGAAAAGCGCGGGCAGGACAACCGGCTCGCCGGTCAAGATAATGCCCCCTGATCGATAGAACGAGCCGAGGTGCATCGATATCCCGGATATTCGGAATTGGCACGCATTGCTGAGTCCATCGGTGGCCCATCTCAGCGTGAAAAAATTCCGGGCGGCGGCGCTTCAGGGTAAGGGGTGCGCAATCGCAACGTCGCAGGCGGCGCGGATTGCCCTTCGGTTTCTTCCGGCCTTACCGCCTCGGTGGAATTGGAGATTGGGGGTTTCTCTTGAAGCTTGACCGTCTGCGGCCGTTGCAGCTTACGCGCTGCCTTGGGCATCTTCTCTGACGGCTTGGTTGCGTCTTGTTTCGGAATTTTCTCCGGCGGGATCATAGGAGTTGCGTTTGGCAAGGCGTTGTCGAGAAGCACTCCGCGTCCGTCCGGGAACCTCGCGGACTCGAACCACTGGGTAATTGCAAATTTCAGGTCATCAATCGCAGCGCACCCCGCGAGGCAAAAGCTCGCGGATAGGGGCCATGAGAACCAGCGCAACCCGAGAACAGGCGCGCATATAGATAGCCTCGTGACATGCCAAGCGGCGTCTTGGTTCAGGCCGCGCGCGATGAATCGGTAGCCGCGTTTCCCGAATTCGGCCCCAACGGCATCGCCAGCTGCGCGCTCGGCGTCGAGAGCTAAGTCGCGAGACTTGCGCAGATCTGCGACCCTCGCTTGGAGGTCAGCGATGATCGCCTCATTGTGACGGCATTTAGCGCAGCGAGTGACAGGCTTAGGGGCGGCGATGGCATGGGGGCTAGCAAAGATGGACATGCGGCTACTGACCGCCCGACCAAGGCGGCTCCCTCGTTGGCTTCAGAGCAAATACGAAGGTGCGCCGTTATGGTTGCCGCAAGGTTAAACATCCGGCTCACTTCGAGGTGAGCCGTGATAGATTTCAAAACCCGCCAGCGCCAAGCAATGCAGCGCCAGGTTGGCGCGTTGCGGCTGCAGTTGCGCGGCGGCCAATAAGCCACGGCAATCTGGCCCTTAGAAGCCAGCTCAGCGATACTTCGATGTGTCGTTGGATCTGCTCAAATCCGGCGGGTTGAAAAATTGCCGCTGCAGCTCGCCAGATGCCTGCGCACGCGATTGGCGTTCTGCGCATCGGCACCGCGGCTGTCGAGATCGCGCTGATAGCGGTCAAGCGCTTCGCCGACCGTGACCGGGCGGTTCGCGTCATCAGCGCCGGGCTGACGGCGTGCCAGCGCTCGCGCCACGTCGATTGCCTGCCAGTAGGTCAGAACGTGCTTGCCGTCCGCGGGTTCAAGATCGTCGGCCAGCCCGATGCGCTTGATCCAGTCCGCACCCTGACCGGTGCAACGTGCGGACCATGAGCCGCCACCAATGTTGCGCCGGTAACCCAACGCGATGCCGGGCGAGACCGTGACGTAGAAGGGTTTCTTACGTACGGGCAGTTTGCGCCGGGCGGTGGCGGTTTCGAGCTTCGCGACACGCGGCTTCGGCATCGGGGGGCTCCGTGTCCCGAGAAATGTCCCAAACAGCGGAGAACATTAGCATGGGCTGTTATGGAGCGCTATTGAGGAAGTTTCAATATCTCAATGGGTTGTTGTTATCCACGAAACTCCACAGGGCTCCACTGCGCTGTGGAAATTGCTCCACCGTGGCGATTTTTGGTCCCGGGGAGCCCGCGCGTCCCGTCCGGCAGCACCGGACCCGTCGCGCAAGCCTCGCCGCACCAGCCATTATGGCCTGGCCGGCGGTGCCGGGCCTCCGAGGCCGCGGTCGCAAACCTCCGCAGCCGGACGCCACACCCGCTCCGCCATCAGGATCGTCTCCGGAGACGCCCCTCATCGAGCGGGATAATGCACACTATCTTAGATGCGATATGTAGTCAATATCTAAATTCGAGGAGTAGCTCATTTTTTCCAGCACCAGCTACGTCGCGTCGCCCGCATCTTTGCCGCGGAAACGGCACGATCAAGTGGATCGGCTTCCCACGGATCGTCTGCGCCCAAGACAGGCACGTGGGTCCAATTCCGACGGCCAAAGCCGATCAGCCTCGGAGCTCGCGGCCGCGTGCGAACACTCCATTTAGAAGGGAATCGAAATCTAGCGGATCGTTCCGGTAGCGAGCGCATGCGCTACGCATCCGGTGACATGGTCCAAAAGAACCGATTTCGCACGCTCGGCATCGCGCGCCAGCGCGCATTCGAGCAGCGCCTGGTGTTGGCGCGCCGGCTCATCGCCGCGGTAGTTCAGCGCGATCATCTGGTAGCGGAAATATCTGTCGAACACCGCGGCATGCGCCTCCAGCAACGCACGTGAGCCGCAGTTCGAGATCAGCTCTTGGTGGAATTCGCTGTCGTAGCGCTTCCACTGGTCCGGCTCGCCAATATGGGAACTCATCAGACGTTCCGTCGCTGCAAGCTTGTGATGCGCGGCGACGACGCGGCCTTCCCACTCCATATCGGCCCGCGCGAAGCTGGCCTCCATCGCGTGGCTTTCGAGCAGCAGCCGCAGTTCGGCCAATTCCTTCAAATTCTCGACTGAAACGGGGGCCACCTCGAAGCCACGCCGTCCCTCGGCGAGGACAAGAGCCTCCGAGGTAAGACGGCTCAAAATCTCCCTCAGTGTGCTGACACTGACGCCGTAGCTCTCCTTGAGCCCGTCAAGCTTGAGCTTTTGCCCGGGCCGCAGGCGCCCGAGCACGATATCGGCGCGAATGCGCCGATAGCCATCGTCGCCGATGGTTTCGCTCTCTTCGGCCCGCTCGGTCAGCGTCATATCGATCCCTTGCCGGAAAATAAGCCCATCTCGCAACGGTTTCCATGCCACGGCACAGCAGCCGCCCCAATATCATGTAAATGCCGATGTCTCAAATAGATTAAGTTTTATATTTTGACTTTGATTTCACCATATGGCTAAGCTCCGATCAATTAAGAACTGTCCATGGGAGAAAGCAGCCATGAGGATCTGCGCAATCGTTATTGCAGCCATTGCGATCACGTTGGTTGCTGTCCCAGCTGACGCCCAGTTGCAGGAGCGCACCATCCGCTGGGGTCATCTCAACAACACCGACCATCCAGTCAGTTTCGGCGTGCAGAAGTTCGCCGAAATCCTGGCAACCAAGAGCGGCGGCAAGCTGAAAGTGCGCGAGTTTCCGGCCTCGCAACTCGGCAACGAAATGCAGATGCAGTCCGCCTTGCGCGGCGGCACGCAGGAAATGCTCTCCGCGTCGACCACGTCGCTCGCCAGCGTGGTGAAGGAATTTGGCTTGCTGGACTTCCCCTTCGCCGTCAGCACCACAGCCCAGGCGGAAGCTCTCGTCGCGGGGCCGTTCGGGCAGGCGATGATCGACGTGCTGCCCGAGAAAGATTTGATCGGGCTCGGCTACTGGGGTTTGGGATTCCGTAACGCCACGAACAGCAGCCGATCGATTGCCAAGGTGGAGGACTTCGCAGGACTGAAGCTGCGTGTCATTCCCAATCCGGTTTTTCTGGAGACTTTCAAAGCACTGAAAGCCAATCCGGTGCCGATGAATTTCGGTGAACTCTACACGGCGCTCGAGAACAAGACCGTCGACGGGCAGGAAAATCCCTACACCGTCATACTGTCGAACAAGTTCTACGAGGTGCAGAAATACGTTTCGGCGACCAACCACGCCTTCACGCAAAACATCCTGCTCGTTAGCAAGAAGTTCTGGGACAAGCTCTCACCGGAGGAACAAAAGATGATGCGCGAAGCCGTGGCTGAGACGCGCGATTATCAGCGCGAACAGACGCGCATTCAGGCCGAGAAGGCGCTGACGGAGCTCAAGGCCAAGGGGATGATCTTCAACGAGATTGCGCCGGCCGAATATGCGCGCATGCAGCAGGCGACGAAGGCGGTCGCGGAGCGGTTCTCTGCCGATTTCGAGCAAGGCAAGGTCAAGCTGTTCAACGCGGAGTTGGAGCGTCTCCGCCAGACGAACTAGCGCTCTACCCCCGGCACGGAGTGGCGGTGGGTGGAGGCCGCGATGGCAAGAATCATCGACCTTTACTGCCAAATTCTGAAATGCATTATCGCGATCTTTCTCGCCGTCATGGTCGTGCTGGTATTCGGCAATGTCGTGCTCCGTTACGTCTTCAATTCCGGCATCACCATCTCGGAAGAGCTGTCCCGCTGGCTCATGGTTTGGCTGACATTTCTAGGCGCCGTCGTTGCGTTGCGCGAACATGCACACCTGGGCGTCGATACTTTGGTGCGCGCATTGCCGGCGTCCGGCAAACGCATCTGCTTTATCTTGAGCTACGGTTTGATGCTTTACGCCGATTGGTTGCTGCTCGCAGGGAGTTGGCGGCAGACCATCATCACGGCCGGTGACAGGGCGCCGGCGACCAACCTGTCCGTTGGACTGTTTTACGGCGCCGGCATCGTGTTCGGCGTCTCAGCCGGAATCATTTTGATTTACGATCTCGTTCGCGTTCTTACCGGTGCCGTCGGCGGAGAGGAACTGGTCGCGGTGCGGGAGTCCGAAGAACTGTAAGGCGCGCCATCGCATGACTATCGCGGTGTTCACGCTGTCGCTACTGGGCGCGATGGCGCTCGGCATGCCGATCGCGTTCGCGCTGATCGTCTGCGGCGTCGCGCTGATGTATCAGCTCGATATCTTCGACTCGCAGATCGTCGCGCAGAACATCATCAACGGGGCCGACAGCTTTCCGCTGATGGCGGTCCCGTTCTTCATGCTCGCCGGCGAGGTCATGAACACCGGTGGCTTGTCGCGCCGCATTGTCAATGTGGCGCTCGCCTTTGTCGGGCATGTCAGGGGCGGCCTCGGCTATGTCGCCATCATGGCCGCATGCATCCTGTCCGCTCTGTCGGGCTCCGCGGTGGCGGACGCCGCGGCGCTCTCGGCCCTCCTTATCCCGATGATGACCAAGGCAGGCCACAACAAAGCCAGGTCGGGCGGACTCATCGCAGCGGCCGGTATCATCGGCCCGGTCATTCCACCGAGCATCGGTTTCGTCATCTTCGGCGTGGTCGGCGGCGTGTCCATCACGAAGCTGTTCCTTGCCGGCATCGTTCCGGGAATTCTTATCGCGATTTCGTTGTGCTGTGCATGGTGGTGGCAGGTGCGCAACGAAGACATCGCCTCGCCGCCGCGACAGACGTGGCGCGAATCGGGGCGCGCGGTCGTCGACGGTTCCTGGGCCTTGGGCCTGCCTTTCATCATCGTGTTCGGCCTGAAATTCGGCCTGTTCACGCCGACAGAGGCGGCAGTCGTCGCCGCCGTCTATTCCCTGTTCGTCGCCACCTGCGTCTACCGCGAGCTGAAAGTCTCGCAGCTCTATTCGGTATTCGTTACCGCCGCCATGACGACCAGCGTCATCATCTTCCTGGTCGCCGCCGCGCTGGTGTCATCCTGGCTGATAACGGTCTCGGAAATCGCAAACCAGGTGGTCGATCTGCTCAAACCCTTCATGGGCAACCAGACACTGCTGCTCGCCGCCATCATGGTCATTGTCGTGATCGTGGGAACGGCGCTCGACATGACGCCCACCATTCTCATCCTGACCCCGATCCTGATGCCGGTCATCAAGCAGGCCGGCATTGATCCGGTCTATTTCGGGGTTCTGTTCATCGTCAACAACTCGATCGGGCTGATCACGCCGCCGGTCGGCGTCGTGCTCAACGTCGTCGCCGGCGTTGCCCGAATTCCGATGGCGGACCTGATCCGTGCCGCATGGCCCTTCATATGGGCTGAGCTGGTCGTCCTGCTGCTCATGGTGCTGTTTCCCGCGCTCGTGACCGTTCCGGCGAAGTGGATCGGGGGCTGAGATGCGCCGTGAAGCGGACATTCCCCTTGCGCACGAAGGGGGTGGCAGACCGGCAGGCGCCGCAGAACACGAACTGCCACCACATATTCAATGGAGTAACCGATGACAGCGCGGCTGATGATCCTGAACGGTCCGAACCTCAATCTTCTGGGCGTGCGTGAGCCTAAAATTTACGGTTCGACGACGCTTGCCGCCATCAAGGCAAGCTGTGAGGAGTTTGCAAAGTCCGCAGGCGCGCACCTGTCGTTCCATCAATCGAATCATGAAGGAGCTCTGGTCGATCTCATTCAGGCTGCGCGCGAGGAAGCCGATGCGATCATCATCAATCCAGCCGGCTACTCGTTCACGTCCATTGCGATGCTGGACGCGTTCAAGATATTTGAAGGACCGATCATCGAGGTCCATATCTCCAACATCCACGCGCGAGACGAATTGCATCGTCATTCGAAACTGTCGTCGGCCGCCAGGGCGGTCATCTGCGGCCTGGGGCCCTACGGCTACATCGTGGCCATGCAGGCGGCGCTTCACATTCTGAAAAAATTGCCCGCCAGCCTGCCGACTCCGATCCGCGTCGGCCCGCAATGAGATGGGGATATTGAACGTGGCCGATACATCGCCCGGCATTCTCGCGATTTTCAACAACGTCGCATCCGGCCGCGAAGCCGAGTTCGAGGAGTGGTTTCAGCACGAACACCTGGCGGAGCGGATCGCCGTGCCGGGATTCCTGATCGGGCGACGGCACGAAGCGGTGTCGGGGCAGCCGCGCTACTTCAATTTTTACGTCACGCAATCGGTGGCGGTTCTCAAATCCGCCGCTTATCTCGGGCGGCTCGACGATCCGACACCGATGACGCGCATGGTCATGTCGGAAATCTTCAAGGACATGATCCGGACGGTCTGTCATCGCACCTTCCGGCGCGGTGCCATGCGCGGGACAGGCGTGGTAACGGTACGGTTTGGCGAACGCCCGGCTGAAACTGCCTTGAAAGCAGCGATTGAAACGTTGATGCGGGACAAGGCGGTCGCTTGCGGCGAAATCTGGCGGGCCGCGGACCCGGTCGAATTCCCGGTATCCATGGAAGAGCGCTTGCGCGGGGGCGATCGCAAGATCGAGGCGTGCCTGCTGGTGGAGACACTGCGCGTGCCGGAAGCCGAGAGGATCGCAACAGCGCTCGCGAATGAGTTTCCAAGGACCGAGATCGGAGTTTATCGGCTGCTGTGCGAGATCAGCGCCAACGGCCTCCCCTGAAGGGTGAACGCGCATGGTCCAGGTCGCATTGCCAATCCTTGCCCGTCCGCGGATCGCGCAACTGTTGCCTGGCGGCAGGCGGGCGGGCGAAGGCGTGTCATGAGCAAGTGCAAGCTGCTGCTCGGACTGATCGGCGCCAACATCATGGAATCCCTTTCGCCGGCACTGTTCGACGACGCCTGCGCGGCCGCCGGGATCGACGGTTCCTATCATTTGATGGATGTTGACCGCCTGCCGGAGCGGCGGCTGGCGAATCTGCTCGATGCAATCAAAGCCGCCGGCTTCGCGGGCACAAACATCACCTATCCGTTCAAACAGGATGTCATCGCGCTGCTCGACACGGTGGACCAGGAAGCCGCGCAGATCGGCGCCGTCAATACCGTTGCGATTGCGCCGGATGGCCGTACGACCGGCTACAATTTCGATCGGGGCGGGTGGCGCAATAGCTTCGAGGAAAGCCTCGGGCGCGACAGTGCGAGGGATTCGACGGTGGTGCTGATCGGCGCGGGTGGCGCCGGACGCGCAGTCGCTTTTGCCTTGATGGATTTGGGCGCTGAAGTCGTCGTCATCCACGATCGGGATGGCGCCCGGGCGAATGCGCTCGATGCCGATCTTGCGCGGCATTACGGCGCGTCCCGCTGCCGCGTCACGACCGATCTCGAGCGGGACATCGCGGCTGCCCAGGGAGTGGTCAACGCGACACAGGTCGGCATGCGCGGCTTTCCCGGCAATCCGGTGCCGATATCAGCCCTCACAGCGTTGCACTGGGCTGCCGACGTCATCTATACGCCGATCGAAACGGAGTTCATCAAAGCCGCTACCGCCAAGGGAGCCCGCGTGCTCAACGGCGGCGGGATGTGCGTACACCAGGCGGTCGAGGCGTTCCGGCTGTTTACCGGCATTGAACCCGACGTGGCCCGGATGCATCGCGCGTTCGCCACAGCGCTTGCCGCGCGCGAGAAAGGAACGAACGAAGCGACTTGACTTAGCTTGCCCGCGGCGACGGCCTGGTCCAACAAGAGGCGCCGCTTCTGCTTCTGCGCTTTTGCGACATACAGCGCCGCATAGGAAGCAAGGGCGAGAACAGCGGTTATCGCGCCAGCGACGCCTGCAGCGCCTTGAGCTGGTCGAGCTTGCGGGCGAGCCGGTCGCGCTGCCAGTCGTCGGTGGTGTCGGCGACGTCCTCCTCGGTGTCCTTGATCACACCGGCGAGCGCCGCCTGGTCGAACTCATCGACCGGCACGGCCAGATCCGCGAGCACCGTGAGACCGGCCGGACTGACCTCGGCAAAGCCGCCATTGACCACGACCCGCATTTCGCTGCGATCCTCAAAGACGGTGAGGATTCCCGGCCGCAGGGTGGTGACGATCGGCGCGTGTCCCGCCAGCACGCCGAAGTCGCCTTCGGAACCCGGCAGGTCGACCTGCGTGACCTCACCGGAGAACAGGAGCCTCTCCGGGGAAACAAGGTCGAAGTGGAAGGTGGCCATGATGAACTTCCGGTTTCTCGCAGGTCATCCGCGGGCTTGATCCCGCGGGCCCATCACCACGCGGACTTTTCTCGACCTTGATGGATTGCCGGGTCAGGTGTTCAGCCCGGCAATGACGCCAGTAAGTGCCGACCTCACGCTGCTTCCGCCGCGAGCTTCTTGCCCTTCTCCACGGCCTGCTCGATGGTGCCGACCATGTAGAACGCCGCCTCCGGCAGGTGGTCGTACTTGCCTTCGCACAGGCCCTTGAAGCCGCGGATGGTGTCGGCGAGGTCGACGAACACGCCGGGCGTGCCGGTGAACACTTCGGCGACGTGGAACGGCTGCGACAGAAAGCGTTCGATCTTGCGCGCGCGCGCGACCGTGAGCTTGTCCTCTTCCGAGAGCTCGTCCATGCCGAGGATTGCGATGATGTCCTGCAGCGCCTTGTAGCGTTGCAGGATCTGCTGGACCTGGCGGGCGACATTGTAGTGCTCCTCGCCGACGATCATCGGCGACAGCATGCGCGAGGTCGAGTTCGAGCGGATCGACCGCCGGATAGATGCCCTTTTCCGCGATCGAGCGCGACAGCACGGTGGTGGCGTCCAGATGCGCGAACGAGGTGGCGGGCGCCGGGTCGGTCAGGTCGTCGGCGGGAACGTAGATCGCCTGCACCGAGGTGATCGAGCCCTTGGTCGTCGTGGTGATGCGCTCCTGCAGCGCGCCCATGTCGGTCGCCAGCGTCGGCTGATAGCCCACGGCCGAAGGAATGCGGCCGAGCAGCGCCGACACTTCCGAGCCCGCCTGCGTGAAGCGGAAGATGTTGTCGACGAAGAACAGCACGTCCTGGCCCTGGTCGCGGAAATATTCGGCGACGGTCAGGCCGGAGAGACCGACGCGGGCGCGCGCTCCCGGCGGCTCGTTCATCTGGCCGAACACCAGCGCGCATTTCGAGCCGGCGGTCGAGCCGTTGTTCTTCTTCGGGTCCTTGTTCACGCCGGACTCGATGAACTCGTAGTAGAGGTCGTTGCCCTCGCGCGTGCGTTCGCCGACACCGGCGAATACCGAATAGCCGCCGTGCGCCTTGGCGATGTTGTTGATGAGCTCCTGGATGATGACGGTCTTGCCCACGCCCGCGCCGCCGAACAGGCCGACCTTGCCGCCCTTGGCATAGGGCGCCAGCAGATCGACGACCTTGATGCCGGTGACGAGGATCTCGGACTCGGTGGACTGCTCGGTATAGAGCGGCGCCGGCTGGTGGATGGGCCGCTCCTCCTTGTGCGGCACCGGCCCCGCCTCGTCGACCGGGTCGCCGACCACGTTCATGATGCGGCCGAGGGTGCCCTCGCCAACCGGCACCGCAATCGGCCGACCGGTGTCGGTGACCTCCTGGCCGCGCACGAGCCCCTCGCTGGTGTCCATGGCGATGGTCCGCACCGTCGATTCACCGAGATGCTGGGCGACCTCGAGCACCAGACGGTTGCCCTGGTTCTTGGTCTCGAGCGCGTTGAGAATCGCCGGCAGGTGCTCCTCCTCGAACTGCACGTCGACAACGGCGCCGATGACCTGGGTAATGTGTCCGACTGAATTGGCCATGGATGGTCCTTGCTATCTCATAGACATTCGGGTTGCCGCGCGGCTTACACCGCGGCTTCGGCGCCGGAGATGATCTCGATCAGCTCCTTGGTGATCATGGCCTGACGCGTGCGGTTGTAGTGGAGCGTCTGCTTGCGGATCATCTCGCCGGCATTGCGCGTGGCGTTGTCCATCGCGCTCATCTGCGCGCCGTAGAAGGAGGCGGAATTCTCCAGCAGCGCGCGGAAGATCTGCACCGAGATGTTGCGCGGCAGAAGCTCGGCGAGGATCTCGTCCTCGTCGGGCTCGTACTCGTAGACCGCCCCGTTGCCGGCCTCGCCCTCGAACACCGGCGGGATGATCTGTTGCGCGGTCGGGATCTGCGCAATGACGGACCTGAAGCGCGAAAAGAACAAGGTACAGACGTCGAACGCGCCCTCCTCGTAGAGCCGCACGATCTTGTCGCCGATCCCTTCCGCGTGCTCGAAGGCGAGCGTGCGAACCGAGCGCAGCTCGATGTGCTCGATGATCTGCTTGTGGTAGAGGCGCCGGAGCTGCTCGTAGCCCTTGCGGCCGACGCAGAAGAACTTGACCTCCTTGCCCTCGGCAATCAGCGCATTCGCCCGTTCGCGCGCGAGCCGCACGATCGCCGAATTGAACGGACCGCAGAGGCCGCGCTCGGCGGTGCAGACCAGAAGCAGATGGACACGATCGCTGCCGGTCCCCAGCAGCAGCCGGGGCGCCGAGCCGAGGTCGCCGACGGCGGCCGCGATATTGCCGAGCACCTTGCCCATGTGCTCGGCATAGGGACGCGCGGCCTCGGCCACCGCCTGCGCCCGCCGCAGCTTGGAGGCCGCCACCATCTGCATCGCCTTGGTGATCTTCTGCGTCGCCTTGGTCGCGGCGATGCGTACGCGCATGTCCTTGAGGCTGGGCATCTATCGGTTCGCTCCGCTGCGGACGCGGCGTGCCGTGTGGCTAATCATCGCTCGATGTCATCACGCGAAGGTCTTGGCATATTCGTCGACGGCGGCCTTGAGCTTGGCGGCGGTAGCGTCGTCGAGGTCCCTGGTGTCGCGGATGGCGTCCAGGATGGCCGGGTATTTGGTACGCATCAGCACCAGCAGCCCCTCCTCGAAGGCGCGCACCCGGTTGACCGGGATGGGATCGAGATAGCCGTTGACGCCGGCGTAGATGACGACGACCTGCTCCTCCATCTTGAGGGGCGAGAACTGCGGCTGCTTGAGCAGCTCGGTCAGGCGGGCGCCGCGGTTGAGCAGACGCTGCGTGGTGGCGTCGAGGTCGGAGCCGAACTGCGCGAATGCCGCCATCTCGCGATACTGCGCAAGCTCGCCCTTGATGCGGCCGGCGACCTTCTTCATCGCCTTGGTCTGCGCCGCGGAGCCGACGCGCGACACCGAGAGGCCGACGTTCACGGCCGGGCGGATGCCCTGGTAGAACAGGTCGGTCTCCAGGAAGATCTGCCCGTCGGTGATGGAGATGACGTTGGTCGGGATATAGGCCGACACGTCGTTGGCCTGCGTCTCGATGATCGGAAGCGCGGTCAGCGAGCCGCCCTTGTTCTCGTCGTTCATCTTGGCGGCGCGCTCGAGCAGGCGCGAATGCAGGTAGAACACGTCGCCGGGATAGGCCTCGCGTCCGGGCGGGCGGCGCAGCAGCAGCGACATCTGGCGGTAGGCGACGGCCTGCTTGGAGAGGTCGTCGTAGGCGATCACCGCATGCATGCCGTTGTCGCGGAAATATTCGCCCATCGTGCAGGCGGAAAACGGCGCGAGGTACTGCATCGGCGCGGGATCGGACGCCGTCGCCGCAACCACGATCGAGTAATCCAGAGCTCCGTTCTCCTCCAGCACCTTGGCGAACTGCACGACGGTCGAACGCTTCTGGCCGACCGCGACATAGACGCAGTAGAGCTTGATCTTCTCGTCGCCGCTGGCGTTGAGCGCCTTCTGATTGAGAATGGTGTCGAGCACGATCGCGGTCTTGCCGGTCTGGCGGTCGCCGATGATCAATTCGCGCTGGCCGCGACCGATGGGGATCAGCGCATCGATGGCCTTGAGCCCGGTCGCCATCGGCTCATGCACGGATTTGCGCGGGATGATGCCCGGCGCCTTGACGTCGACCCGCCTGCGCTCGCTGGCTTCGATCGGACCCTTGCCGTCGATCGGATTGCCGAGCGCGTCGACCACGCGGCCGAGCAGGCCCTTGCCGACCGGCACGTCCACGATGGCACGCGTGCGCTTGACGGTCTGCCCTTCCTTGATCTCGCGGTCCTCGCCGAAAATCACGATGCCGACATTGTCGGTCTCGAGATTGAGCGCCATGCCGCGCACACCGTTCTCGAACTCGACCATCTCGCCGGCCTGCACGTTGTCGAGGCCGTAGACGCGGGCGATGCCGTCGCCGACCGAGAGCACCTGGCCGACCTCGGACACTTCGGCCTCCTGGCCGAAATTCTTGATCTGCTCTTTCAGGATTGCCGAAATCTCGGCTGGGCGGATGTCCATCAACGGGCCTCTTTCATCGCGAGCTTCATCGCATTGAGCTTGGTGCGCAGCGAGCCATCGACCATCTGGGAACCGAGCTTGACCACAAGCCCGCCAATGATCGCGGGATCGATCTTCACGTCCACCTGCACGTGCTTCTTGGTGACGTCCGCGAGCGCGGCCTTTATGGCGGCGAGGTGCGCATCGCTCGGCGTTTCCGCGACCGTCACCTCGGCAGTAATTTCACCCTTGTGCTTGGCAACCAGCGCCCGGTAGGCCTTGACCATGTCGAGCGCGGCGAACAGCCGCCGGTTGGTGGCGACCAGCTTGAGGAAGTTGGCGGCGAGTCCGTCGATCCCGGCCGCGTCGAGCACCTTGGACAAAGCACGCCCTTGATCGTCGGCCGAGAGCACCGGGCTGCGCAGGAGACGCGCAAGGTCGGCGACCTCCGAGACCAGGGCATCGAAGCGGTCGAGGTCGACCTTCAGGCGGTCGACGGCATCCTGCTCGAGCGCCAGCTCGAACAGCGCGGTGGCGTAACGACCCGCCATGCCGGATACGATTGTGCCTTGGCCTGCCACGTCGGTGTTCTTTCGGCAATTCCGCAGGCTCGGCACCGTCGTCGACGGTGGGGCACCAAGCCATTGAAATTCAATGGGACTTAGCATTTCCACGGAGAGCGCCGGCGCGCCCCTGGGCCCCGCGAAAAACGCGCGGTTGCGTAACACACCGTAAACTGCGGTGCAACATGACGAAATGCCCGCGCGGAAGGCGCATCGCGGGCACCGGAGCTTGCGCGGATGGCAGGCAGCGGTGGTACACACGGCCCCTCCGTCCGCCTGACCCGAGTGCCCGGGAAATCTCCGAAAATGCCAAGTTCCGCGCCGCGCAATACCGCCGACTCGACCGGCCGCCTCATGCTGGTCGCCGTCAGCCTGGCCTGGGGCTTGACGTGGCCGGCATTGAAGCTCGCACTCGACGGGATACCGCCCTTCAGCATGCGGCTCGGCACCTCCGGGCTGGCGACCATCGTTTTGTTCACTCTCGCCTTCCTGCAGGGGCGCAGCATGCGCCTCCGCAGCCTCCGCGCGGGCCTGCACCTGATCGTTGCCGGGTGCCTGAACGTGGCCTGCTTCACGTTGTTCTCCGCGTTTGCGCAACTCGCCACGGCGACATCGCGCGTCACGGTCCTGGCCTACACCATGCCGATCTGGGCGGCGCTGCTGGCACATCCCATCCTCGGAGAACGGATCACGCCGATACGCGCCATGGCGCTCGTGCTGTGCGCCGCAGGCTTGTCCGTGCTGGTCTATCCGCTGATCGGATCGGGTGACGTGATCGGCGTGGTCCTCGCGCTGGCGACGGCCGTGGCCTGGGCCGGCGGAACCGTCTACCTGAAATGGGCGCAGGTCGACGCCGATCCGATCGCCATCACGGCGTGGCAGATCGTCGTCGCCCTGGTGCCTACCTTCGCCGGCGTGCTGCTGGTCGAGGGATCGCCGCACCTGTGGCCGGCCGATGCCCTCGCCCTCGGGGCACTCGTGTTCGCCAGCCTCGCCGGTTCCGCCTTCGCCTATCTGCTGTGGTTCGAGGTCCTCAAACGGGTACCGGCCATGACCGCCTCGCTCGGCGTGCTGAGCGTTCCGGTTATCGGCATCGTGGCCTCCATCCTGGTCCTGGGAGAACGGCTGACCATGGCCGACGTCATCGGCTCGGCGCTCACGCTCGCGGCCGCGTCGTGCGTGCTGCTTGCGCCCGGGAGCAGGCGCTCCAAACAGGAGCCATGAGCGTGCAGGGCGGGCAAGGTGCGCGTGAGAGGTTGGCGCGTCTTGCACCTGACCGGGCCTGAGGATCAGGCGTCACCCGCGGGTTTGACCCGCGGGTCCATCGCGAAAACTCTTCGCGAAGAGGATGGATTGCCGGGTCGCTCCCGGCAATGACGCCAGGCCCGCGGCGGCTAGCGCACCGCGATGGGCGCCACGGTGGAGCCGGTGCCGCCCTGGATCTTCAACGGCTCGACGATGAAGGCGAATTCCGAAACCCCTTTCGCCGCCAGCTCGTCGAGCTTGAGATTCTCCAGCAGATGAATGCCGTTCACGACCAGCGCGATCTGGTGCACCGGCAGCGAGATTTTTGCGTCGGGGTTGGGAGCGACTTCGACCGGCCAATTGTCGGAGCCCAGCAGCATGGGATCCTTGGCGGCCAGCCATTCGGCGGCCTTCACGCCGATGCCGGGGCAGGACTTGACGTAGCGCGCGTTGTCCTTGCCCCAGAGCTTGCCCCAGCCGGTATTGATGAGAACGGCGTCGCCGGGCTGCAGCGTCAGGTTCTGCTTCTTGAGCGCGCCTTCGAGGTCGTCGACCGTGATCTCGTAGGTATCGCCCAGGGTCTCGACGCCTTTGTAGCCGGCGACGTCGATCAGGACGCCGCGCGTAAACAGCGCGCCGACATTGTGCACGCCGAGCTTCGAGAAGCCCGTGCGGGTCGCGTTCTCGGCCACCTTGAAGCAGTTGTACCAGCTGTCCTCGTGGGTCTGGTGCGCGAAGCCGTCGAACTGGGTGCCGACCTGCCCGATCTCGGAGATGACGATCTCCTCGTTGCTGCCGCGCCGATTGGAGAAGTCATTCATGAACGTGCGCTTGACGTGAACGTCGAAGCGCCGCGTGCCGAAGAACGGCATGTTGGCGCCGAGCACCTGACCGAGCTCGATCACTTCGCCGGTCTTGATCAGTTTCACCGCGTTGAGCACGGCCTGCGGCTTCATGTGATTGGCCGAGCCGCGCTCGTCGCCGGCGCCCCATTTGGACGGGCAGCGCGCGCTCTCCGGCGGCACCGTCCACGACGGCGCCTGCGCCTGCGCGGTGACTGCGCCCAGGGCCGACAGCACGATGCCGAATGCGATCCGCTTCATGGTATCCTCCCTCGAAATCAGCGTCATGATTGACGTCTTGATGGCGCAAGCATGCGCCCGGCCTGCGACCTACGCAAGACAGGCGCGATGCGTTGGGCGCGTGCGCCGCTACAGGAAGCTCTGCGGGTCGACGTCGACCTCGAGCTTGACGCTGCCCTTGCGCTGGGGCGCGGCGGCGAGCCATTGGCGCAGATAGGCCGACAGATCGAAGCTGCGCGTCGACTTCACCAGCAGGCGAAAACGGTAGCGACCGCGCACGACGGCGAGCGGCGCCTCCGCCGGACCAAGCACGCGTACGTCGTCGGCCCGCGGCGAAATGGCGGCGAGACGGCGGGCGTAGGATTCAGCGGCCGGCCGTTCGCCGGCTGAGATCAGCAGACTCGCAAGCCGTCCAAACGGCGGATACTGCGCCTTCTCGCGCGCCTCGATTTCGCTGGTGTAGAACGCGTCGCGGTCGGCCGCGACCAGCGCGCGCATGACCGGATGCTCGGGCTGGTGCGTCTGCAGATAGCCGACGCCGCGGCCGGCCTCGCGGCCGGCGCGCCCGATGACCTGGTGCAACAGTTGAAACGTACGCTCCGCCGCCCGCGGGTCGCCGTTGGCGAGGCCGAGATCGGCATCGACGACGCCCACCAGATTGAGCCTGGGGAAATGGTGGCCCTTGGCGACGAGCTGCGTCCCGATGACGATGTCGAAACGGCCCTCGGCAACGTCGGTCAATTCCGCGCGCAGTCGTTCAATCGATTCGACCAGATCGCTCGACAGCACCAGGATACGGCGCCCGGGAAACAGCTCCGCTGCCTCCTGCTCCAGCCGCTCGACGCCGGGACCGACGGCAACGAAGGAGTGGGCCGCCTCGCATTGCGGGCATTGCGGCGGCGGCGGCAGCGAGAAGCCGCAATGGTGGCAGACGAGACGGCGCCTGAAACGATGATCGACCAGCCAGGCGTCGCAATTCGGGCACGCGAGTCGAAATCCGCATTGGCGGCAGAGCGTGAGCGGCGCATAGCCGCGGCGATTGAGAAAGAGCAGCGCCTGCTCCCCGCGTTCGAGGGCGTTGCTCACGGCTTCGGCGAGCCGGGGCGCGATGAATCGGCCGCGCGGCGGGCCCTCGATGCGCAGGTCGATTGCCTCGATGGCGGGCAGATGCTGGCGGCCGAACCGCTCCGGCAGATGCAGGCGGGTGTAGCGGCCGCGCCGGGCATTGACCTCGGTCTCGACCGAGGGCGTCGCCGACACCAGCACGATCGGGATGCCGGCCGAACGCGCGCGCACGACCGCCATGTCGCGGGCGTGATAGCGCGCGCCATCCTCCTGCTTGTAGGCGGGGTCGTGCTCTTCGTCGACCACGATGAGCCCGAGATCGGCATAGGGCAGAAACAGCGCCGAGCGCGCGCCGACGATAGCGCTCACGTCGCCGGCCGCGACTGCGCTCCAGGTGCGCGCGCGCAGGCGCGGCGGCAGCTGGGAATGCCACTCGGCGGGGCGCACGCCGAAGCGCGCGGCGAAGCGGTCGAGGAACTGCGAGGTCAGGGCAATCTCGGGGACGAGCACCAGCGCCTGTTTTCCGGAGCGGATGATCTCACTCACCGCCTCGAAATAGACTTCCGTCTTGCCCGAGCCGGTGACCCCGTCGAGCAGCGTGACGCCATAGCCGCCCCCAGCCGCAGTCGCGCGCAACGCCGCGGCCGCATCGCGTTGCGCCGGCGTCAGGTCCGGCGGCGAGAAATCCGGATCAGGCGCGGGCGCCACCGGATCGGGCGCCAGCACCAGGCTTTCCAGCGTGCCTTCGTCCACCAGGCCGTCGATGACGCCGGCCGAAACCCCCGCCTCGTGGGCAACATCGCTCTTGGCGCGGGCGAGCCCGTCGGAGAGAAGAGCGAGCACCCGGTTGCGCGCCGCCGTCATCCGTTTCGGCGCCGGCCCGGCAAGCCGCACCGCCGGACGCTCGCGCGCCGGGCCGAGGTTCTCGCCCATGCGCAACGCCATGCGCAGCATGACACCGCGCGGGACCAGCGTGTAGCCGGATGCCCAATCGATGAAGTCGCGCAATTCCGCCGGCAGCGGCGGCAGCACGAGTTTCTCCTCGACATCCTTCATACGGTTGTCGAGCCGGGGATTGGGCGCGGGATTGTCCGCCCACACCACGCCGGTCGCCTGGCGCGCGCCCAGCGGCACGCTCACGAGATCCCCGGCCGCGACCGCGAGCCCCTCCGGCACCCGATAGGAATAGGCCTGGTCAAGAGCGACCGGGAGCAGGACATCGACGACGCGCCTGACCATGGGACCGGCCAATTCGAAGCCTTTAAGGAAGGGTGAAGGAAGGGGGTGAGATATAGTGCTTCATGTCAAGCGCAACACCCGCATCTTCCCTTGCCTTCGCCGCCACCGACGTTGCGCGCGAATTCACGCATTGGCTGGCTTATCTTTCCGCCGAGCGGCGGATGTCGGCGAAGACGGTCGAGGCCTATGAGCGCGACGTTCGGCAATTTCTCCTCTTCCTCTGCGAGCACCTCGGCGGCCGTGTAACGCTGCCGGCCCTGGCGCGCCTCAAGCCGCTCGACGTGCGCGCCTTCATGGCGGCGCGGCGGGCCGACGGCATCAGCAGCCGCTCGCTGATGCGCATGCTGGCCGGGACACGATCGTTCGCGCGTTTTCTCGAACGCAACGGCAAGGGCAAGGTGGGCGCGCTCGCCGCGGTGCGAGCGCCGAAGCTGGGGAAGACACTGCCCAAGCCGCTCGCGGTTCCCGCCGCCAAGCGCATCACCGACACCGACCTGCGCGCCGGCGAAGAACGCGAGCCCTGGATTTTCGCGCGCGACGCCGCAGTGCTCGCGTTGCTCTACGGCGCCGGACTGCGCATCTCCGAGGCGCTGGGGCTCAAGCGGCAGGACATGCCCGCACCCACGGCCGGCGACGCGATCACGGTGACCGGCAAAGGCAACAAGGCGCGCATGGTGCCGGTGCTGGCGCAGGTCGCGCAGCTTGCGGCCGACTACATCGCGCTCTGCCCCTACGAACTTCCCGCCGACGGTCCCTTGTTCGTCGGCGCCAAGGGCGGACCCCTGTCCGCCCGCGTCGTCCAGCTCACCATGGCGCGGCTGCGCGGCGCACTCGGGCTGCCGGAGACCGCGACGCCGCACGCGTTGCGTCATTCCTTCGCCACTCACCTTCTGGCGCGCGGCGGCGACCTGCGCGCGATCCAGGAACTGCTCGGCCACGCCTCGCTGTCCACCACGCAGATCTACACCGCCGTCGATACCGAGCGGCTGCTGGAGGTTTATCGCAGCGCGCATCCGCGTGCCTGACGACGTCGAGCTCCTGTGCGGCATTGCGCTACCGCAACGGCATGCTAGCTTCCCGGCCTCTCGGGAGACCATCATGCTGCGCATTCTCGCACTCATCGCCGTACTCGCGGCGGGCAATGCCTGGCCGGTGCCGGCGCGGGCACAAGGCCAGGCGTCCGGCGACAGCGGCGAGGCCGCACAGGTGCTGTTCGCGCAACTGTTCGCGCACGGCTTCGTGGCGCTCAACGCGCAAGCGGTGGAGGTCGCGTGGCCCGGCATTGAAGCCGCCGTGCGCAAGCAGAAGCCCGACATCGATGCGGCGACGCTTGCCGAATTGCGCCGGGAATTCGAACGCATCCGTCTCGCGCGGCTCTCCGAGGTGGTCAAGGACGTTCCGCCCATCTACGCGCGTCACCTCACCGCCGAGGACATGCGGGTGCTGGCGGCGTTCTACGGAACCCCGACCGGCGCGAAGCTGCTGCAGGCGCTGCCCAAAATCCTGCCCGAGGCATTCGCCATCGTGCTCCCGCGCATGCAATCGATGACCTCGGAGACGCAGGACGCATTCCTCAAGCTGCTGCGCGAGCGAGGCGTGCTCGACTGACCGCGCCCGGATCATGGCGGTGGCGTCCCGTTTTGCTTTCGGCTTTGACAACGGTGTGACGGGCACTGCGGCGCGCTTGCGTCCCCCCTTGCGCAAGCCGGCCAGTTCGATACACCGTCCGGCGATGAACCGCGGGGGCCTGCCATGAGCCACGGCGTGCACGCCGTCCAGCACGAAGTCGAGCACCATATCGCCCATGAGGAGCATGGGCATGGTGGCTCCGGAAAGCCGCTGTTGGAGAGCGCGAACAAGAAGATCGCGCTGCTGATCTCGGTGTTCGCGCTGTTCCTGGCATTCGCCGAAGTCCTCGGCAAGAGCTCGCAGACGGAGGGCATTTCCCTCAACATCAAGGCCTCCGATACCTGGAATTTCTTCCAGGCCAAGACCATCCGGCAAACCACGCTGCGCACAGCCGCGCAGGCGCTCACGACGGAAGCGGCCATCACGCCCGACGAGGCGAGGAAGACGGCGCTGCTCAAGCAGGCCGACGACTGGATGAAGACGGTGGCGCGCTACGAGTCGGATCCGGCCGAAAAGGACGGCCGCAAGGAGCTGCGGGCGCTCGCCGAGAAGTACGAGCACGACCGCGACACGCACCTGTCGCGCTACCATCACTACGAGTTCGCGTCGGCGGCTTTCCAGATCGGGATCGTGCTGGCATCGGCGGCGGTCATCACCGGCATGATCGCGCTGGTCTATGCGGCGGTGGGCCTCGCGGTGGTCGGGCTGGGCTTCATGGGGCTGGGCTTTTTCGACCCTCACCTCCTGCACGCGCTCCACCTGATCTGACGGTTCCCGTTGCTATGTCGTCCCGCGTACGCCCTGCATGCGGCGGCGGATGCGCGCCAGCAGGCGCAGCGTTCGCCCGGCGCGCCGCGGCGCCCACATCCGGAACCAGCTCTCGAGGCGGCGCTTGTACGGATCGACGAGCTCGTGCGCCCACACCAGCCACACCATGACCCGATCATAGAGCCACGCGAACCAGGGCAACTGCAGCAGCTTGGGCCGCGTCACATCGAAGATGAAGGCGGTGACGCCGACGCTGACCATCTTGGCGAGCGCAAGCACGCCGAGCGCACCGAGCCAGTAGCCCTGCGCCAGCATCCATAGCCCGAGAAATTTCAGCGGCAGGAGCAGCAGGATCGGTATCACGAACACGACGAGCGTGGCGGCCGGCGGCAAATGCTCGATCCAGGCCGCAATCGCCGTCTTGATCGCGCGCAACGGAATGCGCGCGACGATCCAGGCCACGACCGGGGCGAGATGGACCCAAAGCCACGCCTCGATCAAGAAGACGAGGGCGAGCAGGATCAGGAATGGGCGGAGCAGGCGGCGCATGCCGATCACCCGCGACGGAGCGGGCCGCAATGACGGCGGCGCAACCGCGCCGGGGCGCAGATACGGGCGAGAGGCTCGAACCAGCACCGGCATCATGACTCCAAACCACGTCCCTGGTCGCGATCGGACAGCGGTCAGTGTTCCCGCAATGCAGCGTCGCGACGCGCCGTCACATGTGGATGGCGCGCTTGTTGACCGCGAGCGCCGCCTCCTTCACCGCCTCCGGAAGCGTCGGGTGGGCGTGACAGGTGCGGGCGATGTCCTCCGAGGCGGCGCCGAATTCCATCGCAACGGCGGCCTCCGCGATCATGTTGCCGGCGTCGGCGCCGACGATGTGCACGCCGAGCACGCGGTCGGTTGCGGCATCGGCGAGGATTTTAACGAAGCCCTCGGTCTGCAGGTTCGCCCGGGCGCGCGGATTGGCGGTGAAGGGGAATTTGCCGACGTTGTAGGCGACGCCGGCCTCCTTCAGGTCTTCCTCGCTCTTTCCGACCGAGGCGATCTCCGGATAGGTGTAGACCACGTTGGGAATGACGTCGTAGTTCACATGGCCGGCCTGGCCGGCGAGGATCTCCGCCACCGCCACGCCCTCGTCCTCCGCCTTGTGCGCCAGCATCGGACCGGCGATGGCGTCGCCGATGGCGTAGATGCCCGGCACGTTGGTGGCGTAGTGCGGATCGACGACGACGCGGCCCTTGTTGTCCCGCCTGACCCCGACGTCCTCGAGCCCGAGCCCTTCGGTGAAGGGCACGCGACCGATCGACACCAGCACGATGTCGGCGTCGATCGTTTCCGCCGCGCCGCCTGCAGCCGGCTCGACGGACACCTTGAGCCGCTTGCCCGCGGCGTCGACGCCGGTGACCTTGGACGACAGCTTGAACGTGATGCCCTGTTTCTCGAACAGGCGTTGCACCTGCCGGCAGACCTCGCCGTCCATGCCGGGCAGGATGCGGTCGAGGAACTCGACCACGGTCACCTCGGAGCCAAGTCGACGCCACACCGAGCCGAGCTCGAGGCCGATCACCCCGGCGCCGATGACGAGCAGGCGCTGCGGCACCTTGTCGAGCACCAGCGCGCCGGTCGAGGACACGATGCGCTTTTCGTCGATGTCGACGCCGCGCAGGCGCGCCACGTCGGAGCCGGTGGCAATGACGATCGCCTTGGCTTCGATGGTCTCGCGCTTGCCGTCGGCGGCCGTCACCTCGACCTTGCCGGGCGCGACGATGCGGCCAGTGCCCTGAAAGGTCTCGATCTTGTTCTTCTTGAACAGGAAGGCGACGCCCTTGACGTTGGCCTCGACGCCCTCGTCCTTGAATTTCATCATGGTGGGAAGATCGAGCTTGGGCTGCCCGAGCTTGATGCCCATCTTCTCGAACAGGTGCCCGGACTCATCGTAGATTTCGGACGCATGCAGCAGCGCCTTGGAGGGGATGCAGCCGACATTGAGGCAGGTGCCGCCGAAGGTCTTGTCCTTCTCCACCACGGCCACTTTCATGCCGAGCTGCGCCGCGCGGATGGCGCAGACATAGCCGCCGGGGCCGGAGCCGATGACAATGAGGTCGTAGGGCATGGTACGTAACATCCTTCGCCGTCATTTCCGGAAGGACCCGGACATCCATCTCCTCACGACGGGGGACGGGTCACATCCGGCAATGACAACCTGACAGCTCACAAATCCACCACCAGCCTGGCTGGATCCTCGAGAATCTCCTTCACCCGCACCAGGAACGTCACCGCCTCGCGGCCGTCGACGATGCGGTGATCGTAGCTGAGCGCGAGATACATCATGGGACGGATCTCGATCTTGCCGGCGAGCGCCATCGGCCGCTCCTGGATCTTGTGCATGCCGAGGATGCCGGACTGCGGCGCGTTGAGGATCGGCGTCGACATCAGCGAGCCGTAGACGCCACCGTTGGTGATGGTGAAAGTACCGCCCTGCATCTCCTCGATCTTGAGGGTGCCGTCGCGCGCGCGGCGGCCGAGATCGGCGATCTCCTTCTCGATCTGCGCCAGCGATTTCCGGTCGCAGTCGCGCACCACCGGGACCACCAGGCCCTTGTCCGTGCCGACCGCGATGCCGATGTGGTAGTAATTCTTGTAGACGATGTCGCTGCCGTCGATCTCGGCGTTGACGGCGGGGATCTCCTTGAGCGCCTGCACGCAGGCCTTCACGAAGAAGCCCATGAAGCCGAGCTTGGCGCCGTGCTTCCTCTCGAACAGCTCCTTGTACTGGTTGCGCAGGTGCATCACCGCGCTCATGTCGACCTCGTTGAAGGTCGTGAGCATGGCGGCGGTGTTCTGCGCTTCCTTGAGACGCCGCGCGATGGTCTGGCGCAGCCGCGTCATCTTCACGCGCTCCTCGCGCGCGGCGTCGTCGGCCGGCGAGGGCGCGCGCGCCAGCACCGTGGCGGCCGGCTGCGCCACCGGCGTCGGCGCAGCGGCGGCGCGTTCGATCGCCGCCATCATGTCGCCCTTGGTCACGCGGCCGTCCTTGCCGGAGCCGGGCACGGTCGAGACGTCGACCCCGCTCTCGGCGGCGAGCTTGCGCACCGATGGCGCGGGCGGCGTGGAGCTTGCCGCCTTGGATGGCGTTTCCGGCCGCGATGAGGTTTCCGGTCGCGGACGCGGCTCCTCCTCCGCGGCGTTGATGGGCGCCGTCGTGTCGGTCTTCTGATCCGGCCGGCCGAGCGGAGCCGGCGTGGTCTTGCTGGGGGCGCCCTCGCCTTCCTTGATCTGCCCGAGCAGGGCGCCGACCGCGACGGTCTGGCCGTCCTTGGCGGCGATGTCGGCCAGCACGCCGGCGGCCGGCGCCGGCACCTCGATCGTCACCTTGTCGGTCTCGAGCTCGACCAGCGGCTCGTCGACCGCGACCGCATCGCCCGGTTTCTTGAACCACTTGCCGATCGTCGCCTCGGTCACGGATTCGCCGAGCGTGGGGACGCGGATTTCAGCCATGATGCCTGTCCTTTGCAGTCACGCCAGCCGACGACCGGCGTCGCCTATGCCAGCGCATCGTCGAGCAGCGCCTTGAGCTGCTTGAGGTGCTGCGGCCATCTGGCCGGTCGCGGTCGCGGCCGAAGCAGCCCGTCCGGCATACAGCGGCTGCCTGTGCCTGGCCTTGATCTGGTCGAGAACCCATTCGAGGTACGGCTCCATGAAGGTGTACGCGCCCATGTTGCGCGGTTCCTCCTGGCACCACATGAATTCCGCTTTGGGGAAGCGGCCGAGCTCCTGCACCAGCGCCTTCAGCGGCACCGGATAGAGCTGCTCGACGCGCAGCAGATAGACGTCATTGACGCCGCGTTTCTCGCGCTCCTCGTAAAGGTCGTAGTAGACCTTGCCGGAGCACATCACCACGCGCCGGATCTTGTCGTCGGCCACGAGCTTGATCTTTTCGTCCGGCAGCATCTGGGCGTCGTCCCAGAGCAGCCGGTGAAACGTGGTATCCGGTCCCATCTCCGCGAGCCGCGAGACCGCCCGCTTGTGGCGCAGCAGCGACTTCGGCGTCATCAGGATGAGCGGCTTCCTGATGTCGCGGTGGAGCTGCCGGCGCAGGATGTGGAAATAGTTGGCCGGCGTCGTGCAGTTCGCCACCTGCATGTTGTCCTCGGCGCACATCTGCAGGTAGCGCTCGAGCCGCGCGGAGGAATGCTCGGGCCCCTGCCCCTCGTAGCCGTGCGGCAGCAGGCAGACCAGGCCCGACATGCGCAGCCACTTGCGTTCGCCCGAGGAGATGAACTGGTCGAACACCACCTGCGCGCCGTTGGCGAAGTCGCCGAACTGCGCCTCCCACAGGGTCAGCGCGTTGGGCTCGGCCGTCGAGTAGCCGTATTCGAAACCGAGCACCGCCTCCTCCGACAGCATCGAATTGATGACCTCGAAGCGCGCCTGGTGCTCGCCCACGTGATTGAACGGGACATAGCGGTCCTCGTTGTCCTGGTCGATCAGCACCGAATGGCGCTGCGAGAACGTGCCGCGCTCGGTGTCCTGGCCGGAGAGCCGGACCGGATGCCCCTCCAGCAGCAGCGAGCAGAAGGCCAGCGCCTCGCCCGTCGCCCAGTCGATGCCTTGCCCGCTCTCGATGGCCTGGCGGCGGTTGTCGAGGAAGCGCTGGATGGTGCGATGCAGGTGGAAGCCGGACGGGACCGTCGTGATCTTGGTACCGATCTCCCGCAGCGTCGCGAGCGGCATTCCGGTGCGGCCGCGGCGCGGGTCGTCGGCGTCGCGCGCCGCCTTGATGTCGGACCAGCGGCCGTCGAGCCAATCGGCGCTGTTGGCCTTGTAGCCCTGGCTGGCCTCGAGCTCGCCATCGAGCCGCGCACGCCAGTCGGCACGCAGCTTGTCGACCTCGCCCTCGGTGACGACGCTCTCGCCGATGAGCTTCTTGGCATAGATGTCGGCCGTGGTCGGGTGATTGCGGATCGCCTTGTACATCAGCGGCTGGGTGAACGACGGCTCATCGCCTTCGTTGTGCCCGTAGCGCCGGTAGCAGAACATGTCGATCACGACCGGATGCTGGAATTTCTGCCGAAACTCGGTCGCAACCTTGGCCGCGAATACCACCGCCTCCGGATCGTCGCCGTTGGCGTGGAAGATCGGCGCCTCGATCATCTTGGCGACGTCGGACGGATAGGGCGACGAGCGCGAGTAGCGCGGATAGGTGGTGAACCCGATCTGGTTGTTGATGATGAAGTGCACGGAGCCGCCGGTGCGGTGTCCGCGCAGCCCGGACAGGCCGAAGCATTCGGCGATGACGCCCTGTCCGGCAAAGGCCGCGTCGCCGGAAATGAGCAGCGGCATCACCATGGTGCGGTCCTCGCGGGTGGCGCCGAGCTGATCCTGCTTGGCCCGAACCTTGCCGAGCACGACCGGGTTGACGATTTCGAGATGCGACGGATTGGCGTTGAGCGAAAGGTGCACGCGGTTGCCGTCGAACTCGCGGTCGGACGAGGCGCCGAGGTGGTACTTCACGTCGCCCGAACCTTCGACCTCGTTGGGCGTCGAGGAGCCGCCGCGGAATTCATGGAAGATGGCGCGGTGGGGCTTGCCCATCACCTGCGCCAGCACGTTGAGCCGGCCGCGGTGCGCCATGCCGATGCAGATGTCCTTCACTCCCAGCGCGCCGCCGCGCTTGATGATCTGCTCGAGCGCCGGGATCATCGATTCGCCGCCGTCGAGACCGAAGCGCTTGGTGCCGGTGAATTTCAGGTCGCAGAACTTTTCGAAGCCCTCGGCCTCGATCAGCTTGGTGAGGATGGCGCGCTTGCCTTCACGCGTGAAGGAGATCTCCTTGTCCGGCCCTTCGATGCGCTCCTGGATCCAGCTTTTCTCCGCCGGGTTGGAGATGTGCATGAACTCGACGCCGAGGGTCTGGCAGTAGGTGCGGCGCAGGATGGCGAGGATCTCGCGCAACGTGCCGAACTCGAGCCCGAGCACCCGGTCGAGGAAGATCGGGCGGTCCATGTCGGCGTCGGTGAAGCCGTAGGAGCGGGGATCGAGGTCCTCCTCCTTGTGATGCGGCTCGAGCCCGAGGGGGTCGAGATTGGCATAGAAGTGCCCGCGCGCGCGGTAGGCGCGGATCAGCATCAGGGCGTGGATCGAATCGCGTGTGGCCTGCTGCACCTCGGCGGCGGAGAACTCGACGCCGGACGCCTGCGCGCGGGCCTTGACCTTGTCGCCGAGCGCCTTCTCGACCTCGCGCCAGTCGCCGTCGAGCGCCGATACCAGTTCGCCGCGCTGGGGCTGCGGCCAATGCCGCTGCCGCCATGAGGGGCCGTCGGCGTTTCTGAGAACGTCGGAGCGGTCATCCTTCAGGCTTTGGAAAAACGCCTGCCACTCGGCGTCGACCGTCTTCGGATCGTTCTCGTAGCGGGCGTAGAGATTTTCGATGTAGTCGGCGTTGCCGCCGTAAAGGAACGAGGTGCGGGCGAAAGCGGCGTTGGCGTCCTGACGGGACATGCTCCGATCCTGTGCGCTGGTGAGCGAGGTCAGTGGCGAGTCGAGATCACGGCGAAGACCACCGGCCCCCATATCGCACGGGCCTCCCGCAGGAGGGAGTCCCGTGGATTATCCAATACACTATTTATGCTGCACCTGCGTTGTCACAATGCAGGTTTTGCGAATCCCGATTCAGTTCTTCCCGATACCGCCAACGCCTGGCGAAGGGAGGCGGAGTTGGCGGGCCGAGGCCAAACCGGGGAATTCCTCCAAATGTTCGGCAAAAAAGAGGGCCGCCTGCGGCAGCAGGCGGCCCCTTTGACTTGAAGCGTCGGCGATCAGTAAGCGCTGCCGCCGCCCCACTTATAGTTGAGACCAACGCGCACGATGTTGTCGGTATAGCGGCGCGTCTCGGTCACGAGCGTGCCCAGCCCCGGCGTGGCGATCGTGTTCTCCGTCTTGCCGAGGTCGATGTAGAGGTATTCGAGCTTGGCGCTCCAGCCACCGCCAAGAGCTCCCTCGATGCCCGCGCCCGCGGTCCATCCGGCCTTCACATCCTTGAAGGTCCCAATGACGGATCCGACGCCGACCGTCGTGATGGAATTGGTATCCTTGACCTGACCATAGGCGACACCCGCCGTTCCGTAGAGCAGAACGTTGGGGCCCCACAGGACACCCAGGCGGCTGCGGGCCGTTCCGAACCACTCCAGCTTGTGGTCGCTGGTCAACGTCGTCAAGGGAAGGCCAAGGCCCGTCAGCTGGAGGGTCGAGCCGCCTTTCTGGCCGGAGGCCTGGATGTCGGTTTCCCAGCCCCACACCCACGCTCCGAACTGATAATTGTAGCCGGACTGGACGCCGCCGATCACGCCGTCGATCTTCTGCGACTCGGACGAGGTGGCAATCCCACCACCAAGGAGACGGAGAACCGTGTCGTGCTTCGCGTGGCCCCAGCTGTAGCCGACGTTGGCGCCCCAGTAGAGACCAGTCCAGGTATAGACCGGCGGAGGCGGCGCGGGCCGGTAAGCGGGCCGGAGATCCGCGGCGCCCGCGGACGTTGCGGCCAGCACAACGACGGCAGTCGTAGCAAGAAGCAGTTTCTTCATAACAATTCCCCTGTCCGAAGTTCCCCGGTTCGCTGAGCCGCCGCTCACGCATTCCCCGCAGCGGCTCGAACCTTGTACGCCAGCGCTCGGTAACGCCCTCCGCGTAACCGCGTTGATATTGCGACAGGAATAAGAAAATCTCAGCTGGTACCTACAGGAAAATCTACAGGTATAGCGCCCCGAAGCCCCCGGCGGCGGCATAGAAGCAGATTGGCCGACTCCAAAACGCAAAAGCCCCGGAGAATTCCTCTCCGGGGCCGTTCCGTTAAACTCGGCTAGGCTTTTTCTTCAGCGCTCAATATCCCCCGCCATAGCCGCCGCCGTAGCCGCCCCACTTGTAGTTGAAACCGATGCGCACGATGTTGTCGGTGAACCGGTGTTGCAAGTTCGCGACTGTGCCCAGCCCAGGTGTCGCGAGCGTCTGCTCGGTCTTACCGAGGTCCAGGTAGAGATACTCGACTTTGGTGCTCCAGCCGCCGCCCAGGGTGCCTTCGATGCCCGCGCCCGCGGTCCATCCGGCCTTCACGTCCTTGAAATTAGCGGTGGCAGACTGATTGCCCCTGGTGATCGTGGAGTCTTCCTTGACTTGGCCATATGCGACGCCGGCTGTCCCGTAAAGCAGGACGTTCGGGCTCCAGAGCACGCCAAGGCGGGTTCGCGAGGTGCCGAACCATGTGAGCTTATCCTCGGTGTTCAAGAACGTGGCAGGGGGTCCGGTTCAAGAGCTGGAAGACCTCGCTGCCTTTCTGGCCGGAGGCCTGAAGGTCGGTTTCGAAACCAAATACCCAGTTGCCAAACTGGTGGTTGTAACCGGTCTGGAAGCCGCCGATGACGCCATCGACCTCCCGCGATCGTGACGCGGTGCCAAACACGCCATTAGCGATTTGCAAAGTAGTATCGCGCTTAGCTTCACCCCAGCTGTAGCCGACGTTAACGCCCCAGAAGAGGCCGGTCCAGGCGGGTGGCGGTGGCGGCGGCGCGGGCCTGTAGGCCGGCCGGATGTCCGCGGCGCTTGCGGACCCCACCGCAAGGATAACCAGAGCATCGTGGCAAGGAGTACTTTTTTCATCACGCTTCTCCGTTAATGCCCCGCGCGAAGTCCCCCGCTCGGGAAGCTGAAGCAACATTACACCCCGTCTCACCGGAAGTCCGTTGCATTTGGGCAACAGGTAATCCTATTCGACTGTTGGGAGATGCCTCCGGTTCCACACGCGCAGTGCGATTAGGCGGCCGGTATCACTCGGTGCGCCCCGGCTTGGGGTCCGAACTGGTGGAGGTTAAGCAACAGTTCCGGCGAGCATGGGACGCGGTGAAAACGGCGGCACGCCGATTCAACTCCTCTGACCGCACACCTATATTTCTGGCATGCCACAACAACCAAGAAGCGACCCAAAGAAACCTAAACGGTCCTGGCGGGTCTCACTCCTGCGCCAGCGCCCTCAGTACCTCGTGATGTGCAAGCCCCAGCGGTCACCGAATTGAATCTGAGCGATGAGCGGCGGAAGTGGCTCGTCCTGCAGGAGCGGAACTAGGCAGCCTAGTCTTTCGCCATGTCGAAACGGAAGAAGAAGATAAGGAGGAAATCTCTCATCGTCATACACCCCATCCTGATCGCCGGACACAAGACGAGCATCAGCGTTGAGGATGCCTTTTGGAAAGGCCTCAAGAAGATCGCCCGAGATCGCGATATGACGTTGGACGACTTGGTCGCCGTGATCGATTCTAAGCGGATCAACCGATCATCTGCCATTCGCCTGTTCGTACTCGACCAATATCGCCGGCAGGCATAGTACAAGATGGCTCGCCGCGCCTGTGCGCCCTCATGCCACAAAATCCGATTCGTATGGGAACACAGTCGGCCCACGATGGCGCCGGCACTGCCTGGCGCCGAACACCTCCGCCGGACCCTTGCGACAGGGCTGCAGCGCCTCGGCGTGCACCTCGAAGTCACCGAGGCGGCGTTGAACCATCTGAGCGGAAGCCGAGCCGGCGTAGTCGGGATTTATCAAAGGCACGATTGGGCAGAGGAGAAACGCGCCGCACTCGACGCATGGTCTGCGCACCTTCTCGCCGCGGCGGAAGGCAGGCTGAATGCAGGAAAGGTGTTGCCATTCAGCCGAATGGGCTCAGGCAAGATGTAGCCACGCCCATCCGGTGCCTGAGCGAGCGGGGTTCGGCCATTGCCCGCTCCCGTACGCGGTCGCGGGCATCATACCGAGCAACGGCTTTTACCGCTGCGGCCGCTCGCCCAACTGGCTCAAGTTCAAGAACCCCGCCGCGCCGGCGGTGAAGCGTGAGGCGGAGAGGAGGACTGGCGCCGATAGCAAAGAACCTGCGCAAGCCCCGAGTAGCCTCCTACGGGTCGTTCCGGCGCCGCTCATTGAAGGGGTACCCACGGCGCCGCCTGCGCTGGGAGGTACAGGGGGTGCTGGTTTATCGCGCCTGTGGGGCTATGGTGGCGGCTTGCCGAGCCTTCTGTGAGCGGTGGCGTTTGTGAGCGGTGGCGTTGGCGGTAGCGGCGAGCGCGTTCGGCTTGGGAGAGGGGGTTTGGGGAGCGGGTCTGCCGCCTTTGTTCTTGGGTATCACGGAAACCGTCACGGTAACTGGTGGTATCACGGTTTTTCCGCTTCTTAGTCGCATTGGCCCTGGCGCGGGGCTTGTTACTTTGCGCCAAACATTTGTTCGTCGGTGCCAAACGGTGCGGCAGGGCGGCCCGAGGGCAGAAAGGAAAAGTCCGGAGGCCGCGAGGAATCAATGCTCAAGGCGGCGGCCGTGTATCGGAGCGTGGTCGCGCCTTTGGCAGAGGGACGGCTGGCATCTCGATTGCGGTTGAAGTGTTCGAAATCAGCCCGAGGGAACGGGCGCCGTCGGGGTTTAGAATGGTTATGTGGCTTGGGTCGGCTGCCACGGCCATGTCTATAATGTCTCGCGACATGTCGATTGCGGTCAGGTAGACCATCGTTTTTATGTTGCCTTCCTCACTGCGGCCGCGCCCCTTGGTGGCGGAATGGAAGCCGACAGCCCCTCCGAAGCCAATTTCCCGCTTGACAACAGCAAGCCAGATTAGGGCGCAGCCGGAAAAGCAAAAAGTCGCTTCCGGCACTTTGGTGGTGAAGCCACGGTCACGAACGAGGTGACCAATATCGATTAAATTGTCCAAGGCGCCGCCGGGCGAATTCAGGATGACGGTGCTGCCGTTTTTCATGCTTTCAATGAGATTGGCGAACTGGACGGCATCTCCGGGCATAATAAACCCGGTAATTTCGATGGTGGTGCCGCTGCGCTTGATTTGGGCGGCCGCTGCCGGGGATGAAACCAGCAACGTGCTTGCCAGCATTGCAACAGCCATAGGCCCTGAGCGTTGGCCGACAAGTCATGGTGCTGCTGGTCCTAATCATATTTTCCCGCTTCTTAGTAGCTGTGCTCCCCATGCTGGACTTGTTACTTTGCGCCAAAGATTTGGGCTTCCGCAGGCCAAGCTGTAGACCACGAAACGGCCATCAAAGAAAAAGCCCGTGGTTGCAGGCTTTTTCACAGCAGGCTGGCGGAGAGGAGGTCCCCGGTGGTTGCGGCCATGCAGCACCGAGGACCCCCCAGCGGACTCGGAGACGCGAATCCCAAGCCGCCGACACCTGTGTCGTATGTCACACGGTTTGGGTTCAATGGTCGGATAGACGCCCTAGGGCTGCGCTCAGCGCAAGGAAATCCGCGCGTCTAAGAGAGCTTCAGCATTTTTTGTACTCTCTGTAGGTTCTCCTAGTTCCTCGTTTCATGTTTTTTGGATTCACTTTTGGTTCTTTAACGCACTGCTATCCAATCACGTTGACCGCGAGGGAGCGCGGTCACGGTTCGTCTGGAGAGCTTGGGGGCCCGTTCTTGGTTCGTCTGGAATAGACCGACTGGTCTGTCCTATTGGTGAAGCGCATGGGGCGGCGCTTATGTGCGAACCCCGCTCGGAGGGGGGCGCCTCCAGAAAGTTGGAATCCAAAAGTTAAACCTGGAAACGCGACGCGGCCCACTGCACACACTCGAAGTAGCGGTTTAGTGGAGCCAGCTGCTGCGCGCTCCGAAACCGTTAGGGCTCCCGGCTAATTCGACCACGGCCGGGGCCCGCCCAAGTTCATTTGATTTTGACGACGCCGTCACAAGCGGAGGGGACGCACAATAGCAACGAAAGAAAAAGAAAGGGCGCCGATAGGCGCCCGGGCGGGTTGCTCTCCATGAAAGAGCGTTATTGACGCCGTCGCCGCCAGCCGAGCCAGCCGAGACCTGCGAGCAGGAGCCCGGGCAGTCCTGCGCCGGCAATGGGGCCCGGGACGGGTGAGGGACCGGTGGCTGCGACCAGCCCGGTCCTTTCAGTTGAACCGATGATGTCGGCAGCGAAAAGGAAGCCTTTATTATTGGCGTTGGTCAGGTCAGCAATAACCGCATTAGCAACGTGGAAGATGATGTCGTTGGAGAAAGTGCTGCTCGCCCCACCCCCGCAGGTCGGACAACCGATCCCGAAACCGAAAAGCCCGCCGCCGTCCCCGCTGAAGGTGCCGGCAGATGCGAGCAAACCCGGAACATGCGCATCGACGGTGATGTCCGCCAACACAACGCCAGTAGCGTTGAATTTGAAGGCCAGAAGTCGCCCGCCCCGTCTTCACGAATCCATTCGGGCTGTTCAGATGCACGGTGGCATCGACCGTAGTCCCATTCTGGGTCAGCGTCACAGAGCCGAACGGCGAGGTGCCGCAACCGCCGGTGCAAAGATCGACGGTAAAATCAAAAATGTCCGCGGACGCGGACGTACTTCCGCACGCGACGGCTGCCGCAGCAGTCAGGATGAATGTCCATTTGCGCATCATTGCCCAACTCCTTGAGAGCGCAGAACCATTAGGCGAGCGAAAGAAACGCAGCCTGCCAAACAATTCCAGCAGTGAGGACGAACACGCAACCCCCAAATGGGAGTAGTTGACCTGTCATTTTTTGGACGGGAGATTTCGCTTAAGGGATGCTATTTTTTGTTTTTGGACCGTAACAGCTAGTTTCTGCAGATTACTGCAATTTTTCCCGTCCGAAACCCTTTCGGAAAAAGATGAGTCAATTGGGGTGTGGTTCTACTACCCATTAACATGGGTGAAAGAGCCGTTTCTTTTGCCCACCCAGAAACCAGCCTAAAGTTACGCCGACGGGCGCGGAATTCGCCGGACCTGCAAGAACGGAATTGTAAACGCCGCCGCCTGCAGCGACTGGTATTCAGGGTCAGACCGCAATAGAAGTAACTCCTGTGCCTCAAATGGCATTTCTCAAGGATAAGTTTGGTTTGACGCCAGCGGAGGCGCGCCTGGTTCTTCGCCTGGTGGCGGGGGACACACTGAAGTCGTCCGCGGCGACGCTCGGTATTGGATACGAGACGGCGCGCACCCCTCTCAAGTCAGTTTTCCTCAAGACGAGAACGTGCCGTCAGGCGGAACTCGTCATTGTGATTATTCATGCCATGGAGAAGGAGCTAGACGTAGACGGTGTGAACGCAAAACATCACGCACGATTTACGGGCAGTGCGGTAACGGGCAGTTGCCGAGCCTTCATCCTGACGGCGGCCATTAGGAGACAGGCAATGCCCAAAAACGAAAGAGGGCGAACCTTGTCCGATGTGTGGCTCACTGCTCCGTTTCGCTCAGTGTGGAACTTGTCACGGAGCGGGTACGTCCGGGCTCCTTTACAAGCACGTCTGTGAGACCTGCGGCGAGAGCGGCAAATTGATTGGGTGTCCAAACTACTTCGCTCACCCGCGCTTGGGAGGCCCAACTGAGAACGACCGAGCCCCCTCGATCGGCTCGCGTAATGCACCCCGCAGGTACTCAGCAGCGGCCGCGTCGACTTCTCCTGGGGCTGGCGCGGCCTTCTGGCAGTTACCTTTTGAATTCTATCCGCCCGGAGCAATCATTCGCGATATAACGCGGCGCCGCTATCGTGGGTGGCCGGCTTCTCAGGGGCAACGCGGACGCCACTCCGGCGGTGATCAACGTCGCGAGGGTCGCCAGGGCGAGCTGCTTAAAGAGGCCATGCATCACACATCTCCCGGCTTGTCCGATGAACTGCGATCGTCATGCAGCATCAGTATGCGAGACATGCTTGGGGCGCTGTGATCGCCGTCACGTCTCTGTCGATTGCCGGGGCGAAATAGCAAAACCCCACCCGCGTCGTCCTCGGCCCGCGGCGTGAGAACAGCCATAGGCTGGCCCTATAGTGATGGCCATCACTAAAAGGCGCTTTGCGTCACGCAGTGTGAACTCGTTCGTGCGGTAGGCCTTGGGCTCGCGTCTTGAACGTCACCGGCTCGATATCGGGCCCGGTCACGACGAACTGGTCGCGGACGCACCGCATGGTTAGGACAGTCACGCACTCAACCTTTCGGCGTTCGCCTGTGGACTAGTGCCTTGGCCACATCGAGCTTCGTCTGCAAGCTGGCCCGCTTCGCTTCGGCCATCGCTCTCGTCGGGAATGATTTGCTTACACGCCGCCGCGTATGGCCGTTCAGGACGTACCATTCAAACGAGCCGTCCGCGCACTTATACCGCCGAACGTTAAATAGCTGCTCGTCATCGCCCCCAATCTTCTTCCGCCTCGCGCTTCACCGCCGGCGCGTCCGGGTTCTTCATTTTGAGCCAGTCACGCGTGCGGCCTGAGACGTAACGAGAGCCGAGCCGCTTCGACACGATCCCTTCGAGGCCCATCTTGCAAGCGTGACGGAACATCACGTCGCCAGGATACGGCAGGTGCTCGTTGATGCGCAGGCCCGGCAGGCATCCGCGTAGCAGGCTGGCGAGCGTCGCCTTGCGCGTCTCGAATGGCTCGCGGCGTAGGTCCGTGCCGTCAAACTCCAACAAGTCGAAGGCATAGAGAAAGACGTGCCGCCCCTCACGTTTGCGGCGCAGACGCTCGAACACAGCCAAGCCATTATCGTCACAGACCACCGCCTCGCCGTCGATCAGACATGAGCGCACCTTGAGCCGGTTCACCGCCTCCACGATCAGCGGAGACCGCGGAGCCCAGTCGTTGCCGTTCCACGACAGTCTGATGCCGATCGGATCGCGCCGGGCCATCAGCCGTCGTGCTTGATCTCGTGAACCCACTCAGAGCCGGTCGGAGGGCGATCGGCGGGGGGAAGGCAGGCAAGGCTCGATGAAGCCGGAAGGAACCGGGCGGGTACGCGACAACATGCCGGCCAACATGGGTGCTCAACCGCAGCGGCGCGAGGTTAGGCTTCGGGTGGTCGTCATTGGTGCCAGGTCATCGCCTCCATCAAGCGTCAGGCCTAAGTGACCGCCCGGTCTCCCGGTCGTCTGCTTGACTTCTCACGTCGGGCAATCCGCATTTCTTTAGCACTTGAGCACCGCGCCGAAGCGTGATGGCCGCGTTTAGCCTACCGCACTGCAACCGGAATGGAAAAAAAACGCGGCATTTCCGGGAGAGGCCTTAACTGATTTTTGGTTTTCAAAAAGGGGGGGTGGGGGGGTCTGGGCGCCCGCCCGCGCGATGCTTGCGCGCAACGCCAGGCGGAGACCCCTATCGTCTTCCTTTCACCTAAGTTCGTTTGCGATGCGCTATGGCGGCCCATTTATTGTCGTAAGCGGACATATCGTTGGCCGCATGCCGATGCATCGCCCTCCTATGAAAGTTGGCAATCTGCTCTTTCTAAAAGGTCTGGCCTTGCCGATTTGTTCTTGATCCGCAAAAGTGCGTCCAAAAAACGATTGGGTTAACGAGAGTGCATCCCCCAATTTAAGGGTTGACTCCTCAAGGGTCCTCACCCAAGGCTCATTTGCGTCCAAAAAAAGCACAACAGCTACGTGCGTTCAAAAGCATGCTCAGGTTTGAGCCAGTTCAATTGCGCGCCCGTCTTGGCTTTAATAGTGCTTCACTAGGGCCACCGTCTTACGCGCGTCACGACGGAGGAAATGCTATGTTCGAGACTTTCATGATGAGCATGGGCGCGCCGCAACAATTGATTGATCTGCAGCACAAGGCCGGGCCGTGCTGCTTTGACTACATCAACAATGCCTAGGACAAAGCCTGGGCTCTGCTTAGCGACCAAAGCTGCGTGCTCCCACGGGGTTGGGTCCAGGTGAGGGAAGACAGCGGTGAGACCGCACCTGGAGTACTCGCGGGTGTGATGACCTTCGTGGCGCAGGACGCTGCGGCACAGGGAGTATCTTCCGGAACGGCGTCCGGTTGCACCAGAGTTGCTGATCACAAACCAGCACGTCGTGGAAGGCTGTTCGTCGGTTGAGGTCATATCACTCGATGGACGGCGAACAGGCTCCATCGCGGCGGCAGATGCCGATGTCGATCTAGCCATACTGCGGGTAAGCGGACTGAGGGGAACGATTGCGAGACTGCGTAGTCCTAACAACGTACTTCTGGGCAAACCGGTCCTTGTTTTCGGTTATCCATACACCGGTGAGCTATCTAGTGTCGGAAACTTCACCTCAGGTCTCATGAGTGCTCTGCGCGGATTTCGTGATTCCGCGAACCAGATACGGATCACTTCTCCGATACAGCCAGGCAACAGTGGTGGTCCATTGATGGATTGATTTGGTCTGGTGATTGGTGTAATTCAGAGCAGACTATCTCTCAAGGCGGCAAGGCTATTAGGCGATATTCCACAAAA
>CAVUAI010000041.1:0-102651 GCA_963739385.1 uncultured Alphaproteobacteria bacterium
GTCATAAGCAGACCTCACGCCGTCACTCATGCCAAGTCAGCTTCGTTCCTCAAAGCAGACATCGCCAGCCTGCTTCGATATGTCCGTTCAGTGCCATGTGTGGACGGCTCCGAGTTGGCAAGGGAAATCTTCACGTCGCATCGTTGGTCGGTGCAGCCATGTGTTCGGCCTGTTAGTGCGGTTCACATGACCGCTGGCCATAATGCCCTCCGCGGATCAGGTCCCGGTCAAAAGCCCGCATTCGACAATGCACTGGCACAAGTGGGTTGTCCTGATCGCCGGATCGACCGGCTCTGCATTACGTGCTGTTCGCCCTCCCAACCTTCACATCACGCCGGATGTCCGGCGCGATCTCGTTTACGCCGCGAGTGCGACGGGTTCCTTGTAGCGCTCGCCCTTGGCCATCATGGCCCAGGCCATCCTGGCGATCTTGTTGGCGAGCGCGATGGCGGCGACCTTCGTCGGCCGCCGCGCCAACAATGCCGTGAGCCAGGGCCGATGCTTGGTGCCATGGATCTTGGCATAGCGGATGACGGCGAGCGCGCCGGCCGTGAACAGGCTGCGCAGATAGCGATCGCCTTGTTTGCTGATACTGCCGAGCTTGTCCTTGCCGCCGCTCGAGTGCTGCTTCGGCACGAGCCCGATCCAGGCCGAGAAGTCTCCGTCCTGATCGGAAGGCCTTCGGATCAGCGACGCTGGCGACCAGAGCGGTGGCCAGCGCCGGACCGACGCCGGGAATCTCATCGAGCCGCTTGCTCGTCTCGTTGGATCGGTGCCAGGCCATGATCATGGCGGTCGAACTCCAGGATCTGCGCCTTCAGCATCCGCAGCTGGGCGCCGAGAGCGGCAAGACACGCACGCGCAACCTCGGGCAACCGCTTGTCATTTGAATCGGCAACGACACCGAGCAGTTGCTCGACACCATTGCGCCCGACCGGCGCGACGATCCCGAACTCGGCAAGATGGGCGCGGATCGCGTTGATCACCGCGGTCTGCTGGCGGATGAAGAGATGGCGCGTGCGATGGAGCATCAGGCAGCTCTGCTGCTCGGGCGTCTTGGTCGCGACGAACCGCATGTTTGCCCTGGTGACCGCTTCGCAGATGGCCTCGGCGTCAGTGGCATCGTTCTTCTGCCGCTTGACGTAGGGCTTCACGTAGGCCGGCGGCATCAGGCGCACCGTGTGCCCGAGCGCCTGGAGCTCGCGCGACCAATGATGCGACGAGGCGCAGGCCTCGATACCAACGAGGCAGGGCGGCAGCTTCTGGAAGAACGCCAGGACATAGCGACGCTTCAACTGACGGCGGATGACCACTTGCCCGGCCGCATCAACGCCGTGCACTTGAAAGACCGACTTGGCGATGTCGAGACCGATTGTCGTGATCGATTGCATGACTGGCTCCTCCAAATCGTGGGAGCCTTAACAGCGCCCACATCCATGGCACTCACGTGCCGGTGGAGGAGCCGTCCACAGCATCAGAAGCAGACGAACACCGCTATTTGATCGCCTAGCCTCCGTCGGCGACCAGAGGCGAAGGGCCAATTGAAGACGTAAGCCTCAGCATCGGTCGCTCCTGAGTATGCCTCGTCAACGACGTTGGTTGAGCGGCCGACACACCTGTTCACGAATTTGTTATTGCGACCTATGGAAATCGGTCGCAACCGCGCTAAATTCAGGGCGTCTCGCGCCTGTTGCCGTCCTATCGGCGGAGCAACTGCACGGTCGCCAGGAGGAGTTTACATGACCACCATCGTACTCAACCGCCGCAACCTCCTCGCCGCTGGCGGCACCGTCCTGGCAACCGGGGTTTCCGGGCTCCTTTTGCCCGCGCACGCGCAAGGCATCGCACCGACCCCTTCGATGTCGGGCGGGTCCAACAACTACCGCAAGGGCGCGGCGATCGTGGATCGGATCGGCAAGGGTGGCTTCTGGATGAGTGGCACCGTACACCGCGCAGGCGACGGGGCTCCGCTCGCCGGGCAGCGCATCCAGATTTGGGCGCACACGACCGAAGGACAGGAGCATGAGCCGCAAAGTCATGGAGCCACGCTCACCGACAAGAACGGGGCGTTCCGTCTTGAGATGCCGCAGATTATTCCCATCTTTGGCCAACCGCATGGTCACCTCGCCTATGACAGCGGTGAATTCAAAACCGTCTTTCTACGTCCCGTGATGCGGAGCGCAAAAGATACCAGCCTGGAGGCGCACTTCGTCCTTCAGCCGGTCTGACCGAGTTGGGAACTAAGGAATGAGATTGGCCCGGGTGACCCTGATCTGGGCCCTCCTTGCAGCCGCCGTTTTCGTGCCGATCGCCGCTGCAGCGGCGAGCCCTCTGCTTGAATGGCGCGGTCCGGTCTACATACTGGCCGGATTCGCAGGGATTATCGCACTGGGGCTCATGCTCGTTCAGCCTTTGCTGATTGCCGGATACTTGCCGGGACTGTCGGCTTATCGTGGAAGACGCGCACATCATTGGATCGGAGGCGCGCTGGTCGTGATGGTGGTGGTCCACGTCGGGGGCCTTTGGATCACCAGCCCGCCGGACATGATTGACGCCCTTCTCTTCACATCGCCGACGCCGTTCTCCCCCTTCGGTGTGATCGCCATGTGGGCAATCTTCGCCGTCGCGCTTTTGGCTGCACTCCGCCGGCGATTGGGACTGCGAACGTGGCGCATCGCTCATATGTCCCTCGCGGTGGTCATCGTCGTAGGGAGTGTGGTCCATGGCATGCTGGTCGAGGGGACGATGGAGACGATGTCGAAAGCGGCCCTTTGCGCGCTGGTCCTCGCGGCGGCCATAAAGGTCATGGCTGACCTGCGAGTGTGGAGAACGTCGCGCGGGAGAGAGCCGTCCGCGACGGTAAACTAAGCGGAATAGATGGCGATACGGATCTTCGGAACGTGTTCCGAGTTGGGTCATTCACGTCGCTTTAATTGCTTCGGTGAACCGTCCGAATGTCCGCTTCGCATCCGAAAGCTACCGAATCGCTGCGCAGCAGCGAAATGACGCTCAGTGCCATAAGCGGAAATTCTGCGATCTGGCTAACTCATGCTTGAGTACCACTGGCATATTCCGCAAGTTGCAGACGCCGCGCCCGCACTGGAGTCGCCCATGTGGTCTCGCCTGCTCGCCCTCGCTTTGCTTCTGCTGCCCGTCCCGGCTCTGGCCGGCGCGAAGGAGACCGTCGCGGCCCTCGCCCCGGCGGGGTTGGTGCTCGTGATGGACGCCAAGGGCAACGAGCTGGTGGCGCAGAACGCTGATGAGCCCTTCGTCCCGGCCTCAGTCACCAAGATCGTGACGGCTTGGCTGGCGATGGAGGTCCTCGGCGGCGACTACCGCTTCGAGACCCGCTTCTACCTCGACCACAAGCGGGTGCTCTATGTGCGCGGAGGCGGCGATCCTTTCCTGATTTCAGAGGAGCTGGCGCCGCTCGCGACCGGGCTGGTCGCGGCGGCCGGCAAGAAGCCGATCACCGGCATCGTGCTGGACGCGAGCTACTATCCTTCGAAGCTACGCATCCCGGGCATCGAAAACACCAACGAGTCCTACAATGCGCCGAACTCCGCGCTGGCGGTGAATTTCAACACTGTCAACGCCGTGCGCAGCGGCAACAAGGTGCGCTCTGCCGAGACGCAAACCCCGATCACTCCGCTCGCGATCACCCAGTTCCGGCTGCGGGGACCGAAGGGAACGGGCCGCATCAGCCTGAGCCAGGACCGCTCGGTGAGCCTACAATATGCCGGCGAGTTGATCGCCGCGTTCATCGCGCAGGCGGGCGGCAGCGTGAAGGGCAAGATCTCGATCGGCGCCGTACCCGATGGACTCGAGCCAATCTACGTTCACCGGCAGTCGCGTACCCTCTCGGAGATCCTTGTCGAGCTGCTGCGCGCCTCGAACAACTACATCGCCAACCAGGTCTTCCTGGAGATCGGCGCGCACCGCCTGGGCGGGCCGGTCAGCCTCGAGAAGTCGCTCCAGGTCGCGAACGAGATGTTCGCCGCGCGCGGACTCGCGGCCGCCATCCATCTCGAGGAGGGCTCGGGCATCAGCCGCGACAACCGCTTCACCGCCCGTGGCCTCGCCAAAGTGCTCGAGCTGTTCGAACCCCACGCCGACCTGCTCCGCGGCCGTGATGGCGGCATGAACAAGACCGGCAGCCTGGAGGGGGTCCGCACGCTCGCGGGCTACGCCGACACCTCGAGCCAAGGGCGGGTGCGTTTCGTGATCTCGCTCTCGGGCAATGACGGCGAGATGCGCTTCCGGCTGCTCCGGGCTATCCAGTCCGGGCTGTAGCCGGAGCCTCGCCCGCCGCGTCGATGTTTCCACGCGCGCTCACAAAAGTCCGCAATGTCCGCTTTGGGTCTTGGTCGTGTAAAAACGCCTTGGTAGGAGCAATTGACGCCCCACCATTTCGGCGAGATGTCTTTTCCGAATTTGGCAGCTTTTCGGTCTGGCGAGCGACTATGCCCTCATCACCGCCACGAGCGGCTGGATGCCCATGATGTTCATGACGCGGGTCAGATTGTAGGCCAGCACGTGCAGTGCCATCTCGGTGGCGACCTTTGGCAGCGTCTTCATCAGGAAGTGAGTGGCGCCCATCCGGGCCTTGATGCGTGCCAGAACGGGTGCTCGACCGTCTCGCGCCGCTGGCGCATCTTCTCCGGATGCTCGTCAAGCCGGCGCTGCACCGCTTCGAGAACATGCTCGTGCTCCCATCGGGTGATCCGACGCTCTTTGCCGGTGGTGCAGCTGTGCTTGATGGCGCAACTCTGACAGGCGTTGGTCCAGTAGCGGCGCAGGACCAATCCATGTTCTTCGTTCGTGTAGTGGTAGGCGAGCCTTTCACCGGCAGGGCAAATGTAAACGTCCTGCTCCGCCACGTAACGGAAGTCCTGTTTGCCGAACCGCCCTCTGACGTTGATGCCCGAGGTCATCGGCTTGGGCAGCGTGACCGTGATGCCCGCTTCCTCGCACGCCAGAATCTCCTCGCTGTCGAAGTAGCCGCGATCGGCGACGGCATCGAGGTTCTCCACTTCCAGCGTCGCCTTCGCCCGCTTGGCCACGGGCGAAAGCTGCGACCGGTCGTTACCGACGTTGGTCACCTCATGCGTGATGATCAGATGATGCTCGGTGTCGACGGCGACCTGGACGATTGTAGCCGACAACGCCGGAGACCGCGGCCGCTCGTCGCCATCGAGCGGGAATCGGGATCGGTCAGCGAGATCTGCTGGTCCGGTGTGGCGAGCATTTTCATCTTGATCGAATCTCGAGACGCTGCATCTCCTCCTTCAGCTTCTCGATCTTCTCTTTCAGGCGGCTCGTCTTGGTCTTGAGCGCCTCGGACGGCTCCTGCCGGTCGGCAGTGTCGAGCTGCTGCAGATAGCGCGCGACGCTCTCCTTGATCTGCGCCATGCGTCGGTCCATCTTGGCGCGCGTGAAGTTCTTATCGCGGTTGTTCACCGCCTTGAACTTGCTGCCGTCGATCGCGACGCAGGCTTCCGTGAGCAGGCCCATTGTGCGGCACAGCGCGATGAAGCGTGCGCACACTTCGCGGATGGCAGTACCATTGTCCCTACGGAAATCGGCAATGGTCTTGTGGTCGGGAACGAGCCGACCCGTCAGCCACATGACCTCAACGTTGCGTCCGGCCTCACGCTCGAGCCGGCGGCTCGACTGAACCCGGTTGAGATAGCCGTAGATGTAGAGCTTCAGCAGGACCGACGGATGATACGAAGGCCGGCCGGTTACCTCGGGATCGACCCTGCGGAACCCAAGCTCGGCAAGATCGAGTTCGTCGGCAAAGACGTCGATCACCCGAACGGGATTGTCCTCGCCGATCCAGTCTTCCAGGCATTCAGGAAACAGCGTGCTCTGCCCGCGATCCGTGCCTTCAACGAAGCGCCTCATCCAACCCTCCCGCGAAATCATCTCGCGAAAATCACATCAAAAGAGGCGTTTTCACACAGGGTCGGTCATAAGCAGACGCCGCGTCATCAGTCAGGCCAGGTCCGCTTCGCCCCCTCCAAGCGGACATGCCCGAAGTAACCTCGAGATGTCCGTCAAATGCCAGGTCCGGACCTTGAACTGCTCCCCGGAAGCGGAATTTCGTCTGATGGACCGGGTCGAATACCACTGTCCAGCGCCCGGCACGTATCATTGATCGCCCGCGACAACACCGCGCCATCGCGGCCCGGTGCCGTGGCAATCAGAAAGGATTCAAAGCAATCCAGCGCAAGCTGCCTCCAGACGTGCCGCGTAATTTTCAGCTACCGCCAGATTACGGCATTCGATGGCCACCGGCCGCTGAGCGGACCATCACCCAGGACGGACGACACACCGTGAAGCGTAGAGCATGACAACCCATAGCGTGAAAGGAGCATCACCATGGCTTTCGTCACCACCAAAGACGGCGTCGAAATTTTCTACAAGGATTGGGGTCCCAAGGACGCGCAGCCGATCGTCTTTCATCATGGGTGGCCGCTCTCGTCCGACGATTGGGATAACCAGATGCTGTTCTTCCTCAGCAAAGGCTACCGGGTTGTCGCTCACGACCGACGCGGCCATGGTCGCTCCAGCCAGGTCAGCGATGGACATGACATGACCCACTATGCCACTGACGCCGCGGCGGTGGCTGACCACCTGGATCTCAGGAATGCAATCCATATCGGACACTCCACCGGCGGCGGCGAAGTCGCACGCTATGTCGCACGCTACGGCCAAGGTCGCGTCGCAAAGGCGGTCCTCGTCAGCGCAGTGCCGCCGCTCATGCTCAAGACCGCAGTCGAACCCAGGCGGCACGCCGATCGAGGTGTTCGACAGCTTCCGCAAGGCTCTCGCCGACAACCGGGCCCAGTTCTATTGGGAAGTCGCGTCGGGTCCTTTTTACGGCTTCAATCGCCCTGGCGCGAAGGTCTTGAAGCCCGTCATCGACAACTGGTGGCGTCAGGGGATGGCTGGCAGCGCCAAGGCGCACTACGAGGGCATCAAGGCCTTCTCGGAAACCGACCAGACTGATGATCTGAAAGCGATCAGCGTGCCGACGCTGGTGATGCAGGGCGACGACGACCAGGTCGTGCCGATCGACGATGCCGCGCGGCTCTCAGTCAAGCTGCTCAGGAATGGGACGTTGAAGGTCTATCCGGGATATCCGCATGGCATGCTGACGATCCATGCCGATGTCATCAATCCTGATCTGCTCGCCTTCGTCAGGGGTTGAGAGAGCGCCTTGCTGGTGAACCGGCGTGCCAATCGCGTCATAACGCGATGCAGCAAACCCTGGTCCGGGTTGCCCTAGGAAAGCCATCGACTGCAAGCATTCAGATCGGAAAGGTTCCAGGTCGGGGGCATGGCAATGATCCGCGCCACGGTAGTCCGTGCGCTTGTGCTGACGGCGGCTGTTGCCGCCGCACTGACGCCGGTCACGTGCCTTGGCGAAGACAGCACTCCGTTGCCGACCAAGGCGGCAAAGGAGTTGCCGCCCAGGGCAACAAAGGAGGTGCCGCCCGAGCTGCTCTCGCTGTTCCGGCAAAAGAAGATGCCGAAACATTCACCGATCCTTGTGCGCATTTTCAAGGAAGAGGCGGAACTCGAAGTCTGGAAGCAGGACACCAGCGGCCGCTTCCAGATCCTCAAGACCTATCCGATCTGTCGGTGGTCGGGCGATCTTGGGCCGAAGTTGTACGAGGGCGACCGCCAGGCTCCGGAGGGGTTCTATACGGTTACGCCCGAGTTGATGAATCCCAATTCCAACTACTATCTTTCTATCAATACCGGCTACCCCAACAGCTTCGACAAAGCGAACAACCGCGACGGCAGCCTGCTCATGATCCACGGCGACTGCTTGTCGATGGGTTGCTTTGCCATGACCGACGAACAGATCAGCGAGATCTATTCGCTGGCGCGCGACTCACTGCTTGGCCGGCCGTCATTCCAGGTCCAGGCCTATCCTTTCCGCTTGACGCCGGCGAATCTGGCGCGGCATCGAGACAATCCGAACCTGGCCTTCTGGCAGATGCTCAAGACCGGCAACGATCACTTCGAGGCCACGCAGCTCGAACCCAGGGTGGATGTGTGTGATCGCCTCTATGTATTCAATGCGCAGCTTCCGCCGAATTCGCCGAATCCGCTTGTGTTCAATCCCACCGGTAAGTGCCCCGCCTTTGTCGTGAATCCGAAAATCGCGCGGCGGGCGCTGGAGAAACAGCGCACCGACGAGGCCGAATACGCGCAACTGCTTGAAGACAACGTGCCGACCGCCCCAATCTACAGCGGACTGGACGGCGGAATGAACAAGGTTTTCCTCGCACGGTTTCCGGGCAGAGTGACGCTTGCGAAAGTGCTGCCGTATGCTTCTTACCTGCCGCAACTGCCGCCAGTCCCCTGGGTCGACAGCGATGGTTCGTTGACGAGCAAAATGTTTGGCACCTTGTTCTGATCGACATGGGTGTTGCGGTGCGCACGGGCGTGCCGATTGCCCCGCGCTCCGTTCTGCCGCGCAGGGCCACGAGCAGTCATTCGCCCGAGGGTGATGGCCCTTTCTCGCAGGTGATGCGGCCCACGGCTTATTCTCCGTCATTCCGGCCGAGCGAGCGCAGCGAGCGAGAGCCGGAATCCAGTAGACGCCGGCCCCCGGTTGTCGGAACAATACCCGATGCGACGCCGGTGCGTACTGGATGCCCGCTTTCGCGGGCATGACAATCGGGCTGTCATTCCGGCCGAGCGAGCGCAGCGAGCGAGAGCCGGAATCCAGTAATCGCCGCGCCCTGTTGTCGGAACATCGCCTTGCCGCGACGGCGGTGCGTACTGGATGCCCGCTTTCGCGGGCATGACAATCGCGGCGACGGGCATCTCTTTATTTTCCAGTTGGCCGACAAACAGACGGTGGGTTTCGCCAAGGCGGGTGGGTTCGCATAGCCCGCGAAGACGGGCGTACGCCCTTCGGGCCCAACCCGAAATTACGGAGCCGAAGCCTGTCTGAGATAGGCCAGCGCCGCCGCTACCAGGGCCTCGTCGTCGCGCAGAAATCCGATCGCGCTGTTGCAGGTCCGGCACAGCAGGCCGCGCACCTTGCCGGTGGCATGACAGTGATCGACGCACAGCGCTTCCGCGGGTTGGCGCCGGCAGATCGCACAGGCCCCGCCCTGTCGCGCCGACAGCATGTCGTAATCTTGCGGGGACATGCCGTAGGCCTGGAGCAGCCATTTGCGATCGGACGCGGCCCACCTGAGCCGGCGACGCTCGTTGATCTCCTGCTTGTGACGCTCATAGTGGGCGCGGTTCGAGGCCAGGCGGGCAATTGCGATATTCGGGATCTTCCGCGTATCGCTTCCTGCGCCTTTCCTTCCAGGACGTCACTGACCAGCCCCGCACTCTCAGTGACTGATCCAGTCGAAAAAAAAGCCGGGCTTTGCCCGGCAACAGGCCACGCGTGATCGTTGCGGCGCGTGAACTAGGAGTGGACGTCTTGACGGCGCTCGCACCGAGGGCACGGCTGCCGCTGTACGGTCTACGCTAACCCGCCCTGCGCGCTACAACGGCATGCGCTGCACGAGATCATCACGGTCACGAAGGGCGCGCCGATCGACGGGAGCGAGTGGTGTTTGCGGAACGATCGGGCGTGCAGCCATCCCGGGCGCAAGGCGGCGGGTTACGCCTTTGGCTAACCCGCCCTACGCGCTTATTCTCCGTCATTCCGGCCGAGCGAGCGCAGCAAGCGAGAGCCGGAATCCAGTAGACGCCGGCCCCGTTTGTCGGAACAACACCCGACGCGACGCCGGTGCGTACTGGATGCCCGCTTTCGCGGGCATGACAATCGCGGCGACGCGCATGCGGGTCAGTCGGGGGTGGCCCTGGCCGGCTGCACCGTCCGACTGCCAGAATCAGACTGGGCCGCTTGCGGATGGGCTCTGCGCCGCGACAATCACGGGCGTAAACCGGTCCCAAATCCGGGGCTTGCGTTCCTCCCGCCTCACAAAATGCCTAGGCGGGAGATGCGAGCGGCTTTCCCTTCTGCACGATATAGGTGATCAGAATTCTGGACTTGGCGTCGCCGGCCTTGCCGCCCGCATGCGGCGTCTCGGGCGGTATCTGGAAGGCATCGCCGACCTTGAGCATGCGGGTCGGCTGGCCTTGTATGGGCAGCTCGAAACCGCCTTCCATGACATAGGCGGATTCAATTCCCGGATGCGTGTGTCGCCCGACCGCCACTCCCGCCTCTATGGTCGCTTCCACCAGCAACGTCTCATAGCCCGGCGTTGGACCGTCCGCCTGCGACAAAATCTTTCGCGTGACGCCGCCGCTCGCCGCGGGCGGCGCACCCTGGGCAGACGCCGCGGTGGCGACGAACTCCGTAATTCCGCAGATCGCACATGACGCGAAACCCGCAATCCTCGTCGTGTGAGCATGACGTCCTCCCTGCTCTTCTGTCCGGGTCTCGAGCGCCCGGACTTTGCTGACGCATATCGTAAGTCTTTCAGGATCGAGGTGACAAGGTGAAAGCCAGCCTCGGCCGCTTCCCGTGATGGAACCGATGACGGTGTTTGCCCGACCGTGTGGAAGCGTGATTCACGCCGGTGCAACGCCTTCCGACCCTCCTGGATTCAGAACGATTCAGAATCCGCCCGCGGGACTCGCCCGGCCACGTTGGGGCAAGCTGGGCCTGTGTCGGACCGGCTGGACGGGACAGTCCATGTTCGTCATAGGACGGCGCCAGTTCATATCGTTGCTCGGCGGCGCGGCAGCCGCCTGGCCGCTCGCAGCGCGCGCGCAGCAAACGCTCCCGGTGATCGGGTTCCTGCACGAGGGGCTGCCGCAGCCTTCGCCGCTGACGGCGGCGTTCCGGCAGGGGTTGTCCGATGCCGGCATCAGCGAGGGCCGCAACGTCACGATCGAACATCGTTGGGCGGAGGGTCAATACGATCGATTACCGGCGCTGGCGGCGGACCTGATCGAGCGCCGGGTCACGGTCATCGCCGCGGCCTATCTCGTGGCGGCGCTGGCGGCCAAGGCCGCAACCCAGACAGTCCCCATCGTCTTCGTCACCGGCAGCGACCCGGTGGGAGCCGGCCTCGTGCCGAGCCTCAACCGGCCGGCAAGCAATCTCACCGGCGTTGCGTTCATGTTCACCCGGTTAGGTCCGAAGAACCTGGAGATATTGCGCGAGCTCGTTCCCAACGCCGCCGTGATCGGCGTGCTGGTCAATCCCAACAACCCCAACGCCGGGCCGCAGATGCGCGACCTGGAAGCGGCCGCGCGCATGCTTGGCCTGCAACTGATCATCCTCGCCCCGCGCAACGCCGCCGAGATCGAACCCATCTTTGCGACCCTGAAGGAACGGCGGATCGACGGACTGCTCGTGACCGCCGATGGATTTTTCTTCGGCCTGGAGTCTCAACTCGCCGCCCTGGCGGCCCGCCATGCGATACCCGCGGTCTATCCCTTGAGCGACTATGTCGCCGCCGGCGGGCTGATCAGCTACGGCGCCAATCTTGCCGAATCATTGCGCCAGACCGGGCTTTATGTCGGACGAATCGTCAAGGGCACGAAAGCCGCCGACCTGCCGGTCCTGCAGTCGGCAACATTCGAGCTCGTGATCAATCTGCGGACGGCGAGGACGCTGGGGATCGACATTCCGCCGAAGCTGCTCGCGCTCGCCGACAAGGTGGTCGAATAGCGCAACCCGTTGCGTCCTGTCGTCATCAAAAGAAGCCTATTGCCGCATAGCAGCGCGTAGCGCGTAGGGCGGATTAGCGCAGCGTAATCCGCCATCCCGGGCGCAAGGCGGCGGGTTACGCCTTCGGCTAACCCGCCCTACGCGCTGTCGTCATCAAAAGAAACCTAGTGCCGAGCAGGCGATGCGTCCCGCCCGAGCCAGTCCTCGTAGCGCGTCGGACCGATGCGCGGGTTGTCGCCCGGGGTGAGGGATCGATCGTCCAACTTTGCGCCGTAGTAGCGGGCATTGACGTCGGTGATCACCTCGCGCGGATCCTGCTTTGCGCGCAGGAACCGCCGGACGAGCTCGTCCATACGGATTCGTTCGGGACCGGCCAGCTCGATCGTGCCGTTCACCGGCGCCGCGAGCGTGACGTCGGCCAGCGCGGCGGCAACGTCATCCGCCGCGAGGGGCTGCATGAAGGCCGGCGGGAGACGAACCGTTTGCCCTTCGGTGGCCGCCTGGGCGATGGCGCCGACGAACTCGAAGAACTGGGTCGCGCGCAGGATCGTATAGGGGACCTTGGAGGCCTTGATCAGGGCTTCCTGGGCCATCTTGGCGCGCAGGTAACCGCTGTCGGGAAGCCGGTCGGACCCGACGACCGACAGCGCCACGTGATGTCCCACGCCGGCGGCCGCTTCCGCGGGCAAAAGGTTGCGGCCTGACGTCTCGAAGAACTTCAGGACTGCGGCGTCCTCGAACGACGGCGAGTTCGCCACGTCGACGACGACCGCAGCGCCTGCCAGCGCTTGCGCCAGTCCCTCGCCGGTGATGGTGTTGACGCCCGAGCTGGGGGACGCCGCCACGACCTCGTGGCCGCGCTGACGAAGTCTGTTCACGAGGTTCGTTCCGATGAGCCCGCTGCCGCCGATGACCACTATCTTCATACCGAACTCCCGGGTTTCGCGGCCCGCCACGTCGGGGCACGCGCTGACCAAGCACATTTGCCCATTGTGACAGGCGTATGTCGTCGTCCGCCCTCAAGGCGAATGCACTTAGGGACACGACATCCACCAAGAAACCGAAGGATGCTCGACCCGACCCGTATTAGGCATAGCCCATCGACGAATATACGAGTCTTCGAACTCAATCTGCTCTGCACCGCCCGACGATTGAGACAGCGCGAGATACCGGGACAAGTCGGCAGCGTGCGAAGTTCTTTTGCCTTGACTAATTGGAACAGATAGTGAACACTACAGTAGTGTCACGCATTGATCGCGAGTTCTGCCGGTTCAGCGCTTCGAATTCCGCATGATCGGAGGGACCGTCTCTTTGCAAGCGGTTGACGATGGAATTTTCACGCGAGCGGGCGTCGCTGCTGTCGGAAGAATTCGATCAACGGTGAAGCGATGTATGTGATCGTTCTTCACGAAAGGGTTATGGCGTTTGGCCCTACGCCCGAGAAGGCGAATGCGGACTTTCTTCGCCGCTACGAATGTTGTTATGAAGAAGGGCCTTTATCCACAACGCATCCGTGTTCACGGGCACTTTACCGGAAGCTTGAAAAGAAGGCCCGAGACGGGTTCCCTGATATTCAATGTGAGATCGACGCCAGTGGCGTGGCAGTGCCCGTAAAGACGACCCGAATATCTCGTCAGTCGTCATCATAGACGTTGATCTGGCGATCCCGTGGCACGGATTCGGTGCTTCGCGGCGCTCGAAGACGCCGCTCTCGCTCCTTCATATCCAGACGGTATTGCGCATTGCGCGCAGCGACCTCGCCGACGAGCCGGCTGGATTGGCCGTATGCTTCCTGCACTGATACGCCCGGACCCATGAACTGCCGCCATGAACCACCGGGCGGGTGCCTTTCAACGGAATCGATCATGTGCTTGAGCTCGTGGATCCCGACGTGCCTGGCCCATGGCAGGGTCGGTCCGTAAACGGTGAGGACGTCGTCAGGTCTGAACAGTCCATATATCCTTTGAGCAGGATGGACGCTCATCACCGAGGGCCAATTGGCAAGATTTGGATAGGCGTCGCGCATACCTGGATGATCGTGATGCTCATAAAGTGGTGCGATCTTCACACCTTTGCCTCGCCACCGGCCCAGCTCCGGCCGGATTTGATATCCCTGGTCCGCGATTTCAAAAGTCCATCGACCATCCGCAGCCCGCTCGAGGCCCGTCGCGTGCCAAACTTCGTCAGCCGACCTGCCCGCCGCCTCCATCTCCATCGCGGCAGGCAGTTTGTTCCACGGAAAGGTCTGGGCCATTGTTCCGCCAATAATCGCCAACTTCGCGGGCGGCAGCCAATCAAGCGCCATGTTAACGGTGCCCATACCCAAATGAGCTGCCGCCTTGCCATAGTTCCCCGCCTGCGCTTCTTCACTCGCGCGCAAAGTGTCCTGACTCGACTGGACCGTGCCTGAGCCAGGAAGAAGCTGTGTGAGCGCGTGCAATTTCTTCATCACATCGAAAACGTGGGGACCGACGTAGTAGCGGACGTTTTCATCCGAGAAAGCATCCTGCAACCAAGTGCGAAAATCTTTCGGCGGTTCGGGTGCTGCTGGCTGTGGCCGAGGCATCAAAACATCGCCAGGGCCATAAAACGGCACACTGGGAAGCGTCGCCGTCACAGGGGCGTCCGATACGATGAGATCGCGTTCCTCGGATCCGAGCTTCGCTGGAGGCTTCTCAATCGTTTGGGCAAATCTCCCGAGAAGTCCTCCGCGCGGCATGGCCATAGACGCGGGCTGATCCGGAAGACTTGGAGGCGCGGAAGGCGTATGGGCGACCATCAATGGGTTTGGCACCCAAAATGGCCAGTTCTCCAGCGTACGGTCCAGGCGAAGAGACGGAAATTGATCCGGCATCTTGCTCGTCTCCACGTGTGTGACGGAATAGCCGCAGGCCGGTCGCGCGCGGCGACCGCACAGGTCGGCTGGGGTGTCATGCCCGCGAAAGCGGGCATCCAGTACGCACTGGCGTTGCGGCGGGCACTGTTCCGACAACGGCCCCGGGATTACTGGATTCCGGCTCTCGCTTCGCTGCGCTCGCTCGGCCGGAATGACAGAGAATTTGACGGCGTGCGGGGCACCGAGCGGTGGCCAACTCGAAATTTTGGAACGTTGCGCCCGAAGGAAACTTTGCCAGCTCCCAAGCGTGGCAAGGTGGGACACCGGAGAGAGTGTCTATCCCGATCCATGATCTGATGGCTCAATCTACAACATCAGACTCCGCAGTCCCTGGAATCGCGCCGCGCAGCTCGTGCACGGGCCCGCGTTCAGGTCGAAGAACATTGGAAGCGAGGCATCGGCGATCGGCCATTCGCGGTGGCGTCACGTTTGTATGTCGAGATCCCGCGCCGGAGCGGGCGAAACGTTGTGGCCGAATGTTTTCTCGCCAAGTGCCGATGCGCGCGGTCAGGGCCGCACCGAAACAGTCCCTCTACTCGCAATTTTGGAGCGTGCGCCTTTATACACTTATCACGTAACGTAGTCAATCGCTAATTTCATGGCGTGGACGAAAAATTCGTGCCGGAGACAAAGCCCAAGCCAATCCAGGACTTAACAGCCAGCAAGCCCCCGCGATTTGTCATGCCGGCGAAGGCGGGCATCCAGTACGCACCGGCGTCGCGCACCGGGCGGGATCATGAGCAGGTGCATGCAGAGGCCTTTCGAGCCGACCGTGCTGAATGACCGAGTTCGACCTACCGCAGCGCAGCAGTCTCCTGCCGACGATGGTGTGCTATTTTTTCTGTCGGACCGCGAGAAGCACGGGCAGAGCCATCTCGATAAGACACGCGGGTCGGCTTGGGCAAGCCGCATAGGTCGGAGGGAGCATGGCGACGGTTACATATGACAAGGAGATCACTGGACTTCTGGTGGTCGATCCGTACAACGACTTCATTCCGAGGGAGGCAAGCTATGGGACCGCACTCGGGGTGTTGCGGAAGCGAATGACTGCGCTCCTCATATGCTGCAGGTCCTCAATGCCGCGCGCCAGGCGAAGCTTCGCGTCTTCTTCCAACGTCGGCGCAACTTTGCGCGCTGGCGCAGTCCAATCCACCCAGACGGCAGCGTCGACTGGTTAGCCGCCTTTCGAGCAAACGCTCGCAGGTCTGGGTCAATCTCACTGCAGGCTCATGCATCTGGGACGGCATCTCTTCAGTGGCGTTCTCGCTGAAATCCTGCGCGGGCAGGGCCGTTGGTGAGCCCTTCCAGCCCAAAAGCGCTGTGACTTCCGTCATCTGTGGGTTGGTCGCGCGCTTGCGCGCCGGCGGGCTGGCAAATAAGTCACGCTGTCCGAAAAACCGACACGAGCCTGTGCGTTGCGGCCGGCCGCACCTTGCCGAGGGCGCAGGCCGCTTTGTAAATGTCGCTTCAGGGGATTCATCGGGGAGGCGGGCGTGCGCTACTTCGCGATGGTGCTCGTAGCGTTGCTGATGGCTTGGGGGCCTGCTGTCGGACAGGAGGTTGATCCCGCCGTCATGGCTACGTTCAGGGAGTGGTCGCTCGCGCCTCCGAGCCCGTCCCGCGTCTTCGTTTGCCACGGCTTCGGATGCAACTTCCGCACCGAGATCGCTCTCACCGGCAGCGATCGCGCCCAGATGTCCGCGATCATGGCCTCGGGGTCGGCCTCGGCTCAGGCCGAAAGGGCTGCCATAGGCCGGACCGAGGCGTGGTTTGAACGGCGCATTGCCCCCATCACCGGTACGACGACGCGCGTCGCGCGGGCCGGAGCGCTGGCCGGCGTCGGCGCGGGCAATCCCGCTCAATTCGACTGCATCGACACGACCAACAATACGGTTTCGCTCCTGCTCGTTCTCGACCAGCTCAAATTGCTGCGGCACCATACTGTTGCCGCGCCGACGTATCGATTTCTATGGAATGAGGGTCCACACAATACGGCACTGATCAGGGACCGCAAGACCCACGAGCTCTGGACGGTCGATCCCTGGACTCACAAGGGCAGTGAGGTTCCCGATATCTGGCCGGTCGCCAAGTGGAAGGCGGGCGGATGAAACCAGATATGTAGCTCCCGTACTGACGTGACGATGAGCAGCCGACTGGCATTTAAACGGGTGTCGTTCAAACACCGAGCCACTGACCACGCCCGAGGACAAGCTGTCTTCCACGTGTTGTGCCGTTGAAGTGAGCGTGCTTCTGTTGACTTGGAATGTGATTACAGCGTCCACACCTCGCCCGGCTGTAACACGCGGAAGCGCTCCGGCGCGATCCCGGCAGCCGCGCGCTCGGCTGCGAGCGCCTTGACCGGCGCGTCGATCGGCTCGTCGGTGAGCTGCAACGTGCCGTAATGATGACCGAGCGCCAGTTCCGCTCCGCAGTCACGAAAGGCCTTTACCGACTCTTCGGGGTTCATGTGCTGTTCACTCATGAACCAGCGCGGTTCGTAGGCGCCGATCGGCAACACGGCGAGCCGGAACGGCCCGTGCCGCTCGCGCGCCGAGCGGAAATGGGTGCCGTCGCCGTAGCCGGAATCGGCAACGTGATAGATGCGGCCCGCGGGCGTCTCAATGACGAAGGCCGCCCACAGCGCCTTGTTACGGTCAAGCAGATGGCGCCCCGCCCAGTGCCGCATCGGCGCGAGCGTGACCGCAACGCCCGGTGCGAGCTCGACGCGATCCCCCCAATCGTGGGCCTCGACGCGGATCGACGGGTCGTGGTCGCGCATGATCGTGTCGTTACCGAGCGGCGTGACGACGCGGCACCCATGCGCGGCCGCGAGCCGCGACAACGTCGCGACATCGAGATGGTCGTAATGGCAATGCGACACCAACACCGCATCGATCGGCGGCAGCGCGTCGAATGCGACGCCCGGATCGTTCACCCGTTTCGGCCCGATGAAACTAAACGGCGAGGCGCGCTCCGACCAGAAAGGGTCGGTCAGAACGTTCACGCCCGCGGTTTGCAGCAGAACCGTCGCGTGCCCGACAAACGAGATACGCCACTCGGTGCCCGCAATCCGTGCCGGCGGCCGGTCGGTATAAGGACTCGGTGCCCATGCCGGCCATTCGGCCTTGCTGCGGCCGATGTACCAGCGCAACAGCTTTGCGACGCTATTGGGCGGCGAGCCGTGCGGATCGAAAAACCGCAAGCCGTCGAAGTGATCCGACACCGGGCCGTCGTAGTAGCGCGCCGCCGTGGAGCGAATGCCAAGACCGCCGAGTCCAGCGGCAACGGCGGCGAGAGCGGTGAACATGCGGCGCCGGGTGATTTTCATATGCGGCGCTTTAGCCCGGGATTTCACTGGATGAACCTGAAATGGCGTGAAAGGTACGCATTATAGAGGCAGGCGTTTTCTGAACCGTGCATGAGTTCGTTAATTGGCACCAATGCGAAGTCCGGGAACGTGCGCTTTGCGCGCCAGCGGGGGATTTTAGCGGACAGCAGTCCGGGGTTGCCGAACGGTCGTGATTTGTGGGTGCGCGCCCTAGCCGACATAGCCAAGGGCGATCACGATCTGCGAAGCGATCAGAATCCCAAGCCCTGCACCCACGAGCAGCGCCGCGCCCGCTGCGATGTAGTGCAGGTCGCTCGGGCTTTTGTGCGGATAGCGTCTCCGGGTCCAGGCCCGTATGACCCATGCTGCTATCGCCACGCAGAAAAGAACGGCTCCGGCATAGATAGACGCAACCAGGAAGGCCATGCTGCCGAGATCCACGCTGTTCCCGGCAGAGGTTACGCCAAAGCGAAAAGCGCGACTATTCCGATCGCCGTTTTGGATCGTTCCACGAAAGGAAAACTTGCCGCGTAGGCGCAGGGCTCAAATGAGCAGCCTGGCCGCCGCCAACACGATGCCGGTCACCAGCGCAGTCATGCAGGAAAACAGCAGAAGCTCACTCAGGATTCGGGTCATTGCAGCCCCCTGGTACACGAGACTGTCGACTTCCTGCCGACCGCAAGGACGCGGCGGCAATCGGCATGATGGGGATACCTCCAACCTTCGGCACAAACTCGCGACGTTCGATTTGGTTCCCGATCGACGGTGATTAACTTTCGTTCCCCTTTCCGTTTCTAATACGTCCTTGCTCAAGGCTCCAGGAATCGGTGCAAGATGCCAACAAACCCCGGCGTCCTGATGAAAACGCTGTGCAACGGGATGGAAACTCAGGCCCGATTGGACTTCCCGTCAGTCACTCGCCCACCCGCGTCCCCCACAATCCTTTTGAGCTCAGGCAGGCACGACCCGCAATTGGTGCCGGCGCGCAGCGCCGCGCCGATGGTCTCGACACTGCTCGCCGCGCCCGACTCGATGGCATCGCGGATGGCGGTGAGGCCGACGCCGAAGCAGGCGCAGACGGTCGGGCCCGCGTTCGCGAGTCCGTCGGCTGAGCGTCCGGAAAGGAGCACACGCCGCGTCTCCTCGCCGAGCGTGTCGCAGGCAAACAGTGCCTTGACCGCGTCCCATGGCGGCGCTGCTGCGGCAGGGGCGAGGAAGAAGCAGCCGGTGAGCTCGCCGGCGGCGAACGCCGCCGCGCGATAAATCCCGCGCCGCGCATCGGAATAGTCCGCGAGCTCGGCGTCGCCGGCGAAGATGCGCGCGACAGCGCGGCGCCAGGTGTCCGGCCCGTCATTGCTCGCGAGCAGCAGCCCCGAGGCGTTGGGCAGCGCCACGCGCGCCCACCAGGTGCCCTCCGGAAGGTCGACCGCATGTCGCGTCAGCGCGAACCCCCGGAAGGCATAGTCGGCGGGCGCGATCGCGGCCGGCGTTGCCTTGGCGTCGGGCTGGCCGGAATGGCGGTCGATCTCCGGCATCACCAGTTCGCAAATGCGCGCGGCCGAGGCGGTCGCGTCGCTCCAGTGGATGGGGGCAAAGAGCGAGCCGCGGCGTTGCCGCTCGCTCACGACAACCTTGAGCACGCATGCGCCGTAGCGGGTCGAAACCGTGGCGAAGCCGCCGTCGCAAAGCTTCGTCGCCTTGGCGTCGCCCGGATGCACTTCGACGAACGGCTCGGGCGCATGCGCGCCGAGCCGCGCGCTCAGTCCCGAGCGCGTCATGGTGTGCCACTGGTCGCGCACGCGGCCGGTGTTGAGGCGAAACGGAAACTCGCGGCTGAGCGCGGCGCTGGGCGCCGGCGGCTCAGGCGCGATGAAGCGGGCCTTGCGGTCCACGGTGTAGAAGCCGCCGTTCGCGAACAGGCGTTCCTGCCCGCGGCCCGTCTCGCCCGCGCGCAGCGGCCACTGCACCGGATCGAGCGCGTCGAAAGCGGCATCGCTCATGCTCGCGAGGGCGCCGAGATCAAAGTCGCGCCGGCCGCCGTTCTCGAATGCCGACAGCGCCGCGTGCTCGCGGAAGACGTCGGCGGCGCACTCGTAGGCAAAGACTTCGGCGAACCCCATCCGGCGCGCGACCTGCGTCACCATCCACCAGTCCGGCATCGCCTCGCCGGGCAACGGCAGGAAGCGGCGCTGGCGCGTGATCCGCCGTTCGGAATTGGTGACGGTGCCGTCCTTCTCGCCCCAGGCGGCGGCCGGCAGCAGCACGTGGGCGCCGGCGTTCACGGTGTCGTTTTCCCGCACGTTCTCCGACACGACAAACAGCTCGAGCTTGCGCAGCGCGTCGCGCACGTGGCCGGCGCGCGGCAGCGATACCGCGGGGTTGGTCGCCATCACCCACAGTGCCTTGATGCGGCCACGCGCGATCGCCTCGAACATCGCTACCGCCTTGAGGCCTTCGCGCGTCGCCATGCGCGGCGCCCGCCAGAACCGGCCGACGCGGGCGACGGCGTCGGGCGTGAACGCCATGTGCGCGGCGAGCTGGTTGGCGAGCCCGCCGACCTCGCGCCCGCCCATGGCGTTGGGCTGGCCGGTGAGGGAGAACGGACCCTGGCCTCGGCGCCCGATGCGGCCGGTCGCGAGATGGCAGTTGATGATGGCGTTGACCTTGTCGGTGCCCTGTGCCGACTGGTTCACGCCCTGCGAGAAGCACGTGACGGTGTTGGGCGTCCTGCGCACCAGCTCGAAGAAGTGCGCGAGGTCGCGCCGCGGCAGATGCGTGAGCTTCGCCGTCGCCGCGAGGTCGGGGGCGATGGCGCGAGCGCGCGCCAGCGCGTCCTCGAACCCCGCCGTATGCGCGTCGATGTAGCAGTAGTCGAGCGCGTGCCGGTCGGCGAGATGCACGAGCAGGCCGCAGAACAGCGCGCTGTCCATGCCGGGCGCGATGCCGAGAAAGAGATCTGCGTCCTCGGCGGTGGCGGTGCGGCGTGGATCGATCACCACGAGCTTGGCGCCGCGGTCGCGCTTGTTCCTGACCATGCGTTGGAACAGCACCGGATGGCACCAGGCGGCGTTGGAGCCGACGAGAACGATCAGGTCGGCGTGATCGAGATCCTGGTAGTTGCCCGGCACGGTGTCGGCGCCGAAGGCGCGCCTGTGGCCGGCGACCGAGGACGCCATGCACAGCCGCGAATTGGTGTCGACATTGGCCGAGCCAATGAAGCCTTTCATCAGCTTGTTGGCGACGTAGTAGTCCTCTGTCAGGAGCTGGCCGGAGAGATAGAAGGCGACCGCATCGGGGCCGTCGCGGGCAACGATGCGCTGGAAACCTTCGGCGACACGATCGAGCGCGGCCGGCCAGGGCGCGCGCGCGAGGCTGCCGTCGGGTTGCCGCAGCATGGGATGCAGGAGCCGCTGCGACAGGCCGAGCGTCTCGCCGAGCGCGGAGCCCTTCGAGCAGATGCGCCCGTAATTGGCGGGATGGTCGCCATCGCCCGCGATCTCGGCGCCGCCACGTCCGTCCGGCCGCGCCAGCAGCCCGCAGCCCACCCCGCAATACGGGCAGGTCGTGCGCACCGCCGGCTTGTGCGGGGAGGGCGCGTTCATGGCAACCCACGCATGCGGATTTGATCGACATCCCCGCCACTTGCTCGGTCGGCTCCCTCCCCCCTTGTGGGGGAGGGGTGGGGAGGGGGGTCGTAGTTGTTGCGCGAGTCGCGTCCCCAAACGCCAATCGCTGTTAATGGATAGTTGTCACGCGAGTCACGTCCAGCAACGCGGACCCCCACCCCCAACCCCTCCCCACAAGGGGGAGGGGAGCAGACCGAGTTTGTTGCTCGTAATGAATTCATGTCGCCAGAAAATGCCATCCCGACCGTTAGTCGTGTTCGTCGGTATGGTAATGGGGTGTCCCGCGCACTGGCACCTCACGCCGCCGCACGGGTCGCGAGCGCGCGACCGAACGCGAGGTCATCGCGCAGCGGCGCGATCGATGCGCCGGCGCGCATCAGCTCGAGATACCAGGGACCGTCGGCGGTATCGCCGAACAGCACCACGCCGATCAGTCGGTCCTCGGCGATGACGAGCTTCTTGTAGACGCCGAGGCCGGGGTCGCTGAGCACGATCTCCTCCGCGCCTTCGGTGGCGCCGAGGAAATCGCCGGCGGAGAACACATGCACGCCCGACACTTTCAGGTTGGTGGCGAGCACGCTGCCGTCATAGCGCGCGTCCTCGCCGGCCAGCCGCCGCGCCAGCACCCGTGCCTGCTCGTAGGCCGGCCCGACCAGCCCGTAGCAGCAGCCGCGATGCTCTGCGCATTCGCCGATGGCGTGAATGCCGGGCGCGCTGGTCTCGAGATGGTCGTCAACCGCGATGCCGCGATTGACCGCGAGCCCCGCCATGCGCGCAAGCTCGGCATTGGCGCGGATGCCGACCGCGACCACCACCGCCTCGGCCGCGATGGCGCTGCCATCGCGCAGCTCGACCGCCTCGACGCGGCCGTCGCCGGCGATGCGCGCGGTCTCGGCCGCGAGCCGCACCGCGATGCCGCGCGCTTCGACCGCGCGCCTGAGCATGGCGGCGGCGCGCTCGTCGAGCTGGCGCTCCATCAGCCGGTCCATGAGATGGAGCACGGTCACGCGCGCGCCGGCCTTGGCCAGGCCATAGGCTGCCTCGAGGCCCAGCAACCCGCCGCCGACGACCACGACGCGCGCGCCGGCGGCCTTGCTGGCGGCGATAGTGTCGACGTCCTCCACGTCGCGAAAGGTGAAGACGCCCGGCAGATCCATGCCGGGAATCGGCAGCCGCACCGGCTGCGACCCGGTCGCGAATACGAGCCTGGAGAAGGACAGATGCCCACCGCCCGCCAGCGTCACCGTGCGCGCGGCTGGATCGACCGCGGTGGCCCGCTCGCCGTAGCGCAAGGTCACGCCGCGGTCGCGCCACCAGCGCGCCGGCCTGAGCTCGATGTCGGCGGCGGCCACCTCATCCGCCAGCAGTGCCGAGAGCAGCACCCGGTTGTAGGCGAGCCGCGGCTCGGCGCCGATCACGGCGACGGCATGGCGGCCAAGCGCGCGCGCGGCCAGCTCCTCGACGAAACGGGTCGCGGCCATGCCGTTGCCGACAATGACGAGAGGTTCGCTCACAGTGCCTCACGCTGCGGAATGCGCTGCGGTGGGCCGCGCCACGCTCGTCGTCGAGGTGAGCGGCGGATGACCGGCTCGCCATCGTCATTGATGGTGGCTTTGCCACTTCAAGTTATGTGCCAGCCGGGCCAAGGGGGCTTTGGAAAGAATTTCAGCGACTTAAGGCATGGCCGGCCGGGCCGCTGCGAGCTGGACGAAGCTGCGTCTTGCCCATTGCCTGGGCGACCCGCTCAGTCCTTATGCAGCGGCGCCCGGGACGGGTTACGTGCCGATGGGGATTCTCAGCTGCTGGCCGGGAAAAATCAGGTCGGGGTTGCTGATCACCAGCGGATTCGCTCTCACGATATCGTGGTAGCGGTTGGGATCGCCGTAGTTGTCTCTGGCGATCCGCGAGAGCGTGTCGCCGCGCCGCACGACATGCAGCCGATAGCCATAGTAGCCGCTCACGATGCGCGGGCCGTAGATGACCGGGATGATGACTTTGTTGATCTCCGATCCGTCTTCCGCGCTCTCCTCGTAGACCTCCACGAACAGCCGGTCCAACTGGAAGGAGGCCCCGGACACGTCCACGGAGAGTTGGAACTGTCCGTGCTCGCCGGTCCCGCCACCGACGGTGAAGTGCCCCGTGCGTTCGTCGTGGCCGTCGTGAATGCGATATTGAAGCGTCGCTTCAAACCCCGAGCCGATGCCGCCGACAAGAATCGGATTACCCACCAGATCGTACCGTCTGGGTTGTTGGATCTCGTTTGCCATGCGTCGCCCTCCTCGTGCTGCTTCGCCGCAGCTCAATTGGGCTTGCGACGAAGCTCAACGACCCTCTCTCCCGGCGTCTGTTCGGCGCCAGCCGCTCACGCGTCCACGATCATTTCAAAGCCGCCGTAGATCATGCGTTTTCCGTCAAACGGCATCGGGGTCTTGTCCGGCTGCAGGCGCGGATCGGCCATGACCTTCTTCATGCCTTCATCACGCACCTGCCGGGAAGGCCAGGTGACCCAGGAGAAGACGACCGTCTCGTCATCCTTGCGCTTGACCGCCATCGGAAACGACGTGACCTTGCCGTCGGGCACATCGTCGCCCCAACATTCGACGAGCTTCAGTGCGCCGTGCTCCTTGAAGACGACCGCCGCGGCTTCGGCATGCTTCTTGTAGACTTCGCGGTTGGCGGTGGGGACGGCGATAACGAATCCGTCGACATAGGTCATGATGGTTTTCTCCGTCAGTCCTGGATGGTACAAGCAGTGCGACGTTGATCCTGTTCGATCTCGCTCGAACGTTTCTACGACGGTCGGCCTTCAGTTCGGCGCCATACCCTTGCCGGTCAGTTCCTTCATTGCGCTCTCGTTCTTGACGAGCTGCGGCAGCCCCATGCCGCGCAGCACGTTCGGCGCCTTGGTGAACTGGATGTTGTCGTAGCTGACGATCTCGAAGCGGTTGCCCCACGGGTCGAGGAAATCGAGAAACGGACCGGGCAGCGGCTCCACGCCCGCCTCCGCCAGCGCGCGCCGCACGGCGTCCTTGTCATCCACGACCAGCCCGAAATGACGGCCGTCATCGGCGCCCTGGCGGCGGCCCTTCTGGAGCGCGAGGAACTGGTCGCCGAGATCGATGAAAGCCGATGTCTTGCTCCTGCCGCGAAGCTCGAAGTCGAACAGGCGGCCGTAGAATGCCAGCGCCTCATCGATATCGCCGACCTCGAGAGCGACGTGGTTGAAACCGATGGCGCGTGCCCGCTTTCCCTGGGACATTTGGATCTCCCGTCATCGCTGGCGTTTTCATATGGTGACGCGACTGGCGCAGGCCAACACGCCCTGAGGCATTTCGCCCTACGGCTTGCTCGCGCTGTCGGCGGCCGGCCGATAGATCATCGCAGCGGCGTGGCAGGTACTCCGGTGCCAGCGCCGCCGTGCCAATTCGCGGCCATCAGGGAATGTCCCGTGTCATCCTTGCTATGCCGGCCGATGGATCATTACCGCGGTGCGGGTGAAGCTGCGGCGGCCGCGCTTGAAGCCGAGCAAGGGCTGCGCCAGCTCGGCGACCGCCATCGCGGGATCGCGGCTGTCGAGCACGACGAGATCGGCGGGATGGCCGATCGCCACGCCGTATTCGGCTGCGTTCATCAGCCGCGCCGGCAAGGTGGTCACCATGGCGAGGCACGCGCGCATCTCGGCCTCGCGCCCGAGATGCGCGATGTTGGCATAGAGGTTGGCCATGCGGATGAGCGAGCAGTCGCCGAACGGCGTGAACGGGTTGAGCACGTTGTTGGTGGCGAGCGAGCAGGTCACGCCGTGCTCCATGAGCCGATGCACGGGCGCGACCCCGCGCGGCACGTGATGCTGGTGCTCGCGCCCGATCAGAAACAGGTCGGTCGCCGGCAGCACGGTCAACGCGACGCCGGCGCCGGCGAGGCGGCCGCCGATCTCGGCCAGCCGCGCATAATCGACGGCGGAGAGCTTGGTGACGTGACCGATCGCCACCCGCCCGCCCCAGCCGTGGGCGTCGGTCTGCCGGCACACCTCGTCGAGATGCATCCAGCTTGGATCGATGTCGAAATCGAGATGAAAGTCGATGTCGAGGTCGAACCGGCGCGCGATCGCGAAGATGCGGGCGATCTGCATATCCGGATCGGTGTCGGTATAAGGGCAGCCGCCGATCGCGCCGGCGCCCTGCTCGCAGGCCGCGACCAAAAGCTCCTCGGCGCCGGGATCGTTGGTGAGGCCTTCCTGCGGGAACGCGCAAAGCTGCAGGTCTAGCGCCCAGGCGTAGTCGCGGGCGAGCCGCTGCAAGGCGTGAAAGCCCTTGAGCCCGACGCGCGGATCGATTTCCACATGGGTGCGCATGCGCGTCGTGCCCTGGACGATGGCCTTCTCCAGGGTGCACTGCGCGCGCGCGTAAATGTCGTCCTCGGTGAAGGCGCGCTTGGCCGCCGCCACCGCGGCGATCGCTTCTGCCAGCGTTCCCTTTTCGTTGTGGCAGCGGTCGAGAATGCAGGACTTGTCGAGATGGATGTGGCTTTCCACGAAGCCCGGGACCACCAGCCGACCGTCGAGCCGTTCGTCCGGCGCATCGGCAGCGATGCGATCGGCGATGTCGACGATGCGGCCGCCGGCGATGGCGATGTCGAACAGCGCCTCGTCGCGGTCGACGAGGCGCGCCTGACGCAGGACGAGATCGAGCGGCATCGTGCGCCGGCGCTACTGCGCCGCCTCGGTGGTGCGGCCGAGATAGGCCGCCTCGAGCTCGGGATCGTCGGCGAGTCCGCTCGCGCTGTCAGCACGCACGATGCGGCCCAGTTCCAGCACGTAGCCGCGGTCGGCGACGGTGAGCGCGAGCACCGCCATCTGGTCGACCAGCAGGATGGTGACACCTTCGTCGCGCAGCCCGGCGAGGATGTCGAACAGCTCGTTGATGATGGCGGGCGCAAGCCCGAGCGACGGCTCGTCGAGCAGCAGGATTCGGGGCTTCGCCATCAGTCCGCGCGCGATCGCCAGCATCTGCTGCTCGCCGCCGGACAGGAGCCCGGCGCGGACGGTGAGCCGCTCGCGCAGGCGCGGGAAACGTGCGAGCAGCGCGGCGATGTCAGCCCGATGATCCGCGTGCCTGCGGGTATGCGCGCCCAGCATGAGGTTGTCGAGCACACTGAGCTCGGGAAACACTTGCCGGCCTTCCGGCACCAGCGCCAGCCCGCGTTGCGCGATGCGGTGGGTTTCGAGCGCGCCGATCGGGAGGTTGTCGAGAACGATCGCCCCCTCGACCGGCCGGAGCAGGCCGGAGATCGCGCGCATGGTGGTCGACTTGCCGGCCCCGTTGGCACCGATGAGCGTGACCATCTCGCCCGGCCGCACGTCGAGACTCACATTGTCGAGGACGGGCGCGGCGCCGTAGCCGGCAGTGAGCTTCACGGTGGTAAGCACGGCGTCGTGCCGGCCGCTCCAGGGCTGGGCGCGTGGCCGCGCGCGCATCTCACCGCCGCCGAGATAGGCCTTGAGTACCTTGGGATCACGGCGGACCTCGGCGGGCGTGCCGGCGGCGATCGGCAAACCGGCGTCGAGCACGACGATCGTGTCGGAAATACCCATCACCAGCAGCATGTCGTGCTCGACCAGGATGACGGCGATGCCGAGATCGGCGATGCGGCGGATGAGCCGGCTCAATGCGTCCTTGTCGGAGCGCATCAGGCCCGCAGCCGGCTCGTCGAGCAGAAGAACATGGGGGCGCATCGCGAGGGCGCGCGCAATCTCGACCAGCCGGCGGTCGACATGGGGGAGGTCGCCGGCAGCGGTCGCCAGCGCGCCGTGGTAGCCGACGAAAGCGAGCAGCGCCTCGGCGGCGCGACGATCGTGATCGGATGCCGCGGTCGCGATCATGCTGCCGAGCCGGCCGCGCCGCAGCGCGATCAGCACGTTGTCGATGACGCTGAGCGTCGCGAACAGCTTGGTGGTCTGGTAGGTGCGTGCGATGCCGGCGCGCGCCACCCGCCAGGCGGATGCGCCGGCGAGCTCGGCGTCGCCAAGCCGGATGCTGCCGGTGTTGGGGCGGTAGAAGCCGCCGATCAGGTTGAGCACGGTGGTCTTGCCGGCGCCGTTGGGGCCGATCACGCTCGTCACCTTGCCGGGCGGCGCGCTGAAGCTGACGGCTGACACCGCCTTGATACCGCCGAAGGTGATGGCGACGTCGCGCACGTGCAGCGCCGGAGCAGGCCCCTTGGGCGCAAGGAACGCGGCGACATCGAAAGCGGGCGCAGCGGCTGCGGTCTGATCCTTGCGCCGCCGCAGGCGGGCAAGCGTGCCGAGCACCCCCTCGGGCGCGACCCACAGGATCGCGAGCAGCGACACGCCGAAGAACAGCAGCCGGTATTCGGCGAGCCCGGACAAAAGCTCGGGCAGGACAACACTGACCAGCGCGCCGATGATCGGGCCGAGCGTCCAGCCTGCGCCCCCCACCACCACCGCGAACAGGAACAGGATCGACTGCGAGAAGGGAAACGAGTTGGGCGCGACGAACATCAGGAGCGGGGCGAAAATGCCGCCCGCGAGCCCCGTGAAAACGGCGGAGAGCGCGAATGCGGCGGTCTTGACGATGACGGGATTGATGCCGATCGCGCGCGCGGCGACCTCGGCGTCGCGCACCGCCACCATGGCCATGCCCCAGCCGCTGCGGGCAAGGCGATGAAAGGCGTAGAGCGAGACGCCGGCGAGCGTGACCGCGAGCATCGCCATCTCGCGCTCGGAAAAAATGAGCGGCCCGATCGACGGCGGCGCGATGCCCATGAGGCCATTGGCGCCGCCGGTAAGCGCGCGCCATTCGATCGTGCCATGCTGCACGATGAAGGCGAACGCAATCGTCAGCATGGCGAGATAGGGCCCGCTCACGCGCAATGCCGGCAGCGCCACCACGAATCCGACGACGCCCGCCACGGCGCCGGCGAGCGGCAACGCGATCCAGAAGCTCACCCCGTTGAGCGTCAGGATGGCGACGGTGTAGGCGCCGATGGCGTAGAAGCCGACATGGCCGAGCGATATCTGTCCGGTCAGCCCGACGAGGATGTTGAGCCCGATGCCCACCGTCGCGGTAAGGGCGACGAGCGCCAGCACGAACGGCGTGTAGCCATCGGAGGTCGCGGCCACCAGCAGCGCGGCCGCAGTCAACGCCAGGATCGCGACCGGCATCGCCGCCTGCTGCCATGGTCCGGCGAGCCGCATCATCATCAGACCCTGTTCACCGCCGCCCGCCCCAGGAGCCCGTTGGGCATGAAGGCAAGCGCGAGGATCACGACGGTGAAGACGACGATCTGGGTGTAGACCGAGCCCAGATAGGAGGTGACCATCGCCTCGATCAAGCCGTAGGCGAGACCCGCGAGCATCACCCCGGAGGCGGAAGTGATGCCGCCCAGGATGGCGACGGCGAAAGCCTTGATGCCGAACAGCGTGCCCATGTCGGAATGCACGCTGTAGAGCGGTGCGATCAGGAGGCCGGCGAGCCCGGCGAGCGCGGTCGAGATCATGAACGACACCGTGATCGCGAGCCGGACATTGATGCCCATCAGCTTCGCGGCGTCCGGGTTCTGCACGACCGCGAGCAGGGCCTTGCCGAGGCGGGTCCGGGAGAACAGCAGGTGCAGGACGACGGCGATGGCGATGCCGGCGACCGGGATGACGAGCTGCAGCGGATAGACGCCGGCGCCGAACACGTCGACCGGCTTGGCCGCGAGCACGGAGGGAAAGCCGCGCGGCTCCTTGCCGAAGGTGAACAGCACGACGTTGTCGAGCACGATGCCGCCGGCGACGGTCGCCATCAGCCAGGCATTGGAGCCGCGCTCGGCGAACGGCCGCACCAGCGTGCGCTCGATCACCGCGCCGAACAGCGCGCAGGCGGCGAGCGCGAGGAGGGCGGCGAGCGGCAGCGGCCAGCCGAGCGTGACCGCGAAGGTGTAGCCCAGCACGGCGCCCAGCATCATCGCCGAGCCCTGCGAGAAATTGACCGTATTCGAGACCACGTAGGTGATGTGGAAGCCGAGCGCGATCAGGCCGTACATGCTGCCGAGGCCGAGACCCGAAATGATCGCCGAGCTCAGCAGCATGGGTCGTCTCTCCGTTGTCATGCCCGCGCAAGCGGGCATCCAGTAGCCTCTGCGGGGACGCCGACGCCGAAGCGTGCATTTGTCCCATCTGACGCTTACTGGATCGTCCGCTTTGGCGGAGGGTGACGACCGAGGAGCCTGTTCGCTTGGCGCCCAGAGTCAAGCAGGCTGGCGACATTCCCTCAGTTCGTCAGCGGCAGAATCTCGTCGCCCTTGAAGTAGGTGAAGAGATAGTCCGAAGCGCTCAGCGCATCCTGGTTCGCGGGCGAGAACGGCTTCTGGTAGGTCTTGATCAGCCCTTCATACCTGTCGATGCCGTAGAAGCCTTCGCGCACCTTGGGGCCTTCGGTCGAGCCGGCCTTGGCGATCGCGAGCGCCGTGAGATGCATCGCGTCGTAGGCATTGGCGATGCCGACCGCCGGTGTCACGTCGGCCAGCGACTTGATCTCGGGATACTTCGCCTTCAGCGCGGCGAGCACGGCGGCCGCCTTCGGGCTCGAATTGCCGGAGAAGCTGAAGGTCTGGATGAAGTGGACCTTGGCCGCGCTTGGCCCGGCGAGCTCGGTGAAGCGCCCGCCCGCAGGGCCCCAATGCGATACGACCGGTACGTCCCACGACATGCGGTCCAGCGATTTCACCACCTGCGCCGACGGGGCCACGTTGGCGACCAGGAGCAGCACGTCGGAGCCGGCCTGCTTGAGGCGGGTCAGTTGCGGCACCACATCGACGTCGTTGGTCTCGAACTTCTCGATGCCGGCGAACGGCAGGCCCTTCGCCGCCAATGCCACCTTGAGGCCCTTCTCGTTGGATTCGCCCCAGGGATTGTTGATGAGAATGAGCCCGGGCTTCTTCGCGCCGTACTTCTTGACCGCATAGTCCACCAGCGCGACGTCAACGAGGTCGTCCACCGCGGAGACGCGGAAGGCGTAGTTCTCGGCCGCGCCGTTCTGGGTGATCGGAGTGCCCGCAGCCCACACGCCCATGAAAGGCGTTTTGGTCTGGTTGGCGAACGGTACGATTGCAATCGACACCGGGGTGTCGAGGCCGCCGAAAAGCGCCGCCACCTTCTCGCGCTGCACGAGCTCGCGCGCGGCGACCACGCCCTTGGCGGGATTGCTCTCGTCATCGCGCACCAGCAGCTCGACCTTCTTGCCGAGGACTCCGCCCTTGGCGTTGATCTCGTCGATCGCGAGCGAGAGCCCGCGCACGATCGCCTCGCCCGACTTGGCGGACTGCCCCGACATGGCGGCGACGAGGCCGAGCTTGACGGTGTCTTGCGCGTACGCCGGGGCAAGCGTGAACAGTCCGGTCGCCAGCACCGCCGGCAGAACCCCGGGAAATCGCGCGGAAGGCTTTATGAAGGACATGGGAACCTCTGCGGTCACAGGAAAAGATGCCCTGAGAGAGGCAAGGCGCGTGCCAAAACGTATCCACTGACTCTGCGAGATATTACCCGATTTCCCGGCTTCGAGCGCCCATCGCCTGGGCAGCCTTGCGGGGCTTGCGCACAGATTGTATGCAATCGTGTATACGATATCAACGGGACGATCGCACGCGGTGCTGGCCCGGATTGTGCATCGCGCGGTGCGGATCGATAGCGATGGAGGGAGCCATGTCGATGCCGGATGTACGTGCGCGCGAGGGGACGAGGACCGACACGACCCGCGCGGCCGCCGATGTCGTGGAAGCCTTCCTCGAGGCTTCGATGGTGCCCGATCCGCACACCGCCGCCCAATACATCGCCGATGACCTCGAGATAACCTTTACCGGTGGGCGCAAATACGCCCATCCGCGTGAGACCGCGGCATTCAACGCCAGGCGCTACAAATGGGTGAAGAAACGCATGGTGCGTAGCGACGTGGTGCCTGGCGATGATGAGACCATCGTCTACAATCTCGGCACGCTCTACGGCGAGTGGCCGGACGGAACGCCGTTCGAGGGCAATCGCTACGTCGACCGCTTCGTGGTGCGCGCTGGCAAGATCGTGCAGATGGACGTGTGGAACGACAGCGCCGAGCGTCTTCTCATCCGCGCCGGCATCGAGGCGTAGCGTCATCGTCGCTTGGCCCGTCCGGCCGCCCGCCGGCGCTCAGGCCTGGAACCCTCGTCCGAGTAGCGTGCAAGAATATCCCGGATGTCGTGCGCCTGCGGTGGACGCGAGACGATGAGCGCGCGTGCGGCCACCGCTTCCAGATGCTGGTCCATGACCGCGGCCGCCCGGCTCGCGTCGCCGGCTGCAAGCGCGGCAATGATGGCACGGTGCTCGCTGACCGCACATTCCGCAGAATGCGGCCGGCTGTAGAGCGCGAGGATGAGGCCGCAGCGCGACGCCACCTCGCTGACATAGCGGGTCAGCACCGGACTTCCGGTCATCTCCGCCAGCACGATGTGAAACTCGGTCGCGAGCCGGATCGACAACGGTTCATTGGTGCCGCGTGCACGCTCCTCGTCGTCGACATGGGCGTCGAGGCGCTGGACCTGCTCGGCGGTGAGCCGGCCGGCGAGCCGTCCCACGATCAGGCGTTCGAGCCCGAGCCGGACATCGAAAACGTCGCGCGCCTCATCCCAGCTCGGCGTCGCGACGGCGGCGCCGCGGTTGCGGCGAAGCTCGACCAGGCCTTCGGCGGCGAGCTGCCCGAGCACGTGCCGCACGATCGTGCGGCTTGCGCCGAAGCGTTCGCCGATCGCATCCTCCGGCAGCTTGGCGCCCGGCGCCAGCGCCTGCTCGATGATGGCGTGACGCAACGCCCGGTAGATCGTGGCGACCCGGTCGGTGCTGTTGCTCGACGTGCTGCGCGCTGACTTGGACACGGGATCGCCGCAAATTGCCCGGCACTCACGCCGGGCACGCTCGGAAGGTCGGAAAGTGACACGCCCGCCGCTCAGGTGCAAACGTGTCAATCGGCTCTCGTTCCCGGCGCGCCGAAGGCGCGCGCCCGAAACCATGGTCAGCGCAGGGGATGGATGAATTCCCGCTTCTGCGCGCAGCGGCGGGATGACGAGGGAGGAATACGAAGATCGCGAAATCAGCTCTGAGATCTCCCTCCGCTCAAAACTCGACGTCCAGCTCTTCCAGCTCGTCGGGTTCGGACTTGGCGGCGGCGATCCATTCCTGCATGTGCGGCATCGCCATGACGGCCTTGCAATAGGCCGCGCACTGGCGATCGAGCTTGACGTCGTAAGTGAGGAAACGGGTGACGACCGGCGCATACATGGCGTCGGCCATGCAAGGGTCTTTCCCGAACAGGAAGGGCCCCTTCGAAGTCGGCGAGGCATTCGCGCCAGATCGTGACGACGCGCTCGATGTCCGCCTGCGCGCCCTGCCACACCTTAAATCCGGGATAGTGCGCCTTGATGTTCATCGGCAGCGCCGAGCGCAGATTGCTGAAGCCCGAATGCATCTCTCCGGCAATCGCGCGGCAGCGCGCGCGGGCGGCGCGGTCCTTCGGGATGAGCTTGGCGTCGGGCTTGAGCTCGTTGACATACTCGGCGATCGCCAGGGTGTCCCAGACCTTGATGCCGTCATGCGTGAGGCAGGGCACGAGAAACGAGGGCGACAACAGCAGGAGCTCGGCCCGCGTCGAGGGGTCGTCGCTGCGCGCCTGTTCTTCCTCGAACTCGAGGCTCGCCATCTTGCACAACAGCCAGCCGCGCAAGGACCAGGACCCGTAGTTCTTGCTGGCAATGGTGAGCGTGGCCATGAATTTTCCCCCGTTCGTCGGCCGGCGTGGAAATTATCTCGCACTGCAACATAAAATGCACTAGCCTTTCGGCGCCGGGAGCGACGCCTGCCACGCGGTGGCGGGCGACCGCAGGGATTGGGGAATGCTCTACCAAGTCTATCAGACCCACGCCGACATCATGGGTCCCGTGCGCACGTGGGCGGGAACGGCGCTGCAGGCGCTCGGCCAACCGTTGGCGGGGATCGCCGACAACGCGGTTCTGCGCAACCTGACCGCGGCCTACGAACTCATTGCGCGCGCGGGCCTGACCCATGCGCGTCCGGCCTTTGCCATTCCGAGCGTGAAGGTCGGCAACCGCGAGGTGGCCGTGCACGAGGAGGCCGCGCTGACCACGCCGTTCGGCACGCTGTTGCGCTTCAGGAAGGACGTCGACACGCCGCAGCCTCGCGTGCTGCTGGTCGCGCCGCTGTCGGGCCATTTCGCAACGCTCTTGCGCGGCACCGTGAGCACCATGCTGCCCGAGCACGATGTCTATATTACCGACTGGCACAACGTGCGTGACGTTCCCCTGCTGGAAGGTCGCTTCGGGTTCGACGACTATATCGAACACCTGATCCGCTTCCTGGAGCACATGGGGCCGGGCGCTCATGTCGTGGCGGTGTGCCAGCCATGCGTCGCCGTGCTCGTCGCTGCGGCGGTGATGGCGCAGAGCGGCAATGCCGCGCAGCCGCGCAGCATGACCTTGATGGCCGGCCCCATCGACACCCGCGTCAATCCGACCAAGGTCAATGAGCTCGCCAATTCGAAACCCATTGAATGGTTCGAGCAGAATCTCATCGCCACCGTGCCGTTGCGATATCCAGGCGCATTCCGAAGAGTCTATCCCGGCTTTGTTCAGCTCGCCGCGTTCATGAGCATGAACATCAACCGGCATCTGAAGGCGCATCGAGAATTGTACGACAACCTCGCAAAGGGCGACCACGAGAAGGCGCAGATTACGAAGGCATTCTACGACGAGTATTTTGCCGTGCTCGACCTGACTGCCGAATTCTACCTGGAGACTGTCCGCCTGGTCTTTCAGGATCATGCGTTGCCGGCCGGCAGGCTGCGGTGGCAAGGCGAGCGCGTCGAGCCGCGCGCCATCAGACGCACGATGCTGCTCACGGTCGAAGGCGAGCGCGACGACATCTGCGCCGTGGGCCAGACCGCGGCGGCGCACGAACTGTGCTCCGGATTGCGTCCGTATCTCAAACGCCACCACATGCAGACCGGGGTCGGGCACTACGGCGTCTTCAGCGGCAATCGTTGGACCAACCAGATCTACCCGCTGCTCAAGAACGTCATCCTCGCCAGCGAATGAGAGCCGGCACCGTCGCGGGACAGGCTTTCCACGTGGACGTCCCTTGATGGGATACGGTCCTCGGGTCGCAGGTGGCCCCGATCTTGCTAGCCCGGATCTTGTTAATTGACGGCGAGCGCGACCATCGGAGGCTCTCGTGCCCGTGCGCACCATCGCAGCGGATCCCGCTTCGCTCGCCGTCGATACCGGCCGGATGGCACTGGTCATCATCGACATGCAGCGGGATTTCCTGGAGCCGGGCGGCTTTGGCGCGGCGCTCGGCAACGACGTCACGCGTCTCAAGGCGGCGGTGGGACCGTGCGCCGAGGTGCTTGCCGCCGCGCGCCGCGCGGGCGTCCTCGTCATCCATACGCGCGAAGGCCATCGGCCCGATCTGACCGACGCGCCCGCCATCAAGGTCGAGCGCGGCGATCCCGCCATGCGCATCGGCGCGCCCGGGCCGATGGGCCGCATCCTCGTGCGCGGCGAGCCCGGACACGACATCATCCCCGAGCTTTATCCCGCGCCGGGCGAACCGGTGATCGACAAGCCCGGCAAAGGGGCCTTCTACCAGACTGATCTCGAGCTCGTGCTCAAGAATCACGGCATCGATACGCTGCTGGTCTGCGGCGTCACCACGGAAGTATGTGTCAACACCACCGTGCGCGAGGCCAACGACCGCGGTTTTCGCTGCATCGTGCTCGCCGACTGCTGCGCGTCGTACTTTCCCGAATTTCACGACATGGGCCTCAAGATGATCAAGGCGCAGGGCGGAATTTTCGGCTCGGTCTCCGCCGCAGGGCCGGTGATCGCTGCGCTTTCGGCGCCTGGCACCTGAGGCCAGGCGCGCCTCCCATGGCGCTGCAAATTTAGGCAATCCATTCAAATCCACGGCAGGGGTCTCAGCAGAGGCACGTTCAGGCGAGCGCGGAGCGCCGGCTAAGGCATCGAGCTCGCTCGCCTTTTTCGCGTAGATGCGAGCTGATCGCTATTGGTCCTGCTGCTCAGGCGGTTGGCACGTCGCTTGCGACAACCCTCGGCACTGATCTGCTCGGAAGCCCCGTGTGGGCGCCCCTGGTGCGACTGCGCGGCTTGGCGCGAGCGGAGTGAATCGAGGCTCTGCGGAGGGACCGATGGAAGCCACGATGATGTCAGCCAAGTCCATGACCGGCCGGCCGGCGCTGTGGACCCCCGGCGACTGGAATGCGTTTTTCGGGTTCGGGACCAACATCCTCGTCAACATGCTGGTGCTCACCGGCCTGTTGCGGTTCGTGCTGAAGATGCCGGACTCGCTCGTCTTCGGCCGCATCCTGCCCGCACTCGGGCTGATGATGTGCCTCTCGACGATGTACTACGCCTATCTCGCCTACCGGCTGGCGCAAAGGACCGGCCGCAACGACGTCTGCGCGCTGCCATCGGGCGTGAGCGTGCCGCACATGTTCATCGTCACCTTCGTGATCATGCTGCCGATCACGCTCAAGACCAACGATCCGATCAAGGGCTGGGAAGCCGGCCTGGTCTGGGTCTTCTTTCAAAGCTTCATCCTGATGATCGGCGGATTCATCGCGCCTTACATCCGCAGGATCACGCCGCGCGCGGCGCTGCTCGGCACGCTCGCCGGCGTCTCCATCACGTTCATCTCGATGCGGCCAGCGCTCGAAATGTACATGACGCCGATCATCGGGCTCACCTGCTTCGCCGTGATTCTGGTGAGCTGGTTCGGCGGCTTCAAGTATCCGAAAGGAATTCCGGCCGGGCTCGTCGCCATCGCGGTGGGCATGCTCATCGCCTGGGGCTCCAACCTGTTCGGCCTCGGCTATGGCGGCCTCAGCCTCGAAGGCTTGCGTGGCGCCTTCACCAATTTCGGCTTCTCGGTACCGATCCCGGCCATCGGCCACGTGTTCTCCGGCTTCGAGTTCCTCGGAATCATCCTCGTCACGGCCATACCTTTCGGCATCTACGATCTGATCGAGGCCATGGACAATGTGGAGAGCGCGGAAGCGGCCGGTGACGCCTATCCCACCACCAGCGTGCTCACGGCCGACGGCGTCGTCAGCCTGATCGGCTGCCTGATGGGCAACCCGTTCATCAACGCGGTCTATATCGGCCATCCCGGTTGGAAAGCGATGGGTGGCCGCATCGGCTATTCGGCCGCGACCGGCATCATGGTGATCATCCTCTCATGGTTCGGGATCGTCTCGGTGCTGCTGGCGCTCGTGCCGGTGGTCGCGATCTCGCCGATCCTGCTCTATATCGGCATGCTGATCGGGGCGCAGGCGTTCCAGACCACGCCAGCGACGCACGCGCCCGCCATCGTGCTCGCGCTCACGCCGCATCTCGCGGCTTGGTGCAAGACCTTGATGGACGGTGCGCTCGGTGCCGCGGGCACCACGGCGGCGGCGGTCGGCTTCGACAAGCTCGGGCAGGTCGGCGTGCTCTACCATGGTCTCGAAGTGCTCGGCGGCGGATCGATCCTGACCGGGCTCGTGCTCGGTGCGATCGGCGTGTTCGTCATCGAGAAGAAGTTCACGGAGGCCGCCGCCTTCGCGCTCGCCGGCGCGGTGCTCACGTTCTTCGGATTCATGCACGGCGAGGCGGTCGGACTGGCGGTCACGCCGACGGTCGCGATCGCTTACGCCATTGTCGCCGCGTTCCTCTTCACGCTCAGCCGTTCACCGGCGATGTCGTTGGTTCCGCGGTCAGCGCAGGAGAAGGCCATCGCGGCCACGCCGGCCGAGTGACCGGATCACGCCGCGGGGCCGCAGCTCAGCCCAGTTCCTGCGCGCGGCGCAGGCTCGCGATCATGGAGACGCGCAACAGATAGTCATAGGTGCGCGTCTTGTCGGCCGCGATCTCGGCCAGGCCGCGCCTGAACTCGCCGCCATCGGACTCGAGGTTGCGCTTGTTCTGGATCGACTGTTTCTCGATATATTCGAGCGTCACCAGCCGACGCTGCTTGTCGTAACGCGCGAGCTCGCTCTCGGCCTCGGTCCCATGCCAGACTCCGGCCAGCCGCGTGGTCAGGTTGACGGCATCGTGGATGCCGCCGTTCATACCCATGCCGCCGAGCGGGTTGTTGATGTGCGCGGCGTCGCCGACGAGGAAGGCGCGTTGGCGCTGGAACGTCTGCGCCACCCGCTGGTGCACGTTGTAGAGGGTAACGTGCGCGATCTCGTAGCGGGAAATGCCGGGCACCACCGTGGCCATCAGCGACTGGGCGAATTCCGGACTCAAGGCCAGCTCGTCGCTCTCCTGCGGTGCGATCGGAAACATCACGCGGCAGAGGCCCGGGATCTGCAGCAGGAAGTGCCATCGCTGCGGGTCGGTCACGTAGCTCACGGCGACCAGATCGCGGATTACGCCGTTGAAATCGAACGGTGTGCTCACGACCAGGAAGCGTTCCGGCCAGGTGAAGCCGTCGAACGCAATCCCGAGCGACCGGCGGACCTCGCTGCGGGCGCCGTCGGCCCCGATCAGCCAGCGGCCGGATTGCGTCTCGCTGCGTCCATCGCGTTCGATTGAGACCTCCACCCCTGCTGGATGGAGCGTGACGTGGCGGACCCGGGCGTCGAATTGAATGTCGACATTCGCCATCCCCGCAAGCTGCTCGTACAGGATGCGCGTGAGCTTGGACTGTTCGCTCTGTACCCGGTAGGGATGACCGGTCACGTCGGCGATGGCGCCGAAATCGAACTGCGCCAGCACGCCGTGCGTCTTGCTGCGATATTGGAATTGCGGCGCGACCAGCCCCTGCTTGATCAGCGGCTTCGCGGCGCCGAGCGCCTCAAGCATGTCCAGCGTCGGCGGGTGAAAAGTCGATGCACGCGATTCCTCGCTCAGGTCATGCCCGGCCTCGAACACCGTCACCGGGATGCCCTTGCGTGCCAGGTTCGCCGCCGCCACCAGGCCAACCGGCCCGGCGCCGGCGATCAATACGCGCTCCGCAATTGCCATTGAACTCCGGACGCGGCCGCTGCGCGCGACCGCCCTCAAGCACGGACTCGCACGTGGCTATTGGATCGGCTGGATTCCTGCGTTGGTGATGATCTCGCGCCATTTGGCGGCTTCCGAGGACATGAACTTCGCCAGTTCCTCCGTGCTCATGGTCACGGGCTCAGCGCCCTGCTCGGTGAATTTTTCTCGCAAGGCGGGATCGTTCAACGCGGCGGTGATCGCCTCGTGCAGCTTGGCGATGATCGGTTTCGGGGTTCCTTTCGGCGCCAGCAGGACGAACCACCCCGAATTGATATAGTTCTGTACCCCGGCCTCCGCAGTGGTCGGCACGTCGGGCAGTGCCGCCATGCGCTTCTCGTTGGCGACGGCAATCGCCTTTGCGCCTCCGCTCTGCAGCGGGGCGAGAACGTTGGGAAGCCACTGGAAGCCGAGGGGCACCGTCCCCGCCATCAGGTCCGGCGCGTATTGCGCAATGTTGCGATAGGGCACATGGGTGAGCTTGGCGCCGGTGAGCTGCTCGAAATACACGCCGCCCAGGTGCTGCGAGCTGCCGATGCCGACCGAGCCGTAATTGAGCTGGTTCGGTCGCTCCTTGGCATAGGCGATCAGCTCGCTCAACGTCGTCACCGGCAGCTTCGCGCTTGCCACGATGACGATGGGAAAGATCGCGACCAGGGAGATCGGCTCGAAGTCTTTCTCGGTTTCGTAGCCGAGATCCTTATAAAGCGCCTTGTTGATCGCAGCCGGGCCGGAACCCGTCGCCACCAGCGTGTAGCCGTCCGGAGTGGCCCGGGCGGCCGCGAGCGTGCCGGTATTGCCGCCGGCGCCCGGCCGATTGTCGATGATGAAGGGCTGCCCGAGCGACTTGCTCGCGCGGTCGAGGAGAATGCGCGTAACCACGTCGCTCGCGCTGCCGCCGGCGAACGGCACGATTACTTGAATGGGCCGGGTCGGATAGGTCTGAGCCTCGGCCACAGCAGCGGAAAGGGTCGCGGCGAAAGCGGCCGCAATCAACGCGCAACAGACTTGTCGTGGCGTCTTCATATGGTTCCCTTCGGTCAAATCCCACAATCGGTGTGTAGGTGGTTAAACGCCCGTGTCATGTCCCTTTGAACCGGGGCGGCCGTTTACTGTGAAATGCGTCGACGCCTTCGCGGAAGTCGTCCGATTGCCGCAGCCGACTGTAGCAGTGGCCTTCCAGCTCAATCGCAGTCGCCAGGGTCGCGTCTTCCGTGTCGTTCAGCAGCTTTTTGGCCGTCCGCTGGGCGAGCGGGGAGAACGCGCGCAATTCGTCGACAAGGGCGTCGGTCGCTGCCTCCAAGGTGTCGTCCGCCACACACTCGGTCGCGATGCCCCAGTCGTACGCCTGCTGTCCCGGAATGCGGCGCGAGCGCATGACGATGTCCTTGGTGCGCGTGATGCCGATGATCTTCTGCAGTCGTGCCGAGCCGCCCGAGCCGGGGATCTGGCCAAGCCGTTGCTCGGGCAGGGCGTAGAAGCAGGTGTCGGACACGATCCGGAAGTCGCAGGCAAGAGAGAGCTCAAAGCCGACGCCGAAGCAATAGCCGCGATTCGCGGCAATCACCGGTTTTGCGCAGCGCGCCGGCGCGGCGATGTTCCAGGCAAGCCTGGAGACGTGCTCGGGAGTCGCTTCCATGAAGCCTTTGATGTTGCCGCCGCTGGAGAAATGCTCGCCGGCCGCCCGCAGCACGATGACCCGTACGCGTGCATCGTCGTCGAGCGCCTCGAACACCAGCCGCAACTGGTCGCGTTGGGGCATCGAAACGATGTTGAACGGAGGCCGGTCCAGGACCACGTCGCCGCGCTCGCGCACAGGATCGATGTCCACACGAAAGCCGTCCAGGGTCCCGAGGCGAGGATCGGCGAAAGTCAAACTCATCTGGCAGTTCCTTGCTGGCGCGGCACGGCTTGGCTCACTTATCGCGTCTGATGCGTCTTCTGGGGTAGTCCGGCGCGTGCTTCTCTTTCGAACGCGCCAGCGCGCTCTGCCTCGTATTCACCCGCAATGAGCTTGCGGCGCAGGAGCTTGCCGACTGGCGATTTTGGGATCGCCTTGACGAAGACATAGCGCCGCGGTCGCTTGAAGCTGGCGAGCCCCGATGTGCGGCAGAATCCGTCAAGCTCCTCGGCTTCGACGCCGATGCCGCGCTTGACGAAAGCGCAGACGATCTTGCCCCAGCGCTCGTCGGGGAGGCCGACCACGGCGACCTCCGATACCGCCGGATGCAACGACAGGCAGCTTTCGATCTCGACTGGCGAAACATTCTCCCCGCCGGTGATGATCATGTCATCGACGCGGCCGGTGACGAAGAGATCGCCATCGACGTCGAAATACCCGGTGTCGCCGGTGAAATACCATCCGTCGCGCAAAGCCTTGGCATCGGCCTCCGGACGCCGCCAGTAGCCCTCGAAGGATTCGTCGCCTTTGAGCAGCGCGACGATCTCGCCTTCCTCGCCCGCTCCGGCAACGTCATCGGGCGAGGTCGCGCCGAGCCGCGCCACCCGCACCATCTGGTTGATGCCGGCGCGGCCGGCGGAGCCAGGCTTGGCCGGTGCGTTCTGGTCGACGGTGAACGTGTAGATCTCCGACGAGCCGTAATGGTTGACGAACAGCTCCGGGTCGAAGGCGGCCTTCAGGCCCTTGAGCAGGCCATCGGTCATCGGTGCGCCGGCAAAGCCGAGCTTGCGGACCGAGCTCACATCGGCGGTCCTGAAATCGTCATGATGCAGCAGGTCGTGATAGAGCGTCGGCACCAGATAGAGATTGGTGATTTTCTCGGCCGCGATCAGCTCGAGCGCGCGTGCGATGTCGAAGCGTGGCAGGCAGACGAAGGCGCCGCCGATCAACGACATCGCGAGGAGGGAGCGCACTCCCATCGTGTGATAGAGCGGCATGGCGCCGAGCGTGCGCTCGCGGTGAGCATAGAGATTCTGCGCGACATGAGCGAGGGCGGCGGCACGCTCGGCGCGCTGGCGACGCGGGACTCCCTTGGGGCGCGCGGTGGTGCCGGAAGTATAGAGCATCACCGACCAGGCCTCGGCGTCGACGCGGGGCTCAGCGCCGCTCGCGTGGGCGGCGACCAAAGCGGCGAACGTCAAGTCGCGCGAACGCGGGCTTCCGACCGCGATGCGCGGACAGGCGTCGGCCTGCGTGGACGCGATCACCGATCCGGCGGAGATATCCTCGTATACGAGCGCTTTTGCTTCGGCATCCTGCAGACAGAAATCCAGTTCCTCGGCGGTAGAGCGCCAATTCAGCGGCGTAACGATGAGGCCGGCGAACTGGCAGGCCCAGTGGATTGTTGCCGCTTCCCAGCGGTTCTGCAGCAAGGTGACAACGTGATCCTGCGGCTTGAGCCCAAGCTCGTCAAAACCGGCGACCAGCGCCGAAATTCGCTGGTACCACGCGGAATAGGTCAGACGGACCTCGCCGTCGACGATCGCCAGTGCCTCTTCGTCGCGCGCGATGCTGGCGAGGAAGCTCGTACCTAGATCAAGCACGGGCCCCGATCCGCCGTTCGATGTCGCGTCCGTCCCCGCCTGCTGGCACAGCTGTCATGTCGCAATGTTCCTCCCCCCCGACGCGCGGCCGTGTCGCGCTGAATGCCCGACTTCCCGCGATGATACATGTGCGCAAGAGCATTGGCATCGAGGCAAGTGACCCTGGTCCCTAAGGCGATTGAGGCTGCGGATGCCTCAGGTGAGGATGCTGGGCCGGCACGCGTAACTCACTGAATCTGCTCTGTTAACGGTTAGAAAGCTGTTTAGAAAGCTGTCAGGTCTCCTTCACGTTTGCTATCTGCCCGTGGACGACTTTCTCATGTGTTTCGTCTGACGACGATCACCTCCCGCACCTCGATGCCGGGAGCGGGCGCCGTCCGCCGGTCACCTCTTTCCCAATCCAATTGGGAAAGCTCAATTCTTGATCTGTTTGCGAGCCGACGTCCTCGCGGACGCACCGTCCGGCGTCCACGATAGTGACATTCACGGATAGAAGTTGCGCTGCCAGCGGAAGAATGCCGACCACACGTCCTGGTCGTCGAACAGCGGAAGCGCCGGCCGTGGGAGATTCACGGCGTAGGTCCCGGGGCCCTTGTATGCGGTGTTCTGCCTCGTGTAGAGCACCTCCAGACCGATATCGAGCTGCGGCACCGGGTTCCACTGCGTACGCGAACCGATTTCAACATAGCTGTAGTTCGGACTGCAGCTGTTGCCGGCAGCTGGCAGGACGGCCGCGAAACCGCCGACGACGCCTGCGGGCCCTCGGAAGCATACAGACCCGGCCGGCAGCGAGGCGTTGATGATGTTCTTGGCAGCGTCGTTGTAGCTTACATCGAGATAGCCCCCGAACCATGACGTTTTCCAGTGCGGGCTCCAGATGTGCTCGTAGGCGGCGAGTGCGCTCCATACCCGGGTCAGCTCGACCTCGGTCCCGCTGCCGAATACGCCGTCAGTGATCCAGCCGACGGCGACGCTGGACGAAGCGTTATAGACCTGTGCGGCCGACTGACGGGTGCAGTAGCCGGCGGCTCCCTCCGTGTAGCACGCGTTGAAGCCGACCATGTCGCCGCCGGGCAGGTTGATCTTGGCGCCGCCCTGGATCGCCCAGCCGAGCCTGTCGCTGGGATGCCCGTTGCCCACGTTGTTGGGCGTTAGCCAGTACGCGCCGCCTGCTTCGTGGACGGCAGCGCTGACGCCCGCATAACCCCAGGCCTGATCGACCCGCAGGTTGGCGACCACGTCCGGCATCCGGAAACCGTTGAGGCCCGCGGCCTGAGCATGGAAGGCACTGTCGCCAGTGATGACGCCGTTGAGTCCAAAGAAGGCCGGCACGGTGTTGTCGACAACCGGGGCCCGGTTGTGCCCGCCCGGATCTTCGAGCGAGAGCGTCCCGGACACGCCATTTCCTAAGTCGGCGGTATAGGCCCACACCGTGATTCCATTGGAGATGGTGGTGTCACCCACGACGCGCGGGTCGTGGTAGGAATACACGCCACTGATGGTGAAGACATCGAAGAATGAGAGCGTCTTGCCTACCGTGAAACCGGCAAACTGCAGGAATGCGCGGTCCCAATAAACCACGCCGCCTTCGGCATCGGCGGGCGTCGTCTGCTGGATGCCGATGCGGATATAGGTGCGCAGCGGCCCGTATTCCGTTCGCTGGCGCACGTCCCACGACACAACGGCGCGGGTGCGGAAATTGACGTCATTTGTGCTGCCACGGTCGAAGCGGCCCTGCGGCGCCTCAACACTGCTGTTGCCGATGGGGATGCCGCCGGCGCCCGCGTTGTACTCGGCCTGCACGCGCAGGAACCCGCCGAGCTTCAGGCAGGTGTCGGTGCCGGGAATGTAATAGAACCCATCGCCGAAGCCGGTGCAGATCTTGACGTACTCCACCGGTTTGGCCTTGACCGGCATGTCGGCGGCCTGTGCCCCGGCAACCGTGACGAGCGCTGCCGTGGTTCCCAGGAAGAGATGTTTCACCAAACTCATTGGAGCCCCCCGATCGTGTCCAGCGACCGTGTCGACTGATCATGTCGACGCCCCTTGTCTACACTCCCTGCGGCTTGGATTTGTGACTGAGGCAAGCCTGCGACAACGATGGCGCACGTTTCTCCAGGACTGTTGCCAGAATGCTGCACGCGGGTGCGCCCGCTCGCGACAATGGCCCGGGTTATCGGTGCTCCCGTGATAAGTGCGCGAGCGCTTTTTTGTGCGACGTGTGGTGAAGCGCGGTCGTCTGGCCGCCGCTGAATGGACAGGATCGTGCGCGGTTCCCGTCGGAGTGGGACCGTTGAACGACGATCAGCCGATCACGGGTAGAAATTGCGTTGCCAGCGGAAGAACGCAGACCACACATTCTGATCGTCGATGAGGGCAACCGCCGGCCGCGGCGCATTGGCGGTGTACAAGTTTACCACGCCGTCTTCTTTCGTGTTTCGTTCTCCTTTGCAGTCCGGCGCGATCTCACTGATATGCGGGCAATTTTTCTGATTTTTCTGTTTTCGTGTGCTGCGATCTATCGGCGTCTTTTGCTCGGAAATGTTGCCCCTGTGTTGCCCCAGCGGCGATTTGTTCGTGGTCTGATCGCTGCTCGATCTAGCAACTTGGGATCAGCGCTTAATCTGGCTCAGATCAGCGCTCGATCAGCCTGCCGAAGCGCTCGGCGGCCTCGCTGTCGCGCTCTTCGACCGGATGCACATACAACGCCAATGTGATCGCTGGCGTGCTGTGCCCCAACCGAGCTTGCGCGGTCTCGACGCTCTGCCCGCTGTCGAGAAGCGACGTTGCAGCAGTATGCCTCCAGGCGTGACAGGGCTGCGCGCCGATGATTTTAGCGCGACGCATGAGCTGGCGCATGCGATCAGTCACACTCTGCGGAAGCATCGGCGCGCCGGCGAGGCCGGGGAACACAAAGCAATAGCTCACGCTGATATTCCCTGCCCCATTTGACCATCATCTCCTCGTCCAGACGAGCTGGGCCTTGAGCAAGGCAACCCGGCGGAATTTTCAGTTGGCGCGCACTGCTTTCGGTCTTGGCGCGCTCGCGGATCATTGCCCTATGAGCAACCTCCACGCCGACACGCTTCATTTTCTAACGTCGCGGCCTCGTCTGGGGCGTTCGCAGCAGCATCTTATCACCGAGCTGCAGTCGCCGGCCAGCACCCGCTGCACGACACTGGTTCCGATGCCGAGCTTGAAGTCCCAAGGCAGTCCATCAGCTCCTCGGCGAGGGTGAGAAATGAGAAGGTCTGCGGGTTCTGCCGCGAGCACGCGATCCGCGTCGTCGTCAGCGGACGGATGACTAGGCCGCCAACTGAGGCGGCCTACCTGCGCATTAAGTTCAGGGCGCCGCGACCGGCACGGAATAGCGTTAGGATCGGCAGAGGCCAGAGCGCGACACGGAGCCAATGCAAAGTCCAATAGCGGGCGTTGGGACTCATCATTGGGAGTGCTCCCTTGCGCACCGAGAATATTAAAAAAACGGACCAGCCCCCCAAATCAAAAGGGACCAAGGGGTCGGAAAGGGAGCAGCGCCCCCCGGCCGATAGGCTTGCGGGCATGCGGCCCGCACCTCTGGGATGAGCGGTTAAGAGTGCGCCTGGACATGAGAGACTAATTCACCTTGATGCCTGCCACCTTGATCACCTTCGCCCAGCGCTCGGTGTCCTCGGCCATGAACCGTCCGAAGTCGGCAGCCGTGCCACCGGGCACCACGCCGCCCATGTCGATGACGCGCTGCCTGATGTTCGGTTGGGCGAGCGCGTCGCTGGCGTGCTTGTGGAGCAGCGCGACGATGTCGGCCGGTACGTTTTTCGGCGCGACCAGACCGCTCCAGCCGATGGCCATGTAACCGGGCAGCAGGTCCGATAACGGCTTTACGTCCGGCAGCGCATCGAGCTTCATGTCGAGCGTCACCGCGATCGCGCGCACAGAGCCGGCCTTGCAATATTCCATTGCCGAGCCCGTGGTGGCGATCACCATCTGGCAGTGCCCAGCGATGAGATCGGTCATCGCTGGCGCCTCACCGCGATACGGAACGTGCGCAAGCTTGATCCCCGCCATCATCTGAAGCAACTCGCCGCCGAGATGGCCGGTCGAGCCGACACCGCCGGAACCCATGTTGATCTTGCCTGGGTTGGACTTGGCGAGCGCGATGAACTCCGCCGCGGTCTTCGCCGGCACCGACGGATGAACCATCATCAGACACGGCGAGGTCATCGTATTAACGATCGGAACGAAGTCGTTCATGAAGACGTAGTTCAAGTTCTCGTAGAGCGAGTTGTTGATGGCGTTGACCGAGTTCGCCATGAACAGCGTGTAACCGTCGGGCGGCGCATGCGCCGCCATCTCGGTACCGATGTTGTTGCCGCCGCCGGGTCGGTTCTCGACGAAGAACGGCTGGCCGAGCTTCTCGGTGAGATATTGCGCAACCAGCCGCCCGATGATGTCGGTCGACCCGCCGGCCGACGTCGCGACCAGGACGCGGACCGGCCGCGACGGATAGGTGTCGGCGAAGGCGAGCCGCGAGGCGACAGGCAGCGCGGCGAGGCCGGCGGAAAGGCGTAGGATGTCACGGCGCAGGATTCCCATCGGCATTCTCCAAAGAGTGAGAGCCATTCAAACGGACCCCAGCAGAATTGAGGTTAACCCTGGCGGAGCACCGGGAACAAGCCGTGGTCTTTCAAGAACTCAATCATGTAGCGGTCGAACAGCCACGGTTGCTCCATCTGGCAGGCATGGCCCGCGCCATGAAGAATCCGCATCGCACAATTCGGAATCTGCTCCTTCAGCGCGAATGCCGACTTGTGGATTCCATCCTCGCTGCCGCTCAGGATGATGGACGGGCACTTCACGCTCGTATAGTGATCCGCAGCGTCCGGCGCCTTAAGGGCTAGGAATTGGCGGACAATCGTCTCGAGGTCGGCTTGCGCGTTGCGCTCGGCGAACATGTCGGCGAAGTACATCGCCAGCGGCGTCTGGCGAAACGCCGGGCTCAAGTCCTCGAAGGTGTAATCCCAGCGATAGCCGATGCCCCGGTCTGTGTATTGCTTGATGCGATGCCCCGTGAACTCCTTGCCGGGGTTGTAACCGGTGCCGCACATGATCAGCGCTTTGGTTTTGCTCGGCCGCGCGTGGTGCATATAGGGGAGAATGGCGGAGCCGACCGAGCAGCCGACTAGGATCGCGGGCTCCTTGGGGAACTCCGTCTCGATCGCCTCCCAGCAGCCCTCCGCCATGTCGCTCATGGTCAGACCGTCGCGCGCCTTCGGCGAACGGCCGTAGCCCGGAATGTCGATGGCGATGCAGCGGAACCAGGTGGACATGTGCGCCATCTGGAAAATCCAGCACGACTGGTCCATCGGGTTGGGATGCACGAAGGCCATGACCGGCCCGGTGCGGCCCATGCGCTCGTAATACAACGGTCCGTCGATGTGGTCGGCCATGCAGCACTCCTCCGAGTCTTGCAAAGTCGACCAATGGTAGCGGGGGAGCGTGGCCGGCGTCTCGATATGACCTTTGGGTTGCTCCGGACGCGGAAGCCGTTTAGCCAAATTTAAACCGTCTCGCGCGGTTTAACTTGAGAGAAGCTTAGAAGGCAGCCATCGTTAGAGGATGCTAACCTCAGAGGATCATCGTCAATTAGCCGAGCGATGCATAAGGCTTGCCAAGGCTTGCACCAAACTGAGCGTCGCTGAGCATTTGATGACACTGGCAGCGGAGCATCTGGAGTTAGCTGAACTGGCTCTGAGGTTGCGTCAACCAAGTGCCGGCATCGAACGGCAACACATCAGGATAGTCGCAGGAGATTAGAACATGCCGTTCCGCTTAATGCGCGCGGCATTGCTCGGCGTAATCGGCGTCCTGCTGGGCGCAAGCGCCCAGGCGCAGGTCTATCGCGGCAATGACACCGGCGGCATCATCTCGTGGTCCTGCGAGAACGAGGCACTGGCCCAGCAGATTGCGGCGGAGTATTGCGCGCGCTGGGATAAATACCACCGCATCACCAGCGTGCATCGGCAGTACGGCGACTTCATCACCTTCAACTGCTTATGGTCGCCGTACATCAACCGCTATGCGCTGCCGGCGGTTGGGACCCGATCGACCTGCGCTTACCCGCGCCTGCGGGCGGTGGTCAGAGCGCTCAACTGAGGAGCATTCATTCGATCCCGACCTCCTCGGCCATCGCCGCCGCGCCACCGAGCAGCCCGATGAACTCGCGCCGCCTCATGCCGAACATGGGGCTCCCTCTCCCCAGGTGCCGCCGATCTTACCAGCTAGGGACGCCGGACGCAGGCGGTTTGACGCATCAGGAGCCTGCCGGGGATGATCTTCGGCAGCAACGGCGGCTCGCCTCTACCGCCTCAAGCTCAAGGCGGCCGAAAACACGCGCCTATGCCGGTCTATTCCGAAGATCGGCTCGCCAAGTTGAAGGGCGAGTATGAACTCGCGGCAAGAGAACCGACCAACCTACGTTACGGCTACGTCCAAGCCAGCTGACGCACCGGCCAGGCACGAAGGGCGGCGTCGCCCGGCTGCACCGAACGGCCTCAGCGTCTTCATGCTACGCGGCGAAGTTGAGGCGTGTGCCTGCCCTATTTTCGTCGTCGGGTGCCCTGCTTCGTTCGGTGTGGCTGAAGCGCAACATCGATTCAAAATTCGCGCGTTAATCATCTCCGGTAACGAGGCACACATCGTTTTTCTTTTCGGCGTGTCACATTGACATCGACGCTCGGCTCAGACGACCCCAATCCGCAGAGCCGCCCGTCACGAAACCCCGCCACCCACTCACCCCGGGCGGGGTTTTTGTTGGCACTGACAAGACATTTGTATGGGCCATCAGTGTTGCGCCGTCGCCACAGCGCCCGCCGTAGTCATCGATCCTAACGGGTTCTGCCACGTTTTGGTCACGGTATGGGAATGCGCTTGGGGGTCGGGGCAAGCCACTGGCCTTTGGCGCAGCACGGGGGGCATCATGGCCAATGTCGTCAACGACTTTCTGCTGTTCTCCTGTTTGGCAGCATTCGTCACGGGGATTGTCCTCGCGGCCGCGAGTCTGCTCATCTGATGCAGCCACTCTGCTTAGCGACGCCCCTCGGGTGGTGTGTGCAGGTACGTGAGAATATTGCTGGCGATTGAATAACAAAGCCAGCCAAGCACAAGTCCGCCTATCGCAATGCCGATTTTGGTCCAGACGCCGGCTGGCTTGTCCAGAAAAAATGCCGCCGCCATGCCGCCGATGACCATACCTGCCCCGACGTTATTCCAGAACGATGCCGCCAACCTGACTCGCTCGTTGCGCTGTACCGTTGAGTTGCTTCCAAAATGATCCTCGAGCCGCATGTCCGTCCTCCCGTGGTTGCCGGTTGACAGGCGCTGAGATAAATGCCGAAGAAGCAATGGTCGCCGGTGCCGGGGCCGCCAGACATATCCTCAGAGAAGGTGAAGGTGCTGGTCAAGCCGTTGTACCGCAGTTTCTGGAAATCGAAGTCAAAAAGGGGTTCAACTCGCTCCTGCGCGTCACGCGACTGTCGTGCGACTACGCACGAGACGCTTAGTGGCCCACGAGCATTCGTCAGCGGCATTCTGGCACCGCAGCGTGCGACCAATTTGCGGGTCGGCACAAAACCGTAGCTGGACTCCCAGCAGCTGACGGGCGTAGGCTGCAAGTGATCGAGCCGCCGTCGCAAAGCGACCGGGCCTTCAATCCACTGCATCATTGCACCCTGTGAGCGTCCATCCGCTCGCGCACCGACGCATGTCGGGCTTGAGAAGATTGCGTCATGGTCGAAACTCCGCTGGCGTTTAGTTTTAGCAAGACACGCGCGATTTGCGATGCGTTCGATGATGCCTGGGCGTTCGTGCAGGGCCTTGGCAGCGACCTCACGGAAGCATCCAGGTCACTCGCGACGCGCACGATCCTGGCCAAGCGCATCATAGAGATGGCCGATCAGGGCCTGACGGACGTGCCAGAACTCCGTGATGATGCCGTAGCTTTCCTTCAACGGAATCCGCCTCCGGCTGGTCCAAACGGCTTCGAGAGAAGCATCGGCCCCGCCCGTCTCGCTCGCCGAGCTAAGGGGAGGCAAAGCGATGCATTAGGTTGCAAAGTCGGGTTACAGGCAGACCCGCGCATCACTAACCCGGGACACGTTTTGCGTGGGTAGGAAAATGCCGAACAAAACTTGCAGACATCTGTCGAGAATGCCACGATCTCGCCAATGACGCCCGACGCATAGCGGACGCCGCAACCGATCCGACGACCAAAAATGAGTTTCAGGAAATAGAACGCGGCTGGCTCAAGAGGGACCGGCACGAGAAAGACATTAGCGTTCCGAGATCGCCGCGGCAGAAATAGCAGGTTTGGCCGCCGCTAACTTGGCGAGCGCATGAGCACCTCGCTCCTCGAAATGAGAGCTTGCTCCTACGCGGCAATCAGAAGATCATCTGGTCAACCTTCGTTAGAAGGTTCTCTTCTGGTGAACTGAAGCCCCGTCTTGTGGCGGGGCTTTTTTTATCGCCTTTGCGATCTGGCGGTTCCAGCCGCGTCGTAGACCCGCGTCACAGACCAACGACTGATCCAACGCTCGCGACCTCCCGTCGCCAAGTTTTTAGCGTCGTTGGGCAGGATAGAAACTTTGAAAAACAATCTGAAACTCATGCGGGAAACGCTTACGTGCGCCGCGTGCATGTAGCACATCATGAATATTCGCAGTATTCGACATCGACAGCCTTAACCCCAATCCGCGCAACGCCCGGACGCACTCGATCAAGCAAGTTTGGCAGATTGCCGAGAGCATGAATCAGTTCGGCCTCATCGTGCCAATTGTGATCGATGAACTCGCACCATTCTGGCCGGCCAAGGCCGGGGTGCATGTAGTTGACTTTACGTTTCGTAAGACATTCCAATGACTACTTGCTTCAACATCAAACGGACGTAGGGATGACGATCCTCAACTTCGGCGACTGGCCTGGGCGCATTATCAGCGGCCCCGGAGCCGTTCGCCGCCTATCCGAGGTCGTTGCAAATGCTGGCACGAAGCGGGCGCTGGTCGTATGTGGCGCGACGGTCGCCGCCGGCGAAATCCTGCAAAAGGTGAAGGCAGGGCTGGGCACGACGTTGGCGGACGTGTTCGCAGAGGCGGCGGCGCACACACCGGTCGAAATGGTGAAACGTGGTGTCGAGCGCTTCCGCGCCACCGGATCCGACGCGCTGGTCTCGGTCGGAGGCGGCTCCACCATCGATGCCGGGAAAGCCATCGCCATCATGCTGTCGACCGGAGGCGATCTCACACCCTATGCGGTTCGGTATTCCCCCGGCGGAGAGATGTCGCATAAGCCGATATCCGGCCGTCCGGTCGTGCACGTCGCCGTGCCCACGACCGCGGGATCCGCATCCGACGTGATGCCGACCGCGGCCTGTCGCGACCCGCATACCCGGCAGAAGCTGCTGTTCTGGGACCAGACGCTGATCCCGTCAGCGACGGTTCTTGATCCGGAGCTCGCGGTGCATGCCGATTCCAAGCTTACCGCGGCCACGGGAATGACCGCCGTCGCACGCTGCGTCGAATCGATCTATTCGGGCCGCCGCCATCCGATCTCGACCGCGCTGGCCCTGCACGCGCTGCGGCTGCTACGCGACGCGCTGCCCCGGTCCGTTCGCGATCCCGGCGACCTTGACGCCCGCGCTGCATGCCAGTTCGCCTGCGTCATGTCAGGCATGGCCGCCATCAACGCGATGGTATCGGTCGTCCACGCGGTCGGGCATGTGGTCGGCGGGCGCTTGGCGCTCCAGCACGGGACCTCGCACGCGATCCTGCTCGCGTCGGCGGCGCGAAAGCTTCTGCCGGTGATTGGCGATCAGCAAAGCCTCCTGCTCGATTCCCTCGGCGGCCAGAGCCGCGGCATCGGCGCGGACGATGATGGAGCGCAGGCCGTGCAGAAACTGACGGAATTTACCGACGGCCTGCCGCTCCCGCATCACCTGCGAGACGTCGGCATCTCGGAGTTGGATCTGTCCGAAGTCGCCCGTATGACCATGTCTGACTACATGATGGCGAATCTGCCGCGCCCGATGGCCGAAACCGAAGTTCTGGCGCTCCTTCGCGACTCCTGGTGAGAGCATGACGCCCATCGAGGTGCTTGGCGATTGGGCGAGCAAGGTTGCGGCGTCCGACGTACCGCCGGAGCAATGCCGGCTCGCTCGTTTGCGCGTGCTCGACACGATTGGACTGATCGCCGCCGCCGCTTCCTTACCCGCCGCCAGAAGTCTCACCGACTGGGCGAATGCCCATGGCGATAGCGGTTCAGCGACCATCATGACGACCGGACAGAGAGGTCCGCCGGCAGCGGCCGCTCTGGTTCACGGCGCCCTCGCTCATGCCCGCGACTTTGATGACACCTTTCCGGAAACGCTCGTTCATCCGGGCAGCATCGTGGTGAGCACTGCGCTAGCTGTCGGCGAAGCCCGCGATGCCGGCTTTCACGAACTCACGACCGCGATCGCGGTCGGTTACGAGTTCGCGGCGCGCCTTGGCGAAGTAGCGGGACGCGGATTCCACGCCCGCGGCTTTCACGCCACCAGCGTCGTCGGCCCGGTCGCGGCGGCGGGCACGGCAGGGCGCCTGCTGGGTCTCGATGCCGCGGCAATGGCCGACGCACTTGCCCTGGCAACTAGCATGAGCGGCGGGCTCCTGGCATTTCTGGCGGATGGCGGCTGGTCAAAATGGCTTCACACCGGTTGGAGTGCGCACGGCGGGACTATCGCGGCAGAACTTGCCGCCCGCCATTTTCGCGGGCCGCGACACGCCCTAGATCATCAATACGGTCTCTATGCCTCTTTTCTCGGCGAACGGCCCGGCAACCTGAACGCGCTGACCGATGAGCTGGGAATCGGCTGGAAAGGAGCGCAGGCAACCGCGAAATATTTCCCTTGCGCCCACGTCATCCAACCCTTCATCGAAGCCGCCCTCACCCTGCGCGAACAAGGTCTGGTGACCGCCGGCAATCTCATAGCCATGCACTGCAGCGTCGCGCCGTGGGCCGTGCCGATCGTCGGCGCTCCGCGCGAGATCAAGGTCGCACCGCGCAACGATCTCGAAGCCATTGCGAGCCTGCCATTCATGGTCGCGGCCGCCATCGTCGACGGCGAGGTCGATCTCGCCACCCTTGATGCTGCCAAGCTCCATTGCCCTGAAATCAGGCGGCTCGCCACATGTGTCTTGTGCGAGGCGGATGCAACGCTGGCAACCGCCTTTGACGGCCGCCTGGAGGCTCGCATCAGGTCGGGCGGCACAATCGCTCGCGACGTGTCCTCCTCCGCAGTTGTTGACGAAAGGCGTCTAGTTCAAAAATTCCGCGCCAATATGGCCCGGAGCAAGAGCACCGATGGCGCGGCGCTGGAAAGGTGCCTTCTCAACGAGACCCCGCCGGTGCGCGCGATTATGGCAAGCGCATCGCTCGATACCGCAACGCGCTGAGCCGTCGCGTCATCCTCCAGGCCATGAAACGAATTACGTGCGGCGCTTGCGGCATCGCTGTCCCTTGACGCTGTTTGAAGGCGACGTTTAGACTGAGTTCTCAATTGTCGTTTTACGCTCCGTAAAGTGACTCGGGAGGTGCGCATGTCGCGCTCTGCATTTTTGGCCGCCGTTGCCTGCTGCACGCTTGCGCTTGGCGCCCCCGACGCCCCCGCCGCCGAAACGATGCGCGCCGTCTCCTTCACGACCAAGAACGATCCGGTCATGGCGATGGCCAATGCCTGGGTGAGCGAGGTGAACTCCAAGCTCAGCGGGCAGCTGCAAATCAATTACGTCGGCGGTCCCGAGGTGATTGGCCGCTTCCAGCAGATCGAAGCCATCCGCACCGGCGTGATGGATGTCCTGTTTTCGCCGGCCAACGACTACCAGGACCAGATACCGGAGTCGCAGGCTTTCGTTCTGTCCAAGCTCACGCCGATGCAAGAACGTCCGAGCGGCTTTTACGAGTTCATGGTGGAGAAGCACGCGAACGCGATCAATGCGCGCTATCTCGGACGCGTGCAGGTGTCGCCGTTCTATCTCTGGACCAAGAAGGATCCGAAGACGTTGGCCGATCTCCGCGGCATCAAGATGCGGACCGGTGTTCTGTACGATCGGATGATGCGTGAGCTCGGGATGGTCCCCGTCACCATCAATGCGCCGGAGGTCTATACCGCGCTCGGGTCGGGCGTGGTGGACGGCTTCGGATGGCCGGTCACCGGGCCGCTCAAGCGCGGGTGGCTGGAGAGCGTGAAGAACGTCATCGACCTGCCCTTCTTTCCGCCGAGCAATGTCGTCATCCTCATGAACCTCGACAAATGGAAGGCCTTGCCGGAGGGCACGCGCGACGCGCTGACGAAACTGACGGCAGAATTCGAGCCCAAGATGGTGAGCCACTTCGACAACGAGAATCAGAACGAGTGGAAGGAAATCGGCAACAAGGTGAAAAAGGTCAAATTCTCACCGGAAGAGAACGCGAAATACATCGACGTCGCCTACGGCACCGAGTGGAAGAATTTGGAGAGCAAGGTATCGCCCGCCGTTGTCGACAGGCTCCGAAAGCTTAGCGGCAACTGAAGCCCGATGCGGAAGGGCCGCCAATGAGAGGCCTGCGAGCGATCGAACGCTGGCTTGCTCCGCTCGAAAATGCCCTGGTGACGGCGGCGATCGCCCTCCTCGTACTGTGCGCCGTCCTCATCTGCCTCGATGTCCTGCTGCGCTACGCCTTCAGCCGTCCGTTGATCGGCGCCAACGAGCTGATCGAGTACGCCCTGGTCTATATCACGTTCCTCGGCGCCGCCTGGGCCGTGCCACGCGGCGCCCACATCAATGTCGATGTGTTGCTGACCAACGTATCCGAACGCGTTCAGAAAGTTCTGCTGCTGGTGAGCAACATCATCTGTTTGGGCGTAGCCGTCGTGCTCACCATCTTCGGCGGGTGGACGACATGGACTGCGTATGCCCGTCATTTGTTCAAGCCTACCCTGCTCGAAATTCCGACCTGGATTATTTTGATCATCATTCCGATTGGCTCGCTGGTCCTGGCGCTGCGCTACCTGGTGGAGGTCTTGTCGACCGTCGAAGCCATCAGAACCGGAACGCCGCTGGTTCAGCATGAGCATGGTCCATCTTTCGATTGATCGCGTGAGGCCGAGCGCACGTCATGGAGTGGTGGGTCGCCTTTATCCTGATCACGGGCAGCCTGTTTGCGCTGATGACGATCGGGATGCCGATCGCGTTCGCATTCCTCGCCGTGAACATCGCCGGTGCCTATTTCTTCTGGGGCGGCGCCGCCGGCATCAACCAGATGGTGCTCGCGGTCATGGATTCGGTGGCCAACTTCGCCATCATGCCGGTCCCGCTGTTCATTCTGATGGGTGAGCTGCTGTTTCGGTCGGGCATTGCGGCGCGGCTGATGGATGTCCTCGATATGTGGTTCGGTCGCGTTCCGGGCCGGCTGAGCTTGATGGCGGTCGGCGGCGGCACGCTGTTCGCGACTCTCGCCGGCTCGGGCGCAGCCACCACTGCGTTGCTCGGCAAGATCCTCGTGCCCGACATGGCAAAGCGCGGCTACAAGCAGCAGATGACGCTAGGCCCGATCATGGGCTCCGGCGGGCTCGCCGTGATGTTGCCGCCCTCAGCGCTCGGCGTCATCCTCGCGGCCACGGCCGACATCTCGGTCGGTGCGCTCCTCATGGCGATCATCGTGCCGGGCCTGCTCATGGCACTGTCGCTCGCCGCCTACGTCCTCATCCGATGCTGGCTGCAGCCCGAGCTTGCGCCTCCTTACACCGCAGAAAAGATGCCTCTGCGCAGAAAGCTGCGGGAAACGGTCGTTCATGTCTTTCCGGTCGCAGCGATCATCTTCGTCGTCACCGGGCTGATTTTTCTCGGGATCGCCACGCCCACCGAATCCGCCGGGCTCGGCGTGCTGAGCGCCCTGATTCTGGCGCGGCTTTACGGACCGGTCACCCGCAGCATGCTCAAGCTTTCGCTGCAGTCCACGATCACCACCTCGCTGATGGTGCTGATGATACTCTCCGGGGCAAGCGCATTCTCCCAGCTCCTGGCCTATACCGGCGCCTCCACCGGCATCGTCGAGCTGGCGACCGGGACGAATCTCAGTCCCATCTGGGTCGTCATCTCCATGCAGGTGATCCTGCTGCTGCTCGGGACGTTCATGGAATCCCTGGCCATGATCCTGCTGACCGTTCCGATCTACTTCCCGATCATCGAGGCGCTGGGCCTTTCCCCGATCTGGTTCGGGGCGGTCATGCTACTCAACATGGAAATCGCAGCGATTTCGCCTCCCTTCGGCTTCGGGCTGTTCGTCATGAAGGCCGTCGCTCCACCCGGCACAACCATGATGGACGTCTACAAGGCCACAGTCCCGATCATGCTCCTGAACACGATTGTCATGATCATCATGATCTTCTTCCCCGCTACCGCGCTCCTTTTGCCTTCGCTCGCCGCCGTCAGGTGACAGCATGCAAGACGGAGCACGGATCGGCATCGATGTCGGCGGCACTTTCACCGATGCCACGCTGTTCGATCCAAAAGGCGGGCGGATCTACTCCGCCAAGGCGTTCACAACACCCAGTGACCGCTCCCAGGGCGTCATCGATGCCGTGAACGCTGTTCTGGCCGAGGCGAAGATTCCCGCCGAAACGGTGCGCGAGCTCATCCATGGATCGACCACCGGGACCAACGCGCTCATCGAGCGCACGGGCGCAAGGACCGGGCTGCTGGTGACCGCGGGTTTCCGCGACGTGCTCGAGATCGGGCGGGTGATGCGGCCGATCGAAGGCGTCTACGACATGTCCGTCGACCGCCCGCCGCCGCTGGTTCCCCGCCGACTCTGCGTCGAGGCGCACGAGCGCATCGACGCGCATGGAAAGGTTGTGCTTCCGCTCGACGAGTCGAGCGTGGCGGAGGCGGCGGAGCATTTCGCCCGTCAGGGCGTCGAGGCCGTAGCGATCTGTTTCCTGTTCGCCTTTCTCAATCCGGAGCACGAGCAGCGCGCCGCCGCCATTCTGGCGCGACGCCTGCAGGGGATACCGATCAGCTTGTCGCATCAGATCTGCCCGGAGTACCGGGAGTATGAACGCGCATCGACTGCGGTGCTCAACGCCTACCTGACGCCGGTCATGAATGCGTATCTCGCCCGGTTGGAGCCGCGAGTCGAAAGCGTGCTTAAGGCCGCGAAGCTGTTCGTGATCCAGGCGAACGGCGGCTCTACGACGGTCGAGTCCGCACGCGCGCATGCGGTTGCCACTGTCAATTCGGGACCTGCCGGCGGCGTGGTCGCGGCCGCCTGGTACGGCCGGCGCCATGGCCGGGACCGCATCGTCTCCGTCGACATGGGCGGAACAAGCTTCGACATTGGGCTGGTCGAGAACGGTGCATCCCAGGTCACGACCGAAGGCAGTTTTCAGGGACTGCCGGTCAAGCTTCCGATCATCGACCTCCATATCATCGGCGCCGGCGGTGGCTCGATCGCCTGGGTCGACTCCGGAGGTGCGCTCAATGTCGGCCCGCGCTCGGCCGGGGCCGAGCCCGGCCCTGCATGCTATGGGCGCGGGGGCGCAAGTGCCGCCGTCACCGACGCCAATCTCGTGCTCGGCCGGCTCGATCCCCATTCCTTCCATGGCGGAAAGACGCGACTCGACGTCGCGGCCGCGCGTGCCGCCGTGGAAGCGATCGCCGCCCCGCTCGGCCTCTCGGTCGAGGAGGCCGCGCTCGGCATCATCAAGGTCGTGAATGCCAATATGGTGAAAGGCATCGCCACCGTGACGGTACAGCGCGGAATCGACGTGCGCGAATTCGCCTTGTTGTCTTTCGGCGGTGCCGGCGGCCTGCACGCGATCGACATCGCGCGGGAACTGGAGATGAATGAGGTCCTGATCCCACCTTTCCCAGGCGCCTTCTCGGCACTCGGGCTCCTGGTCGCGGACGTACGCCACGACTTCGTCAGTGCGCTCGGCAGCGTGATGACCACGCACGCCGACCCCGCGGCGCTCGAAGCCAAGTTCCAAGGCATGGAGCGCGAGGCGCGTGCCGCACTCGCGGACGAAGGTTTTGGCATCGATTCGATGCGGCTTGTACGCAGCGCCGACCTCAAAGTCCTGGGCCAGACCTACGAGCTGACCGTTCCACTTCCGGATGGAGGCACGGTCACGGTCTCCGGCCTTGATGCACTCGTGCAGGCATTCGGGCGGCTCTATCGGGAACGGTACGCATTCTTTTTCGAGGACGAGCCGATCGAGCTTGTGAACCTGCGGCTGGCGGCGTTCGGTTCCAGCGAGCCCATCGTGCTGGAGCACTTCGATGCGACTAGGAACGATCCATCAGCCGCCCAGTCCGGCACCCGGCCGGTCTACTTCGACAAGGCCGGGCATCTCATCGCCGCCGTCTTCCAGCGCGATCTCCTGCGGCCGGGCATGGAGCTTCGCGGCCCCGCGCTTGTCGAGGAGCCCACCTCGGTAGCCCTGATTCCGCCCGGCGCGACGGCCACTCTCGCCCCCGACCTCGGATTGTTCGTGAAGCTTTGAGGCTCGCCATGGTCGACGTCGTTACCATGCAGGTGATCCGCTACGCGCTCGAGCAGATCGCGGACGAAATGGGACACACCCTCGTCCGCACCGGGCGCTCCACCATCATCACCGAAATCAAGGACATCTCGTGCGTCGTCACCGACGCCAAGGGGCAGACGATCGCGCAGGCGCATCACACCCCGAGCCTTCTCGCCGGCTTCGAGATCACGATGCGGGAGCTGGTGAAGACTTACCGCGCGTCGGATCTGGCACCCGGCGACGTGATCGTGACCAACGACCCCTATCGCGGATGCCAGCACATCATGGATCTCTATGCGGTCGCGCCGGCGTTCCATGACGGCGAACTGATCGGCTTCGTCGGCAACATCACGCACCACGCCGACCTCGGTGGCGTCGCGGCCGGCGGCGTTGCCGGCGGCATTCGGGAAATCTATCTCGAAGGTCTGCGCCTACCGATGGTCAAGCTGCTCAAGCGCGGGGTCGAGGACAGGGAAATCTTCGGCATTATCGCCAATCAGATCCGGTTGCCCGAGAAAACGCTCGGCGATATTCGCGCGCAGGTCTCCTCTCTCATGGTCGGGATCGACCGCATCGATCGCCTGTTCCGGAAGTACGGCAAGGATGTCGTGCAGGGAGCCTGCGTCGAGCTGCTCGACTATTCGGAACGGCGCATGCGTCAGGGGCTCGGCGCCATCCCGCCCGGCGTTTATTACGGCGAGGACTTCATCGACGACGATGGCGTGAACGAAGAGCCGATCCGCGTTGCCGTCAAGCTCACCATCGGGCACGACCGCGCGGTGGTCGATCTTACCGGCAGCGATCCGCAGGCGGAGGGGAATACCAACTCGACGATCGCGAATACCTTCGCCGCCGCATACTACGTGATGATCGCGGTTGTCGACCCGCACATGCCGCCCAATTCCGGCTGCTATCGTCCCATCGAGGTGCTGACACGCCCCGGCACCGTGGTCGATCCGCTTCCCCCGGGCGCAGTCGCCGCCCGCACAAACTGCTCGCAGAAGATCGTGGAAGCACTGCTGCGCGCCCTCGCCCAGGCCGTCCCCCAGCGAGTCACCGCCGGCGGACACGCCCAGATCACGACCTGCGCATTCGGCGGGTTCGACGAGAGCGGGCAGCGCTTCGTGTTCACGGATATCCAGGGTGGCGGAAACGGAGCGCGCGCCTATGCCGACGGATCGGACGGCCAGGACAGTCATCTTCCCCGCTTCATGAACACGCCGGTCGAAGCGGTTGAGCAACGCTATCCGGTCCGGGTCGAGCGCTATGAGCTCATTCCGGATACCGGCGGCGCGGGCAAGTTTCGCGGCAGCCTCGCGCTGCGCCGCGACATCCGCGTGCTCGCCGGTCCGATCAGTTTCGCGCGCTACGGCGACCGTCACAAAATTCCGCCCCAGGGGCTGTTCGGCGGGCGCATCGGCACGACCGGCCGTTTCGTTCTCAACCCCGGTACGCCCGCTGAAAGGGTGCTGAAGTCGAAGGGCCTCGACACGCTGCAGGCCAACGACCTCGTCAGCCTCCGGCTTCCGGGCGCGGCCGGATACGGCAACCCGCTCGAGCGCACGCTCGACGCCATCGATCGCGACCTGGCCGACGGCAAGATCACGCCGGAGATGGCTGAGAAGGATTACGCGATCGTGGTCGATCGCGAGAAACTGTGCGTTCAGCGCGATCGGACCGCCGCCCTGCGCAAACGCGGCGTCACTTGATATCAGCCGACCTCGAGCACGATCCGTCCGCGCCGGACGGCGCCCGTCTCGACAAGGCGATGCGCCTCCGCCGCGGACGCCAGCGGAAGCACGCGTCCTATGTGCGGGGCGAATACGCCGCGCTCCGCCAACTCCACGACCGCCTCCAGCACGGAGCGCCGGTTGTCGATAACGGCGTTGATCAGCCGCACGCCGTGTTCCCCGCTTCGGTCGTCGAAGGGTTGCGCATTCAGATAGACGAGTGCACCGCCGCGCCTGAGCACATCGTAGGATCGCCGGTGCACGTCGCCCCCCATGGTATCGATCACCACGTCCTGCGTGGGCAACACGCGCCAAAACTCCTCGCCGTCGTAGGAGACAACGCGCTCGGCGCCGAGGGCCTGCACGAAAGTCCGGTCGGCCGCACGGCACGTCGCCGACACGTGGGCGCCGAGATGATGTGCAAGCTCGACACAGGCGCTGCCGACCGCTCCCGCTCCGCCATGCACGAGCACGTGCATGCCGGGCGCAACTTTTCCGGCTTCGCACAGCGCCACGAAGGCGCATACACCGCCCTGGATGATGGCGGCGGTCTCGACGTGGCTCAGATTGTGCGGCTTGGGCGCCAGGGATGACGGAGCACAGCAGACGAACTCGGCGCAGGTACCATCGCCGGTATGCGCGGCCGTGAAGACGACGGCGTCTCCAACGCTCACAGCATCGACCTCGCCGCCGACTTCGGCGACCTCGCCGCAGCCATAGCGGCCCGGTATCTTGGGAAACTGGACCGAGAAGTGGCGTTGCAGGACGCCGGCTCTCGCCTTGCAATCGCCCTGGCCGACGGTCGCCGCGCGCACGCGCACCATCACGTCGCGGGGGCCGGCGCGCGGGACGGGCAACTCGTGGAGCTGCAGGACCTCGGGGCCGCCGTACCTTTCGTAGCGCAGGACCTTCATGGCGCCGCCATGCTCAGCCCGCCACACCCGAAGCGCGCAGCGCCGAAATCTCAGCCGTGCTCAACCCGACTTCGCGCAGGATTTGGTCGGTGTGCTGGCCGTAGCGCGGCGCAAATTCGAGCACCGACGGCGCCGCTGCCTGGTCCACAGCCATCGGCGCCAGCCAAATCGGGCGTCCGTCCGGCGTGTGCGTACGTGGCATGCGCGCGCGGATCGCCGGCAGCGCATGCACCTGCTCGATGGAATTGATCAGCGCATGGGGGATCCGCGCCTTCACGAACAGGGCGACCAGCTCGGCTACCGGCAGCGCGCCGATGATCTCGGAAATCGCGGTCCACAGGTGCTGCCGATCGGCCGCACGCGCCGGCAACGCGTCCCATCGTCCGCCTTCGTCCAGGCGTGCGAACGGCGGTTGCGTCACCAGCGAGCGCCATTGCTGGGTGTTGCCGATGGCTAGATAGATGTGACCGTCGCGCGCCTCATACACGCCGGTCGGAACGAAAATGCGATGGAAGTTCCCGGATCGGGTGTAGTGGGACGGGTCCGTGCCGATGTCGATGTTGGGAAGCATCGTGACCAGCCAGGAGGCTGCCGCCTGCAGCATCGACACGTCGATGCGTTTGCCGCGCCCCGTTTCCGCGCGCTCAACGAGTGCCAGCAGAGAGTTGGCGTAAAGCTCGTCGCCCGCTTTCAGGTCGGTAATCTGCACGCCGGACATGACGGGAGGGCCGTCGGCGAAACCGCTGACCGACATCAGTCCCGACATGGCCTGGATCACCGGATCGTAGCCGGGAACATCGGGATGTTCCGTTCCCATAGCGGAGATCGAAGCCCAGATCAGATCGGGCCGCAGCCGCGCCAACGTCTCGTAGTCCACGCCGAGGGCGGCATGGTGCGCCGGCAGCACGTTGCAACAAAATATCTCGACGTCCAGCGCCGCGAGCAGACGCCGGAAGACATCCTGTCCCTCCCGGCTCTTGAGATTGAGCGCAATGGCCTCCTTGCCGACATTGGGGGGGACGAAGAAGCTGCGCCGGCCTTCGTCTGCGAACACTTCGCCGGCATACCGGTTCGGATCGCCGGGCCGTCGCCCGTCGGATGAGGTCGGCTCGATGCGGATGACCCGCCAGCCGAGCTGCACGAAGCGGAGCGTCGCATAGGGAAGCGCGACAGCCTGCTCCAGCGATAGCACGACACGCCTGGTCACCGTGACGCTCGCCTCGGCTTCATTCCGGCACAATGCCGCTGTTGGCGAAGAGTGCCCTGACCACCTCCACCTCTGCCTTGATGCGATTCGTCACCGCGCCCGGGGCACCGCCGACTGTCAGGATCCCGGCGACGTGCAGCTTGGCTTTGACCTCCGGGTCGGCCAGGGCAGCCTCGATCCGCTCGTTGAGCTTCGCCGTGATCGGCCCCGGCGTTCCGCGCGGCGCCAGAAAAGCGTGCCAGCCCGTAGAGGCGCGGCGATAGCCCGCGACCGTCTCCCCGATCATCGGCACGTCAGGCGCAAGGTCGCTGCGCTCGTCCTCGATCACCGCCAGGACGCGAACTTCGCCGCGCTTGGCGAACGGCAGGATCGTGCCGAGCGTGATGAATCCGCTCTGGACGTGGCCGGCCACGACGTCGTTGATCGCCGGCGCGGCACCCCGATAGGGCACGTGGCGGATGTCGATGCCGGCGGCGGTCTTGAGCATTTCTCCCGCCATATGGTGGGGCGAACCGGTCCCCGAGCTTGCGAAACCGATCTTGCCGGGATTGCGGCGCGCAAAGGCGACGAATTCCGGCAGCGTGGTCACCGGAAGCGAAGAATGCACGACTAGCGCAATCGGGGTCAGCGTCGCCAGAATCACCGGCTCGAAGTCGCGCGCGGCGTCGAACGGCATGGCCTTGAGGACGAACTGATTGAGCACCAGCGGCGCATTGGTCGTGAGCAGGAGCGTGTATCCGTCCGGTGCAGCACGTGCGACCTGGGCGCTGCCGATATTGCCGCTGGCGCCGCCGACGTTCTGAATCACGACGGGCTGGCCCCAGGCCTCGTGCAGCTTGTGCCCGATCTCGCGGGCGACGAGATCGATCGAGCCGCCGGCGGGATACGGCACCACCAGTGTGATCGCACGCGCGGGATAATCCTCGGCATGCGCGGGCAGGATCGAAAACAGCGCGGCGACCGCCACCAGTAGCGCGGGCAACGTTCGGGCTGCGCGCATGGCTGGCATCACATCACCAGCCCGCCGCTCGCCAGCACGACCTCGCCAGAAATGTAATCGGACTCGGGGATGCAGAAGAGATACACCGCTCCCGCCGCGTCCTGCGGCGTGCCGGCGCGGCCCACCGGTATCATGCGTTTGACCGTATCGAGAAGTTCGGACGGAATGCCCATCGGCAGGTCGCGTCCCGCCACCCGCTCTTTCGCGGGCGCTCCGGAGAATGGCGCGGTCATGCGGGTTTCGATGAGCCCGAACGCGACGCAATTCACGTTGACCTTGTAGCGCCCCCATTCCTTAGCCAGCGTCTTGGTCAGACCGATCAGTGCGGTTTTTCCGGCGGCATAGCCCACCTGGCCGGCATTCCCGAACAATCCACCGATCGAGGATATGTTGACGACCTTGCGGTGCACGGAGCGCCCGCTCTCCGATTCCCGCTTGGCCATGTCGCGGATTGGCCCGGCCGCCGCCCGCAGGATGCGGAACGGCGCGCGCACGTGAATGCCGAGCATGGCGTCGAACTGCTCGTCGCTGGTCTTCTGGATCACGCCGTCCCAGGCATAGCCCGCGTTGTTGACGATGATGTCGAGCGCGCCGCATGATTTCATCGCGGTTTCGACGAAGGCCTCGGCAAATCCGTCGGTCGAGACGTCGCCGGCGTGCATGATGGCAGTGCCGCCGATCGCCTTGATCTTGCCGACGGTCTCCTCGGCCGGCCCGGAATCGAGATCGTTGAGTACCACCCGCGCGCCTTCGCCGGCGAGCTTGAGCGCAATAGCCTGCCCGATCCCCCGTCCCGCTCCGGTCACGAGAGCAACCTTTCCGTCAAGTTTCGACATTCCTGATCTCTCTATGCAGTCTGCTGGGTGGGATGGCCGCGCCCCCGCTGGTAGAGGATTTCGGGGCCGGCGATCACCTGCGCATCGCGGAGGCGGACGACCTGCGCGGCGGTCAAGCCGATCTCGCGCAGGATGCTCTCCGAATGCTCGCCGTAGCGGGGCGGGAAACTGAACTTCTGCGCGGCGCCATCGTGATCCACCGCCATGGGCGGCAGCCGGACGCTTCGGCCATCGGGCGCAGTGGTCGAGGTCAATTTGCGCGCGATGGCTCCGATCTCCATGACCTGCGGCACGGTGTGGATCGGCGCATGCGGGATCTTCGCCTTCTTGAGGTCGGCGATGATCTCCGCGGTGGTGAAATCGCGAGTCACCGCGGCGAGATCGGCGTGGATCCTGTCGCGATCGCGCACCCGCCCCTCATTGGTCGTCCGCACCGGAGTTCCCGCGCGGCCGAATTTGGGGATGTCCACCAGCCGGCGCCACAGCGCATCGCTGCCGATCGCAAGCAGCACCGCACCGTCCCGGGTGGGATAGGCATTGGTCGGGACGAATTTTCGATGCTCGTTGCCGCAGCGCGTGATCTCGGAATAGTCGCAATCGAAATCGACCAGCGGGAGCACGGTGATCAGCCAGGAGGCCGCCGCCTGCATCATCGCGACGTCGATGCGTTTGCCGGTGCCGGACGTCGCCCGCTCGGCGAGCGCCATCCAGACATTCGCATAGACTTCATCACCGGCTTTGAGATCGACCAGCGGAATGCCGGAGAGCGTCGGCGGACCCTCGCGTGCGCCGGTGACCTCCATGTAGCCGACCATGGCCTGGATCGCCGGGTCGTACCCCGCCACGTCGGGATGGTTCGGCCCCATGGCCGAGATCGCGGCCCAGATGAGATCGGGCTTCACTGCGCGCAACGTTTCGAAATCGATGCCCAGCTCTTGATAACGCGACGGCAGCGTGTTGCAGCAGAACACGTCCACGTTCAGGGCCTTGATCAGGGTTCGAAGAACCTCGCGGCCCTCCGGCGCCTTGAGGTTGAGCGCGATCAACTCCTTGCCGACATTGGGGCCGATGAAATAGGAGCGGCGCCCCTCGTCCGCCACCACCGAGCCGATGTATCGGTTGGGGTCGCCCGGCAATGCCGAAGGCGACTGCGGCGTGGCCTCGAGCTTGATCACCCGCCATCCCAGATGAACGAAGCGGAGCGTGGCATATGTCAGCGACAATGCCTGCTCCATGGAGAGAATGACGCCAGGCTTCATGCGCGTTCCAGTGACACCGGGGGACGGCGCATTACGCCACCTCGCGCCATAGCTGGGTCGGCTCGCGGAAACGGCCATAGACATCGACGAGCGCATTCGTCATCTCGCCCACCGTCGCATAGGCTTTCACCGCCTCCATCAATGCCGGCATGACGTTGCGGCCGGCTGTGGCATCGGCGCGCAGCGCCGCAAGGGCGCGCGCCACCGCGTCGCTGCTGCGCTCGCCCTTGACCTGCTCGAGCGCCGCAATCTGCGCGCGGGCGCTCGCCTCGTCATACGGATGCAGCTCCACGTTCGGCTTTTCCTCGTCGCTGTCCACGTAGCAGTTCACGCCGACCTTGCGCAGGGCGCCGCTCTCGAGCGCCTTCTGGCGCTCATAGGCGTAGCGCGAGACCTTGCCCTGGACGACGCCGTCGCTCACCGCCTTGACGATTCCGCCATTCGCGTCGACCCAGCTCATCGCCTCGACGATCTTCTCTTCCATCTGGTTGGTGAGCGTCTCGACGTAGTAGGAGCCGGCAAGCGGATCCACGGTATCCACCAGCCCGATCTCCTCGATGAGCAGTTGCATCGTGCGCAGCGAGATGCGTTGCGCCTTCGGCGTCGGGATCGTGTAGGCCTCGTCGTAGCAGCACAGCGCCATGGTCTGCGCCCCGCCCAGAGCCGCGATGAGCGCGTAATATGCGCCGCGCATGATGTTGTTCTCGGGCTGCTCGATGGTGAGGCCGAAACCCCCGCCGCCCGCGATCATGCGCAGCCAGCCCGATTCCGGCTTCCTGGCGCCGTACTCGTCCAGGATGATCCTCGCCCAGCGACGACGGCCGGCGCGAAACTTCGCGACCTGCTCGAACAGGTTCCCGAAAATATTGAAGTTGAACGACAGCCTCCCGGCAAACTCGTCGATATCAAGGCCGCGCGCGAGCGCCGCATCGGTATAGGCCTTCGCGATGGCGAAGGCGTAGCCCATTTCCTCCGCCGGCGTCGCGCCGGACTCGCGGATGTGATAGCCGCACACGCTGACCGGACTGTATTTGGGCGCGACCTTGGCGCAATACTCGATGGTGTCGGCGACCAGCTTGACCGACGGATCCACCGGAAAGATCCAGGTCCCGCGTCCGATGAACTCCTTGAGGATGTCGTTCTGCGCGGTTCCGCGCAGCCTGGCGATGTCGTAGCCGCGCTTTTCCGCCATGGCGAGATACATCGCGATGAGAACGGCGGCCGAGCCGTTGATCGTCAGCGACACCGTGATTGCGTCGAGATCGATGCCGTCGAATGCGATCTCGAAGTCGCGCAGGGTGTCGATGGCCATGCCCACGCGGCCGACCTCGCCGAGCGCCTCCGGTGCGTCCGAGTCGTAGCCGCACTGGGTCGCGAGATCGAAGGCCACGTTGAGCCCGGTCTGACCGTTCGCGATTAGGTACTTGAACCGCGCATTGGTATCGGCGGCGCTGGCAAAGCCGGTATACTGCCGCATGGTCCATGGCCGGTGACGGTACATCAGGGGGTGGATTCCGCGCGTGAACGGCGCCGTTCCCGGCAGACTGTCATCCGCGGGGCCCGAAGCGACCACATCCTCGTGGGTGTAGACCGGTTTCACGACGATGCCGGACTCGTTCACCACCTCGCGCATCTGCTTGCGGGCGGAGCCTTTCGCGCCGTCGCCGGATGACACGCTCATCGGACGTTCTCCCGTATGAAACTGACGATATCCTCGGTGCGGCTTCCGGTCGGAAACACGCCGCGGAAGCCCAGTTGCCTCAGTACCATTCGATCCGCCTCCGGAATATTGCCGCCGACGATCCAGAGCGCATCGTGCAACCCCTTGTCCACCATAAGATCGCGCGTGCGGCGGCACAGGCTGATATGGGTGCCCGACAGGATGGACAGGCCGATGACGTCGACACCCGCCTTCGCCGCCGCTTCGACGATCGCCTCCGGGGTCTGCCGCAGGCCAGTGTAGATCACCTCGAATCCCGCATCCATCAGCGCCTGCACCACGACTTTTGCGCCTACATCGTGACCATCGAGACCGGGCTTGGCCAGCAGGACCTTGATGCGCCGCCCGTTCACGCCGACAGTTCCTTGGCGATGATCAGCTTCAGGATATCGCTCGTGCCGCCCCCGATCAGCGTGAAGCGGATGTCGCGCAGGTGGCGCTGCACCGGGTATTCCATGCTGAAGCCGTAGGAGGCGAACACGCGCGCGGCCTTGTCGCAGATGTCCGCCGCCGCCTCGGAGGCGAACAGCTTGGCCATCGCCGCCTCCTTGTGGTGCGGCCTGTCGCTGTCCTTGAGCCACGCCGCGTAGTGAACGAGCACGCGCGCGGCTTCGAGGTCGGTGGCCATTTCGGCGAGCCGGTGCTGGATCGCCTGATAACGGTTGATTGGCCTGCCGAACTGGTGGCGCTCCCCGGCGTAGCGGATCGCCTCGTCGAGCGCACCGCGGCCCCCGCCGAGCGCCAGCGCTCCCGTCACGATGCGGATCTCGGCAAGCAGCTTGCGCAGATGGAGCTCGCCGTCGCCCTCCTCCCGGCTCAGGCGATGCAGAGTCGGGCACGAAGCAGTCGTCGAGCGCGAGCTCCGAGGTGGGCAGCGCGCGCACGCCCATCTTGGGAATTGCGCGTCCGATCGCCAGGCCTTTGAAATGGCGCTCGACCAGAAAGATCGTCAGCTTGCGCTCGTTTCCGGCGCGAGCGAAGACCGTGAAGAAGTCCGCAACCGGCGCGGAGGTGACCCACATCTTCTGGCCCTTGAGCAGATAGCCGCCGTCGACCTTGCGTGCGCTGGTCGCGATGCTTCCGAGGTCGCTTCCGGCGCCCGGCTCGGTCATGCAGATGCCGCCGATCTTCTCGCCGCGCAGCGCAGGCAGGAAAAGCCGCTGCCGGATGTCGTCGTTGCCCAGCATTTCCAGGAACTTCGTGCCCATCAGCGATTGCATGGTCACGCAGCCGGCGAGCGACATCGAGCCGCGTGCGATCTCCTCGAGCGCGAGACATAGCGTCACCAGATTAAGGTCGAGGCCGCCGACTTTCGCCGGATAGCGCATGCCGAAGAAGCCGAGCCCGCCAAGCTCGGCGAAAAGCGCGCGAGGAAACTCGTGCGATTCGTCGATCTCGGCCGCCGAAGGCCGGATGCGCTCGTCGCAGAAGCGCGCGAACGTCGCCTGGATCTGCTTCTGCTCGTCGCTGAGCTCGAAATTCACGATCGCGTTTCCGCATCGAGGGCGCCGCCGCGAGATTCTCCGCCGATGCCACGCCCGATGCGCCTCTCCTGCAACGCCGCTCTCCTGCTCACGATTGCGATTGCTTGCGTCCGTTGACCGAGAGCACGACTGCCATCGCGGTGTCGCCGGCTGCGCAGCCGTGAAACAGGCCGTAGCCGCCGCCCCTGATTACCAGCTCCTCGATGAGCTCGATGATCGCGCGCAGCCCAGTCGGTCCCTGCGGATGCCCCCAGAGCAGGGAGCATCCGTAATTGTTCATGGTCTGAAGGTCGGCCCCGGTCTCGCGCGCGAACACGACGTCGTTGACCGCAAACGGATTGTGCGACTTCACGGCGTCGATCTGCGCCAGCGAAAGCCCTGCCTGTTCCAGCGCGTTGCGGGCGGCTGCAATCGGCGCCTCCGGCATGAAGGCGATCTCGGTGCGCGCCATGCCGAAGCCGTGCAGCGCGATCCGTATGGCGGGATCGCGACTGAGCTCCTGCGCCTTCTCCGGCGCCGTCACCACGATCGCGGCGCTGCCGTCGGCCGGATGGGTCTGCCCCCCGAAGGTCACGGTGCCTTCGGGTAGCACCGGACGCAGCCGGCGCAGGCCATCGGCCGTCGACAAGACCACGCCCTCGTCGCCCTCGATGACGCCGGCGCTCTTCTTCAGGTCGGGCCTCGGCACCTCGAACGGCAAGGTCATGTAGCGCTTCTGAAAGGCCCGCTCGTTCGCCAGCGCGGCGCCGTATTGCTCGGACCGTCGCAGCACGACCTCGTGCTGAACCTCCGTCGTCACCTGATACTTGCGGGCGACGTTCTCGGCGGTCTGCAGCATCGAGTGCTGGCCCAGCGGGTCGCAGCCGAAATTCTCCAGGACCCAGTTTTCGTGCTCGGACGTGCCGCCGGGCGCCGTCGGCGCGGGATAGACGATGTGCGGTCCGTTCGACGTACGGTCGCAGGTCGCCACCAACGCGGTGGTGGCAAGCTCGGATTCGATTTCCTGCGCCGCCGCAAGCAGGCATCGCGCACTGGTGGCGCAGGCCTGATTGATGGTCGGCCCCCCTGCGGCGTGGGCGCCGACCATTCCCATGAACCAGGGCAATCCATAAAAACTCGCCCGCTGCGGCACCGTCATTCCGAGCACGCCGAAATCGAACACGTCCGGCTCGATGCCGCGCTTGGCAAGCTCGTTGCGGGTCACATGAGCGGCGAATTTCACGCTGTGCAGATTGGAAAAGCTGCCCTGCCATTTGGCAAACGGCGTACTCCAATACGCGCCGTAGGGAATTTCCGCCCGATAAACCATGGCCGACCCGAACTCTGTAAGCGGGAGCCGAGCTCCCTCATGCACGGCGTCCAGGCGCTCTCGCCTGCGCGCCGTCAGGATGCGGGCATGCTGAAGCGCGCCTGCCCTTCGATGACCGGCTGTCCGTTCTGGTTGATTCCCGTGAGCTTGACGGTTGCGATGGTCTCGCCGTCTTCGTCCGCACTGCTCGTCACCTCGCCGTGGCAGGTGATGGTATCGCCCGGAGCGGACATCGCGACGAACCGCGCGTCGAATGCCCGCAAGCGCTCGATCGGCGCGAACTCGACCAAGAGGTCGCCCAGGAACGCCATGACCAGCATTCCATGCGCGATGACGCCCTGCAATCCGCCCTGGCGGGCGGCTTCGTCGTCCAGGTGAATTGGATTGTGGTCGCCCGACGCTCCTGCGAACAGGGCGAGCTGCGTGCGCGTGATCGGCCCCTTCACGAGCTCATGGACGCGCACCTGCGGACGACGGGATTCGGCTTGATCCGGCTGCTGCATGCGAGCCTCGACTACTGGCGCACGATGACCGTGGACCGCAGGCCACAGACCTCGTCATTGTCCTGGTTGAACAGGCTGATTTCCGTCTCGATGAACAGCAGCGCGCCGTTCTTCTTGTCGTACACGTCGGTGACCGTCTGCCTTCCGGTGATGACGTCGCCGGCATAGATCGGCCGCTTGAACGTAAATCGTTGCGCACCGTGCACGGACTTGTGGACCGGCACCTTCATGTCCTCGAGTACGTTGAAGGCCTGCCCGGCGTCCATGGTGATCGCATACGGGAACGTCGGAGGCGCGGGGATGGAGCGATAGCCTGCCCGCCTAGCCGCCGCTTCATCGGAGAAAACCGGATCCGTGGCGCCGATCGCCTTGGCGAAGAGCCGCAGTCGTCCTTTCTCCACTTCGAACGTGAACGGCGGGTACGCCTTGCCGACGAAGCTACGAAAGTCCTCAGCTCTCACCAATTCCGCCTCCCGGCCATTGCAATCGGATTATGCCATGGCGGGGTAGCGCCGGCAACTCGGTCTTACGCCTCGTAGAATATCGGGAAGGGGCGATGGCCGCCGAATTTCGGTCGATTATGACGAAATCGCCCCACAATTTCAGTGATACGGTGGACGGGCGCAGAGCGCCCCCGCCAGTACATTGACAGCCGCGTTTTACGGGATGTAAATGCTGCAGCCGATGCAGTTTGGAGGCGGGCGCAGCCACATGAGCCGACGTCAGGACATCCTTCGCCGCGCCGCCGAAATCTTCGCCAGCCGCGGCGTCGCCCGCACGTCGATCGAGGACATCGCCTACGCGGCGGGGATCAAGCGCGAAGGCATCTATTATTACTTCAAGTCACGCAGCGACATTCTGGTCGAGATCATACTGCCGCAGTCGAATTCATTGCTGCGCAGCCTGCAGCGGCTGATGCGCTCGAACGTATCGAGCGCCGAGAAGCTCTATTCCGCCATCGAGATCCATCTCGACGCCTACAACCCCGCCTATATCGAGATGAGCATTGCTCTGAAGGAAGATCATTTCGCCACCAAGGACGCGAAGATCAAGGAGCTCAAGGACGTATGGGATGAGTACGGAAAGCTGTGGACGAAGCTCATCCGCGAAGGACAGGCGAGCGGGGATTTCAAGCCCGAGCTGGATCCGAAAATGGCGGCCTACGGGATGCTCGGAATGTGCAACTGGGTCTCGCGCTGGTATTCGCCGGACAAGTCGGTCTCGATCCAGCAGATCATCGAGACGTTCTTCTCGATCGCGTCGAGCGGCGTGATGAAGCCGGGCGCCGGCACGGACGCCGCCGACCGCGGCGTTCCTGCAATGGTTGCGTCGACCAAGGCATGAGGCGTGCCGGTCGCTTCTGCTGTCCCAAAAACACGGCTTGAGTCGGGCTGCCGCACGCGGTGCCCCGGAGCGACTTCGTTGGCCCGGAAGCTGCACGCGCGGAGCCGGGTAGACCCACGCGGAAGGTGCCAGGGAGAGAGGTGAAAGATGTGCTTCGGAAAGACCGGCCGCGCCAGGGCGGCTCTCGTTGTTCTCGTGCTCTCGGCTCTGCCCGCGCGGGCGGACGACGTGCTCAAAGTTGCAATCGGACAGATGGACACCTGGGTCAACCAGGCCGCGGTGCTGGGACAGCAGGTCGGCATCTTCAAGAAACACGGCATCGTGCTGGAGAACTTCGCGACCCAGGGCAGCGGCGAAACGCTGCAGGCGGTGATTTCCAATGCAGCGCAGGTCGGTATCGGCGTCGGCACGCTCGGCGTCCTGCGCGCATATTCGAAGGGGGCTCCGGTCCGGATCATCGGCGCGAGTTTCACCGGCGTCGGCGATCTCTACTGGTACGTCCGCAGCAACTCTCCGATCAGCAAGCTCGGCGACGCCACCGAGCGCAACACGATTGCATTTTCGAGCAACGGCTCGAGCGTCCACAACGTCGTCCTGGCGTTCGTTCAAAGCCTCGGGCTCAAAGCCAAACCGACGCAGACGGGCGGGCTGCCCGCGACCCTCACGCAGGTCATGTCCGGCCAGGTCGATATCGGCTGGGCTACTCCTCCTTTCGCGCTGAAGGAGGCGGAAGAGGGCAAGATCCGCATCATCGCCAACGGCAACGACGTCGCATCGCTGAGCGGGCAGACCGTAAGGGTGGAGATCGTCAACGAGACCCCCTGGAAGAACCGCGATCTCATGACGCGGTTCATGCGAGCTTATCGCAAATCGCTGGAGTGGATTTTCGCCAATCCCCTCGCCATCAAGCTCTATTCCGAGAAGGCGGCGGTGGCGGAAAATCTTGTGCGTTCGAGCATCGACAAGTTCCAGCTCAAGTCGGCGAAGCAGCTCGACAAGATCGCCGGCCTCGACGAGGTCATGGCCGACGGCGTGAAGTTCAAGTTTCTGGACAAGCCGCTGACCCCGGAGCAGCTCTCGGAGCTGATCCAGGTGCTGCCGCCAGGATCGTGACCCTTGCCGTTGCCCGTGCTGCGGACGAAGAATAGTCGCGGGCCGGAAGGCTGAACGCTCGAGTACCCGATCGTGAAAGAAGCCGGACTACCGATGAAGCCGTCCTGCGTGCCGGGCATGCCGTCCGTCCATGCGACGGTCGTGCACATGCTGGCGGAAGCCGCGAGCCGCGCCCCGGATCTGGTCGCTTTGACCTGCGGCAGCGAACGGCTGACCTATGGCGAGTATCTCCGCTGCGTCGCCGCCCTGGCGCGGGATCTGCGCGGCGCCGGCGTTCGCGGCGGGCGCGTCGCAATCCTGATGGGCAATTCGATCGACGCCGCCGTGGCGATCTTTGCCGCGCATGCCGCCGGCGCCCAGGTCGTGCCACTCAATCCGGCCTATACCGCGAGCGAGCTCGCGCCCATCCTCGCCGACGCCGCGCCGCGCGCCATCATCGCCGACGAACAGCTTGACGGGCTCATCGGCCGCAGCTCCGGCAACTGCGACGCGCGGCTCGTCTGTGTGCGCCCGGGACAGCTCACGCGCTGGAAGGACCAGCCCGGTCTCGATCTCCCCACCCCGCTTCCCGCGGCCGGCGATCTCGCCACGCTGCAATATACCGGCGGCACCACCGGGCGGGCCAAGGGCGTGAACCTCACGCACGGCGCGATCGCGATCAATATCAGCCAGCGTGAAGCCGTGTTGTCGACCAAGCCCGAAGCGGAGCGGATCTTGGCGATCACGCCGCTTTTCCACGTCTACGCCATGTCGATGTGCCTGCACCTCGCGGCCTATGCACGCTCGACCCTGGTGATCCTGCCGCACTATCGGCCGGAGCTGGCGCTCGAAGCCGTGACGCGGCACCGTGTCACACTGCTTGCCGGCAGTCCGACGATCTTCCATGGCCTGATGGCCGACCCGGCCTTCGCCCGCACCGACTTCTCGTCGCTTGCGCTGTGCACCTCCGGCGCGTCGGCGCTGCCAGAGGCGACCCTGATGCGCTGGGAGCAGGCGACCGGCTGCCCGATCTGCGAGGGCTACGGCTTGAGCGAAGCGGGGCCGGTGGTCAGCTTCAATCCCCGCCGGGGCGTGCGCAAGGCGGGCACTGTCGGCTTGCCGCTGCCGCTGACCGAGGTGGAAATCGTCGACGTCGATACCGGCACGCTGCTGCCGCCGGGAGACGCAGGCGAGATTCGCGCGCGCGGCCCTCAGATCATGCAGGACTACCGCGGCCGCCCCGCTGAAACCGCCGATGCCCTGCGCGAGGGCTGGCTTCATACCGGCGATATCGGGGTTGTCGATGCGGACGGCTATCTCGCCGTTCGCGACCGCAAGAAGGACATGGTCATCGTCTCCGGCTACAACGTCTATCCACGCGAGGTCGAGGAGGTGCTCTACCGCCATCCCGCGATCGCCGAGGTTGCCGTCGTCGGCAAGCCGGATGCGCATAAGGGCGAGCGCCTGTGCGCGCTTGTCGTGCCCCGCGCGCAGGCTCGCCCCGAACCCGGGGAGCTGGTGCGGTACTGCGCCGAGCATTTGGTGCGCTACAAGGTCCCGTCGGATTTTCGGATCGTCGCCGAGCTGCCGAAGACTGCGGTCGGGAAGATCGACCGCAAGAGTCTCAAGGGATTGCCCTGACTCCGGGACGGCAGGCGCGCGTTGCCGCGGGCCTGAGAGGACGCCGCGCCCGGCGCGCCTTCAGGACCGGTCGCGCGGCTTTCTTTGAGCGATGGCGGCCGAGATGCGCTGCCAGGTATCGGTGCTGCTGTTGACGCTGTCCTGCAAGACGCCCATCGAGGCGCGGTCACGGCGCTCGAAAAATCCGTCGACGATCTGCTTGTAGGCGCGGACAGCCGCCTTCGATTGCCGCCCGAGTCGGGCGCACAGCTCTTCCATGGCGGCATCGAACCCGGCATCCGGCGCCACCATCTCGACGATCCCGACGCGCAGGCAGTCCGCGGCCGACAGCGGCCGCCCCGTCATGAGGATCAGCTTTGCCACCCCTGGCCCGGCCAATGCGATCAAGCGCTCGATCGCGTCGAGCGGATAAACGATGCCGATCGATGCGGCCGGAATCGCTAGCCGCATGGCCTCGTTGGCCATACGGATATCGGCACACAAGGCAAGCTGCACCGCGCCGCCGAAGCAGGCCCCTTCGATCGCGGCAACGAGCGGCTGCGGCAAGGCCAGCAAGGCGGCAACCGCCTCATCGAGCGCCCGCTCCATGATACCGAAGCGGTCGGCGAAGGCGGCTTCGTCGCCGGCGACGAAGGCGTCGAAGTCGGCCCCGGCGCTGAAGGCGTGCCCTGCTCCGCGCAGCACCACCGCGGTGATGTCCCGGTCATGCACCAGTTCGGCCGCGGCTTTCGTCAGCGCCCGCAGCATGGAAGCATCGAATGCGTTGCGCTTGGCCTGGCTGTCGAGCCACACCGTCGCAATCCGGCCGGAGCGCTCGACTCGAATTCCAGTACCGAGGCATGCCTGCTTCATTCCAACACTCTGCCGTGCGCGTTTGAGGGCCCTCAAATGGGGGATCGACAGACCGTATCAGTAGTGGTTCGCAACCGCACGAGGGCGCGTGAGACGGCCGCGCCCAATGGCTGGCCCGCAGCGAAATCGGCGACGATTGGAATAAGCCTCAAAATTACTAAAGTCATGCGCCAGGTTGTGAAAGCGGCTCCCGTTGTACTCACGAATATTGCTCTGGCTCGATTGCCGCAGCGCGATTTGTTCGTGCTCTGATCACCGCTCGATCAGCTTTCCGAAATGGTCGGCGGCCTCGGCGTCACGCTCCGCGACGGGTGCGTCTTTTCTCGAAAAATGTTGCCCCAGTGTTGCCCCAGCCGCAATTCGTTCGCGCTCTGATCACCGCTCGATCAGCTTGCCAAAATGCTCAGCGGCCTCGGCGTCGCGTTCCTCGACCGGGTGCGCATAGAGGGCGAGCGTGATGTTTGGTGTGCTGTGTCCTAACCTTGCTTGCGCCGTCTTGATGTTTTGTCCGCTGTCGAGCAGCAGCGTTGCTGACGTATGCCGCCAGCCATGGCACGGCTGAGCCCCCGTCACCTTGGCTCGGCGCATCACTTGGCGCATGCGATCGGTCACGCTCTGTGGCAGCATCGGCGCGCCCGCGCCAGCGAGGCTGGGAAAGACGAGCAACGGATCGCGCTGGTACTCCCTGCCCCATTTCAGCATTGCCTCCTGCACGTACGCGAGCTGTGCTCGTAGTAGCGAGACCAAAGCTTTCGGAATTTTCAGTGTACGCGCGCTGGATTCGGTTTTGGCGCGCTCGCAAATCACCGCGCGGTGTTCGACTTCAATTCCGACCCGCCTGACCTCTAGCGTTTCGGCCTGAAAGTCGATCGCATCGAAGGCGAGGCCGATCAATTCCGAGCGGCGTAGGCCGCAGGTCACCATCGTCGCAAGCATCGTGTAGGTCACAGCATCGGCAGCGGCAACCTCGAGCAGCCGCTTGACCTCGTCCGCGGTGAAGGCACGCGCCTTCGAGCGCGCTGGCGATGGCGCTCGCGCATCGCGTGCTGGGTTCTCTGCAATCAGCTTCCATTTCCTCGCTTGCTCGAAAGCGCTGTGCAAACAGCGATGGATATTGAGGGTGGTGCGGGCAGTGAGCGGGCGCGGTGTCCCATCGCGTAACCTCCCTCCCCGCCTGCGCAGTAGCCCATAAGCGCGATCTAGATCGGCGGCGGAGAGCTTGCTGAGGGGAATTTCACCAATCCAGGGCTTCGCCATTGCGATACAGCGAGCATAACCCTGCAGCGTGGTTGGCTCATGTTCGCCACGGTCCTGTAGCGTCGCCAGCCATCGTGAAAGGTACTGGCCGGTCGACTGGCGCTCGGGATCGCCGACGCCGCGCCGCTCGATCTCCGCTTCCATCCGGGCTGCGTATGCCTTGGCGTCGGCGGCCTTCGCAAAGGTCTTATTTCGCAGACGCGGCTTTCCACCGGGGCCGCTTTCGCGCCAGATCGCGCGGTAGGTTATTCGACCGCGGTGCACGCGGCGCTGGACGCTAGCCATTGATTTGGTTCCTTCGTTTGTGATCGGCGGCTTGGCACGAACCACTGCAAAAAATCGCATCGGTCCGACGGAGTTCGAACCAATCGAGGCAATTGGGATAGGCGCACCGACGCATGGCGATGCGCCGCTCGCGAGCGCTTGCCGCGGAGAGCGCCATGAACGCTCGCAAGGTCAGCGGGCGCCGCGTGAGGCCGTGCTCGCCGTAAATGGTCTCGATCTCGCCAACGATCTGGCGGTCGCGATCCCGGCTCTTCGGTAGCAATATCCGCAAGGCTTGGTCGGCCGCGGCCAGGCGTTGTGCATCGTCGCTGATCGAGCTGATGCCAAGGGCATCGACTTCGTTCCAGGCCAGCGCCACTTGCCGGAGCCGCCGGGTGAGCGAAATCCACGAGTCGGTTTCGGTTTGGAGGGGTTCACCGGCTGCGGCGCGACGCTCGAGCTGGCCGGTTGGGTCCCCGTGGCGGGCGAAAAACCGCAACACCCCCGGCTCCGCTTCTTCCCTGGAGGTGAGCAGGATCGCGGAAAAGTTTCGCCAGAACGCGAGCGGGCGGTCGGCGGACCACTCCTGACCTGCGCCGGAGGCCTCGAGCCAAAAGCTTGCGTGAACGTCCGGTCCGACGTCGAAGTCGGTGATTCGCCGTCCGAAACCGCGACTTCCTGACCGGAGCGCAGGGCGACGCGGGGGGCCGCTCGAGCTGGTCACCCGCACTGCCGGCCACCTGCGCCCCAAAAAATCAAGCGTATCGAATGTCGCCATCTCGTGCGGTCTCTCGTCGTCTCCCCAAGCCTTGCCATAAATTGGCAGGAAACGCAATTCTCGTTTGCCACATTCCAATTATTGGCTTATCATTGCTTGAACTCCAATTTCTATGAGGAGAGCTTTCGTGACTCACAGGAAAAACGTGCGGCGCCATCTGAGTCGCGCCGGAAATTCAATCCCCGCAGCCGCGAAGAAGCTCGGATTCGGTGAGGGCACCGTTCGGCGCGCCGTCGACCGCAAAGAAATCGAGGTCATTGAGTTTGGCGGCCTGCGCCGGATCACAGACGCCGAGATTGAGCGTGTACGGGCGCGCTTGGGGCTGAGTGCGCCGGCCGAAGCGGAAGCGGAATAACGTCAAGACAGCGAAGGAGCGCCCCGAGTGGTTCATCCCGGGCGCTCCCCCTTTTGCATCCCGTCCTGGAAACCGAGAGACGCACCATGGAACTGCATCCTGACCTCTCAGAAGTCAATACATCCTGGCGCGACGTCCTGCCGATCCACCCCGCCGCCGAACTGTTCCCGCCCATGACCGCGAACGAACTGCGCGAGCTTGGCGCGGACATCAAGCAGAACGGGCTCACGTCGCCGATCGTGTTGTGGTCTGACGGCAAGTCGCCGGCAGTCCTACTCGACGGTCGCAACCGGCTCGACGCGATCGAGATGGCGACGGGCAGTCCAGCCATGCTCGGCGCGCCGAGCATCATGGCCGGCAAGGACTTCCTCGCCTGCGACCGGGTGATCACCCTCGACCGGTCGGTCGATCCTTACGCTTTCGTCATCAGCGCGAACTTCCGCCGCCGCCATCTGAACGCCGAGCAGAAGCGCGAGGTCATTGCCAAGCTGCTTAAGACGCAGCCGGAAAAATCCAATCGGCAGATCGCGGAGATGCTCGGGGTCGATCACAAGACCGTCGCATCGGTCAGAGCCGAGATGGAGGGACGTGGGGAAATTCCCCACGCCGAGGCCAGGACCGACAGCAAGGGCCGCAAGCAGCCGGCGAAGCGGCCGCGCAACCACACCCGCGCGAACCTGTACCGCTCGATGAAGCTCGGCGCCGACGCGGTCGAGAAGCTCAAGGGCACATCGCTCGACAGGGCGCGGGAGATGGACGAACTCGTCATCCTCAACCGCGGCGCCCCCGGAGGCGGGCACACCGAGATCGTGAAGCAACTCGTTGCGGATGCCGTCGCCGGGAAAGAAGTCAGCGCCATCAAATACACAAAGAGTGGGGCGGCATTCCGGCGCGACGACATCGGCGCCGACAGCAGCGGCAAGGCCGACCGGCTACACGCCCGCGTCGGCGAGCTGCAAGCTGAGCTGCGCCGGCGCGAGATCAAGATCACCGGACTCGAAAGCGAGCTCGCCGACCTCAAGGACGACGGGCGCGCGTGTGAGGTTGTGGGCAGAGCAGTAAAAAAAGACGAGGCGTGGCAGATCGACGAGCTGGTGCGTGCCTGGAAGCAGGCATCCGAGACCGCGCGCCAGAAATTCATGGCGCTCTTTGAGCTACAGAGCGCGACCGCGCGCGTCACCGATGACGGGCTCGGCATTTCGGATTTCCTGCGGCGGGTTGCGCAATGACTCCGGCGCGGTGTCCCTGCTGCGGGCAGCCGGTGATTCCTCCGGTGGCTCTGCCGCCGATCAAACAACAGATTCTCGACGTTGTACGACGACGGCCGGGTATCGACGCGGAGGCCTTGCGCAGTTTGGTGTGGGCACACGACCCCGGCGGCGGCCCCGAGGATCGGAAAGTTATCCACGTTCACATCCACCAACTGAATCGGCTGCTATCGCCGCATGGGATCGTCGTGCGCGGCTCACGTAGCGGCGGCTACCGCATCGTGTCGCTGGGGGCGGCGGCGTCATGAGGCGCAGCATCCCGACCACGCACTCGTTCGCGGCGTCATGCACGACGACGCCGGATACGCCACCAAGCCGCTCGAACACGAACTCAGGCTTCACCGCGTCCACAGAGATTCCCAATGGCTTTGCACGAGCAGAGCGTCGGCGCGACCGACGAATGGTACACCCCGCCGCATATCTTCGCCGCGCTCGGCTGCGTTTTCGACGTAGACGTTGCCAGCCCGGGACGGGAAACGACATCGTGGATCCCGGCCAGATCCTTCATTACGTGTCACGGTCTGGCCGCACCCTGGACGGGCTTCGTGTGGATGAACCCGCCCTTCGGCCCGCGCAACGGCATCGTGCCGTGGCTCGCTAAATTCTTTGTGCACGGCAACGGCGTTGCGCTCGTCCCCGATCGGACTTCCGCGCCGTGGTGGCAGCAGTACGCGCCGCAGGCCGAGCTGATCCTGTTCGTCTCGCCCAAAATCAAATTCATCGGGGCGGATGGCGCGGCCGGATCCTCGCCCGCGCAAGGCACGAGCTTATTGGCCGTTGGCCGCCAAGGTTGCGAAGCATTGCAGCACGCAGCCGCCAACGGATTGGGGGTCTTGATGACTCCCCAACATGCGGAGAACCCGCGATGACCATTCACGCGCCCCAGTCTCTCGCGCGCAACGCCCGCCGCCTCGATTGCCGGCTGGCCAGCGTGTCTCGCATTACCTGTCAGGAGAACTGATCATGACCTACGCCGTCGTTCGAGTGAATCCACTGGCTCGCTGCAGCAGCTGCGGAGCGCCGTACAAAGCCTTCGACTTCAAGGTCGAGATCGAGAGGCCCGACGGCGAGATCACGCACATCTGCCGAAACTGCCACACCAAGATAGTCGAGATCGAGCTGTCGACCTCTGCACCGAAGGAGAGCGCATGATCAGGCGGGGGCGCGCGCCGGTCTTCATGCTCCGGCCGCGCCCGCTGCCTCGTGTTGATCCCATAAGGCAACGCGCCGGGCGCTCAAATATCTACGACGCTCTCCGGAATGCACTGTGTATCGGTTGAGGAAGAAACCCCGCTCCACGCGGCAAAGAGCGACCAAGGAGTGACCCGTGAAGTTCTCAGCTCCCGCGCAAGGACTCGCCGACTGACTGGCCCTCGCCGCGCTGCTGATCGATGATGCGCGCGTCCGAAAAATCCAGGCCCTCGCGGCCGCTCGGTTAGCCGCCGACGATGGCATGGTGCGCATCACGGCCAATGTCCTCGACCACGCCGTGGTGCTGACGGTGCCGGCAGAGGTCGAGCAAGCGGGCGAGGTCGCCGTGCCGGGCCAACGCCTCGCGGACCTGGCCGCCGGCTTTCCCCGCGACGCGACGATGACCATCAGCAGCGACGACGGCGCCGCACGTGTCGGGTGCGGGCGATCGCGCTTCCGGCTGCCCGTCGTTCCACAAGCTGACTTGCCCGAGATGCTCGCGCTCGGGGCGGAGACCGGCCGCGTCGAGCTGGCACGAGAGGAGGCACTGGAAGTCTTCGCGCGCCCTCTGTTTGCGGTCGCGACGGAGCAGACGCGCTACTATCTTGAACGGCATCTTTCTGCACGACCTCGACGGCGCGCTGGTCGCGGTCGGCACTGATGCCCACCGTCTTTGCCGCGTCGTCGTTCCTGGCGCCACCGGACTCTCGCAGGACAACCGGTTGATCGTCCCGCGGTCGGCGGTGAAGATCTCGTGAAGCTCCTGGCCGACAGCTCCAATGAACGCATCGTCCTGCGCCGCTCGGCGACACTACTGGCGATCGAGGGGGCGAGCTTCACCTTCGTTTCCAAGCTGATCGATGCGAACTATCCGGAGTATCAACGCGTCATCCCGCGGCCCTCCGCCAACACCGCCACCGTCGATCGCGGCGAGCTTGCCCAGGCGCTCGGGCGCATTGCCGCGGTGATTGATCCTCAAGTCAAGAGCCGTCACGCGCCTGGTCGGCCTGGCGTGGCAAGCGCCCGAGCCGGAGCTGCACCTTTGCGTTCCAGGATGGCCCGACATCGCCGACGACGTGATCGCCGCCGAGGTCACCGGCACGGGCAGGACCGCAATGCGCATCGGCTACCTCGCCGAGCTTCTGGACGAGCTCGCGGGCGAGCGCGTGCGGTTCGATGCCAACGACGCACACAGCCCGATGCTGGTCACCGATCCCGAAGATGCGGACCTGCTGACGCTGCTGATGCCGTGCGCATGGCCGTTCGAGCACTCACAGGCGGCATGAGACATCTGCGCCCCGCCCGGCGCCGGGGCCGCAGATGAAAGTGAGACGCGCCGCCAACGCAGGAAAGGACCCGAATCATGGATATGCGCAAGTACGCGGGCTCGAGCTTTCTCAAAGTCGAAGACGTCAGAGACAGCACCCGTCAGGACCAGATCGTCGACGTCACCATCGGCGACTTCGATAAACCGGTTTTGCAACTGGCCAGTGGCGACAAGCTTTCGTTGAATGCCACCAACACGAAAGCGCTCAATCGCGCCTATGGGTGGGACAGCGCCGGCTGGTCCGGCAAGACGATCGAGCTCTACATCGGCCAAGTCGAGTTCAAGGGCCAGGAACAGGACAGCGTGCTCGTCCGCCCGATCTCGCCGCCCGTCCCACCCGGCACAGGGCCGGGCGACATGAGCGACGAGATTCCATTTTGAGTTGACGAAAAGGCGTCGACGGTCATGCTCGAACCCGACCGCGATCAGATCGAGATTTTCGTCAACGCCTTGTTCAGACATGCGGCCCCGCAAGGGTTCGTATCCTTGCGGGCCTTCTACGAAGACGGCGGGGCCAAGCCGTTTCGGATCACGCCCACCTCGCTTGCCGGCGGCCTCAAGTTCCTAGTCGACGTCGCCGAGGACGATGCCAGGCGGGCCGCCAACGATCCCCAAGCGCGTCGTGTTCTGTCCCCCGATCGCGACCTTCACCAACAAAGAGCGCGCCGGCGAGAAAGACCTCGCCGAAGGGCTCGCGCTCTCCGTGGAATGCGACCAGGCCCCGACCGCGGCGCGGGCCGAACTCGAGCGGCTGCTCTGCCCCGCCACCCTGGTCGTGCGCTCCGGCGGCACCTGGATCGACCAGAACGGACATTCAGAGGACAAGCTGCATCTTCACTGGCGCCTGGCCAAGCCGGCCAGCGGTACCGAGCTCGCCAAGCTGAAACGGGTACGCGACCAGGCGGCGCGCATCGTCGGCGCCGATACCTCGAATGTCCCGGTCTGTCATTGCATCCGCTGGCCCGGAAGTTGGCACAAGAAGTCGGCGCCGCGATTGTGCGAGATCATTGCCGTTGATCCCGACCGCGAACTCGAACTCGAAGTCGCTTTCCAAATCCTGAGCGTGCTCGGCGCCCGGAGCGGCAATGGACCGTCACAGCAGCAACCCAACGGCGGCAGCGATTGGGATGAACTCGTCGCCAACCTGCAGAAGGGCCGGGAGCTGCACCGTTCCTTGACCGCGATGGCAATGAAACTTCTGGTCGCCGGCATGAATGACGGCGCCGCTGTTCGGCACCTGCGCGCGCTCATGAACGCATCGCAGGCGCCCCGCGATCAGCGTTGGCAAGATCGCTTCGACTACATCCCGCGCGCGGTTCGCACGGCGCGAGAGAAGCTCAACGAACCGCCGCAGCCGGCGACGGCAACCGCCGTCTTCGATCCGTGGGAGCGATACATCGTGCCGGCGTTCCCGTTCGATATTCTGCCTGCGGTCGTGCAGGACTTCGTCAGCTACCCAGTCGGCGGTGATTGGTTGTTGCCCGTCGGCAACGGCGATGGCGGCACTCGGCACATTCTCGGGCGCGCTGCATCACGGCTTCGCGCTCAAGATGCTGCGCGACGCCTCTTGGTACGAGCATGTCCGCCTGTGGATTTTGCTAATTGCCGAAGCCTCGCAGCGCAAAACGCCGCTCCTGAGAACAGCCTCCTGGCCGCTCGTCCAATACGAGAAGCATCTGCGCGAGAACCATGAACGCGAGTTGTGCGCTTGCGAGATCGCCAAGACGCAGGCGGATGAGGCCAGTCAAATAACCGAGCCGGAACCGCCGCCGCGATATCTCGCGTGGGATACCACGACCGAAAAACTCGGCGAAATCCTCGCCCGCAACGGCGAGAAGGGAATCCTCGTCCTGACCGATGAAATCTCCGGATGGCTCGGCAGCATGGAGCGATACAACAACAGCGGCAGCCGTGCCGATCGCGCATTCTGGCTCTCGGCCTACGATGGCGGCCCACGCACCGTCGACCGCATCAAACGCGGCGAGCAATACATCCCCAACCTGAGCGCCTCCATTCTCGGCGCCATCCAGCCCGCTCGGCTCGCCGAAATCCAGGGCCTGACCAGCGACGGCCTGCTGCAACGATTTATCCCGGTCATGATGAGCTCGGCAAAATTTCGCCAGGACCGCGCCAGCGAGGATAAAGCCTACAGCGCGCTCGTGCGTGAATTGATCTTCGCCAAGCCCGCACGACTGATCATGACCGACGACGCGCTCGCGATCATGACCAAACTGCACGAGCATCTATTTCACCTGGAGCAAGCATCCGAGGGGCTGGCAGCGGGCTTTTCAAGTTTCGTCGGCAAGCTGCACGGACTAACAGGCTCGCTCGCGCTCGTCCTGCACCTGGCACACGATCCGCAAATGCGGCGCGACCTATCCTGTCGATGAGCAAACCATCGAGAACGTGCGCCGCCTCACGCTCGATTTCATCCTGCCACACGCATTCGAGTTCTATCGCGGGGCGGGGCCAACCGAAGGCGACCGCCTGCGCCGGCTTGCTTCCTGGATACTGACCAGCGGCAAAGAGCGCATCGTCGCCAGCGACTTGACCACCAACGTCCGCGACTTACGCGGGCTGACCCTGATCGAGATCAACGAACGGGTTTCCCCACTGGTCGCCGGCGGCTGGCTGGAACCCGCCGATAAAACCCCAACCTGCCGCGTCTGGACCGTGGCGCCGCAAGTGCATGTCCAACTCGCCGAGCGCGCCAAGAGCGAAGAGGCGCGCAAGACAGCACTGGCCGCCCTGATCAACCCACTGCAAAAGGCCCCAAGACAATGAGGTACCGTCGACGGTTTTTCATCCCAATGACGCTCCGCAATAGCGGGCAGCAAGTCGGCCATCTCATCTGGCAGAACGGAGCCATGGAAGCCTGGACCACCGAAGGGGAGCTCGTCGGAAGGTACGCCACACGCCGCGAGGCCGCCGCCGCTCTCTGGGCGGAGCTAAAGCGGCAAGGAAAAGCCGCGGCGGATGGACAAGTGTCCGCGAACCATGATCGAGCCTTGCCAAGTTGTCAGGAGATGCAACGTAGGGGCGAAACGCGTCGCACAAAAAATCAGCTTACGCGGGAAAATCCTGACAAGTCTGATACGTGCCCGCGAAGACAGAGGAAGGTTCTCTCTCTTTTTTTCTATATCTCAATGTCTCCGCTCGATCTCCATCAGGTTTGTCAGGAAGGGTGTTGGAAGTCCGTTGGAAAGGTTCTCCTTCAGCGGCCCTTCGTCCTAAGACGCTACTCATGCCGCGCATCACCCTCGAAAGCCGACCGCGCCTCGATATCGGCCGCCTCGTCGACGCCAAGGCGCTCGCCGTCGGCGCCGTCAGCCGCCTGGCATGGCCCAGCCTCGCCGCGACCGTGACCGGCTGTGAGGGGCGGATAGACCTCGTGATCGACGGCGGCGAGGTCCAGCACATCCCCACGGTCCCTGGCCCACGCGCCCGCCGGACTATGTTCCTGTGCCCCGACTGTTCGCGCCGCGCCGAGCGGTTGTTCGAGTTGGGCGGGAGGTTTCTTGCGACCGTTGTCACGGCCTTGGGTACCGGAGTGGTCCTCCGGGGTACCATCCGGCGCCGGCGTGGTCCGCGCTTCGGCTACGGCGGCAGATACGGCCTGCCTGACATCCTGTGCGGCCCACTGCCGCCGTGGCAGGGGCCGACGCACGGCTGGCGAGCTTGGCGCGAGCGTCGCGTCTACGACAGTACCCTGGTCTCGCATACGGCGCTACGAGACGCGCTTGCTCGCGGACCTGATACGGTTCAACGTTGACTTGGAAAAGTACCAGGGAGGCGAGCCATGAGCGACATGGCGCGGGACGCGGCGGTCTTCGAAGAATGGGTTGAAGGTTCGAAGGTGCGGGAGACTCGCCGCGAAATACAAATTGGCGTCGACGTGGTGTTGCAGGCGCTCGACAAGTTCGTGCCTGTAATCGACGACGCCATGCGGAGGCGACTGGTTGGCCGCGAAATTTTGAGACTGGAAGAACTGTATTGCTGCTATTTCAGCAAAGGCAAGACTGATATCGCCGCTGCCCAATTATGCTTGCGCCTGTCGGAGCGGTTTTCTTGTCTGGTCGGCCTCGATAGCGCACAGAAGCTCGATATTCGACAGGTGACGAGCGTGCCGCAAGAAAGCTCGACCGATCGCATCATGGCCGCGCTCACTCGCCTCAAACATGATCATCTGTATGGCGGTGATGGTCACGCGTCTGACGACGACGAGCCGTCTCCACCCGCTTCCTGACCTGCAAAAAGTATACTTTTTTCCGGTTTTTCTTGACCCGCCATTTATGCGGGTCTATCACCTGCATATACTATGCTCGAAAGTGGAATTTTGCAGTGGCGATATTTGGCTATGCGCGGGTCAGCTCGCAGGAGCAGGACCTGTCGGCGCAGGAAATGAACTCAGGGCGGCGGGTGCCGCCAAGGTCTACCGCGAGAAGGTATCCGGGGCGAAGGCGCAACGTGCCGAGCTGCTCAGGGTCATCAACCGGCTGGAGCCGGGGGACGTGTTGATGGTCACCAGGCTCGATCGGCTGGCGAGGTCGACGCGCGACTTACTCAACCTGCTGGACACCATCAGCCAACGTGGCGCGAGCTTTCGATCGCTTGCGGGACACTTGGGCCGACACCACGAACGCCCACGGTCGCCTCATCATCACGGTGCTTGCCGGCCTCGCCGAGTTCGAGCGTGAGTTGATCCGAAGCCGCTGCGGCGAGGGCATGGTACGCGCCAAGGAGCGCGGGGTGCGGTTCGGCCGGCCTCCGAAGCTCACGCCGCATCAGCGCAAGGAAGCACGGGCTCGGCTCGAGGCTGGCGAGACGCAGTCCGATATAGCGCGCAGCTACAACGTCGATGCCACGACGATCGGAAGGTTGGCGAAATAGCCCCCACCTTCAATTTGTTGGGCGTGAGACTTTGCCCGGCGCCAGGGTCGATGGCGGCCGATATCAGCGCGACGCTTTGGAGCATGACTGATCTCGCCGAAATGATCGATGCCTCGTTGCCGAAGGCTGGTCCGTGCGGGGCGTACAAAAGAGTGGCCTAGCTGTGGGCGCTATTTCCTTTGGAACCTTGCTTGCGTTCGCTGCCACTTGCTTGGTGATTGAGCTGGCGCCAGGCCCGAACATGGCCTATCTGGCGGTGCTCAGTGCCAGTAAAGGCCGTAGAGCGGGTTTCGCTGCCACGCTTGGCATCGCGCTGGGGCTGCTGATAGTGGGTCTCGCAGCGGCTCTCGGTCTCACAGCGATCATTGCCAACTCGCGCTGGGTTTACGAAGCATTGCGGTGGGGCGGTGTTTTCTATCTGCTATGGCTCGCCTGGGAGGGCTGGCGTGGGCAGGAGAAAAAATCGCCTGGCAACGCCGATCCGACGGCCCACGATTTGAGATTTTTCATGCGCGGGCTGGTGACCAACCTAATCAATCCCAAGGCTGGGATATTCTATGTCGCAGTCCTGCCGACGTTTGTGGATGAAACGCGCCCATTGGTCGGGCAGGCCGTGACCCTATCGGCTATCTATGTGGCGGTGGCTACAGCGACCCACTCGACAATCGTGTTGCTGGCTGACGCTGCCCGACCCTGGCTGGAAGATGAGCGGCGCAGCACGATCGTCCGCCGAGCACTTTCCCTAATGCTGGCGGGGATCGCAGTCTGGCTTTTTGTCGCCACGCGATATGTTGCTTAGCTACACAGAAGCGGATTATTAACTTGATCTCGGCGGACGAGTTTAAATACAGCAACCCGACTGCCACAGCGGGCGGCAAAATCGAACAAGCATTCAAGCGAGCCAAGTAAGGGGCCTCTCGCCTGCAATGAAGTCGATCAGGACCCCGCTCACCTTCGGCTAGAGCGGGGTCTTTTTCATTGTGGCTAGGCTCCGCCTCGCCGCTGGCCGCTCCGAATGATGGCCAAAGCCGATGTGAGGGCAACGCTGATAGAGGATTGCGATCCGGTCTTCATCACCAGCCACGGCCTGCACGTACCGGAGGAACCGGGCGGAGAGTTGCAAACCTTGCCGAGTGGTTGCGTGCTGAGCCGCGATCTCACCGAGAATATCTGGCAAATAATTGCGCTATTTCTCTGAGATGATGTCCCACCGGGCGCCGCCGACTCGGCCGCGGCACGGTGATCTTTACCGCAGCCTTCAGAGAGCCTTCGCGGCAAGCCGGGCTATGCATATTTTGCGGCTGCCGAAGCGGGGCTGCGGGCGGTCGCCCAGAGCATGGCGCGGGAATACGGGCCGTAGGCGTGCCACCTCTCGCCGTACCAAATTGCAGTATACGCCCTTGCGTTGCACAAGGACCTGGGGCGCGCCGTCCTCACAGACCGCTCCCGCCTGCAGCACGACGATGCGGTCGAAACTCCGCAACGTCGAGAGGCGGTGAGCGATTGCGATGACGGTTCGGCCGCCCATCAGGCGGTCCAGTGCCTGCCGGACCAATTCCTCCGACTCGCTATCGAGCGCCGAGGTCGCCTCATCAAGCAGAAGGATGGGCGCATCCTTGAGAAACGCGCGCGCAATGCCGATGCGCTGGCGCTGGCCAGGTGACAACTTCACCCCCCTGTCGCCTACGATGGTCGCAGCGCCTTCCGGGAGGTTCGCAATGAACTCCACGCAATTGGCCGCAACGACCGCTTCATGCACCTCCGCATCAGAGGCATCGGGCCGGCCATAGCGAATGTTCTCCATGATCGAGCGGTGAAACAGGGATATGTCCTGTGGAACCACCGCAATGGCAGCGCGCAAGCTCTCCTGGGTCACCCGGGCAATGTTTGGCCGCCGAGGAGAATGCGTCCGCCCTGCACGTCGTAAAAGCGCTGCAGCAACGCAAATAGAGTCGATTTGCCGCAGCCCGATTGTCCGACGAGACCGGCGCGCTGGCCGGAATCGATACGCAAACTGAAATCGGTAAACACCCTTCGCCCATCGGGATAACAGAAAGCGACGTCCTCGAATGCGACGGTGGCACCCGGTCGCACCAGCGACGTCGCTTTCGGGTGATCACGTAGATGATGTGGGATGAGAAGAGTCGCGAGCGCCTCCGAGAGGCGCGCCAGATGTTGGGTGACGTCTACCAAAGAGACGGCCAAATCCCGCGTCGCGTGCAAGATAGAAAGGCCGAGCGTACACACCAGCACAACATCACCGGTCGTGGCGGCGCCGTTCTGCCATAGCGCAAGCGCCCAGCACAACAGCGCGATGGTCAAGAATACGGTGACCGTGGCGTGCAGCAGTCGCAGCTTCTCCAAATACAACAGGCTGCGCCGCCGCGCCGACATTTCCCGGTCAATAGTTGCGTCGAGCCGGCCGTGTTCGCGGCCTAGCCCACAGAACGACCATACCAGCGACATGTTGCCGACGACGTCCACCATTTCACCATCGACCGCCGCGGCTCGGTTGGCGAATTCGTGATGCAATGGCCGGCCGGCCGCGGCCAAACGAAACATGGCCAATACCAGAATGCCGGCAAGCACCATCAAAGCGGCCGCCATAGGCGCACTCACCGTCACCACGAAAGCGATGGCCACGATGGTGGCCACGCAGGGCGGCAGCACGTTCCAAACGAACATGTTCTGCAGGGTGTAGACGGCGTTGGAGGTCGCCGTAATGCGGCTCGTCAACGTTCCGGGCATCCGCTCGGCAAAGTAGCTTGGTGCGTGTCCGGTGAGATGACGAAATAAATCGCGGCGCAAATCGCCGGTGACAGCAACAAAGGTGTAGCTGGCGATCCAACTGGCAACCCGCCACAGCAGGTTGTCTGCGGCGATTAGGGTCGCGAGCAGCATAAGGCCAAGCCAGGCATTGCGGATATTGCCGTCGGCGTATAAGCCTCCCGACAGCGTATCAACCAGAACCTTGACACCGTACTGGGCGCCCACCGAACAGCCGACGGCTCCAAGCACCGCCATCACGATCGCGGCATGAGCGACTGGCCGAATCTTTATGTAGCGGGCGAGAAGCGCAAACGGACGCTCAGCGTACCGGTAAGCCTCTTTCATATGGTTTGGAAACCCCGAACCGGATGCGCGTGTGCTAGTTAGACAACGCGAGAACGCGCTCTAAGTTTCACGGAATCTGACTAAGTTTAACGCCTTGCCTATAATCTCTGTTGAAGAGGATTATCAGCGCAGCGTCTTGAGATACGCCATGACGTCCTCGATTTCGCCAGACGTGAGCCGAAACAGCGGCATGGTCGGATGGATTCCCTCGGCCAAGGGCCGTTGCAGGTCTGCAACACCATACTTAAGATCCAAGGTACGAAATGGTGGAGCGTTCGCAAGACGACTTGCGCTGACTTTGTCGATGGCATGACATTGCGCGCAATGCAGGCTGACAAATCTCAAACCACGTCGTTCCGCTGGCGATTGTTCTGCGAGAGCGGGTCCACTTCCATATAGTAGAACTATGCCCAGCCTGACGGCTGGCCATGCGGCTTGGGCGAGACATTTCCGTGCCATTCGCTCAGTCGTCTTTGCTGCAATCAATACCGGCCCGCTCGGCGCGTCACGCGACGGGCCTTACTGGCCCCTGTGCCGGCGTAATGTACTCAGTACCGCAGCTTGCGTCCATGTGCGCGCGCTATCGATTCAACGCTTGGCTTCTTGAGTTTTGGAGTGATTGCCGGGTCTCATCAGCTTTTGGCATTGGCACGCTCCTGACTACAGAGACTCCCTCACCTGTAAAAGCCTGCGCTTAATGACAGCAACAGTCTGTACTAAATTGCTCACCTGGATCGGCGAGCCGCTCGAAAACCACGCTATGTAGGGACCGCGAGTCCGTGACCATTCGTATCGTGTCGCCTCCTGGCAGATTTGTTGCAGAAGTCAGCGACCAGAGGGTTTTCAGTGCGTGCTGTTCCGCCTGCGGGGCTATCTCGTCCGGCTCGCCCTTGTCCTGCCCAAGGAATGCCAGCGGCGACGGTCACCGACCCCGCAATCCGACATCATCGCCGGTGTCGCGAAAATCAGCGATCGCATGTCCGGTAAATGGGACCACTTGGAAAACTCAGATCACAAAAGGTTAAAGGTGAGCGATTTTATACAGACGCCATTCGGCCATCGGACCTAGCTTAGTGGCCCGCGCCCCTTTCTACGGAAGGGAAATCATGTCCATGCAGCATCGTTTGCCGGACCAGGTAGTCCGTGCTGACATTATTTTGTGCAGAGTGCTCGCAGAAATGAGGGTGATAACGGCGACACCGGCCCAGGAGGGAAGGGAAACACGCACCTACGAGTGCGTCTGCGGTCACAGCGAAAGGATTAACGTTGCCATTCATCGGCGGGGACCACGTCCCCAGCGGCTTCGCGGGTTTCCACGCGTGACCGAAGGTCGTCCATGAAAATGATTGCAGCCTCACGTTCGCGACCAAGAGCTACAACGAGGCTCTCGATAGTCCGGACGACAAAGAACCGAGATGATCCGCTTCAGCCATCCGCACGTGATGCCATGCTCGCCGCCGTTCCGAGCTTGCGCGCGTTTGCGGTCTCACTCAGCGGCAACGTCGACCGCGCGGACGATCTTGTGCAGGAAACCTTGCTGCGTGCCATTGCCAATATCGATTTGTTTCAACCTGGAACGAACATGTCTGCGTGGCTCTTCACCATCCTCCGCAACCACTTCCGCTCGGAATACCGCAGGCGCCGCCGTGAAGTCGAAGACCCCGACGGCCGTCACGTCGATAGCCTGAAATCGCCTCCCCAGCAGCACAGCCGGCTGGAATTCGCAGAATTCCGCAGGGCGCTCGCGAAGCTGCCGCCGGACCAGTGCGAGGCGCTCATTCTCGTCAGCGCGTCAGGCTTTTCCTACGAGGAGGCCGCCGCCATCTGTGAGAGCGCAGTAGGGACGATCAAGAGCCGAGTCAGCCGTGCCCGCGCGCGGCTCTCGAACCTGCTCTCCATCGACACCGCCGACATGTTCGGCCAGGACCACACGACGCGTGCCGTTCTGAGTGTGGGTGGGCGCGATCGCGCGTTATCGCGCTGAGCATAATTCTGCTGTGTGCAAGCGAACCCGCTTTTGCACATGCCGGCGGAAAGACGAGGTTTGAGACTTGTTCGCATGCAGTGCGCACGATGTCATGCCATCGACAAAGTCAGTCTGATCCCCTCGATCTTGTTATAGTGCGCGTTGACCAGACCGATTGATCCCTTGAAACCCGCCTCTCGAAGGTTCCTCAAGACGGCGCGACCTGGGGAAGTTTCGCGCGGGCTCCTGATCGGAAGGTGCCATGTTCAACACTGTATCGATGTCGAGGTCTCTACGTGCGCACTACCACCTTCCTCGAACTCCGCTATCAACGGCCTTCACCAGCTCAATGAGGCCACCTTCACGCAACCGTTGCCGCGACAGACATCCCACAACAGATGTGCGGTTGCTAACGCCGATGCATATCGGGAGCACCACGGCTCGGGCAAATGACACCGTCTAAACCTGTGGCCGTGGCAATTGATAACCCGAGCGGGTTTCGTCCTTATCGAACCGTAGATCAAAATTGGAACGTGAGCGGTTTTCGAATAATCCTGACGACTTTGTTTGTAAAAGGATCGATCAGAAAAACCTCATTGTGAAAGCCCACCGCACTGCGAGTCGGCACAATGGCGTAGAGAAACCCCTTCACCGATTTGAGTCGGAGTGAATCTGGAAGGGGGCGGACCTGGGCCCACCACGGCAACTCATCCCCGAGCCTGAGCGCTGGCGGATCCCTTTCGCGGATGCCCTCGGTCACTGCCACGTAGATTGCGTTTTCCTGCTCAGACGTGAGACCACCTCTCCCGCTTATTGTCTGCTCATTCGCCGTCTGCGCCTGTGCAAACGCGATAGCGCCTAAAACGAGTATGGTCATCGCGGCTGTTCGCAGGTATTTGCTCATAACAATTCCACTCTTGACGATTTTAAGCCGCAAGCTATTTGCAGCTTAGAAAGCGCCCCGACGAAAAGCGATCCGTTGCCCAGTTGCCGCGCGAGGGGATTCACTGCCGGAGCTCATCAACAAGCGCGGCTGAAGCGTTATACAAATTATCGAGCGGATGCAGCCTACAATGATCATCAATCCTGACCATTAGTACTTCAGTGTCTTTTCCTCCAGACACGTCGCCCTCGGGCTTGGATCTGTATTCATTAAATGCGGTTACAAACCCAAGTACCCAAGCTGTTCTGGTAGCTGCAAGAGGATTGTCATCCCCACGACTTTGAATCCAGGAATCACACGAAATATTCCCTTGTCCTAAAACGGCTTCTGCCGCGGTCACCTGACTCGGTAGAAATCCACAAAAGATTGCGGCAGAAAGGAGAGCCCAGCGGGTCTTCATTTTGCACTCCTTTAGATAAAACAAAATCCCGTCCGCTAGTGTGCGCGTCTGCGTTTTTTTGACGCAAGCAAGCTCAGCGCAAAAGACGCATGTCGGGTGAGATCGCAGGGGCCGCTAAATGTAGCCTATAGTGATCCAATTCCTTGCCAAGTAAAAAGTTCCTTATTACTAGTTCGAGGTCGCTATTTTATTTGGACATGCCTTGAAAGTAGGCGGCTTCAAACGATTTACAATTCAGCGGATGCCACCAGCGGTCTTTGCCTCGTCCATTGGACCGGTTTCGGAGCAAGAGCGGTCTTGTCGCGAATATCGTCATGCTCGGTTCTATCAACGGTGCCTAGCGCATCCGTGGGAGCTGTTTTGCTCAAACTCCCAACCTCAAGGAAGCGCAGACTCCAGACCAGGAGAGGCGGGGCAATCAGGAGCGCGTCAATGTCAAAGGCCGATCAGTTCCGGCGGTATGCCGATGAGGCCATGCGTTGGGCCCTCCAATCCAAAACCGAAAATGAGAAAGAAATCCTGGTCGATCTCCCCACGCACATGAGGCCGGGCGGCGGAGTGGCGCGAGAGGACTGTTGGTCCGGCAATGCGCCAACCGCGGGTAGTCATCGAAGGCAGGCTGGCCGCCGGCACGTGGGTTCTGTGGCCAGCCGAGGCGGGGGATCACCCCGGCCGGCCCTGTCACCTGCAGCCCGATGGCGGGCAAGGTAGTACCGAAAGCGAGTGGCTAAAAATAGGAAGGCACCCCTGCATAACTCTAAATAACGGCGGCTGTTCTTGCCGATAACTCAAAGCCGCACGGGCGTTACACCGGGCGGCTTTTGAGACGAACTGCCGGGGGTTTATTTCGGTTCCGTTCGTCACATTGATAACGGATGACCGCACGTTACGTTCCATAACCGCGTCAAAGGGTTCTTGAGAGATTAGGAGACCATCGTGGCGAAGAGGAAAAGGCGGCCGCGAATTGCCGAGGACCCAGCAAGCTGGCTGGCCGGCTATGACGACGGCATTGTTGCCCGACTGCAAGACCCCAGGCGACCGCTTCGGGGTTCAGACGTCGAGGGCCATTCACTTTCCTATTTGCTCGGATATGGTGAGGGTTCGGCGCAACGGACCGACGAGATGGTCTTGCGGGAGGCTGGCAAGCAAAAGCCCATGCTACGGATACACGTCACATTGCGTTCGAGGGCGATGAAAAGCATCGAGCGTCGAAAGCGTCTCAAGGAGGCAGTGCTGCGCGACCTTGAGGAACGTCCAAGGTCGGGGCGCGCGAGCTCCAGGCGCTCGGGCACATCGATGTCAGCCTGAGCGCTGACCCCAATGGTTACGAGCTTGATTGCCAATGACCCCGGTCACAATCAAACTGTAGATGTGAGCTATTTTGCTCAAACTCCGGACGGACAAAGGCGTAACCCCAATATTAATCGATACGCCATCGCAAAGCGTTCGGTCTTCATTTCAACGTGCTGAACCGGAACCCATCCGGGTGTCCGTGTCCTCGCTCCGAAGCATATCGGGCGAAAGGAAATACCATGCAAGTACCTGCAATTCTGCAAAAAGAATCGCGGAAGCGTCTGCTGCAAGGCGCAGCCGCCGGTGCCGTCGCAACGATGTTTGTTGGCTTTTACTGGGGTGGCTGGTCGCTCGGCGGCACCGCTGACAAGATGGCTAAGGAGCGCTCAGAGCTGGCGGTCATAGCGGCGCTGGCACCCGTGTGCGCCGACAAATTCCGCGCACTGCCGGACGCCGATGCGAAGCAAGCCGCGCTTTCGAAAATCAAATCGTGGAAGCGCCGGGACGAATTCCCCAAGGAGTTCGTGACCCTCCCGGGTAAATCGTACCCGAGTTCCGCCCTTGTGGACGCGTGCTCCACGCTGTTGCTTGCACCGAAGTCAGCCGCGCTCAAATAAGATAGCCGTCACTGAGCGGAAATTCTTGCATTGTTCTTCCGGTCATCTTCAGCGAGCGGATCAGTGCAGCGTTGCGAACAGAGTCGTCCGGATTATTCGAGATGTGGCCCTATCTCCAAGTTTTAGTCCCTTTATGCGCCGTCGGGTTAGCCGGCGCGGTCTGTATTAGCGTCGTGTCATTCATCTTAGGACACTCAAAATTTCAGGCATAAGCTCATGGTGTTCATGCCAAACAAATTGACTCCAGACTATTTGTTCGAAAAGGCGAACCAGTGTTTTCGGCGCTCTCGGACCGATTCGAACGTGCGAGTCGAACTTGAAGCCCTGGGCAATGAGTTCATGGTCGAGGCAATTGACCTCGATATAAAACTTCAGAACCTTACCAAGGGCAATTACACCGCCTCTTCCCCGCACGGGGGTAACGACTATGGACAAGCTGCATTTCGACCGCACCGACTATTCAGTTGTTGTGAAGAACAGGGCACCGCCTCCAAGCTCCTGGAAGTGGGAGATTTATCGTGCCGGGAGATCAAGCCCAATAAAGCAATCATCAATATATTTTCACACCATGGCGACCGCCACTCGGGCAGGAAAAGACGCGCTCAAGCAGCTATTGGACAAGCTTACTGTAAGCCAAGCAGACTGAGCGGCTTATCGCCTGGTTGGCGGCCCCGGAGGAACTTGCAGGATGATGCATTTTTTCTAAAAAATGCGCGCTTACCTCCCCTGCGAATGGCGCCGGCTTTGATATAGGGGCCCCCCACCCCGTCCCTTCATACAGCCGCTCGAGGCTGATTGGGTCGAGACGCGCAGAAGTACGAAGCCTTCTCGTCTGCGCTTTTCTAAGACTGGCGCCTGCTTACGAATTCGAAAGAGGGTCCAAGTGACACCCACGCCCTCGCACAAAGGCACGAGTTGGGCGCCCTCTCCGATTGGTACCCTGAGGACTCTTTCGCCGCTATCGCGCGAGGGCCGCGAGTAGGACGCGGCGGCCTGCCGAGTGTATGGAAAAACCCTTGGAAAATTGAGTCGCGGCACATCAATAAAAACGGCCATTTCTATGGGTCTAATTTGTGTGTAGGGAAAATAGTTTGATTGTTCATACGATGCGCGGCATTCTTCGTTAGGAGACGAAGAGGGAGCTCGGCCATGAAGCGCGCTGTTCTGTACCTTCGCGTCTCTACCATCGATCAAACGACCGCCAACCAGGAGCGTGAGTTACGCGAGATTGCCGGCCGCATGGGCTGTGAGATCACCACGGTCTACAAGGATCACGGCATCAGCGGCGCCAAGGGCCGCGACAAGCGCCCTGGCTTCGATGCGCTCTGCAGAGACGCCACCAAGCGCCAGTTCGAGGTAATCATGGCCTGGTCGGTGGATCGGTTGGGCCGCAGCCTGCAAGACCTGGTCGGCTTCCTATCGGAACTGCACGCGCTGAGGATCGACCTATTCCTGCATCAGCAGGGTCTCGACACCACGACGCCGGCCGGCAAGGCCCTATTTCAGCTGATGGGCGTTTTCGCCGAGTTCGAGCGCGCGATGATTCAGGAACGAGTTCGTGCTGGACTGGCGCGGGCCAAGAGCGAGGGGAAACGGCTCGGACGGCCTCGGATAGCTCCAGAGTTGGAAGAGCGAATCAAAAAGGCTCTGGCGATTCCTGGAAGACCGGGCGTGCGCAAGATCGCCGAGCAGTTTGGAGTTGATCCCGGCACAGTGCAGCGCATCAGCCGCGCTTTCGAGACGGGCGAACTCCTCGTCTGAGGCGCCGTCCCTAGGTCGTCTCGCTCAGCTCGCCACGCCAGCCATCGGCGCCAGCTCGCCACGAAATCTGCCTTCGCGGCTAGCCGCCGCCCTCGAGCGGTGCTTCGGCGATGCGTTGCTGGTGACGTCAGCTGGTGGCGCGAGCCCCGCGTGCGCGCGTGAAGATGACATAGGTGCGCACCGCGCACCAGATTTTCCAGGTCGCAAGGAGTGGTAACATTCCGCTTAACCGGTTGACATAGTATGTGCGGAATTAAGTCATGAAATGCCGTGAGCCAACGTTTAACGGGACAATGCGCGCTTGCTGACCATGGTATTTTCGACGAAAAATCGTTTCACGGGGGCCGCACCAAAGAAATACTGTCACATCTGTCCGAGAAAAAGCCGAACTCGGTTGAGCGGGCTGAGTAATTGGGTTTTCTGGGTAACAAATCATCCTTTTTGGGCTTCGATTTCCCAGAATAATTCTTCCTCTAAGATATAATTCAATGTATCAGGCCTAATTTTAGACTGGTAATGGGAAGAAGCGGACACCTTACAAATTTCTGCCTTTTTTGACGAAGTATTTTTTCGACTAATTGCCGCGAAACCCCGTCGACGAAGTAAACCAGCGCCACGCGGGGCTTTTGCTAAGCGATGAGGCAGTAGAACTTTGTAGCCCTTGTCAGGAACGCCAGCGGCAGGCGCTGGCGCCGGCGCCGCGGTCCTCGAAAGCCGAAGCCAGGGGGGTCGCAGGGATTGATTTGTTTATCTCCATGGGGTGCCGTAGTCTTGTTTTTGCTGGGCTTGCCGTAGTGCCGTAGTCAGTTCCCCTAAAGGGGAACATGACTGCGGCAACCACTACGGAGCCCCGAACCGCCGCAGTCTGCCGCAGTCTTGCCGCAGTAAGTGCCGCAGTTCATTCCGTCACTCCCTGGTCCGCATGAAAGATCGATTCCGCGTCCGTTCTGTCTGCACCGGTGGAAGGTCCGGCGACGACGTACCGACGAATCTCACGGTGATCGTCCTTTCGCTCCTCGATCGCAATAGCCCCCATCTTGACCAACGCCCTAAAGGTGGCATCTAGCTGCATGCTGTCGGGCTCGTCCGACTTGGACACGCCGCACACAACGGTGAGCCCGAGTATCGGCGCCAGAGTGTACCCGAACCATGCCGGGGAACGTTTGTCGGCGCGGTAGGTGCCCGTCTGCGCGATCTGACGGGCCGCCGCAACGATGGCAGGGTCCAGTCCTGCCGAAGCCGGCGGCGTCCAGTCCCGGGTGACGGCAATCTCGTCGCCGCTCGGGAGGGTCTGGACTTCGATCCGCATCCATGCCGCCTTGCCAGCAGGGGCCTTGTTAGCCTTGCCGTTGCCGATGCGAATGTGACGGCGCCGCATGTCATCGCTCATAACAAGACCGAGAGCGGAAGCCTCCTTTGCGGTCATGCGGTTGAGCACCCGCGCCGAGCGCACCGCCGCGATAATCGCAGAGGCGCCGCGAGCGTCGTCCACGGTCGTTTCTTGAGCACCAGGTTTGGGCTTACCGACGTGATGGAACACTTCACCTGCAGATTGAGTTCGGGTCGCGACACCACCGAGCCCTTCCTTCAGGAGCAAATCCATGTGCTCGTTGAGGTTCTCGCTCATCCGATGGAACGAGATAAACGGATCGAGCATGAACACGTCGATCTTGTTCTCCCGGACGAATGCCTCCAGTTCGTCGAGAGCACCCTGGTTCAGCTGAGCGATACCGCGCTCGCCCGTGATAGCGAAGCGCGGCGGTTTGGCGCGACAAGATATAGCGAACAAGCGGTCGCCAAGATCCTCTCGGGTCTTGCCGTAATAAGCGCAAGTCGCTGCGATGCGCCTGTCCAGCTCGTCCTGGTCTTCTTCTCCGTTGAGCAGCAGCACGCGCAGTCCGTAGTTTGCCGCCATGTCGACGGCTTCCTGCACTCCACGCGTCGTCTTCGCGAGGCCGCCGGGGGCGATCGTCGCGCTGATGTCGCCGCGCATGTAGTGCTTGCCGACATACAGCCATTCGCGCTTCGGAATAGCACCAGGCTCGCGCCACCAAGGGTGACTGGGCAACCACGACATTTCGAAGCCCGATGCGTCCCGGTTTGCCGCCTCGGCCTCGCGCGCAAGGTGATAGATGGTGCCGAGACCGACGCCGACGCCACGCTTAAAGGAGTCCCATTTCTTCTGAAGACCTATCGGGTCGAACAGGTCCGGGTATTGCGCGGCCCAACGGAACGCCAGAGCGCGTGCACGCTTGGGGTCATCCGTGCCATCCTTAAGCGCGGCGACGATGCGATAGAAGGTCTCATAGTCGCTGACATCGGTCAGTGAATCGAGGGCTTGTTGCAGCTTCGCCCAGTCGGTCGGCTCGCCGGAAAAATTGTCGTTCGGCTCTTCGCGTACCTGTTCTTCATAGTTACGGCGCGCCTTAGGATCGAGAACCCATCCCTGTTGCGCAGACAGGATGGCTTCAGCAGCGCGCAAGAATTCAACAACTTGCTCGCGACTCACCTCAGGAAGGTCAGCGACGGGAGTATTCTCGGGATCTCCGCCGAACCATTCGTACGGCTTCCCCGTCTTCGGATGAATGCCGAACGCGATGAATTGCTGACCATTGGCGAGGACCTCCACGCGTGAGTGGTCGCCGTTCGGTTGCACGTACTGATCGGTCCAAAGCTTGCCGAACCTCTTAGCAGTGCGGCACATAAGCAAGAACTTAGGCGGCTGGCCGACGCGAGTAGGAAAAGCCTTGCCGAAGCAACGCAATGCCTCTCTTCGAATCTTCTCTGCAACCGTCTCCTCAGCGACATCGCAATCGATAGCGACGACGTCGCCGCAGCGTACGGAAGTGCTGCTCCACTCCGGGTGCTCTTGGCTCCAGCTATCAATATCCTCGATCGTAGGCTGAATTCCGCACTGCGCGCCGTCCGCGTCGAGGTTCGACCAACCTAATAAGGGAACCTTTTTCCCTGTGGAAGGCAAAGGGACGTAGCCCTTGCTGAGCATGAGCAGGCGCTTACCTGCGAGGTCCTCGCTTAACATAAATCGCATTTCAGCTGCGTTCGCTAACGATAACCTCTCGTCGGCGGCTCCACGCTTGGAGTTGCTCATCGGGGTGCCCTCCCGTTCGTAACGCTCAATGCGGTGTCGGCCTGCGGACAACTTCCACGCCGACGACGTTCTGCAAACCGGATTCATCTAGGACTAAGATGTGGCCGCCGATGACCGCGGCGACCTCCTCGAGAAAGGAGCGGCGCGCGAAGTAAGCCGCAACGAACTTGCGCTGTGTCCGCGCCTTGTGGATGAGCGGCGTGTTCGGAAACAGCGAACCCCGCAGACCTCGCCAGAGCACCAGCAGAATTTAGCTTGGTAGCCAAATGGCAGGCTGAACTTGCGTTCTATAGCTTCTCTATTGCGGCGCGCGGCCGGCCGCGGCTTATATTGCATGTTCCTGTTCCTTTGCCCCGTGCGCGCGCGAAACGCGGCCGGCAATTTCTTTGCCGGGCCATCCGGCTCGATCCGTCAATTCATGGCGTAAGGGCAGCGGCTCACGCCGGTTCGCGCTGGCACGGCTGGTCGAGCATGCGCTCCAGGGCTCGCACCGGAACGCGTAGCAAGCGCCCTATTCGAATCGTCGGAATCTCGCCGCGAGCGGCCGCGTCATAGGCGGCGTTGCGACAAAGGCCGAAATACCGCTTGCCAGCCTCAGGAACGGAAATGGTCAAAGGCGCATCCTTCATTCGTTCTCTCCAAATGGGGTCATATGGTGGCCCCATGGCCCAAATGGGGTGCTGACGGGCTTAAGTCAATGGGGTCGCTTTATGGCCCCACATATGCTATGAGGTCGTCTGTCAAGGAGCAGGCAGGTGGCTCGACGGTCAAAAAAGGGACGCAAGAAGGTGACGCTGGGGGAATTGCCGGCGTCGATCCAGCCGCCGCGCGCCCGCGGATCATCTCCGTCAACCCGATCGACATCGGCGACGACGACGGGCTCCGAACCGCCGGGGCCGCATCTGCGCCCACTCAATGAGACGGTTCAACTAAAACTTAGGTTTTCAGAGGCTCTTCGGCGGAAGCTTGAGAGCGAAGCCGCCTTCAATCAGAGGTCGCTAAACGCCGAGATAATCAATCGCCTGGAAGCGTCATTCATCTCGCCGGATCGCCTACCGCGCCTCATAGCGGAAGCGCTGCTAAAGGGGCTCCACCCCGACATCGAGAACGCCATTCGCGACATAGTCATCGAAGACTACCGGTCAGATGAGGCACTGAGTACCTACGATTGGCGCGAAGAGCAGGCAGACTTTGAGGGAAAATAATGAAGGGGCATCTCCGCGAGCGCTCGCCCGGCCATTGGGCCATCGTCATCACCGTGCTCGATGCGACGGGAAAAAAGCGTCGCAAGTGGCATAGCTTCAGGGGCAGCAAGCGCGAAGCCCAGCGCGAATGTGCGCGCCTCATCGCCGAACTCACCCGCGGATCGTTTGTAGAGCCGTCGAGGACGACCCTGGCGAAATATCTCGATGACTGGTTGGGGCACACAAAGGCGAGCGTCACCCCCCGCACTCATGAACGTTATGCAGAAATCGTTGCTAACTACCTCGATCCGGTGCTCGGCAAGATGTTGCTGACCAAGTTGCAGCCGTTCGCTATCAGCACCGCCTACGATACGATCAGAGCAAGCCGCAAGAAAGGCGAAGGGCCCCTGTCGGCGCGCACCATTTTGCACTGCCACCGGGTGTTGAGTGCAGCCCTTCGGCAGGCGGTGCGCTGGCGTCTGCTGCCCTACAATCCTGCCGCCGACGTCAAGCCGCCGAAGATAGAACGGCGCCGGATAAATACCTACACGCTCACTGAAGCGGCTGACGTTCTCGAGGCGATGCGCGGCTCATGGATGCACGTGCCCGCCATGCTCGGCGTTCTGTGCGGTCTGCGCCGGGGCGAGATAGAAGCCGCCGTGCGGTGGACCTGGACAAAGGCCGCCTCGCGGTTGTTCAAAGTGCCGAGCAGAGCAAGACGGGCGTCCGGTACAAGGAGCCGAAGTCAGGGCAGGCGCGGACCGTGGCGCTGTCGGCTGCAGTGGTCGCCGACATGCAAGCGCACCGCGCCGCGCCAGGTGGAGGGCTTCTGCGGTTAGGTGTCCCGTTGGACGCTGATACCTTCGTCGTCGCCCAGCCGGACGGCAGCCCATACGATCCCAACTCCATCAGCAAGGAGTGGCGGCTGCGCGTTATTAAGAGCGCCCTCCCCCGCATGCGATTCCATGATCTCCGTCATGCCCATGCGAGCCACATGCTCGCGGCAGGCGTGCATCCCAAGATTGCCTCCGAGCGCTTGGGGCACAGCCGCGTCGGCATCACACTCGACCTCTACAGCCACGTGGTCGAGGGCTTGCAGGCTGACCGCGGCGGCATTGGTTGACGACGCCATGGCCAAAGCCCTACAGAAACGCGCTGCCGAGAGGAACGAGAGAAAAGGGTAGCAATCGAGTTGCAAAATCGAGTGGCAGCCTCTATCACTTCTAACCATATCAATGAGTTAGGCCACGTCAGGGAGTGGTTACGCAACGGTCTGCAAAACCGTGTACCCCGGTTCAATTCCGGGCGTGGCCTCCAAATAACTCAAAGAGTTATCAGTCTC
>CAVUAI010000042.1:0-26818 GCA_963739385.1 uncultured Alphaproteobacteria bacterium
GTGACTGTTACTCACTCGGCGATGGTGCGCACGACGCTCGACGTCGGTTTGCCGTCGCTCACCGGGCCCTTCACCTGTTTCAGCACCTGCTCGTCGTAGGCGGGCAGCGTCGTCACCGCGAACTTCGGCTGCATGAACACGACCTTGTAGCCGCCAGCCTTGAGATCGTTGAGCAGATCCATGGCGGCCTCACCGGTGGCATGCTGGAAATCGTGAAGCAGCACAATGCCTTTGCCGTGCTTCTTCAGCCGCGACATGACGGACTGCCTGACCTGCTCGGGCTTGCGCATCTTGAAGTCAAACGAATCGAGGTCCGTCGAAAAGATGCCGATGTTGCGTTTGCCGAGATACTCGATCAACTCCGGCGGTTGGCGCAGCGCGGGGAAGCGGAAATACGGGGCAGTCGGTCCCCCGACCGCCCAGCGCACAGCACTGATGCCCTTCTCGATCTCGTCCTTGGGGTCGTACTCGACGGCTTGCGTCTTGCCGCTGACCTGGCATTTGCCCTTGGTTTTCGACAAATCCTGATGACACCAGGTGTGCGAGCCGACGGCGTGGCCGGCCGCCGCAACCTGCTTGAGGATGCCGGGTTCATACGTGGCGTGCAGGCCGATCGGGAAGAAGATCGCCTTCGTGCAGTGCGCAGCGAGCGCTGCGAGCACTGCCGGGGTATTTTTCGGCCATGGACCGTCGTCGAAGGTCAGGACCACTTCGCCTTCACGCAGAAAATCATGGCTCTTGAAGTGCTCGAAGCCGAACCCTGGGCCACCGGTGGTGTCGATCTCGACGACACGTGACACCCCCAGGCCATTGGGACTGGAACACGACGCTGTTGGCGACACGCCCGGGCTCGACGCCGTCGGGGCGGGCACCGGCGCTGCCGCCTGCGCCACGACGGTGGGGCTTCCTGCTGCACCCGCGCTGGACATATCCGTCGCCGGCGCAGCAGCCGCTGGCCCCTCGGCCGATGCCGCCTGGGCAGGCAATGGCGCGGAGACGGAAACGGAGCTCTTTTGGAAGAAAATAGTGCCAAAAACCGCCGCGCACACGACGATCGCGAGCGCAGACGCTATCGCTGCCAGACGCATGTCCGATCTCCAAGCCTAGAACGCCCCAGCCCCTCGGACGTCACACCGACCGATTTTCGGCCCATATCCTTAATCCCACCTTAAGTGGCCAATTCGAGGCAAAGTCAACACGGCGCACGATTATTCGCCGCAAAAGTCACTTGCCATGGGAATCGTGCCAGCTTGGGGGGCCGCCGGGCAGGGCCTTGGCCTCGAACACCCCGCGCGCGACAGCGCGGGCCAGGGCGTTGGCGGCAACCGTCCCGAGCTCGGTCACCTCGTTGACGGCATCCCGGAGCTGCCGGCGGCCGGTCGCTGCAGCGAAAACCGTGTCCCCGTCGAGGGTTGTATGGGCGGGATAGATGGCGCGGGCGAGGCCATCCTGCGCGATCACGGCGAGTTCCTTGGTCTGCGCCTTGGTCAGCGCGGCGTCGGTCGCGACGATGGCGATCGTTGTATTCTCGCCCGGGCGTCCTTTGGCACTCGGGATGAGCGCCTCGCGCGGCACTGCGGCTGGAAAACCGAGACCTCCGAACTCGGCATCGACCTCGAACGCCGCGGCCCAGAACTGCGGACCGCGACCGATCGTGGCGCTCCCGCAAGCATTGACGGCGACAAGCGCGCCGACGGTATGGCCATCGCGCGTGACCGCGGAGGCCGAACCGACACCGCCCTTGAGCGTGATGGTGGTCGCGCCGAAGCCGGCTCCGACGGTCCCGAGTGCAAAGACCTGGGCTGCCTTGGCGGCGGCCGCGTAGCCCAGATCCCGGTAGGGCGGGAAGCGTCCCCAATCCTTGTCGCCGCCGTTGAGCAGGTCGAACAGCGTGGCCCCGCACACCAGCGGGACGCGAATGTTGCCGATGGCGAAGCCGCGGCCGCGCTCGCGCAGAAACGCTTGTACTCCCGAGCCCGCATCGAGGCCGAAGGCTGAGCCGCCCGAAAGCACCACGGCGTCGATGCGCTCGACGGTCCGGTGCGGCTCGAGCAGGTCGGTCTCACGCGTGCCCGGCGCACCGCCGCGCACGTCGACGGCGGCGACGGCCGGCTCTTCGAAGACGATGGCCGTCACTCCGGACGCGAGCCGCGCGTCGTCGGCCTGTCCGACCAGGACGCCGGCCACATCGGTGATGAGATTGCGTGCAGTCATTGCGCCTTCGATCGCGTCGCTGCACCGTAGCCGCAGCCGATGGCGGGAACCAGAGCGCCGCAACATCACATCCGAGCGAGACCGGACATTGGCGTCTTGCCTCAGGACGCGGATGCATCGCATCTAGGCGCCATGGCCGCCGATGTCACCATTTTCGCCGCGCTGCTTGCCGGGCTCGTGAGCTTTCTGTCGCCATGCGTCCTGCCGCTGGTGCCGCCTTATCTCGTCTATCTCGCCGGCACGTCGCTCGAGAGAATGGCGGAGGAGCGGCCTCCCCAGGTCAAGCGCGACACCGTCATTGCGGCGGTACTGTTCGTGGCGGGGTTTTCGACGGTGTTTGTGGCGCTCGGTGCCAGCGCCAGCGTGATCGGCGCACTGCTGCGTTTCTATTCGAACGAACTCGCCATTATTGCAGGCGTCATCATCATCGTCATGGGGCTGCATTTCCTCGGCCTCACACCGATCGGGCTCCTGTACCGGCAGGCACGTATGGAGGTGGCAAAGCCGGTGGGACTCTGGGGCGCCTATGTGATGGGGCTTGCCTTCGCGCTCGGATGGACGCCGTGCATCGGCCCGATCCTGGCAGCAATTCTCGCCGTCGCGGCCTCCAAGGCCACCGTCGCCAAAGGGGCCGGGCTGCTCGCGGTCTACTCTCTCGGACTCGGCCTGCCGTTCATCATTGCGGCGTTTGCGGTCGAGCCGTTCGCGGCGTTTCTCGCAAGGTTTCGTGGGCATCTCGCCCACGTGGAGCGCGCGATGGGGGCATTGCTGGTGCTCACCGGCGTCGCCTTCCTCGCCGGCTTCTTCACGCAGTTGAACAGCTGGTTGATCGAAGCTTTTCCCGCGCTGCAGAGCATCGGCTGAGAGGGGAGAAGAAAGCCGCCCCGCGCGGAGGCGGCTTCCAGACCGAGCGATGACGTCAGTCGATTTCGCTGTAGGTGATCTTGCCGCTCGGGTCCTTCTTCCAGACATAGACCACGTAATCGAGGCGCGTGACGTCGCCCTTCTTGTCGTAGGACAGGTCGCCGATCACGGTCTTGAATTTCATGCCGGATTTGATCTGCTCGGCCACCTTCTTGGGGTCGAGGGATTTCGCCGCCTCGGCGGCCTGCTTGATGATCTGGACGGCGGCGTAGCTGTAAAGCGTATAGGCCTGCGGCTCGAAATTCTTGGCACGGAATTTTGCCACGACGTCCTTGGCCTCCGGCCGCTTGCGCGGATCGGGCCCGTAGGTCATCAGCGTGCCCTCGGCGCCCGGCCCGGCGATCGAGGCGAACTCGTCGTCGGTGATGCCGTCGCCGCCCATCAACGGCGCCCGCACGCCCTGCGCGCGCATCTGGCGCAGGATCAATCCGCCGGTGTCGTGCAGTCCGCCCCAATAGATGAGGTCAGCGCCGGAGGCCTTGACCTTGGACACCAGAGCCGAGAAGTCCTTGTCGTCCTTGTTGACGCCCTCGTACAGGACTTCCTTCGTCCCGCCCTTGTTGATCGTGGCCTTGGTGACGTCGGCGAGCCCCTGGCCATAGGTCGTCTTGTCGTGGATGATGGCGATCTTCTTGCCCTTGAAATTCTTGAGAATATAGGCGCCCGCGACGGCGCCTTGCTGGTCGTCGCGGCCGCATGTGCGGAAGATGTTCCACATGTTGCGCTCGGTCACCCGGGGATTGGTGGCGGCGGGCGTGATCTCGAGGATGCCGTTCTCCTGATAAACCTCGGACGCCGGCATGGTGACGCCGGAATTGAAATGGCCGATGACGAATTTGACGCCTTCGCCGACGAACTTGTTGGCGACCGAGACACCCTCTTTCGGGTCGGCACGATCGTCGCCCACGAACAGCTGAATCTTCTGTCCGAGGATGCCGCCGGCGGCGTTGATGTCCTCGACCGCCTGTTCGGTGCCGTTCTTGAGCTGCGCGCCGAAGGCAGCGCTGCCGCCGGTGAGCGGGCCCGCGACGCCCATCTTGACCTGCGCCGACGCGGATGTCGCGAACGCAACGCCAAGACCAACGGCAAGGCTGAGCTTGAGCCAATGTCTCATAGTGTCCACCTCTGGATGAAAACGCGCAGCGGCACGTCGCATCGGCGAGCCGCCTCGTGCCGCGATTCAATCCGCAAACAGAGGAAATGTCATCCGGATTTTGACCGTTCGGCGGTTGTCGAATGGTCGCGGCGGCGCCAGCTCAACAGCCCCGTACGCTCGTTGATCCACCCGTAGCGGGTGACCATCTGACTGACCCGCATCAGCCGGAACCCCAGCGAGCCGAACGCCAGGCAAACCAAGTAGTCGACCAGATAATAGTGGATGGACAAGAACTTGCTGTCGAACAGGGCGTAGTGGATGAAGCGCACGCCAAGGCTCAGGATCAGCATATAGAGCGCGAGATGCCACCATGGCCGCCAAGTCGCCGCGAGCGCGCGCCCGGCGAGCCAGGCGGCGCCTCCCCCCATCAATACGCTGACGAGGGCGAACACCCCCAGTGAGTGTTCGTCGGAAAGGAGCTCGGGAATTGAGATATGCATAGGCGATTCGTCGTCCGCGCCGTTCGCGAGTGAGCCCTCAGCGCAAGCCCCACGCTCCCGGGCTGCGTGCACGGTAACCTCAAACGCGGCATTCGCAATGCATTCAAGCGTGGGGCGGCACCCCGCTCAAGCGCAATCGATCTACCAGCGTCAGCGCCTGCCGCCCTCCAGATAGGCAGACTTGACCTCTGGCCGCGCCAGCAGCTCTCGGCCGGTCCCGCTCAACGTGATCAAGCCATTGACCATGACGTAGCCGCGGTGGGCGAGCTTCAGTGCGTGGAAGGCGTTTTGCTCCACCAGGAACACGGTCAGCTTCTCCTCCGCGTTGAGTTTTCTGATCGCAGCGAAAATCTGCCGCACGATCAGCGGCGCCAGGCCCAGCGAGGGCTCGTCGAGCAGCAGAAGCCGGGGCCGGCTCATCAGCGCGCGAGCGATCGCCAGCATCTGCTGCTCGCCGCCCGACAACGTGCCGCCGCGCTGGTCGATGCGTTCCTTGAGACGGGGAAACAGCACAAAGACTCGCTCGAGGTCGGACTGGAAGTGCGTGGCGCCGGCGATTGCGGCACCCATCTGCAGGTTCTCCATCACGGTCATGCGGACGAAGATGCGGCGACCTTCGGGCGTCTGCGCGATTTTCAGCCGTGCGATCTCATGCGTCGGCAGATGCGTGATGTCGTTGCCCGCGAAGCAGATGCTGCCCTCGCTGGCGCGCGGATTGCCGAAGATCGTCATCATCAATGTCGATTTGCCAGCGCCATTGGCGCCGATCAGGGCAACGATCTCGCCTTCCGCGACCTCGATGTCGACGCCGCGCAGCGCAGCGATATGGCCGTAATAGGCCTTCACTCCCCGAACGGACAGGAGCGGCGAGGTCATCGCGTTTGGCCTTCGTGGTCGCGCGCCCGGTGCCACGTCTGCGTGGACGTCGTCCGGTGCCATCGTCATTGCGAGCCGGCGATCCCGGCCTGCTCGACGACATTGCTCCATTGCGCAATCTCTGTCCGTACGAAGATCGGCAGATTGGCGACCGAGGGCGTGTCGATGGGAAGCAGGCCCATCTGGGCCACATGCTGTTTGACGTCAGGCCGCACCATGAAATCCTTGATCTCAGTATGCAGGCGCTCGACGATGTCCTTGGGCGTCGCCGCGGGCGCCACCACCATCTGCCAGGATGCGACGTCGAAACCGGCCACGCCCTGCTCGGCGATCGGTGCAAGCTGGGGCAGCACGGGGACGCGCTCCTTGGTGGAGACGCCGAGCGCGCGCACCTTGCCGTCGTTGATGAGGCTGAGCGCCGGCGGGATGTCCGAGAACATGAGCTCGACATGGCCGGCGGCAACATCGGTCAGGGCGGGCACGGAGCCGCGGTAGGGCACATGATTCATCTCGATGCCGGTGAGGGTCTTGAATAGCTGCGGAAAGAGGTGATGAGGGGTGCCGGGACCGGCTGATGCGAACGAGAGCCGGCCAGGCCTGTCCTTGGCATGCCGGATAAGGTCCGACACCGTGTGTACCTGCAGCGACGGGTTGACCACGAGCACGTAGGGGCTCGAGACCACCAGCGCGAGCGGCACGAAGTCGCCGACCGGGTCGTAGGGAAGCTTCTTGTGCAGGCTGATGTTGATCGCCATGACCGGAGCCGGGGCCATGAGGATCGTGTAGCCATCGGGTGCGGCGCGGGCGACCGATACCGCCCCCGTCACGCCGCCGGCGCCCGGGCGATTCTCGACCACGAACGGTTTGCCGAGCCGCTGCTCCAGCCTTTGTCCCAAAAGGCGCGCCAGGAATTCCGTGCCACCACCAGGCGCAAACGGCACGACGAACGTGACCGGCCGCGTCGGATAGGGCTGCGTCCCGGCAGTATCGGCGGCGGTCACGGCGGACAGCACCAGCAGCGCAGATGACAGCAGGCTCTTCATCATTGCTCTCGCTGCGCCGCCATTCGTCTCACCGTAGCTCGCTCTCGCCGTCCCCGACCTCATCCTCTTCGACCCCGAGATAGGCGGCGATCACGCGGGGATCGTTACGAATGTCTTCCGGTGTGCCGTCGGCAATCTTTTGGCCATGGTCGAGGACGACGATGTGGTCGGAAATCTCCATCACCACCGTCATGTCGTGCTCGATCAGAAGGATCGACGTCGCATGCTCCTCGCGGATGGCACGGAGATAATCCCCGAGCTCGGCGCTCTCGTTCGGATTGAGGCCGGCAGCTGGTTCGTCGAGGCAGAGCAGCACCGGGTCCGTGCACATGGCGCGTGCGATCTCGAGCCGACGCTGGCCGCCGTAAGGCAGCTCGCCAGCGAGATCGTCGGCGCGCTCGGTCAGGGCGGTCCGGTCGAGCCAGTAGCGGGCCTTCTCGATCGCCGCCCGCTCGGCTCGATCGTAGGTTCGCAGCCCCAGCGCCCCAAGCACGGTAAATCCCGACGCCCACATCAGCGAATTGTGTTGTGCGACGAGAAGATTCTCCAGCACCGTCATACCCTGGAACAATCGAATGTTCTGGAACGTGCGCGCAACGCGGGCCTTGCGAGTCACGAGGTAGTCCGGCATGCGCTCGAGCAGGAACAGCTGGCCATCCCCGCGGGTAATGGTGCGGGCGCCGCGCTCGGTCAAGGCGCCCAGGTCTGCCCATACGCCGTGATCGCCGAATTGCAGCGCGATGCGCCCTTCGGTTGGCTTGTAGAAGCCCGTGATGCAATTGAAGACCGTGGTCTTGCCGGCACCGTTCGGCCCGATCAACGCGGTGATCTGGCCGCGCGAGGCGGCAAAGGAGAAATCGTTGATGGCGACCAGGCCTCCGAACCGCATAGTGAGGTGCTCGACGCGCAAGACGGGCGCAGGGTTCATGGCCGGAACGATGTCTGCCGGTCGCGTCTCGGTGGGCGCTGCATCGAGGTTCGCGGAGCTCATCGCTGGTCCTTCGCCAGCCGTCTCGCCTTCGCCGCTTCGATGTCCTGCAGGGAGGACGTCTGTCGGCGGCGCGCATGCAGGAACGCCGAGGGGACGCGCGTCGAAATCAAGCCGCGCGGTTTCCAGATCATGATCAGCACCATCCCGAAGCCGAAAAGCAGCATGCGGTATTGGGTGGGATCGAAGTCGCTGCCGAACACGATCTTGAGAAAGTCGAGCTCGCGCATGATCTCGGTGCCGCCGATCATGATCACCGCGGCGAGCGCCACGCCGACCAGGCTTCCCATGCCGCCGAGCACGACGATGGCGACGATCACCGCCAATTCCATGAAGGTGAAGCTCTCGGGCGAGATGAATCCCTGCCGCGCGGCGAAGAACGATCCGGCAAAGCCGGCAAACATCGCTCCGGTGGCAAAGGCGGTCAGCTTGGTATTGGTGGTGTTGATGCCGAGTGAGCGACAGGCGATCTCGTCCTCGCGCAAGGCTTCCCACGCCCGTCCGATCGGCAGCTGCCGCAGCCGCACGGTCACGGCGGCGGTGACCAGGGCGAGCATAAGGATGAGGTAATAGAGGAAGATCGTACGGTAGATCGGGCTGAACTCGAGGCCCAACCGGGCCGCGAAGCCATCGTCGGATGCATTGAATGGAATACCGAAAAAGGTCGGCCGGGGAATGCTGGAAATCCCCGCATAGCCGTTGGTCACCGGCACCCAGTTGATGAGGACGAGACGAATGATCTCGCCGAAGGCGAGCGTGACGATGGCGAGATAGTCACCGCGCAGCCGCAGCACCGGAAAGCCGAGCAGGATGCCCCAGAACGCGGCAAGACAGCCGGCGAGCGGCAACAGCAGCCAGAACGAAAGACCGAACGTCGTCGCCAGTAACGCGTAGGAATAGGCGCCGACCGCGTAAAAGGCCACATAGCCGAGGTCGAGCAGGCCCGCGAGCCCGACCACGATATTGAGTCCCCAACCGAGCATCACGTAGATCAGGATTTGGACGCCGAAATTGTCGATCCACTTCACGGCGCCCTGGAAACCCGCGAGCGAAAGCGCGACGGCGGGATAGACGATCGCAAAACCCAGCGCGAGGGGCATCACCCAGTGCGCGAGCCGGCCGCGCCAGGCGGCGAGCGCAGGATGCTCGTGCCGCCCGCGCTGCGTCCGGCGTGCGAGCCAGGGAGCAATCAGGAGGGCTTGCAGGAACCGGCCGCCGGCAATGATGGCCACCAGCGCGGCGAGCAGAGGCCACCGGGTCTCAAGAACGAGCTCGTTGTGGATGTTTTGGACGGTGTTGAAGCCAATCAGCGGCAGGAACAGGCCAAATGCGACAAGGCCTGCAAGCACCGCCTCGCGCAGCGCGCGCACGATATCGACCCGCGCGGCGGGCGGCGCTGCGTCCATCTCACACCTTCTCCACGTCCGGCCGGCCGAGGATCCCCTGAGGGAGGAAGATCATGGTGATGGCGAGAATGGAGAAGGCGGCGACGTCCTTGTAGTCGGTGGAGAAATAGGCCGACCACATCGTCTCGATGAGGCCGATCAGGAGACCCCCGAGTACGGCCCCCGGCAGCGAGCCGATGCCGCCCAGCACTGCGGCGGTGAACGCTTTCACGCCCGGCACGAAGCCATCGGCGAAGCTCACCACGCCGTAATACACGAGGTACATCGTGCCGGCCACCGCGGCGAGCGCCGCCGCGATCACGAAGGTGATCGAGATGGTGCGGTCGACATCGATGCCAAGCAGCGCCGCCATCTTCTGATCCTGTTCACAGGCGCGCTGCGCCCGCCCGAGAGCGGTCTTGCTGACCACGAACCAGAAGGCGAACAGCAGCGCCACCGTCACCAGCCAGACAGCGATCTGCTTGTACGAGACGGCAACGTCGTAGCCGTCGCTGCTCGTCATCAGCACGATCACCTCGTTGAAGAAGGGCGGGACCGATTTGACGCGCGGGCCTTGGGCGACCTGGACGAAATTCGACAGAAAGATCGACATGCCGATTGCTGATATCAGCGGCGCAAGCCTGAACGAGCCTCGCAGCGGACGATAGGCGAGGCGCTCAATCGTCCAGTTGACCAGGGACGTCAACAGCATTGCGACGATGAGGACGATGAAAAGCGCAAGCACGACCGAGCCGATGCCGAGCCAGGTCGTGAGTACGAGGAAGGTGATGAGCGCGATAAAGGCCGACACCATGAAGACATCGCCGTGGGCAAAATTCACCATGCCGATGATGCCGAAAACCATCGTATAGCCGATGGCGATAAGGCCGTAGATCGAGCCGAGCGTGATGCCGTTGATGAGTTGCTGGGTGAAAACTTCCATGCCCGCGCGGCCCCTGTCGAGGCGTCCCCCCAACGATCCGGCAAATCGGATGAAGCTCTATCAGGGGGCCGCAAGACCAGCAACGGCGGAGCGTCCGGCCCCCTGAGCCCTGTGGGCGGAGCCGCGAGTGGTTGGTGGTGGGGAGGAACCAAGGTTCCCGCTTCGGAGTTGTCTGTCCGACGATGCAAGAGAGAGAAGAGCCGGTCGTTAGCTGGGCTTTTAGCGTGTTTGTGAGCCGATTCGATCGTGTTCTGATCTGGGCAATCGGCAGATTGATTGACGGGTCGCCTGCGGCGTTTAGCCGGGCCGGTCGGCTAGGTTTTGAGAGTCCATCCGGGCGACAACTGAGGAGGCCGCCTTTCGTGCGGCCTCCTCGTTAATCTTGGGGGCCAGGACGGGATCGCGCGTTTGTCAGCATGCATTGACACTCGGCGCTGCGAGTGCCTTGCTGCCGCGAATTTACGTGTGGTAGGAGCCCGCCGCCATGAGCCCCACGAAGTCCGAGGACTCCATCGGCGTAAAGGGGCAGCCGTTCACGGGCGCGGACTATCTCGCCAGCCTGCGCGACGGGCGAGAGGTCTACGTCTACGGCGAGCGCGTCGACGATGTGACCACGCATCCAGCGTTTCGCAACGCCGCGCGCTCGATCGCCCGGCTCTACGACGCCTTGCACGATCCCAAGACCAAGGAGGTTCTGACCTCGCCCACCGATACCGGGTCAGGCGGATACACCCATAAATTCTTCCGCGTCGCCCGCTCGCGCGAGGAACTCATCGGGCAACGCGACGCCATCGCGCAGTGGGCGCGCATGTCCTACGGCTGGATGGGGCGCTCGCCCGACTACAAGGCCTCCTTGATGAACACGCTTGGGGCCAATCACCAGTTCTATGGCAAGTTCTCCGACAACGCCCGCGCTTGGTACCGGCGAGCGCAGGAAAACGTGCTGTTCATGAACCATGCCATCGTCAATCCGCCGGTCGACCGCGCCAAGGCGGCCGATCAGGTCAAGGACGTGTTCATCACCATTCAGAAGGAGACCGACGCCGGCATCTACGTGTCCGGCGCCAAGGTGGTGGCGACGGCATCCGCGCTGACCCATTACAACTTCCTCGGCCAGAATGCCGCGGTGCCCACCCACGATACCGATCTCGCAGTGATGTTCATCGCGCCGATGAACGCGCCGGGAGTGAAGCTCATCTGCCGCGCCTCGTATGAGATGATGGCGAGTGTCATGGGCACGCCTTTCGACTATCCGCTGTCGTCGCGCTTCGACGAGAACGACGCCATCTTCATTTTCGACAACGCATTCGTCCCGTGGGAGGACGTGCTGTTGCACCGCGATCTGGAGAAGCTCAAGACCTTCTTTCCGCAGTCCGGATTTCTCGCCGGCTACCAGTTCCAGGGCTGCACGCGGCTCGCGGTCAAGCTCGATTTTCTGGTCGGGACCCTCGTCAAGGCGTTGCGCACGGCGGGCGCCGATGAGTTCCGCGGCAATCAGGCGATGCTCGGCGAGGTCATCGCTTGGCGTAATTTGTTCTGGGCGCTGACCGACGCCATGGCGGCAAATCCCACCGCCTGGGTCGACGGTGCCGTGCTTCCCAACTTGCAGTCGGGCTCGAGTTACCGCGTGTTCGCAGGCGAAGCCTATGGTCGCGTCAAGGAGATCGTGGAGAAGATCATCGCCTCTTCCCTCATCTACTTGCCTTCGTCAGCCAAGGACTTCAAGAACCCAGCCATCGATAAATATCTCGCGAAATATGTGCGCGGCTCCTACGGCATCGGATACAAGGAGCGCATCAAGGTGATGAAGCTCCTGTGGGACGCGATCGGCACTGAGTTTGGGGGCCGCCACGAGCTTTACGAGATGAATTACGCCGGCAACCACGAGGACATACGTATCCAGGCGCTGTGGAACGCACGCCTGACCGGTACGCTCGACAGCATGGTCGCGTTGGCGGAGCAATGCCTCTCCGACTACGACGAGAACGGCTGGCGCGATGCGGCCTGGCTCGATCCGGACGATGTTGCCTATCCGGGGGTAGGCGGCATCAAGCGCGCCGCGGAGTAGAGCCCAATGAGCTGGATCGACCAACGTCCCGACGACGCAATGGACGGCGCGTTTACGGCGGTGGGACCGGAGATCGTACGGACGGTCGAGCCAACCGCGTTCCGCGAAGCGATGAGCCGGCTCGGCGCTGCCGTCCATGTCATCACCACCGCCGGTCCGGGCGGCAAGGCGGGGGCGACCGCAACCGCGGTCTGCTCGGTTTCGGACGCGCCGCCGACGTTGCTCATGTGCCTCAATCGCCGCAGCCAGACCAATCCGGTCGTGGTGGAGAACGGCGTATTTTGCGTCAACACATTGGGGGACGGCGGAGCGGAAATCGCCGACGTGTTCGCGGGTCGCACTGGAGTGACTGGAGGCGACCGGTTCGCCAGCGGTGAATGGACGACGTTGTCGACCGGCAGTCCGGTGCTCGTCCCCGCCGTCATCGCGTTCGACTGCCGCATCGTCGAGGTGCGGTCGGTCGGGAGTCACAACGTGTTCTTCGGCGCGGTCGAGACTGTACGGCTCGGACCTGGCGGTCCGGCGCTGGTCTATCACGACCGCGCGTACAAGCGTGTGTGAGATTCGCGCCGGAAAAATGTGGCGAAAATACCGCGAAGGCTGCTGCTAATTTTTGCAGCCGGTCGGCGTAAATCGCGGATGAACAAAGCAACCTTCGCAGGTTCGTTGCGTTTCTGCCCCGGGGGAGATCATTGGAGTCAGTCATGAACAATCCGAACCAACAAAATCCCAACCAACAGCAGCAGAACAATCCCCGCCCGGGTCAGCAGCAAGGTGGCGGTGGACAGAAGCCAGGCCAGCAGCAGCAGGGCGGCGGTCAGCACAAGCCGGGCCAGCAGCCGGGTCAGGGCGGCCATGATCAAGGTGGCCAGCGCGGCGGAACGGATCGCTGACCCCCCGTAATCGTTTGAACAGGAAGGCCCCGCCGTTCCGGCGGGGCCTTTTTTATTTAAGGGCGGCAGTCGTGCCGCGGCCGCTTCCAGACATTTTCTCCGCGACCAAGCTGGCCTATGATTTCACATGGCCGCGACTGCGCTTCCGCTGTTCCACCTCTACGGCGATCCGCCTGACGATCAGGCTTTCGACTTCATCCATATCGAGACGATTGCGTCACGCTCGGCGATTCACGATTGGACCATTCGTGCTCACCGTCACCGCAACCTGTTCCAGATCCTTGCGATCGAGCGGGGCGGCGGCGAGATGACGTTCGAAGCAGCCGCAATTGCCTTCGAGGCGCCCTGCGCAATCCTGGTGCCCGCCACCATCGCGCATGGCTTTCGCTTTCGGCCGGAGACCACCGACGGCTGGGTGATGACGTTCACCGAGGACGTCGCGGAGGCGATGGGGGATCGCCGCGGTGAAGCGCTCGCGCGCCTCAAGGCGCTTGCGGCCGAACCGGTCGTGCCACTCGGCGAGGTCGAGAGCGATCGCCTTCTAAGGCTGGCGGTTGAGCTGCACGAGGAGCGGTTCCTTGCGCGTCCCGGATTTCGGATCGCCATGCGGGGACTGCTGGCATTGATTGCCGTGGAGGTGGCCCGCTTGGCGGCGAGCCGGGCGCGGGCAGGCGCGGACGCGATCGCGCTCGAACCGACCGGCGCCACAGTTGATTTGTTGCGCAAGCTGGTCGAGGAGCATTTCCAGAAAGAGCGGCAGCTCGCCTTCTACGCGGACCGGCTCGCGATGACCGTCGATCGCCTCAACGATCACGTCCGGCGCGCCACCGGCGTCACCGCAGGCCACCTGATCCGCCAGCGCGTGCTTACCGAGGCCAAGCGCCAGCTTGTATTCACCAACCAGCCGATCCACGAGATCGCATACGACCTCGCGTTCTCCGATCCGTCCCACTTCGCCCGCTTTTTTCGCAAGCAGACGGGCACGACGCCGCACGAGTTTCGCGCCGCCCGCGGTGGATGATCGGGCTGGCTCAGCCGCGCAAGGCTCACTCCGGCCACGGGTTAAAGACGTCCTTCTCGGGCACGTCGACCTTCTTTGCTTCGCGGATGAATTTGTCGATCGCGCTGATCGGCTTGTCCTGAGGGTTGGCCTTGCAGAAGTCTGACACCAGCCTGAAGAATCTTTTCGGAAGTCACTTCGTTCATATCGATGAAATTGTGATTTTCGTTCAGCAGAAGAAAGTTCGCGGCGCTGACGTAGCCCTGCACCCAGTAGAACAGCAGATAGTTCGGCGGGTGATTGAGCCCTTGGCTCGGCTTGAGGTCGTTTGCGAGCTTTCCACAACTGGCTATTCCGACGCCCTGCGTGATGAGAGGTTCGGCGCGGCCCTCCGCGCACCAGCCGACGAGCGCATAGGCAAGCGCCAGCGCAAGGGTCGCGCGGCCGAGTTTAGGCTTCATGGTGCGCTCCTCTGGAGGGGAACCGGTTAGTGACCGCATCACGCAGGACCTGAATCCTGCGACCATCAGGTGCCGTTACCGCGAGCGTAGAAATCCCAACACGGCGTCGGTGTAGGCTTCCGGCTGCTCGACGTTGGAGATATGCGCGGCGTCGAGCATGGCGATCTGCGCGCCCGGGATGTGGTTTTTGATGTACTCGTTGGCTTCCGGCGGAGTGGCCGGATCATGCTTGCCGGCAATGACCAGGGTCGGCGCCTTGATCTTGGGAAGCAACTCGCGATGGTCCATGTCGCGCACGGCCTCGCCGCAGGCGATATAGCCTTCGAGCGGGGTGGCGGCGAACATCGCCTGCAGCCAGCCGACCGCGTCCGGCGAGCGCTCGCGGAATCCTTTGGTGAACCAGCGTTCCATGTTCGGCGCCGCGAAGGCCGCGATCCCCTTCTCTCGAACGAGCCTGAGACGGTCGTTCCAGGCCGCCTTGTCGGCAAAGTAGCTGGAAGTGTTGGTGAGCACGAGCCGCTCGATCCGGTCGGGCGCATTCGCGCCCAGCCATTGGCCGACCATGCCGCCCATGGAGAGGCCGCACCAGTTGGTCCTCTTGATGTCGAGGCCGTCGAGCACGGCGAGCACGTCGCGGCCAAGGCGCTCCATCGTGTAGGGGCCCTTGGGCACGCTCGACTGACCATGCCCGCGCCGGTCGTAGCGCACGAGGCGAAAGTGCTGCGTGAAGGCGGCGACCTGGCGGTCCCACATGTTGAGCGTGGTGCCGAGCGAATTCGACAGCATCAGCACGGGTGCGCGCTCAGGGCCCTCGACTTCGACATGAATCCGACAGCCGTCCGCATCGATCACAGGCATGATGTCTCCCTTCGGAATTCAGTTGCTATTTCGACGCTTGGCGCCGCGCCGCCTGCAGCGAACCAATGATGCGGTCGATGAAGGTCTGCGCGACCCCTTGATAACTGGTGGGCTCGAACAGCCTGGCGAGTTCGCTGGCGCTCAGATGCTGTCGCACGCGATCGTCCTCGCTCACCACCTCCTGCAGATCGCGCTTGGCTGCGGCAGCCTTGCGGCTGGCCTCCGCAACGATCCGGTGAGCCTCGCGCTTGCCGAGCTTGGCGCCGAGCGCAAACGCCACCGCCTCGGCCATCACCAAGCCCCGCGTCTGGGCGAGGTTGGCCCGCATGCGCTCGCCGTCCACGTCGAGACCCTCGGCGATATCGACGATGGCAGCCAGCGCGCCCGAGGTGACGAGCGTCAGCGCCGAGAGGGTCGGCCATTCCGCCTGCCAGCCGCCGAGCGCGCGCTCGTGCTCCTGCACCTGCGCGGCAAGCATGGTCGCAACCAGGTTGGGTGCAATGGTCGCGGCCGCGAGGGCAGACGCCGCGGCGGTCGGATTGCGCTTGTGCGGCATGGTGGAGGAGCCACCGCGCCCAGGGAGCGCCGGCTCGAACGCTTCCGCGACCTCGGTTTGCATCAGGAGCGACACGTCGCGGGCAATCTTGCCGCAGGTGCCGGTGAGGATCGCCAATGCCGACGCAACCTCCGCCAGCCGATCCCGATGGCTATGCCAGGGCGCTTCCGGAAGCGGCAGATCGAGGACTGCAGCGAGCCGTTCCGCGACCTCGAGCCCGCGTTCGTTGAGCGCCGCCAGCGTTCCGGCCGCGCCGCCGAACTGCAGCACCAACGCCTCACCGCGCAGCCTTGCCAATCGCTCGCGCGAGCGGGCGAGCGCAGCCGCATAGCCGGCGAGCTTGAGCCCGAACGGCATCGGAAGCGCATGTTGCATCCAGGTGCGCGCGACTGCGGCGGTGCGGCGATGGCGCCCGGCCAGCGTCGTGAAGCCTTCGATGGCACGATCGAGGTCCGCGCTGAGCACATCGATGGCAGCGCGCAGCTCGAGCACGACCGCGCTGTCGATCACGTCCTGGCTGGTCGCCCCCCAGTGGACGTAGCCCGCCGCCACAACATCGGATTTGGCTACCTGGTCGGTGAGGGCGTTGATCACGGGGATGGCGATGTTGCCGGCGATCGTCGCCGCTTCGCCAAGCGCGGCAAGGTCGTAGCTTTCGGCGCGCGCGGCCTTTGCGATCGCCTCGGCGGCGGAAGCTGGAATGATTCCGGCCGCGGCTTGCGCCCGGGCGAGCGCGACCTCGAAATCAAGCAGGCGCTGCAACCGGACGCGATCGTCGAGAGCGGCGCGCATGGCGGCGCTTGCAATCAGCGGGGTGAGAAGCTGCGAGGGAATAAGAGGGCTGGTCATGGCATTGCGCCGCAGATCACACCTTTAGTCTGCCCCCGTACGGCCGCCAACCCCGATTGCAGACCGGCGCTGGGAGCTCGGGCAGCCGCCGCGAAAGCGCATTCCACTTGGCCCATCAAAGCTCTATATCAGGACGTCAAGAAGACGGAGACGGCCGATGGCGATGACCATGAATGGGCAGGTTCAGCTGCCCGCCAGTCGCGAGGTGGTGTGGGCGAAGCTCAACGATCCCGAGGTGCTCAAGAGCTGCATCCCCGGCAGCGAGCAGCTCGACAAGATTTCGGACAACGAATTCCAGGCCATCGCCACGGTGAAAGTCGGGCCGGTCAAAGCGCGGTGGAAGGGCAAGGTCAAGCTTACCGATCTCGATCCGCCGAACAGCTATCGCATCTCCGGGGAAGGAGAGGGTGGCGTGGCCGGCTTCGCCAAAGGCGGCGCCAAGGTGTCGCTTTCCGACAAGGATGGCGGCACGCTCCTCACCTATGACGTGGAGGCGCAGATCGGCGGCAAACTGGCGCAACTCGGCCAGCGCCTCATCAACAGCGCGGCGAAGAAGACCGCCGACGATTTCTTCGTCAAGTTCGCGGCGGCCGTGACGCAATCGGGATGAGCGATCCCGGCAGGCCGGGCCGCCGAAGAACCCAAAACCCTTGACCGGCCGTGCGCCGGAGGTCCAGAGTTGACTTGTTCCAAACCACGCCGCAGGGCAAAATCGACCCGATTTTGCCCTGATCCGCCGATGGGACCGCCCGTTGGTGCGAAAAACCAGGCCTTCGGCCGGATTTCGAGGAGGAAGCCATGTCCGCCGTCGCGATGACGGTGAACGGCAAAGCCGTCACCGATGACGTCGATCCGCGTACCCTTCTGGTGCAGTTCCTGCGTGAGCACCTGCGTCTCACCGGTACGCATGTGGGCTGCGACACCTCGCAATGCGGTGCATGTGTCGTGCACGTGGATGGCAAAGCGGTGAAATCCTGCACGGTCTTCGTGTGGCAGCTCGAGGGCGCGAACGTCCTCACCATCGAAGGGCTCGCCGATCCGAACGGGCCGCTGCATCCAATGCAGGAAGCCTTCCGCGAGCATCACGGCCTGCAATGCGGCTATTGCACTCCCGGCATGATCATGACCGCAGTCGATATGGTGAACCGCAAGGGTAACGACCTCGACGATCCCACCATCCGCCATGAACTCGAAGGCAACCTCTGCCGCTGCACCGGCTATCATAATATCGTCAAGGCAATAGCAGCCGGCGCCAAGGCGATGGGGAAGGGGGCCGTCCAACCGACTTGAAAGCTGCGGCAGGGAACGGCGTCACCCAGGGAGGAGACCCGCCATGAGCGCAACCGGAATCGGCGCGGCGGTGCGCCGCAAAGAGGACCAACGCTTCGTTACCGGGAAGGGGCATTACACCGACGACGTCAGCCGGCCGGGGCAATGCCACGCCTACTTCCTGCGCTCGCCCCATGCCCACGCGAAAATCAAGGGCATCGACCGCAACGCCGCCTCCGCCATGCCGGGTGTACTGGCAGTGCTGACCGGCGCAGAGCTCGCCGACGACAAGATCGGCAACCTCATTTGCGGGTGGATGATTACGTCCAAGGACGGCTCGCAGATGAAGATGGCGCCGCATCCGGCGCTCGCGCATGGCAAGGCGAACCATGTCGGCGACGCGGTTGCGGTGGTCGTCGCCGACACGCTGGCGCAGGCGAAGGACGCCGCGGAGAAGGTCAAGATCGACTATGAGGTGTTACCGGCCGTAGCCGACCTGGCCAGCGCGCAAAGCGCGCCGCAAATCCACGAGGTCGCCCCGCAAAACACGATCTATCAATGGCATCTCGGCGATGCCAAGGCGACCGAAGCCGCGTTCAAGGCGGCAAAGCATGTGACCAGCCTGGACTTCGTCAACAACCGGCTGGTGCCGAGTGCGATCGAGCCGCGTGCGGCGATCGGCGAATACGATGCCGGCTCTGACAACCTGACGCTCTGGAACACGACGCAGAACCCGCACGTGGCGCGCCTGGTCATTTCCGCCTTCGTCGGCATGGCGCCGGAGCACAAGCTGCGGGTGATCGCGCCCGATGTTGGCGGCGGGTTCGGTTCCAAGATTTTCATCTATCCGGAGGAAGTCGTCTGCCTGTGGGCCGCGCGGAAAATCGGCCGGCCGGTGAAATGGGTAGCCGAACGTTCGGAAGCGTTCCTCACCGATGCGCATGGCCGCGACCATGTCACCAAGGCCGAAATGGCGTTCGACGCCGACGGCAAAATTACGGGCCTGCGGGTCAAGACCATTGCCAATCTCGGCGCCTACATGTCGACGTTCTCATCGTCGGTTCCGACCTATCTCTATGCAACATTGCTCTCCGGCCAGTACGAAATCCCGGCGATCTATTGCGAGGTCGATGCGGTCTACACCAACACCGTACCGGTCGACGCCTATCGCGGCGCCGGCCGCCCGGAGGCGACGTTCGTCGTCGAGCGGCTGATCGAGGTCGGTGCCCGGCAGGTGGGGGTGGATCCGGCCGATTTGCGCAAGAAGAACTTCATCAGGAAATTCCCGCATCAGACACCGGTGATCATGACCTACGATGCCGGCGACTATCACGCGTCGCTCAAGAAGGCGCTGGAGATCGCGGACTACGGCGGCTTCGGCAAGCGCAAGCGCGAGTTCGCCCGCCACGACAAGCTGCGCGGCGTCGGGTTCTCGACCTATATCGAGGCATGCGGCATCGCGCCGAGCCAGGCGGTCGGTTCGCTTGGATGTGGCGTGGGCCTCTGGGAATCGGCGGAAGTGCGCGTGAACCCGACCGGCTCGGTGGAAGTGCTCACCGGCTGTCACCAGCACGGGCAGGGCCATGAGACCACCTTCGCGCAGGTCGTCTCCGACCGGCTCGGCATCCCGTTCGACAATGTCAGCGTGCTGCATGGCGATACCGACAAGGTGCAATTCGGCATGGGTACCTACGGATCACGGTCGGGCGCGGTCGGGATTTCTGCGATCGTCAAGGCGCTCGACAAGATCGAGGCCAAGGCAAAGAAGGTCGCGGCTCATATGCTTGAGGCGGCCGAAGGCGATATCGAGTTCCGGGACGGGAAGTTCACGGTCGCCGGCACCGACAAGTCGGCCGCCTGGGGCGAGGTGGCGCTCAACGCCTATATCGCCCACAAATTTACCGGCCAGGAGCTCGAGCCGGGGTTGAAGGAAGGCGCATTCTACGATCCGACCAACTTCACGTTCCCCGCCGGGTGTCACATCTGCGAGGTCGAGGTCGATCCGCAGACCGGCGAAAGCGAGATCGTCGCCTGGACCGCGGTCGATGATTTCGGCACCGTGGTCAATCCCATGATTGTGGAAGGCCAGGTGCATGGCGGCATCGCGCAAGGCGTCGGCCAGGCCCTGCTCGAGGGCGCGGTCTACGACAAGGATGGACAGCTCGTCACCGGGTCGTTCATGGATTATTGCCTGCCGCGCGCCCACGACCTTCCGACGCTAAAGGTCGATATGACCGTGACGAAATCGCCGTCGAATCCGCTTGGCATCAAGGGTTGCGGCGAGGCGGGCGCGATCGCAGCGCCGGTGGCGGTCATCAATGCCATCACCAACGCAATCGGCACGGAGGATTTGGCAATGCCGGCGACCGCGCAAACGGTGTGGCGGGCATTGCAGAAGGCCAATACCAGAGCCAAGGCGGCATAGGAGCACGCACGATGTACGCATTCACCCAACACCGGCCGGCGACGGTCCGGCAGGCGGCAAGCCTGTTGGCCAAGGAGGAAGAGGCAAAGCTCCTGGCCGGCGGGCACACCCTGATTCCGACCATGAAGCTGCGCTTGGCGGGGCCCAAACATCTGGTCGACCTCTCGAAGATCGAGGGCCTGACCGGGATCGAGATGGCGGGACGTTCGCTCACCATCGGCGCGATGACGCCGCATGTGGAGGTCGCCACCTCGGCCGTGGTGAAGGAGAATATCCCGGCGCTGGCCGAGCTTGCGGAAAAGATCGGCGACCCGGCCGTCCGCCATCGCGGCACGATCGGCGGCTCGCTCGCCAACAACGACCCGAATGCCGATTACCCGGCGGGAGCGCTCGGACTCGGTGCCACGATCATCACCAACAAGCGGCGCATCCCCGCCGACGAATTCTTCAAGGGCCTGTTTGAGACCGCGCTCGAGCCCGACGAAATTATCACCAAGGTGCAGTTTCCCAAGGTCAACAAGGCGGGATACGTGAAATTCCCAAACCCGGCCTCGCGCTTTGCGCTGGTCGGCGTATTCGTGTCGAAGCGCAGCTCCGAGATCCGCGTGGCGGTGACCGGGGCTGGTTCCAACGGCGTGTTCCGCGTGACGGCATTTGAGGAGGCGCTCAAGAAACGTTTTGGTGCCAAATCGCTCGAAGGCCTGACCGTTCCGGCCGACGGAATGGCGAGCGATATCCACGGGAGCGCTGAATACCGCGCCCACCTGATCGGGGTGTTGGCGCGCCGGGCGGTCGCGGCAGCCGGGTGAGCCCGGCCCTGCTCCGACGGCGGTTGCAGACTTGAATTCTGGCCGTAGCGTCCAAGCTCGGATTGCGCGCGGTCAGCGCTGGTGCGGTTCCGGGCGCGCTACCCGGCCGAAGGGGCTGGGATGCGTTCTTGGCAAGACAAATCCGGCGATGACGGGCTATAAGCTCGGCGCTATGAACCAGACGCTTGGGCCACGTTCGTTGCCCGCCTCGATCGACGCCACCCTCGATCTGCTGGCGGGCGCCGATTATCTCGCCGACCGGTCGCTCGCGACCGTGCTGTTTCTCGCGCTCAGGATGGGACGGCCGCTGTTTCTGGAGGGTGAGGCCGGGGTCGGCAAGACCGAAATCGCCAAGGTGCTCTCGTCGACGCTCGGGCGCCGCCTGATCCGTCTGCAATGCTACGAAGGTCTCGACGTCGCGGCCGCGGTCTACGAATGGAATTATGCCGCTCAGATGATCGCCATCCGCGTCGCCGAGGCCGAGGGCGCGCAGGATCGCGCGCGGCTCGAGCACGACGTGTTCTCCGAGCGCTTCCTGATCAAACGGCCGCTGTTGCAGGCGCTCGAAGCCGATCCGGCCGGGGCGCCTGTGCTGTTGATTGACGAGCTCGACCGCGCCGACGAAGCCTTCGAAGCATTCCTGCTCGAAGTGCTTGCCGACTTCCAGGTGACGATACCAGAGCTCGGCACCGTGAAGGCCGCAAGTCCGCCGATCGTTGTGATCACGTCCAACCGCACACGCGAAATTCACGACGCACTCAAGCGCCGCTGCCTCTATCACTGGGTCGGCTATCCCAACGCCCAGCGCGAGCTCCAGATCGTGCGCGCCAAGGTGCCGGGCATCCGCCGGAATCTCTCCGAGCAGGTCGTACGTTTCGTCCAGGCGCTGCGTAAGGAGGATTTGTTCAAGGCCCCCGGCGTGGCCGAGACGCTCGACTGGGCATCGGCGCTCGCCGAACTGGATGCGGTCGCGCTCGATCCCGCCACTGTTTCCGATACGCTCGGCGTGCTGCTCAAGTATCAGGACGACATCGCGCGCATCGAAGGCGGCAAGGCAAAGGAGCTGATCGAAGGGATGCGGGCCGAGCTCAGAGCGGCGGAGTAAGTTACATTGCCGAGGCCGCCATGACAAAACGAATGGCGTCATGACAGAGGGCGGGCCTACCGGTCGTCTCGCCGAAAACATCGTACACTTTGCGCGCGCGTTGCGGGCAGCCGGCATTCCGGTCGGCCCCGGCGCGGTGCTCGATGCGCTGGCCGCGGTCGAAGCCGCTGGGGTCGGTACCCGCGACGACTTTTACTGGACACTGCATGCCGTCTTCGTGAAGCGTCACGATCATTCGTTGATCTTCGATCAGGCGTTCCGCATCTTCTTTCGCCGGCGCGGCACTCTCGACAAGCTCCTGGCGGCCATGCTGCCGCAGGCCCCGCCGCGGGAGGACGAGAAGCCTCCGCCCGGGGCGCAGCGCGTCCGCGAGGCATTGCTTGCGAATCTGGGCGAGCCCGAGCGCAAGCCGCCTGAGGTCGAGGTCGACGCCCGCCTCACCGTGTCCGACCGCGAGGTGCTGCAGAAGAAGGATTTTGCGCAGATGTCGGCGGCGGAGATCGCAGCTGCCAAGGCCGCGATCAAGCGTCTCGTGCTGTCGCTCGACGAGGTCAAAACGCGGCGTCTTGCGCCGCACCGGCATGGCCATATTGTCGATATCCGGCGCACGCTGCGTGCGAGCCTCAAGGCCGGCGGGGCAGTGATCGATCTCAAATATCTCGGGCCGCGGACGAAGTCGCCGCCGATCGTGGCGCTGCTAGATATTTCCGGCTCTATGAGCCAGTACACGCGGCTGTTTCTGCACTTCCTGCATGCGGTAACGGACGCGCGCAAGCGTGTGCACACGTTTCTGTTCGGGACGCGGCTGACCAATGTGACGCGCGCACTCAAGGCCAAGGACCCGGACGAGGCGCTGGCCGCAGTCGGGGCGAATGTCGCCGACTGGTCGGGGGGAACGCGCATTGCGACCTCGCTGCACGCCTTCAACAAGCTGTGGGCGCGCCGCGTGCTGACGCAAGGCGCGATCGTGCTGCTGATCACTGACGGGCTCGAGCGCGATCCCGACGACCGGCTGGCTTTCGAGATCGATCGTCTGCACCGTTCTTGCCGCCGACTGATCTGGCTCAATCCGCTGCTGCGGTTCTCGGGCTTCGAAGCCAAGGCCAAAGGCATCCGGACCATGGTGCCGCATGTTGACGAGTTGCGGCCGATCCACAATCTGGATTCGATAGCCGAGCTGGTGCGCGCGCTGTCGGCGACCGGCACCCGCGCCGGCGATCCGAAGGCCTGGTTGGATAAGGTGGCTTGATGCTCTTGCCGGGCTTGCCGCCGCCGCTGTAAGGCGAGGACTGCTCCGATTGCAACGCTGCAAGACACAGAGTTGGACTTGCCCGATCTACGTTGCAATCCATCTTAAAGAAGTCGAAGTTTGCTCCTTGGCGGGATGGACCCGGCGTCCAGCCCGCGGGCGTTGACCGAGGTCTGGCAATGGAGGCGAATATGCTCGCACGCGACGAGGACGTTCTGCAGGCGGCGCAGGACTGGCGCCAGCAAGGACGCGGGGTCGCGCTCGCGACCGTGGTCGAGACCTGGGGCTCGGCGCCCCGGCCAGTGGGCTCAAATCTGGTAATCGACGATCAGGGCAATTTTCTCGGGAGCGTGTCGGGCGGTTGCGTCGAGGGCGCAGTGGTCACCGAGGCGCTTGATGTGATTGAAAGCGGCAAGCCCAAGACGCTCGAATTCGGAGTCGCTGACGATACCGCCTGGAAGGTCGGGCTCTCCTGCGGCGGTACCATCCGCGTCTACGTGGAGAAGGTGGATTAGGGGCATGCAGGTGCGGCGAACCCGGCGGGACCGACGGAGCGCGCAGGAGCGTCGCGGATGAAGATAGACATTCTCAAAGCCCTGAATGCGGAACGCAGCGCGCGCCGCGCCGCGGTCGTGGTGACCGACGTGGCGAGCGGCCGGCAACGCTTGGTCAAGGCCGCCGACGTCGCGCATGATCCGCTCAAGGAGCTTCTGGAGAAGCACATCCGCAGCGGCAAGAGCGGCATGGAGGAAACGCCCGACGGGCAAGTCTTCCTCACCGTGCACGTTCCGCCATCGCAGCTGGTCATTACCGGAGCGGTTCATATCAGCCAGGCGCTTGCTCCGATCGCGCGGCTTCTGGGCTATGACGTGACCATCGTCGATCCGCGCACGGCTTTTGCCTCGGTCGAACGTTTTCCCGACGTGAAGGTGATCGCGGAATGGCCCGACGTCGCACTGCCGCCGCTCGACATCGATCACTACACCGCCTTCGTCGCCCTTACCCACGACCCCAAGATTGACGACCCCGCGCTCACCCATGCGCTGGCGCGCGGTTGCTTCTATGTCGGCGCACTGGGCTCGAAGAAGACCCATGGGCGCCGCCTTGAGCGGCTCAAAGCGCAGGGGCTCTCCGACGGAGCGCTGTCGCGCATTCATGCTCCCATCGGGCTCGATATCGGCGCGGTGTCGCCCGCCGAGATTGCGGTCGCGATCATGGGCGAGATCACCGCGCGGCTGCGACAGTCCCCGGAGAAAGCGCCATGAAGTTCGGTCCAGTGCCGGTGGCGGAGGCCGCGGGTTCCGTCGCGGTGCACTCCATCCGCAAGAGCGGCTTGGTCTTGAAGAAGGGGACCGTGATCGGCGCCGCCGAGGTTGCCGCCCTCGAGGCTGCCGGCATCGCTGACATCGTGGTGGCGCGGATCGAGCCTGGCGACGTGCCGGAAGACGTCGCCGCCGCCGAAATCGCGGCGGCGGTCGCAGGCAAGGGGGTGCGCGTCGACCGCGCCTTCACCGGCCGCGCAAATCTCTTCGCCGAGGGCGCGGGCGTGCTTGTGGTGGACAGGGACGCGATCGATCGCCTCAACCAGGTCGACAAGTCGATCACGTTCGCAACACTCGCGGCCTACAAGCCCGTGGTCGCGGGCGAGATGATCGCGACCGTCAAGATCATTCCTTTCGCGGTGGCGGAGAAGGCGCGCGACGCGGCGCTCGCGGTCGCCGGCGCGGCGCGCCCGTTGGTGCGGGTCGCGCCCTATCGCATTCGCAAGGTCGGCGTCGTCTCCACGGTCCTGCCGGGCCTCCCCGCCAAGGTGATCGACAAGACCTTGAAAGTGACGGAGGAGCGCCTCGCGCCGGCCGGCGCCGTCATCGTCGCCGAGCGGCGGGTCCCGCACGAGCAGCGCGCACTTGCCGAGGCGATGGAGCAGGTCCTGGGGGAAGGTGCCGAGCTGGTCATCGTGTTCGGAGCTTCAGCCATCGCCGACCGGCGCGATGTCATTCCGGCCGCCGTGGAGGCGATCGGGGGACGCGTCGAGCACTTCGGCATGCCGGTCGACCCCGGCAATCTGTTGCTGGTGGCCGACGCGCGCGGTCGCCCGGTGCTCGGCGCGCCGGGCTGTGCGCGGTCACCCAAGGAAAACGGTTTTGATTGGGTTCTCATGCGGTTGCTGGCGGGTCTTGAAGTTCCGCGCAAGGCCATTACCGGCATGGGTGTGGGCGGGCTTCTGATGGAGATCGTCACCCGCCCGCAGCCGCGGGCGGAGCCGTCGGAAGGGGCGACACGTCGCATCGCCGCGATCGTGCTCGCGGCCGGCCGCTCGACCCGCATGGGAGGGCCCAACAAGCTCGTCGCAGAGATCGCGGGCCGGCCGCTCGTGCGGATCGCCGCCGAGGAAGCGTTGGCATCCCGTGCCAGGCCCGTGATCGTGGTGACCGGACATCAGCGTGCGGATGTCGAGCGAGCGCTGGCCGGCCTGCCCATTCGCCTGGTGCACAATCCCGACTTCGCGCAGGGACTTGGGACCTCGCTGAAAGCCGGCATCGCTGCGGTGCCGGCCGTGCGACGGTGCGATCTCGGCCTCGGCGACATGCCGAGGTCGATGCAACCCTTATCGACAGGCTCATCGCGGCCTTCGATCCCGATCGCGGCGCCCTCGTCGTGACGCCCACGTTCGAGGGCAGCCGCGGCAATCCGGTGCTGTGGTCGCGGCGTTTCTTTCCCGACCTCATGGCGGTTGAGGGCGACGTCGGCGCCCGCCATCTCATCAGCCGTTATGGCGAGGCAGTGATCGAGGTGCCGGTCGAGGGCAAGGCCGCGCTGGTCGACGTCGACACCCCGGAGGCGCTGCGCGGCGTCAAAGCCGAGATCGAGGCCGCGGTCTCAAAATGAAGACCCCGGGCGAGGGCCCGGGTCGATGATTGGTGGTCGGCAGGATCGGCGTTAGCCGCCCGGGCGACACCCAGGATCGTGCAGACCGGTAAGGGGCTATTGCGTTCGCATCGCCGCAACGCCCAGATCTTGGCGTCGACCACGGAAACGCTGCGTGCCCACCCGCCGGAGCCGAGACCAGCCGCGCGACAAACCCATGCCGAGGCCTCGGATGAGGCCGCTGTAAGCAGGGAAGCTGCGACGGCAAGCGAGGCTAGGATCCGTCCCATATCATTCTCCTCATGACGTGATGGCGCCCAGGACGTGCGCCGCCTCGGATTTGGGCACGCCCTTGTGGATTTTCTAAGGGCGTTCCTCCGCGGCGCGTTTACCAATTGTCAACCGCTCGGCGGCCGCTGCGTTCCGCAGGCATAGGCGA